>JAEUHM010000010.1 GCA_016795485.1 Verrucomicrobiaceae bacterium | reverse complement strand
CAGCACCTACGGCATCGAGGACGAGGTGCGCGATGGCGACAAGAAGAAGGTCATCATCCTCGGCGGCGGCCCGAACCGCATCGGCCAGGGCATCGAGTTCGACTACTGCTGCGTCCATGCCAGCTTCGCCCTGCGCGAGCTGGGCTTTGAGACCATCATGGTCAATTCCAACCCCGAGACCGTCTCCACCGACTACGACACCAGCGACAAGCTCTACTTTGAGCCCCTCACGCTCGAAGACGTGCTCAACATCTACGAGCGCGAAAACAAGAACGACCAGGTGCTCGGCGTCGTCGTGCAGTTCGGCGGCCAGACGCCGCTGAACCTCGCCAAAGGCCTCGAAGAACACGGCGTCCGCATCATCGGCACCAGCCCGAAGAGCATCGAACTCGCCGAAGACCGCAAACTCTTCGCCAAGCTGCTCGACGATCTCGGTTTGAACCAGGCCCCCAGCGGCATCGCCACCAGCCTGGAGGAAGCCCTCGCCGTCACCGCGAAGATCGGCTACCCCAGCCTCGTGCGCCCCAGCTTCGTGCTCGGCGGTCGCGCCATGCAGATCGTCTATAACGACAACGAACTCGCGCACTACATGCGCACGAACCTCGAGCTGGAAGGCGCCAGCCAGGCCGGAGCCTCGCTCATCGCGAACAAACCCACGCTCTCCGCGGACAAGCCCCTGCTCATCGACCGCTTCCTCGAAGACGCCACCGAGGTCGATGTGGACTGCATCACCGACGGCGAGACCACCGTCATCGGCGCCATCATGGAGCACATCGAGGAGGCCGGCATCCACTCCGGCGACAGCGCCTGCGTCATCCCGCCCTTCAGCCTCACGCCGCAGATGCAGGACCGCATCCGCGACGCCGCCAAAAAGCTCGCCAAGGCCCTCAACGTCCGCGGTTTGATGAACATGCAACTCGCCGTCAAAGGCGACGACCTCTACGTCATCGAGGTCAACCCGCGTGCCAGCCGCACCGCGCCCTTCGTCAGCAAAGCCATCGGCGTCCCGCTGCCGAAGCTCGCCGCCAAGATCATGGCCGGCAAGACGCTCAAAGAACTCGGCTTCACCCAGGAAGTCATCCCCACGCACTACAGCGTGAAGGAAGCCGTGTTCCCCTTCAGCAAGTTCCCCGGCGTGGACATCATCCTCGGCCCCGAAATGAAGAGCACCGGCGAGGTCATGGGCATCGACCCCGACCTCGGCCTCGCCTTCGCCAAGAGCCAGATGGCCGCCGGCGGCACCCTGCCCACGAAGGGCAACGTCTTCATCAGCGTGAAGGAAGCCGACAAGCAAAACGTCGCCCGCATCGCCAAAGGCTACGCCGACCTCGGCTTCACCCTCTACGCCACCCCCGGCACCGGCCAGGTCATCAGCGACGCCGGCATCCCGGTCAACATCCTCCCCAAACTCGCCAGCGGCCAGCGCCCCAACGTCATCGACCTCATGAAAAACAAGGACATGGCCCTCGTCATCAACACGCCTTCCGGAAAGAACACGCGTGAGGACGAAGTCAAAATCCGCACGGCGACGATGCAGAATCGCATCCCGATCATGACGACGTTGCGCGGTGCCGATGCCGCGCTGAAGGCGATCAAGTCACTGCAAGGCAGCGAGGTGCAGGTGCGGGCTTTGCAGGAGTATCATCAGTAGCTTCGAGTGGCACTCGAAGTATCCTCCACCATGAACCAACTCATTTACGTCGAAACCAGCATCCCGAGCTTCTACTTTGAAACTCGGCCAGGAGCTAAGATTCAGGCCCAGCGTGAATGGACTCGGGAATGGTGGGAGACTGCCAGATGGCAGGACGCATTGTTCACATCCTCGGTCGTCATCACCGAGCTGGAGGCCACGCCAGACGACCAAAAGCGTGCCGATATGATTGGCTTGCTGGATCCACTGCCACACTTGCCCTACACGGACGAGATCGATGCCATTGTTGCCGTCTATTTCAGCAACAAGGTCATGCCACTGGAAAGCGGAGGAGACGCTCACCACCTGGCTCTCGCTTCCTTTCACCGCTGTGATATACTAGCTACCTGGAACTGCAAGCACATAGCCAACCCGAACAAAATCGCTCACATTCGCCTCATCAACACCTCGCTCGGCCTTGCCACACCTCAGCTCCTGACACCCTTCGAACTCTTGGAAATTGAGCCATGAACACAGCATCCCCCACCACCCACCATGATGACGGTCTCGAATGGCTGCGTGACATTCGTCGCAAGCTCATGACCGAGGCAGGCGGAGACCTCAAGCGTCTTGGCGACAAGTATCGCCAGACTCAGTCCTTGCACCCTGACAAGGTCTGCGATCCCCGCAAGTTGCTGACTGAAGCCGTTCATCGCCTCAAGTAGCTTTCCCAGATGAGCGCCAAAGGCTACGCCGACCTCGGCTTCACCCTCTACGCCACCCCCGGCACCGGCCAGGTCATCAGCGACGCCGGCATCCCCGTCAACATCCTCCCCAAACTCGCCAGCGGCCAGCGCCCCAACGTCATCGACCTGATGAAAAACAAGGACATGGCCCTCGTCATCAACACGCCGTCTGGAAAGAACACCCGTGAGGATGAGGTCAAAATCCGCACCGCCACGATGCAAAACCGCATTCCGATCATGACGACGCTCCGTGGTGCCGATGCCGCGCTCAAGGCGATCAAGTCACTGCAAGGCAGCGAGGTGCAGGTGCGGGCTTTGCAGGAGTATCATTCGTAGGCGAACGCATTGATTTTAAAATTCGGATATGAATAATCCTCCAATAGATTTTCAAGATGAGCACCTCTTTGGAGAGGCCGATGCTCGCTATGAGAACCGTGATCTGCTTTTGTCATATATCTACAAACGTGAGGCGACTAATTTGTTGATGAATACAAAGAAACCTTTTGTGGTGCTTAAGGCTCCAAAGGGTTCGGGTAAAACAGCATTATTGATTCTTGCTGACGATTTATTAAAAAAATCAGGCGATAACCTGTCCATCCTCAAATTTGACTCCGAAATTGCTCCTTCAACAAGCGAACCAGACCTTTCACAATGGGTCCGCCAGTGGAAGAAAAACATTCTGCAGGCTATCGGGAGAGAATTAGCGAAAGAGTATTTTTATGCTGGTAATGCGGACTCCATTTCGCTCGTTGAAGATGCAGAAATTGATGGTCTTAAGCCGAGGAACCTTGTGGGCTTTCTCATGGACCGTATCAAGGTCAAGTTGGCAAACTTTGAGACTAAGGACGCTAAGCCTCTTGACACACAGGAGGCCGTAAAGCGGAAACTATCGAACGAAGATAGGCATGTTTGGGTTTGGATCGACGAAGTGGATTCCCAGTTTTCTGGTTCTGAGCGCGATATTCACAAAGTCGCGGGAATGCTCTTGGCTGCTCGAGAACTCTCGGGCTGCATACCCAACTTGCTAATCAGAACCACAATAAAGCCTTCCGTTTTTGGGATGCTTGAAACTAGAGTTGCGGCAATATCGAACTTCAGGGACGATCATGTCTTTGATTTAACTTGGACCGCTCACGAATTGGGGATGGTATTGGCATTTCGTATCAGGGCGCATATGTCACGAAGGGATGTCTTGTCAGAATTGTTAGCGGACAAAAGTTTTAAAGATGACGAGGCTCTCCGAGATTGGTTCCTGCTTCAAGTTTTCGAGCCGAAAGGCTTCGATTTGGGACAGGGAAGCCGTCCACCGCACGAGATTCTAGCTCTACTCACCTCACGGCGCCCTCGTTGGTTGGTTGAACTTTGCAAAATGACTGCCAAAATGAGGGGCAAGTCGAAGGAACGCATTAAGTTTGATGATATCCAAAATGCGCTCTGGAAGTATGGTCAGAACCGCATCAAAGATTTCGCAGCTGAATACTATCATCAATGCACACAGATTGCGGCAATAATCTCGAGATTTGAAGGTTCTTCAGGAAAGTTCACAGATTTTCACAACCTGATAGACTTCATCAACAAAGAGGTGCTGTCCGCTTTGAAGATATCCATCGTTGGCCTCCCTGAAACCGTTCGTGCAATTGAGATTGCACAGCTTCTTTACCAGATTGACTTCATTAGCGCCAAGCCCATCAATGATAAGAAGCATGTTCACTATGACGAGAGACCCGATTTATTGACCGTTGCCCCACCTTCTCGAGGCAACATTTACGAGTGGGTTATTCAACCTGGGTTCCGTCAAGTGCTGTCGATTCCCGTGAAGAAGAGGAAAGCCTGAAATTAAAGAAGCGAGAAATGCGGTAACCAAAGTCAGCCATCAAATCGTGACAAATTAGGCTGCGTCCGCCTCGCCGATTCGCTGCCGCGTGAACTCCTCGACGACTGGCTTCGCGCTTCTTCTTCGCTACAGCTACGACGAACAAGCCGCGACGCCTTCCCCGCCGCGAATCCACCACCGTGGGACGAAATCACCGAAGCCTGCTAGCACGGTCCGTTCTCCGACAAGCTCGACGAACACCTTGACGCTGCGCCTTGTGTTGGTCTGGGAATGCTTGGTGACTGAATGCGGTCACGAAGTGTGACCACCTCACGCCTCCGTCACCAGCAAACCGGCGCTTTTTACAGGGAGCGCCATGGTGATGCTTGATAGACTGCATGGAGGGGTGTTTGCTCGCTGACTATGAGCCAACCTGCCTGCCCCATGTGTGAGATGAATGACGTTCTCGAGCACACCGAACGTTTTGAATGCATGACCTGCGGCCATGAATGGGCCAAAGAAGCCGCTGCTGAGGCTCCCGATGCCGAGCGCGTGGTGAAGGACGCTTACGGCAATGTGCTCGTCGATGGTGACATCGTGGCCATGATCAAAGACATCAAGCTCAAGGGCTCCTCCGATGTGCTCAAAGTCGGCACCAAGTCCAAACCCATCCGCCTCCAGGATGGCGACCACGAGATCTCCTGCAAAATGGACGGCATGGCCATCGCGCTGAAGGCCTGCTTCGTGAAAAAGGTGACTGCGTGAGTTTGAGGAACACCAATCTTCATTCTACTGGCCGCCGCCGGCACCCTTGGCAATTGGGCGACGATAGACCTCGCCCAGACAGATGAAGAAACGACAGAAGGATTGAGGACAGAAAGATGAAGACAGATGTTTCTGTCCCCAATCTTCCTGTCGAAACACTCACGCCAGCGCCTCGCGGCAATACTGCACGCATTTCTTCACCTCGGCGATAGCGGTGGAGCCTTCGGGGATCTTGTATTCGAGCTCGATCTCGGCGGGGAAAGTCCATTTCTCTTTTTTCATGAGTTGCAGGACTTCTTTGATAGGGGTCTGGCCTTTGCCCCACTCCACGTTGCCGCCGTCGGCGGTGCGGTCTTTGAGGTGGAGGTTGGTGATGCGGCTGTGATACTTCTCCAGCACGGGGATCGGCGATTTGCCCTTCGTGCCGGCGACGTAGTGGCCGATGTCGAGGTTGAAGCCGATATATTGACCGAGATCGAGGATGGAATCGAACTTATCCATCTCCGGCAGGTTGTTCGTGTGGTTGTGGAAGCCGACCCAGATCTTGTGCTTGTCGGCAAAGGGCGCCACACGCGCGGCCAGGATGGCATTGCGCTCGGTAGTCACGCCAGTGCAGCCAAGTGCCTTGGCCACGAGGAAGCTGAACTCGATCTCCTCATTCGACTGGCCAAAGCCCATCTTGTGGATGTGAATGTTGACGCCTGCATCGTTGAACATCTTCCTTAGTTCAACGCACTTGGCGAGCTGCTGCTCACGCTCGGCATCGGTGGCTTTGCCCTTGATGCCTGTGAAGTCCTGGATCGGTCCGCCCATGAGTTCGGTTTCGCTGAGGCCGTCTTCAAGTAGCGCCTTCAGTGTTTCCTCCGCGGTCTTCGCCATGCTGCGATAGCTGTAAGTGATGCAGCCGATGCGCACACCATTGAAAACAGAGTTTGGCTTCTCGGCTGCCGAAACGAATCGCGGAAGAGAGAGGCCAGCGGCAACAGCGGTGCCAAGGAAGCTACGGCGGGAAAGCGGGTAAGAGGTCATGAGGAGGCGGAACGGAGCTGGGCGGCTTAATCTGTCTTGAGCGTATGGAAATCACTGTCCAGTCATGCGGATGAGCGGCTTCAAGTGTTCCGCAAGGGTAGCCTTACTGTGAACTGAGTACCTACGCCCTCTTTGGATTCCATACTGATTGAACCACGATGGAGTTCCACGCAGCGTTTGACGAGGAGTAGACCGAGACCTGTGCCTGGGGTTTCGCCAACGTTTGCGGCGCGATGGAATGCCTCAAAGAGTCTCGCTTGATCGGCTTCTGGGACGCCAATGCCGGAGTCCTTGACGATGATTGCGACTTCATCGTTTTCACGACTCAGGATAAACTCTACCGGCGTACCTGTGGGCGAGTACTTGATCGCGTTGGAGAGAAGATTGCCCACAATGTGGCGAATCAGCGCGCTATCCATTGTGGCACCGTCAAAGTCACCGTCTGCGGTGAAGTGGATGGGACAACGGTTGGTGGCAGCGGCCAAGGTTTCGTCCATGAGCTTCTGGCATAGTTCAGGGAGATTTAAGGCAATGGGTCTCCAGTGCAATTTGCCCGCCTCTGCCTTGCCGAGGAGTAGGACCTGCTCCATGAGGCCTGACATTTGTAATGTGGCGGAGTAGATGTCCTCATGGAGTTCATTGCGCTTGGAGCTGTCGATGCGGTCGCCGTAGTGACGCAGCACTTCCACTGCGCTCATGGTGACTCCGAGTGGCGTGCGAAACTCATGGGAGACGAGTGACACGAAGCGAGTTTTTAGCTCATTAAGTTCACGCTCTTGAGACAGTGCGCGTGCGAGGTCATCCTTCGCTGAAGCGAGTTCGCTTGTCCTTTCCGTAACTCTAGCTTCCAGGGTGGCATTGACCTCACGGACTGCGGCGCGGGAACGACGAAGCACCAGAACCCAGCCTGCAAGTGTGATCACCAGCAGAGCGGCAATGCCAAGGCTCGTCCAAAGGCGTCTGGTTACGACGTCCTTGGCTTCTCCGAGCGACTGGATGTCCTCCGGGGTGCGGACAAGAACACGAATCTCGGGAAAATGGGGCTGTCCGGTGACAATGCCCTGCACTTGCAAAGCGTGATTGATCTCCAGATGCTTCAGCTCACCGCGGGCGGATGCATCCATGGAAGCGATGATGGATTGCTCTCCGTTCTGCAAACGCATCGTCGTCCGCCAGCGGCCTGGAGCCACTAAGACATCGTCTGCAGACACAAGGCGGCCACTAGTCTCTACCAAATCATGTGCGTGTTTGCCCGAGAAGATTTCCCCAAAGTCGACGGCAATGGGCTCGGGCAACTTTCCTGCGCCCACTACACGCACGACGGCGAAATCGATGTGAAGCCCAGGCTCATAGCTGCCTGGAATGCCGACGACCTCAATGCTGTCGCCAGGCTTGCATTCCGGCATCACGATCGAAGTGGAGTAGCGACCGCTTTTGTCTTCATCAATCGGATGCAGCATGTAAAAGGAGAACGCGGGACCCTCTGGACTGCGGGCGTAAAAGACGTTGCCAGGAGTGGAGGCCAGCACGGTGCCTCTGAGCAACCGCCGCTCGATACGCTCAGGCTTTTGTTGAAGAAGTTCGGCGACCGTGGCGGCAGGTGCCTGGAACACGTCTGCGGCTCCCTTTTTTAGCTCGGTAACCTGTGCTGGTGTTGGCGTGATGACGGTGAGGAAATTGCTGCCGGGGAGATAAGCGCGATTCACGCCCGTCAGACGCACGCGCCCTCCCACCCAATCGCGAGGGAGGGCATCTCGGGGCCAGTCACGCACTAGCACGTTACAAGTTGCTCCATTGGAGGCCAGTTGAACTGTCAGCAAGGCCATCGAAGCCCTTACTTGCAGTACAGTGCCCTCCACGGCGATCCATTGGTCGAGATGCTTGAAGCCTGCAGCCTCTCGCACGCTCACTAATGGAGCTTCGGGCAAACGGCCACTGCCGAGGTTGACTACTTTGTCGCCACGGATGCGAATGCGTTTTCGCTCGAAAAAAGTTTCAGAAAAGACGATGCCTTCGACTTCGACCTGTGAGCCTTGGGGAGGGGGAGGTTGGCCTTCCTTGACGGAGACTGAGATACACGCCTCGCCGTCGTGCAGCATGATCTCATCTCCTCGAGAAGTTACATCGGCCACCACGCCGCGTATTTTTGCGGGTTGGTTGCCTGCGTCTGCTGCTTGTGGTGCAAGTGCTAGGATTTCCTTCACCTTGCCGAGGGCGGGAACCGTGTTTTGGGAGAATGCTGGGATTCCCGCCAGTAGCAGCAGGCTTGCGCAAGCCGATTGGCACGCAGAGAATCGTCTACGGAAGCCGGATCGGCAGGCTGTGAGGAGAAGTTGAGGAGAAAGAATAGATGCCAAGCTGGGTGCGATGTTAGCGGTGGCGTATTCGATTTGCCAAGAACGATTAGTGCCCATACCTCGTTATTGAACCGAGGGCAGTTTCCGCTACCGAGACAGCATGACCCTTACTCTTCCCAAGTGGTTCGATCTTCACACGCACTTCCGTCAAGGATCTGCCGTAGCCTCCTACCTCCGTGCGCATCTGGACATGGGCTGTGCGGGCTCGCTTGCGATGCCGAACACTCAGCCTCCAGTTTCATTCGTACATGGCCCAGCAAGGGATGATGGCTGGTCAATTGAGAGTTACGCGTCAACGTTGCGAGCTGCCGGGGCTGATGCTTTTGAGCAACTCATCGTGCCGCTCTACCTGACTAGAAAGACGACAGCGGAGATGATCCGAACAGGTGCTCAATCCGGGGCTTTGCGCGCCTGCAAGTATTACCCGCCGCATGGCACGACAAATGCCGAGCACGGAATGCCCATGGATGATCTCATCGGCGGTGAAGTGCTGAGTGCGATGGAGGCCAGTGGGACCGTACTATGCATCCACGGGGAGCAGCACGGCCTGAGCGGGCCTGATTACATTGATGCGCATCACAACGCTGAAACTCGTTTCTACCGAGAGCGAATGCCGCGCCTTCTAGCGGCTCATCCTCAACTGAGGATCGTTTGTGAGCACATTACGAGCCGCACAGCGGCCGAGTTTGTGGCTGCTGCACCGGATCACGTGGGCGCAACGATTACGCCGCAGCACTTGCTGTACACGATTGGGCATTTGATTCAGGGACTGAAGTATCACCTTTATTGTCTACCGGTGGTGAAGTTTCAGGACGACCGTGTGGCTCTACGAGAAGTGGTGACTACCAAGGGGCAGAAAAAGTTCTTTGCTGGGACAGACAGTGCGCCACACACCACGAAGGCAACAGCATGCGGATGTGCAGCCGGATGTTTCACCGGAGGATGTGCGCCTCAACTTTACGCGATGGCATTCGAAGAGGCTGGGATAGATTTGTCGACTGACGAGGGGCGCGTTTTGTTTGAGAGGTTCCTTTGCACGAATGGCCCGGCATTCTATGGCTTCCCAAGCTCTAAGGAGACTTTTCAGATGGTGAAGTCGCCTTCATCCACCTCGGTGTTGCAGACTCCGTCTGGAGAGGTGACACCGCTGCCGACCGGATTGGGCTTGGAGCTCACCTGGAGCATCAATCTCGCGCAAAAGTGATGCATTTGCTCATGGAACTGCGTTTCAACAAACGCATGCCCATGTTCCGACTCATCACCGCCAGTTTTGTATTTCTCAGCACGGCCTTGTTTGCTCAAAGAGCTGGCAAGGTGCCCACACCGCCGCCTACCAAGCCGCCGCTGCAGCGTGCCGATGTGAGTAAGCTTCCCGATGGCACTACGCATCTCGACATCTACCTTCTCTGTGGCCAGTCTAACATGAAAGGCCGTGGAGTGATGCCAGACGAGCCGAAGCGCGACCCGCGGGTGGTGATGATGCATCGGGGGGATGACCAGTGGTATCTAGCTAGGCATCCACTCCATCTTACCGGTGATGCTCAAACATTCAAAGGGCATGATAACGCTGGCGTTGGTCCTGGATTAACGTTTGCGGAAGTGATGCTTAACCAAGACAAAGAGGCGGCCATTGCCTTAGTGCCGTGCGCGGTGGGCGGCTCATCGATCAAGGTCTGGCAGAAGGGAGCCAAGCTTTACGAAGATGCAGTGAGGCGCGCCCGCCTCGCTCTCTCATCCACTGCTGGAGTCAAGGCGCGCATCCGTGGCATTCTTTGGCTTCAAGGCGAGGCCAATGCCAACGCGAAGGAGTTGCCAGCCTATGAGGATCTGCTGAAAGCGATGATCGAGGCATTTCGCAGTGATCTGGGATTACCGGAACTCCCATTCATTGCCTGCACCATCGGTGAGATGCAACCAGAGCCACGCCTCAAAGACCTAATGGCGATGAATCAGCTCCTGCTCAATTTGCCGAACAGAGTAAAGCACACCCAATGCGTGGATGCGCGGGAACTGAAGACTCATATTGGCGATCGGGTACACTTCGACACGGCTGCTCAGGAAGAAATGGGCCGCAGATTTGCGGCAAAAATGACCCAGCTTGTGCAGCCATGATCAGAACTGTAGTTTTCAGCGTGGCGCTAGCGTTGGGTAGTGCACTGGCAACCCCCCCACATCTTGTCGTATTGCTGGCAGATGATCACAGCGCCGAGGACATGAGCGTCTACGGAGCAAAGGACATTCCAACACCTCATTTGGACCGGATGGCCACCAAAGGAATGGTCTTTGAACGTGCGTTTGTGAACTCGCCGAGCTGTGCGCCTAGCCGCGCGGCATTTTTTACAGGAATGTATCCTGCTCGAAATGGCGCGGAGCCCAATCATTCAAAACCCCACGGGCATTCGAAGCGGATCCCTGCCTATTTGAAGGAGTTGGGATACGAAGTCGTGAGTTTCGGCAAAACCAGCCACTACGCTCACGTCACGGAGCAGGGATTTGATCGAGCGGAGCACTTTGGCTACCACGATCACGCAGGTGTGCAGGCTTGTGTTGACTTCTTGAGGCAACGGAAGAGCGACAAGCCACTGGCTCTGTTTTTTGGTACCAATTGGCCGCACGTGCCGCTCCCAGCACCGGAAGAGGTCAATCCCAGCGATGTGCGTGTTCCTCCCATGCACATTGATACACCGGAGTATCGGCAGTACCGGGCTCGTTATGTAAATGCGGTGATCAAGATGGATGAGGAGATCGGCGCTGTGTATGAGGCCGCGCAACAATGCCTTGGTAACCAGAACACCTTCTACCTTCAAACGAGCGATCACGGAGCACAACTCCCGTTCGGAAAGTGGAACCTCTATGATGAGGGCATCCGCGTGCCAATGATTGTTCGTTGGGACGGCAGAGTGGCTCCCTCAACGAAGACCAACGCACTCGCGCAATGGATTGACATCTTGCCCACACTTGTGGAAGTCGGCGGTGGCACAACTCCACAAGGAATCGACGGCAAGTCATTGCTCCCAGTCATCACGGGTCAATCAGAGTCTCATCGTGAGGCCATCTTCACCACGCACAGCAATGACAACAATATGAACGTGTATCCTGCACGCTCCGTGCGCACGGCACGCTGGAAATACATCCGCAACCTTCATCCTGAGTTTCGCTTCACGAGCCACATCGACCGCAGCGCGAAGGAAGACAGCCTTACCTACTTTGCGTCATGGGAGCGAGCAGCTCAAAACGATCCGCGCGCCGACGTCATTGTGAAACGATATCGCGAGCGACCTGCCGAGGAGCTTTACGATCTGAATAACGATCCATACGAGTTGAACAACTTGGCCAAAAATGAGCAACATGCTGGAGAACTCACCAAACTGAGCCAAGCGCTCAGTGCTTGGATGAAGGAGACCGGAGATCAACAGGCAGTCACGGGCGTGCCGTTGTTGCTGAGTGATAAGTTCGAGGTCATCGAGAGGAAGAAGAAAGGAAAGTGACGTGATTAAACTTCAGAGCCTGATTGGCGCCATCATTTGCTTCAATGGGCTGCTTCATGCCGCATCCCCCAATGTTTTGTTGATCTTGGTGGACGATTTGAAGCCCGCACTTGGTTGCTACGGAGACGAGGCAGCGAAAACACCGAACATCGATAAGTTGGCAGATGAAGGAGTGCGCTTTGATATGGCCTATTGCAATCAAGCCGTGTGCGCGCCGTCACGATTCACGCTGATGTTGGGATCGCGCTCGACTTCGACGGGCCTCTACGGTTTGGGAAGCAAACTGCGGAAGGTATTGCCTGACGCCGTGACGATGCCCCAGCATTTTTCGAAGCACGGTGGCTACGTCACGCACTCGGTGGGCAAAGTTTTTCACGTAGGCCACGGGAATGAAGGAGACCCGTCGTCTTTCACCGAGCCCGTCTTTAAAGACAAGGTTATCGAGTATGCTGGGGCCACGAGCGGAAGCCTTACACGTGAAGAAGCGCTCTTCACTAACCAGCAATTGGATCGCATTCAACAATTGCCGCGCGGTCCTGCTTTTGAATCGCCCGATGTGAAAGACGACGACTATGCGGACGGACGTGTTGCCGCAGAGGTGATCCGCCGACTGAAGGATGCCAAGCAGCCATTCTTCATGGCGGCAGGATTTGTCAGACCCCACCTTCCATTCTCCGCGCCAAAAAAATACTGGGATATGCATGATCCTGGCAAACTTCCGCAGCCAAAGATCACGACTCCTCCAGCAGACTCGCCCAAAGTCGCTCACAAGAAGGGCGGGGAGCTTGTGGCCTACGACATTGACGAACCAGTGTCACCCGAGATGCAGCGAAAATTGATCCACGGCTACTATGCTGGCACGAGTTACGTTGATGCGCAGATCGGTAAGGTGCTGGATGCTCTGCGGGCCTCCCCGGCTGCGGCAAACACGATCGTCGTGCTATGGGGTGACCACGGTTTTCATCTTGGAGATCACGGCTTCTGGACCAAGCACACCAACTACGAACAGGCGACACGCATTCCGCTCATCATCAAGGCTCCAGGAGTGAGCAAAGCGGGAACGATGACTCGGCAATTAACAGAGTCCGTGGATGTTTTTCCAACTCTCTGTGAACTTGCCGGGCTTCCGGCACCTATGGGTCCACAACCCGTGGATGGTGTGAGTCTAGTGCCGGTCTTGCGTGATCCCACCGAGCGCGTGCGAGATCACGCGTATCACTGCTTTCCAAAACAGTCGATGGGCCGCGTGATCCGCACCGAGCGCTATCGGTTTGTCGACTGGGGCGGAGAAAAAGAGCTCTACGATTACGAAACGGACCCGCTGGAGACAAAGAATCACGTCAAGGATCAGGCCGAAGTGGTGGAGCGGTTAAGCACCATCTTGAGAGGTCACCCAGCTCCGGTGAAGTAGATAGCTGATATGCAGCCTGCCTCATCCGATGAGGAGACGGGGTTTTTCTTCGGTGCAGGTCCTTGCCATCCTGGTTAATTGCTCTCCATTGGCGTCATGATCCGATCCATTCTTCTTCTTTTTACCCTAGCGACTACCGTTGCCCAAGCTCAAGACTGGCAACCCGAAGCGGGGTTTGTTTCCTTGTTTAATGGCAAAGACCTCACGGGCTGGTGTTTTCGTGTGAAGACGAAGAAGGATGATCCGAAGCCGGGCGCTATCCTGGATAAACATGACGGTAAGACCGAAGCAGCCGATGCAGGTCGCTACATTGTGCGGGATGGAGTCATTGCGGTGACTTTTCCGACAGAGGCAGACAAGCTGACGGGGCAAATCTACACGGTGGAAGAGTTCTCGGGTGACTTTGTGTTGAAGTTGGAGTTTCGCGCTTCGGTGAATGCTGACAGTGGTGTGTTCATCATCAAACCACAGCTTCAGTGTCGCGATTATCTCGTTGCTGGGCCTTACAAAGACCTGAAGGCTTACAAACCTCAGGATTGGAATCAGATGGAAGTCACCGTGAAAAAGGGCGTGGCGCACTGCACTTGCAATGGTGAGGTGCTGGAGGCGGCTCTCGCATTGCCGCCGTTGGGTCCCATTGGCCTAGAGGGTGACCGAGGCGTCATGGAGTATCGGCACATTCAATTGAAGAAGTTGTAGCCGAACAGGTGAGTTGCTCACGTTTCAGTTGGCGACCCGAAGAGCATCGAGAGCTCTATTCCCAGAACAAAAAGGCAAGTTTGCAGGCTGGGTGCAGCTTCAAAACTTTCCCGTGAGCTATCCAAAACCGAAGAAGTGGCCATAGTGTCGGATATGTTACTCCGCTTTGCTGTCTTATTCGGATTGGGTTCTGCATTCCTCTCTGCCCAGGAGTTACCGCCGCCAAAGCTCACCAATGTGCCATATGGCAAGCATGAGCGTCAAGTCCTGGACGTGTGGCAGGCTGCGGGCACCACGCCGCGGCCGTGGATGTTCTTCATTCATGGAGGTGGATGGATGGTTGGAGACAAGGGCAGGCCTGATTTTCTTCAGCTATGCCTATCCCGTGGCATTTCAGTCGTGGCGATTAACTACCGGTTCATCCCCCAGGCGATAGAGCAGAAGATCGATCCACCCGTGAAGGCTTGTCTCGAAGATGCAGCGCGGGCTCTGCAGTTCTCTCGCACCAAGGCAACCGATTGGAATCTGGATAAACAACGTGTGGCGGCTTGTGGTGGGTCTGCGGGAGGGTTTGGAAGTCTCTGGCTTGCATTTCATCCAGACATGGCCGAGCCCGAGAGTGATGATCCGGTGGCCCGCGAGTCAACACGCGTGACTTGTGCATTCGGATTTGTCCCACAGACCTCGTTGGATCCAAAACAGATGAAGGAGTGGATACCAAACAATGACTATGGGCATCATGCGTTTGCGTTACCTTCGATGCAGGCCTTTCTCGACCAGCGAGATGCCTTGCTTCCCTGGATCAAAAAGTTCTCACCGTACGAACTCGTCAGCGCGGACGATCCGCCAGTGTATTTGTTCTACGACTCAGTTCCTGCTCTCGGCCAGCCATTCAAAGACCCGCCACACTCAGCCAACTTCGGGGTTGGCATCGAACCGAAACTCAAAGAAGCAGGGATAGACTATGAGTTGAACTACCCCGGCAGCAAGCAAGTGAAGCATCCGGATCTGTTTGGCTTCATTGCAGAAAAGCTGGGAGTGAAGTGAGACTCGCTCCACCTAGAACAGCACAAGGTTACACTCCAAATACGCAAAGTCGGTGTCACCAGGGCGGATGGCGTTTCGGGTGAAGTCACCTGCCGTGAAGTGCGCATAGCCAGCGATGAGTTCCAGCTTCTTGGTCACTTGCCAGCGGGCTCGGATGTCGAACTCATGTCCGATGGAGTCACCACTGCGGCCAGTTTTGTCCTGAACTTTGTCAGCGGCATAGAAGCGGTCTGAACTGCTGGCGAGTGAATACCAGTTGTAGCCGAAGTCGATACGGAGTTTGTCACTCGGCGTGAGCTCGACTCGGAGCTTGGGTGCTTTGATGTTCTCGTAGACGATGTAGTCGTTGGCTGACCATGGACGACCGAAGCCGTAGAAGCGCTCAAACCGATTGTCCTCGTTATCGTTCGGATCTTTGTCACCCGAAGCATAACCATAGAATGCGCTGAGACGTGGCTTCCACGGCAGTTTGAAACGGTAGCCAACTTCCGCAGTGCCTCCCCAGGCATCGATGTTGCGTCCATCGTTGTCTCCAAACTGACGGATCACACTGAAATCAAAATCGAAGCCCGAATCAGCAACAGTCCCATAAGCGCGGAAACCTGGGGAGTGAACCGTGCGGGCAGCGGTCTCCGAGGTCGTTTTTTGATCCAGGGCGAGATAGAATGGCTCGAGAGTGATGAACTCCGACCATCTGCGCCAGTGGCCGATTATCGCGTAGACCCACTGGCCGTCGAGGGGCTCGTCCCATTCATAGAGTTGGCGCTCTAACGGTTGAATGGCGAGCAAGTCAAGGCTCCAGTCGTTGTCATCCTGGCCAATCGCTGCTCTGAATCCCAAGCCGGTGTTTGCAGTATTGCGCCACTGATTGTTTCCGATGAGGCGGCGGTCTAGGAACTCGAAGTTTTGGATCCCGTAGCGAACAAATACAGGGCGCTTGTTTCCCAGATCATCTTTATCCAGCCAGTCATCGAAGTAGAGCTCTGCTTGAAGGCGAATGAGTTCGAACTCGTTGATGTCGCGGTTATCTCGCTCGAAATCGCTGCCGTAGCGTCTTGAGTCTTGCAACTCGACGGCGAAACGAAATGGATCGAGGACGTCATGAACGCCTAGATAGGCTCGGGTGCGATGAAGAAATGGAGTATCAAGTCCACCGACCGGGCGGCGGATGTCGTCATCGCGGTACTCGAAGCGAAAACGATAATCCAGGCCAATGTCTAGCCAGTTCGCGTGTTGTAGCAGATCGTAATCTGTGTCTGGTGCATGGCGTGCGTACTTAGGCACATCCGGATCGCGAGTGGTGCTGTAGCTTTGCGGAGGATGGTAAAAGGAACGTACGCCATCCGCTCGCAGGGATGCGGCTATTACAAAGACGAAGAACCCGAAAGTCCTCCATGCGATAGTTATTTTGTTCCTCGAAGATGGCACGATTCGAGGATTGGAGCACGTCTCGCTGCAGATGCATCCCCGAATCGAGATGCATCACTGAGAGCGCGTCGTGTTGCTCACTGCTTCACCAACGTGCGCACCGATGCCGACAAGTAGAACGGCATGCGTTGACTTGTCTGGAGCTACTCACTTCTGCTTACTCAGGCTGTTTGAGCGCGCTTCTGCTCATCCAACCTGCCGGAAGCGTAGGCTTCGAACACGCGGCGGATTTCATCTCGAACTCGGCGGAAGACGGCGAGCTGTTCCTCTTCTGTGCCGGTGGCGTGGGCTGGGTCGTCAAAACCCCAATGATGACGATTCACCTGACCTGGGAACATGGGGCAAGCTTGATCTGCATTCCCACAGACGGTGATCACGGTTTCAACATCTTGATTTAGGAACTCGTCGAGATGCTTGGAGCGATGCGCACTGATGTCGATGCCTATCTCTGCCATGGCCTTGATGGCGAGAGGGTGCACATAACCAGCGGGTTTGGACCCAGCACTTGCCACGTTGAATCCAGTTCCGAGAGCCTGACGGAGAATACCTTCAGCGAGGTGTGAACGACATGAGTTGCCAGTGCAGAGAATGAGAATAGTGGGCATGATGAAGCTTGAGGCTGGGTTTAAGCTCGGCAGCAATTGGGCTCTCGACAGCCGATGCAGAGCGGGATTGCCAGGAGCGCGCCGATGACTGGAGCGGTAAGGTAGATGATGAGATGCTCAAAATGGCCCAAAACGATGGCCGGGGCAAAGGAGCGCACAGGGTTCATGGAGGCACCACAGATTGGACCGGCAAACATGGCCTCGAGTGCAATCACGCTGCCAATCGCGATGCCTGCCGTGATCCCTTTCTCCTTGGCGCCTGTCGAAACGCTCAAAATTGTTAACATAAGAATGGAGGTGAGAACCATCTCCAGCACAAAGCTCTGTGTTTCACTTCCTGCTGGCAGTGTCGCCCCAAGATGGGTGGAATCCTCTGGGAACAGAAATCGAAGCAGCAAACTCGCCGCGAGTGCCCCTAGGGTCTGACTCAAGAGGTAGCCAGGCACTTGCCGCCATGCGAAACGATTGGCTGTCGCAAAAGCAATGGTAACAGCTGGATTCAAGTGCGCTCCGCTAACATCTCCGAACGTATGGATCATGGCCAGTACGACCAGTCCGAAAGTGAGCGCGATGCCAGCGTGTGAGATAGCTCCTTGACTCGCGGCATTGATGATGATGGCTCCTGTGCCAGCAAACAGGAGTGTGAATGTGCCCAGGAACTCTGCGAGATGCTTTTTCATGTGCCAGTTAGCAGCAGTTAGGCCCACACCCACATCCTGCACCTGGCTTTTCAGGTATACCGCATACCTCTTTGGCCAAACAGTCGGTGTGCTTGTATCCGAGTTGGAGTACCACGGCGTCATTCTGAACGTCTGTAGAGGTGACCTGGTACTGAGAAATAAGCCCGTCCTCGTACTCGACTTCGAGCGGCACATCCAGGTTAGGCAACAGTGACCCAGCTTTGTTCATGATGGCAGCGAGCTTGCCGGTAGCCAGACGATGATCATCATCGCCTCCCAGCCACACCTGCAACAAGCAGGTCTCTTGTGAACGAACCGTGCCGCCACAGTCGATGAAGTTCTTCTGCACACGGCCGACTTCGGTGATGTGAAATGCTTCTGGAACGGAAGCGCCGTCCGGAAGGCGGATCTGAAATGTCTTTCCAGGGTGTTTGGTCAATAGAAAGCGAAAGTCGCGGAGAGTCGTCATGATTTCTTGGTTGGTGGGTTGGATGTACTTTTGGTCTGCTTTGCGGGCGGGCAGCAGGTTTCATCGCGGCAGCCAATCCGCTTGGCGGCCTTTTGTTGGTCGCGCGCGAGTGCCTTGTCTGTCGCGGGTGTAGTATCGAAGTGTTTGAAGACCGCCTTCAGCAGCGGGCGATAGCCGTCCTTCACCCGATAGAAGAACCATTTCCCTTGCTTCTCGCAGTCGAGCATCTCCGCACGCTGAATCACCCGCAGATGGCTGGACAAAGTGGACTGCGGTAAGCCGAGAATGTCGGCGAGTTCACAGACACAAAGTGTGCGCTCAAACAGCAGGTGGATCACCCGGAACCGGGTTTCATCTGCAATGGCGTTGGCGAATGCGAGAGTTGCTTGCATCGATTTTCATCGTGACGAAAAAAAGCGATACGTCAACAATTGGTTTTTTGGATTGATCAGAGATCGGCTGCATACGCTTGCAGCTTACGATACTCGGCCAGTATGGTCTTAACCGCCTCTACTGTGGCGGTTACTTGCTGAGGGATTGGCGCAAGCGCTGGGGTCTCAAATACAATCTCCAAAGGCTTTGGCCTTTGAGTTGCAGGAGCGCTGAGGATGCCCTCATAACATACTCGAATGATGCCCTGATCCGCTTGGAAGCCGTCGATCACTTCGTTGTAGTTGAATGGCAGGAACTCGGCCGCCTTCTGTAACGCGGGACGCAGCAAGAGCTCGCTAAGCATGCTGCCACTCACGAAGCCATAAACACCGTGGCTGGTGTCATCGCTGTGAAGTTGAACGATTCCGTGAAACTGCTCGCGCATGAGTTCGCTCTCAAGATAGACAATCTCGGGCTCGGTAGAGCCGCACCAGAAGTGACGATTCAAGTCCAGACCGGCTTGGGAGTGCCGCGTTTTGTCGCTACAGCCGGTTGGGTTGCAAACGGGATAAAAATGCAGTTCAAAATCGGCGAGTTCACGTGGATGTGTGCTCGCCCAACGCATCAGTTCTTCCGTGGCGAGGATTCCAGCTTCCTCGTCGCCGTGAAGGCCTGCAAAAATGCCAAATTTATAGCCCTGGCCTGCCTTTGGCGGCCGGGACACAGCTTTTTGCATGAAGATGGGAGTTGGTGCCGGAAGCGCGCTCTGTGCGTTAAGCTTTTGGCAAACACGCTCGGCAAACTGCCCCTCAAAAGAGAGCCAACTGGAATCGAGACTCATCTCCAACTATGTTGTTGATCAATGGCGGACGTAAATTGCACTCAATTTGATTTGGTGGCGCTGTTTGCCAGTAAAAGTGACGCGCATCTTCACCGAAGAGGGCAGGGGAGTCTCGTTGTCCCATGGGATGGGGACTTGAAAGCCGCTTGAGGTCACGTTGGAGTGGTAGCCCACGAGGGATTGCTCCTCGTGACTGAGCAACTGCACTTCGAGAGTCGCATCTGGCCCAAGGCCATCGGCATTCAGGTAAAACCTAGGCTTGGCCTTAGCGGGGATGGGAAGCGATTGGGTGACTAGTTCACAAGTGGTAGTTGGAAGTTGATAGTCGCCCGGGCCCTCGGTGCTCGTGTCGACCGAGAGCGCAGCAAAGCGATCCCTGGGCAGCGTTGCAATGCCAACACCTCCGCGCTTCTGCTGATCTTGCCAGTGGCGGGGATCCCAAGCGCCGTAGTAGACGAAAGTCTGGTCTCCGATGTTTTCAAAGCCCTGTCCTTGAAGGAGCCCGCCCTGATCCCACGAACCATCTTTGCCGCGCTCCAAAAAGGTCCACTCGTGTTTTGGCTCGCGGAAGTGGAGCCCATCGTTGCTGATGACGAATCCAAGGTCGACTGTGACGTCTTTCCACTCAGCAGCTCCATGCCACCTCCCGGTGATGCCTAGCAGGACATTGCGTCTGTTCCAGACGCTAATGCCCTCGTGGTTCTGTTCCCCTTCACGGCTTTTGCCCGCACCCAAGTAGGTGTGTTGTGGCGTGCGGACGAATGCCAGGGTGTTGGTGCCGTCCCAATGCACAAAGTCACGGGAGCGGAGCAACCGCACTACCCGGCCCTGATAGTGATGAACACCCGGCAGTGCGTTCTGAGTGGTGGCGTAGTAGAAGCCGTCCCACTGATAAAGGCCGCCGCAAGGCTCAAAATGAAATCCTGGGACCAATAGATCGGCTTTTTTGAGTTCACCCTTCACGGGTTTGACATCATGCACGGGCTCCCATGTCAGCCCGTCAGCACTGGTGAATGGCAGGAGTGTTCCGAGGCGAGTGTTGTGTCGGAAATAGATATGTGTGGTCATTTTGTAGCGCCGAGATGGATCTGGATCCGAAGGGTCTGCTATGACCTTGAGATTCACGAAGCCCCAGCCACCTGGCTGCATCAGAATGAGGTTGTTGTTTTTCTTCCCGCGATACTCGACGAGACCGAGATTCGGCTTTGTCCAAGCTATGCCGTCAGTGCTCTCGGCGTAAGCTGCTCTCCAGCGGGCGGATGGCGTCTTGCTTTGGCTATCGTCGTCCCAGGCGACATACCAGAGTCTGTAGCGTCCATTTTCCTTCAGGATTGAGCCGTAAAACTGAACGCCGTTTGCATCTACCGAGCCAGCAGGACCGCGTGGGAGCACTGGGTTGGCCGGATGCCGCACGGGCTGGGCCATTTCGAGACGCAAGTTTTGCGTGTGCGGGATCGACACATCGTCGAAGGCAAAAAGGGTGTTTGAGTTCGTTTCATCAAAGTAATCCGCATAGCCAAGGCGGATGAAGAGAAAGGCGAGGGCGAAGACAAGGCGCGTGGGCATGAGTGAGAGCGCCGGAAACGGTGACAGGAGCCGGGATTTTTTGAAAAGATTGAAGCGAGTTGTCTTGAGACGAAGTATCAACAGGGGGATCGTTCCAAGAATCACAAAAGTTTAGAAGTCGTCCTTGCATTCCCAGGCAGACTTTTTATGCTCATCATCCGCTTGTGAAAAATTTCACAAGCATCAACTGAAGCGATCATGGGTAACTTTTTTCCGCGTTGGACCAATTGGCTGCCGCTCAAGATAGCCATTGCGCTGGTGTTTGTCGTTGTGGGGGTGGCGATGGGCGTCACCTACTATTTCACGCCGAAGTATACGCGCGTGGGATACATGCCGACTCAACCAGTGCCATTCTCTCACAAGGTGCACGCAGGCCAACTCGGTCTCGATTGCCGTTTTTGTCACACTTTCGGGGAGCGAAGCAGCCACTCAAACGTGCCAAACAACCAAACTTGCGCCAATTGCCACGGCGAGGGCAAGGGACAGATCAAGATCGCTTCACCGAAGCTGCAGCCTGTTCGTGATGCCGCTAAGCCAGACGGCAAGCCGATCCAGTGGGTCAAGGTGCACAAACTGCCCGATTACGCCTACTTCAACCACAGCGCTCACCTCAATCGCGGTCTTTCCTGCGTGAACTGCCATGGCCGTGTGGACCAAATGGACGTGGTTTATCAGCATGAGTCGCAGTCCATGGGATGGTGCTTGGATTGCCACCGCGAACCGGAGAAAAACCTCCGCCCTCTGACGGAGACAACAAATCTTGCTTACACGCCCGCAAGCTTGAGCCGCGAGTCGTTCTACAAGGATCTTTTGGGCAAAGCCAAGGCGGATGAGATCGCTGAGGTGATCAAGCCTGGAGCTAAGGCTGCGGGCTTGCCTGAGCTTGTGAAGCTGGCCGAGGAAAAGTTTGGAAAAGAAGTGACTCAAGCCGAAGTCGGACCGCAGTTGAAAAAGCATTGGCAGATCGCGCCGCCGGAGAACTGCACGGCGTGCCACCGCTAAACCCCGATCTAGGAGCCCAACCGACTGTTTCATGAAACGCATCTGGAATCATCCTGAGGAACCCAAGACCGGCCGCCGCTATTGGCGCAGCATCAATGAGCTGGAGAGCCGCGAGGACTTCATGAAGTCCCTCGGAACGGAGTTTCCCAACGGAGACATGCTGAATGACGAGGAGCGCGAGAACTCCCGCCGTAACTTTTTGAAGATCATGGGTGCCTCAGCTGGGCTCATGGGCTTAGCGAGCTGCCGCAGGCCTATCGCACGTCTCGTACCCTTCACTTCAAGCGTGGAGTGGGCGGTGCCTGGAAAGCCTCTTTTCTATGCCACCTCAATGCCACGTGCCGGAGGCGCTACTCCTCTGGTGGTGACTACGCATGATGGTCGTCCGACACACCTGACAGGCAACCCGGTCCACCCTTCTGTTAGCGGTGGAGTTGACGCTTTTGCTCAGGCGAGCATCCTGGACATGTATGATCCGGATCGTAGCCGCGAGCCACTTCATTCCGGTCGCCCAGCAACGTGGGGTGGAATGGTGCAAGCGCTGACTAAGGTCCGCCATCATTACGCTGAGAATGGTGGAGACGGTCTTGCGCTACTTGTTGGCGGCGAGGTTTCCCCAACGTTGGCTCGGATACGTGCTGACTTGGCAAAGCGCTTCCCCAAGGCGAAGTTTTATCGCTACGAGGCAGCTTCTGGTTCTCAAACGAAGGTGAACGAGGCTCTTTTGGGTGCTGGTGTCACTCCGGTCGTCCGACTGAACAAGGCAGCCCGTGTTTTTTGTCTGGATGCTGACTTCCTGGGTTTAGATCCTGTGTCGGATGACTCCGTAGCCGAGTTCACCAGCACGCGGAACGCCGAAAAGCCATCCGAGGCAGAAAAGATGAGCCGCCTTTATGTCTTGGAGAACCGCTACACGCTCACGGGAGCTATGGCGGATCACCGCAAGGCGGTAAGTGCTAGTGCGCTCGCCGCTGCTGCCGCCGCACTCGCTGCCAAGTTGGGCGTTGGTGAGGCTCCTGCAGCTCTTGCTGGCAGCGTCGATCCTGCTCTTAAGGCTTGGGTGGAAACCGCCGCTGAAGACCTTCTCGCGCACAAAGGCAAGGCCGTAGTGCTTGCCGGAAGCAGAACTTCCGAGGCTATTCAGGCTTTGGCGGCTGCTTGCAACAATGCACTTGGCGCTTTTGGCACAGTCATCGAGACCTACAAGAACACTGACGACACGCTGAGCTATGGCAGCCTCAAAGATTTGCACGCCGCGATGGCTGCGGGTCAAGTAAAGGTGTTGTTCTCCTTCACCCAGTCCGATCCAATTTTTGATGCTCCTACGAGCTGGAACTTGGACAAACTGGCCAGCGAGAAAGGCGTTAAAGTCTTCCATCATGGCATTCGCAAGTGTGCATCAGCACGCGCGGCTTCCTGGCACATCCCAGGCTCACATTTCCTTGAATCATGGGGTGATGTGCGCACCAAGGACGGCACTTATGGCATTGTTCAGCCGATGATCCAGCCGTTGTATGACGGTGTTTCTGAGTTGGACGTCTGCCTTTCGCTTCTCGGTAAGCGCGAGCTTGATCGACCTGATCCAAAACCCATTGACCCCAAGGCGCCCCCGCCTCCGCCACCTGTTGATGCGGCTTATGAGGCTGTCCGTGAGACGTTCGCAAAGATCGCTGGTGGTCTTGACGAGCAAAAATGGAACTTCACTCTCAGAGATGGTTTCTTGAAGGATTCCACAGCCAAACCAGCCTCTGCAACATTCAATGCAGGTGGAGTGGCGGCACTGCTGACCAACGCGAAACCTGCTGGCGCGCTTAGTGCTACTGCACCGGAAGTTGTTTTGGTGCCAGACTCCAGCCTTTGGGATGGGCGTTTTGCTAACAACGGTTGGCTCCAAGAGGCTCCTGATCCGGTCACCAAGCTCACTTGGGACAACGCAGCACTTATTGGCAGCAAGACCTTCCGTGAACTCGGTCTTTCTGAGGGCACTTGGGTGAAAATCACAACGCCTGCGGGTAGCCTCGAAATCCCAGCTATTGAAGCGCCCGGTCACGTATCGAACTCGATCACGATCCAGTTGGGCTACGGTCAACGGAAGATCGGCAACGTTGGCAGCAAGGTTGGCTTCAATGGTTACGGCCTGCGTGCATCTACCGATGAGTGGGTGATCAGTTCTGGCGTCAAAGTGGAAAAACTTGGCCGCAAGGCTCACGAGTTCGCGATCACGCAAGAGCACAACTCCATGGAAGGCCGCGCGGTCTACCGTGAGGGCACTCATAAGGACAAAGAAAACTTTGCTCAGGTCACGGGGATCGACAGTCACATCCCGCCTGAAATGACTTTCTACAAAGGTCAGTTTGGCGTGAAATCGGCCACCAATGAGGCTGGTTTCGACTACGAGACCAAGCATCAGTGGGGCATGACAATCGACCTCAGTAAGTGCATCGGTTGCACCGCCTGCTTGATCGCCTGCCAGTCGGAGAATAACATCCCAATCGTTGGTAAAGACCAGGTTCGCAAAGGTCGCGTGATGCACTGGATCCGGATGGATCGCTACTTCGCTACCGCTGAAGTTGGCACTGAAAAAGATCATCACACCAACAAGCTTCCAAGCGTGGATGACGTCCACATTGAGCCAACCGCTGAGCAACTTGAAGACGCGCAGATGGTGAATCAGCCAGTGGCCTGCCAGCAGTGTGAATCCGCACCTTGCGAGACCGTCTGTCCGGTAAACGCTACCGTTCACACGGATGACGGCCTGAATGCGATGGCCTACAACCGCTGTATCGGAACTCGTTATTGCGCCAACAACTGTCCGTATACGGCTCGTCGCTTCAACTGGTTCGACTACAACAAGCGTCCGCTTGACGAACTCTACATGGGACCTCTCAGCACCCCAGACAAGACGGGTATGCGTGAGAGCCTGAAGCTCCAAAAGAACCCGAACGTCACAGTTCGTATGCGCGGTGTAATCGAGAAGTGCACCTACTGCGTGCAGCGTCTTGAGGCAGCCAAAATCAATCAAAAGCAGACTCAGCGTGACTCGAAGAACTTCCGGGTGGCCACTGATAGCGTCAAAACGGCGTGTCAGCAGTCTTGCCCAGCCGGTGCTATCGAGTTTGGCGATCTGGCCAACAAGGACAGCACCGTCAACAAGCTGAAACTGAGCCCGCGGAACTATACGGTGCTCAAATATCTCAACACGCGTCCACGCACCACCTACTTGGCACGCATCCGCAACATCAACGACAAGATGCCGGGCGCGGCCAACATCGCCGCCTGGAGCAGCAAACAGTTCTAACCCATGGCAGCCGCTACCGACACAGCTTCCAACGCTAACGCTCAGCAACTCGTGCTAGAGCGCGAGCCGCTTGTGCTAAACAACCGCTCGTTCAGCTGGATCACCAACCGAATCTGCGGGATCGTGGAAAACCGGCAGCCCCTGGGCTGGTGGTTCTTGTTCCTGCCGTCCGTTCTCCTCACGGGCGTCATGGTTTTCTGTTTTGCTTACCTCATCGTCACCGGTGTTGGTGTTTGGGGCCAGAAGCAGCCGGTTGATTGGGCGTGGGACATCACCAACTTCGTGTTTTGGATCGGTATCGGACACGCTGGAACGTTGATTTCTGCCATCTTGTTCCTCACACGTCAGAAGTGGCGGACATCCGTGAACCGAGCAGCGGAGGCCATGACGATCTTCGCGGTGATGTGCGCTGGCTTGTTCCCGGCGTTCCACGTTGGTCGAGTATGGATGGTGTGGTTCCTTGCACCAATCCCCAACGCCAATGCGATCTGGCAGAACTTCAAGTCGCCGTTGCTTTGGGATGTGTTCGCGGTGTCGACCTACTTCACGGTGTCACTTATCTTTTGGTTCCTTGGTTTGGTGCCAGACCTCGCCACACTGCGTGATCGCTGCAAACCCGGCATTCGCAAAGCGCTGTACGGCATCTTCAGCCTCGGCTGGCGCGGTTCTAACCGCCACTGGAGCCACTACGAGACGGCTTACATGCTGTTGGCCGCTCTTTCCACCCCGCTGGTGTTGTCGGTGCACTCCGTCGTGTCATTCGACTTCGCCACATCCGTGGTCCCTGGCTGGCACGCTACCATCTTCCCGCCCTACTTCGTGGCTGGAGCTATCTTCGGTGGATTCGCGATGGTGCTGACGCTGATGATCCCCGTCCGCAAGATCTACGGTCTGCAGGACCTGATCACCATGAAGCACATCGACAACATGGCGAAGATCATCCTGCTCACGGGAACGATCGTCGGTTATGCCTACTGCATGGAGTTCTTCATGGCTTACTACGGAGCCAACCCATTTGAGCTTCAGACCTTCAAGCTGCGGGCGCTTCACGGTCCTAGCGTCTGGTATTACTACGCCATGTTCTTCTGCAACGTATTCGCGCCGCAGGTCTTCTGGTTCAAGCGCTTCCGCCAGAGCTTGCTCGCGGTGTTCATTGTCTCCAACTTCGTGAACGCTGGTATGTGGTATGAGCGCTACGTGATCATCGTCACTACGCTTGAGCGTCACCTCACTCCGGGCTCTTGGAGAACGTTTGATGCTACTTGGGTAGATAACTGGACTTTCATTGGCACCTTCGGCTTCTTCATGATGCTGTTCCTGCTGTTCCTTCGCTTCTTGCCGGTCATCGCCATCGGTGAGGTGAAGGGCGTCAAACCTGAGGCAGATCCTCACTACGGTGAATCTCATGACAGGGGCCTGCAAGAGGCCGAGGTCATGGGCGAGACGGATTCCGAGATCCTCGCCTCTCAAAAAGCAGCTCCGGCGCACTAACCTGTTTCCCCATGTCTAATCTCAAACGAGTTCACGGCTACCTGGCGGAGTTTGATAACGCGCAGGATCTTTACCATGCCGCCGAGCACATTCGCGATGCTGGCTATCAGCGTTGGGACTGCCACACACCATTCCCAGTCCACGGATTGGACGGCGCCATGGGCGTCAGCCGTTCCAAACTGCCTTGGCTGGTTTTCTTTGGCGGTATGACGGGCACCATCACGGCCTTCGTGCTCCAGACCATCACCCAGACCAACTTTTGGCGGGATAATATGGGCATGGGCTTCCTCCAGAAGCTCGTCGAGACGTATCCCACAGTCGTTCAGTCAAAGCCAACGGGAATCTGGACCTTGCCAGCGTTCTTCCCAGTGATGTTTGAGCTCACCATTCTTTTCAGCGCTTTCACCGTGCTGTTTGGCTTGCTTGCTCTTATTGGGCTTCCTCGCCTGAATCACCCGCTCTTCACGAGCAAGAAGTTCGCAAAGTTTTCTGACGATGGCTTCCTGATCTGCATCGAAGCACGCGATCCAAAGTTTGCCCAGCAAGGCACCCGTGACCTCTTGGAGAAGGTGGGTGCTAAAAACATAGAACTCGTGGAGGACGACATCTGATTCGCCCAGCCTCATGAAATACTTTTTCCTCAGCTACTTCATCATTGCCGTGCTCATTGTGAGCGCCGCAGGCTTCCGTGGCAGCAAGACCCAGAACTCTCCCATCGAGGTCTTTCCTGACATGGATCATCAGGCCAAGGTCAAGTATCAGGTCGCCAGCGATTTCTTTGCTGACGGCTCTGGTGCCCGCAAGCCCGTGGCAAACACAGCCCCTATCGGCTATGAGTTCCCAACCAAACCAGCTGCGGAAGCAACAGCCTCGGCTTTTGCTTTCAGCAATGGCACCGACTTTTACAACACAGGCCGTTTTGGCGACTATTACGGTGACGGACTCCCCAAGGAGCTTGGTCCAGTGGACTTGAAGCTGCTTGAGCGTGGCCAGCAGCGCTACAACATCTATTGCAGCGTTTGCCACGGCCTCTCTGGCAACGGAAAAGGCACCACTAGCAAGTTTGGCATCCTCACCGCCTATAACTTCCAGCAGCCCGGAGCCAATGATCCAGCTAACACCGCTGCTTATCGCACAACAGGTGCCATTTTTGACGTCATTACCAACGGTAAGGGCCTCATGGGACCCTACGGTGGCAACATCCCGGTCAGAGACCGTTGGGCAATCGTTGCCTACATTCGCACCCTTCAATTGGCCGGCAAGGAGGCGGGCGTGCAGTAACTGCGGCACTAAAGTTTACACGGCATGAGTCATCACCACGTCAGTTTCAAAGACCTGCCTGAAGGCGGCGAGAAGTTCGATCCAGCAAAAGCCTCCAAGGTC
Source organism: Verrucomicrobiaceae bacterium (assembly GCA_016795485.1). Taxonomy (GTDB): domain Bacteria; phylum Verrucomicrobiota; class Verrucomicrobiia; order Verrucomicrobiales; family Verrucomicrobiaceae; genus JAEUHM01. The sequence goes on along the minus strand of JAEUHM010000010.1, from coordinate 114,531 downwards.
ATCGGTACCTTCGGCGCTTTGGCCGCCATTGGCCTGTTGGGCTCCGCTTACTATGCCTTCGGCACCCATGGCGATACGCAGAAGGGATTCGCTTACTCTTGGCTTTACGCGATCTTCGTTGGATTCACGTTTGTGGCCGGCGGCACCTTCTGGATTTTGCTTCACAATGCCTCCAACTCCGGCTGGGGCGTTGCTGTTCGTCGTTTGTTCGAGAACCTCGGCACAATGGCTCTTCCACTGGGCATCCTTGCTCTTCCGTTGCTGATCCCTGGAGTGCAGAACACCCTCTGGGAATGGTTTGGTCATCATCGTGCTCACCCAGGGCTCGAAGGCTTGCACCACGCGGCGGAGTCTGACCCGCACCTACATCCACTGGTGGACAAATATGGCTACCTGAACATCACGTTCTGGACGATTCGCTTCGTGCTGTATTTCGGCATCCTCTGGTTCATCTCCACCAAACTCCGTAGTTATTTCCTCAAGCAAGAGGCTGACGGTGATATCAAACACACAGTCTACGCACGCGAGTTTGCTTGTATGGTGCTGCTGCCGTTTGCTTTGACTGTGACGTTCGCTGCGGTGGACTGGATCATGGCCCTAGATTACACTTGGTTCAGCACCATGTGGGGTGTCTATCATTTTGCTGGCTGTGCTTGGTCGTCCATGGCTGCCATGCTGTTGTTAGTGATCTACCTGCAGTCCCTCGGCTATCTCCAGAAGGTGGTCACAGGTGAGCACTTTCACTTGATGGGTAAGCTCCTGTTCGCGTTCACGGTGTTTTGGGCATACATCGCCTTCAGCCAGTATTTCTTGATCTGGTACGCTAACATTCCTGAAGAAACCCGCTTCTACTTCATTCGGAACACAGGGGTGTGGAGAAACGTCAGCATCTTCATCGTGATCGGTCACTTTGTTGTGCCCTTTGTTTTCCTCCTTCAGCAGCAATTGAAGAAGAGTCCCAAGTTTATCGGATTCTGGGCAGCTTGGGTAATCTTCATGCACTTCGTGGACATCTACTGGAATGTGATCCCAGAGCGTGCGCACTCGATGGGTCTGGAGCCCGCCCCTGGTTCGGATACGCCATTCCTGCCCGGTGCGTGGGTGGGTGATGTTCTCGCACTTTGTGCAGTAGTCGGCACCATCGGCTACCTCTACCTCCGCAGTCTTGGCAAACACAGCTTGTATGCCTGGCGCGACCCTCGGTTGCTTGAGTCCGCCAACGTCCGCAACTAATCCTTCCCCATCATGTCTGACACCACCACCGTCAACAAACCGGCTCCAGGCTTTTTTTGGTTCCTGGCCGCGTTTCTCGGATTCGCCGTGCTGGCCGCGCTGTTCACTTCTGGCGCGGGTTCCCGCCCAAATCCACGCGATGACGAGCGCAAGGCTCTTGCTGATGCCATCAAGGCTGAGCAAGCAGCGAACTTGGCTAAAATGGGCCTGGAAAAAGGCAAGAGCGCTGAGCGCCTGACCAAAGCAGTCGAATCACTCAAAGCCCTGCCCACGCCTGCACCGAGCCAAGCGCTGGTCCCGGGCTCCCCGACTCAGCTTAAGCAAGCCGCCACCGCGCCCGCCGTCACACCGGCTGCACCAGTCGCTCCTTCAACCCCAGCCGCGCCGAAGTAGGCCATTTTCACAATCCAAAATCTACAATCTACAATGGATCCAGACACCGACAGCCTTCGTCGCGCCGCCATTGACCGTTCTGTAAAGGGCCCAGTGCTGTTCCTTTTCACGAATGCCGCATTTTGGCTCATGGCTTCCACCCTGATGGGATTCCTCGCGGCGGCCAAGCTTCTGAAGCCTGACTTCATTGCTGACTGCGCCTTCCTCACATACGGACGCATGCAGCCCGCCCACATCGCTGCCCTAGTTTACGGTTGGGGTATTCAAGCGGCGCTCGGCGTTGCGCTGTGGCTGATGGCCCGCCGCACCGCTAACGAACTCAAAGGCGGGCAAGGTACGCTCGTAGCACTTGGAGTCCTTTGGAATGTTGCTGTCACCTATGGCATCGTGAGCATCCTCGCGGGAAATCAGACATCAATCGAGTGGCTCGAGATGCCAAAAGCCGTCTGGATTGTTCTTGGCATCATCTTGTTGGTGTTCTGCTGGCGAATCTTGAGCATGGCTGCTCGCACTCAGCGCTCTGAGGGCTTCACCATCACCACTTGGTATCTGGTGGGTGCATCTCTGTGGATCGTTTGGATTCTGTGGACCGCCATTGCCCTGCTTGGTGGCAACCTTGAGCTTGGTGCGATCGGAGCCGGCATTAGTGCTTGGTATGTTCATGGCTTAATCCTCCTCTTCTTTGTTCCTGTCGGAGTGGGTGCGGCTTACTACTTCATTCCGAAGATCACGGGCCAGCCTATTCACAGTGCTCAGCTTGCGCAGATGGGCTTCTGGATTCTTGCAGTGATTGGCGGATGGACGGGTATGCAACGCTATCTCGGTGGTCCCCTCCCTGCGTGGATGCCTGCCGTTGGCGCAATGGCTGGTGTGCTGCTCATGATTCCCGTTGGAGTCGTTGGCATCAATCACCACCTAACGACGCTAGGACAACACAAGATGGTCGCCGCCAGTCCTACACTGCGCTTCACCTTCATCGGAGCGCTATTCTATCCTGTCTCTGGCATCATCCTCGCTCTGATCTCGGCTTTCACCACCGGAGTGAATCTCCAGTTCACTCACGCATGGTATGGCTACCAGATTGTGGCCGTCTATGGCTTCTTTAGCATGGCGGCTTTTGGTGCGATCTATTACATCGTTCCTCGCTTGGCAGGTTGCGAGTGGTTGAGCGTCCGGCTGATCCGCAATCACTTCTGGTTTTCGGTTTACGGCATCGGCACCATCGTCGTGACGAGCTTGGTCGGTGGCGTGCAGCAGGGTTCCAGTATCAATGATCCGCTCCAGTGGGATCAGGGATTCGTGAATGCGGTGCTTTCCGGCCAGCCATACATGGCAGCGCGTTGCATTGCATGGGCGCTGATCTTGTGGTCCAACGCTTGGTTCCTCATTCACCTTTTGTTGATGGTGGCTGGCCTTGGCCGCCGCAGTTCGGCACCGACCTTGTTGACGCATGGTCACGAAGAGCACCTTCCGGAGGCTGCTAACGCCTAATCTTTGACTATTCGACGCAAACCATGACCCAATTTCGCAAACTGGTTTTCGGAATCGCCGCAGCATTTGCTGCCCCTTGGCTTTTCCTCATTGTTCTGCCTGCGATCGGCTACCAGACGCTCGGGCCGATACCTTACAACAAGGACAAAGGCGATGATCTCGACAGCGCTTACAGTTTCCCGCTGACTGTGGCCAACCTCAGCGGCCAGACTATTTACAAGAAGGAAGGCTGTGTTCAGTGCCACACGCAAGTGATTCGCCCTGCACAAATCGCTCTCGATGCATGGCGTAGGGGTGCTGGTCAGAATCAGTTAGAGAATGGCCCGGAACCTGTTCGCGCAACCGTCCTGCGGGACTTCTTCGGAGAAAAGCACGCTTTTCTTGGTGTGCAGCGAAATGGCCCGGACCTCACGAACGCTGGTTATCGTTTCACCAATAGAATGGACGTTCACATGCATCTCTATGCTCCGAGAGTGAAAAATCCTTGGTCTTCTGCTCCGAGTTACGCTCACCTCTACAAAGAGCGCACCATCCAGGGTCAGTCTGCTGGCAAAGCACTCCCTCTCAAGGGCACCCAGTATGATCCAGGGCACGGCCGTGAGGTGATTCCGACACCCGATGCCGAACTCCTCGTCGACTACATCCTCTCCCTGAAGAAAGACGCGCCGTTGCCTGGCTCCAAGAGCGCAGTCGCTGCCGCAAAGAAGTAATCCAGCCAGTTTTTCCAAACCGTTTCCGCCATGAGCGATCAACACTTCAATCCTGACAACACTGACCTCGACCGCCTGCATGGTGCGGTCAAGCGTGAGAAAGCGGATCTGCCGCCAGGAAGTGAACCGGCACCTATGTGGGTGATGTTCCTCGGTTTCATAGCGGCGGTGCTCGCCGGCGGCCAGATGGGCAGTTTTTCGGGATATGGTCTCGAGAGTGTTCCGACCTATGGCGCAATCCAGGACCCACGCTCGGGCGGCGGCCCTCAGGTTCAGCTAAGCCCATTCGAACTCGCCATGAAGAAAGGCGAAACCGCGTATGGCACTTGTAACGGGTGCCACCAAGCTACTGGTTTGGGCACTCCCGGTGCGTTCCCTCCATTGGCAGGGTCCGACTGGGCTACTGGTGGAACGGAGCGTCTGATTCGAGTCGTTTTGCATGGCCTTAGTGGACAAATCACTGTCAGCGGCAAGCCATTCACCGCGCCCGCGCCAATGCCGGGTTGGGGTGCTACCATGACCGACGACGACATAGCCAATGCTTTGACTTACGTGCGCAACTCCTGGGGCAACAAGGCATCCATGGTTACTCCCGACATGGTCGCTAAAGTCCGCGGAACGGAGAAAGCTCGCTCCGCCGCCTGGACTCAGGCCGAACTCGAACCCTACTCCAAGAAGGACGTGGCTGGTGATGCACCGCCCGCCCAGTAACCAATAAGCTATCAATAGAAATAATATGAGCGCTGCTGCTACCACTCATGACGATCACCACGCCCACGGCGGTGATCATGCGCACGATCACCACGAGCCAAGCTTCCTTTACAAGTATATATTCTCTACCGACCACAAAGTCATCGGAGTTCAGTATGGCATCGCGGGACTGCTGTTTTTGTTGTTCGGGTTCTTCTTGATGATGGTCATGCGCTGGACCATCGCCTACCCAGGTCAACCAATGCCTGGCCTCGAGTTAGTGGCTTCTTTGTTCGGCGAGTGGGGTACTTACCAACTTGAGAAGTGGGCTCCGGGCGGAGTTGTTTCCCCCGACCTTTATAACATGTTCGGTGCCATGCACGGCACCATCATGGTGTTCATGGGCATCGTTCCGCTTGGATTTGCCGCTTTTGGCAACTTCGTCATGCCACTTCAAATCGGAGCCATCGATATGGCCTTCCCGAAGCTGAATGCTTGGTCCTTCTGGCTCTTCTTCATCGGTGGCGCCATGATGATGTTGAGTTTCTTCCTCCCCACTGGAGCCGCTCAGACTGGATGGACCAACTACTCGCCTCTGGCGACAACGACTCACTACATCGTGAAAAACACTTTCATGACGGGTCAAACTTGGTGGCTGTTGGCGATGGTGTTCGTTATTTCGTCATCGCTTCTTGGTTCAGTCAATTTCATCACAACGCTCATCAACCTCCGTGCTAAGGGCCTGACCTTCATGCGTCTGCCATTCTTCTGCTGGGCGATGCTTGTGACGAGCTTCCTGCTCTTGCTGGCTTTCCCTCCTCTCGAAGTTGCTGCCATTCTTCAGGTTGTTGACCGTGTCTTCGGTTCATCGGTCTTCCTTCCTACGGGCCTTGTTGCTGGCACCAATCACTTTGACATCTCAGGTGGCGGCAACCCGCTTCTGTATCAGCACCTGTTCTGGTTCCTGGCTCACCCAGAGGTTTATGTGCTCATTCTTCCGGCATTCGCTATCATCTCAGACATCATCCCTGTCAACGCACGGCGTCCGCTTTGGGGGCACAAATTGATGATTTATGCTGCCCTGACCTTGGGCTTCCTGAGCTTCATTGTGTGGGCTCACCACATGTACCTAACCGGCATGGGCACCATGATGTCGACCTACTTCCAGATCACAACGGTCATGATCTCGGTCCCATCTGTGATCTTGCTAACTTGCTTGATGATCTCGTTGTGGGGAGGCTCCATTCGGTTCAACAGCCAAATGCTCTTCGCTTCTGCCTTCCTCCCGATGTTCGGTATCGGTGGCCTGACAGGTTTGCCACTCGCCTTTGCCTTTATTGACCTTCACTTGCACGATACGTACTACGTGATTGGCCACTTCCACTACGTGGTGGCTCCAGGTACTATCTTCGCGCTTTTCGCCGGTGTATATCACTGGTTCCCGAAGATCACAGGTCGTTACATGAACGACACTCTGGGCAAGTTGCACTTCTGGCCATCGCTCATTTTCATGAACGTGATCTTTGGGCCGATGCTTTTCCAAGGCATCGCTGGCTTCCATCGCCGTTGGTATGATGGCGGCGCAATGGCATTCAAGAACACCACTCAGGACTACCTTTGGTCTAACGAGCTCATTTCGTTTGGAGCTTGGGGTCTCGCCTTGGCTCAGATTTTCTTCATCGTTAATGTTTGGATCAGCATCAAAGGTGGCAAAAAGATTACCAGCGATAACCCTTGGGATGCAACTACGCTTGAGTGGGCAACACCAACTCCACCTCCTCACGGCAACTTCACGTTCGAGCCCGTAGTCTACCGCGGACCATACGAATACAATCCTCCAGGCACGGGCCGCGAGTTCATCCCTTCATGGGAAGAGCCTGCTGGCACACCTGCACCAGCCCCGACAGAGGCGAAGTCCCACCACTAGGCCGCTCGTCATCCGAAGTTCACAATCTCAAATCCGAAATCAATGGAGATTCCTTATACAGTAACTGCCCGCCCGGACACAGGGCTTTGGAATGCGAAGATCGGCGTCTGGCTGTTCCTTGCATCCGAGGTCATGCTTTTCGGCGGATTGTTCTCCTCATACATTTTTCTGCGTCTGGGCGCTGATTACCATTGGCCAGTCCATGTGCTGAACGTCCCTTGGGGCTTCATCAACACCCTTGTCCTCATCGGTTCATCCGTCACCGTCGTCATGGCATGGGCTAGCTTGAAGATGCGCAAGTGGGGAGCCTATAAGGTCTACATGGCCATCACCATTGCCTGTGCATTGGCTTTCCTTTGGATCAAGAAGAACGAGTACACTGACAAAGTTCACCACATCGCAGTTAAAACCAAAGACGGTACTATCATCGAAGGCCACTTCCCTGATCACGGCAAACATTGGATCAACTTCGACAACGTCACCAGCATTAAGCTAAGCACACGCGAGTCAGATCCAGAATACTTCTTGGAGAGTTGCACTACCCCAAGTCCCAAGTTTACCACTCCAGCCGGCAAGACAGTGAGTTTGGACGATGCGGGCTTAGCCTCGATCCGCGAGGAAGCCGGTAAGGAACCGAGTATTGACCTAAAAGCAGCGACTCCGCTGACCTTTAAAGTCAACAATAGCCCGTTTCCGCCATTTAACACGATTCGAAGCTACAACGACTCGATGCTGAGTTTCAAAGACGGCACCGTCATCAACGGGAAGCTCACGGATTACAAAATGACCCTACAGGTCACCCGAGTGGACGTTCGCGACGTGGCGGACCGTTCCAAGTCTCAGGCTTGGACACTAATGGGTGCGGGCTGGAAGGAAGCTTTTGAGCATCATGAGCACCAGAAACTTGAGCACGCCAAGGAGCACAACCCAGAGGCCGATCCCTACAAGAATCCAGACTTCGTGCGCCATGCGCTGACGATGGAAGTGCACACGGCCAAGCCTGACCCGAGTCATCATGCTCCAGAGGGAGTGGGTGAGCTCTTGCAGTCTTTCAAGGACACTCTCTTTAGCCATGCTGAGCACAACGGACCAGTCATCACTCTGGACCCAAAGAAAGACATCGCCTTTTGGTCTAACTGGTTGCCGAAGTGGAACACCTACTTCGCAATCTACTTCACCCTCACCGGTTTGCACGGCCTGCACGTCTTGGCTGGTGCCATTGTCCTTACTTGGTTCCTCGTCGTAGATACCAAGCGTTTCAAGAATGACCCTGAGCACTTGGCCAATCGCGTGGAGACGGGTGGTCTGTTCTGGCACTTCGTTGACCTTGTCTGGATCTTCCTCTTCCCTCTCCTCTATCTCCTTTAATCCATCGCTATGGGACACGATAACTCACACGACGACGTTTCGTCACACGTAAAGACCTACCTCAAGATCGGCGTTACGTTGATCGTCTTCACGGTCATCACCGTGGCTATTTCCTTCATCGACTTCGGTGGAAATAATAACATGATCGTCGGCATGGCAGTGGCCACCTTCAAGGCGAGCCTTGTTTGCCTGATTTTCATGCACTTGAATCATGAGCGGCCTCTGATCTACAAGGTTCTCGTGTTCACGGTCGTGCTCGCCATCGTTCTGTTCACCTTGTTCATCTCAGCCCACGGCGATCCATTGAAAGATGAAGGCTTCGAGGCACCGGCAGTTCCGGTGAAGACCGCTACCGCCCATCATTGAGACATGTCACTTCGCGGATTTCACATCGTTTTTATCGTCTTAGCTGCTCTCACCGACTTGTTCGTGTGGCAGTGGACGCGCACGAATGTGGAGGACGTAGAGCACCTCAATCTCGAGTGGTTGCGAGTCGGCAGCGGATGGCTTGCTGTCATTATTATCGTTTACGGCCTCTGGTTCATCATCAAAAAGGCCAAAACCATCATCGTGTGATTATGACATCTGCACTCACACTCCTTGGATGCGCTACTTGCCGACCTGCGGCTGGAACCATTGCCGCAGAGGCACAAGATGCTGCCGTTATCGTGATGCTGGTAGCGCTCGCACTCATTTTTGCCGTCGTATTTTACACCATGTTCAGCTTCTCCCGCCGTCAGCGGAAGTTCGCGGAAGCTGAAGCATTACTTCAACACCAATAGACTCTAAACAATGGACGTAACCTCCATTCTCAAACCCTTCTGGCTTCCTGAACTCGCCTCTGAGCACGGTGCTCAAGTCGATCACATGAACGGCTTTGTTCATTGGTTCATGGCTATCCTCTTCGTTGGCTGGTCCGTGTTCCTCGTTTACACTTTCTGGCGCTTTAACGCCAAACGAAACCCAAAAGCGGACTATCACGGTGTACGTGGACACGCCACTACACACATCGAGATCGGCGTTTGTATTGTCGAAGCCGTTCTGTTGGTTGGGTTCGCGTTTCCCCTTTGGGCGAGGCAAGCGGATGGCTATCCAACGGGTCCTGATGTCGTGAAGATGCGCGCCGTGGGCGAGCAGTTCCTTTGGAACTTCCACTATGCAGGTAACGATGGCGTGCTTGGCCGCGTTGACCCACGGCTGATTGGTCCAAACAATCCCATCGGACGTGACATGGCGGATCCAAACGGCAAAGACGATTTCCTTGTGGCAGCCACCATGAAGTTACCAAACAATCGCCCAGTGATTGTCGACGTGGGCTCCAAGGATGTCATCCACAACCTTGCCCTTGTTCCAATGCGCGCCGCTCAGGACGCAACTCCAGGAATCAAGAGCCATATGTGGTTCAAGCCGGTCAAAGAAGGCACTTGGGACATCATCTGCGGTCAGCTTTGCGGTTCTGGTCACTCCCAGATGAAGGCAACCCTTGAGGTGGTGAGCGAGGCAGACTTCGACAAGTGGTTCAAGGCACAGTCTGACAACGCACTGAAGGCCAACACCACAGTGGCGGCACATTGATAACCGAGGTGGGCGAGGCGGTGGCTGTTTTGCACCTGCCTGCCGGACCGACCATGTTGCTCAAGCGACTAGCTACCATCGCCTACTTGGCGGTGCTGTTGTTGGTTTTCGTTGGTGCCATTGTTCGGGCCACTGGCTCAGGCCTTGGTTGCCCCGATTGGCCTTTTTGTTATGGCCGAGCTATCCCGCCCACCTCTGCTGAGCAGATCGACTTCGAACACTTGGACATCGAGCGGTTTCGGCGAAAAGCAGCACAGCACGGCAGAGATCCTGCATCCATCACACCTGCTACTATTCGAGCAGAGTTCAACGCCACCCACACATGGATCGAATACATCAATCGTCTGACGAGTATGCCGGTAGGCTTGTCTGCGCTTGCGCTTCTGATTGCTTCGTTTCTCCAGCGAAAGAGATTCCCATCGGTGCATGTCGCGGCATGGCTTGCTTTGCTTCTGGTATTATTCAACGCATGGCTGGGAGCCAGAGTCGTCTATAGCGGACTAAAACCGGGCATCATCACCCTTCATATGGCGCTCGCGATTGTGCTGTTGTGCGTCTTGGTGTTTGCGATGCATCGAAGTGGGTTTGAGTTGAGCCAATCCGGCATCGAATCGCGAATGTTCCCACGGCAGATCGCTCTGTGGCTGTTTGCAGCAGTCGTGGCGGAAGGTGTCTTGGGCTCGCAGGTGCGGGAGATGACGGATATGCTCGCCAAGACCCATCTCGGGCAACCGAGAAGCGCCTGGGTAACAGAACTTGAGCAGACTTGGGTCTACCTCGTTCATCGCAGTGCATCCTGGCTCATCGTCGGTGCAGGAGTCGTGTTTTTCATCAAGAACGGCCACCGGACCTTCTTGGAGAAAGCCATCCTCGGTCTCATCTTGGCACAAATGGTCTTGGGGGTGATCCTCGCCCATGTCGGTATCGTGCCCACCGCACAAATCCTTCACATTGGTTTGTCATCCCTGCTCGTCAGCGGGCTATTCTTGTGGTTGCTTCAGACGGCGCATCAAAAATCGTCACATGGCTGAATCCCAAGCATCAGAATCTGAAAAAGCACCTCCTTCCATGCTGAAGGACTTGTTAGTGCTAACCAAGTTTCGGCTGAGTGCGCTAGTCATCGTGACCACGTTTGTGGGCTTTTGGCTCCGGCGTCAGCAGCCTTTGGACGGGTGGTTACTATTTCATACCCTTTTGGGCAGCACCCTGGCAGCGTTCGGAGCGGCTGTGTTCAATCAACTCATGGAAGTGGAGCCGGATTCACGCATGGTGCGCACGGCTGACCGTCCTTTACCATCCGGTCGCATTAGTACACCGGCAGCTTTCGGGCTGGGCTGGGTTCTGAGTTCATTTGCCCTCATTCACCTCTCCGCCAAGGTCAACGTAGAAGCTGCGGGCCTCACCGCCGCGACTTTGGCGACCTATCTTTTCATCTACACGCCGCTAAAACAAGCGTCTGCGGCTAACACGCTCGTTGGTGCTGTTTCGGGAGCTTTGCCACCGCTCATCGGCTGGGCGGGAGCTGCTGGCCCAAGTGCTGCCACCGGAAGTTACTTCCGGTGGGAACTGCTTATCGAGCCGGGTGCCATTTATTTATTTGCGCTCCTGTTCTTCTGGCAGTTGCCACACTTTTTAGCCATCAACTGGATGTATCGCGATGAGTATCAGCGAGGCGGGTTCGTCATGTTGGCCAATGATGATGACAAAGGTGCCAAAACGTCTCTGCATGCTCTTGGATATGCCATCGCTACCTTGATGCTCATGTTCTATCCGGTGATGATGAAGGTGGCGTCAGTGTGGTTCCTCCTGCCAGGAGTCGCGCTTGGCGGGTGGCTTTGTTGGCTCGCCTGGAAGTTCCGCCAGTTGAGGGATCGGCCAAGCGCCAGGAAGCTCTTCTTCTGCACCCTGGCCTATCTACCACTCGTTCTCATTTTTACCGTGTTGGCTTGGAAGTAAGCGATTTTCCGGCCACGTCCTTACCTTATGAACACGCCTTCCAGCGAAAGACAAATCAACCCCTGGTCCATTTGGATTCCTATCATCATCATGGTTTGTGGCGTGGTGATTCTTTACAACTACCTCATGATCCAATCGATGCGGAAGGACAAAGACCGTCCTCCGTTCATCACACAACTGAAGGATGACCTCGAACTCACCGAACGCTCTGGCAAGGCGGTTAAGCTGAGCGATTTGCGGGGGAAGGTGATCCTCGCTGCGCACTTCTACAGCACCTGCCCGAGTGGCTGCAGCATGATCATCGACGAAATGAAGGGCCTGTATGATCAGTTTGCCGCAAAATATCCACAGCTTCAGTTCATCTCGTTTGCAATTGATCCAGGCGATACCCCAGAGCGGATGAAGGAGGCTGCCGAAGGCTACGGAGTCACCGGAGAGAACTGGTGGTTCGTGAATGGCGACCAAGCACGCATCCGTACCTACCTAAACTTAAAGATGAAGTTCTATAAGCTCGAGGAGAAACCCGAAGCACAGCGCACTAGCCCAGTCGACAAATACAATCACGACATGAGGGTGGCCCTTGTTGATGCGGATGGTCACCTCAGAGGCATGTATGAAGTCTTGAACCCAGACCCAGAGTTCCGCAAAATAGCGCAGACCAAGCTCAGGAAGGACCTGGAATACGTGCTAAACGAGAAACCAGAGGCTCCGTAGTCCGGGGCACCCAAAGGCGAGGTAAATCTTGCCAAGACTGCAAAACCCCGCATATTCCCGCCCCTCTTTTCTTTTATGCTCATTACCATCCTCACCATCCTGGAAGTCATTATCTGCCTTCTGTTGATCCTCATCGTCATGATGCAGCGCCCTCGGCAGGAAGGCCTTGGCGCGGCGTTTGGTGAAGGCGTTACCAGCCAGATGTGGGGTGCTCAAACCACTAACGTGCTCCAAAAAGGCACTGTCTGGCTTGCGATCATGCTTTTCGTCCTGACGGTGACACTCGCATCCCTTGTCGCTCGCGACCATAAGCTGGCCAACGACACCAAAGGCCTCGTCGATCCAGCTAAAGCAGCAGCACCTGCTCCTACTCCCGCCGCAGCCCCAGCATCCGTTCCGACGCCAACTCCAGCCGCCACCAGCCAGCCAGTAGAGGCGCCCAAAGCACCCGCACCGGCCGCCACTCCTGTGACCAAGCCTGCAGAAGCACCAAAAACAACTCCAGCAGCCACGACGGCACCCGCCCCTGTCAAACCAGCGGCTGACAGCACTCCAAAAGCTCCAGCTACCCCGGAAGCACCCGCAGCCGCACCCACAACTCCTGCTACTCCCGCAGGCCCAAGCGAAACCAAGCCCAACCCGAAGGGCGAGTAAGCTGGAACGGAGAAATTGATTTTGAAAAGAGCCGCCGAGTGCGGCTCTTTTTTGTTTAGCAGACCCGTTGGGCCTCTCCTGAGTCCTGAGCGAGGGCGACCGACTGCACAACCCGCATGTAGCGCATGCCCTCGACGAAGTCTGGCTTTGGTCGAGGTGCCTCTGGATCTAGAACTGCGTTCACGAAGTCCTTTTCCACGGTCCATTCCCGCCGATGTTCAGAAGGGATTGGCAACTCTTCAAGAGGCTTGCCTGGTTTGCCCAGTAGAACGCGCTCGTTGGCAAAGTCGTATACCAAAGTGCCTTCCGTTCCAAAGATCGAGAGTTCGTCGGACCTGCCGTGACTTGCAACGCCACTGAACATGAGAGCACCGCGCACGCCACTGCGGAACTGGCACAATACGTTTAGGTAGTCTGGCACTTCTACCTCGTAACCTCCCCGGTCGGGAATAGCTACACCGCCGTCTGCTTGCACTTGAACGATGTCGCCGAGCCAACGGTGAAGCACTTCAACGTAGATGCCGAGTGTGAGCACTTGTAGGCCGCTCACATCCACACGCTGACGCCAATGAGGTGGTTTGTTGGGGTCAAGCCATGCATCGTTGAAGCTGTTGAGCACACAGTGAATCGGATCGCCGATCGCCTTATCTGCCAAAAGTTGCTTCACATACTCCCCACCGGTCATGCCGTGAGGAGCAGGGCAAAGAGCGGTCACGAGTTCAGGGTAGCGGAGGCTTGCTTCCCACATCTGGCCAGCTTCGGAGAGGTCTCTTGCCATGCGAGCCTGACAAAACACATGTTTACCGTGGTTGAGTGCCATGATGGTGGCGTCCTTGTGGAGCCAAGGCGTTGCGCCGACCCACACGGCGTCTACTTCGTCGTCGCTGGCCACTTGTTCCCACTTGTCCAAGGCACGCGCACCCGGCACATGCTGCTGCACAAAGCGTTGAGCGCTGCCCGTTGTTTGATTTGCGACAGCCACAATCCGCACCTCATCCTGCATCTTCAGCAGGGCTGGCAGGTGACGTTGCTTAACGATACCTCCGGCACCGATGATGCCGATCCTAAGCGGCTTCTGAACAATCTTCTGGCTCATGTAGCGTTGTTTTCCTGGAACTGAAGCTGATAGAGACGCTGATACAACTCGCTGGTTTGCAGCAACTCTTGATGAGTCCCAGCAGCGTCAATCCCGCCATCTTTCATGACGATGATACGGTCGGCTTCGAGCACGGTGGAGAGTCGGTGGGCTATCGCGATGACCGTTTTGCCTTTCGAGAGCTCATGAATCGCCTCTTGGATGATTCGCTCCGTCTCTGTGTCTAGCGCTGACGTGGCTTCGTCTAACAAAAGGATGGGTGCGTTCCTCAGAATAGCACGCGCAATGGTTACCCTTTGCTTTTGGCCTCCAGAAAGATTGCCGCCGGAGTCACCCACCACGGTGTCATAGCCTTCTTTCTTATCTTTGACGAAGTCATGGACGTGAGCGCGGCGAGCTGCGTCCATGATGTCAGCCTCGCTCGCATCCAAGCGCCCGTAGCGGATGTTCTCGCGGATCGTGTCGTGAAAGAGGAAGGCGTCTTGATTCACCACACCGATTTGATTTCGCAGTGACTCTTGAGTGACGTCCCTGATGTCGACATCGTCCAAATACACCGCACCTGAGTTCACGTCGTAGAATCGCTGCAGCAAGGTGAAGATAGTGCTCTTTCCCGCTCCTGTGGGGCCGACAAGCGCGTAAAACTTACCTGGCTCTAGGCTGAACGAGATATTTTTTACCGCTGGTTTGCCCGACTTATAACCAAACGTCACGCTCTCAAAACGAACTCGCCCCTGGCTCCGTTTGATCACCTTGGCATCGGGCTTGTCCTTGATATCTGGCTGTTGATCCAAGGTGGCAAAGATGGATGAGGTGGCCACGATAGCCTTTTGCATCATCAATTGCACCCGAGAGAGCGCTTTCGTGTGAGGATAGATTTGAGTGAGGCCACCGATCAGCGCAAAGAACATCTTTCCGTCGATGTTCGTGTGCTTCTTCGCATAGTAGAGACCAATGGCGACTCCGAGTGAGGCGACCACCTCCACGATCATGCCCACCAGTTCCATGGCTTTGCCGTAACGCATGATGAGCTTGTTCATCGTCGCATTCGACTGCTTAAAGCGATCCATCTCGTGGTGCTCACGGGCCAGAGCCTTCACCACACGAATGCCGTGAAACGTCTCCGTCATCTGCACCATCATTTGTCCTGCTTCCTGCTCTTCTTGGGTGCCAGCACTGCGGACTTTTTTGCCGATGTAGACGACAGGAAGAATGCACAACGGGAACACAATCAGCGCTAGAAAGGTGAACATCGGCGCCATGTAGAAGAGCGTTGCCAGAATAGCGATGATAGACACTGGCCGCTGCACAAGGTCTTGCGCCAGAGTGATGAGGTTCTGCTGGGCAACGCGTGCTTGGTTGAAAACGGTCTGCACCAAATTGCCGCTCTTCGCTTGCGCAAAGTAGCCAAGAGACTGCTTCAAGATCGCACCATAAGTCGCATTTCGTAGATCGTACAACACCCGGTTGCCCACCCACATCATGCAGTAGTTGGCCAAATAGGTGAGACCGGCTCGGAGAAGGAAGACCAGTGGCACCGTGAGGCATGCGAGGACCAACATGGAGTCTGAGCCGATCCAAGAGGTAGGCACGTAGTCGAGCGCATTCAGCTTGTAGGCGCCAAAACCAAACTCAAAGAGATCCTTTGCCTTCTCGGGGTCAGCGATCTCTTCCGGTTTGGCTAGGACAACCGCGAACACCAGGTACATGCCTTGCACCAGAAAGGCATTGGAGAGTCCAGCCATCACGCCGAGCAGCAGGCCGAGGAAAAATCGGCCCTTGTATGGCCGTACGAAAGCGAACAGCTTGGTGTAGGTTTCCTTGGCCAGCGCCCAGGTCTCCTTGGAAGACATTGCGGCCAAATCCTGGCGGCTGACTTTGGTTTTCTTTGCGGACATTAATTGGGTTGGAGGGATTCGATAGCACGCATCACTTGCGCCGTCGAGATGAGTTCCATGGGTGCGCCCGCAGCTTTCGGACGAGTGTTGGTGACAGGATCCGGGTTTCCAGCAGCGAGCGTGATCGCTTTGGAGTGAAGTGGTCTCCAATGATGCGGATTTGTGGGACCGAAAAGCACCACCTGTGGCCGCTCATACATCGCTGCCAAGTGCATTGCCATGCTGTCGACTCCTAGAGCGAGCTTTGCATGTGCTACCACTTTTGCCGTCTGCACCAATGTAAGCTTTCCCGTCAGGTCAGTCACTTTCACATTCAACCATGAGCGCAAAAGGTCCAAATGAGCGCGTTCAATGCCCGCGTTTGTCCCGGTTAGCACGACGGGCGTATTGCGATCTCGCACAAGGTGTTCAATGACCTCAACCCAGCCGGGCATGGTCCAAAACTTTTCCTCCCTTGCGGTGCCAATATGGACCACGGCGTAGTTCGTTGGTAGCTCGGGAGTTTTAACCGCCGGCACTCTAAAACTCGGTGTGGTGGGCCTTGGTAATCCGGCCAGCGCCAGATGAAAGTCCACCGTATGAAGTTCTCGCACGGACGCCCCGCACAACTCCGAGTAAGCGAGCTTACGCCATTTTTTGGAAGCGAACTTCTCGTAGCCACGCACCACATCGGCCCGTGAAAGCCAAGACATGCCAGCACTGCGATCAGTGCCAGTGAAGTCGAGCGTTAGATCCCATTCCCCAAACACCACTGATGGGAGCACGCCAAGGCTTGGCCACGCATACACCTGATCCAAAGCCGGAATGCACTCTCTTGCTAGTGAAGCAACACTTCCTTGCACCACAGCGACCAACTCAGCATCGGGATGAGCTTCCCGTAGGGCCGCAAACGTCGGAGCGGTGAGGATGAGATCACCGATGCGTTTGAGCTGGATGGAGAGAATGCGCATGGACACTACAGGTCGTCGTCTTTCATATCATCAAAGGCCTTTCGGACGGGCTTGCATCCAGATTTCCGCCAAACTTCGCCACAATTGGCAGATTTGTGAACCGCCATCATGGTGGGGAGCCGCTTAAGAGCCTGCAAGAAATCATGAGTTAGGCCTTCAACACTCTGCCATACGCCTGGAGGATTCTATCGCGGTAGTGGTCCCACGTGAGGCACTTCAGGACACGCTCGCGGCCTTTCATGCCCATTGTAGCAAGTTCTGACTGCTGGGAATGGAGCTGTTTGATGGCATCTGCCAAAGCGTCTGGCTCGTTGGGAGGAATCAACACGCCATTCTCCCCGTCCACAAGCGCATCACCTGATTCTGCGGTAGCGATCAGAGGGAGGGCACAGGCGGCGGCTTCCAAGGTGGCTTTTGCAAAACCTTCACACTCGCTGGGAAAGACGAAGGCGCTGCTGCGCTTCAACTCATCTTGAACACTTGCACAAAATCCGGGCACCTTCACACCTTCGGTTCCAAACTCGGCCAGTACTGGCTTCATTTCATCGTGCAGAGTCCCAAGGAGCACGAGTTCAGCGTTTTTCAGGGCAAGACGCTTCCAAGCTTCCAGAAGGTGGTGGACTCCTTTGCGTTTGATGAGTGCGCCGACGAAAATGAGGCGAAAAGTCTCTGGCTGTGTCCCTGGGGAGTACTTTTTGGCATCCACCCCGCGAGCTACGTAGTGAAGTTTGGCCTCTGGCACACCTGCAGCCAGGAATGTCTCCGCAGATTTGCGGGAGGGCATGAGCAGCATGTCCGCGAGATCATATTCAGCGAGCATTCGCGTCCGGTCGATGGGTAATGATTTCCGCCAATCTTTCCAAGATCGACCTTGAAGCCGTTCTTCGCGCTCGGACTGTGTTTCTCCTGGCTTAAGTGTTCCCTTATTGCGGTGCCAGGTCGGAATATCGATCACGCTGGGAATGTCTCGTAATCTAGCCTCGATCAAGGCGTGAAAGCAGTCTCCTGACCAGCCGTGAAAAGCATCGTAACCACCACGGCGCAACTCATGGGCGGCCAGCCAACTTGTGTAGCGCTTTTTGGCAGCGTAGTATTCTTCGCTCGGCAGATGAGCGAGCGCTCGGACCATGTGCCACTGCATGGATTTGGAAGGCAGAGCATCACGATTGCAGCCAAACGACAGCACTCGCTGTAGCGAACCGCTGTAGTGGCCGGCCAGGACTCCCTCGAGCGAGGTGCTATCTAAACCAGTGCCGCCAATTGCGGCGCTCGTGGCATATAAGAGGCTTTGAGGAAGTCGGGCGGGCTTTGGCTGGCCAAGCACAGCCTCGGGCGTGAAACTTATAGGTAATCCCATCGTGTCTTCGCTGTGATTACTTGGCGCTACCCGTGCGGGCGCGGATTTCTCTCTCCAGCAGTTCAGTCTCTAGTTCCTGCTTTGATTTTTGACGTTTTGCGTCGTGCAGACTGCTCCATGTCCAAAAACCGCAACTAGCTGACATGAGCAGCATCACCAGAAGTAAACTCCCCGCCATTCTCCTCAGCTGATTCTCTTGGCGGCGCTTCTCAGGCCTAGCGGTGTCTGCGTCCAGCGTGCCAAAAAGATCCATCCACCGCATTCTCCAACGCCTTGGCTTCAGTGCGACGAGCGCCAGCCAAGCTCCTAGTAAAAGAGAGATAAGCCCGGCACTGGCGGTGACAACTGGGTTCATGAATGTGGGAAACGAAGGGGGTGAGTAGTTTCGGCCTGCCGCGAGGTCAATCAACTCATTTCAGGCCGTATCAGCTCCGCTTGCGGGCGGCATGTGCCCTGTGCTCAGATGGCCGCCATCCGATCCACTTTTTGAAGGTGTTGGAGAAAACGAATGAGTTCTGGTAGCCCACTTCCCGCGAAATGGCTTCCATTTTGGCGTCCGTGGTGGCTAGGAGCTCCGCGGCTTTTCTCATTCTCAGCCAGATCACATGCTGCATGGGACTACGGCCCAAAGCGGCCCGACACAATCGCCGCAAATGCTCTGGGCTGACGTGCACGGTATCGGCGAGTTTGGGAAGCGTCCAATCCGCCCCCACCTGGGCTGCCACTTCCTCCCACAGTCTCCAAAGGCGATCATCCTGCCTCCAGGGAGTGACAAAACGTAGCACAGCACCGTGAACCAACTCCACCCAGTGAAATAGGGCGGAAGGGGTAGCTTGGCCCTGTAATTCAGAGAGGAGCCCTGTCACAGCATGGAATAAGGGCCAGCCGTCGTAGGCCGCCATCACGGGGGAACTGGATGAAAGGAGGGGCACTTGACCCTTTGGCTGCTCGTAGCGCACCCAAACACAGCGCCAGTCCCTGCCTTTGACAGCTCGGAAGGCGTTGGCCATGAAAGCCGGGAGCGCTACCGCCATCCCTGCACTACAGCGCTGCCAGCGACCATCCACGAGAACGCGGCCCTCACCCTCCACGCACGCAAGGAAATAGACACCACTCTGCCGGAGGCGGGTCATCTCATAGGGCGCCCGGGCTACCATCGTGCCGCAGTGAGCGATTTGATGGCTGGCCAACGCTGGGCAAACCGGGGCGTTTTGGAGCCAAGGTCTCCGATCACGGGCATGGGCACGGACGACTGCGGACACTGTATCCTCGCCCGTGACGTGTTTTTCCTCCAGCATAGACATTACCGTTACCCAGGGTCACAAGTCGGCACAACTTCAAGGTTGCCCATCACGACAAAGAACCTATTGTCCACGCTCGCGAAAGCAAAGGCCGGCATAGCTCAGTTGGTAGAGCAGCTGATTTGTAATCAGCAGGTCATCGGTTCGAGTCCGATTGCCGGCTCCAGTAAGGAAACAGTCGTTGCTTCGTTAATGAGGTGCATGACTGTCCGACAGACCGTGTAATCGCTTGATTTGACTTGTGGTTGCTGGAAATGTACGGGCTCCACTTTTCCCGCCAGCATTTGTTTTAATGAAGTTCGCAGTCTTCGGCGATATCCACGGCAACCTTGAAGCCCTTCAAGCGGTGCTAGCTGATGCCCACGAACAAGGATGCACGCACCACATTTGTCTGGGAGATATCGTGGGCTATGGCGCAGATCCCGTAGCTTGCCTGACGATGGTCCAGGAGCTTAGCTGCCCCACGGTAAAGGGAAATCACGATGAAGGCGCTGCCAACGAGTCGCGCCTTGAAGACCTGAATCCGTTGGCCCAAAAAGCATTGCTTTGGACCAGAGACCAGTTGACCGCAGAGCAACGCGCCTGGTTGTCTGAGCTGAAACTGGTGCGACAGGTGCGCGACTTCACCATTGTCCACGCGACTTTAGATTCTCCCGGTGGCTGGACCTACGTGACGAACCGGTTCGATGCCATGGCGTCATTTAGCTACCAGTTCACCCAACTCTGCTTTTACGGACACACTCACACTCCCCGGATTTTTGAGCGTGATGACACGGTGCGTGGTGCGCGTGGGCTTGAAGTCGATATTCAGCGTGGAGTGAAATACTTCATCAATGTCGGTTCCGTGGGCCAGCCGCGAGATGGTGACTGGCGTGCCGCTTATGGCGTTTACGACGTCGCCGCTCAGACGGTCAAAATCCGCCGAGTGGACTACGATCTCGACACAGCGCAAAAAAAGATCCTGGATGCAGGTTTGCCGCCGCTGCTAGCGGAACGCTTGGCCTTGGGACGTTGACCGGACCTATCCCCGATGGCCGTGTCCACTGATCTGACTCAGTACCGCTCGGTATTTGTCGTCAAACCCAGCTCCCTGGGCGACATCGTGCACACGCTGCCTGTGGTCCATCTGATCAAGCAGGCAAATCTATCTCTGAAGGTTCGATGGATCGCAAATCCAGAGTGGCTCCCTTTACTCAAAGGGGTGGATTGTGTGGATGAGTTGCTGGAGTTCCCTCGCAAGAAACTTGGCGGCCTGCTTGCGCCGCTCAAATACTTGAAGTGGGCACCTAACGTGCGACTGCCACCCCATGCAGAACCAGAACTGGTCCTGGATTTTCAAGGTCTGGCCCGTAGCGCGTTCATATCGCGAGCGCGACGTGGGGCAAAAGTCTTGGGTCTGTCTGACGCTCGGGAAGGTGCCAGGTTTATGTACGATGAGGTTGTGCCTGTCGATAAGACGGCTCACGCCGTGGATCGATACCTTCAGATGGCAGCTGCCCTGGGAATCAATCCACCAAGCCGAGAGGCTCTCCACTGGCCACTACCTGCCGGGCACGCACCGGATGTCAATTTGACCGCCGATTTCATCTTGGTGCACCCTTGGTCTCGGGGGAAGGGCAAATCGTTAAGCAATGAAGTGCTGCACCACTTGCTGGAACAGCTCAGCCCAAATCCAGTTGTCCTAGTCGGTCGCACAGAGAGTGCTGTAGGGCCTCTCGGCGCACACGTGACGGATTTGACCAATAGAACTAGCCTCACACAATTGATCTGGCTGATGCGGCGAGCCCGCTGGAACATCAGTGTCGACAGCGGCCCCATGCACATCGCTGCAGCAATCAACGACCGGACCTTGGGAATCCACACGTGGAGTGATCCTCGGAAAGTCGGGCCTTATAATCCACGCTCGCTGGTCTGGAAAGCCGGTCGGGTGGCTCAGGCGTCAAGTTTCAGCCCCGAAGAGTGCACCACATCGGCTGAGGTAACAGCGGCAGATGTTCCAATACTCATTGAAGCCATGGTTAAGTGAGGTGCAGTTCAAAAACGGCTCCACTTTTTTCCTCGCCTCCGGGAACGTGCTGGGTTTTATTCAGCCACCATGAACGAGCCCTCACCTGAGACCACTTTCGGCGGATTGCCCTCACAAGATCCATTTCAGGCTGCCAAAGCCAGTGCCATGAAAGCTGCGGAAGAGTTGCGTCAGGCAGCAACGCAGAAAGCCAGCGAAATCAAAGCTGCTGCAGAGGCAAAAGCCCAGCAGTTGCGTGATGTGGCAGGCAACGTGAAGGAAAGCGCCACGCAAAAGGCTGGCGAGATCAAGGATGTCGCCAACGAAGCATGGAGCGAGGCTCGTGAGCGCTATCAAGACGTCCTTTCTGAGGCAGAGCGGTTCACGCGCGAAAAACCTATGCAAGCTGTGCTCACTGCGTTTGGAGTGGGACTTTTTGTTGGCCTCATCCTTCGTCGCTAAGACTCGCATCCGCTGCATCCCAACGGACTGCCGATCTCCCACACGTGCTCGCGCCGGTCCATGCCCCAACTCCAGCATGTCCGAAAGCGCTCCTTCATCGCCTGATCCCTCGTCTGAGCCAACGCTCAGCCGCGCGCGATCGCTTATGGGCGCGGCCGTGACCTATGCTGAGGCCAGAGGGCAACTCTTGCAGATTGAGGCCCAAGAAGCAGTCCAGCAAGTGGCTGGAGCCGCCCGTGCTGGCATTATTGGGGCTGCTGCGGTTATTCTTGGCTGGCTGCTGATCGTGCCAGCGGGTATTTCACTGCTCAGTTCTCGCCTGGGCATCCGGTGGGAGTACCTAGCCATGGGAGTGGCTGGATTTCACTTCATCGTAGGGCTTATTTATCTTTTGGCATCCCGAAGGCGCAGTGCAGCACTTCGGCCATTTCAAGAAAGCATCAATCAGTTTCGAGAGGACCGCGCATGGATCATCAAGAATCGCCAGAAGCCCTGAAACAGCGCATCCTCCAGCAGTTGGAGGCTTCCCGGAGCACCATAGAGGAGCAGGCAACCCAGGTCCGGGACGAATATCGCCCCATGGCGATTGCCTCCCGGAGTTTTTCCAGCCACAAAGCGCTATGGATTGCTGGCGGAGTGGTGGCAGGACTGGTCGTTATCAAGCTTCTGTTACCTTCCCGGAATAATAGGAGTGACATTTCCGCCAAATCCGCTAAAACCCGCGGTCTGACAGGTCTTGTGCGCGGAGTGGCTTTTGCCCTCGCTCAACGGGCGGTCGTCAACTACATCCAAGATCGAGTCCAAGAGAAAATACCCACATCGGTAAAAGACAGCCTGATTTCAATATTGCAGCGGGAGCCACCCGCGAAGTAGCCTTTTCCTCATTCTTCCATGTCCCTAGAAGCCGAACCAGTAGCCCAGGCAGTAGCCGTAGTAGATGACCCTGAAATCGTGCCTGTTTTGGGCTCGGTGGATGAGTATTTGAAGTTCTGCATGCAGTATGATGCGTCTGACTTGCATTTGGCGACCGCGTCACCGCCCATTTGGCGACGTTATGGCAATCTCCAACCCATCTGGGACACGGATACGCACACAGCCAAGCCTCTCAGCGCTGAAGACACACTCCGCCTCGCTCACGGGTTCCTCAACGACGTCCAGCGTCAACAACTTGAGGCGCGTGGTGATGTCGACTTCGCTTATTCGACTGAGTTTGGTCGTTTCCGTGCGTCAATCGTCAAGCAGAGACTTGGCATCGACATGGCGTTTCGTATCATCAATACCCACATTCGCTCAGTGGCGGAGTTGGGCCTGCCAGACACAGCGCGCACGCTTTGTCGCTATCACAACGGTATCATCCTCGTCACTGGCCCTGTAGGCTGCGGAAAGTCGACGACCTTGGCCGCTTTGGTCGACGCCATTAACGAAGAACGCCAAGACCACATCATTACGCTAGAAGATCCTATTGAGTATGTGTTTGAGCCCAAGGGCTGTCACGTCAACCAACGTGAAGTCCACACTCACACAGCCTCCTTTGCCGCAGCATTGCGTGGAGCGCTACGTGAAGACCCGGACGTCATCATGGTGGGTGAAATGCGCGACCTTGAAACCATCTCCCTCGCCATCACCGCCGCCGAGACGGGCCACTTGGTGCTAGGCACATTGCACACGGGCAATGCTCCTCGCACCCTGGACCGCGTGCTAGATGTCTTCCCCTCCGACCAGCGCGAGCAAATCCGCGTCATGGTGTCGGAATCACTGCGGGGGATTATTTCTCAGCAACTTGTGCCTCGCGCTGATGGACAAGGTCGTGTGATGGCTTTGGAACTCCTCGTGAACACTCCCGCTGTGGCGGCCAACATTCGTGATGGAAAGACCTTCATGCTTCCGGGTGTGATGCAGACGGGCAAAAACGTGGGAATGATCATCATGGATGATTCTCTCCGCTCACTTTACTCCCAAGGCTACATCACCCGAGAAGAGGCAGAGTCACGCGCTGAGGATAAAGTTCTGATGCGTAAGTTCTTTGAGTCCTGACCTCTTTCACCAACTCCATTTCGTAACACCTTCAACTTCCTGACTCGCCATGCCTGTCATCGACGCATACTTCCAGAAACTCATCGAACTCGGCGGCTCTGACCTCCACCTTAGCCAGGGGCAACCAGCAAAAGTGCGCATCCATGGATCGATCAAACCGATCACCGAGGACGTGCTCGACCATAATGCGATGGAGGCGCTCATGCGTGAGATCTGTGCTCCGTCTGCTTGGGAGAAGTATCAAAAGGGCGGCGACCTCGACTTTGCATACGAGATGGACGCCAATAACCGCTTCCGCTGCAACTACTTGAAGCAGCAGTTCGGCTACGGTGCCGTGTTCCGTATCATCCCCACCCGGATCGCGTCATTGGAGCAATTGGGCATCCCAAGCGTTGTCAAAGAGTTTGGTCACATGCGCTCTGGCTTGGTCCTCGTTACCGGCCCCACCGGTTCCGGCAAATCAACAACGCTGGCGGCGTTGCTCGACTACATCAATATCAACTTCCGCCGGCACATCATCACGGTAGAAGAGCCGATTGAGTTCGTCCACCGCAACAAAAAGTCCATCATCACTCAGCGTGAGGTGCCTATTCAAACACCATCGTTCGCCGATGGTTTGCGTGCGGCTCTCCGTGAAGATGCGGATATTGTATTGGTGGGTGAGATGCGCGACCTCGAGACCATCTCTCTGGCACTTACCGCTGCTGAGACCGGACTGCTTGTGTTTGGCACGCTGCATACGAACAACGCGCGCAAGACGGTTGACCGTATTGTGGACGTGTTTCCATCGGATCAACAATCTCAGGTGCGCACCATGCTCGCGGCATCACTCAAGGGAGTGGTCGCTCAGTTGCTCATGAAAAAAGCTGATGGTCGCGGTCGTGTGGCAGTGAACGAGATCATGGTGTCCACAGCCGCTGTCGCTTCCATCATTCGTGAGGGTGCCACCCAGAAGCTTTATGACGTGATCATCGGTGGCAAAGCTGATGGCATGCAGTTCATGGATGATGCCATCTGGAACAAATTGCGTGATGGTTTGGTTAGTCCGACCGAAGCATACATGAAAGCCATCGACAAAGGCCGCTTCAAGGGCTTCCTGCCTCCTGAAGATGCTGTTCTGGGCAACGCGGGTGGTGGTTCTGAGGAGAAGAAGCGCTAACAGAGAACTGTGGTTGCATCCGCTGTGTGATTGTAGATGTCCATTCTCACACCTGGAACTTTCCACAGGATTTTAGCTCGGATTTCATTCGTCAGGCAGGTCGTGCGCGACCTGACCTGAAGGTTGATTTGTCTACGAGCTATGACGCTTATCGGAACTCGTCTCCGCATGATACACGGACCATCGTCTTTGGTGGAAAGGCGCGTCTCTCTGGACTTTGGGTAGATGACAAGACGGTAGCGAAACTCGTCCAAGCAGATCCCGAGCGATTGATCGGCTTTCTGTCGGTTGACCCAACGCAAGATGGGTGGGAGCGCGAGATGCGAGACGGTCGGGAAGTGCTGGGGCTACGGGGAATCAAGCTCATGCCGATGTATGCCGGATTTAGTCCGGAAGATGAGAGGTTGGCACCACTTTGGTGCTATGCAGAGACTCATGGACTACCGGTTCTACTACACACAGGGACCACCTTTATCTCCCAGGCACCCCTCGCATTCACGTTGCCTCGTTTGATTGAGCCAGTGGCTCTCCGACATCCCAGCGTGAAGATTATTCTGGCCCATATGGGTCACCCCTATGAGGGAGAGTGTATTGTCACCATCCGGAAGCATCAGAATGTCTTTGCGGATGTTAGCGCACTGCACTATCGGCCCTGGCAGCTCTACAATAGCCTCATGCTGGCGCAAGAGTACGGAGTTTGGAACAAGTTGTTATTTGGAACAGACTTCCCTTTCACTACAGTGAACGCCTCGGTGGATGGGATCAGGAAACTCAATGGCATGCTTGAAGGAACCGCACTGCCGAGGCTCGATCCCTTGCAGATCGAGGCAATGATTCACCGCGACAGCCTTAGTTTGCTGGGACTGAATCAAACTTGAGTGAGTAAACATCTGCATCTCGAAGCGCTATGCGCAGACGGACGGTCTTCCCAGCAAGCGCGTTTAAAGTTTTTGGACTTTGCCACCTCACCCGTCGAGAAATCGAGTCGCCGAACAACTCCTCGCAATCGTTAAGCGTGAACCCAGGCAATGCAGTGCCCTGTTCGTCTTGCAACTCGACTCTGACACCGCCCGCCACGGAGGAAGAGAAGTTTAACGTCAATTGATCGCCAGCAAATCGGAACGGCTTCGTGATCAACTCACCACCAGAGAAAGGCGCGGAGATCGAAACAAACCCATCGACTCGTAGCGTGTAACGTCTCAGAGCACTGCTATTGTCCGTCCAGTAACTTTCGGTCGCATAAAGACTCAGTTCGTCCGGAGCTCCATCCAATGCCGATTTCGTCTCCACGAGGTGCCACGCTAGATACTGATGACCATAGTTCCACGTACCGGGGCGTTCGATTCCGGGCCGCATAAAGGCTTCGTTCCAGCGCTTGAACTTGTGCCCGTCTCGACTTGCCATCAACAGCGCTTCCGTGATGGCTACTCCATACCTGAGACTGCTTTTGGCACGCGATTCCCGGTGCGGCAGCTCTGGCAATGAGCGCATAGAATCTGACCAACCACGTTCTAAGTACCGCGTGGGAAAACCAAGCAATAAGTGTGGTGCGCGGTGATAAGGCTTTACTTGGTTAGTGTAGAGTTGTTCCTCGGGTGAGTCGACATAGGTCAAGTCGCGTTGGTTTTCCCAGTGAACAAAGTCTTTTGACGTGGCTGTGCGGATGGCTCGATCTCCTGCAGGCTTCCAGTTCTTTTCCTCAGTTACTCCCTTGGTGAAATAGCGCCAGTAAGCGCGGTAGAGTCCGGCATTGGCATCCCAGAAGGCTAGGTTCTGCGAATCAAAAGCACCGTCAGTAATCACGGGGGCGTCCGCCATCGGTGACCACCGCAATCCGTCAGCGGACTTGAGCGCGAGCAGTCCACGAGGTGATTCTGAACGCACAATCGCCTTGTAGCGAGCATCAGGCGAGGCTGCGGGGTTGTCATCCTTGAAGACAGCGATGTGACCGGGATCTGGATGGATGGCCCCCATCTTCCCAGGTGCGAGAACGATGTTGTTGTCTTTGGAACCGCGAAAGTCGTGCAATCCAAGCGAGGGTTTGGTCCACGTCACTCCGTCTTTGCTCTCAGCGTAACAGGTGAACAGCGGATGCGTGCCCGTGTTTACCTTGCCGTCTTTCACGTCTAGCTGCCAGGCTTTGTAATACATCCGGTAGCGATCTCCATCCTTGAAGATGCTATGGTAGCCAGTGCCACTGCCCTCCCAGGGCGCATCGTGAAGGATGGCAATCTCTTTTGGTTCCGGGTGATGCATCACTCGCCTTGCGTCTCCCCGCAGCTCTCCAATCAGGTATTCATCGACAAACAGTTCTCTCCGTGAGCCAAGGTCGAGCACTTCTGCTCCATGGAGTTGGTAAGTGGCAAGCAACAAGATGAACAAGCATCGAAACTTCATGTTCAAGCTACGTTGGTCCACTGCTAACTCGCTCAGAGAAATCCCGTCTGTCGCCGAACGGACAACGGGTTTGGGTACGCTGAAAGTTGCTATTGGTTCGGAGCATTGTTTAGACCATGGAAGGCAAGTCACAGAAGGTACAGTACACTCCGCAGAGCAGGTGCCGATTTTCTCTCGCTTGGAGAGATATCACGCCGCCCGTGGGGATATATCACCGGATGTGGGGCGCGGCGACTCATGATCGGGCCACTGGAGTGCATCGTCCGCTGAGAGCTACAGTTGCTGCATTTGCTCCTTTGCAGGGTGATGATCTGCAGATTGTCCTCGCGTTGGATCACTGTGTGATGGGAGCTCAGGAACTCCGTGGCTTACTTGAGAAAGCCGCTCAGGACGGCGGAGTTGATTCAAAAAACGTGCTGGTTGTCTTTTCCCACACTCATGGGGCTGGACTGATGGGCATGGATCGGGTGAGCGAGCCCGGAGGCGAACTCATTCCGCCGTATCTGGAAAAGATGGCACAGGTTGCTGGCGAGTTGATCCGTCAGACAGTGCGGTCCATGTCGCCCGCGACCATCGTTTATGGCTCAGGGTCTTGTGGGTTGGCTACCCATCGAGACTACTGGGATGCAGACCGCTCTCAGTTTGTTTGTGGCTTCAATCCTGGTGTGAAGGCGGATGACACGGTCGTTGTCGCTCGCATTAAGGCCGACAATGGTTCCATCGCCGCTACGGTGATCAATTATGCTTGTCATCCAACCACACTGGCTTGGGAGAACACGAAGATCAGTCCAGATTATGTCGGGGCTATGCGGGAAGTGGTGGAGCGGGAGACGGGTGCTCCGTGCCTTTTCCTTCAGGGTGCAAGTGGTGAACTGGGTCCAAAGGAAGGCTTTGTGGGTGAGACAGCGGTGGCGGATCGGAATGGGCGGGAACTAGCATTCGCTGCGTTGTCGGCACTGACCACGCTGTCTCCGCCGAGCACGAAGTATGTTTATCAGGGCCCGGTCATCAGTGGCGCGACTCTTGGAACATGGCGACACGCTGATTTAGATGCGCATGAACGTTCGGCAAATGAAGCCTGGGCAGTTAGACGCTGGAATGAGCCTCTGAAGTATCGTCCCGGACGACCTACGGTTGAGACGGTGCGCGCGGAGACCACGAAGCTTGAGACGGATGAAGAAGCCGCTAGAAAATCGGGAGACACGAAACGCGCTGCAGAGTTGCGTGCGCTCGTTGAGCGGAAAAATCGGCTTCTGCATCGCATCGAGCAGCTTCCGAATGGCGAAACCTTTCCGCTGCAGGTCGTCGCGATGCGGATTGGCAGTGCGATCTGGCTAGGAGTTCAAGGGGAGAGCTACAGCTTGCTTCAAACCGAACTGAGACGGCGATTTCCAAACCAAATCATCGTGGTGGCATCTATCGCGGCTGACTGGGGCGCCTCCTATTTGCCGACGAGAGACATCTACGACAAGGGTATCTATCAGGAGAGCATCGCTATTGTGGCTGCTGGTAGCTTGGAGCAACTGATTGAGTCAGCCACATCTCAAATCAGAGAACTGCTGGCCTGACTTGCCGATCAAGGCGGCGAGAGCTTTACCAAACCTGAGACACGTGGGCTGGCATTGCCACTAGCTAGCGACTTGGTGAGCATGAAGTTGCCGTAGCCTTCACCAATGCCGGAACTGCTCCAGAACCAGCCGCTGAAGTTCGCGGTGCGGAGAGGGTCGATGCCGTTGTCAGGAACATTGAAGCTGCCGGTGAACTTCCCGGTGGCTGGAACGACACTAACCTTGGCTCCTTTGATGGTTGCTGTTTCAGTGATGCTGTTGATCTTCTGATGCCCGGAAACGATGGCTACTGTCCCGGTGAGGTCTGCGGCGGCGAGCTCTGCCTCGCTGATGGCGATCTTCAGATTTCCGGGCCCTGCAGACAGATCCATGATCAAGTTGGTACCGGTAGGCGCGGTATAGCGGTTTCCTTCCAACGCTAGAGGGGCTGGAGCTAGTGCCGTTGCAAATCCAGCCGGATAGTTCACGGTATTCGTCTGAGCTTTGAACCAGTCGATCTGACCGGAGACCGTTGCAGTATTGCCTTCGGCGATGAACGGCGCACTGACTGCCGGGCTGCGGATGAAGCCCTTTTTGCTGTAGAGAGGTTGGTATACGAAGACTTCTCCAAGCGGACCTAGTACGCTTGAGCCTGTTAATGAGGTACCATCGCCCAGGGTGCCTTCAATTGTGACGACTCCGGTATCACTGACTTCAAATGAGCCGGCTACACCGCCTGGAGGGGCACTCACATTGGTGGAAACACCGCCGAAGTTGTGTCGTCCCGCACGGCTGGTGCTTCCGCCCGTCCAGATATTTCTCCAGCCCACGCCACTGCGGCCGAGCAATGTGTGATTCAGGAAAAACTGCACTCGGTTGTCGTTGCCGAACGCGATGGTAATCGAGGGTGAAGGGTCGCCACCAAAGCTAGTGAGTGGCAGCAAGGTCACGGCGACTGGATCTGAGTTGGTGGCACCTCCGTTGACTCTCCCTGAGAAAGTCCGCCTCACTCCCTGCACAACGAAGCTGCCACTAATGGAGCCGGTAGTGGAAGTCACAAAATCAGCCCGGCCACCTAGATCTTGAGCATCAACAGGCTCGAGGGCTGCTACAAACTGGCCGAGAGCAGTTGTTGGCAGATGAAGGATCGAAATCGTACCCGACCTGCGGATGCTTCCAGCAGGGTTAGATGCAGTGATGACGACTGGGAGCTGGCTTCCGGGCTTGGTGGGCCGTCCTGTCACTCGCAGGGATACTGGGTCAAATCTCAGTCCTGGTGGCAGCCCAGAAACGGTGGCGCTAGTTGCCGCTTTGGCCGCATCGGTCCCCAGCGGAAGCGGTTGATCGTATGCCGTAGCGACCCTGCCGTCTGGCAGAGCAAAATTGTCCAGAAGCACAGGCGCGCCGTCCACGACATTCAGTCGATGAATACCCGCTGACAGGGGGCCAAGCGCTCCAGATGACACGAAACACTCGTAGTCGCCAGAGTTGGTCGTGCCAAGGTTGCTCAATGTGTAGGAAGTGAACTCCGCTCCAGGGATGGTCGTAGAGCCCTTTTTCCACACGATATTGATTGGAGATGGGCTCCTCACTTTGGTGGTAAAGGTGATGGATTCAGACGCCCCTGCTTTCTTCACGTAACTGCCGCCTGACGGCTCGACGACGGTGATGTTAGCGGCGAGACTGACATCGCTCACACCTTTCACCGAGTTGGTTACGACAAGTTGATAGGCACCTGCATGTTCGAGCTTCAGGCTGGCAAAGCTGAGGGATGCCTGGGTCGCTCCAGGGATCGGCTTGCCATTTTTGAGCCACTGGAGCTTGGGTGGCGAGCCTGACGTGAATGCTGCAGACAACGTCACTGGTGTGCCCGTGAGGTAAAGTCCGCTCTGGGGATCGCCAGTGATCTGGGGAGCGGCATCGTTCTCGGTAATCGTGAGAGTGTGCAGCGGACTGAGCACCGTGAGGCCAGAAGGATCAGCTGCGGGATCGACCAACTGCACCTGCACAGTGTTGCTATCTCCATCAATCAAAAAGTCGTCCTTCACTTGCAGCACCGCCACAGATTGTTGTTGGAAGCCCGCGGGGATGACGACTTCTGTCTCCAGCGGAGTGTAATCCAGACCGTTGGTAGCGTTGCCGCCAAGCTCGATCTTCAGTTTCTTGTCAGAACTGAATGTGCTCGAGAGCGCCACGGTTAAGATGAGCTTGTTTGAACTTGAATCGGCGTCCTCGGCGATGCTGGACGTTGTTGTCGTAAATCCAGCCGCTGGCATTTGTGAGAGGGTGACGGTCTGGTCTGCCACGGTGTAGACGCTGCTATTCTGCAACTGATGCATTCGCAGGCGGAAGGTGACCGTGCCGCCGACTACGGCTGAGGTCTGTCCGCTCAGACGCAGTTTCCACACTGGGGGGCTGCCCTCTGTCTCACCAACGCCCTGGAACACTCTCCGCCCCGTTCCTTCCGAGGTCCCGATCACCGCTCCGGTGTTGTCCAGGAAGTCGACCGCATCCACCACTGGATAGGTTCCGTTTCCGGGAAAGAAAAAGTAAGCAACTTCATCCGAACCCTCATCCACCAGCGCACCGAACGAGGGGGAACCCGCCGGACCATTTTCGACTTTGGCCAAGCGCTTGCGCCCTCCGTTGAGTGTCTCGAAGATGCCGCCCACCAGGATGGAGCCGGTCGCGGTTTGTGCTAGCGAGTAAACTGCAGTTGCTGCTGTGCCAGTTCCATTCTGCATCGTTGCAGCGCTAGTGGCGAACTGGCTGAAGTTTGTATACACCCGGCCAAGACCATCCAGTTTGGCCAGCTTGAATCGGTTGAAACCATTTACGTTCGAGAACTCGCCGCCAATGATGATCTCACCCGCACTGTCTACAGCGATCGCCATGACGCCGCTGTTAACCTGCGCTATGAACGTTTTGTCGACGGCACCGGTGGGTGTGAGGCGGGCAAAGTACTTTTTTGACACGCCATTGATGCTGACGAAGTAACCACCGACCAGGATGCGTCCGTCGGGCCGCACACAAAGAGAGAAGACGCTTGTGGCTACCCTGGGCCCTGTGCCATCGGTATCCTGGTTATTGTCCGTGTCAGCTTTGAACGTGGTGTCCAGTGTTCCGTCTGCATTGAGACGGGCTATGTTCCTCCGGGCGGTGGTACCGATGTGGGAGAACTTGCCCGCGATCACGATCTTGCCGTCCGGTTGAACTGCCAGCGCGAAGACTTTCCCAGTCCCAGTCTCACTGCGGACAGAATCTGCTGAAGTGGTGCGCACTCCTGTGGCACTGAACGACACCAGTCCAAAGTCACCACCCACCCAAATCTTTCCGGAGGGGAGAACCGCTACGGCATAACCAGTGCCGTCCAGACCTCCGGTGAAAGTCGTGTCGTGACTGCCATCACTGTTCAGTCTGGCGATTCGGTTGGCCGTGGTCGCCACACCTGCGGTGGGGGTGATGGTGGTGAACCGGCCAACGATAATGATCTTCCCGTCCGCCTGAAGACCCATGGCATTCACGTTGTCGTTGATGTTGCGGTCGACGAAGGTCGGAGCCGTTTCACGTGTTCCATCGGCCGAAAGCCTGGCCACGCGGACTTGGGCACCTCCGTTGACGCTGCTGAAGTTCCCGGCAATCAACACCTTGCCGTCGGGTTGCACCGCAATCGCATTCACGGAGCGGTCCACCTCCGTGGTAGTGAATGACATGAGGTCGCCCGGTGCCGCCAAGGACCGGCCCGCCAGTGCCACCACCACCATCATCAGGGGGCGAAGAAGTTTAAAGCGGCGGTTCATGGGGGGATTTTCGGAGGAAGAAAGTGGGACTCGGGGAACGTGATCAGGTTGTTCTCCTATGCAATGGTTTAAGACAGCAAGCCCGGCAAAACGTTCGGAGAACCGGCTCCCGTTTCCTATTCCTCGTTAACTTTGCTATACTTAGCCCAAAGGAGATGGATTTTCCCGCGTTTCAGGCTCATCGTTTGTCCCCAGCCATGAAAAATCTCACGTTGCTCGTTGTTTCTGCCGCGATGGCGAATCTCTCCCTTGCTCAGTCTCCAGAACCGGCTGCTCCAACCGCTACGGGCAGCAAGTTGAAGCCAGAACAGGCCGCAAGTGTGTTGAAGCAACTTCAGGAACTCGAAAAGACCATTCTCGCTCAGCGCGGGAGCAATCTGGGTGGGATCATTCAAAAAATAAGGTCCGCAGCCTCAAGTGACGCCGCGGCCTTGGCGCTTGTAGCTGAATGTGACTCGCTGGTGAACGTCGAGCGCAAAGAAGGTGATCGCGATGACAAGGAGGCAGCCGAGCGCCGCAAAGATCAGCAGAAGAACGCCCAGCAGAACACGGACCAGGACGACGTGGAAAGGAACGGTGACCCACTTTTGGCCCTCCGCCTGTGCTTGGAGTATCTGGCGCTTAGCTTGGAGGCTCAAGAGGTGAAGGAGCTGTCGGACATGGCGGGTAAGTTAACATCGTTCCACCAAAGTTTGGTTTCTAGCGGAGCAAAACTGAGAGGCCGCTCGGGTGATGTTGTACTGCGTCCTGTTGGCAATGGAGGCGGTGGTGGCGGCGGCGGCAGAAGGCAGGGAGGTCAACAACCTTCTGAAAGCATCGGCCTCGTGATCCAGGCGTTCCAGTTGGAGAACTACCTCAAGCGTGAAGGCTGGCCTCTGGTCCCTGGCGATATCTTGGAGCACTACGAGAAGATCATTTTCACCAAGGACCGTGCCAGCTCACCAGACAAGCTCGCGGAGCATTGGGACGCTGCCATTGCCGCTGAGTCCGCTTTCCGCAAAGCCCGCATGTTTGAGGGCGAGTATGCGCTCTGGTTTCAGACCGCCGTTCCAGATCTACGCTGGGACCGAGCAGCGGACCTTGCCGAGCACGGCACCAACTCCATCACCGGCCTTGCGGAGATGTTGAACATTATCAAGGCCAACCCCAATCACCCCAACTCGCCCAAATGGGTGGCAGAGTTGAGGGCAAGAGTGGAGAAAGACCAAGGCACGGCCCCCTCTGCCCCAGCACCCTAGGGTTGCATCTGTTGACATTGCGCTTGAAGTCAGTCCCCGCCCGCTAAACTACAGCCCGCTTTTCAATAGCCTTTTTAACCCTAAAACAGCCGTATTTCATGCCACGTCCAGTCACTCTATTTACAGGCCAATGGGCCGACATGCCTTTTGAAACGATCGTCAGCAAGGCTAAGTCCTTCGGTTACGATGGTGTGGAGCTCGGTTGCTGGGGAGACCACTTTGAAGTGGCTAAGGCAGATCAAGCTTACTGCGATGCTAAGCGTGCCAAGCTGAAGGAAGCAGGTATGGCTTGTTACGCGATCTCCGCCCACCTTGTTGGCCAGGCCGTTTGCGACAACATTGATCCTCGGCACAAGCAGATTCTTCCCGACTACATCTATGGCGATGGCGAGCCAGAGGGCGTCCGCCAGCGCGCTGCAGAGGAGCTCATGAAGACCGCTCAAGCTGCTAAGCGTTTTGGCGTCAGTGTGGTGAATGGCTTCACGGGTTCCAGCATCTGGCACCTCGTTTATTCTTTCCCGCCCAACCTTCCCGGCCAAATCGAGGCGGGTTACAAGGATTTTGCCAAGCGCTTCACTCCTATTTTTGACGAGTTTCAAAAGCAGGGCGTCAAGTTTGCCCTTGAAGTGCATCCTACCGAGATCGCTTTTGACATCTCTTCAGCCGAGCGTGCCCTTCAGGCGGTGGATTACCACCCCGCTTTCGGCTTCAACTACGACCCTAGCCACTTTGGTTACCAGGGCGTGGACTACGTGAAGTTCATTTACAAGTTCGCTGATCGCATTTTTCACGTTCACATGAAGGACGTTGCTTGGGACCTTGGCCATGATGCAGGCGTGTTTGGCGGTCATGTCGACTTCCACAAGCCTGAGCGCTATTGGGATTTCAAGTCCGTTGGCCGTGGCAACGTCAACTTCGAGAAGATCATCCGCGCACTCAATGACGTGAACTACGCGGGTCCTCTCTCTGTAGAGTGGGAAGACGGCGGCATGGACCGTGAGCACGGTGCTGCTGAGTCTTGCCGTTATGTGAAGTCTAAGGACTTCCCACCCAGCAAGATCATCTTTGACGCCCAGTTCGCTGAGGCCAGCAAGTAACCTGCCGCCGCGTCATGAACCGGCGTAAGCTCATGTCCAAGTCCATTGATGCAGCCATGGCGGTGTCATTTCTCGCGTTCGTTCCAGGATGCGAGAATAAGCCCAAAGAGGTGCCGTACTCAGACCTTGGGTATGAGAATGAGAAGCTGACGTTCAATGGCGCGCCATTCACCGGCATCAGTCCAGATATCGACAAGAAGACAGGCAAAGTCCGTGTCCGCTGGGAGCTCAAAGACGGTGTCCCTCACGGGGTCGTCAAAGAATGGGCTCCCAATGGCCAAATGATCGTGGAAACCCACTATCACGAAGGCAAGCGGCACGGGTTGAACCGCTATTGGACCCCCGAAGGCCAGCTCACCAAAGAGCAGGTCTACGAGCACGGCACGTCCGTGAGTGTGAAAGAGTACCCTGCTAAAAAATAGGCCGCAGATGGACCTCCGGAACGCAGTTTGTGTGATCACCGGAGGTGCCAGAGGCATCGGGCTCGCCACTGGCCATGCTCTAGCCGCCAAAGGCGCGGCAGTGACCCTGCTAGACCGGAGTTTCGATCACCCACCCGCAGGCTTTCACTGCGTGGAGGCCGACGTCACGGATGCAGCTCAACTCATCCGCGTAGCAGAAGAACTCAAGCCTGTTGTGTGGATCAACAACGCCGGCATGGCTAGGCACCGGTGGATTTGCGATTACTCCGAGAGCGAGATCGATCAAATGCTCAACGTGAACCTCAAAGGCACGATCCTCGGCTCCCAAGCTGCCCTCCAGAGCATGAGACAACGGAGAGCGGGTCACATCGTCAACATCATCTCCACCGCTGCACTTAAAGGCATCCCCGGCGAGTCCGTGTATTCCGCCACCAAGTGGGGAGTGCGTGGTTTCACGTTAGCGCTCCAGGAAGAAGCCGCCGCCGTCGGAGTCAAAGTCACCGCCGTCTATCCCGGCGGCGTACGCACAGGTTTTTGGGACACAGCAAGAGAACAAGCACCCCCGTTCGATCTATTTCTCCAACCCGAACAAATCGCATCCGCCATCGTAGCCTCGCTTGAGCAAGACGACACCCTAGTGACAAGAGAGATTGTTTTGCGGGCGATCAAAGATCACGACTTCACCACGACCTGACCGTCTCGCCAGTCGATGCAGCGGTGTTTTAGGCCGCGTTGGCTTTGGCGGGAGAGGCAGACGGGGGTGTTGCCGATGGTGAAACGGCAGTCG
Source organism: Verrucomicrobiaceae bacterium (assembly GCA_016795485.1). Classification (GTDB taxonomy): domain Bacteria; phylum Verrucomicrobiota; class Verrucomicrobiia; order Verrucomicrobiales; family Verrucomicrobiaceae; genus JAEUHM01. The sequence goes on along the minus strand of JAEUHM010000010.1, from coordinate 78,270 downwards.
TCGGGGGCTCGGTGTTCGGGCATCCACTCGACCTTCCACCATTCTTTGGCTTGGTTTTGGCCGGCGGTGCAGCGGACGTAATCGAGGGCGATGATGGTTCGTGCTTGGGGACGGCTCCGCTCCAACTGAGCGAGGTACTCAGCAAATGCGTTGGTGTAGATGACGCCACAACGGAGCCGGTGCATGACTTATTAACAGTGCGTGATGTTAACAAGTGTGAATATGTGCGCAAGCTGGACGTGATGGGTTCTTTCTGGCATCTTGGGGACCGGATGCCCCCGCCTGCCAGTAAGCTGAAGTCTTTGAGCATCCTCGCCGTACTTGCGCTGCTAACGGCGGGGTTGTTTTGGCTTGGGCGTGGGAGTGGGGAGCGCTCGGAGAACATTGTTTTGCCGATGAAGCCGCCTACCCAACTCGCCCGGCCTGAGCAGGACCCGTTGAGTCCGGTGACGCAGGAAATCATGGGCCATGATCGGGCTTGGGCGGGTCGCCCGGCGGAGTTTGGGCGGGCTTTATTGAATCAAGTCGGCTCGCTGAGGACGTTTCGGTGGTCAAAGCTCGCCGGGCCGGGGAATGTGGCTTTTCGGCCCCCGGATCAGTTGATTACCTTCATGACGTTTGCGGAACCCGGGTCCTATTTGCTCCGGCTCACCGCGAGTCATGGCGACGAGAGCCTTCAGCGGGACGTCTCGGTGACGGTGGCTGAGGCGCCGTTTGACTCCTGGAGACAGCGGCACTTCGGCGTTGGCTACAGAGCGATCCCGTCTGCAGCGGACCACTCCGATGCGGACACGGATGGAATCTCCAACCTCATGGAATACGCGCTGATGCTTGATCCAAAGAAGCCGGATGTGACGGGCCTTCCTGATCCAGCGGTGAGGAATGGCCAACTGTCCATGATGTACAAGCGGCCGCTGTCAGCGGTGGACATTGGCTATCAAGTCCAATGGACGGAGGACATGTTCACTTGGCACTCGAACCAGGTCACGGAGCAGGTCATCATGAAGGTGGGTGACTTGCAGATTGTGCGCGCTTCCACGGAAGTGCCTTTGGGCAAGCCGGGACGCTTTCTGAGGCTGCGGGTTATTGGCCCGTGATCGGTGGGGCTTCGTTCAGTAGTTCAGGCGGTGCTCCACGGTGCTTGAGGACAAAGGACTCCGGGCTTTCGCGATTCAGCGGCGCGTCTGCGTAACCCACGCTCGGATTTGGGTACGGCCCACGCCGGATCTCGAAGTGCAGATGGGCCAAATACTTGCCCTCGGCGGTGCCTACTTTGCCGATGATCTGCCCGCGCTGCACCAGATCACCAAACTTCACGTCCGTGCTCAGCAGGTGGGCATACATGGACTGAACCACATCGAATCCGCCACGAGTATTGCGCACCCGATGGGCCACGAGCAGCACCTTTCCCCAGCCGGGCCCAGGTACGCCGTGATACACCACCTTGCCCATGGCGGCGGCATAGACAGGGTCTCCGAGGTCCGAGTTGTAACCTCCGATGCCGTTCAGGTCGTCTCCCAGGTGCCGAGTGATGCGGAAGGGCTGAGCATTGTAGGTCAACGCGCCAAACTCCGAGCCCATCGGCATGTCCCAGCGGTCTGCAACCGGCAGTTCGGCGACTTCTAGGGGCGAGAGCCGCATCCATTGCGGGTCAAAAGGGCGGGGCACAGCCCGTTCCTCAGTTTGATATCTCCTGAAAGCCGAAATACCGGCCAGAGTGCCGAGGATGAGGGCACTCGTGGTCAGAAGTGCTATCAGCCAACGCATGACCAGTGGTTTAGCCGCCACAGGTTCTGCCGCCAGCGGAAACTTTCCTGTTTGGGCATGGCCAACTTGTTATTATGATAGGCCTCACTCATTCATGGAAGCTTCTGTCATCGATCGCCTAAACGCCTTTATCGCAAGTAAAGGCCTCCGCCGCACGAAACAGCGCGACACGATCGTGGAGACGGCGTTTTCCACGACGGATCATTTTACGGCAGAAGAACTGCTGGACCGCGTGCGGCGCGTGGACTCGACGATCTCGCGCGCCACGGTTTATCGGACGCTGAGTTTGTTGGTGGAGTGCCACTTGCTGCACCAGATCGATCTTGGGCGCGACCAGACCTATTACGACCCGAACTTCCTGGATAAACCCCAGCACAATCACCTGACCTGCACGGATTGTGATCGCGTCGTGGAGTTTGAGGACGAGCACATCGCGCTGCTAGAGGACTGCATTACACGGCGCTTGGGATTCAAGCCATCCAGCAAAAGCATCCACATCAAGGCCAGCTGCGAGGAGCTAGCCCGCAGTGGGCACTGCCAGTACAAGGTGGCCAAGAACTGATTTTTTCTGCCCACGACACACAAAAACGCATCCGTGGGGCGTTACGCAGGTTGAATCCCCCATGGACCGACCCGCACACGACTGGCAGAAATGCTTTCAGGAGCTAGCTCCGAGGCTGATCCTGTATGCACGGCAGTTGACCGCCTCCCAGGCAGACGCTGAGGATGTCGTGCAACTGGCGTTTGTCCGTTGGTGGCAACACAACCCGGGTGCAGATCGCGCTCACGTGCCCCTTCTTTATGCAGCCGTCAGGACGATCTCCATGGATGCCCGCAGGTCCGAGGAGCGGCGTCTCCGTCGTGAAGCGACTGTCGAGAGTGACGAGGCTTACTTTGAGCCGTTCGTGCAGCACCGTGAAACGGCCGAGCTGCTCGCTCGTGCTCTGCAGGAACTGCCTCCCGAGCAGCGGGAAGTCGTAACGCTTCGTATTTGGGGCGATCTGAGCTTTGCTGAGATCGCCACTGCAACTCAAGCCTCCATCAACACCGTGGCAGGTCGATACCGCTATGCCCTCAAGGCGCTTCAAAAGGTGCTTGAGCCCATGCGAGCTGATCTCTTGGAGGCCGAACCCCTGCCCGCCTGAACCCCAACAACAAGTTACGTCATGAACGAAATCACTGTCGAAAAACATCTCCGCTCCATGCAGCCTGTAGGACCGTCTGCTGGGCTGATGGCACGTATGCAGCGTGACATGGAGCTTAATCAACTGCTCGCCTACGAGACAGTACAAAGGAAGCGCACCTCGGTGTGGTCCGCCCGTCTCGGATGGGCTGCTATCGGCGCTGCTGCTGCCATCGTGCTCACGATGGTTCTGCCCCAGCGCGCTCCATCCACTCTTGCGAGCATCGCCACCACACCAGTCATCAACAGCAGCCGTGAGCTTCTGAATATCAATGAAGGTGATATCGTCATCGGCTCGGATGGCACTCCGGGGCAGGTGGTGAGTGTCGCCAGCATCGAGCGTCACCGGTGGGTAGATCCGCGGGATGGCGCTGAATACATCGTCGAAGTCCCGCAGGAGGATGACCTTTTGGTGCCAGTCCATTTCCAATAACCCAACCACCCCACTTCCAATGAAAAAACCACTGATTTTCACGCTGCTAAGTTGTGCGGCGCTAACAACTCTAAACATATCCGCCCAGGAGCCCACCAAACCGGCCCCTGGCGAGGAAGTTCGCAAGCCGGACGCGGGTGTTCCGCCCCCACCCCCCGAAGGAGGTCGCCCGCGCCCTGAGCGTGGAGAGCGTCCCGATTTCCCTGATCGCGCAAGGCATCCAGAGCGCGGACCTGATAGTGAACGTGGACCTGGTGGACCAGACAGTCGCAATCGCGGGCCTCGGCATGAGCCGCAAATGAAGCCACGGCCTTACATTGGCTTGCTGACGCGCGAGGTTGGCCCAGAAGTCGCCGCTCAGGCTGGCCTGAAGCCTGGATTTGGCCTCATCATCGCCGAGGTCATGAAGGATGGCCCATCTGAGAAAGCTGGGATACAACAGCATGACGTTCTGGTGCTGTTTGGCGACCAAAAGATCGTCAATACCGAACAACTGAGTGCACTCGTGCAAGCAGAAGGCAAGGACGCTGAAGTGGTGCTCACGGTTCGTCGTGGTGGCGCCGATCACAAGGTCACCGTGAAAGTAGGCGAACGGATGATGCCAGTGGAGTATGGACCGCGTGGACCAAGCGGGCGATTCTTCCCCTTTGATGAGGACTCAAGGCACTTGTTTGGTCCTGAGCAGCGTGAGCGCATGGAGCGCTTTGGCCGGGAAATGCAGGAACGTGGCCGTGAGTTCCAAGACCGCATGAAAGACTACCAGGAGCGCTTGCAAGACTGGTTCCGAGGGCCAAAAGATCGCCCGCAGCCAGAACCACCGCGCTTTGAGGAGGGCCGTGCGCGTGAAGGTGAGAAGCGGGATATGCATCGTGACGAGCATCATGAGAAAGCCATCACTCGCAGAGACGACACAGGTGAGTATCGACTCAAGGAGGAGGATGGGCGCAAGGTGTTCACGGCCAAGCTCAAGGGTGAACAACAAGAACAGCGCTTTGAGATCAACAGCAACGAAGATCGTAGCAAGCTGCCGCAACCACTGCTTCAAAAGCTCGAGGAAATGGAGCGAATGAGCCATCAGGTGCCGCCTGGTGCAGGCCATGGTCAACAAGGTGATCGCCCGCCCGCAGAGAAGCAGTCGATCTAGCCGATCGTCTACGGAGTTACCAACCGGCAGTGATTTTCCAGGGGTCTACGAGTTCATCAGGCAGCTCTTCGATGAACCTTGAGGCTCTCTGGAGCACATTGCCATCTCGAGCTTGGTGATTGATCACGGGGAACACCAGATACAGTTCATCTTTGGCTCGGGTGACGGTCACGTAAAACAGACGACGTTCTTCTTCGAGAGCCTCAGGGCCTCCGTCATCAATCGCGCGGCGATGAGGGAACATTCCGTCTGCCAACCACACGGCGAACACGATCTTCCACTCCAATCCTTTGGCTTGGTGGGTGGTAGTTAGCGTTACGGCTTCTTTCTCCTGAGGCTGAGCGCCCGGTTGATTGCCTTCGGTGTCGACGCCTGTTAGCAGAGCAAGTTGACTGAGAAACTCCGTGGCGTCACTGAATCTGGAGGCGAACGCAGACAGCTGATCGAGATCCTGCTCGCGCTGCTCGGCGTTCTTGAACTTGGTCCGCATGTAGTCGCCGTAGACACCTTCAGTGACACTGTGAATCATCGATGCGGGCGCAACAGGCGTGCCAACTTCGTCTACGAGCTCGTCCAGCGTCCAAGCGTACTGTTGCCAAGTTTCTTGGGCCTTTTTTGGCGCTGGCAATGCCATCAGGAGAGCGGAAAACTTTTGCGCCAGAGGCCCATCTTTGACGCCATCCGATGCCAGCCACGCTGACCACATGCGGCTGGCACTGGCATTCCCAACGCCAGGGAGCAGCCTTACGAGACGCATGAAGCTGACTTCGTCTCTGCGATTGACGGCGAACTTCATGAAAGCAGCCACATCTTTAACATGAGCCTGCTCGAAAAAACGAAGACCGCTGGTGATCTGAAATGGAATACCTCGGCTGGTGAGCTCCATCTGAATCTCCAATGAGTGAAAGTGAGCGCGATAAAGCACCGCGATCTCGTCAAGCTCGACGCCTTCTTCGTGGAGTTCCAGGATGCGTTGTGCCACAAAGGCAGCCTGGGCAGAAGGTGTGTCCACTGAGACGAGGGCAGGGGTCATTTTGCCTCCTGAACGTGCCGGCAGAAGAGTCTTTGGGATTTGGGCGCTATTGTTGGCAATGGATGCGTTGGCAAGAGCCAGCACCTCCGGCACACTGCGGTAGTTTGTCTCAATCTTGAACGTTTTTGCCTTTGGGTAGCGCCTTTGGAAGTTGAGGATGTTTCCCACGTCAGCACCTCGCCAGGAGTAGATGCTCTGGGCGTCATCACCGACGACCATGAGATTGCCGTTCTCCCCACAAAGGAGGTCTACCATGTCGCACTGGAGCTTGTTCGTGTCCTGATACTCATCTACCAACACGAACTGAAACTGCCGCTGGTAGTATTCTCGCACATCTACGTTATCTCGCAGGAGATCAACGACACGCACCAGCAGATCGTCGAAGTCCATCGTGTTGGTCTCCTGTTTTTTGCGCTCATAGAGTTCCCGCACCTTTTGAATCGACTCTTCTACCGGACCAAAGTAAGGGTAGCGCTCTTCAATGAGCTCATGCAGGCTGACGCAAACGTTGAGCGCCAAAGAGAACATCTCAATCAAGACATCAGCCTTGGGGAAGCGATAGTTACCTACATCCAACTCTGCACCAGCCAGCACGCTCTCCATGAGGTCTTTTTGATCCTCGCGATCCATGATGGAGAAGCCGCGTTGGTAACCAAGACGCTGAGCGTTCAGACGCAGGATGCGATTGCCAATCGAGTGAAAAGTTCCACCCCAGAGGCGATTAGTGTCAGTGGAAACAAGAGCAGAGACGCGCTCCAACATCTCACGTGCGGCTTTGTTGGTGAAGGTTAGCAGGAGAATGTTCTCTGGTGGGATTCCGTTGTCCAAAAGGTAAGCCACACGGTAGGTGAGTGTCCGCGTCTTCCCTGAACCTGCACCCGCGATCACTAGAGCGGCCCCAGGCGGGCTGGTGACGGCAGAGTACTGGGACTCATTGAGCTCGGCCTGGTAGTCGATGCCCGATGCGGGTCCTCTGTGTTGCTGAATGCGGTATTCGCGCGGCATGAAAGCTTTCTCTGTAGCGAGGAAAGTTCCACTTTGCCAACGCCGGATTGCAGTCACAATCGGGGGCCGATGAATCACTTTTCCTGGGCCGTAGATGGCAGCATCGTGGGAGTCTATCTCCTCGTCACGATGGTGGCTGGTATCTGGGTGCGCAGAAAAGTGAGGGGAGTGGAAGATTTTTTGGTCGCTGGTCGGGAGATGAATCTCTACCTCGGCATCGCTTCTCTGGCAGCCACGGAGTTTGGCATCATCACCTGCATGTACACCGCACAAGGTGGATACACCAATGGCTTTGCCGGTGCTTTCCCAGGTTTGTGCCAAGCGTTGTCGATGTGGATCATCGGCATTACTGGATTCTGCATTAAACCACTCCGTGATTCGGGCGCTGTCACGTTGCCGGAGCTGTTTGAGAAGCGATTTGGTAAAGGGGTGCGCTGGCTCGCAGGTGTGGTGATTGTGATGGGCGGGCTACTCAACATGGGTGTGTTTCTGAAGATTGGGGGCGACTTTATCTGTTTGGTTACCGGGATGGATTTGAAGTGGCTCACGCTCATTATGAGTCTGCTTCTTCTGCTCGTCGTGGTTTACACCGTTTTAGGTGGAATGATGTCAGTGCTAGTGACGGATTACTTGCAGTTCATTGTTATGAGTGGCGGGATGTTGGTGGTGACCGTGATGATCTTGTCGCAGATCGGTTGGGACAAGTTGGTAGAAACTGTGCGAGCAAATCACGGCGATGGAGGCTTCAATCCCCTGGTGAATCCGTCCATGGGGTGGCCTTCGGTGCTGATGCAGTTTGTGGGAAATGCTGCTGCGGCCCTTACTTGGCAAGCTGTGGTGGCAAGGCTCTTGGCAGCCCGCGATGCAGCCACTGGGATGAAAGTCTACACTCACACGAGCTTCTTTTTCGTCTGCCGATGGCTCTTTCCGGCTATTTGGGGGATTGCAGCACTTGCAGTGATTGGTTGGAAGCCGCTCAGTGCGCTTCCCGATGCCGAGCGAACAAAGATCCCGGATGTGATCGCAGCAAAGATCGAGTCCTCGCCTGTTGGACAACCACTTGCGCAACTCACAGCTGCCGAGAAGACCCAATTGCCGCCCCAAAGTGTCGCACTCATGGAAGAGGAGGGGCTGCACGCAATGCCGAAGTTTCTTAACACCTTCCTTCCTATCGGTCTTATGGGACTGCTGCTCGCCGCAATGCTTGCTGCCGATATGTCTACCGACTCCAGTTACATGCTGAGTTGGGGGAGCGTGATTTACAACGACATCATTGGCCCACTCCGGAAGACGAAGTTGGATGCACGAAGAGGACTCTTGTGGAACCGCTGCATCATTGGCTTGATTGGTGTTTACCTGCTCGTGTTTGGTCTGTTTTACAAGATCGAGGGCAATGTGTGGTCTTATTTGCTGCTCACAGGCTCCATTTATCTTTCGAGCATGTCTGTATTGCTCGTCGCATGTTGTTACTGGAGCAAAGCGAGCACTTGGGGTGCTTATGGGGCCATTTTCTGTGGGGCCCTGGTGCCTGTGGCACACCTAACTCTTGAAAAACTGCCCTCCACCAGCGCTTGGGCTGCATCTATTGGTAAGGATTGGGCCGGTCTAGCGGCCTTTGGAGGTGCGGCTCTCGGCATGATTGCTGGGTCGCTTCTCCAACCATCTTCAAAGTCTGCAGCACAATGATCACTTTCTGGCTCATCATTCTACTCGCCGCGCTGGCTTGGTACACGCTCATCACACTCTTTGTAGCCGTGAAAGGAGCAAAAGATGTGCGCCGGATGTTCAGTGAGGTGCCCGATCAGGAGAAGTAGCTGCATGTGATGCAGCTGATTTAGGTGCCGAGCGGTTTCTTGGACTTGGTGATGAAAGCTTCTTGCACGTAGCACGGCTCCAGAGGCCTCTCCGTAAGCGTCCAGACGGTTTCTTCTCCGAGTTCAGCAGCAAGTTTCGCAAGTGAGATGGCGCTAGGTTTTGCACACAACACGCCGGGCAATGGCGGAACGCTGTCTGAGGTGAACGCAGGCAGGTTCTGTTGACTCAGCCACGAAGACGTCTCCTCGGATGGTAGAAGTTTGATCGCATCGAGCTGTCGATGCTCATTGATTCGCGTTGTGTAGAACTGCCCGCGACGTGCATCTCCCACGGCGATGTAATCGGCTTCGTCTGAGAGAAAGCCGATCGACGGAAGTCCAATCACGGGTACGGAACGCGATAAGCCGAGCCCTTGGGCGGCGGCAATGCTAATGCGGACGCCTGTATAGGACCCAGGCCCGAGTCCAACCACGACGAGGCTGAGGGCATCACCTGCAACTTCAAGCGCCCGGCCGAGCGGTTCATAGAGCATGGAGTTGTGTGAGCGTTCGGAGACAAAAGCTTCTTCAAGAAGCACATCGGCACCGCGTACTAGAGCCACATGCCCTCGTGGCGTGGAAAGTTCGATGGCGAGGACGGCGCGAGAAGTCATGCAGACGGATTTTGAAGAGCCGTAACACTCCGCCCACCCTCGGGCAAGACCTTCAACTCAAACCAGCGGGCACTCGCTGGCAGCAGTTCTGGGAAGCGATCTGCCCACTCGACCAGCATGATGCCCGATTCGTCCATCATTTCATCCCACCCGATCTCCAGAAGTTCTTGAGCGGTCTCGACACGATAAAGATCGAAGTGAAAAATCGGTAGTTTGCCCCCTCGATACTCATGCACGAGAGTGAAGGTGGGGCTGGTGACTTCTGCGGCGCAACCGAGCCCCTCCACGATGCCTTTTGAAGCGTGCGTCTTTCCCGCGCCGAGTCCGCCAATCAGTGCGATGACATCACCACCACGCAAAGTGGCTGCGAGACGCTTGCCCCAGTGAATCGTCGCTTCGGCGCTCTCAAGATGCTCGGTCATTTGGAGAAATGGTCCCAGCCATGCTGAAGAAGAGATGAAGATTCTGCAAGTGGAACCATCTTTCCGATCCGCGTGAGTGGAACGTCTGGGAAGACCTGTACCCACGCCATCATGAGGTGTTTCTCGATCGAGGGATCAGTGGTGAAGAGCAACTCGTAGTCCTCACCGTCACTCCAAGCCTGTTGAGCACTGCATCCTTCACTGATGGGTAGGAGCGCTTCGTCTATTTCCCATCCGACCTCGCTTGTTAGGGCAAGTCGCGGCAAATCAGTAGCGAGGCCATCACTTAGGTCCATCATGGCGGTTGGGCGAAAGTTTTGTGTTAGCCAGCCAGCTTCTTTGACTCTTGGAGTGAAATCAAAATGGTGCCCTTTGATAGATCCACCGAGTCGTCCTGTGACCCAAATCAGGTCGCCATCTCTCCCTGTGGATCGCAGCACGGCTCCAGCAGTAGCCGACCCGGTTAACGCCACTGAGATCATGATTTGAGAGCCCCGTGCTGTCTCGCCTCCCACGATGCTGACCCCAAAAAGCGTAGCCACCTCGGCCATTCCTCGGTACAAACCCTCGACATACGCGATGGTGAGGTCCGGAGGCAGCACAAGGGTTACGAGAGCGTGCTTTGGAGTTCCGCCCATGGCTCCAATGTCACTGATGGCGCGAGCCAAAGCCTTGCGCCCGATTTTCTGTGCGGGCGCTTCTCGCAAAAAGTGGACTCCTTCGACGATGGCATCTGTTTTAAGCAGCAGAGTTTCTCCGTTGGAACCAGCGATCACTGCGCAATCGTCACCTGGACCAACGAGCACGTCTGGAGCGGGAATCGGCAGAGCTGCAAGCAACCGCTTCACCACAGCGTCCTCTCCCAAGTCTAAAAGCCGAGGCTCAGGTCCCATAACCCGCTAGGATCAATGCAGTGCTGGCGGCATTAAAAAAGGCGTGGATGCAGATAGGCATCAGCAAACTGCCCGAAAGCTCGTACGCTGCCGCCAAGATCAATCCCAAAGCAAACAACGGAAGCAACGTGCCAATGTGTAAGTGAACAAGCGCGAAAAGTAGAGCGCTGGCGGCTGCGGCAAAGTAGCTGTCCGTGTAGCGCTTGATCACCCCATAAACATAGCCTCTGAAGAGAAGTTCTTCTGCGAGAGGTGCTACGACGACAGCCGAAATGGCAAGCAATCCCTGCACGACCAAATGACCGCTCTCTTGGAAGATCTTCACTGGGGCCTGTGGTGTCAGATCATGCCAGACGTCTGTTAGGAGTTCGTTTGAAATGTAGGAGAGAGCCGTAACGAACAGAAAAATCGGGAGACCTGCAAGGCAGGCGAGCAACACCACGCGTTGAAATGGCATGACCCGCAGGCCAAACATCTCCCCAGGATCGAGTTGGCGAAAGACCCGAAGGTACGAAATCAAAGCCATACCCATCAGCAGCATGAAGCCACTCCCGAGAGCGATGGAGAATGCCTGATCCATGGGCGAGCCGGTGGATTCGGCCCCCGGTTGCAACGGCTCAGCACTTGCACCACCTTGATTGGACCAGACGTTGCTGGTTAGCATGGCAAGCAGGAGCATCACAGCCAGTCCGTCCTGCCATCCATAAGGGCGCACGAGGACGTTCCCTTCAGAAGCGAGCAAGCCATCCTCCAGCACGGGCGCAAAGAGCCAGTAAACCACCACGCCGAGAAGGATCGCGAGGATCGTGTAAGTCAGGAGGTCCTGGAGAACGGCCAGGGTGGCGGCGTCAGGCATTGGTCGTCGTTGCGGTGAGGAGGAATGTGATCACCGCAACCAGGCAGGAGGCAGGTAGTAGAGGCGTCCTGGAAGTAGCTGAGGAAGAGCATTTGCGCCAGGGAGGTTGACCTCCACCTTTTTGTTGGATGAGGCCTCAAGGCTAAGGATATCCAGAACCGACACAGGCTCTTTGCTGTAACGGACGATTGCGGCGTCTGGCGCTTTGCATTCGGACCGTGCTAGGGCTTGGGCGTCCTCGATGTAGCCGACTTTGTCGACAAGCTTGGCTCCAAGCGCGTCCCCGCCTGTCATGACACGGCCGTCTGCTACACCCGACGTAAGTTCAGCAACTGGGACCTTCCGTGATTCTGAGACGATGCCGACAAAGCGCTGATACATTTTGTCTACCAATCCTTGGATGTAGGCCTTTTCGTCGTCTCGCATAGGTCTCGCTCCACTCAGCGTGTCCTTGAACTTGCCGCTGGTGAAAGTGTTGGTGCCCATGCCAATTTTCTCAAATAGACCGTGATAACTCATTCCCTCCATGATGACCCCGATGCTTCCCGTCAATGTCGTCTCGCTCGCCACGATCTTGGAGGCCCCACAGGCCACGTAGTAGCCGCCTGATGCTGCTACGGTGTCCATGTAGACGATCACAGGCTTGGATTTGGCCACTTCCTTGACCGCGGCGTAGATGGTATCTGAAGCTGTGACTTCACCGCCGGGCGAGTTGATGCGTAGAACGATGCCTTTGACCTTTGCGTCTGATTTGGCCTGGTTCAGTTGGCGCTTGATGGAATCCACCATCGACTGTTCATGGCCAAGAAGCCCAACGGGCATTTCTCCGGAACTGATGATCCCGTCGAGGTCGATCTGGACGATCTTGTCAGGAGAGTGGGCGGTGCCTTCCTGGACGATGGTTTCGCGCAACCGGGGTATCTTTCGTGCCGGGTGCATTTGGTCGATGGAGGGCACGTTCATCTCGCTCAAGCTGGCACCAGCCATGAAAAATAGGGCCAGAAAGGCCAATATGACCAGCGAAAGCATGACGACTGCCGCCCACAAGCAACCATTGCCACTTCGGCGTTCGGTGACGATCACCTGAGGAGGAAGAGGCGGCGGTGGAACTGCGTGTCGAGCGGCCGGTTCGGGACTCGGTGCGGGCAAAGAAGGAAGCGGGTCCATATGATGAAAACCTTAACGTGAGGTCGCCGAGTGTCCATGAACTTATGGGCTGGACGGGATGCAGTTATTCACAATTGAACCGAGTGGATGGTCAGTTGTCCAAACCCGATGCTTTTCTTTGCCAAAACTACCCTAGATCGGTTATACTGGCGTTTCTCTTCAAATCCTTTGTTAGCGAAGTCCCAACTTTTGACTCTCATGAAAAAGACCCTGCCAGCTCTGCTCTGCTTTGCGTGTGCCATGGCGGCCAAAGCCCAGGTGGTAACCTACAGTGAAATCGTTGGCTTTGAGCGTCTTACGGTGGGCGGGAATGGTGGGTCAGGTAACAGTCAACTCACGTTCAGCGGTCTGCCGCTGGTCCCAGCCACTGAAGCCTCTGGCTTAGCCACGAGTGCTAGCGGAACGACTGTGACCAGTTCTGCGGCTATTTGGACAGATGATCAGTTCAATGGTGCGGCTGGGTCCCATTACTTGGAAGTGGCGGCCATCAATGGCTCAACTACCGCCGCAGGTGTAGGTACGATTTACAATATCACGGACACCGCCGCTCCTGGAACAGTCACGTTAGCCAGTAGTCTGGCGGCGGGTGTTACCGCTCCGTTTCGCTTCATCATTCGGAAGCATTGGACTTTAGCCAGGGTGTTCGGCGCGACCAATAGTGTGGGGCTACAGGGAGGGACGGCGACCTCAGCCGATCAGATTCACGTTTGGAACAATACGGGTTACGATGTGTATTACTACCAGACGGCTGGCATCGGAGGAACAGGGTGGCGAAAGGCGGGCAGCCCGAGTGTCGATGCCAGTCAAACAGTCATCGACCCCGCGCGCTGCATGGTGGTCAAGCGCGCTCAGTCAGATTCCATTAGTTTAACGGTCACAGGCGTGGTCAAACCGGGTTTGACGACCCGGACTATTGTTCCAGGTCACAACTTTGTGCCCAATCCGTCAGCGATTGAGATGACCTTATCCAGTTGTGGCCTTTACACGGGCAATAACTCGACGGGAATCGCTGGGGGAAGCTCTACATCGGCCGATCAGGTGCTCATTTGGAATGGAAGCGGCTACGACACCTACTACTACCAGACGGAGGGAATCGGCGGCACGGGTTGGCGCAAAACTGGAGATCAATCGACAAATGCAGCCGCTACTGTCATCGCCGCTGGCAGTGGTTTTATTGTCCGCCGTCTCAATCCGGGGTCATTCACCTGGGTCATTCCTCAACACCCCGCCTCCTTTTAATTTCCCATGAGAAAGTTGCTTCTTCTACTGGCAGCCGGAGCTGCCATGTCCCTCCAGTCTAACGCTGCTACGGTCAACTGGGCTGCGGGTATCAATCACGGCTTCAGCTTGGAGAACGGCACTGAACTGCCGGTTGGCTCTCTTGTGAGGATTGGTCACTTCAGAAACTCAAGCACTGGGGATCAACTGACGGACGCCGAGATTCAAACGCTCGCGAACACGCCCAGCGTCTTGAACAATCATTTTGTCGAGTTTGGAAGCTCAACCATCGGCAGCGGTTTCGTTTCAGCTCCCGCTGGGCATTTCTCTGCCTCCTCTACGGCGGATACCGGCAGCACGGGGCTCAATCTCGTCGGAAAGCAAATGTACATTTGGGTCTTGAACGCTGCATCCGTTGGCACCGCGACTCAGCACGCGATCCTATACTGGTCGATTTCGGACACGACCAGTAATCCAGACACATCAGCCGTGGTGCCGGGCTTGCGGTGGCGCTTTCCCGTGCAGGAGCCGATTCCTGATACCACGACGATCGATATCAACGATCTCACCGTTGGCGCCGGTAGTTTTGACGCAGGCGCAAGATTGCTAGTTGGAGCGTATCCCGTTGGCACTTCCACCACCACCTCAGCGGACAACTTTGGTTTGGCAGCGATCAACAGCACGCCAACCATTACGACGAGCTCGCCGCTGCCGTCCGGAGCGGTGAACACGGCATACAACGCGACATTCGCTGCAACTGGTGGCTCCACGCCATACACATGGGATGTTTCTGCAGGAGCGCTTCCAGATGGCATTACCCTCAGCAGCAGCGGAACGCTCTCTGGAACGCCAACGGAGGGCGGCACCTTCAACTTTACGGTTGAAGTAACTGACTCAAGCAGTGCATCCAGCACCAAAGCCTTCGTACTCAACATTGCGTTCCCAGCCCTCAGCATCACGACATCCAGTCCGCTGCCGAATGCTTTCTCTACCTTGGTTTATTCGCAGACGCTGGCAGCTTCAGGTGGCGACGGGACTTATTCCTGGACGGTGAGTGGTGGAGCCCTTCCTTCGGGCATCACGTTGAGTGGTGCGGGAGTTCTCACGGGCACGCCAACAGTTACGGGTGCCTTTAACTTCACTGCACAAGTGCAAGACGGTCAAGGCACAACGTCCACCAAGGCTTTTAGTCTCACGGTACTCGCTAGGCTGATCACGCCAGTGATGCAGACTCCCGTCTTCACTTCCGTAGTCGTCGGCAGTCCATTCACTGCCACGCTACAGGCCCTCAACTACCCTAAATCCTTCTCGGTATCGGGGCTTCCACCAGGGCTGGTCCTCAACAAGACCACCGGAGTGATCAGTGGTAAGCCAACGGCACCTGGTGTGTATGCGGTGCAGGCAAAAGCGACCAACAGCGCCGGAACTAGCCCGCCAGTCAGCGCTCAATTGATCGTGGTCCCGCTCAGCAACAACACCGTTGGCACCTATCTCGCCCGGGTTGCTCCGAATGAACAAGTCAACAGTTCCATAGGTGGTCGCATCGACCTGAAAACCTCCATCACGGGTGGCTACTCGATCACACTGACGATGGGCACGGTAACTTTGAAGAGCACCGGGTCTTTGGTTACAGTGGTCGGAGGCAATCCTGCCGTTGATATCACATTGGGGGGCTTTGACGTTGACTTAGTGCTGGATCGCATCACGAACCTCTTGTCTGGAACAGTCGCTCAGGGCGCTAACTCAGCTGCTGTCTCTGGTTGGAGGAAGGTCTGGGACAAGACGATTAACCCGGCGAGCAATCGTGCCGGTTATTACAGCATGGGAATCGAGCTAGCCTCCAATTTTGGGGTGCAAACCGTTCCGCAGGGTACTGGCTATGCGACTTTCGCCGTGGGACTCGATGGATCTCTAACGCTTGCAGGCAAAACTTCCGATGGGAATGGCATTTCTTGCCCAGGGTTTATCGGACCCAATGGCGAGATCCTCTTCTACCAACCGCTCTACAATAAGCAGAGCTCAATGATTGGCATTTTGACGCTCAGTGCTGATCCAGGTGGGGCCTTCACTGAGAACGCGGTCTCTGGCAATGTCATTTGGAACAAGAGTGTTACCACAACGGGTAGGGTTTACACCGGTCTGTTCGGCCCCCTGACGCTTGATGTCTATGGCAAGTATTTGGCGCGCGCTTCCAAGGGCAGCATCGTACTTGGTCTTCCATCTTCCGCTTCTACAGCCAGCCTTTTGTTTGCTGATGGTGGTCTGACGGGGGGAGTGGATGCTTCTGCAACCAACCCTGACGTGGCGGCCTTTACCTTTACGGCGACTAACACAGTTGTGATGCCACTTGCGGGCTCCCCGGCAAATCCAGGCAAGGCAAAGCTCAGCATCAATCCAGCGAGTGGTTTGGTGACTGGCGAGTTTACCCTCACGGAAGCAAGTCCGGCACTCGTGCGGTCTGCTATTAAGTTCTACGGCGTCATCGTGCGCCCGGCTAGCGGCACTGAGAAGGCTTTCGGCTATTTCCTCGTGCCCCAGGTGCCAGGAGTTGGCCAGACCATAAAAACCTCGCCCATGCTTTCCGGACAGGTCGTAATCTCGCAATAATCAGGGATTCAGAGCCCTGATTACGTCAGCGTGGAGTGCTCGGTTTGCCGCCACGATGCTTCGTCCAGCAACCGCATCGTTGCCTTGCCAGTCAGTGATAAGGCCGCCAGCGCCCTCAATGATCGGAATGAGCGCCATGATGTCCCAAGGATTCATGATTGGGTCTGCCATGATGTCTGCACCTCCTACAGCGAGGAGGTAGTAGCCGTGGCAATCTCCCCAGTTGTTGTGGCGCGCGACTCGGAGGCTCAGTCCGTCGAACGCATCTCCGTTCTGATGCTTCCGTATCAAATCCATCGTGCTGCTGAGTAAGATTGCATCTTCAATCCGCTCGCAGGAGCGCATCATGACTTTTTTGCCGTTGAGAAACGTCTCTCCCTCGATCCCGATGAGGAAGTCCGCCATGAGTGGGTGATGGATGACACCGAGAATAGGTCGACCCTGATAGAGTAGCGCAATGAGAGTGCCGAAAAGGTAACTGTGGCTCACAAAAGCCTTTGTTCCGTCGATCGGATCAAGCACCCACTGGTAATCTGCCTCGGGCTGATAGTGCCCGCACTCTTCGCCAAGAATGCCGTGCTCGGGAAATCGAGCGGTGATGAGGGAGCGCATTACTTCTTCCGCTTCTCGGTCAGCTTTGGTGACAGGAGAATCGTCTGACTTGCTAATTACCTCATAGTCTGACCGAAAATAGCCCCGAATAACCTGCGCGCTGGCATCTGCCAACGCGCGTGTGAACTCAACAAGCTCTGTGGTGCCGGGTAGGCCGGTCATGCAGGCGCACCGACGATGTTGGGCGCAAGTCCACCCTCATCCTCATCTTCTTGGCGTGCAGGACGATTTTCCGCCGATTTAGGCAATGGAGGAGGGGGCGGCGGCTTGGAGTGATTCTTCGGCGGATTGAGCAACTTGCCATGCTGCATGATTTCTTTGATATGCTCACCATCTAGCGTCTCGTATTCAAGCAACGCTAGGGCGATAGCATCAAGTTGAGCCTTGTAAGCAAGCAGCATGTCCTTGGCTTTAGCATAGGCATCATCGATCAGGCGCTTCACCTCTTGATCGATCTTTCTCGCCGTGTCTTGGCTGTAGTTGTTGGTGCCACGGCCCATGAAGCTAGCGCTCTCATTCTCGCCATACTCGATCATGCCTAACTCGGTGCTCATGCCCCAGTTGCAGACCATGTTGCGTGCGATCCTTGAGGCCATCCGAATGTCTCCACTCGCTCCGTTGGTAACATCGCCAAACTGAATCTCTTCTGCGACACGGCCGCCCATCGCCACCACTAGGTCGTCCAACAACTCGCTTTTGCGGTCGTTGTGCTTGTCTTCTTCAGGCAGCCACATGGTGGAGCCAAGAGAAGGACCCCGAGGAATGATCGTCACCTTGTGCAGTGGATCGGTGTGCTCGAGCAACTCGATCAGAATCGCGTGACCTGCTTCGTGATAAGCTGTGTTTTCCTTCTCCTTCTCGGTGAGTGCAAGCGAACGACGCTCACGGCCCCAGCGCACTTTGTCGCGGGCTTCTTCGAGTTCGGCGGTCGTGATAGCCTTCAAGTTGCGGCGAGCAGCTAGGAGCGCTGCTTCGTTGATCACATTAGCGAGTTCCGCTCCAGAGAAGCCGGGTGTACCGCGTGCGACTTTGGACAGGTCAGCATCTTCGGCTAGCTTCACCTTCTTCGAGTGGACCTTGAGGATCTCCTCCC
Source organism: Verrucomicrobiaceae bacterium (assembly GCA_016795485.1). GTDB lineage: Bacteria > Verrucomicrobiota > Verrucomicrobiia > Verrucomicrobiales > Verrucomicrobiaceae > JAEUHM01. The sequence goes on along the minus strand of JAEUHM010000010.1, from coordinate 60,370 downwards.
GGCCCTTCACATCAGGCAAAGAAACCGTGACCTGACGATCAAATCGTCCAGGGCGGAGCAACGCAGGGTCAAGCACGTCAGGGCGGTTCGTCGCGGCGATGATGATGATTCCTTCCTGGGTATCGAAGCCGTCCATCTCGACGAGCAGAGCGTTGAGCGTTTGCTCACGTTCGTCATGGCCTCCACCCATTCCGTGGCCACGATGACGGCCCACCGCGTCAATTTCGTCGATGAAAATCAAGCAGGGAGCATTTTTGCGGCCCTGCTCGAACATGTCGCGCACGCGACTTGCTCCAACACCAACGAACATCTCCACGAAATCAGAGCCGCTGATGCTGAAGAAGGGCACATCAGCCTCACCAGCAATCGCTTTGGCCAACAACGTCTTGCCTGTTCCGGGCGGGCCAACCATGAGCACACCTTTTGGAATCTTGCCGCCTAGGCGCTGAAACTTCTTCGGATCTTTGAGGAACTCCACCAGTTCGTGGACCTCGTCTTTAGCCTCTTCCACACCCGCTACATCTTTGAAGGTGATCTTGTTGCGATCCAGCGAGAGAAGACGGGCTCTTGATTTACCAAAGTTTAGGGCACCGCGGCCTGCAGTCTTGATCTGCTGACGAATCAGCATGTAGATGACGCTGATGATCAATATGAGCGGCAGTAGCGTCACCAATAGAGAAGTAAGCGTGGCATCCGTGTGCCGTGCCGTCAGGGTGAGGCCCTTGGTCTTGAGTAGGGCGTTGATCTCGTCTTTTTGTAAATCCAGATTTACCGGCACGCGGAAAGGCACATAGCCTGGGCGGGCTTGAATGCTGCCCGGCATGACCGGAGCGGTCTGCTCTGGGGCAGGCGCTGCCTTATCTGGGCCGAAACGGTAGTAGCCCTCAATGACTTCCTTGCGCGTTGAGTCCGAGGTCACGAGTTGAAGGGGAAAAGACACCTCCGAAACCACATTACCTGCTTCCACGTTTTCCTTGAACTTGGAGAACGTCCAATCCTGCGGCTGGTTCTTCTGATTGTAGGCCACATAGGCCGAGAGAACCAGCATCACAAAAAGCATGAAGAGTATGAAGCCGCGCCAGTTAAACTGTGGCTCCTGATTGCGACGATTGCTGTCACCGCGATTCGGTTGATTTTCTTCTGACATGTCTGGGGGTGGTTACGCGCGAACGGAATGCCAAAGACGGCAAAACCGTAACCAGAATGCCAAAAAAATGCCGGAAGTCGCGGAGAAACACGGATTTTTTGTGGAAATCCCACCACTCATGGCTCTACGAAACGCATGAAAATACTCGTCACAGGAAAAGGCGGTCGTGAACACGCACTTCTTACCGCATTGAGCGAAAGCCCTGGCAACCATGAGCTTCTCGCTTGGCCCGGTAGTGACGCGATCGCTTCATTGGCTCGGCGGGTGGAGGCTTCTGACTTAGAGTCCCTCATCAACCTGATGAAAGCTGAGGGTGTGGACCTTTGTGTTGCCGGAGAAGAAGCTTGGCTCGTGAAAGATGAGGGCTTGGCCAACATGTGCGCCGAGGCGGGCATTCCTTGTTGGGGTCCGCGAAAAGAATCTGCTCAACTTGAGGCCAGCAAGGTGTTCGCCAAAGAGTTCCTCAAGCGCCATGGCATCCCCACAGCCGATTTCAGTGTGCATGACGATGCAGCATCCGTGTTAGCCGTGCTCTCCGATTTTCCGGCGGTGCTCAAGTTCGATGGCCTCGCTGCCGGAAAAGGGGTGGCCGTGTGCCCAAATCGTGAGGAAGCAGAGGAGTTCGTCCACGACGTGATGACGAAGCGCATTTTTGGTCCGGGACGATTGCTTTTGGAGAAATGCCTCACAGGTCCAGAGATTAGCATCTTTGCGGCCGTCTGTGATGACCGCTATCACATTCTGATGCCGGCGCGTGACTACAAGCGCATCCGAGACAACGACCAGGGGCCAAACACCGGCGGCATGGGGGCAGTGGCATCCATGGATCTCGCTGATGCTGCGACCTTGCAACAAATTGAGGAGAACATCGTGAAGCCCACCGTAGCTGGGTTGCAGAAGGATGGGCTGCGGTATCGCGGTTTCCTTTATTTTGGTCTGATGCTGACGCCCACGGGGCCGCAGGTGATCGAGTACAACTGCCGCTTTGGTGACCCTGAGGCAGAGGCTGTGATGCCCATGGTAGAGGGAGATTTTGCAGCGTATTGCATGGCCGGTGCTCGTGGGGAATTGGATCCCCAACTCATCCAGTTCAAGCCTGGTTGGAGTGTGTGTGTGATCCTAGCCAGTGCAGGCTATCCCGCGTCCTCAAGGAGCGGGGACGTCATCAGTGGACTTGAGAAAGTGAGTCGATCACGGGTGTATCATTGCGGCACGCGGAAGAATGCCTCTGGAATGTTTGAAACCAACGGTGGGCGAGTTTTGGCAGTCGTATCTCAGGCCGATACGCGTGATGCGGCGAGAGATGCGGCTTATGAAAGCGTTAAGCACGTGACCTTTGACGGCATGCAGAACCGCTCTGACATCGCCAGGCTCCACTTCACCTGAAACGAATGCCATGCTGAATCGAATCGCGCTACTCTTGCTGTTAGCGGGCGCAATACACGCCGCTGATCGGAAGCCCAATGTCATCTTCCTCCTCACGGATGACCAAGGTTGGGCAGATGCGGCATCCTGGGGGCATCCTTATTATAAAACACCAAACCTGGATCGTCTGACACGTGAGGGGACCAGGATCTCGCAGTTTTACGTGGCCAATCCCGTTTGCTCGCCAAGCCGCACGGCTTTCATGACGGGCCAATTTCCAGCGAGGCACAGGGTTCATGGCCATTTCTCTGATCACGCACAAAACTCTGCACGGAAGATGCCGGACTGGCTGGACACCTCGGCTCCTTTGATCACGCGGCAGGTTAAATCCGCAGGGTATGTCACAGGACATTTTGGTAAATGGCACTTGGGCAGTGGAGAGGGAGCTCCCATGCCCGATGCTTATGCCGTGGATGAGTCGGTAACGACCGTTTCAAACGACACACGTCTCCGTGGGCCACGTGAAGAGCGGGAGCCGCACTGGATGGGCAAATCCACTGGCATCATCATGGATCACGCGCTCAAGTTCATCCAGAAACACAAGGACGAGCCTTTCTACTGCAACATTTGGACTTTGGTGCCTCATGCCAAGTTGGATCCCACGCCAGAGCAGCTTGCCGTTTACGATGAGCTCAAGCCCGAGGCGAATCATCCCGCGTTTGGTAAATACACTCAGGAGTATTATCGGCAGGCCAGAAACTTGCAGGCGCAGATGAAGGTGTTTGCCGCCAGCATTACGGACCTCGACACCCAGGTGGGTCGTCTCCTTGATGCGCTCAAGGAGTTGGGAATCGATGACAACACACTGCTCATCTACAGTGCGGACAACGGGCCGGAAGATTATCACATTGGAAATGCTTCCAACGCAGGAGTTGGCTCACCTGGACCTCTTCGTGGACGAAAACGGAGCATTTACGAAGGCGGTGTGCGCACGCCAATGATCGTCCGCTGGCCTGGTAAGGTAAAGGCTGGCGTTCTTGACGAGACGAGCGTGATCGGCGCGGTCGATCTGATGCCGACCATCTGCAAGCTCGTTGGAGCAGATGTGCCAGCAAATATGGACGGCGAGGATGTCAGTGATGTTTTCACAGATGGGCCGCGCCCGAGGAAGAAACCGCTGTTTTGGGAATGGCGCTTCTCATTAGCCCAAAAAGGACTCAAAGACTTTACTCCTCCGCCACTCGCTATGAGGGATGGACCGTGGAAACTGCTGATGACGCCTGATGCCAAAATGGTGGAGCTTTACAACATTCCTGAAGACAAGGCAGAGATGACCAACGTGGCTACTGATCACGCGGAGGTGGTCAGCCGAATGACCGAGGCATTGCTCTCGTGGCACAAGACGCTGCCGATCATGGAACATGCCTGGGGAATCAATCCTGGGAGTGGTGCGCCCAAGTCAGGGAAAGCAGCGCCCACGAAAGCATCAGATCGCAAAGCCATGTTTTTGAAGGTGGATAAGAACCATGACGGCTTTATCACGCGCGACGAGCACATTACCCATTTCAAAGGTCGTGAAGAGGAAGGGAAGAAGAGGTTCGACAACTTTGACGATGATCACGACGAGAAAGTTACCCTGGAAGAGTTTTCGCGGTGAAGATTCGGTTTAAGCACACCGGACGCGTTGTTTCGTGGCTGCTCCGCGGCATTGCTTCGACTTTGAAGTATGAAGTGGATGACCAAGCGGGTGTTTTGACTTCCACGGCACCACGTGAGCCTCTGATTTGGTTGTTTTGGCACAACAGGATGTTCCTTGTGCCATATCTGCATCAGCGGTGGTTTCCGCACATTCCTGGATGCATCCTAAGCTCGCCAAGTGGGGATGGACAGATCATCGCAGACGTTTGTGCCGAGTTTGGGCTTGAGGCAGCACGTGGCTCATCGTCGAAACCAGACAAAGGCATGTCCGCGCTCATCAAATTGGCTGAAAAAGTCAAAGCCGGTTATGACGTCGGCATTACGCCAGATGGTCCGCGGGGTCCTCTTTACCAGATGCATCCAGGAGCCTTAAAACTGGCTCAACTCACGGGCGCTCGAATCATGACGGCGAGGATAAGTTACGAGTCGTACTGGGAGTTTGGCACGTGGGATCGTTTTCAGTTACCGAAGCCGTTTTCAAAGGTGCGGATCGCCTTAGATCCGCCGGTAAACGTTCCGCGCAAGGTCGATGAAGGTCAGTTCGATTCGTTGAGAGTGGCTCTCGAGGCCGCGCTCAATCATGCCATTTGCTAGTCGTTGTCGATCTTCCACACCTTCGGTCGTTGCTCGCGCAACACGGTTCGGCCTCCGCGCTTCTTCCTCATCGGCTCGAAGACAAAGTCAGAGCCATCGGTTTTCATTTGGTAAACGATGCGCAACAGCACGCCTAGCCTGCCCTTAGGGAAGCCTGCCTTCATAGCGAACCAACTCAAGTAGTCTGCAGGCAGATCATAAATCGGCACGCCGTGAGGAGGGAAAGCCTTCGGGCCAAATTTTCCGTATGGCATGAAGGTACGTTCAATCTCCGCCAACTCGGCGGAGATTGCTGCTGCAAGCTCAGAGGGCTCCATCACTCAGGATCAGCCTCTTACGTGAAGTTCACGAAGTCTAGGTTCTTAGCGGTGAGCGTTGCGGGGCTGAGATCGGTTTGGAAACGGGTGAAGTTGGGCAGGATAGTACTGATGTCACCGTCGTTGACGCCAAACCACTTCGCGATGCTCGCAAAGACTTGGTCCGTGGACGTGCTGGGAATCCAGCGGCCGCGGTTGCCAGTGCAGTCGATGCCGCCATTCACCGTAAGGTCGGGGTAGGTGCCACAGATTTTGCCGCCTTTGACGCCGCCGCCTGCTACGAACATGTGGCTGCCCCAAGCATGGTCGGAGCCGCCGGTGTTGTCGTTTTTGTTGGGCGTAAAAGTGCGATTAAAGTCTGAGGCCGAGAAGAGCAGGACTTTATTCCAGTCACCAAGGGCCACCATGGCGTCTTTGAAGGCACGGATGGCGCGGGACATCTGGTTGACGAGGGCATAGTGGCCATTGTTCGTTGCGCCAGGAATCTGCGAGGTGTGTGTGTCCCATCCACCAAGCTGGACGAAGAAAATCTGGCGAGTGTTGTTCAACTGGCTCCGTCCTGCGATGAGGCGGGCTACCGTCTTCATCTGGTTGGCTATGTCAGGGATACGGGGGTTGAACAGGCCGTTGGGGAACCAGTTCTCCCAGTGAATATCTACTGTGGAAGTTCCCGCAGTGGACCCCGCAGTCATACCGAGTGCGTTCCCCACCAAACCCTCCGTGACACGTGCGTTCTCTGGCGCGCCGTTGTAGGCCTCGTCAAACAGTGAGGCGTGAGTCAAGGCCATGATTTGCTCAACGGCTCGGAGTCGCCAGCCTGCTGCGTTGTGTTGGTAGTTCGTGCCTGCTAGTGGGTCTGCACCACTGGCCAGACCCGCCATAGGATTGTATTTGTTGGATGGCAGGGTGGTAGGATTGGTGTAAATGGGCTGGAGGTTGGTGTTTCTCAAGGCGGCTCCGTAATTGTGAGTTGGAGTGCCTCCTGAAAAGCCCGTCAGTGCTGACACATTGCCAGAGCTATTCATGAAATAAGCTGGCTGGTCGTATGCGACTTGAAAGCTGTTCACGCCTGCGATGGAGACGGACATGCTAAGGTCGCCGCTGTTCAGGTTCTGAAGGAAGTCCGCGATTTTTCCGCCCCAGCCGCGAGCAAACGGCTGATCGGGGAGAGAAGATTGCCATTGAACCTGCTGGTCTGAGTGGGAGAAGAGCTGAGGGGGCTTGGCGGCAGCGGGCAAGGTATTGAAATTGGTGCGCGTGACTGCCTGTGTACCAATAAGAGTGCCAACGTTGGCAATGAAACTCAGATCTCCGGCACCAAACATGGTCGACAATGGATAGGCCCCCGGATGCAGACCCATGGTGCTCCCGAGATAGCCAGCGGTCCCGTAGGCTCCGCCATTGGTGGGCGTAATCTCACTGCTAACTGTGCTGCCCGCCCCAAAGTAGGCGTTCGCACCTGTGGCTGGGATGCCGGTGATCTGACCTGTGGGAATGGCTAGCACGCCGCGCCCAGAATCGTAAAGAGTCCTGGCGCTACCACCCATGGGGAGTAGCAGGTTGTTGGCGTCATTCCCGCCATTGAGGAAAAAGCAGACGAGGGCCTTGTAGTCGCCTGGGCCACCTTGGGCTGCTGCTGAGCCAACAAGCTTCAGTTGAGCCAGCGTGTTGACAATGCTGGTGACTCCGAGGCTTGCCGCAGCGGATTGCACCATGAAATCCCGGCGATTGGGCCGACTTCTGTCTTCGGACTTTTTGAGCAACAAGTTCATTTGATTTTGGATTTTAGATTTTGGATTTTGGATTGCTCCGTGTGCTCTGAGTGTTGCGCCGGGCGGTCTTGATGGAGGCGGTGAAGATGGCAGTGATTTCGTGGGCTTCGGTGCGGAGGGGATCGACTAGCGTGTGCTTCATCAGTTCGGCTTCTTGGATGAGTTCCAGCCAGTATTCGGATTCATCGGCTTCTTCTTCGACGATGCTGAGCTTGGAGATGAAATCGGGTGAGGACTTGGCTCGGCAGGCACTGCGATAGTTGGCACCCACAGAACTGGCGCTGCGGATGAGTTGTTTGCCAAGCACCTCTGCTGACACTTTTCGCGGCAACGCATCCACGAGCCGAATGGCCCGCAGAGCAAACTGCTTGGTGCGCGATTTGAGTTCCGCTTCGTTCATGACGATCCAAAATCTAAAATCCAAAATCCAAAATGGCATCAGTGTGCTACAAATCCGTTCATCACGGTGGTCATGAGATAACCGGCCCAACGGCAGCGATCACGAATCTCGTCGTGGAAGGTGCCCACGGGCGGAACTTTCGGATCAAAAACAATCTCTGGCATGTATCGCGTGGTGCTGGGATTGTTGGACGCACCATTGTGATAGAATATGGCTTCAAGGATGACCTGACGAGGGTGCAGGGCGTCTTCTGGATTGGTAGGCGGGGCCTGATTGGGCTCTTTGAGCACGGGGTAGCGGGCTTTGAGGCTGCCGCCGTTGAACCAGAGGTCGAGTTTGTCGACCACAGCCTTGGCGGCGGCCCAATGGGCGCTCTGGCACTCTGCGTCTGTGGGTGGATTCGGGATGTTGCTTCCGTAGACGCTGGTGAGATAGCCGTAGAAGGTGCTGCGGTAGAGGAGGTTGATCTCGGTGTAGTCCAGCACTACGCGGTCGCGCTGCTGGTTGGAGCCGGAGAGGTCGCTGGTGTAGTAGCCGTATTGCTTGGAGTAGGGTGCCGGCGGGATGTAATACATCGGCGGGATGAGGCTGATGGTGACGGTGCCGGTGGGCGGCTGTGAGAGCGCGAGGGTGAAGGTGTCCCAGCCGCTACTGTTGGGGCCTTCGGTCAGCACGGTGGTGCCACCGGTCTGGTTGACAACGAGTTGGTTACCATCGTCATCGTAAACGGTGGCGATGTGATTGGGCGCGGGGTGGCCGCTGTAAATGGGGTCCGCACTGGTGAAGCTATGACCGATGGTGGCAGTGTGTAGGCTCTCGATGTCTGTGTCGGGGGCGGCATTGACGGTCACGATTTGGGGTGTACTCCAGTTCCCGGTGTTGAATGTGAGGCTGGTGGGGCTGACGGTGGCGTCTGCATCTGGGGTGATGTTGACCGTGACATCTGCGGTGGGTGCTCGGGTGAGGACGACGGTGTAGGTGTCGCCCGTGCCGCCTTCGGCCACGATCGTAGTTCCGCCAGTGTGGCTGAGCACGGCTCCAGGCACTTCATTGTCGATGATGAGTGCCGGGAACGTGGCCATGGTGACGCCGTTGTATTGGGGATCACCGCTGGTGGCTGAGTTTGTGACCCAGCCGAGATGCGGGACGAGCAAACTGTTGCTCTCGGTGACGAGATCGTCTTTGGCGCGGAAGGTGGCGGCTTGATAGACATTCCAGTTGGTCGTGGTGAAGGTGAGCGTGGCTGTGGGGCCATAAGTGAGGACACCGTTGACCGCGAGACCGGCGACTTCGAGCTGGGAGTCGCAGGTGATGGTGACGGTGACGTCTCCGGTGGGCTGGTGGCTCAGGATGTAGGAAACGGTGTCAGTGGCACCACCCTCATTGAGGTTGGTGGAGTTGCTGGACTCACTAACAACGACCTGCGGCGTATCCACAGTGGCTACGAACACCGGGATCTGATTGATAACGTTGTTGGCGAGGTTGAACGCCGTGTCGTTGGGCGAGCCGCCGCTCGCGGCGGATGTGAAGGTCAGGTTGGCGCTGTGGAGGCGGTCAGTGAAGTTGTTGTTGTTGACGCCGGTGATGTTGATGGTCTTAACGGTGTTCCAGTCGCTGCTGTTGAAAGTCAGCACAGTAGGGCTGGCGGCATAGCCTTGGTTGGCGGGAACGGCGGCGGTGACGGTGACGGTGCTACCGCCTGTGGGTGCACGCCGGAGGGTGACCTGCACAGTGTCAGAGAGGCTGCCGTCCTCATGAACGCGTGTATCCAGGCCGACGTGGGAGACGGCCACGAGGTCATCATTGTCGGTGACGAAGTTGGGCACGTGCTGAATGCCAGCGGTGAGGGTGATGGGCGTCGTGGTGGTGGCGGTAGCGCTTCCGCTAAGGACAAAGGTGGTGCTATTGGAAATACTGCTGATGGTGGTGCCAGGATTGATGTTAGGACCGGAGATGGGCATTCCAGCGTAAAGACCTACCGTTGAGGCACAGGTGACGGTGGTGATGCTGATGGTGGTGTTGCAGTTGAGAAGCTGCAGGGCGAATCCGGTAGTGTCCGTTGTGCCGGTGGGATTGATCCAATGCCCGATATTGGACACTTCGTTGCGCTCATTGCCAGTGTCATTAAACGCCGTCACAGTCACCGATTGAGGGGTGTTCCAGTTGTTGGCATCAAAGGTCAGACTGGTGGGTGAGACGGTGGTGTCTGTATTGACACGTGGCTCGATGACCACAGTGCCGTTTGGAGCGCGGTTGAGGCGGACGGTGTAAGTATCAGTGGCCCCTCCCTCGGTGGTGTTGGTGGTGTTTCCAGACTGCTCGATGATGACGCCTGCGGTGTCGTTGTCCACGATGTAAACGGTGGGCGTGGCGCTAACGAACTGATAGAGCGGATCGCTGCTTTGAGCTTGGAAAGTGATGCCCTGGCTGATGTGGTGCGGCTCCACAAAGCTGTCGTCCAGCGCCATGACTTGGACAGTCTGCGGGATGTTCCAGTTGGTGGAGTTAAAGACGAGTGTGGTCTTGTCTGTGCCGACTTGAGCCACCTGACCGGTGGGGATGGAGGGGAAGATGTAGACCACCACATCGTTGATGGGCTTTCCGGTCAGATAGACATCCACCGTGTCCATGTAGCCTCCACCCTCAGCAGTCCAAAGGGTGCCGCTGTTGGGCGTGCTGGCATTGACGGTAATACCGCCGCCCGCCGGATAACTGAGCATGCCCTCATTGCGGCGGAAGTTGTCGGTGTTGTATACTGTGACTGGTGAGATACCCATGCTTGTGGGGTAGTTTGTGGCATCAGCGGTGGAGAAGATGTCATGCGTCACATTGAACAACTCGCGGCCCTCAATAACCCCATCGCCCACTGCGGTGACCGTGATGGTCTGTGGTGTGGCCCAGTTGGTGGTGGTGAAGGTGAGGTTGACGGAGGTAGCACTGTTGACCAGCAGTTCTGCGGGAGCTGGTGAGGTGGCGCGGACGACGACATTGCCTCCTGGAGCGCGAGTTAGCCTTACGGTGTAAGTATCCGTGGAGGTCTCCGTCGGTGTCGTGAAGAGGTCTGACTGTACGATGGCCACTCCGTAGCTGTCATTGTCAATCACCTGCACCGGCCACGGATACATGGCATTGTTGCTATAGCTTGGATCCGCGCTGCTGATCTGGAAGCGGATGGAGGCCTCGTGGTTAGTGGCTTCCAACGCGGCATCATCCACGGCGGTGACGGTCACCGTCTGAGCCACGTTGGCGGCAGTAAAGTTTAGCGTGGAAGGTGAAACGGTGACGTTTGCGTCTGGGACAAGCGTCACGGTGACAGCTGACGTTGGTGTGCGCGGCAGACTTACGGTGAAGGTGTCGCTCAACCGCACAGTGCTGGCATCAGAGTTGCCAGCAGCAGCACCTTCGGCCACGATTGTCCAGGTGTTGGCATGAGCGAGGTTGAGAGGCAGGAAGTCGTTGTCGATGACGGTGACTGGAATGGCTTTGGCCTTCAACCCACCGAATGCAGTATCATTTGATACGATGCCCACTCCTATGTTGGCTCCAAGATCACCCTCCACAGTCGCGTCATTGACTGCGGCCACGGTCACCGTTTGTTCCGTGCCCCAGTTTGCCGTTGTGAAGGTGAGCGTGGTGGGCAGTGTGGTGTTGTTGACCAGCACTTGGTTGGTAGGTGTGAGAGTGACGGTGACGTTTGCAGAAGGTTGCTGGCTGAGAGAGAAGCCAACGGTGTCGGTTGTGCCGTTTTCATTCACCGAGGTGCTGCCGCCAGACTGATTCACCACCAAAGCTGCGAGGTCGTTGTCGATGACAGTGCAGTACAAACTGGAGTGGGTGCGCGCCCAGTAGTTGTTGTAGTTGTTGTCTGCCACATTGTCGCTGGTGGCAGTGGCCACGATGGTCGCCTGGCCGTGCGGTGGCTCATAGAAGCTAATGGTGGGTGCGGTGATGTAGCCCGCACCAGCGTTGGTAACGACGATGTTGGTGAGTTGGCCTTGGGCATTGATTTGTCCATATCCGCTGGCTGTCGTGCCGCCAGCAGGTGCGCCAGAGAAGAACACTAGGGGTGGGCTTGAGTATCCGCCTCCGCCACTGGTGACGATGACATTGTTAACGGCACCACTGGCGATAGTGGAGATCGCCGTGGGAATCAAGGGCATGGAATTGGGTGGAGCTGCAATGGTAACAGAGGGTGCGCTGACGTAACCTGAGCCGCCGCTTGTGATGTTGATCGAAGCAACTTGGCCCAGCGCATTCAACACGGCTGTACCCGTGGCGAACACACCCGTAGGAGATGGTGCAAAGGTGACCTGAGGTGCGCTGGCATAGCCGTAGCCACGTCCGGTGATGGTCGTGGCGTTCACCGCTCCACCGGAGATGGTGCAGGTGGCAAAGGCTTGCACGGCGTTTGCATTGACGAGTCCCTGACGCTCGGAAACGTGCAGACCCTCAGCAAAGTGGTCGTCAATCGCCTTCACGGTCACCGTCACTGGGGTGCTGTAATTGGTGTTGTTGAAAACGATGTGGTCTGGCGTGCAGGAGAGTTGCCCGGAGCCAAGGGTCACTGTGACAGGGACACCAGCCTGAGGAGCCGCGCGGAGGGCCACGGTGATAGTGTCAGTAATGGTGCCGTCTTCAGAAACGCGGGTCTCACTGGCATCCGAGCCGCCGTGGCTGATCATGATGCGGTTATCATTGGTGGTGCTGACCGTGAAGGCAGTCTCAGATACAGGAACGACCACCGTCTGGGCCTTTACCGCGTCATAACCGCCGCCTGTGCCGTAAACGACGAGTGAGCCGTAGTGCAGCGGGTTCTCCGGCCAGTCGTTGTCAGCAGTGTTGTCGTCATTACCGCGCACGACGACGGTCTGTGGCACGTTCCAGCCGCTCGTCGTGCCGCTCACTGCCTGATTGGTCGTCGTAGTGAAAGTTCGGGTAATTGCTGTTGTGACGAAACTAGTGCCGTTGTGAATCCCAAGCTGCCCAAAAACAGGGAGAATCGTTATCGTCACGCTTGCCGTAGGCTGTTTGGCCAGCACGATGGTGAAACTATCCGTGCCGGCGCCGGAGGTATTGATCGTCTCTGCCACGATGGTGCTACCACCGCTCTCTGCGATGATGATGCCGTAGCTGTTGGCTCCGTCGTTGTCATCCGCCACGTTAATCACGAACGAAGGTGCGGTGAGCCCGTTCCATGCGGCGGTGGCGCTGGTGGAAGAGATGATGAGTGCGGAGTTGGCAGATCCAGAGGCCTCTGTGGTACCGTCTTGCACAGCCGAGATGGTTGCGGGTTGGGCCGTATCCCAGTTCGCGCTAGTGAAGTTGAGCGTGGTGGGTGAGACAGAGGCCTGCCCGTTGGAAGTCGATAGATTGATCGTAACTGTCGCGCCAGTGGGCGGTGGTGACGTAAGTCGCACGTTCACGGTATCAGTGGCTCCGCCTTCTTGCACCCAGGTGGAGAAGCCTGTTTCTTCCACTCGGATGCCTTCATTTCGCAACTCATTGTCAGTGGTGCTCACATTTACTGGCAGGACCGGCAACGCGTCGTAACCAGATCCTGCGCCTGAAACGGAGAAACGAAGCAGGCTGTTGTCCAGGGTGGCGAGACTGGGCGTGTCTGCGGCGATGACCGTGATGGTTTGAGCCGAGTTCCAATTCGACGCGTTGAATGTGAGCGAGTTGGTGAAGGTCTTCCCGCCGTCCAGAGAGAAGAGCACTGCTGGAGTGGCCCAGGCATTGCTAAGCGTGAAATCTGCCACGTTGGCGTCAGAGCCTGGCTGTGTCGACATACCGGTGAGGTTGGACCAAGTGAAGTTGTAGAACATGTTCACCTTAGCGACCACGGACGCCTCTGTATTGATCTGAAGCTCAGGTGCAAACAAGCCCGCTTGGGCCATCGGTCCTGGAACGACGAAGTCTGGCAGGAACCAGTTGAACACACTCGGCGCTCGCTGTGGCGATTGTCCGATGTTCGCTGTCAGATCACCAAAGCGGTAACGGAATGGCCCTTGGGCCCAGCCGTTTGGCAAGGCGGGTGGATTCACGTTTTGGTTGGAGAACTTATTGAACTCCGTTGCGGGATAGGCCTCGGGCATTGGCGTCTCGCCAGAGCCAAAAGGCGGTGTGTTGTCTCTGAGAATCGAGAGCGGCGCGCCGGAGAAGGCTCGGAATGCCCGCAACATTTGGGCAAAGGCCACGAGGGGCTCCTTCACTTTGCCGTGGGAGATGGCTGTGTCCGCGAGTTGCAGGGAGCGAGCCTCAAAATCAAGCAGGATGGCCTTCAGAACGGTGCCGAGGTTCCCGTTGGATGCGCGGTAGGCGTTCTGAACACGGTAAATGTAGCCGTTGGAGGGATTGGAGGTGACGAGGCGCTGAATGAGCCAACGGGAAATGTTGATCGGTGTATTGGTATGGCCTGGATTGGATTCAAAGCCAGCATCTGGGCCGGGTCCTGATGGCGGTGCAGGGTAGGTCGCCGCATTGGGGTCGCCTGCCAGAACGTTGTGGGCATCGGTGAGGTCTTGCGCTGCGAGGTTATGACAGGTGATGTCATTGGCACCACGTCCCAGGGCGGGAAGCACGCGCACGTCGATGTCATACTGGGCATGCTTGCCAGCGAACAGGCGTTTGGAGACGCCTGGAACGGGTGTTTCGCTGACTGGGTCGAGATAGGTATCGAAGTCGTGGTAGTAAATGCTGCCTGCTGGTGTGCCAGTGGCATCGCTGATGCGTCCCATCACTTTCATCGGGTAGACCCACGGTGCAGGCCAGAAGAGTTGACCATCGCGGCGGCCAAACCACACGTTGTTACCGCTTTGGAAGTTGGTGGGTGAGGCGTAGTTCAGAATGATCTGGTCACTCATGTCACTGGCCGAGTAGTTGTTGTAGAGCAACGTGCTGCCGCTGAAGCTGGAGTAGTAAGCGTTGGCATGTCGCGCTCCGTGGGAAAATCCGGTCATCACGCGTGCCAACTCAGTGATGTCATTGTTGTCGTAGGTGGGAATGGGCAAGCCTGCACCATCCAGCATCAAAGAGCCATCTGGGTGCCGCAAAACCAGACCGATGGAGAAGAGCTGCATGATCTCACGCGCGTAGTTTTCATCTGGGCTGACCCAAAGTCCTGGGCTGGCTTCATATCTAGCACGGTTGGACATGTGGGAGAGGTAGATGCCCATCATGGGACTGTAAGTGACCTGCTCCAGAAGACTGCGGTATTTACCAAACGCACCGGTAGCCAGCATGTCCCAGTAGTTGGCACAGCCGTAGTGGCGATCCAGAATCGTCTGGTCCGCCTCGGAGATGACGACGATCTCACTCAGCGCCAGCGCCATGCGCTGACGAAGCTGGTCCTTTGCCTGTAGGGCTATGGTCCACCATTCGCGGCGGCGATTGGGTCCAGATTGTGGGTAGTTCCCGCCGAAGTTGTTGTTGTTAGCGGTTGTGTTGGAGGGCAAAAACGGCATGCCCTGGGCATCGTAGCTCAGTTGGTAGGTGGCGTTGTTGATCTGTGGATCGCCAAAATAGGTGCTCGGTTTATTCCCCCGGAGCGCAAACTCCTCGTTGTCCGCAGCCATGACGAGCTTCTGGAAGTTGATACTGGGTGTGAGTGTGGAGTTCATCTGGTCATCCATCCAGTCCTCAAGGCCCAAAAGATAAGCGTCAGTGATCTGTGCTGCCGTGGGAGAGCCCGAAAGCGCCCCGATGCGGGTGTCGACCTTTGCCCGGATCTCGTTGTATAGGGCAGTAGTACCGCCGAAGGTCGCTTGGCCCATGAAACGCCAGATATCTCGCTCGATTTGGTCTGTCGTAGTGGTCGCCCAGGCACCGCTGCCTGTAGCGGGTTCCTCGGCTGGCTCGGTGAAAGTTTCGGAACCATCTGCGAGCTGAAAGGGACCAGCGATCTCCTTGGCGGGAAAGTTGGCAGAGGTGACGGCGCACCACAGGTCTGAGTTGCGCAAGGCATCCAGGAACGCTTGATCTGTAGAGAGAAATCCTGGTTTGTAGACAACGTTGTAACCGAAGCCGGAGACTTGACCGTTTGGCAGCGCGGGTGCCAAGTCATTGTTAGGACCGTAACGAATGTAGGCCGTATTTTGCTCGCTAGAAAGGTTGTTGAACACCACCGAGACAGAGGCGCTCGTGTTGTCACCATTCACCAGGGCTGTTGCGTAACCGCTGGCAGTGGTCGCTTCTCCAGCCTCATGTCCAAGGAAGGCAACGTAGAGTTGGTTGTTTGCTGGCAGCGTGGGATTTGCATCGCACATGCAAACGGTAGCGCTGGGCCCAGGCGAGGCCACTGTGGGCAGGTTGATGGTGACCTTTAGGAACTCAGGAACCTCGGCCGTGGAGTCCTGAACGGGGCTGATGGACACATCATGAGTGGTGGCTCCATTCGGGATGTTGATGGTTCCAGGATTGGCAAAATCGTTGGTCGATGCGTTGGCCTTCGTAGCATCGGGTGCGCCACCGCTTCCATCTAGCGTGAGGCCATTCAGAGGCATCGTGCCAAAGCTCCGCGAAAGCCTCACTACGGCAGGAGTCACGACAGGAGTGGTAGCGGTTTTGTCTGCTCTCTCATAGCCGTTGGGCGTTTGTGCGGTTGCTGTTAGAGAAAGCAGTGACCGCAGTGTATCACCGTCATTGGCCGCCCCACCAGAGGCGTTCCCAGGGCTAAACCCATTGTTGGGATTGGTTCCAGTTTCTCTCTCTTCCCAGTCGGAGGCACCGTCACCATCGGAATCGACATCGTCTGTCTCAATCCGGTAAAACTTGGCCGTGCCAGACTTAGTGATCGTTATGGTGGCACTGGGATTATCCGCCGTGGGAATGTATTCCGTATCGGTGACCGGAGAGGTGATGTTTTCTATGGTGCTAAAGGCACCCGTGGGATTGCTATCGCTCTTCACTCGATATTTTTTCCCGGCTTCGGCATCAAAGGTGAACACGATGGTATTTCCCGCCACGATGGTGTTCCCGACCTTGGTGCAATCGGCTGGATTACGTGGATCTGTGCCAGCGATGGACTCCACCAGATTGCTGCATCCGTCCGAATCTTCATCCCCGTTAGGATCAAGCCCCCAAGCGTCCATTTTTGCCTGCCAGACATCGCTCATGTTGTCGGGGCCGCCCTGCCCGGGTCCAGTGCTGAAGAAGTCCATGGCCGAGGCGGTCTGTGTTACGGCAAGAAACAAAGACAGCAGGGATACGAGGGTGCGTGGGTGCATGGGAAGAGCGTGGTTGGAGAAGAGTCGGGAGCGTCGTGCAGAGGGCGTTGTGTCTCACCGGCACGGTAAATAGTCCGCCAGACTATCAAAAACCGCCTCTGGCAGTCAATAGTTGCGGCCCTTTTTTTGGGGCGTGGATTGTTTTTCTGAACCCGGCACCCCCCAACTCCCTACCAGCGCCAATCGTCGGTTCTGGCACCTATGGATTCTCAGGGATTGCCTTTTTTGGCAAAACCGCCATTCTCGGCGGCTGTTCCGCACCCAAGTCATGCACCCAGCTCAACATCACGGCCCGATTCCTGAATATCCTCCGGGCTTCCGGGTCCGGCGGAACATTAACTGGATCGTTATCGGCTTGATGTATGCCTCGTACTACATGTGCCGGTACAACTTCAAGTTTGCGGCTCCCGGTATCGAGAAGGACTTTGGTTTCGACCATTCTGACATCACGGACATGCTAAGCGTCTGGTCGATCGCTTACGGAACGGGGCAACTCGTCAATGGCCTGCTCACAGACCGCATTGGAGGCAAGGCAGCGATGTTGATCGGTGCTGTTGGCACTATCGTGGTCAATCTGTTTTTCGGTTTCTCCTCGTTCATCAGCTCGTTTTCGACCATGGCCCTAGTTTGGCTGATCAATGGCTGGTTTCAGTCCTTTGGTGCGCCAAGCATGGTCAAAATCAACGCCGCATGGTTCAACCCTCACGAGCGTGGCACCTTTGCTGGCATCTTTGGCTTCATGATCCAGTTGGGACAAGTTGCCATCAATTGGCTGGGCCCAGTCATCCTCGCTGGCATGACGATCTTCACCTGGACGGTGGCCAAGGGCGATTGGTATTGGCTGTTCCGCATCCCGCCGTTTGTTGTGGCCTTTGTTGCGATCCTTTTTGCCCTTATTCCGAAGGAATCTCCAGAAGCGGCTGGCTATCCCGGCGTCGTAAAGGATCACTCCGACACCGAAGATGGTAATACTCGTGCGACTCTCACGGAAGCTTTTGTCACGATCTTCAAGCACCCGCTCGTGTGGCTTTATGCCATCGCCTATGGATGTACGGGAGCGGTCAGGCAGAGTTCAGAGCAGCTCTCTGTTTTGTATTTCAAAGACATGCTTCAGCTTGACCTAAACAACAAGCCAGCTGCCGTTTCGATCACGCTGATGGCAATGCCCATGGCCGCTGTTGTGGGTTCGATGCTCGCTGGCTACATCTCGGACAAGTATTTCAAAGGTCAGCGCTCCCCAGTGGCGATGGTGCTCTACTTCATGGAAGCCGTTGTGATCGGTTGTGCAGCAGCTGTGATCTACAGCGGGGCCGTTGGACCCACCACGGGCGGCATCATCTTGGGCTGCATCTTTTTGATTCTCATCTCCATGACCGCCAACTCCACCCACGCGATTGTTGGCGCTGCCGCGCCCATGGACATTGGTGGCAAGCGAATGGCGGGATTCGCCTCTGGCGTCATTGATTCATTTCAGTACTACGGTGCAGCCATTGCCTTGCCTATAACCGGTCGGTTGATCGACACCTATGGCTGGGGCACGTGGTATCCCTCCATGGCCGCCTTTGGCATCATCGGCGGAATCGCTATGTGGAGGGTAAAACAAAAGCAGAAGAGTCTGCCCAAACCCATCACCTGACAAAAGTATGAGCACCAACCATCTCAAAGGGGCACGTGTGTATCTGTCTGGCCCAATGGACTTCGTGGCCTCTCGCGCGGTCGAGAAGAAGCTCGGCTGGCGCAATCGTGTCGGCGATGTGCTGCGTTTCTTCGGCAGCACGGTGTTTGATCCGTGGTTCAAGCCGGGCGTGCGCGGATTGCACGAGTATGGGCTCGAAGATGTGCATTCCATTGATGCTAGGGAGAAGTGGACGTTCGAAGCTGGCGAGGATTGCGATCAAGCGCGCGCCCATTGCGCTAACAACTTTTGGCAGACTCTACACATTGACCTCCGAATGGTTGATACCAGTGACTTTACCATCGCGTATGTGCCGACCAACATCTACAGCGTAGGAACGGTGCACGAGATCGTGTTGGCGCGGCAGCAACTGAAGCCCGTCCTGTTTGTCAGCCCGCCAGTGACGTTTCCGTCTCTCGATAAACTTCGGGAGCATCTAAAAGACGACACCGAGGGGCTGCAGTTGCTTGACTCGCTGGCGCGGGAAGTCCCAATCAAGCCCAATCCCAAGGGCATTCCCAGCCTTTGGTACATGCCTCTCATCAGCGGCAGTTGTTTCTTCGATGGCTTTGGTTTTGAACCGTATCGAGAGCGCTTCGGTTGGGAACGCATACCGTTGGACGACCTTGAGCAGCGTCACCCACCACAAAATCCCCTGCTGCCATACATTGAGAAACTCGCTACAGCCATTCCGGAGCGGTGGGATGACAAACTCAAGCGTCGAGTGCCTGATGACGACTGGCTGTTGTGGGACCTCGATAGTCAGTCCGCTGATTGATGCGCCAGCTTACTTTCCGCTCTCGCTTTTCGCTTCGTCCACGGACACGAAATCTGTAATCTCCCACACTGGAGGTCTGCCCTTCTGTTGTTTTGCTAGCCAGTTGAGCGCTGCTTGATGAACGATCTCGTGACCGCCCTCAATGATGGTTACACGAGTATTGCCATGCGTTTTTTGGAACAGTGGAATCCGCGTGCCGAATACGGGATCTTGCTTTGCGGCGGCCCATCCTGAAGGCAGTTGCTGAGTGTCATAGTAACTCTGAACAGCGTCTTCTTCGAGGGCAGCCTTCTTCCCCACAACCGCATTGAATGCGACCAGCGAGTGAGTGAATGGCACGCTTCCTTTGCGTCCATCGTGGATGCCATGAGCAATATCTAAAGGCACTAACGCAGCCTTGCTGAGTGAACTGAGTGGCGAGCGCTTCCAAGCCTCGGGATCATCGCGAGTGGGGGCATGGCCTAGAGCACCAACGATGTCTTTGGCATAGCGGTCGGGCTCTCCGGCTTTGCAATGCTGTTCGTACCAAAGCGCAACGTCACTAATGCCGCACCAAGCGCTCACACCCGCCCAGATTTCTGGATGGCGGCCGGCCATCTGCATCGCCATGTGCCCGCCGCCACTCACGCCCACCAGGTAGATGCGGGTTTCATCAATCGAGGCTTTGGATTGCGCCCAACTCACGGATTCCACTACGTCACGCACGGCACGATCACTCCCAAGTGCTTCAGGCGTGCGGTTTGGGCCGCGGAAGTCAGGGTGAATGAATACCCAGCCTTGTTTGATGCACCACTCAGCATAGACCGCATCTCCGCCAGCAGAATCAAACGTGCTGCTCCAGGTGTGAAGACCCACAAGCAACGGCCTATTGCCTTTTATCGGTGGCACATACCATTTCGCCCTCTGAATGGCGCCGTCAGAGCATGGGATTTCCACTTGCTGGACCTCGGCAGGCCAGTTGTTGGCAGATTCAGCATTGTTCAGCATCATCATGGCTAGGAAGAAAGGGAAAAACCACTTCATGGCAGTGCAAAACGACCACCACGTGCCGTTTGTTCCTGGTTCCTTCACTTCATGAATCGTATTTTGTCCACGCTTTTGCTCAGCACTGTGATCGCTGGAGCGCAGGAGCCTGACTGGAAGCTGGAGGCTACAGCTCCGTTTGATCCACGCGATTCCCAGGCAGAGTGTGTGTTTGGAGATCGCCTTTGGATTATGGGCGGCTGGCGCTCTTCCTATGAGGCACCGCCCAGGGATGTATGGTCGTCTGCGGATGGGAAACACTGGCTCCGCGTCACCGCAGAAGCTCCCTGGCTTCACAGTGATCTAGCCATGAGCATCTCCTTCAAAGAGCAGATGTGGATCATGGGTGGCTGGTACAATGGGCGGTTGCCCGGCCACTCTGCCTCCAATCTCGTTTGGTCCTCTACAGATGGCAAAGTGTGGACTCAGCAGGGTAATGCTGCTTGGAGTCCACGGATCGCCGCAGGTCTTGTAGAGCATCAGGGCAGACTCTGGATGCTGGGAGGAACGGAGAACTACTACTTTGGCAACGACAAAAGCGCGAAGAACGATGTTTGGTCCACAGCCGATGGCCGTGAATGGAAGCTAGAAACCGCTGCTGCAGCGTGGTCTCCACGTGCCTACCATCAAGCTGCTGTTTTGAAAGATCGGATCTATGTGTTAGGCGGGGGAAACTATGTTCCTACTTACCAAGCTCGCAATGACGTGTGGTCTTCGGCGGATGGTGTTCATTGGTCCCAAGAGACCGCAAGTGCCCCCTGGGAACCGCGCTTGTGGTTCTCTGCCGTTGCCTATCGTGGCTGCTTGTGGGTGATCGGCGGCTGGGCAAAAGAAGAGGATAACTTCGGTGATGTGTGGTACTCGGCAAATGGCCGCGATTGGAAAAAACTTGCCACTTCTCATTGCTGGAAAGCTCGCCATGAGCACTCGGTGCTTGTTTCTCAGGGCAAGCTCTGGGTCATCGCTGGTCATGCCCGACCGCTCTCGTCCGAAGTCTGGTCGTTGCAATTGCCAGCAAATTGGAAGCCTTGATTCATCTAGCGGTCACCTCACGTTCTCATTCCATTCGTATGCGCATCTCTCTCAGATACCTCCTTCCGCTCCTCTTCGTTGGCAGCCAGTCATTTGCTGTCGGCCCCAACTTCGTGTTGATGATGGGAGATGATCATGGCTGGGAAGAGACAGGCTACCATGGCCATCCACATGTGAAGACTCCCGTTTTGGACGAGATGGCTGCCACTGGGTTGAAGTTGGAGCGCTTTCATTCAGCACACCCAAGTTGCTCTCCCACGCGAGCGAGCTTTCTCACCGGGCGGCACCCCAACCGCATGGGCACTTTTGATCCAGGTTACTCGTTCAGGCCTGAGGAGATCACTATTGCGCATCTGATGAGTAAAGCCGGTTACCAATGCGGTCATTTCGGCAAGTGGCACGTGGGTGCGGTCAAAAAAGAGTCTCCTGTGAGTCCAGGTGCCATGGGCTTTCATGAATGGCTTTCCCACGATAACTTTTTTGAACTCAATCCGTCACTTTCTCGCAACGGAGGCCCGCCCGAGGTGCATCAGGGCGAGAGCTCTGCGATCTTGGTAGACGAGACAATACGTTTTATCGCTGATGCCACTGCAAAAGGAAAATCCTTCATGACAGTGGTGTGGTTCGGTTCGCCACATGAACCCTACAGCGGGCTGCCAGAGGACCTCGCACTCTATGATGACTTGCCAGCCAAATACAATGACAAAAAAGTGCGGCTAACATCCAATGAGACTGGTGGACCAGTCACTCGCCCTCAAGGTGACGTGCTGCGAGAGCGCTATGCTGAGATTACTGCCATGGATCGTGCAATTGGCCGCTTACGCCGCTACTTGAAGGAAAAGAATCTCGCGGAGAACACACTTGTCTTTTACTGCGGGGACAACGGCACGTCTGGCGATGCCGTCCGGCACTCGCCCCACCGAGGGGCAAAAGGGCAGGTCTATGATGGCGGGACACTGGTTCCGGGAATCATAGAGTGGCCTGCAAAGATCAAGAAACCACAAACCAGCAACATCACAGCCTGTACGAGTGATTTGCTCCCCACACTTTGTGCACTCACGGCTACAGCACTTCCTGATCGTCCTCTGGATGGCATCGACCTCAGTCCGGTGTTAGGCGGAAGTCTTGAACAGAGACCTGGCATTTTTGCGGTTTGGAGCTTCAACGCGGGGAGGTTTGGCAAGACGAAACCCGCTCCCTGGATTGAGCCGTCACTCCAGGAGGGCACCACACCGCTTGCCAAACGCTCGGGAGGAAAAGCCACACGGGATTTTCGCAACTTCAAACATCCTGGCCTCAGCGAGGACGACTACACAGGTGCGCGTGCGATTGAGCATGAAGGCTTCAAGTTGGTCATCCACGACAGCGGCAAAACCAGCAGCAAAAAAGAGCTGTTTGATCTGAAGAAGGATCCCGCTGAGAAGAATGACATCAGCCAGCAAGAAGCCGAGCGGTCTCAGTCGTTGGCCAATAAACTAAGGGACTGGCAAACATCCGTCCTCAACAGCCTCACGGGAGCCGATTACACCGACAAGAAGTAGTTGCGGCTCAATGGCGCGCCTCCGAGCCCGCCTTATTTCTTTTCACTGACGAGATTTCCTTTATCTTGAGGACCTCCATGTCATCGGCACCTCATCGCCCAGCTCCTGCTATCAGGGATCATGAAACGATCCGAATGATCGGGCGTGGAGCGTTTGGTGAGGTGTGGATGGCGCGCTCGGTGACTGGTGCGTTGCGAGCTGTAAAAGTGATTTGGCGAGAGGACTATGATCACCCTGAGGTATTCGAGAGGGAGTTTGAGGCGATCAAACGTTACGAGCCGATTTCGCGGAAGCACCCAGGCTTGGTGCCTGTGCTTCAGGTGGGCCGTAGCGACACCGA
Source organism: Verrucomicrobiaceae bacterium (assembly GCA_016795485.1). Classification (GTDB taxonomy): domain Bacteria; phylum Verrucomicrobiota; class Verrucomicrobiia; order Verrucomicrobiales; family Verrucomicrobiaceae; genus JAEUHM01. Next base: position 37,464 of record JAEUHM010000010.1, on the reverse strand, counting down.
GGGCTTCTACTACTATGTAATGGAACTCGCTGATGATCTCGAATCAGGACGCGAGATCGACCCTGATACCTACAAGCCGCACACGCTCACGGCTCAAATGCGGCGGGACAAGCGTATTCAGGCTACCAAGTGCCTGGAGCTGGGCAGCAATATCGCGGAAGGCTTGCATTATTTGCATCAGAACAAGCTGATCCATCGGGATGTGAAGCCGTCCAACCTGATCTTTATCGATGGGCAATGTCGGCTTGCGGATATCGGCCTTGTCGCGCTGTTGGGGCAGAGGACATTTGTTGGAACGGAAGGCTTTGTTGCTCCCGAGGGTCCAGGCACGCCTGCTTCTGACATCTTTTCTCTTGGGATGGTCTTGTATGAGGCCTCCACGGGCAAGGATCGGTTGGATTTCCCTGATCTTCCTTCCTATCGCGAGACGGGCGTGAAGTTGCAGGATTGGCGGAGGTTGCATGATGTGATCTGTCGCGCATGTGCTCCCAAGGCGGGACAGCGCTATGATAGTGCCCGCGAGATGGGCCTCGCATTGCGAGGAGAGGTGCTGCCTTCCGCACGGCGAAAGAAGCTTATTGTGACTGCTGCGGTGGCGGCGCTTTGTTTTACAGGCATCGGCATGTGGATCGCCCACCAGCGGGCTCCTGGAGGCATCATGTCCGTGGAGAGCAAGCCGATTGCACCACCATTAGTGATCCGGACGACACCGCCGGGGGCGGTGGTCTTTGCTGGGCCGGACCAACTCGGTCAAACGCCACTGGATGTCTTCCCTCCAGAGGATGTGCCCGTGATCTATCAGATCAGGCTGCAGGGATACAAGCACTACGAACTGGAGCATACGTCAAAGGCCGGCAAGCCACTAACCATGGATATCCCACTGGAGAAAAGCCGACTACCGCAGGCGGGAGAGCGCTGGAAGAACAGTTTGGGCATGGAGTTTGTTCCCCGACAAGGCGGCCATGCGTCCCAACATCCCGTGGAGATGTCCTACTTCAGAAAGTTCGTGGAAAGCAGTGGACGCGCTTTTGAGGGCAAAGTGGTGCGCTATCAGGACGGCAATGATGCGGTTTACATCGTCGTGGTGCCCACGCGGGATGCAGACGCTTTTCGTTACTGGTTAACTGACCGGGATCGTGTAGATGGGCTCTTGTCTCAGGAGCATCAATACATCGTTGAGCCATTCTATTACGCCGAGAACCAAAGCAATGACGAGCAGTCCGAGTCACGAGATGAGAATGACACGAACGATGCTGAAAAAGACTGGCAGGCCTTCAATCTAAAGGTCGAGAGGCAGACATACGGCACGGTTGCGATCAAAACGGTGCCTGAGGGTGTGAAGGTTTATCTGCAAGACGAGTTTCTCGGTGAAACGCCTCTGGAAGTTCCCCGGGTGAGAAGCGGGCCAGTGGAGTTTGAACTGCGAAAAGAGAGTTTCACCGACCTTCTGCTTGAGGGTGACGTTAAAGGTGGCGAGATCCTGGAACTGTATGCCGACATGGACCCAAAGACCGGCGTGACTTACGGACGAGAGTGGCGCAACAGCCTGGGCATGAAGTTTGTGCCGCTCGGGGATGTGCTCTTTGCCGTCTGGGAAACGCGTAGACGCGACTACATCGAGTTTTGCAAAGAAACGGGCAGAAAGCGCCCTCCGATGACAGATGACAGCAGTGGAAAGAATGTCGGAGCTCCTGTGGTGTCAGTTAGCAGGGATGACGCACGTGATTTTTGTGCTTGGCTGACCAAACAACAGCAAGCGGCCAAACTTATCGGCCCAGACGATGAGTATCGTCTCCCCACGGATGAAGAGTGGTCGCGCGCTGTATCATTGCCCTTGGAGCGCGGCAGTACCCCAGCGGAACGCAGTGGGCGCATCCGGGGCATTTACCCGTGGGGGTTTGAGTGGCCACCACCACCGGGGATGGCCAACCTTGCCGACCTCGAAGCGGCGAAAAAGGCAGGATTGGACAGCGTGATTCCTGGCTACATCGACAACTTTCCGTTCACAGCCCCAGTCGCGGCCGGGCAGCCGAATGATCGTGGCATCTTTGCTTTGGGTGGAAACATTTCGGAATGGGTGGACACGGACTTTGATGCCAAGCCACAGGCGACTGAGCCCCCTTCCAAAGAGAAGTCGAACGTCCTGGGCACGGCGCGTGGTGCCAACTGGCGAACGTCCAGTCCGGAGGAAGCCTTGTCTTCGACGAGATTCCCGGTGCCGCCTGACACGCGGCGAAACACCCTTGGCTTCCGAGTGGTAGTGTCCAGGAAGCCACTTGAGTGACTTGAGTTGGCTACAGAACGCTTGCTTGCCGAAGGGAGTGCCTCAGCAGCTACGTTTGAGTGATCCCCATGCCCATACCCACCGATTCAGAAGCCCTGGACTCTGCCAGACGTAAGTCCTTCCGCCGTCTGCTTCCCTTGTTGTTCCTTAGCTACGTCATCGCATACGTGGATCGGCAGAACGTGGCAGTCGCTAAGCTGACGATGGTCAAGGAGTTGCCCGGTTTTGACAATGCGGTGATTGGACTGGGTGCGGGAATGTTCTTTATCGGCTACTTTCTGTTAGAGATACCTGGATCACTTCTTGTGGAGCGCTGGAGCGCACGAAAGTGGATTTGCCGGATCATGGTCAGTTGGGGAATCATGGCCGGTCTCACTGCCGCGGTGAACACACCAACGCAGTTTTACGTTGTGCGCTTTTTGTTGGGTCTTGCGGAAGCTGGATTCTTTCCCGGTGTGATTGTGTATCTCACGCACTGGTTTACCAGTCGAGATCGCGCAAAGGCGCTGTCCTACTTTCTGATCGCAACGCCGTTCGCCCAGGTCGTAAGCCCGAAGATATCCAACGCGCTTCTGAAAATCGGCAGCACAGAGGTCGTGAATGGACAAACCATTACGCATCCGCTGGTGCTCGGCATGAGTGGATGGCAGTGGGTGTATGTGTTTTGGGCTGTTCCTGCAGTGTTGCTTGGCATTGGAGTTCTGTTTTGGCTCACTGACAGGCCAAGAGATGCTTCGTGGCTAACGGCGGAAGAGCGGGATGCTTTGGAGTCGCGCTTAGCCGAGGAGCGCGCCAGCAGCACACGCGGCAAGCGAATGACGGTTGGGGAGGCCTTGCGACACCCGAAAGTTCTCCTCCTCGCGCTGGCATACTTTTGCACAGTCACTGGGAGCTACGGGATTGAGTTCTTCATGCCCAGTATTTTGAAGGATTGGTATCAACTTAGTCTGGATGACCTCACGTGGCTGATCATGCTACCCCCATTGATGGCTGTGGCTGGTCAGTTGAGTGTGGGCTGGAGCTCGGACCATTTCAAAGAGCGCCGCTTTCATGCGACATTGCCCATCGTCATGGGCGCTGCTGCACTTGCCGCCATGCCGTTCACCAAAGGGCATTTAGGGCTGACCGTGGCGCTTTTCATGTTCGCTTTCATGGGCTTCAAAGCCTACATGCCAGCTTTCTGGTCCCTGCCGAACCTATTTCTCGCCGAAGCCGCAGCGGCAGGCAGCATTGGATTGATTAACTCAGTGGGCAACCTCGGCGGCTTCCTTGGTCCCACGATCATGGGTAATGTGGAAACGCTCACCGGCTCCTATGCTGGTGGACTGTACTATCTCAGTGGATCCATGCTGGTGTCTGCAACCATCATTTTCTCATTGGGACTGGGTGCCAAAAAGGCTGCGGCCTAACTGACGACTCCTCGCGCGGCTCGGCGGAACTCAGCTTCGTTTCCGGCAGCAATGATGCCCGTGGCTTCATCGATCAGGCCATCATTGTATGCTTCAACGATGTTGCGGAGGAAGTTGCGGGCGTTCGGATCGGATCCACGCATCAGGTAGTCTTGAATGCGATCCACCTCACGTCGTGCAATCCAGTCTCGTACCGCGCCACCGTTCTCCAGGTGCTCGCAGAGCAGCATGAGTTCGCCATCGACTTTTGGCACGAGTTTTTGGCAAACGATACCGATCAACTGGTGGGCGAGCAGGTGCAGACCGAGATTGAGTTGATCCGGTGGGAAAAGATTGAGGAAGCGCTCCATCGTGTCGCTCACGCGTTCACTGTGAAGTGAGGCGAGCACCAAGTGACCCGTTTCAGATGCCTGCAGTAGCGTCAGTGCCGTGTCATAGTCACGCACCTCACCCACAAAAATCACATCCGGTGCCTGACGCATGGCACCGCGCAGACCGCGTGCAAAAGTGTCCGTGTCACGGCCCACTTCTCTTTGGGTGAACAGACATTGGTTGTTAGTGAAGATGTATTCCACCGGGTCTTCGATCGTCACGACGTGGCGGGGCTGATTGTCGTTCAGCCACTGAAGCAGTGCTGCCAGTGTCGTTGATTTTCCGGTCCCTGTGGGGCCAGTGACGAGAATAATGCCGTACGGACGCTGAGCCCATTTAGTTAGAAGATGGTGGGGAGCACCAAGCGACTCCAACGGCGGAATACGGGTGCGAATACGCCGCAGAACTGCTCCCAGCCGCCCCATGGACTTGTGGAGGTTCACACGGAATCGTGTCCCATGCTGAGAAATGAGTCCGGTGTCACGATCAAGGTCGCCTAAGATATCTGCTCCGCATGCCTGCCACAGCCCCGAGAGATGGGCTAGTGAGATTGGTTCCTCACCATAGATCATGATTTGTTCATTGATCTTCAAACGGGCCAACTCTCCCTCCTGGAGGAAGACATCGCTCGCGTTGTGCTCGTCCGCAGCGGCAAGCACTTGGTCTATGGTCATCGACATGAATTGGATTTAGCCAGAAGCCGCGATTGGAAGCAAGCTTGGAGCCTCCACATCGCAATTATCATACGTGAAGGCAAAAATGCGCAATTGCTGCTCCGAGAGGATTGAAATCAAGTGACGTAAAGATTTCAAAACGGTTGACTCAGGGGCATCCCGTACGGCAAAACTGTCAGCTCCCATCACCAAAAAAACCAAGCCCAACCCAGGAGGAAAGAAACCGTGAAGTTTAAGTGCCCTTCATGCAGCATGACGCTGCAAGCCGAAGCCGAGATGGCAGGCAAGACCGTACGATGCCCAGGATGCGACACGAAACTGCAGATCCCTGGATCTGTTGTTCCCCCACCCACTGCGGCTGGCACCACGGCTCCCGGCGGACCAGACGATCCCAACTGGGGCGGTGAGCGTGACTCTGGACCTATCGACGATGGAGCAACTCATAGCAGTTCGGCAGCCTCCGAGTCATCAAGTTCTACAAACAGCAAGCCACCGGTGCGAACGGGTTGGGAAGAGACAGACCCAGCCAACCCCAGCGTCTGGATTTCCTTGGCGATCGGCACGGTGGCCACCCTTGCTTGGTATGGAGCGATCTTCCCTCTAGCAAAAGGCGCGTATGGAACACCCCCGTCTAACGCGCTCGACTACATTCACGACCTCTTCTACGAGCGCACTTGGGTCAACTACACGGAAACTTGGTTCTTCTTCTGGGCCATTGGCATGCTTTGGCTGAAGTGGCAGAAGCTCCGCCAGCAGCGCAATGCGATGTACATCGACGTGCTTCCTCGCGATATGAGTGATGAGATCAACGGCGACAACGTGGGTGAGTTCATCGATCGCTTTTATGGCTTCCCTCATCGCTTGCGCGACAGCATGATGGTCAACCGATTGCGCAAAGCGCTGGAACTCTTTGAAGTGCGCAAAAACAACGGCGAGGTCTCCAGCATGATGGACGCTCAGTCCAACATCGACGGTTCCCGCATCGGTAACAGCTACACGATCATCAAGGTGTTCTTGTGGGCGATTCCGATTCTCGGGTTCATCGGCACCGTGCTCGGTCTTTCCCAAGCCATCGGGAGCATGGACATCGCTGGTGGCGTGGATGCACTTGTGGCTTCCATCGGCAAAGTGACCCAGGGCTTGGGCACAGCTTTCGATACCACTCTTCTGGGTCTGGTGTTGGCGATGTTCCTGAACTTCCCCATGAACGCACTCGCCAAGGCTGAGGATGACAACCTCAATGCCATCGATGCATTCTGCAATGAAGTGCTCCTTCCTCGCCTCAACGATGGTGCTGGCTCTGAAATCAGTCAGATGTTTGGTGGTGGTGCCACCGGAGAGTTCATCGAAGCACTGACCAAGGCAGTCACAGCCGCTCAGCAGGAGCTGATCGAAGACTTGAAGAGAGTCACTGCCAAGATCGGCGAGCAAGCAGCCAATCTCGATAAACGGGCAGACGCACATGCCCAGCAAGTGGCAGCTGATTTCAGTCGAACGATGATCAAGCTGCGTGAGGATGTGACATCCGGCATGGAAGAAACCATGTCCAAGACCAGAGACTATGTCGGCTCCCTCGCATCCGGTCTGCAAGGGCTGAACAATGTTTTGAGAGAGCTTGGAGAGAAGCAGGTCATCATTCAGCAGGTCCGCAAGAAGGGTTGGTTTGGGCGCTAGTCGTTCTTCTGTGCTGCCAAAACCCCAGCCCTAAACTTTCACCATGGCCAAAAGACGCGAGTCCACAGGGGATGAGGTTTCTCTCTTCCCCTTCCTGAGCATTCTGGCCTGCCTGATCGGCGGCCTGATCCTCATGATTGTGGTCATGAGCGTCACCACATCGGAGCAGGGTGATGGCAGGACCAAAGAGGAGATTGACCGCGCCAAGACCTACCAAGTGCTCCTTCGTGAGCTGGAACGGCGCGAAAAGCTACAGAAGGAACTGGAAGAGCTGCTCAAAAAGCTGGCCCAGTACGTGGAAGACAAAAAGCAGGAGGAGGACAAGCTCGCCAATCTCCGCCGTCTGATCACCTCTAGCGCAGATGTGCAGCGTCAAAACGAGGCGATGGGTCAGGAGGCACTCAAAAAACTCGATAACCTCCTGCTGGAGATTGAAGGCATTAACAAGCAGGCGGTAGAAACGAAAAAAGAGATCGCTGCGTTGATGGAAGAGCTGAAGAAACGGCAGATCCCGCCCGACAAAAAGCCGCCACCCGTGGTGGTGCAGCCCAGTGGCACTGGGGAAGATGCCGCACAGAAGCTGTTCTTCGTTGAGGCATCCGGAGGGAAGCTGGCCTTCACCATTGACGGGCAAAAGAAGACCGTTGCAGCCACCGAGGAGGCCATCATTGGCAGCGCCGAGTTCAACCACTTCCTGACCGAGGTGAAAAAAGCAGGAAATGCACAGCTCATTTTCCTCCTCCGCACAGATGGCACCACCGCTTACAATCGGGGTGGTGGTTGGGCTCAGGAAAAATATAACATCCGCATTTCTCGTCTTCTGCTCCCCGGCATGGGAGATGTCGACTTAAAGCTCTTTGGAGATCGTCTCGGCACCGTTGGGCCGATACCCGCAGATTTCCAGCCACCTCAACCCGCGACCCCGAAGCCTTAATCCTATGGCCAAGAGAAAAAACTCCGGAGGCTCTGAGACCAATCTCGACTCCCTCATGGATGCCGTCACTAACGTGGTGGGCGTGCTCATGATCGTGCTCGTGCTCGTTGCTCTCAACGTGGCACGCACGATGGAAAAGATCCTCTCGGATCTACCCCCAGTTACGGAAGTGCAGTTAGAGGAACTGAAGAAGAAACTGGAGAAACTACCGCCACCGGTGAAGAAGCCGGATGATGTAAAGAAAGAGATCGACCTTAACAAAGACCTGGTGGCCAAGCTCCGAGAGCAGATCAACAGCATCGACCTCACGGACATGCAAAAGAAGGTCAAGTTCATGGACCTAGCTGAGATCCAAAAGCGGACCGAGAAGGCCACCAAAGACCGCGATGCTGCCAAAGCGGCTCTCGACAAGCTTTTTGCCGAAGTTGACCGCTTGAAGAAGGCCCTCGACGACACTCCCGTCTACCAACCACCGCCTCCCAAGTTTGTGCGCATCCCAAATCCGCGCCCCATGCCGGAGAATGCCGTCAAAGAGCAGTTTTTGGTGTCCAAGGGCAGAGTCATCTACCTCAACGAGCAGCAGTTCCTGTCTGCGGTGATGGCCGAGTTTGAAAAGAACAAGAAGGACTTCCTTAAACCCGGCTCCCCCCCAGACAAGCCAGTTTACCTCCCCGCTAAAGTCCTGGAGCACTTCTCCAGAGCGAGAATAGGCGACCGGACCCTTGCCGCAACCGTGGAGCAGACCGCTCCGACATCTGCCGCGTTGTTCATGAAGCTCTCGCTTCTCGATGGCGGTGGCGAGGATGTCACCCAAGTCCGCAATCCTGCATCCTTTTATCAGCGCGCCGTGCGCAAGTTCAAAAGCGAGCCTGGAAAAGTCATCTCCTTCTCCGTCTTCCAAGATTCTGTGGAAGCGTATCTCGAAGCCAGAAACGTGGCTGACGTAGTTGGCATACCCGTCGTCTGGCAGATCTCGCCCGTCGAGTACCATCGGGTTCGTATGCCAGGGATCGTACTGGATGTGCCTCCGACCAAGCCAAATCCGAACGCACCCGCAGCCCCACCTGAGATCAAGCCGCCAAAAGAGCAGATCGACTGAGTTCACGGTGGTTGGCGATGGTTTAGCCATCGTTGAGGGAAAGGCTCCTCTCTCACTCCGGAACTCGAATCTGACGACCGGAAAAGGGGACGAGCTAAAGCTCGAACTACGAGCGCAGAAGCCCTCCGCGCCCCCCGTAGCGGAACTCGCCAGAGTTCCGACTTCTGCGCTCTGAACAAGCCATGGGCCACTCATCGGAAGCCTACGCGGCTTCCGCTACGAGTTCGTAGTTCGAGCTTCAGCTCGCTCAGGAAGCGCCGGGGACGAGCTAAAGCTCGAACTACGAGCGCAGATGCCCTCCGTTACACCCCACGTAGCGGAACTCGCCAGAGTTCCGACTTCCCGACGCTCCAAAGCCAACGGCGCCCCAGAATCCGCCGCCGAAGAGGCAGGCACGGCGCCTTAAGTGGCATCCACGGCGGTCCCGGAGGCAGGTACGGCGCCCTCAGAGGCAAGTACGGCTGCCGTACCTGCCAATTCGACCGCCGTATCGCCCATTTTGGCTGCCGTACCTGCCTGTTCGACCGCCGTATCGCCCACTCCTGCCGCCGTACTCCTCAAATGATTGACACCCTAAGGCCAAACATGGTAAAACCCTCCTAGTTCCGTCCCTCAGACCTCCCCGCCGTCCCCTCTGGTATGCACATTCACTTCCCCCACGGCCTCGTCTTGCTCCTGAGCCTCCTGCTCAGTGCCCTTCATGCCCAGGGGCAAACTTTTGAGACGCTGTTCTCGGTCAATGAAGGGGGAAACCCCTACGGCAGTCTCATTCAAGGCAGCGATGGCAGTTTCTACGGCACAACTTACTCAGGTGGAGCAAGCGACTATGGCACGGTCTTCAAGATCACCTCTAGTGGCACTCACACACTCCTCCACAGCTTCAATTACAGCAATGGTGGCAATCCTGAGGCCGGACTCGTCTTGGGAAGCGACGGTAGCTTCTACGGCACCACTCAACAAGGCGGAGCGAGTGGCTACGGTACAGTTTATAAGATCACCGCCAGCGGCACCCACACGCTGCTCTACAGCTTCGCCAGCACCAATGGCAGCAATCCTAATGCTCGACTGGTGCAGGGTAGCGATGGCAGCTTCTACGGCACCACCTCTACTGGCGGAGCGAGCAACAACGGCACGGTGTTCAAGATCACAACTGGCGGCACCCACACCGTGCTGCACAGCTTTAACAACACCAATGGCCGCTATCCTCAGGGCGGGCTCGCCCAGGGCAGCGATGGTAGCTTCTACGGCACCACTCAACAAGGCGGGGCGACCAACAGCGGCACAGTGTTCAAGATCACCTCTAGTGGCACTCACACCCTCCTCCACAGCTTCAACAATACCAATGGTCGCTATCCCCAAGCCGGGCTCTTCCAGGGCAGCGATGGCAGCTTCTACGGCACCACTCAACAAGGCGGGGCGAGCAGCAGCGGCACGGTGTTCAAGATCAGCTCTAGTGGCACTCACACACTCCTCCACAGCTTCAACAATACCAATGGCGGCCATCCTCGGGTCGGGTTGGTGCAAGGCAGCGATGACAGTTTCTACGGCACCACTAGCGGGGGCGGAGTGAGCGACAGGGGCACGGTGTTCAAGATCACCGCCAGTGGGACTCACACCCTGCTCCATAGCTTCAACGGAACCAATGGCGGCTATCCCAGTGCCGAACTCGTGCAGGGCAGCGATGGCAGCTTCTATGGTACGAGCACGTATGGCGGAACAAGCGCTATCGGCACGGTGTTTAAGATCACCGCCAGCGGCACCCACACCCTGCTGCACACCTTCAACGGTGCCTATGGTGCCGATGGTGCCGATGGTGCCTATCCCCGTGCAGGCTTGGTGCTAGGCACTGATGGCAGTTTCTACGGCACTACCGAAAGTGGTGGAGCGAGCGACAAAGGAACGGTGTTCAAGGTCAGCTCCAGCGGCATCCACACCGTTCTGCACAGCTTCAACGGAGCCAATGGTCGTTCTCCCTGGGCCGGGCTGGTGCAGGGCACTGATGGCAGCTTCTACGGCACCACTTCTTATGGCGGCGCGAGCGATCACGGCACAGTATTCCAGATCACCCCTGCTGGAATCTACACTCTGCTGCGTAGCTTCGACGGTACCGATGGTGCCTCTCCCAGATCCCTTCTGGTCCAAGGCAGCGATGGCAACTTCTACGGCACCACAAGAGAAGGTGGAGCGAGCGACAAAGGAACGGTTTTCAAGATCACTCGCAGCGGCATCCACACCTTGCTTCACAGTTTCGACGGCTCCAATGGCAGTTTCCCTTATGCCGGACTGGTGCAAGGTAGCGATGGCAGCTTTTACGGCACGACCGTAAGTGGCGGAGCGAGCAACAACGGCACAGTATTCAAGATTACCGCCAGAGGCACCCATACCCTGCTGCACAGCTTCAACTCCATCCATGGCCGCAATCCTCATGGCGAGTTGGTACAGGGCAGCGATGGCAGCTTCTACGGTACCACTAATGAGGGCGGAGCGAGCGATGGCGGCACGGCGTTCAAGATCACTGCTGTTGGCACTCATACCCTGTTGCACCATTTCGACGGCCCCAATGGCAGCTATCCCTTTGCCGGTCTGGTGAAAAGTATTGATGGCAACTTCTACGGCACCACTACTGCTGGTGGAGCGAGCGGCAACGGCACGGTGTACCAGATCACGATCAGCGGTAACAGCGTCACTCACACCCCGCTGCACTCGTTTGATGGCATCACATCTGCCAATCCTCATGGCAAACCTATCTTCGGCACGGATGGCAGCCTCTATGGCACGGCCAATCAGATGTGCGTCTGGCGGCTGTGGTTCGTTGACCCCACGGTGCTCTACTCCAAAGGTGGTGCCGTACCTGGGGCTGGTGTGATGGGCAGTGGCATTCCGGTGGGGGCGGTCTGGAACAAGCTGGGCGTGCCTGCGATGGGTGAGGGAGGCCAGATGGCTCTGCTGGGTGAGTGGAAGGTGGGTTCCGCTCTGGGATCGGGTGTGTTTTACCAAGCGTCTTCATCGAGTGCGCTGGGTTTGCTCAGGGCCAAGGGTGCGGCGGTGCCGGGCGTGACCAATGCGGTGTTCAGTGCTTTCAAGGACCCGTTGGTGGCTGAGGATGGGGCGGTGGTGTGGCACTCGACTCTGGGGAATGCTCCGGGCACCACGGGTGCGGTCAAGTCGAGCAACAATGCGGCGATCTTCCTCAGCACGTCGGGGATATTGGCTCGCAAAGGCGATGTGGCAGCGGGGACTGCGAATGCGAAGTGGGCTTCGTTTGATTCCATCGCGGTGAGTGAGGGTGCGATTGCTTTCCTTGGCAAGTTGGTGGTGTCTTCGTCAGCGGGTGTGAGTGAGTCGAGTGATCAAGGGCTGTGGATTTATGATCGCGACACGGGCGTGACCTCGCTGATGATCCGTGAGGGCGATGTGTTGCTGGGGTCCAAGGTGAAGGTGATCGGTGCGTTGGCCACTAGAACCAAAGCGGGTGGTCAGGGGCGCGGGGTGATGACAAGCAGCAGTGAAGATCAGATCGCGCTGCGGATTACGCTGACCAATGGCAAGACGGCACTGGGTGTAGTGTCGTCACCGGGAGGAGTTTCGTTTCCTTACCAGAGTGGGATGCCAACCGTGGGCTTCGGGACAGGCGCGCTGTGGTCGTTCTTCGGTCTGCCGGGCCAGAACAGTCCGTCGGGAGCACTCTGCTTCCTCGGGACGGTCAAGGCCGGCACAGGAACGGCTACCGCGACGAACAACATCGCGCTGTTCAGTGAGGACGACACGACTTTGGCTCTAACCAAGCGCTACGGACTCAAAGATGGCGCGGGGATAGCAGGTGGGGTGTTCTCTGGTTTCAGTGACCCGGTGAATGGGAGTGGTGGGAAGCTAGCGTTCATCGGCAGCATGGCTAACAACTCAGCGGCGGGCATCACGAGCACGAGTAACGATGGCGTGTGGTATGACAACGGCAGCGTGCTCACTCTGGTCGCGAGAGAAGGTGCGCAACCACCGGGCGTGGTGACTGGAGCGCGCTGGAAGTCGTTCAACACCGTGGCACTGCCAGAGGGGCGCGGGCCGATCTTTGTCGCAACGCTTGAAGTGGGGCGTGCGGGCATCACCACGGGGAAAGACAAGGGAGTATGGGCCACGGACAGCGCGGGAGCAGTGAAGAAGCTCATCCAAGAGGGTGACCCGATAGGTGCTTCCAAAGTAGCCAGCTTCCAAGTGCTGACCACCGTGTCAGGAAGCCCCGCACAAGCGAGGAGCTTCAACCGTAGCGGAGATGTGGTGATTCAGGTGACGGATGCGGCGGGTGGCACACACTTGGTGCATGTGGTGGTGCCGTAACTTCGATTGGCAATCGAAGTCAGGAGACGTGCGACTTCGATTGCCAATCGAAGCTACTTGATCACTCAGCGCCAGGTCTGAGCCAGTAGAGCACGCTCATGCGCACGGCGATGCCATTCTCCACCTGCTCGTTAATGAGGCTGCGTTCGTAGTTCATGCCAGCGTCCGTGATTTCAACACCACGGTTGACTGGACCGGGATGCATGAGCCAGAGCTTGCGTTCACGCAGAACCTGAAGCCGTGCATCGGTGAGGCCGAAGAGCTTGTGATACTCGCCAAGGCTTGGGAAAAACTGCTCGCCCTGCCGCTCCATTTGAACGCGGAGCAAGTAGACGACGTCTGGCCTGAAGTTGGTGAGCACATCATCCCATGAGTGGAAGGTAGTGACATCGGGAGGAAGATCGCGAGGCATGAGGGACCCTGGGGCCAAGTAAGCAACTTGAGCACCAAGACGTCTGAGCAAGAGGCTGGTGCTGCGTGCCACGCGTGAGTGCTGAATGTCGCCCACAATGACAACTCTGGCCCCACGAATGTCTTTTAGCTTTTCCCGCAGGGTGAATGCATCTAGCAGGGCCTGGGTGGGGTGAGCGTGCCAACCGTCACCTGCATTGATGACAGAGGCTCGTGTGCTGCGGGCGATCAAATTGGGTGTACCACTTTGCTTATGGCGGACGACAATGTAGTCGACCCTCATGGCTTCCAAGGTCTCGACCGTATCGACGACGGACTCGCCCTTTACCACACTGGAGCTCTCCACATCGAAATTGGTCACGTCAGCAGAGAGCCGATTGGCGGCCACCTCAAAGGAGGAACGCGTGCGTGTGGAGGGCTCGTAGAAGAGAGTGAGCACCGAGCGTCCGCGCAACGTGGGCACTTTCTTCACCGAGCGCTTGAAAAGATCTTTGAAGGGCACTGCATTGCTCAGCACGAACTCTATCTCCTCATCCGTGAGGGAGGCGATGTCCAAAAGGTCTTTGCGCGGCTTCATACGGGTTGGGTTGGCAGTTTGCGGATGAACACCTCATCCCATCCATCACTCTCAACGAAGCGCACGGAGACGCGCTCGTCTGGTTTCAGATCACCTTCGGCGACTTGAGCACCTATGTAGTCCGGATGAATCGGTAGTTCGCGTCCAGGGCGGTTCACCAGGACGGCCAGCTCCACACAAGCAGGTCGGCCGAAGTCCAGCAGCTCTTCCAGAGCCGCGCGAGTGGTTCGTCCGGTATAAATCACTTCATCGCAGAGAATGACGACGGCATCTTCCACATCAAAACCGATGTCGGAGCCCTCGAGCTTAGGCACTTCCGCCAGAGTGAAGAGGTCGTCACGATATTGAGTGATGTCGACCGTCCCAAGCACCACGGATTTGCCGTATTTGGTGGTAAGCAGGTCCGCAAGGCGTCTGGAAAAGGGAACTCCGCGTTTGTGGACGCCTACGAGGGCTAGTTCTTTGCGCTTGGCCCACCGATTCGCAATCTGAGAAGCCAAATCTTCCAAGCAACGTGCCACTTGTTCGGCACTGAGGATTTGGCGGACTTTATCGGGTGGCTGCTGCACGCGGGATTATGAAGCGCGCCATGAAAGGAGCGTCAACCGATGATATGCCCGGAATCTGATTCGCTCGCGGGCTTAAACTGCGGGTGCTGAAAACGTATTCAGCACCCAGCGGAGTTACTTGGCCTTCTTTTTAGCAGCTTTTTTGGCTGCTTTCTTAGCGGGAGCGGCAGGAGCTGCTTCGCCAACGCCCTTCAACTTCTTGGACAGGCGGCTCTTGAGGCGGGAAGCGGCGTTTTTGTGAAGGATCTTGGTCTTGGCTGCCTTGTCCGCAAGGGAAGCAAAAGCGCTCAATTCAGCAGCGGCTGCCTTGGGGTCGCCTTTCTCCACGGCTGCCAGCACGCGCTTGCGAGCGGTGCGGATGCGGCTCTTGACGGACTGGTTGTGAGCCGTGCGAGCTTTGGTCTTGCGGATGTTCTTTTCTGCTGAGCGGGTGTTGGCCATAAGGAATAGGGCGGAAAAAGGGGCGGAGCATATCGCCTCCCCCGTGCACCTTGTCAAGACGGGGTTGAATCCTTATTTCCAGCCTTGGGTCATCGCACAGACCACGTCTTTTTTCCCTTCCACAAGGCGAATAGCCACCGCGTAGTAGCCGGTGCGCCGGGGTTTGGCCGAGATGACCACATTTCCAGCACCTTCGGACGGGTCCGCTTGCCCGACTTGCTTGCCCTCACCGTCTAAAAGCACAGCGGCTACCTTTGCACCAGAATCCTGGGGCACGGAGATACAAACCTTGTATTCCAAGCCTTTGAAAAACTGGACTCGCACAGCCCTACCTAGTTCCGGCTTCAAAATTCCCACCCAGGCTTGTTGGCGAAACTCGTAACCGTCCTTCTCGTAAGTCTCCACGGAGTCCATCAGTGTCTCCAGAGCCTTATTTTCCCCTCTAATCTGGGCGTGTAACTCCGGAACCACCGCAAAAGCGGCGGCGATGAGAACAGAAAAGACGATGCGCATGGGCGTTGTGTTCATCAACGCCATCATTATACTCCGCGCCACCAAAAAAATCCATGGCCTCGCTTGTTTTCACTTTAGACGATGGTTCCACGCTTGATGTGGAGCTCGATACCGACCTGCTCACCGTAGGACGCCATGAAGACAGCATGGTGCCGCTTCAGTCTCCATCGGTATCCAGTCAACATGCGACCGTTCGACTCAAAGACGGCCAATACTATGTTCAAGATTTGGGCTCCAGGAACGGAACTCGCGTCAATGGCACTCTTGTGGAGGAAGCGCTGCTCCAGAATGGCGATCAGGTGGCTTTTGGCGATATCCAGGCCATGTTTGTGGGCGATGAGCCTGTGGCCGAGGCAGTAGCTGTGCCGGCGGTGGTCGTCCCAGAGCCGATTTTCATCCCGCCAGCTCCGGCAGTGGGGATCCCCGAGTTTTCGCGTCCTCCTGCGCCTGTCAATGTGGTCAGGCGCCCATCACGGCGACCAGTCACCACCACTCGTCTAGCTGGTGATGGCTGTGTTAATGCATTGATGGTGATTGGTTTGTTCCTCGCTGCATTCGTTATCGGCATGGCTCTACGCCATTACAGCCTGACCGAACGCTTCCTTCTCAATGACATGGCAGACGCCGTGATGAAGAAGTTTGGTCGAATCACCATCGAAAAACCGCAAGACAGCGAGCAATAATCCTCTTCATTCACAATCCCTCAGTCACAAACCGCACAAAAATCGAATCTCAACCATGCCAAACCGCACTTTTAGCCGTCGTCATTTCCTGGGCACCACTGGCCTAGCCGTTGGAGCGCTCTCCACGGGACCCAACATTCTTCTTCGTGGCCAGGATGGCGCGGGCAAGCGTCTGAACATCCTCCAAATCGGTGCTGGCGGTAAAGGTCAGTCTGACACTGGCGGCGTGACGTTGAACCACAACATCGTCGCAATGGTCGACGTGGATAAGAACCGCCTTGAAGATGCTGCCAAGAAGCGTGAGAAGCATCATTTGGATGCTGGTGAGAAGGCTCCTCCAGCGCCGAAGCTGTATCAAGACTTCCGGAAGGCCCTGGATGAGACGCACAACGAGATCGACGGCGTGATCATCTCCACACCCGACCACACTCACTTCGTGGCTGCCATGTGGGCGTTGAAGTATAAGAAGCACGTCTGCGTTCAGAAGCCGCTTTGCAATACCATCTGGGAAGTGCGTGAACTCCACAAGGCCGCTAAGGAGGCTGGAGTCGTCACTCAAATGGGCAACCAAGGTCGTACCATGGAAGGACAGCGCTTGGCCAAGGAGTGGATTGAGCAGGGAGTCATCGGCAAACTTCAGGAAATCCGCCTGTGGACCAACCGCCCAATCTGGCCGCAAGGCAACCTCAAGAAAGTGCCAGCACAAGCACCTGAGTTTCTTGATTGGGATCTGTGGCTGGCTTCGGAAGCCAGTGAACCGTATTTTGAGTTTGAGATCCCTGAAGGAGTGAGCGGCAAGCGCGGCAACTCCGTGCATCCGTTTAACTGGCGGGGTTGGTGGCAGTTTGGCTCTGGAGCCTTGGGTGACATGGGCTGCCACATCATGGACGCTACCTTCAGCATTCTGAATCAAGTCATCCCAACCAAGATTGAGGTTGAGTCTGGTGAAACCACTGAGCTGTGCGCACCGATGTGGTCCAACTTGAAGTATCACATGCCAGCTTCTGACAAGCATGGTGCTGTGGTGGTATCTTGGAATGACGGCAGCCGTGATGGACAGCCCAACAAGCCAGAGCGTCACCCAGACATTCCAGAGGAGACATTCAAGAAGGCGTCTTCAGGCATGATGTTTGTTGGAACCGAAGGTGTCGTCTACGAGGGCGATGCTTATTGCGCCAGTCCGTCTGTTTATCCGCTCACCAAGTTCACGGAAGTCCGCAAAGGAATGGCCGCTGGCACGATCAAGAAGACAGAAGCCCGCAGTCCTATGCCTAACAACCCTCAAGGCGAGTGGGCACACTGCATCGTCAATGGAGGCAAGCCGAGTTCGAACTTCGACTACTCCTGCCCGCTGACTGAGTTTGTGCTGCTTGGTAATCTTGCCATTCGCTCTGGCCAGACTATCTCATGGGACAAGGACGCCATGAAGGTGAGCAACGTGGAAGCCGCCAATCGTTTCATCAAGCGCGCTGCATACCGTCCAGGCTGGCTCCCAGGCTGATTCAGACACATCATTGTCTAAACAAAAACCACCGCTGGAAGTCCGGCGGTGGTTTTTTCTTTGGGAGAAGGTGATTGGAGCTTCAGAACTTCATTTGCCAACGCAGTTGACCGCTCGATTTCGCTGGCGGTGGCTCATTGGCGGCCTTTTCGACCGGTTTTTCGGACGTTGTGCCATTAAGGGCATAGCCGAGAGCACCGACGGGCTCGGGTTTTGACACTCCGGCACAACTAGAGAGGACGCACGCAGCCAGTGCGAGATAACAACGACGATGCTTCATAGTGCTCATGCCGCTCCGTTTGCACCTGAAGCACCACCACCCGCGCCATTCCGCTTAGCCGCCTCACCGTCGAGGACGAGCAAGCTCGCTGAATCATTTCCAGCAAGTTTCAGGCGGTCCAGCATGTCACGCACGGTTTTTTCCTCTTCCATCTGCTCGTTGAGGAACCAGAGCAGCAGATTCTTGGAAGCGTGATCCTTGACTTGCTCCGCGACTTCAAACAACTCATTGATTTGCTGAGTGACCTTCTGCTCTTGCTTCAAGCTGTGCTCAAAGACATCAATCGGGCTCTTGTAGTCTGCCTTTGGCTTTGCGATGGGCTGAAGAACTACCGCAGCATCACGATCTACGACGTATTGATAGAACTTGAGAGCGTGCATGGACTCTTCCCGGCTCTGATTGAACATCCAACTCGCAAATCCAGAGTAGGGAGTCTGCTCGAACCAAGCTGCCATGGCTAGGTAGATGTAGCTGGACGACATTTCGTTGTTAATCTGCTCGTTGAACAGCTTGGCCAATTTGGAGTTAAGAGTCATGAGACGCCCAATAGGTGGAAAAGTCGCTGCGATGCAAGCGCACGCTCAGCCTTTTATGAGGCTCTCAGCACTGCCCCAACCTCAATTGGATGCCCGGCCAGATAGTCTCTCGCGGCCATTCGGCGGCCGTTGGGTGCCTGCACTTCGGTTAGTTCTAGAAGCCCATCTCCTGTGCTCACCAGCAGGCCTTGACGAGGATCAGCGCAAACAATCGTGCCTGCTATCGCGCAACCTGACGTGGCGGCAGCCACTTGGACTTGGTGAACCTTCAATACTTCTCCGCTCGGCAGTAAGGTGAAAGTGCCGGGCCAAGGGTGGTATGCCCGGACCAACCTGTCGAGCACCACGGCACTTTTTGACCAGTCGATCGCACCGTCTTCTCGGTTCAACTTGCCTGAATAAGTGACTCGAGCTGTATCCTGCGGTGTGCGGGATGCTGTTCCAGCAGCGATGGCATCTAACGCGCGCTCAAGTGCTGCGGGCGCAATCTTTGCCAGCCGATCATGGAGACTGCCGCCCGTATCTAGCCCATTGATGGGCGTTTTCTCGACGTCGATCACGTCCCCCGCATCGAGTTCTTTGACCACGTGCATGATACTCACCCCTGACTCGGAATCACCATCACGAATGGCTGCTTGGATGGGAGAAGCGCCACGATGTCTCGGCAAAAGCGAGGCGTGCACGTTGATGCAGCCGAGGCGTGGCAGTTCCAGGGCTGCCTTATTGAGGATCTGGCCGTAGGCGATCACGACCCCGATGTCGGCATTGTAGTGCTTCAGTTCTTCCACGTGATCTCGCAACCGTTCTGGCTGATGGACCGGAACTCCTGCTGCCAAGGCCCGTACTTTCACTTCAGGTGGAGTGAGGACTAGCTTTCGACCCACCGGTTTGTCTGGCTGAGTGACCACGGCCACCACCTGGTGTTTCGGCGTGGACAAAAGCCACTCCAGGGAGGGTAACCCGATCTCACCTGTGCCAAGGAAAAGGATGCGCATGATATTCTCGCGGCATAAGACGCATGGCTTGGGCGGCGTCAATCTTGTGAAAGTCTCCCTTCTGCTGGCTAAATCGTATTTCCCGCGTAGTTTCGCCTCCCCCAATGCCCTCTGATCTGATCTTTGACCCTATCGACTCCGTGCTCGCCGACATCCGCGATGGCAAGCTCGTGATCGTGACAGATGATGAGGATCGCGAGAATGAAGGGGACCTGATTTGCGCTGCGGAGATGATCACGCCCGAGCTCGTAACGTTCATGGTGAGGGAAGGGGCCGGTATGCTTTGCGTGCCAGTTTCTCCAGACATTGCCCGACGTCTACACCTCGAAAGCATGGTGCAGCGGAACACCGAGGCGTTTAGAACGCACTTCACCGTAACGGTGGATGCGCGGGAGGGCATTAGCACTGGCATCAGTGCCGCAGATCGATCACGCACGATTCGACTCTTGGCTGATCCAAAGAGCAGCGCGGATGATTTCGTGCAACCTGGGCATATCAACCCTTTGGTCGCCAAGCCGGGCGGTGTTCTCCGCCGTGCGGGGCACACCGAGGCGGCAGTGGATTTGGCGCGCATGGCTGGTTTGCAGGAAGCGGGCGTTTTGATCGAGATCATGAACCCGGATGGCACAATGGCGCGGGTGCCGGAACTGCGTAAGTTTGCGGACAAGCACGGGCTCAAGATGTGCAGCATCGCGTCTCTGATCGAGTATCGTCGTCAGCGAGAGCGTTTGATTGAGCGCGAGCAAGTGATCAAGATGCCGACAGACTTTGGCACCTTCGATCTGCATCTTTATCGCTCCAGGCTGAGCGATGAGCATCATCTAGCACTGGTAAAGGGGCGCATCGACGATGGAGAGCCCGTTTTGGTGCGCGTGCACAGTGAATGTCTGACGGGCGATGTGTTTGGTTCGCGCCGATGCGATTGCGGTGGCCAGTTGCACACCGCTCTTCAGCGGATTGAGCAAGAAGGCCGCGGTGTGTTGCTCTACATGCGCCAGGAGGGCCGAGGAATCGGTCTCCCAGCCAAGATTCACGCTTACAAACTTCAGGAAGATGGACTCGACACGGTAGAGGCCAATCTCAAGCTCGGATTCCCCATGGATTTGCGCGACTACGGCCTCGGAGCTCAGATTTTGGGTGACCTCGGTGTGCGGAAGCTCCGACTCATGACCAACAACCCACGAAAAGTCGTTGGGCTACAGGGCCACAACTTGGAGATCACTGAGCAGCTTCCCATCCGCCTGGAACCCAACGAGCACAACGCCCGTTACCTCGAAACCAAACGCACCAAACTCGGTCACGCTCTCTAATACTGCCCCTCAATCCTTTACACATGTCTCATAGCATACCGTCACGACCTAATACCACGCTGGAGCGAGCGCATATCGCCATCGTCGCCAGTTTGTACAACCAAGACTACGTGGATGGGATGCTGGAATCAGCTACGGATGAATTGGTGGAGATTGCACCGCACGCTAGCATTGCAGTTTATCGCGTTCCGGGTGCGTTTGAGATTCCTGTGACGGTGGAGCGTGTGCTTCGTGACTCTCATGCTGATGCAGTGATTGCTCTAGGCCTCATTTTGCGAGGTGAAACGGAGCATGGTGATCTGGTGGCTGCTGCGGTTACTGACGGACTCCAAAAGATAGCCATCTCTCATGGCACACCTGTGATTCATGAGGTGCTCATCGTGGAGAATGATGAGCAGGCCATCGCCCGCTGCCTCGGGGAGGAGATCAATCGTGGCACAGAAGCCGCGCGTGTGGCTGTGAACATGATCAGCCTCTTCAGCAAAATGAGCGCGGCGAAACCAGACTGATTTGCATACACATGGGACTCCGAAGAGAAGGTAGAGAAGCCGCCGTACAGTTTTTGTTCGCACACGACCTGCATCTGGGTGCAGGCAGCATATCCGATGATGAGCGGGAGGGATTCTGGGACATCCACAGTGCACGTCGTGGTGCACGAGGGTTCGCCGAAAACTTGGTGAAGGGCGTTGTTCAACGCCTTAAGGAAATTGATCAGCACATCGTCGCTGCCACCGACAACTTTAGCCTGGAAAGGATGGCTAGCGTGGATCGCAATATCATCCGATTGGCCGTTTATGAGTTCCTAGCGTGCACGGATGTGCCACGTGCGGTGGTCATCAACGAGGCCATTGAGATCGCGAAGAAGTATGCCACCGCTGAGTCGGCTTCGTTTGTGAATGGCGTGCTGGATCGCATCTCCAAGAACCTCCCAAGCGCTTCGTAGTTACGCCATGGCCGGTTTCTTCAAGTCCTTGTTTGCTCGATTCTCAAAGCCTGACTTTGATTGGGATGAACTGGAGGCCACCCTCATTGCGGGGGACCTGGGTCCTAGGCTGGCTATGCAGATTGTGGCAGATTTGCGCAATCAGGGCCGCAAACTCAACGGTCAGGATATCGTCACTGTGGCACGCGAGCATGTGCGCAAAATCATTCCCGAGTCACCGCCTGCTTTGCAGCCGTTGAGCGATGGAAGACCCAAGGTGCTGCTCATCATTGGCGTGAATGGAACTGGAAAGACGACCTCCACGGCAAAACTCACTCATTTGTTAAGCAAACAGGGCTTCCGTCTGGTCCTTGCCGCGGCTGATACCTTCCGCGCGGCTGCGGTGGAGCAGCTTGAGGTCTGGGGACAGCGGCTTGGCGTGCCAGTGGTCAAAGGACCGCCTAACTGCGACCCAAGTGGCGTTTGTTTTGATGCCTATGAGCGTGCTGTGAAAGAGAACGCTCACTTCTTGATCGTGGACACGGCTGGGCGTCTGCACACCAAGCACAATCTCATGGAGGAACTGAAGAAAGTGCATCGGACGCTCGGCAAGAAGGACTCGACGAGCCCCCACGAGATCCTCTTGGTCGTAGATGCCACCACAGGTGCGAATGCGTTGTCTCAGGCGCGGGAGTTTCAGAAGACGACACCGATCACTGGCCTGATTGTGACCAAAATGGACGGTTCCGGTAAGGGCGGCATCATTGTGCCGATCGCTCAGGAGTTGAAGGTGCCAACGCGGTTCATCGGAGTTGGTGAGACTGCGGAGGACTTTCACGCCTTTGATGCGCAGAAGTTCGTGGATGAACTTCTGTGAACTGATTCGTAATGGGAGTCATGAATTGGCTCACTCTCACTCTCTCGCTGTTAATTGGCGCGCCGTTTTTGCTCGCTGAAGACTGGCCTGCTTGGCGTGGTGAAAAGCAGGACGCCAGGTGGCCCACGGGGAAGCTTCCAGCCGATGCTTTGGATCAGGAACCGAAATTGTTGTGGAAAATGCCCGTGGGGAAGGGCTTTGGCGGAGTCACTGTGATGAGTGGCAGGGTCCTTCTCATGGACCGCGCTACAGAGCCGAGTGAGATCGAACGTCTTCTCTGCCTTGACGCTCAGAGCGGCAAAGTGCTGTGGGAAGATAAGTGGCCGGTGACCTATGGTGAGATGGGTGGCTACAGCACTGGGCCGCGGACATCGGTTTTGCAGGCGCAGATCGAAGGGAAACACCTCGCGTGGGCGCTTGGTGCCACAGGGAACTTGAGATGCTATGACGTGAGCAAGGGTTCGGTCGTTTGGGCTATCGACTGCGTGAAGAAGCTTGGCGCGGTGGTGCCACAATGGGGCTTCTCAGGATCGCCGGTGCTCCGTGATGGGCGTTTGCACGTGCATCTGGGCATCAAGGATGGCGGTGGTAGTGTGGTGGCATTTGAGCCTCTCAGCGGGGAGGTCATCTGGACAGGTGGATTTGGAAAAGCAGGCTACTGCACACCCGAGTTTGCGGATGGGAGGCTCTTGCAGTGGGGCCCGGATGAGTTGGAGGGGCTCGATCCATCCACGGGCAGCAAGCTTTGGTCGTTTCCTTATGAGATCACGTACGGTGTGAGCATTGCTCAGCCACTCGCGGTGGAGGGGATTGTCATCGTGTCAGGCTATTGGCATGGGACACGAGCATTGCATTTTCCCCAAGACGATCTGACGCCGGAGTTGTTGTGGCAGAATGAAAAAGACATCTGCGGCCTCATGAGTTCACCGCTCTACAAGAAAGGACGGGTGTATCTCTTGGACAAAACGCATGGATTGACCTGCTTCGACCTGAAGACCGGCAAGATCTATTGGCAAGACGAAAACAAGCTCACCCCCAAAGACCGCAATCCGCACTTTAGTCTTGTTTGGCTAGATGAGAGTCGCGATTTGATCGCTGTTCTGAACGCTAATGGTGAACTCGTCTATGCCAAGCTCCAAGCTGATAGCGCTGAGGAGTTGGCAAGGCATCAGATCATCGGCAAAACATGGGCCCACCCTGCTTTCTTCGGCAATCGAGTGATAGCGCGGTCAGATCGTGAAGTGGTTGCCTGGGAGACCTGGCGGTGAAGCATTGGGCTCCTAACGACCATCAGCGTATTACCTCGCCACCCACGGGAATGTCGCGGATCTCCAACGCTTCCTCGATCTTTTGCTCAATGAACACCGCGATCGCTTTCTCAGGCAGCTTGGACACCAGTGTGCGCGAGCTTCCATCTCTGAAAACGGCACGCACCTGATAGTCGACCGTGGCACCGTTCTTGTGATAGCGAATCCGCTCGGTGCAGTAAAGTTGAGCCACCTGCACGGGAGTCCATTCACCACCACCGGGCAGAGGTAGAGGCTGGTGGGTGATGCTGAGGCAATCTGGGCTTAATCGCACGACGGCGCGGTTGATGAAAAGACTCAGCGCGATGTAGTTCACCACGATGACGATGCTTCCCAGGAAGAGGGGCATGACACCGCCGCTGCCATGACGTGCCATCATGCGATCCCAGTCACTAAAGATGATACTGTTCACCATCAGTGCTACTGCCAGGAAGATCCATGAATCCATGCCCAACAGACGACGGGTGATGATCAGATCGTGACCCTGAGTCTCGCATGTCATCCCCGTGGGAAGAGGGACTTTCAGTCGTCGTCGTGCACCGGGCAGCGAATGCACATCGGTAGCTGTGCCGCAGTAAGCGCACTTCAATAACCCCGAGCCGTAGGGATCGGCCTCGTCCATGGGCAAGGGAGAGCCACAGGCGTTGCATTTCATGGTCTGGAGAGTGCGCATGGTGCAGACTACTATAATTTCCATAAAATGACAACTCCCTGCCTGTTCTCCAGCCGGAGTCAGTTTGGAACCCAATCCCGCCCCGGTTTCTCTTTGCCCACTGCCTGCCGCTCTCCAAAGTGCCCCGCCTATGGCAGATGGCAGCATTAAGATCGCATTGGTGGGCGCGGGAATGTTCGGTGGAGACGTACACGCTCGGGCATACGCTGATTTGCAACGTTTCGGAATCGCGGGGCAGTTAGCCCGAGTTGGTTTGGAAAGCCATGCGCGGAAGCTCTCGCCGGTGAAGTTTGATCTTGTGGCAGTGGCCACCCGGTCAGAAAAATCAGCACGGAAAGCTGCAGCTAGTTTCAAAGAGCAGACCGGTCATGAGCCAAAGGCTTACTTTGGTGATGAGCCGTGGAGCGATATTCTGCGTGACTTCCCTGACCTCGACGTGATGGCGGTGGCCACTCCAGACCATTTGCACACTCAGCCGATCCTTGCGGCGCTCAAAGCAGGTGTGCATGTCATCACTGAAAAACCCATGTGCCTCACCATTCACGAGGCAGATGAAATCATTGAACTAGCGCAAGCCAAAGGGTGTGTCGTGGCTGTCGACATGCACAAGCGCTACGATCCGGATCATCTTCGTGTGCGCGATGATATCCAGAAACGCATCGGCGAGCCACTCTACGGCACCGCATTCTTGGAAGAGCCTCTTGAGGTGAGCACAAGCACTTTTAAGTGGGTGGAGTCTAGCGATCCATTCAGCTATGTGGGACCGCATTGGACAGATCTGATTTGGAGCTACTACCGCAGTAAGCCCGTCTCACTCACCGCCGTGGGCCAGAAGAAGCGCCTCGTGCGCGATGGCATCAATGCTTATGACGCCGTGCAAGTACGCGTGGACTTCGAGAATGGCATGAGCATCAACTTCCACAACAACTGGATCACCCCGCCAGACTTCGAAGCACCTGTGAATCAGGGGCATGAAATCGTCGGTGCGGATGGTAAGGTGGAGAGCGATCAACAGTATCGCGGTTTCCGCTGGTGGAACGCGGGTGGAGGCAGCCGCACGGCCAACAACCACTTCACGCGCGAGGTTTCTCGCCCGGACGGGACCAAAGGATACATCGGTTATGGCGTAGACAGTCTCACCGTCGGTCTCGTCGCCATTTGCTCGGTGAAGTTTGATGGAGCTAGCCTCGCTGACGTGGCATCGCTTTACCCAACAGCAGAAGACTCACGGATTACCTGTGCCTTGGTCGATGCAGCGGCTCGGGTGCGCGACCTCAACTTCAAATACATGGCCGAAGGCAAAGGCGCGACCGTTACGGCGCGTTTCGGACCCGACGGCATCACCATCGTAGATCCCAACCGCGCGGCAGAAGGAGCCGACAAAGTCTTCGAGCGCATTTACACGAAGCCGATTTGAAGTTGTCTGATCTGAATCAATCGATCAGGCGTTTTGTTTCACCACCCGCTCAAACCGCCAGCTTTCGTTGGCGTAAGCGGGGTAGTCTATGCCTTGTTCATCAGCGTCTGCTGGCTTGTAACGCCAGTGCTTGTACATCCACATCCACCATTCAGGGTGCTGCCGGATCTCATTCTCGAATACATCCCAAACACGCTGAGTTGCGGAAGCGTCTGATTCATCCTCGCCTACTGTCAGCGGCTGAAACACTACCATTTGGTAGCTTCCATCGTCCAAGGGCCGGCAAACGGCTGGCTGAATCTGCACGCCCAGCCGACGGGCCATGGCGATGTGAATCTTGGTCACACAGGTCTTTCGCCCGAAGCACTCGATGATCTGTGCGGCCTTGTCTGGCTTCACGTTGAGGTCGGAGAGAAAAGCTACCGTTCCGCCTTTCATGAGCACTTTTATGAGGCGAATCATCGCTCCTTCCTGCGGGATCATTCGATGCCCGGTCGTGCTACGGGCGTCTGAGAAGATGCGAGTGAGGGCTGGGTTCTTGAAGTCTTGGGCTACGATGGTGTAGGACCTGCCGAGAAAGCCCCACACGATGCTCGAGAGCTCGAAGTTGCCGTAATGGGGCGTCACCCAGATGGCCCCTTTACCGCTGTCCATAAGAGTCTGTGCCTCTGGATGAATCTCCAGATCGAAGTGTTCACGCCATTGTGTTGGGGGGATTGCCCGCACCCAAAAGAGGTCCGCAAACGTGCGCGCAAAGTTTTGGTAAGCCCCTAGCACGATGCGTTCACACTCCCACCAGGAATGCGTGCCCTCATAGGCCAATCTTACATTCTCCACGCCATCCCGGCGGCCGCGATAGTCCGCCAGCCAAGCGATAAAGCCTACGACTTTGCAGACGGACATCAGCACATGCCTTGGCAGGGTCCGGGTGACCCAGGCCAGCATGAGCACGGCACGTTCCTCTAGCCAGTATCGTATCTTCTTCACGATGCGCGGTTGAGACTTCCAAAAACGGGATACATTGAGCCGATGGCTTTTCCCCCGCTGACCACTGTTCTCAAGAAGATTTTGAAGCAACCTACTGCTCCGTTCCATGAATACTTGGTGCGTGGTGAAGTCGAGACCCTTTTGAAGGACGTGCCCGGAGTAAAGCTCAAGCGCGACAAATACGGCAACCTGCTGGCGACCTACAAGAACGGAAAGAAGACCTCTTCTCCCACTTGGGTGCTGGCCGCCCATATGGATCACCCCGCATTCGTCAAAAAGCCCGGTAGCACTGGTAAGAAGGCCGAATACGAGTTCCTGGGCGGAGTAGCCGAGCCCGTGCGTGCCAACGGCATCAAGCGGGGCTTACAAAAAGCAGTGAAGGGCACCGACATGGCCGTCTGGAACTTCCCAGTGACCATCACCAAGGAGAAAATCTCTGCTACCGCATGCGATGACCTCATCAACTGCGCTACTATCGTGGCCACATTTCACGAACTCGCCCGCCTTAACATTCAGACCACGGTCCACGCCGTATTCACCCGCGCTGAAGAAGTGGGTTGGCTCGGAGCTTGGCATTTGGGCGAAAATTGGCCTTTCGGAAAGGATGCAGTCTTCCTTTCCCTGGAAACCTCCCGCCCGGTGAACGGAGCTGAGTTTGGTGGTGGCCCAGTTGTTCGTGTTGGTGACAGGCTCTCCATATTTGATTCCGAAGCTGTGGCAGTTTTAATGCGGACCGCATCTGAGCAAGGCATCCGCGTGCAGCGCTGTTTGCTGGACGCAGGTGCCTGTGAGGCCACAGCCATGCAAGCACTCGGAGTCCGCAGTGCGGGCGTCTCGGTTCCGCTTGGGAACTATCATAACACAGGGGAGGACAAGTCCCTCCAACCCGAGTTTGTCATGATGGATGACGTCAAAGCCCTCATCCGTCTACTCACAGCGCTAGTAGCCACGCGCCACGAAGGCATCGGCGAACGCACCATCCGCGAACGCGTCAGCATGCGCCAAGCGGAGTACGCTGCCCACTACAAAGCCGGGACAGCGGCGTTTAAGTAGGCAGCAGTTGGAAATGTTCAGCCACAGCTTCTGAAGGACGTGAGTTTGTCTGGCGTATCCTTCCTATGGATCGCCGTGACTTTATCAAGGTGGCTGGGGCGGCTTCGGCGCTGCCTTTTGCTGGGGTTTTGGCTCAGCAGAGCAGGCAACCGGAGCTTATTCGCAATGAGAACCGACTGCGTGGAGCGAGTTTTCAACTCACCCGCATGAGGCCGGACAGCCCTCAGAGTTTTCGCACTTCTTTGATTGAGGGCTATTGCTCGCGGCAGTCGCTGAAGGTCGGGGAGACGTTGGATATCTTCGTTAGCACCAACCCTGTTGCCAGATTCACCATCGACATCTTCCGTATGGGCTACTACGGCGGGGAGGGGGCGAGGTTGATGAAGACGCTGGGGCCTTTTGAAGGCAAAGCACAGCCAGTGCCCGATATGGGTGAACAACGATTGCGGGAGTGTCAGTGGGAAAAGTCAGCGTCACTCGTGATCCCGTCGGATTGGCCTAGCGGTGTGTATCTGGGCAGGTTAACGACCGTGCCCTCGAAGCCGGACCAGCCTTATTGGCAGAGTTATGTGATCTTTATCGTCAAAGATGATCGTCCTGCTGACTTCCTGTTTCAGTGCAGTGACAACACCTGGCAGGCCTACAACCGCTGGCCCGTGAACGAATCGCTCTACACTGATCCGCGTGCGGCTCATGCACCGGGTGTGAGCGTGAGCTTTGACCGGCCTTATGGCAAGTATGTGCAGATCTATGACAATCCACAGTCGATGGGCAGTGGTGAGTTTCTGCTGTGGGAGTATCCGCTATGTTATTGGCTGGAGAAAGAAGGTTACGATGTGACTTACTGCTCGAATGTGGACACCCTGGAGCCCGCCAACCTAGCTCGCTGTAAGACGCTGCTGAGTGTCGGGCACGATGAGTACTGGGACATCCGGCAGTATGAGAATGTGAAGTCGGCGATTCAAGACGGGCTCAGCGTGCTTTGGCTTTCTGCCAACGATGTCTACATGGTGACGCCGTTTACACCCAATGCCAAGGGGGAGGCGAATCGTCGACTGACGCGTGAAACATGCTATGGAGAGTTTCGCGAGGAAGAAAAAGCAGCCTACAGCAAGGTGTTAGGACCGTTTGATAAAGGTGGGCCTGATGAGCGGGATATCATTGGGGCTCGTACGATCGTGCCTTTCAATGGTGGTGGTGATTGGACATGCGCGATGCCAGATCATTGGTTATTTGAGGGCACGGGAATGAAAAAGGGCGACTCCGTGCCAGGCTTGGTAGGCTGGGAGTTTCATGGCGAACCCGACACGGAGCGTAAGGGGCTGGATGTCGTGGCAGAGGGCAATGTTTGGGCCGGTGGCACTCGCTTGGGCCGATATGCGTCCACCGTTTTTGAGGGGCCGAAGGGGAACATCGTTTTCAATGCGTCGACCATCTTCTGGAGCCAGGGATTGAGTGATCCGCCGGGGCACATGCTCCCCTGGAGCCACTTCAGCCGCCCTCATGGAACCGATGAGAGGGTACAACGGATCACAGCCAACGCTTTGAGGCGGAGTTTGCAGCGAAAGTAGGGCTGGCTGGGCAGGGAGGTAGGTTTTCCGCCACGAACGGATTGTATTTACCATAGAATATACTATTTTCTATGGATGGCTTACCACCTTGTCGTGCCCACGGGCACCCGAGTTCCGCTCCCTCTCAGACCGTTGCGCTTCGGCTCCACCGCCGAAGCTGACGTGTGTTTGGGCTCAGACCTTGGGCTCTCGCCCGTGCACTTCGCGCTCCAACCTCTTGAAGGAGGCACAGGGTTTACGCTTATTTCGTTAATCCCGGATAGTCCCGTGCTGGTTAATGATTCCCCAGCGACTCGCCGCGCCTTGGCTGCGGGGGATCGCATTTTGGCGGGTCACTTCCGCATGACTTTTGAAGCCGACGACCTCCCAGAGGCTGCAAGCCGGTCCGATGGGGGTATCGACACTCCAACACCTTCCTCGTCCGGGGCGCAGTCTGCTTTTTTCCAGATGGCACCGGCCTCCGTCCCGCCCCCCGGCATCCCCGAGTCGCCGATGAGTGAGTTTGAAGCCGCTTCTCGGCCGCCCGGTGAGTCATTTCGCCTTTTTGGACATCGACATGCCAGTGGGCCGATCCTCAGAGAGTTGCCCAAACCCGCACCACCACTCGCGCGCGTTGGATCTACCTCTATGATTGCTGCTCGTGAGCCTAAGCTAAGCATGAAAACAGCGTGCGTGGCAGGTGCCATCGTTGCTGGCTGGCTATGGGCTGGCCTGGAGACGTTACGTCCTTCTTGGGATACATGGACGCCCACGGCATTGGCCAAGGTGCCCTGCTACCTTGCCGGAGCTGCGGGGATTGGGGTTGCCGTGGGTTGGATTATTAGCATGACCTATCATCGCGATGAGCGGTTGAAGCGGCGCAATGCCCTGCTCACCACGGCTGTTGGAGCGGTGTTGACGCTCTTTATCTTGGCATTGCCGGTGGGGATGTCGTTCATGCCTGGTTCGGTGGACGGGATCGGCCAGTTAGTGGAGAACGTGCAAAACTTGCGCACGGCCTTCTCCCCTGACTTCTCGTGGAGCACTCTGGCGGTGCAGTTTTTGCAGCCGTGGGCCATTTTGGGCCTGCTAGCTGGGCTGACCATGGCTTGGCGGTGCGCGGACGAGTAACGCCTCTGCACTATCCGCTGGCACAGCCGCAGTCCCGCGCTAGAAAGCAGGGAAGATGCCCACACCCCACGCCCTTCTCGTCAAGTTTCCCGGCACCAACTGCGACAATGAAACCTCCCGCGCCTTGTTGGAGGCTGGCTTTAGCACCGAGGTGCTGCCAGTCGCTTTGCTAGAGCCCGGAGTGTTGTCGCGCACGCAGTTGCTCGTTTTCTCGGGCGGGTTCAGCTACGGCGACTACGTCATGAGCGGCCGCATCGCCCAACTCATCACCAAACACAAGCTTGGCGACAAACTCCGCTCCTTCATTGATGCCGGCGGCTATGCCATGGGCATCTGCAATGGTTTTCAGATCCTCACTCAGCTCGATCTTCTGCCTCGCGGCTCCCTGGTGCACAACACCACTGGGCGGTTCATCTGCAAATGGGCCGGATTGAAGCGGAATGCCTCCAGTCCTTACCTGAGCGAGCTCCCTGATGACTTTGAGCTGCCCATAGCACACGCCGAGGGCAGGTTTGTGGGTGAGGAAGGTGACGCTGCGGCCTATGTAAAGGATGGCACCGCTGCTTTGCTTTACTCCACGGATGTGAATGGCTCATCGGAGCGGATTGCTGGACTTCAGGACAAATCAGGCCGCGTGTTCGGCCTCATGCCGCACCCTGAGCGCTTTACCTTGAAGCGCCATCACTACGATCCGGACTGGAATCAAGCCGAGCGTGGCTGGGGTCACTACATGTTCACCTCCGTGCGGAAGGCGATGGCATGAAGACTTGGTTTTGTCTGCTTCTCGTTGTCACGACCTCACTCCATGCGGAGAACTGGCAGCAGTGGCGTGGTCCAGACGGTCAGGGACACGCCAGCTCCGTGCAGGCACCCATTACCTTTGGTGAGAAGCAAAACCTAGCGTGGAAGCGCGAGCTCCCTGGGCGTGGTTACTCCTCGCCGGTCATCTGGGGAGACCAGATTTGGGTGACCACGGCCATTGAGAAACCTGCCAGCCCAGAGGAAGCAGAGCGTAGGCTCAAGGCCAATACAGGGGACCAGCCAGTGACCGTGCTCTCGTCCGTTCTGCTGCGGGCCATCTGTGTCGATAAGGCCACGGGAGAGATTCAGCAGGACATTGAGCTTCTGGAAGTGCGTGATCCACAGTGGGTGCATCAGCTCAACAGCTACGCTTCACCCACTCCGGTCATTGAGGACGGCCGCCTCTATTGCCACTTCGGAGCGTTTGGCACCGTGTGTGTGGATACCACCAGCGGCAGCCCGCTCTGGAGAAACCAAGAGAACCTCATTCAGCACGAGAACGGCCCTGGCAGTTCCCCCGTGCTTTGGAAAGACCTGCTTCTCTTCCACTGTGATGGCAGTGACCAACAGTACATCACCGCGCTCGATAAGACCACTGGCAAGACCGTGTGGAAAACCACCCGCAGTGGCGAGATGCACGCCAACCCTCAGCAAAAGAAGGCCTATGGCACACCTCTCGTGGCAGATTTGAACGGCATCCCCACCGCCATCTCCACCGGAGCGGATTGGCTCTACGGCTACGATCCCGCTACCGGGAAGGAGCTCTGGAAGGTCGCTTACGGCCAGTTAGGCTTCAGCATGTCTCCGCGCCCGGTTGTTGGGAACGGCATGATCTATTTCAGCACCTCATTCTCACCTCCCACCATGTTTGCGCTCAAGTATGAAGGGCTAAAGACCCCCGAGGTCGCCTGGAGCAGCAAGAAGAACGCTCCCAGCATTCCCTCCCCGCTCCTTGTGGGCAAGGAGCTCTACTTCGTCAATGATGGCGGCATCCTCAGCTGTCTTGACGCATTGACCGGAGACGAGGTCTATCGCGAGCGACTCGGTGGAAAGTTCACCTCGTCCCTCACTCACGCCGGCGGTCACATCTATGCCTGTAGTCGGGAAGGCGTGGTCACTGTGGTCAAGGCGGGGCGGGAGTTCGGAGTGGTGGCTACCAACAACCTCGACGGAGGCATCTACAGCAGCCCCGCCATCGTGGATGAAGCCCTCTTCCTCCGCACCGACAAGGCGCTCTATCGTTTCAAGCGCAACTGACCCGCATTTGTCGAGTTCAAGCGCGCATGATTCGTCCTTCATTGCTCCTCGCCGCCCTGCTATCCGCAGCCGCTCTACCTGCTGCAGAGACACCCACCTTCTCAAACGTCAGCTATGGGCCGCATGAGCGGAACGTCCTCGACCTCTGGCAGGCGAAAGCAGACAAACCCACCCCGCTCATCGTCTTCATCCACGGCGGCGGATTCCGCAACGGCAGCAAGGACCAGTTTGCCAAGAACTCCGTCCTCCGCACCGCCCTCAGCAAAGGCGTCTCCTGTGCTGCCATCAACTACCGCTTCCTCTACCACGCACCCGTGCAGGACATTTTGCGGGACTGTGCACGCGCTGTGCAGTACCTCCGCCATCGTGCGCCAGAGTGGAACCTCGACAAGACCCGAGTCGGCGCCATGGGCGGGTCCGCAGGAGCCGGCACCTCCCTCTGGCTCGCCACCCGCGATGACCTAGCTGATCCAAACGCCACCGACCCCATCCTCCGCGAGTCCAGCCGCGTGAAGTGCGCCGTCCTCACCTCCACCCAAGCCACCTACGATGTCACCCGCTGGGAGAGCTTCCTCGGCCCGGCAACCCCCAGCTTTGGTCGGGAAATCGAGCTCCCACTCTTCTACCACCTCCCAGGCATGGACGCCCTCAAGTCAGACAAAGGCCGCGCTGTCCTCAAAGAGTGCGACATGCTCGGTTGGATCTCCAAAGACGACGCCCCCATCTACATGGACAGCAAGCAAGACGTGCCCAAGCCCACCAACCGCGGCGAGTGGCTCCACTGCACCACCCACGCCCGCACCGTCAAGAAGACCCTCCAGGACGCAGGTGTAGAAGCCATCGTCCTACAAGACCAGACCAGCAGCCAGCCAGCCCCACCCGCCGCCGACTGGATTTTGGGAAAACTACTTAACCCCTAGCCGCCCCGCACTTGTCACTTGCATTAGGCTGCCCTGCGGCTTCTCAAGTGAGCATGATCTCCCTGCAAAAGCTCTTCGGCAAAACCGACGTCTTCTACACCCTGCTCCAGCAGAGTGCAGAAGAAGCCCGTCATAGCGTCCAAGCCCTAGGCACCCTCTTCTCCCAGCCCGTAAGCGATGGCAACATGGCCCTGCTCAAGGACGCCAAGCGCAAGGACAAAAAGATCACTGAGCAGATCAACGAAGCCCTCTGCACCACCTTCGTCACCGAGCTCGAGCGCGAAGACATCGAGGCCCTCAGTGTCGCCCTCTACAAGATCCCCAAGACCGTAGAAAAGATCGCCGAGCGCTACGTCATCTGTGCCGACCGCATCCCAGGCGCAGACTTCTCCAAGAACCTCGCCCACATGCAGAGCGCCGCCGAGATCGTCGTCAAAATGGTCGCCGAGCTCTGTGCCAAAATGCACCTCGAGCGCATGAAAGGCCTCAACGCCGAGCTTCAGCAGATCGAGGGCGATGCCGACAAGCTCGTCACCGTCCTCCTGCGCGATCTCTACCACAAGGAAACCGATGCCGTGCGCGTCCTCATGCTCCGCGACCTCTACGACCTCATGGAGAAAGTCGTCGACCGCTGCCGAGACGCCGGCAACGTCCTCTCCCACATCGTGCTCAAGTACACCTGAGCAGCATGTCCACCGCGCTCATCCTCCTGTTCGTCGTACTCCTCGTCGTACTCGCCTTCGAGTACATCAACGGATTCCATGACACAGCCAACGCCATCGCCACCGTGGTCTCCACCAAGGTGCTCACCCCCCGGCAGGCACTCGTACTCGCAGCAGGCATGAACCTCATCGGCGCCCTCACCGGGCAAGCCGTGGCCAAGACCATCCACAGCGGCATCATTGACGACAAAGTCATCGCCGTCACCACCCTCACCATCTTTTGCGCCATGCTTGGCGGCATCATATGGAACCTCGTCACCTGGTGGTTCGGCATGCCCTCCAGCTCCAGCCACGCCCTCATCGGCGGGCTCATCGGCTCCGCGCTCGCCTCCTCCGGCGGCAACTGGAGCGCCCTCATCTGGTCCCGTGCCAAGGAGAAAGACGGCCACATCGTCATGGAAGGCATCTACCACAAGGTCGTCATCCCCATGATCAGCTCCCCCCTCCTCGGCATCCTCATCGGCTTCCTCTCCATGGGCATCCTCTTCGCCCTCATCCGCAACTGGCGGCCCTACTGGATCAACCAAATCTTCTCCAAGCTCCAAATCTTCAGTGCCGCCTACATGGGCTTTGGCCACGGGCTAGCAGACGCCCAGAAGACCATGGGCGTCATCATGCTCACCCTCTTCGCCTCCACCAGTGCCGGAGAGCTCGATGACATCCCCAGTTGGCTCCACTTCCTCCGCGTCCCAGACAAATCCGCAGACATCCCCCTCTGGATCATCCTCACCTGCGCCCTCGTCATGGCCGCAGGCACGTACGCCGGCGGATGGAAAATCATCAAGACCCTCGGCCACAAGATGGTCCGCATGAAACCCGTGCACGGATTCGCCGCAGAGACCACCGCCGCCACCATCCTCGCCGCCACCAGCCACTTTGGCATGCCCGTCAGCACCACCCACGTCATCACCACCAGCATCATGGGAGTCGGAGCCGCCAAGCGCTTCAACAGCGTCAAGTGGAGCCTCGTCGAGCGCATCATCTGGGCCTGGGTCCTCACCATCCCCATCACCGCCAGCCTCTCCTACGCCATCTACAAGACCGTAGCCTTCTTCAAGTAGGACAGGGCTCGTTGGCGGTAGTTTGCAGTAGTTTGCAGTGGTTTGCAGTGGTTTGCAGTGGTTGAGGGGCGCTGACGCGCCGTTGAGCAGTAGTTGAGCGTTAGTTCGCTCAAGGTAGGGCCGCTGTGTCCCCACAGCGCCGTCACGGCAGTCCAAATGACTCCATTTCGCCCACACCCAACGCACCGAACCTCCCCCCACGCCCGGAGCAACCCGGTTACCGAACACGCATCAACATTCACCACCCATCGCCCAATCCCCCACCGGCCCAAAGGGTCGGCAGAGCCTAGCCCAGGGCTGAGCGTAGCGATGCCCTGGGTGTCCCATCGAGCAACGCGAGGTGCCCTGAAAGGGCACGAGAGAGGCTCTGATCCCTCTCGCGGCCCTTCAGGCCGCAATGCATGGGCCACACCAAGACCCAGGGCATGGCTCCGCCAAGCCCTGGGCTAAAATCTCCGCCCCACCTTGGGGGCGTCCATCCTGCAAAACACCACACCACCTCGTGACCCTCACACCCTGAGCAACCCGATCACCGGTTACCGAACACGCATCAACATCCACCACCCATCGCCCAGTCCCCCACCGGCCCAAAGGGCCGGCAGAGCTTAGCCCAGGGCTGAGCGTAGCGATGCCCTGGGTTCCTCATCACGCAACGCGAGGTGCCCTGAAGGGGCACGAGAGAGGCTCTGATCCCTCTCGCGGCCCTTCAGGCCGCAATGCATGGGACACACCGAGACCCAGGGCATGGCTCCGACAAGCCCTGGGCTAGAATCTCCGCCCCACCTTGGGGGCGTCCATCCTGCAAAACACCACACCACCTCGTGACCCGCACGCCCAGAGCAACCCGATCACCGGTTACCGAACACGCATCAACATCCACCACCCATCGCCCAGTCCCCCACCGGCCCAAAGGGCCGGCAGAGCTTAGCCCAGGGCTGAGCGTAGCGATGCCCTGGGTCACCCATCGCGCAACGTAAGGTGCCCTGAAGGGGCACGAGAGGCTCTGATCCCTCTCGCGGCCCTTCAGGCCGCAATGCATGGGCCACAACGAGACCCAGGGCATGGCTCCGCCAAGCCCTGGGCTAAAATCTCTGCCCCACCTTGGGGGCGTCCATCCCGCAAAACACCACACCACCTCGTGACCCGCACGCCCAGAGCAACCCGATCACCGAACACGCATCAACATTCGCCACCCATCGCCCAGTCCCCCACCGGCCCAAAGGGCCGGCAGAGGCTAGCCCAGGGCTGAGCGTAGCGATGCCCTGGGTTCCCCATCCCGCAACGCGAGGTGCCCTGAAGGGGCACGAGAGGCTCTGATCCGTCTCGCGGCCCTTCAGGCCACACCGCATTGGTCACACCGCCCCCCCCGCCACGCCTACCGCCTCACAGAGACGGCCTACAGCAAGCCCCAAAGGTTGACCGACCGCCAACGTTCGGTTTTTCAAGGCCCGCAGGTGAAAGTTAGGGCCGCCCGCACTTTTTTCGTGACACCGCCTGTTAGTTTCTGA
Organism: Verrucomicrobiaceae bacterium; assembly: GCA_016795485.1. Classification (GTDB taxonomy): domain Bacteria; phylum Verrucomicrobiota; class Verrucomicrobiia; order Verrucomicrobiales; family Verrucomicrobiaceae; genus JAEUHM01. The sequence continues at coordinate 684 of JAEUHM010000010.1, read as the reverse complement.
TAAAACCACCGCAGCAAATCGGAACTCGCCATGAAACCGCTGCTGTGGGACTCCATCAACCCTTTTACTGGGAAGCCGTTCACCTGGAATGACCCCAACCTTCGTTGGGGCAACCCCTCCGTTTATCTTGAGCCCGGCGATCCTGGCTTTGTGCCCTATCCCACGCCCGTGGTGCCACCTGCACCCAAGAAGAAGAAACCTTTCCGCCGTGCCAAAAAGAGCCCGGCACCTACCCCAACACCCAGCCCAACCCACACCATGCCCACGTTCAAATACAACGTAGCACCCAAGTCCACCGGCGGCTTCACCACCCGCGCCGTGCGTGGCAATCCCGCCGATCAGGCGGCTATCCTCGCTGCTATTGCTGCCGAGACCGGCACCACCGCAGCCCAGACAGAGGCCGTCCTGCGCGGCTTTTTCCAGAAAGTCCTCCTCTGCGCCTCCACGTGCGACTGGAGCCCGGACTTCCTGGGCCTCATCAACTTCCGCCCCACCAGCGGCGGCAGTGCCACCCTGCCAGACGAGTTCCATAACCCCGATGATATCAATGCGGATGTAGCCCTCTCCTTCACCGCAGAGACCATCCGCCAGTGGCGCTCCACCCTCTCCCTGGAGAGCATGGGTGAGGTAGGCAAAGTCGTGCCCATCATCGAGGCCGTCATCCGCCCCAAAGACAAGGCTTTG
>JAEUHM010000007.1 GCA_016795485.1 Verrucomicrobiaceae bacterium | reverse complement strand
AGACCCAAGACGACCCCAATCCACACGCAGCCTGAAAACGACAGTTGACCCCACTTTGCCCACACCCTAAACCATAACCCAATCACACCATGTGTTACCTATGTCCTGAACCAAAGGTGTTACCGATGTCCTGACTGAGCCAATAAGGAATCCATTCTTCTGCCACCATTCTCCTGCCATTTGTCCTCTCCTCACCCAAGATGGACGCAGGATGAATGCCTAGCCCCACGCCCCCCCGGCTCACAGAGCCAGGCTACAACACTCCACCACTCCACCACTCCACCACTCCACCACTCCCCATCTTCCGTTTCACCTCCTCGCCGTCAGGATCAACTCATTCAGCTTCTGGATGATGAGCAGCAACTGATTCGGGTCATAGTTCGCCTCCGGGTTCATGTCCAAGGTAGTCACCGCATTGGTGTTAGCGCTGGTGTTCTCTATGGCACTCGCCAAAGCCGCGTTCGTCGCTCGGGTCTGGATGTCGTCATTGAGCGCGTTGAGCTGATCTCGCATCTGCTCGGCATCAATCTCAGTGTTCGCTTGCGGTAGGGATGGGTCGAAGGGCATGGCTTGGGAATACGTTTGCGGTTGTTTAGCGGTCGTTGAGGGGCGCTGGCGCGCCGTTGAGCAGTGGTTTAGCGGCCGTTTGATGAACAATGGCTAAACAATCGCTCAACCATTGCTCAACAACTGCCAACCATGCCCCCAACCTACGGATTCACCGTCACTCCCTGCACGGGGCTGAAGTCACCGTTTGGGCCTTCGTCATCGTAGTATTGCAGGCGGTATTCCCGCGCTTCGGGCTGGGTAGGCACTAGCAGCGGGCGCTCGTCCAGGTAGGGGCTGGCTAGGTCGATGCCCAGTTGCTCCCAGCCTCCATTCGCTCGGCGGCTGAAGACGACCACGCCTTTGTGTTTGTATTTCTTGAACTTGATCTTCACGCACTCGCAGCCGCTGCCGCGCTCCACCTCCAGCGTAAACTCTGGCACTGGATGCTCCGCGCTGTCCTCGCCACCGATGATGCCTAACTGGAAGCCGATGGCCTCGGTATAGGTGGGCTCGCGCTTGATTTTGACTGCGAAATCCAGGATGCGGGTCAGCGCCCCCACCTCCACAGGCACCACGCCCGCTTCCGGTGCAGGCGGGGTGAAGACCGGCAGGTCAAACTCCGTCCCGCCCGTGCCGGAGTAGAGTTCCTCTATGGCCGCAGTGGCCTGCTCGCCGTTGTCTCTGGCCCACTTGAGCCAATCTCCCGTGACGTAGGCGCAATAGCGGGCGTCTTTCACAAGATCGGCCACTAGGGTAGCATCCTGAGCCAAGATGGCGTTGGCCAGAGGCAACTGGGTGGCGAAGTTATTGAACCAAGCTGGCCGCTCGGCGATACGGGTAGGGAAGAACGGAAGTCGTTTCATGTTGGATCTGAGGTTATGAGTTCGGGTTGTCTTGACGATTGGAGGCGGTGGCGAGACCGGCCCCCAAAGTGCTCCGGAGGACCAAGTCACTCCGCTGTTCCAAGTGGGCATGGCACAGAAAGGGTTGAGGTGAAGAAATCGGTCGTTGGCTCATCCAATGACGTCGTTGGCTCATCCAATGACGTCGTTGAGTCATCCAGTGACGTCGTTGAGTCATCCAGTGACGTCGTTGAGTCATCCAGTGACGTCGGTGCGCCACCCAGCGACGTCGGTGTGCCACCCAGCGACGTCGGTGTGCCACCCAGCGACGTCGGTGTACCACCCAGCGACGTCGGTGTACCGCCCAGCGACGTCGGTGTACCGCCCAGCGACGTCGGTGTGCCACCCAGCGACGTCGGTGTACCGCCCAGCGACGTCGGTGTACCGCCCAGCGATGTCGGTGTACCGCCCAGCGATGTCACAGAATGGTTTTCTGCCGTCAGAAATTCATTTTCTTGCGTCAGAAAATCATTTTCTGCCGTCACAGAACGGTTTTCCGACCGCTCGGAGCGGCTGAACCGGGGACCAAAACCCTTATTTGGAGGCAAAAAAGTCATCGGAGGCCGATTTCACCACACCGGCCGCGCATTCACCTATCCAAATATAGTTGGAATGGGACCGGAGGGGGGAGCGGGTGTGGCGGCCTCAGTGCCAGCGGCGATATTCCTCCAGCAGCTCTGCCAGCAGGTCCAGGATGTTCAGGTTCAGCATCTGCCCATGCCGGGCATAAGTGGCCAGACCGGCGTTCTTTTTGCCCTTCTCGTTGTTGGAGATGGTCTGATCGGAGAGCAGCGAGCCGCCGAGATTGGAGAGGCCTAGCCCGCTGAGCCCCTGTGCTAGACGCTCCCTCACTAACAGCTGCCCCATCCGCTGGATAAGCCAGTCGGGGAAATCAGGGCTGTCTGCGGCGGGTGGAGGAGGCGGTAGTGTGGGTGGGATGGTGTGGTTGTCCATGGGATCGCCCGTCCTCTGGCGCGTCTGCAAAAGGACATTGCGCAAAGTGAGTCTCTATCCCACCATCGGCGCGCATGAGTATGTCCGTGACTGACCAACTGCCCCCGGCGTCGTATCAGACGCAAGAAAAACCGGAGCCAAACGCAAGGCAAGCCGAAGCACGGGGCGCATTTCATAACCAGAGACTAAATGTTAGCCTAACTGGCAAGGAAGACAACCTTTTCGCCAAAATCTTCCGCTCAAACCTCCAACCCGGAGGGCTGAGCTGAGAGAGATCATTGTCAGCGAACAGAAGCTCATGATCATGCCGCCCAACCAAGTCTATGCCGTGCAGCACATGGTGAAGTGCATCGCTGACGAAAATGGCAACGGCTACGTCTGGCACATCACCGGCAGCGGCAAGACGCTCACCTCCTTCAAGGCCTCCACGCTGCTCAAGGAAAACGAATCCATCCACAAATGCGCCTTCGTCGTGGACCGCAAAGACCTCGACCGCCAGATGCGCGAGGAGTTCAACAAGTCACAGACAAGGTCATCGTCACCATCTCCAGAAGCGTGCCACCGCTTGTTTGCTTGTGAAAAAGAACTCAGTGTCGCCGCATAAATCCATGAAGGTCGTCACCGCCAAACCTATCTGCCAGTTTTTGTATGATTGAACGCCATTTTGAAGTGCCTTTTGTGTCGAGGCTGGCTCTGCGGGAGAAACAAATCCAGCAGAACTACCGTCCCGTCATTGCTGTGCACAAATGGTTCGCGCGGAGGCCTGGGACGCTCTTTCGCTCGCTGATTTTATCGGAGTTTTCAGAGCAGCCGGTTCACCAGACTTTTTACCAAAGCCAGAAGATGCCTGAAATGCGGGTCTTCGATCCTTTCATGGGCGGAGGCACGACGATGATGGAGGCAAATCGCATGGGCTGCGCGGTGGCTGGCACCGATGTGAATCCCATGGCTTGGTGGATCGTTCGTCAGGAGCTTCTTGAGCTGGATGTGTCGGCTTACCAGAATGAGGCCCAGCAGCTCCGTAGCCACTTAGATAAGGAGATCGGCCATCTTTACCGCACTCGATGCTTGCGTTGTGGGAGTGATGAAGCTCGCGCGAAGTATTTCCTTTGGGTGAAGACCGCTCACTGCGGACATTGCGACAAAGACACCGACCTGTTTCCGAACTTCCTGATCTCTGAAGATGTCAGGCACCCGGCAAACGTGTTCGTCTGTGGCTGTTGCGGTGAGTTGTTTGAAACGCCAGACCGAAAGAACCCAAGACCATGCCCGCATTGTGGAAGTGAGCTGCCTTTGAAGCACACGGCGAAGAGAAACAAGACTTCATGCAAGCATTGCGATCATCCCGTCCGATACCCGGACGACTCGGCACCCGATCACCGCTTGTTTGCTCTCGAATATCACTGTGAATCGTGCGGGTCGCAGTCGGTCGCAGGTAGTGGAAAGGGGCGCTTGTTCAAGAAGCCTGATGCAGCCGATCTTGCCCACTTTGAAGAAGCTGAGCAGAAGCTGCGGGCGCTACGTCCAAAGTTCATTCCTGAAGATGAAATCCCGGATGGAGATGAAACCGCCCGGCTGCATCGTTGGGGCTACAAACGCTACCGAGAGCTGTTTAACTCGCGGCAACTGTTGGGGCTGGAACTTAGCTGCCGATGGATTTCATCGGTGAAGGATGAGCGCGTTAGAGAAGCGCTGGCGACCAATCTGTCCGACCTGACGCGCTACCAAAACATGCTCTGCCGCTACGACAGCATGGCGTTGAAGTCCCTCGACATCTTCTCGGTGCATGGATTTCCCGTTGGGCTGATCCAGTGCGAATCCAACTTTCTGGGGATCGAGGGCCGCAAAGGCGCTCCTGTCGGAAGTGGCGGCTGGCTGAACATTGTGGAGAAGTTTGCGAAAGCGAAGCGCTATTGCGGCGCTCCATTCGAGATCCGTCACGATGGCATTCGCAAAGTGGAAGTGCCGATGCCGGGCGAGTGGATTGGAGCTTGGCGCAATGGCACACATCCGCCGGAGCAGCGCGAAGTGCTGCTTCTTTGCGCGGACTCCGCTTCTGCCAAGATAGGCGGAGAGAAATTCGATGCCGTGTTCACCGACCCGCCATACTTCGGCAACGTGCAATACGCGGAGCTGATGGACTTCTGCTATGTCTGGCTGCGCAAGCTGTTGGGCGACTCTGTGCCTGAGTTTACGAAACCATCGACACGACACCACAACGAACTCACAGGAAACACCAACATGGGGCGTGGGCTGGACCACTTCACTGAAGGCATTTCGAACACGATTAAGCGATCTGCAAAGAGGCTAAAACATGGACGACCACTTGCCTTCACCTATCACCACAATCAACTCGAAGCCTATTTGCCGCTAGCAGTTGCTATCTTGGATGCCGAGCTTGTCTGTTCTGCGTCTCTGCCATGTCCGGCTGAAATGGGTGCATCCATCCACATTAACGGCACGGGTTCATCGGTGATCGACACCGTGTTCGTGTGTCGGGCCACCGGTAGGTTTCCGAGGAGTTGGCTTGCAGATGATGCATCTGGGTTGGCCACAATCGTGCGGAGGGATATTGAGATGCTGGAAGACGGCGGATTGAAAGCCACCCAGGGCGACATCCGATGCATGTGCTGCGGACACCTGACGCGACTCGCGATTTGGAATCTTCGCGCAAGTTGGGACGCTAGTGAGCCGGTGATGGAAAGAATGGATGTCATCCGCCGATGGTATGCCGAATTCGGTGGCTTGGGAGCTGTGCTGAATGCTCTGGAAGAAGACTTTTCTACTGCCGATCACTCTCAGCGCTGGACTCAGGCCGACGCACTTCAAGAAACCCATGCACCAACCGATGAAGTATCCTTTTGAAGCAGATTTCAGCGAAATCGTCACCGCGCCAGAGCCATTCATCACTGCCGTGTTCTCGAGTTTGGCCTCGGAGTTTCTCACGATGCCCAAGGGGGAAGGTTTTGTGGAATATCCAGCCTTCGAGGCAGGCTATGAAGCTCTCAAGATGGCTACTGGTGGCTTTGCTCTGCTAAACCGCGCTCATGTGCTTCCGGCAGTATTAGAGACACCTATCTGCTTGATCGTGCTTCGCTCCATGCTCGGCTTTACACCTCCTGAGTGGGCTTACTTGGCAGCCCAAATAGTAGGTCCCGAGTTGAATCAGGGCTTCGCTCGCACACTCGACCGCAAAGTGCGTCTCTCGCCCTTGAAGCCACTCAAACCGAGCACTGAGCAACTTCGTCGTATCGAAGCGATGGTGGATGTGGCTTGTGAGTTGCTCAACCAGGGTTGCCCCGAAGTGCGTGATACGCAGCTACATCGCCTCAACAAAGCTGATACCGTCGGCGGACTGCCAGCGCTCCGAAACATGGCCACCATCGGCACACCCTACGCGATGCTGCTCTATGAACGCTTCCTTGGCCGACCGTTCGCTGGTCACCGGGACTCAGTGAGCGAACTTGTCGGCGATGGACTTGAGAATGCCATTGAGGAACAATTGGTGAGGGCAGGCATCAGCTTCCGGAAAACGAAACGAGCTGAGAAGATCACTGACTTCGACCAAGCGCCCGATTTCATGATCCCCAGCGAGTTCAATCCTAAGGTCGTAATCGAAGCGAAGATCACGGAAGATGACGGAACGGCACGCGACAAGGTAACTCGGGTCCAGCACCTCGAATCTATTAGCCGCCGAGGCGTGACCACAGATGCCCCAGCCAGGTTCCAAGTCATCGCCTGCATCGCAGGCAGAGGCTTCGGAGTCCGCAAAGAAGACATGCGCAAGCTGATTGAAGCCACTCGCGGCAAAGTCTTCACGCCAAAGACACTGCACCGCTTAGTTGAGTGCTCTGCGTTGTCGGATTACGCCACAAAGAGTCCTGAATAAATCCCGAAGGACTGAACGAGTTCTCCGCCGACATCGAAGCCTTGGGCGATGCGTATGAATACCTGATCGGCCAGTTCGCCGCCGGGGCGGGCAAGAAAGCGGGCGAGTTCTACACGCCGCAGCAGATTTCCAACGTGCTCTCTGCCATCGTCACGCTGGACAGCCAGGAACCGAAGACGGGCAGCAAGAAGCGGCTGGAGAGCGCGCTGGACACGGCCTGCGGCATGAAACGGGTGGATGATAGTCCTCGGGGTGGACTGGCGGTCGGAGCGGCGGTGTAGGTTGGCTAACTTCCGCAACGTGCTCGCGGCACTTGGTCGCTAACCTCGTGAAGAAGCCAATGGAGCACAGGCTCGGGGCTCAGAGTTGCGAGCCCAGCAGTCACCGGGATTGGAAAGAGGGGGAGGAGGACTTGGAGACTTGGAGTGGTGGAGACTTGGAGTGGTGGTGGAGGTATTCATTGATTGCTGATTTTTGATTTTGCAGCAGGCAGCGGGACCGGAAAGCGCCTTCGGCGGAGGGAGAGTTGGACTGAGTGGAGTCTTCTGTGAAGAATGTGATGGGTGTGGGGCTGGGGATTTGGTATGGGTTGGGGTATGTTGCTTTTGTTTCGCTTGGGGTGGATGTTTTCGATGGCCTGGGGGGTTGTCGGTTTGCCTTGGTTGGGGGCGGCTGAGGCTACGACGTTGGCGAAGAATGCGGAGCGCTTGGCGGTGTCGCTGCCGGAGGGGTGTATCGTGATCGGTGAGACGGTGGCGGGTGGCAGGACGGTTTACTCGCTGATCGGTAAGGTGGAGGACAGGGATGTTGCGCCGGAGAAGCGGATTTTTGAGATTGGGTCACTGTCCAAGGTGTTTACGGGGGTGCTGCTGGCTCAGGCGGTGGCGGAAAAGCGGGTGACGCTGGACTCGACTTTGGCGGAGGTGCTGAAGGGGGAGGTGGAGTTCAATGATGCGAAAGTGGCGGGGATCACGCTGAGGCAACTAGCGGCACACACGAGCGGGCTGCCCCGGATTCCGAACAATATGAAGGCGGATGAGTCGCCGGATGATCCGTATGTGGCGTACGGCTGGACGGAGCTGTGCAAGTATTTGAGTGAGGCGAGGCTGGAACGTCCGCCTCCGTGTGATTACGCGTACTCAAACCTGGGGGTTGGGCTGCTGGGGGATGTTCTGGCGCGTCTCTACGGGAAGAGCTGGGAGGAGCTGGTGAAGGAGCGGATCACTGGGCCGCTGGGGATGAAGGATACTGCGGTGAATCTTAGCGATGAGCAGAAGAGTCGTGTGATGGTGCCGTATGCTGGGGCGAGGAAGACGAAGCCGTGGACGTTCAAGACGCTGGCGGGTGCGGGTGCTCTGCGCTCTACCGCAGCGGACCTCATGATTTTCTTGGAGGCGATAGCGCATCCCGAGAAGACGACGATGGGTGAGGCGCTGGAGTTGATCAAGGTGCCTCAGTTCTCAGGGCGCACGGGTCTGTGCCTGCAACGGCTGGAGTTGAAGAATGAGATCGGCTACTGGCATACGGGTGGGACGGGTGGCTTTAAGAGTTGGATGTCGACGAAGCCGAAGTCTGGACGGCACGTGGTGATCCTGATCAACAACCGGGCGCTGAGTGCGGATGATGTGGTGACGGGTAAGTTGCCGGTGGCTGCCGAGCCTCCTGATGCTTCTCTGGTGAAGTATCTGGGGGTTTTTGATACGGGTATCGTGGCCGAGGGAACGGCGATCCACTACACGATGGAAGCTCGTGGCAAAGTGATGTGGATGCAGATCACAGGCCAAGACGCCATCCCGCTGACGGTTCATCCAACCGGGGCGGACCGGTTTGAGTTCAAGCCGGTGAATGCGGAGATCCAGTTCAAGCTTCGGGACGGCGAGGCAGAGACGGTGACGCTGTTTCAAGCTGGGCAGGAGATCGTGGCCAAGCGAGTGAAGAAGTGAAGTACTGCCAGTAGGGTGCTGGGATGGATTCTGGCATGGCGAATGCTTTCTGAGGGAGGTGTCATGCTTGAGTTTGCCCTCGATAAGTTTCCGGTCAGCCACACCCTTTCGAATGGAGTGTCTTTTGAAACTCGCCCCCTGAAGCCCGAAGACGAAGCTGCTTATGAGGACTTCTACAACTCCCTCTCGGAGATGGAGAAGTTCCTCATTAAGCACCGTCATCCGGGGCATGACTTGTTTGCGGCGGCGGAGGATGTCTCCAACTTTGAGGAGCGGCTGCCGCTGCTGGCGTTTGTGGGTGATAAGGTGGTGGCTCATGCGTCTCTGCATCAGCGGCCGGGTGGGTGGAAGCGGCACGTGGGGATGGTGGGGGTGCTGGTGCATCCTGACTACCGGGGCATAGGCCTGGTGAAGCGGATCATTGATGACTTGATCGAGATCGCTCAGCACTGCGGACTGACGAAGCTGGAGGCGGAGTTCAACGGTGAGCGGAAGCGTGCGATCAATGACTTCCTGGAGTGTGGGTTCCGCGAGTTGGTGCGTCTGCCGGATTACCTACTAGATAATGAGGCGCGTCCTCATGACTGGGTGCTGCTGGGGATGTCTACGGTGACCTCGGTGGAGAACGCTGGGGCGGGCGACTGAAATCCTGCTGAGAGTGAGCACACTGCTTTGACAAGCTTCCTGAGCTACCTAGGCTCGCGGGCTCATGAGAAAACTGCTGCTCGCTGCAAGTCTATTCGCCACCGGTGCCCAAGCTGAATCGGTCTGGGTGGAGGCGGAGTCATTCGCCAATCACGGTGGCTGGGTGCTGGACACTCAGTTCATCGACATCATGGGCAGTGCCTATCTGATGGCTCACGGCCTGGGTACGCCGGTGAAGGATGCGGAGGGCGAGGTGACGGTGCCTGCTCCAGGCAAATACAAGGTGTATGCCCGGGCAAAGAACTGGGTGGGCCACTGGGATGCACCTGGATCACCTGGACGCTTCCAAGTAACGATCAATGGCTCTGCTTTGGCGAATGAGTGCGGTGCGAAAGGAAAAGATTGGCAATGGGATCTGGCAGGCGAGATCGAACTGCCTGCGGGCAAGGCAAAGGTAGGCCTGCATGATTTGACGGGGTTCAATGGCCGGTGTGATGCGATCATGCTGACGACGGACCTGGAGCCTTCCACGGATCTCCGCCGCAAGTTGTCTGGACTGCCGGAAAAGGCTCCGGAGACAGAAGAATATGATCTGGTAGTGGTGGGCGGTGGTTACTCGGGCCTGGGCGCGGCGATCAGTGGAGCGCGGCAGGCGCTGAAGGTGGCGTTCATCCAAAACCGTCCGGTGCTGGGTGGCAATGGCAGCTCGGAGATCCAAGTGTGGGCCATGGGCGGCACTCGGCGTGGGCTTTACCCCCACCTGGGTGAGATCATCGAGGAACTGGCAGACCGCGCGAGCAACAGCCCTGCGGCGACTCCTGCTGAGTTCAATGACAAGCTGAAGGAAGACACGGTGCGTGCGGAAAAGAACATCGACTTGTTCCTGAATACGCATGTGTATCGCGTGGAGATGGACTCCAAGAGCAAGATCAAGTCCGTGATCGGCCTGGACACGCGCAGTGGCAAAGAGACGGCCTTTCGCGGCAAGTTGTTCGTGGACTGCACGGGGCATGGAACGGTGGGAGCACTCGCCAATGCCAGCTTCCTGATGGAAGAAAAGGGCCGCATGGGCATGAGCAACATGTGGGTGATGAAGAAGGCGGCCAGCCAGCCGCGCTCATGGCCTGAGACGCCGTGGGCACTGCCTTTGGAACTGGATGACTTCCCGCTGCCACACATGATGGCGCCTGTGGGCAAAAAGAACGCTGCTAACCAAATGGGCTATGACCTGGGCTACACGCCCGTGGCTGACCCTGAGAACTACCTGCACGGTGAGTGGTTCTGGGAGAGTGGGTTCGACCAGCATCCGATCAATGACCTGGAACTCATCCGCGACTGGAACTTCCGCGCGGTGTTCGGTGCGGTGAGCGCAATCAAGAAGCACAATCCAGAGGGCTATGCGGCCTTTGACCTGAACTGGCTGGCCTACATCGGCGGGCCTCGTGAGAGCCGCCGCTTGGTGGGTGATCTCATCCTCAATGGCGAGGACATGGTGAAGAACGTGATCCATCCGGACGGCTGCGTGCCAACCACATGGGACCAAGACCTGCACTATCCGAAGGAGCAGTACGCGAAGAAGTTTCCTGACAATCCATTCATCAGCCGTGCAGAGTTTGGCAAGCACACCGACCGCCGGAATGGCTACCCAGTGCCCTACCGCTGCTTCTACAGCAAGGACATCGAGAACCTGTTCATGGCGGGACGCACGATCAGCGTGGAGCGCCATGCATTGGGCAGCACCCGTGTGATGCGCACCTGCGGCATGATGGGTGAAGTGGTGGGCAAGGCCGCATGGATCTGCGTGCGTCACCACACCAGCCCGCGCGGTGTGTATGAGCAGTATTTGGATATTTTGAAGGAACTCATGAACCAACCAGGTGCCATGCGCCGCGATGCACTGGAGCAGCCGCTCTACATGCCGAAGAACGCCAAAGCACTGCCAGAGATCGCCACGGACTTCATCGACGCGAAGAAGCTGGAAGGCATCGTCATCGACGACGAAGAAGCCGAGCTAACAGGCAAGTGGAGCAAGGGCGAGGGCCTGAAGCCATTCGTGAACCACGGCTACCAATACACGGGACAAGCCGGTGCTTCTGCGCGCTTTGCCTTTGCCGTGAAGAACAGTGGCAACTACGACGTGCGTATCGCTTGGCAGCCCCACCAAAACCGCGCCAAGACGGCTCCTGTGGCAATCCTCACCGCAGACGGCACCAAGGAAGTCAGCATTGATCAAACCAAGGCTCATGGCGACAAGAGCGGGCTGAAGTCCATCGGCCAGTTCAAGTTCAACGCGGGCGAAGAAGCCGCTGTTATCTTCCGCACGGACGGTGCCAAGGGCACCGTGCACATCGACGCCGTGCAGATCGTGCCAGTTCCATAAGGAGAGGTTTATCGGCGCGAGGAATCGCGAATGAATACCGTCAGCATTGATGCATGTGGCTGAAGCCGCTACACTGCGAGTTTTATGTCAGTGCCCCCCACTCTGTTCACCGTCGTCATTCCCGCTCGGAATGAGGCGGGATGCGTGGTGCAGACGGTAAAGGAGACTGTAGCCACTCTCAATGCGGCCAATGTGCCGCATGAGATTGTGGTGGTAGATGATGGCAGCACTGACGGCACTGGCGATCTGCTCCGAGCAGCCATGCCAGAGGTGCCAACCTTGCGAGTGGTGACCAACAACGGCCTCCACGGCATCGGGCGAGCAATTGTGTTCGGTCTCGACCACATGACCGGAGACGCTGCTGCCATCGTGATGGCAGACGCTTCAGATAGTCCGCAGGATTTGGTGCAATACTGGAAGCTCCTGTGTGCTGGCCATGAATGCGTCTTTGGCAGCCGCTTCATGAAGGGTGGAAGCGTGCATGATTACCCCGTGGTGAAGCTCGTGCTCAACCGCATGGCCAACACCTTCATCAGGCTCATCTTTGGCATTCGCTTGAACGACACCACGAATGCCTTCAAGGCCTACCGGAAGGAAGTGATCGACGGATGTCGCCCACTGATCGCTCCACACTTCAACTTGCTCGTGGAACTACCACTCAAGGCCATCGTCCGCGGCTACACGTGGACCATGACGCCGATCTCGTGGAAGAACCGCACCACAGGCATCGCCAAACTGAAGATCCGTGAAATGGGCAGCCGCTACCTGTTCATCATCCTGTATGTCTGGCTGGAGAAGTTCTTCAGCCGAGGCGACTACCTGAGAAAACAAGGCAACTAGGCGGCGATCTCCACCCTCGGGAAGACCGGAGTCCCCTGCCCTAGCTGATGGCCATCCGCTAGCAAGCCCCAACGAAGATCGCCCAGACGGAACGCCTCGGGTTGAAGCCAGCCAAGCTGTTTCTGAATCTCCGCACAAGCACGCGGCATCACCGGTGAGAGCAGCACGCTCACATGAGTAAGTGCCTCCGCCAGATGATAAAGAACCGCGTCCAAGCGAGCCGCTTGTGCTTCATCTTTGGCGAGCTTGAAGGGCTGGGTGAGATCAATGAAGGCATTGCAGGCCGTGACGATCTTCATGGCTTCTTCAATACCGAGATGAATCTCCCATCCGTTCATTCTCACCGGATAAGCCGCCTCAGCGTCTGCAACGACTTGGCGCACGTTCTGACAAGCCTCATCGTCAAATGATCCTGGGCTGATCTTGCCCTGCCGGTAGTTGTTAGCCATCTTCAGCGTGCGGTTAAGCAGATTCCCCAGCCCCCCACCGAGCTCCTTGTTATATGCCATCAAGATGCGCTCCTCGCTGAAGTCGCTGTCGTAGCCGGTAGCGATGTCGCGCACGAGGTAGAAGCGCAATCCATCGGCCGTGAAGGTTTGCGCGAGCACCTTCGGGTCAATGACATTGCCCAGGCTCTTGCTGATCTTTGCACCACTGATGTTCCACCAGCCATGGACGATGAGGCGAGGCATCTGCTCATCGGTAAACCCAAGGGCGTGCAGCATGGTCATCCAGTAAATGGCATGAGGCGGCACTAGGATGTCTTTGCCAATCACCTGAGCATCCGCTGGCCAGATAGCGTCGAACTTGGGCAAGCCCTCGTTACCACACTCGTCAGCCAGATAGCCACCAAAGCTGATGTAGTTCGTCAACGCATCAAACCACACATAGTTCACGAACCTCGGGTCGAACGGCAATGGGATGCCCCAGTTGAGACGCTCCACCGGCCTGGAGATGCACAGGTCGGTTGCTTTGCCTTCAAGTGCGTTGAGCACGTCGTTGGCGCGATGCGGTGGATAGATGAAGTCCGGGTGACTGCGAATGTAGCCCTTGAGCCACTCCACGTGGTCGCTCAGGCGGAAATACCAGTTCTCCTCCTCCAACTCGATGACCTCTCCCCACTCAGGACCGAAGTTTCCATCTGATGACCGTTCCTTGTCTGTTAGGAACTGCTCCTGCCGCACGCTGTAGTGGCCTTTGTGCGCCTTTTTGTAAAGCTGACCATTGTCGTGAAGCTTTTGCAGCATCGCCTGCACCACGCGCTTGTGCCTATTATCCGTAGTAGCAGCCCAACCGTCAAACTTGATGCCCAGTGTCTCCCATGCCGAGGTGAAGTGCTGAGTGATGCCATCCACAAACTCCTGTGGAGTCACGCCCGCTTTTTCGGCGCTCTTCTGCACTTTTTGCCCGTGCTGATCCACCCCTGTCAGGAAGTAAACCTCTCGCCCGCTGAGCCGCTGAAACCGCGCCATCACGTCCGCGAGCACTTTCTCATAGGCATGGCCAATGTGCGGCGCGGCGTTTGTGTAGTCGATAGCGGTAGTGATGTAGTAGGGCTTCATGTATCAGGAACAGGTCTCATAGCACACGCTTCCGTGTGTGCAGCAAGCGATTGAAGGCGAACGAAGGCTGATCAGGCTCGCTACTTGGAGATGGACGCCACGGCCATGGCCGCAATGCCCTCCCCTCGCCCAATGAAGCCCATGCGCTCGTTCGTGGTGGCCTTGATACCCACTTGATCTGGCGCAATCCCGAGCGCGGCACTCATTTGCTGCTTCATCGCAGGGGCATGCTTCATCACACGTGGTTCTTCGGCAATGAGCGTGCTGTCGATGTTCTCAATGCTAAACCCTTTTTCAGCAGCCAGTGCAGCGCACTTCTCCAGAATCTTGAGGCTGCAAATGCCCTCGATGCTCGCATCTGACGGCGGAAAGTAATATCCGATGTCTGGCAGCCCCAGAGCCCCCAGGACTGCGTCTGCAACAGCATGGCATAGCACATCGGCATCCGAGTGGCCCTTCAGACCACGGCTGTGAGGAATCTCCACCCCTCCCAGCACCAGCCTGCGGCCTTCTTCAAATGGATGGACGTCGTAACCTATGCCTACTCGATTCATGAAACCGACGATGCCGGGCAAGCGAGACGCCGCAACCTGCTTTCGTCAGAAGAACTTCGTGAGATCCGTCTCAGGACGATGGCCCACCAGAACGTAGGCCTTGTCACCATCCCGCCAAGCAGCGGCAGGATAGCCCGAGCAGTTCTCGATCATCTTAGGCTTCACGTCTTCGACATCGGTAAGTGCCGACTGATGAACCACAAAGAGGTGCGCTTCCTCGGTGCCGCTATTCAAGCAGAGCATGGAGACCTTTTGACCGCGCCACTCTGCCATCCGGCAGCCAAACAGGCGCGCATCGCCCAGATTGTCCACGATCTCACCCACCTCGATGGTGCGAGACACCCGTTGGGTAAGAAAGTCCTCGACCGCATCGACATTGCTGGTCCGCAGATCAGGTGTGAACCCAACGCTCTGCATTTGAGCAAATGAACCCGCCATGTCATTGCGGAACGAAGCCAGTGAGGCCACAGCCGAGGAGACTCCCGAAGGCGATGCCTGAGCGAACACTGGCAGAGAGCCAGCACCGGCAGGCGCATCCTTGCTCCATACCATGACCGCTGCGAGAGCCACAGCCGCTGCGGCACCCAGGAGAGTGCGCGCATCCGTCCACACAAACGTGGGCTTGATCACCCGCGCCCCGGCGAGGATCTCGCTCTTGAGCGATGCTGGCACAGGGATCTCAGACAGCTTGGCACAAAGTGCAGCGTCCAGAGTCTGCTCACGGGCGAGCCATGCAGCGAGCACTGGATCGCTCTCGGCACAGTCCAGCGCCTCTCTCACGCTCGGTTCGTGCTGCTCCTGCCCATCAGAACGGCAGGCGCAAAGGATGAGTTTTGCTTCTTGGTTATTCATTGGCGGCTTTCCTCCTTTCATTGGTAGCTGGGAAGGTGATGACGTTTTCAGGTGGTTGAAATTTACTTGGGCTAGTGCCTCTCGTTTGCGAGTCGAGGATCTTCTTGCGGAGTTGATCCTTGCCTCGTGACAGGCGGGACATCACCGTGCCGATAGGGATGTCCAAAATGGACGCGATCTCGGTGTAAGAGTGCTCCTTCAGGTAGAACAACATCAGCGGCGCGCGGTAAGTCTCATCCAGGCCATTCAGAGCCTCCATCACCGACTGCCCGTCCATGGCATTCACCGTCTCAGGCTCCAGGTAAGGCAACTCTGCTCCTGCATCATCCATCTCAATATGCGGGAACCTCGTCGTCCTCCGCTGCCCCCCGAGGAACTCCCGGTAGAGCGTCGTGAAAAGCCAAGTCTTGGCTTTCGAGCGGTCCCGTAGTTGAAAGCCACGCTGAGCCCACCGCAGGAAGGTCTGCTGCGTCAGGTCCGCGGCCTCTGATTCGCTTCGGCACAGGCTGAAAGCGAACCTGTATAGATTCTCGTAGTGTGCGCTGACGAGGTCCTCAAACTCTCTGTCTTTCATAACATCGTTTTCAGTGTGAGGCGTTGGTTCGGACTGTATTCCCATCGTCATTAAGATTTTGTTTTTCCGCGTTCGTTCATTCCTGGCCTGGACACGGAGATTGGAAACCAAGCAAGTCCCCAACCCGCTTGAAGCAAACACAGAAACCCTAGATGGAAAGATCGATTGTGACGCCCCAAGCGCCGTCATCTCAGTCCAACAGGCCTCGCCCCCGCCCACCACTCCTAACATCAAAGGTGTTACCGATGTCCTGACTGAGCCATAAGGAATCCATTCTTCTGCCACCATTCTCCTGCCATTTGCTCTTTCTTCACACAAGATGGACGCAAGATGAAAGCCTAGCCCCAAGCCCCCTGGCTCACAGCGCCAGGCTACAACACCCACCACCGCCCTCTCCGGCACCTCGTGCCGAATCTCGGCGCGACTCACCCGAGACTCCCAGCCGGAAGGACGAATCGTGGCGGCACCCGCCCAAGACTCCGACACCTTGGGCCGAATCTCGGCGCGACCCACCGGAGACTACCAGCCGGAAGGATGAATCGTGGCGGCACCCGCCCAAGACTCCGACACCTTGTGCCGAATCTCGGCGCGACCCACCCGAGACTCCTAGCCGGAAGGATGAATCGTGGCGGCACCCGCCCAAGACTCCGACACCTCGTGCCGAATCTCGGCGCGACCCACCGGAGACTACCAGCCGGAAGGACGAATCGTGGCGGAACCCACCCAAGACTCCGGCACCTCGTGCCAAATCTCGGTGCGTGCCCTCCCAGCCACCTCCACCACCCGCAGAGACGCGCACCATGCCCACCCCGTTGCCCGGGGGCCAGATGCAAACAACGTCCGCTTTCATAGAGGCAGCCTGCCCCACCCTTCTGTTACGCGCTATGCCACCATCGTGGCACTTCAGCAGCAAACACACGCTCACTCAGCGCCACCAGTTCCACGTTAAGCACATTAAAGCCTTTCGCCAACTCATTGACCGTATCCAACGTCGCCACCCGATTCACATTCAGGATAGCCGAGACCATGGGGCGCGAGACACGGCAGTGCTCCGCCACCTCCTGTGTGGACCACCCGCGCAACTCCATCAGATCCCGCAGCGCCAGCACCAGGCCCGTCGTCAATTGCCCATGGCCAGCCTTGTAGCACCTAATGAAGACATCCTCCCGAGAAATGCCAAACACCGGCCCCCGCCGCCTCTTCGCCTTCCGTCTGTTCCCACCCCTCCGGTCCTCAGATCGGTCCCCACCCGATAAATATAACGTATTCATGGCCGGTGAAAATGGGGGGCATGGTTGGAATCTTGACAAAGCGGTCAGCAACTCTATGCCTCGCTCATGCATTGAAGTGTGAGAGCTTAGTTTCCCGGTGCTTTTTAGCATGTCATGGCTCGGGGGAATCGCCTAGAGAACATCTTTTTGGATGATGACGACAGGCAGATCTTCCTCAAGACCCCTGGGGTCAACCTTGTCTCGGGTATGCCGTGGCTACAGAACACTTACACTCGCAGTTTCAACGTCAGGCACCGCGCCTTGGGGGCTGGTCAAAAGCAAGAGATGAAATGGGTGGAACTCGCGGGAAAGACAACCAACCGAAAGACATAACCCACGCCTTCGGAGCGACCGACCAAGATCAACAAGCAGCTACAAACCAACCGCCGAAGTGTTTTTCCACCGGGGTAGAAATTGTTACGTTCTGATCACCGAGCCGCATTGATGCCAAAGCCAGGATTCGGGCCAGTGATAACGATTTCCGTTTGGTGGGGTAACAGCCATTCTTCTTCTCACGTCCCTTCAGGACGTAATCCGGCTCTATTGCTGATCCGGTGGTTTCGTTTCACTTCACCACCGGCTAATGTCTTACAAGCCTCCGGCTTGGGATCGCCCATCGTTCTTGTGGCCCATGCTTGGCGGTCTACCGAGCCGGAGGCACGTGAGAGACTAGGCTGTATGGCGAGGACTTTGGGGGGCCAAGCACGTTTTTGCATTGATTTGCTTACCGCTAGCTAACATGCTTTCCAAGTCTCCATGAAAAAGCTAGCTCTCATCCTCGCATTCATTCTCCCTGTCGCTTCTGTGCGCGCTGACGAAGATACACCTGTGCCACCGGAAGTGCAGAAACTTGTCGAAACGATGGTGGCTGCCATCAAATCGGCTGACGATGCTGCTCTCCTGGCCTGCTGGCACACGCCGGAGGTATTTGCGAGAGTGAAGCGAGAAGAGGCTGCAAAAGAGGCGGGAACATCGCCCACTCCCATCGACAATGCCAAAGAGGGCGAGCGCGAACTGAAACGCCGAACCAAGGACAATACCGTCACCACTGCTCGTGCAGCTCAGATGCGTGACATCATCTCGAAGCGCTTTGGCGAGCTTGCCATGCTGACTCTGACTTCTGTTGAGATCGATGAAGAAGAAACTGCAACACCAGCTCAACCTGCGTACGACGGCATTGAAATCCGTCTCAGAACGGCAGATGGGACTGCTTTGAAGATCGGCATTGATGATCTCATCAAGATCGATGGCGCATGGAAGTTCAAAGGTCGCTTGGAAGACGATCTCACCATCGAACTCCCAGACGTAGACTAGATCTTTGTTCCTCGTCATCTGTCACCATTAGCGCCTAACACGCGCTTATGGTGACAGGACTCCCAGTGCTAAGCGATTGCTGGCATATCACGACTAGCACTGGGGTTAGCAAAGGCGCTGCCTGTGGGCGCAGACAAAAAGAACGCCAGCGGTGTGCTGGCGTTCTCGGAATGTGTCTCTTGGTCTGTCGTGTTGCTCTAGCCGGTTAGGGAAGGGCTTTGATGAACAGGTCTTTGTAATAGACGCGGCTGATGGGGTCGTGGGCTTGGAAAGCGATGGTGCCCTCGCTGAGCTTGCGTCCTGGCATGTTCTTGAGAGCAGTGGCGGGATCCCAACCTTCGGGCTCAGTCCAGTCGGTGGTGACTTGGCCGTTGATCTTGATGGTGATGTGCTTGCCCTCGACTTTGATTTCGTAGTCGAACCACTCTTCGTCACCCACAGGTGAGGTGTTCATGACGTCCTTCACGGCATAGAGACCGCCGGTTTTCTTCGGGTCTTTATGCTTGGTGGAGTTGACTTGGCACTCGTAGCCATCGTTTGGCCAGCCCTCTTGCTGGAACTTGGTGTGGATGTAGATGCCGGAGTTGGAGCCCTGCTCGTTAGCACCAAGCTTGACCTTGGCTTTGAAAATGAAGTTCTTGAAGGAGGCTTTTCCATCCGCACCGACATAGAACAGGTGAGCGCGGCCATCTGCAGTCTTGATGGTGCCGTCTTCTACGACGAAGGCGTTGGGCTTCTCGTCGTTGGACTTCCATCCGGTGAGGTCCTTGCCGTTGAACATGGAAATGAAGCCATCTTCGGCTCGGAGGCCGAGCGTGAGTGCCGCCGTGAGGCAGAGGGTAAACAGTGTGTTTTTCATGAGGAGGCGCATTTAACGCAGAACACGGCATTCTCTACCAGAAAAAGCCTCGTTGCATCAGAGGGCACTGAGAGTTGCTTGCCCGATGGCAAACGCATCGACTGAGACCATCACCTGCCGCATCACCCCGAACGCACGTAAATCTGAGATCCTCGGCTGGGGTAGTGATGAGAAGGGTCGTCCTGTCCTGATGGTGAAGATTCAAGCCCCACCGGTGGAGGGAAAGGCTAACGAGGAACTGATTCGCTTCATGGCAGAGCTAGTTGGCTGCGGACGTGGGCAGGTTCAGCTCATCCGTGGTGCCTCTAGCCGAGTGAAGGTGCTGGAGGGACCTGCTGGAATGAGCGAGGCGCTCAATAAGGTTTGTTGAAAGATCACCGCTCACGAATCCGGGCCAGCAACTTTCTCAAGATTCCAATTCATTCTTGATAGCTACGAGGGGGCCGCTAGACTAACCGGCTTTACATATCTCCCCTCAGCCAGCCACAATGACACAGCTACTCGTTAATCAAGGACTGCCCCTCTCCATCGCTTTTTCGGTGGTCGGGCTCGTTGCCGCCATCATTCTGATCAAGAAGATCCTAGCCTCTTCAGCCGGGAACGAAAAAATGGCCAAGATCGCTGGCGCCGTGCAGGAGGGTGCCCAAGCCTATCTCGGTCGCCAAGTGCGAGCAGTGTCGATCATCGCAGTGCCAATGGCCGTGGGTGTGTGGTATGCGCGCGGCAATGCGGCCACGGTGGGCTTCATCATCGGAGCCGTCTGCTCTTTGATCGCAGGTTACATCGGCATGATGATCGCCGTGCGCGCCAACGTCCGCACAGCTCAAGCTGCCACCCAGGGCTCGCACCCAGCACTCAAGGTTGCATTCAATGGTGGTGCGGTGACTGGCCTACTGGTAGTAGCACTCGGACTGCTGAGCGTGGCTCTGTTCTATTTCATCGTGCAGAAGTCCGGTGGGGCCGACGGCACCAAGCACGCCATTGAGGCACTGGTCGGTCTTGCGCTCGGTAGCTCACTCATCTCGGTTTTCGCCCGTCTTGGCGGTGGTATCTACACCAAAGCCGCTGACGTGGGTGCTGACCTCGTTGGCAAAAACGAACAAAATCTTCCTGAAGATGACCCACGCAATCCTGCAACGATTGCTGACAATGTGGGCGACAACGTAGGCGACTGTGCAGGGATGGCTGCCGACGTGTTTGAGACTTACGCAGTAAGCCTCATCGGTGGCGTGCTCGTAGCGTTCCTCACTGTTCCTGGTGTAGAAGCAGCACTGGTTTATCCGTTCGTGCTTTGCGCCCTATCGCTCATCTCTTCCATCATCGGCATCGGGTTTGTGAACTTCATCAAACAGGATGCAACTCGCGCTCTCATGGGCGGAGTGGCCGTGGCGACGATCGTCTCGGCGGGCCTCTTCAAGTGGGTGACCTCCGCCATGTTCCCAACGGCGATCAAGGTAGGCAATCTCACGGTCACTTCCAATGACCTCTTCAATTGCGCGCTAGTTGGTCTCGTTCTGACCTTCGTGGTGGTTTGGATCACCAACTACTTCACCAGCACGCATCACAATCCAGTCCGCCGCATTGCACAATCTTGCGAGACCGGACATGCCACGGGCATCATCTCCGGCATCAGTGTGGGTCACCACGCAACGCTGCTTCCCGTTCTTTGCATCGCCGCTTCCATCTGGGGCTGCTTTGAGTGGGCAGGGCTTTATGGCATCGCGATCGCCGTGGTTTCCATGCTGAGCCTTAGCGGCATCATCATTTCTCTCGATGCCTTTGGCCCCATCACCGACAACGCAGGTGGTCTGGCCGCCATGGCCGAAATGTCGCCTGAGACGCGTAAGATCACTGACGAACTTGATGCTGTAGGCAACACCATGAAAGCTGTCACCAAAGGCTATGCCATCGCCTCGGCCGGATTGGCCGCCATGGTGCTGTTTGGCTCCTATGTGGAAGACCTGAAGGCCGCGCTGAACGTTTCAACAATCGCCTTCGACCTCAGTGACCCGATGGTGATCATTGGCATGTTCATTGGTGGTCTGCTTCCTTATCTGTTCACTGCCTTCAGCATGGATGCGGTGGGCAATGCCGCTGGCGCGGTCGTCCGTGAAGTTCGTCGTCAGCTTGCTGAGAAGCCCGGCATCCTCACCGGCAAAGACACGCCTGACTACAAGCAGTGCGTGGACATCGTGACGAAGGCTGCCCTTGGCCAGATGATCATTCCCGCTCTGCTGCCCCTTCTGTTCGTCATCGGAGTGGCTCTGCTAGGAAAAGAAGCCCTCGGCGGCGTGCTGATTGGCACCATCGTTACTGGTTTGTTCATCGGTATCGCCATGACATCCTCCGGCGGTGCATGGGACAACGCCAAGAAGTATGTGGAAGAAGGTAACCACGGCGGCAAAGGAAGTTTTGCCCACCAAGCTGCCGTAACGGGCGACACCGTGGGCGATCCTTACAAGGACACCGCTGGTCCTGCCGTGAACCCAATGATCAAGGTGGTCAACATCCTCGCGATTCTCATCATTCCGATCATGGTGAAGCTCAAGTATTTCATCGCGGGCTAGTTATCGTTTCTCTTTCATCCTGCGGCGGTATCTGACAGCATCGTCGACCTATATTCCATGAGTCAGACCGCCGCACCCGAGATCAAAAACCTGCGAGACCTAAGTCCGCATCAGTGGAAGAGCGGCATTGCCGCATGGCTGGGTTGGTTGTTCGACGGACTCGACATGCACCTCTACACACTCGTGTGGACGGTGTTTGTTGCTCAGCTAATGAGCCTTCCAGAAAGCGCGCCAGAAGTGGGGCAGAAAGGCAGCATCATCCAGGCAGCATTCCTGGTTGGCTGGGCACTCGGTGGAGGCTTCTTTGGCCGCCTCGGTGACGTGCTGGGCCGTAGTCGTGCGCTTATTCTCACCATCCTGACGTACGCAGCCTTCACGGGGCTTTCCTTCTTTGCTCAGAACTGGTGGCAACTCATGCTCTGCCGGTTCCTCTCGGCGCTTGGCATCGGTGGAGAGTGGGCTGTGGGCGCGTCTTTGCTGTCAGAAACCTGGCCAAAGTCGTGGCGTCCGTGGATTGCAGCCGTCCTACAAAGTGCAGTCAACTGTGGCGTGCTCCTGGCGTGCCTAGCTGGCTGGTTAATGGCTGATCTTGAGCCTCGCTACCTATTCTTGGTGGGGATCCTGCCAGCACTGATCACTCTTTGGATTCGAAAAGCCGTGCCAGAGACGGAAGCGTGGGAGAAGGCTCGAGAAGGGCAAGCAGTGCCGCGAGTTGCAGAGCTCTTCGGCCCCAAAGTGCGAAGCACGACGTGGCGAGTATTGATCATTTGCGGTGTATCGCTCACGGCGCATTGGGCGTTTCTTTTCTGGCAGGCGAAAGTCGTTAAAGGTCTGCCTGAGATCGCAGCCTTGGACAAGGTGGGTCAGAATGAAGCCGCCGCCTCAGCGCTAATGTGGATCATGTTCGGCTCGTTGATCGGAAACTTCATTGCAGGCGGTCTCGCCAAGCTCATGGGCTACCGGAAAACTGTCTTCTGGATGCTGCTCGCCTATTTTGCCGCGATGTTCACGCTGTTCAGCACGACATGGTCCTGGAACGCAACGCTGTGGTGGTTCTGCGTCATCGGAGCGTGCCAAGGTGTGTTTGGACTGTTTACGATGTGCCTTCCACCGCTATTCCCCACGCTTCTCCGCACCACAGGGGCCGGATTTTGCTACAACATCGGCCGCATCATCGCTGCCTTCGGCACGGTCTTCTTTGGCATCTACAAGAGCAACGTCGATGTCCGTGAGGCGATGTATTTCGCGGCGTTCCTGTTCATTCCCGCAGCATTCATCGGTCTTTTGCTCCCAGAGCGTGAGGCCGTGGATGAAGTTGCAGCGCCAGTAGACTGACGCCAGACTGGGCGTCATGCCACTTCATCAACTCAGAGCAGGAATCATCGGCACTGGATTCATCGGCCCAGTTCACATCGAAGCACTCAAGCGCCTCGGCGTTCAAGTAACGGCCATCTGCGGCTCAACGAAGTCTGCCCACGCCATGGCTGAGCAGTGGGGCATCCCCGAGGTTTACGGCGACTATGATGTGGAAGCTATGTATGCCTCCCCGAACATTGATGTGGTGCACATCACCTCGCCCAACAAGGTGCACGTCGACCAATCTCTCATGGCGCTGAAAGCTGGAAAGCACGTCATCTGTGAAAAGCCGCTAGGAATGACGACCGATGAGACGGCCAAGGTGGTGGCTGCGGTGAAGAAGAAGAGTTCGCCAGTGTTTGCGGTCAATTACATGTGCCGCTTCTTCCCTGCCATCCTTCAAATGCGCGCGATGGTGCAACGCGGTGACTTGGGCCAGATCATTCATGTCCAGGGGCACTTCTTCCAAGACTGGCTGCTGCACGAAACCGATTACAACTGGCGTGTGATGGCCGCTGAGGGCGGTAAACTGCGTGCCGTAGGCGACATTGGCACTCACTGGATCGACGCTGTGTCCTTCGTGCTCGGAGCACGCGCCGAATCCGTTTTCGCTCATATCGAAACGTTTCATAAAACACGCTTAAGACCCAAGGGTGAGGTGCAAACTTTCGCCAAGATAGACCCAAAGAAAATGGTGCCCTATAAAGTGGATACGGAGGACTTTGGCAGCGTGCTGTTGAAGTTTGGTAAGTCGAAGCACGGCTATGCCAACGGCGTCCATGCAAGCGCTGCTATCTCCCAAGTGGCGGCAGGCTGGAAGTGCAGTCTCTACTTTGGAATCTACGGCACCAAAGGCAGTGTTCAGTGGGAACTTCAGCAGCCCAACGAGATTACCTACGGTCGGCGTGATGAACCTAACATGATTTTGCAACGTAATACGGCAGGTTTTACAGAGGACGTGAAGGGTTTCACCGACTATCCGGGAGGACACCCTGAAGGCTTCAGCGATGCTCACAAAATGCATTATCGTGCCGTGTATGAGCACATCGCCAGCGGGAAGAAGTCCCCTGCCCTATTCGCCACTGCCGAGGATGGCCACCACGAAGTCAAGCTTTGCGAGGCAGTGCTAAAGAGCAGCAAAGCAAAGAGTTGGATCAAAGTTTAGTGCAAGCCGTGGAGCACCCGCCCATCGTTTTCTTCAACCGCCACACAGGCGCACTGGAGCAAGAAGCCATCTATGGAGAAGCTTCGTTGCGATGGGTTTATGGTAACCCGCTGGGCAAGCTCGCCCTGCACGCCTTTGTGAAGCGCGCGATTTTCTCGCGCTACTACGGTTGGCTTATGGACCGTCCGTCCAGCAAGGACCGCGTTGTTCCGTTCATTGCCAAATATGGCTTAGACGAGGCTGAGTTTGCGGCTCCTGCGTCTTCATTTCGCTCATTTAATGAGTTCTTCTCTCGCAAATTGAAGCCTGAAGCGCGCCCAATCGACGATTCACCATCTTCTGTCGTCTTTCCTGCGGATGGCCGGCATTTACTCATCGAACCAGGTCAGGATTACATGCTGAAGGGCGTCTCGTTTGATGTTTCGGCAATGGTTGGTCGCCAAATTGGGCCTAGCAGCGTCTTGATCTCCCGCCTGTGTCCAACAGACTACCATCGCTTTCACTTTCCGGTCGATGCAGTTGCAAGTCTACCCCAACGCCTGACGGGTCCATTGTATTCTGTAAGTCCACTGGCGCTGATTAAGCGTCCTTCGATCCTTTGGGAGAACGAGCGCTGCGTAACGGAGCTGGAGTTGGCCAATGGCTCCACAGGTTACTTCGTGGAAGTGGGCGCGACGTGCGTTGGCAAGATCGTTCACACCAGTTCACCTGGAAAAGTTCGCAAAGGACAAGAGAAAGGTACTTTTTTGTTCGGCGGCTCGACGGTGGTGCTCGTTCTGCCCTCGGGCGCAGTCAAGTGGGCAGACGATTTGCGGACTCACTCAACCGAAGGACGCGAGATTTACGCCAAAATGGGTGAAGTCGCTGGTCAGTGGACCTGACTCACGGACTTGGCAACTTTTCGCGGATCGGTTGACCTGCGGTGAATGCATCAATCATCGACTTGAGGCTTGCCTCCAGCGCCTGATTACCTCCCGCAGCCGCCAACGCTTCCTCTGCAACTGTCTTGGCTCCAACGTAGTCCCCTGCCTCTGCCAAAGCAGCCGCCAAGGTGCGTTTGAGCACAGGAAGTGCACCTGGTTGTTCTTCGATCGCAGCTTGAGCCAAAGCTTGGGCCCGCTTGCCATCGCGGATGGCTTCGTCTGGGCAAGTTGAGAGCAACCAAGCGAGATTATTGAGCGCTCCGGCATGTTTTGGGGCGAGTTTCAGCACCGATTCGTAACTGCGTTTCGAGTCAGCAAACTGACCGAGTTGAGATTGAGCCACTGCAAGGTTGAACAACGCCAGCGAGTCACTCGGGTCGTCATGAAGTCGTGTCTGAAGCAATCGCAGCGCCTTGTTGGGCTGATTGCGCTGCAAGTAGACATCTGCGAGCGCATTGGAGGCCTTTGCATGGTGAGAATCGGCATCCACGACTGAAATCAACCGCGCCACAGCCTCACGCTGTTGGCCATTTCGCATCATCACCTCGCTTTGCTCGAAATGATCGTCGGCTGAAACCTTCGTTGGGTTTGTAGTCTCCTGACGACCTTTCAAGTTCTGAGCTTGAGCCAATGAACTCTGCGCTTTCTCTGCCTCACCCGCAGCGGCCTGGACTTGGGCCAGATTGGACCAGAACATCGCGTTCGTCGGCCACTGATAAACGGCAGCGTAGAACTGTTCCAACGCTTCCTCTTTTCTTCCTAGCATGAACAGCGCTCCTCCGATGTTCATGCGAGCGATGCCTGCGTGAGTAGGGTCTTGTGTGGCGGCGATCTCCGAGGCTTCAACGGCGGCTTCGTAGTCCTTCTGCCGCATGTACGCTCCAGCGAGGTTGTTGTAGGCCTTCGGGTACACCGGGCGAACGGCAATAGCTCGCTTCAGAAACTCGATCCCTTCATCAAGCTTACCTTCCATCGCCAAAGCAAGGCCGTGATTGTTGAGGGCAATCCATGCCCGAGGATTCTTGTCGATGGTCGCCAACCAAAGTGCCTCACGAGATGAATATTGCCGTGAGTTGATCAACGTCAGGGCTGCTAGCGCCAAGACAAATGCCGCCGCGATCAACCGCCATCTCACAAGCCAAGCAGCGAGCGGAATGAGGACAGCGATGCCCGGAACATACGCCCAGTGATCCCACACTGGAGAGAACAAAGCACCATAGACATTGAGAAGGCCACTGACTGGAAAGAGAGCGATGAGATACAAGGCTAAGCACAGCTGAAGGCCGCGGTTCCAATTCCTAAAGGCCAAGACAAGGATGATGGCAGCAGCGGCCAGCCATAACCAGTCATGCCATTGCACGCCCACTTCCCTCCAATCCGGGTAGATGAAGCAGAGGTTGATCGGCAGCAGGAGCTTCCATGGATAAAACCAAAATGCTCGACCCGCACTCACCACACGTTCAGCAATGGACGCGCGAAACTCCTCACCTTCTGCACCTACATGATACATCTCCATCCACCAAACCAGACTGCCCACGACGGCCGCAATCACGAAGAATGGAGCGGCTGATATCCAGTCTCGCCAATGACCCCTGCCGTGCTTCCACCACGGAATGAGAAGCATTACTGGCGGCAGAACATAAGCCGTCACTTTAGACAAAAGAGCAGCCACGAACAATGCGACTGCTAGACAATAAGTCAGCATCGGGCGGGGTTTGTATCCTGGCGATTCCCACCAGTAGCGATAGTGCCCGTAGGCACACAACGATCCCAAGGTGAGAGCCAATGAGAGGACGTTCTTGCGTTCGGTGATCCAAGCAACCGACTCGACCATCACGGGATGGAACGCAAAGATCAACGCTGCAAGCCACGCACCCCGCACCTCCAACCGGGCCAGAATGAAACCCAGTAGAAAAGCCGCCACACCATGCGAGAGCACATTAAAGACGTGATACGGAAGCGTCCAGTTTCCCCACAGGTTCCAGTCGATCCAAAACGTCGTGGCCGTGAGCGGGTAGTATTGTTGGAGAAGCGGGTCATTCTTCCAAATCCGCAAAAGTCCATCCCAGGACTGGAACAACGGCAGCAAACGCTCTGTCCAAGCATCATCGTCCCACACAAAAGTTCCATTCAACGCCGGCGAGTAGCTTAGAAAGAGCAATGCCAACGCAACGCACACCTGCCACCACGCCGGAGTGAACCGACCGGGCTTTGCGGCTGACTCCTTGGCCTTGCGAGGTTGGTCCAATCGCTTGGACATTCAGAAGGGTATTCTCATTGGGGGGATTAACGTGCGCAATCTCGGTCAGTTTCCCCTGAAATCAATGAAGGCCCCTTGTTGGAAGACGACAATTGTCTTCCGCGCTTGCAGCCTCCCGGCGGACAGGCGAGATTTAACATTCAAACCACGACTCAACCACCAGCGTATGTTCAGGCTACTCACCCTTTCCCTTGGGCTTCTCCTTGCCTTTGCCGCTGACTCAAAAACTGCCGAAAAGATGACGATCACTAACGAACCCTGGGGCCAGACCAAAGATGGCACCCCCGTCAGCCTATTCACTCTCAGCAATGGTTCGGTCACGACCAAGATCACCAATTACGGCGGCATCATCGTGTCTCTGCTGGTGCCCGATAAGTCCGGCAAGGCAGCAGACATCGTTCTGGGCAAAGACAGCATTGGGGACTACGAGGCTGGGCATCCGTTCTTTGGAACGATCACTGGGCGTTACGCCAACCGCATTGCCAATGCGTCATTCACGCTCGATGGAGCCGAATACAAGATCACCAAAGGTGGAAACGCCAAACATACCCTTCATGGCGGCAAATCCGGCTTCGACAAAAAGGTCTGGAATGCGGAGACGTTTTCCAAGGACAGTGCTGTGGGTGTTGCGATGCGTTATGTCAGTGCCGACGGCGAAGAAGGGTATCCAGGTGAGTTGAAGTGTGTTGTGACTTACACCCTCGACCAAAACGGGGTGCTGGCCATCGACTACGAGGCTGAGACCAACAAGGCGACAGTCGTCAATTTGACCAATCACAGCTACTTCAACCTAGCCGGACATGACCAGGGAGACATTCTCGACCACGAACTGACGCTGTTTGCCGACAGCTACACCGTCACGGATGATGATCTCATCCCTACAGGTGAGATTGCCAAGTTGGCTGGTACACCCTTGGATTTTTCTTCACCTCATCGCATCGGACAGCGAATCACTGCGGACTTTGTGGCCCTAAAGCAAGGCAGCGGCTACGATCACAACTTCATTCTGGCCAGCAAAGATGCTGGTCTAAAGCCATGTGCTCGCGTAAACGACACCAAGAGCGGGAGATTCATGGAGGTGAAGACAACTTGCCCGGCAGTGCAACTCTACACGGCCAATCACATGAAAGACGTGGCAGGCAAGGCTGGTGCGCGCTATGGGCGTCACGCTGCGTTTTGTCTGGAGACGCAGCACTTTCCTGACAGTCCCAACCACGCCAACTTCCCGTCCACAATCCTTCGTCCTGGTGGGAAATACAGCCAACGCACCACCTTTTCCTTTTCAGCCGAATAAGTTCATCTCCAAATGGCCGCCCGTAGCAAATCTCAGCCTGTCGCACTCCCGAGCGGTATCACCTCATTCCGTAGCTTTGTCCAAGAACGAGACTTTGCGGCCCGCCAGCATCGTGGTCGGCGCGAGAACCAGGAAGACTACTATTCGTTCGCGGATGCAACTAGCCCAGAAGAAGAGCCGCTCAGCAAGTTGCTCTTGGTTGTTGGGGATGGCCTCGGCGCACACACGGGTGGAAGTGTGGCGAGCTATCTAGCCGTTGGAGCATTCATTAAGGCGTTCCATGAAAACGAGCTCTCTGGTTCTTGGAGATTGCGCGTGGCCCTTGAGGCCGCAAATGAAACCATCGGCATGATGTCGAGCCGTCTGCCCCAGGTGGAGCAGATGATGGGCACTACGCTCGTGGGTGTGATCATCACCCCTACCACGCTTCAGTGGATCAGTGTTGGAGATTCACCCCTGTTCCTCTTCCGAGAGGGCAAACTGATCCGCCTGAATGCCGATCACTCCCTCGCACCGATGCTTGATGAACGAGTTGCAAAAGGCGAGATCACCCCTGAGGAGGCCGCTCATCACCCAGATCGCCACACCCTCCAGTCAGCCTTGCTAGGCGTCCCAATGACCCTCGTCGACACGGTCATGGACCCTGTGCCACTCAATAAGGGCGACATCATCATTGCTGCCTCTGACGGAATCTTCACCCTGTCTAACAAACAGTTGGAAGACCTTCTCAGCTTTGGAAAACACACCACTGCGGACAAGATAGCGGATGCGATCATCTTTTCCATTCGCCGAATCAACTACGATCGGCAGGACAACATCACCGTTGGGGTGGTAAAGATCAGCTAACCCACTTCGAAGAACTTTTTCAGTTCTTGTTCGTTCTCAGCCATCGCTTGCTCGATCAACTTTGGTCCCAGAGCCATCGCTTCAGCAACAGGCATGGACTCCGGTTTGATCTGTAGCAGATGATCAAACAACACGCTCAGCTTGTCGGCAGCTTGAATGGAACCCGCGATGCCCATCACTCTAGCCCCGGCAGCTTTTGCCATCTTGGCGACCCCTGCGGGCCCTTTTCCCATGAGGGATTGCTCATCCAGTCTTCCCTCACCGGTAATGACCACATTCGCTGATCGAACAAGCTCCTGAAGGCCGATAACATCCGCCACCAAGTCGAATCCGGACAGCAGTTTGGCACCGCAGAAGGCCATTAAGCCAAATCCAAGTCCTCCCGCTGCACCCGCGCCTGGTACTTCAGATAAATCGTGGCCCAAGTGCTCGGCGACCATGCGTGCAAACTGCGACATCCTCGACTCGAACGTGGCGATGTCGATCACGCCTTTCTGAGGGCCATACACCGAGGTGGCGCCGCGAGGTCCGAGCAGTGGATTGTCCACATCGCAGGCCACATCAATCGGCGGCAGATGTAGGCTTAGAGGAGGCGTCACTGCCTTGCCTTCAAAACGAAAACCTAGGGCTTCAGCCATCCCACGGCCACCGTCGTTAGTCGCACTGCCACCGATGCCGATGATGATTCGCTTGGCACCGCGTTGGCTCGCATGAAGGATCAACTGGCCGGTGCCATACGTGCTAGCCATCTCGGGATTGAGCGGCAGATCACTCACAAGAGCCAAGCCCGAGGCTGCACTCATCTCCATGACAGCTACATCGTTCGGTAGCCACGCATAAGAGGCTGTGATCTCCCTGCCCTGTGCGTCCAGCACTTGGCAACTCACCTTCTCGCCTCCCAACGCCTCCACCGTGCCTTCACCGCCATCCGCGATGCCGATCACCCGAACACTCGCCTGAGGCACTACTTTCCGCAGCGAGCATTCAACGGCATGACCGGCCACCAGCGCGGTCATGGAACCCTTGAACTTGTCCATGGCGACAAGGATATTCATCGCCGTAAGACGCAGAGATTAGCGGAAGCTCTTGGCAAAGTCGTCGGAGCTAGCCTTTGGCGCGACCTTGGTCTTCTGGAAGGTGCTCTTCTCACCTTTCTCGATCAGGATACGCTCGTAATCAGCACTGCTCATCGGGAACTCGATGGTCTTGTCTTGCCATGTAGAAAGCAGGATCGCGTTAGCCAGTTCGACGCTCTTGATGCCTTCTTCAGCCGGACTGAGAAGCTTCTCGCCCTTCAGTATGGCATTGGTGAAGTTTTGCAAAATCTCCACGTGCTGACCACCCGTAGGCTCCACGGGAATCTCCATGTGCCAACTCTCCGGCATCGCGAATGCTGCCTCTGCCTCCATGCAGAACTTGCTCATCTGAGTGCGATTACGCTGGAAGTGTATCTTCGTGCCATCCGTCACCGTCAGACGGCCCTGCTCACCGCAGATCTCAAGGCAGTTCTTGCCCGGAGCCTCACCCGTGCTCGTCACGAAGGTCGCAGTGGTGCCGCTGTCGTACATCAGCACCGCGGTCACATCATCCTCGACCTCCACTTGATGGAAGCGGCCAAACTGGCAGAAACCACGCACACGCTGCGGCATGCCGAACATCCACTGGAAGAGGTCCAGGTTATGAGGGCACTGATTCATCAACACACCACCGCCTTCACCCTTCCATGTGCCGCGCCATCCACCTGTGGCATAGTAGTAGTTGGTGCGGAACCAGTTGGTTACTTCCCAGTGAACACGGCGGATGGCACCCAGTTCACCGCTATCAATGAGGTCCTTCACTTTCTTGAAGGTCGCGTTGGTCCGCATGTTGAACATGGCAGCAAAAATCTTGCTCTTGTCCTTGTGCGCCGCAATCAGGCGCTCGCAGTCTGCCTTGTGAACGGAAATGGGTTTCTCCACCAGCACGTGCAGTCCAGCTTCCAGTGCGGCTATGCCGATCGTGGTATGAGAAAAGTGGGGCGTGCAAATCAGGATCGCATCAATCCGTCCACTCTTGATCATCGCGTTCACATCGGTGAAACCCTCCTCGCCTTCTTGCAGAGGTGGGATCGTGCCATGACTCTCGCAGAGCGATGTCACCGCCAGCCCAGGCACTTTTCCAGCACGGATATTTGCCAAATGGGCCTTGCCCATGTTTCCAAGTCCTACGATTCCAAGTCTGACGGTGTCCATAAGTGGCGCGGAGGTTAGACGGACCTTGGGACCGTGCAAGGAATTGGTTACGCTGCTACAAGATCGTAGCCGCGCCAATCCTTGACCGTGATGTCCACGAAGGTGCCAACTGGCAAACTCGGATCCACGAATACACTCGCGTCGATGTCTGGTGCATCCATCTCACCGCGTGCTGAGCCAGGCTCCTCCACGAGAACGCGGAGCTTCTTGCCCACCAACTTCTGATTCACCACTTCGATGTTCCGCTGGATCGCGCGCATCGCTTCATGCCACCGCGCTTTCCGAGTCATGTGATGAACTTGGCCTTCCATCTTGGCCGCACGCGTTCCGTCTTCACGACTGTACTCGAATATGCCCGCGCGCTCGAACTTCTCGTCTTCGATGAACTTGATCAACTCATTGAAGTCCGCCTCGGTCTCACCTGGATGCCCTACAATGAATGTGGTGCGAATGGCGATGTCCGGGATGCCTGCACGAATACGCGCCAGCAGGTCACGAATGTAAGCACCGTCTGTTTTCCTCTCCATGAGCTTGAGCATGGAGTCACTGATGTGCTGCAGCGGCATATCCACATAGCGCGCCACTTTAGGGCACTCAGCGATGGTTTGGATAAGCTCATCCGACCAGTGAGCAGGGTGCGTGTAGAGCAGACGAATCCAAAAATCTCCCGGTATCTCATTGAGTGCGCGCAACAACGTAGCTAGCGACTCCCCCCTGCTTGAGTCCACCGGACTACGCGGGTTCGGACGGCCATCCGTCCACTTATCCATACCAAAATACGTGGTGTCCTGGCTGATCAAGTTGATCTCCTTCACGCCGCTGGCCACTAGTTGCTCCACTTCCTTCACGATGCTCTCCTGACTCCGGCTGCGGTGACGCCCGCGGATGCGTGGGATGATGCAAAACGTGCACGTGTGGTTGCAGCCCTCCGCGATCTTCACATACGCCATGTGCCCCGGCGTCAGGCGGAAGCGTGGCGTATCGTAGTCAGGCACCCACTGCGGCTGCTTGGTCACGAGGTTCTGCTGTTCACCCTCTTTGTTGAGCAGGCCTTGGATGATCGGAGCCACCTGCGTCACTTGGTCGAGACCAATGAACGCATCCACATCCGGCATCAGGTTTGGTAACTCTTGGGAGAAGCGCTGAGACATGCATCCTGCCACAATGATCTTCTGCCGCTTCCGCTGCTGATTCTCCGCACGCGCATCCACCGCCTCATGCACCGCACCGATGGACTCCTTCTTCGCCATGTCGATGAACGAGCAGGTGTTGATGATCAAAACATCCGCCTCATCCGAGTTGGGTGTCATGGTCATGCCTGCCTGCTGAAGGTGGCCAATCATGACCTCCGAATCGATGAGGTTTTTGGCGCAACCGAGAGAAACGAGGCCGACTTTAGTCATGGTGGTAAAAAGGGGCTCAGAGACTACAAGACGGACAGGAAGGCGCAACAAGAGCTTGGTTTTGTGTTGTCGGAACCTTGCGACAGAGCGTAAGCTTCCGCGCAAGGCCATCCCTCATGCCCCTACCCTCAGCCAAACCGCCCCAGGACCACCCCGTTCTGCGCGGCCAGATCACTCCTCCCCCTGTCGAATGGACAGTGGAAGAGATTATGGCGCTCGACTGGTATCGGCTCGCCGAACTCCTACGCGCCGTAGCCATCAACGCAGGCTGCCAGCTTGGCCCCAGCCGAGTCAGCGTCACAGGTGCCGTGCAGTTCGCCATGCTAGCCACCCCCAAGGCACGCGATCCACGCCGCTCGCTCGTTGCCTTGTCCGCTTGGAATCAATGGGCCGCCACCCCAGACAGCGTCAACACCTTTGCTTGGGAACTAGGCCGCATTCGGGAGAAGACATCCGGCATCCTCGTCGCCCCCGCCGGAGCCACACCCGCTGCCACCAGCCGCGCCTTAGAACTCGGCATCGAGATTGTCGATGCCGTCAAACTCTGCCGCACCCTCACCGCACTCAGCCCAGAGCAGAGCAGCTTTTTTCACCAAATCTCCCTCGCAGGCGACTGGCAGACACCCACCTGCCCCGTTTGCCTCAACAAACTCACCCGCGTCCAGCAAGCCGCACCCGTCGGCCCCCTCCGCCGTCCAGACGAGCTCACCTTCCAAGCCAGCACCGTCGTCCCAGAACCCGTCGACTGCGAGCGACTAGAAGTTTCCCAGGGCTGTGAAGTCACCTTCCTCCACGAAGTCCGCGCCAGGCGGGAAGTCGTCATCCGCGGCCACGCCTCGGGCGACTTCATCTGCCAGGGCACCTTTGCCCTTGTCTCCGGAGGCAGTTTTCAGGGCACCGTAGCCGCCCGCGCCATCGACATCCAATCCGGAGCCGACTTCCAAGGCCAATCCCGCATCCTCGACAACGTCACGGAACCCATCCAGTTCGTGCAAATGGCCTGGTTTTGGCGCTGCCAGCACCCCGCCAGCACCCCCGAGTGCCGAAAAATCACCTTCGAGCCCCACACCACGGCGTAAACCCGTCCCGCAAGCGGAGTCTTGGCAACTCCGAGTTTCGTTTTGGTTCACCGATTTGCGCGATGGGAAGCGCAATCTGCAAGTCGTCCAACGAAATAGCCGCTAGTGCTAAAGCCGCACAGATGGTTGAGACTGTTTTGGGCAATCCAGATATGGCTAACGTTTCTCGATCCCAGGCTGGGCGTAGCTAAAGTTCATTCAAGTGCATTTGTGCGCACTTCCTTGTTCCATCGCACTCAAGGTTGATCCCCAGAATCAGGAAGTCTTGTCCATTTAGAAGTTTTTCAATTTTCTCTCAATCGGATGTGCCACACCAGCGATGAAGTTGTTGTCAGTCGCAAATCAACTCAACAACACCTACACCCGATGAAACTCTACACATCCTCAGCCTTCACCATGGGCCCCCAGTCTTCCGTTGCCGGTGCTTGCGCTCGTAACGGCCTCATTGAATTGGCAAACGTTCCTGTGCATGCCGTTCAACTTGTTGGCGAGAACCTACTTCTCGCCGCTCAACCCAACGACCATCGTTCCGCGTATGGAAGTGTGGTGTATGTGGTCAGCGCTTGCGGCCGCCGAGCACTCGCAGTGATCTCGCGCACCGTATGCTTCAAAGCAGCCGTATCTAAAGAGGCTACCTCAGCGATCCTTTTGCAGGACATTGCAGATGGAATTGAGTTTGCAAAAGCGAACCTTAATCAGTCCATCTTCAACCTTGATGGCGCGGTGGAAGCGGCACGCAGTTGGATCCGTGTGAATCGCTCCACTCTGGCGACAAGTAGCCAGGGCAGTGTTGTGCTTCTGGGTTCCGGCCGCACCCAGGCACTGTGCCGCCGTAGTGAAATGATTCCGACTACGTCGGGCAAGTTCTCCCCGCTCATCAACGTGCCTCAACCCAAACTCGTCGGCTTGCAATTTGCTGCTTGATTCGCCAATTGCTGCTTTCCCACTTGGCAACTCTTGCCACGTTTTGCCTTCGACACTCCTGCCCCCTTCCAGGTCCCATGACAGCCCGCTACCTCCTGACACTAGCTCTCGTTCTCTCATCCACCGTCTTCACTCAAGCAGTTGCCGACAAAGTTGCCCTAGTCATTGGCAACAATACCTACCCTTCCGATGGCGAACTGGTGACTCCGCTCAATAACTGCGTGCGTGATGCCCATTTGGTGGCTCAGACCCTCACACGCATTGGGTTCCAAGTCAGAGAGATGACTGAAGCCTCCAGGTCCGATATTGAGGACTCCCTCATCAGCTTCCAGAACGCGATCGTCAAAGGTGGCACTGCGCTCATCTACTTTGCTGGGCACGGCATCGAGGTAGACGGGCAGAGCTACGTCCTGGGCACAAACTCCAAGCTCAAAGCCCGAAGCTTGCTCGCCGAGGAAGGACTCAAAGCAGAAACATTGGCGCAGTTTATGATCGATGCAGGAGCAGGCGCCTCGTTTCTCTTCTTGGATTGTTGTCGGGAAGCGCCGCCTACGGAGTGGTTGTCCCGTGGCATCAAGAAACGTGGTCTCGCGGACACGAAGGTGGACGGAGACATCATCATCGGTTTTGCCGCCAAACCAGGCCAGTCAGCTCAAGACGCTCCCCTCGTCACAGCGCCAGGAGTCAGTAATCTGAACTCACCTTACGCACAGGCTCTCTGCAAGTGGTTGCCCCATGGTCTCAAACACACGGACTTCTTTCACAAAGTGCGTCAGGAGGTCAACATCCTAACCGGTGGTCAGCAGCGCACTTGGGAAAAT
Source organism: Verrucomicrobiaceae bacterium (assembly GCA_016795485.1). Lineage (GTDB taxonomy): Bacteria > Verrucomicrobiota > Verrucomicrobiia > Verrucomicrobiales > Verrucomicrobiaceae > JAEUHM01. The sequence continues at coordinate 146,769 of JAEUHM010000007.1, read as the reverse complement.
GGAAGTTTCCTCAATGAGTATGTGTTTGGCAGTGGCGGAGGCTCTGTTCCCACTCCGCCGCCGACCATTGTGCCAGTCCCAACACCGATGCCACAGGTGCCCCAGCAGCCGATGACACGCGAGGCCTCACCGCCAAGCACCGAGTTGGTCAAACACCTTGCCGATCTTGCAGCGCTCGACTTGAAGATTGCACGTGCCCAAGCAGACTGGAAGGCAGCAAACGATCTGATCAATCGGTTCACCAGCAATCGCACCGTTCGCATCCAGGAGGGATCATTCGCACACAAAAAGTGTGTCGAGGCCGACCAAGTTCTCATGCGGTCGAAAGCGCTTGCTGAGGAGATGCTCACCGAGCGCGTGCGCCTGGAGACCACTATTCGCGTGCTAGGAGGCGATCCCGAGAGCGTTCGCAAGACGACACCGCTGGCAGCACCACAGGCCCAACCCTGAGTTCTCACACTCCACTTGCCCACGCACATGCCAATCAAGTCCATTCTCCATTTTGCTTTCGTCGCACTCAGTCTCCTGTGCGTCCCTCTGACCTTTGGCCAGAACCTCGATCCCATCTCTGGCCTCTGGCGTTTTTTCAATGGAAGCCTGCGGGAAATGCGCCCGGATGGCACCAGCGGTCCCCCAGGCCAACCCGCAGACGCGGAGTGGCGACTTATCTCCCCTCCGCGCAATGCCGAGCGCGTTTATGCCATCACTTATGGACGTGGAGCAGCACGTGATACCCTCACGATGAACACCGCCCACAATCAGCTCATTGGCGGCACCAAGAAGTCGCCCTTTGTCACTGCGGTGAGAGAAGCAGGGGCACCTCAGCCAAAACCAAGCGCGCAGATTCCGAGCCCCAGCCAAATGGTGAATCCAACCCCGGTAGCACCTGTGGCCCAGCCCACTCAGCCAGAGGACGCTCTTACCAACATCCTCACCGCCCACTTCTGGGAATGGAAACATCCCACCGATCCGTCACGCAAAGGACGCCTGCAGTTCCTGAAAGACGGGACCCTGAAGCATCCATGGCCGGGCATGGGTGACTGGAAATGGGTTAGAACCGGCGACACGGCCGCACTGCTGCCGGGAGCGACTTCGGAGCAACAGCTAGCGCTCGTTTTTAACATCGAACGCAGTGAGTTTCGCACCACCATGCCCGATGGTGCCACTAGGCTTCTCGCCACACGCGGTGAACTCGTCACTATGCCCGAGACTACCCTCGGTGGCCTTGTTAAACCTGCTATGCCCATTCCCGTTGGCCCAGGTGATGTGCTCACCACCACCTACGGGGGCATGACCATGGGCAAGGATTGGCTGCCACGCTCCGTGCAGATCAAGATGAAGAAAGTGGAGGAGATGGAGAAGCTTGCGGCCCTCATCGTCGGTTCCGCCGCACCTGGCAAGGAGCCCGTCCCTCAGCTCATTGTGCCCCAGTATGGTCTCCGCTGGCTCATGCCGTTGGATGAGGCCATCAAGGCTATGGGCCCCGGCACGGCACAAGTTCCAGTGCGCACCATGCAGATCGACGGATTCCCACAGGACACTCTTCTCATCAAGGCCCTGCAAAAGACCTACTTCCAGGACCTCGATCTACGGTTCAACTTTGTCTACCTCATTGCGGACGCCAAGCAGCACCTCATCAGCGTCATGTTCAAGTCACAGGGCAAGCCCCTGGAGTTGCTCAGAGAAGTTTCACTGGAAGAACTCTGGAACCTCCACCCGCCCTTCTGGCCAGACATGGCCCCTCCAAACAATGGCAGCGTTGAGGTCTACCAAGACTACCTCAACGAGACCACCGGAGGTTCGGTCTTCCAAGCCAGATACACGCGAGATCACAGCCTTGGCCTCATCAAGCTGGAAAAGGTCCACTGGTATGTTCCTGCACCATTCGCCCGCTGCCTCATGGATGTGGCAGAGCATCACAGAAAGACCGGTGTCATCCGGTGAAGAGCCTACCCACCCGAACGGAACGCCAAAGCCTCGCACCATCCATTGACTATTCCCGCACCGGCTCACTGAGGACAGTTCTTCCTACCTCCCGCCCATGCAGTGCAGCACGCTGGTAGGGCGCTTGGTCCCCCAAGCGCCGCGCGAAAGGAACGCGAATGCCCAGCCAATGCCCCGCGCCCCGCACCACTCATTGGCCATCCCCGCCCCACGCATTCACCGGCTCACTGAGGACAGTTCACCCTACCTCGCCACCGCACTGAAAAACGATTCATTTTCTCACAATCATCCGCTACTCTCCGGCGATTGTATGTGCTGACGCAAATGAAGACTGTTTTTCTCCTCCTCTCACTCGGTCTCTTGGTAGCCACCACGTTGAGTGCGGCTTCAGACAAGGTCGCGCTCGTAATTGGTAACAACACCTACCCCACAGAGGGCGAACTCGTCACTCCGCTGGAGAACTGCGTGCGGGATGCAGGACTCATCACCACCACTCTCGAGAAGATTGGCTTCTCGGTCACCCAGGTTACGGAAGCCTCACGCGCAAAGATCGAGGACGCCCTCATAACCTTCCAGAACGCCATCCCCAAAGGTGGCACTGCTCTCATCTACTTTGCCGGGCATGGCATTGAGGTCGACGGGCAGAGTTACGTATTAGGCACCAATGCCCGTCTCAAGGCGCGCTCCCTCTTGTCCGAGGAGGGGATGAAAGCAGAGACGATGGCCCAGTTCATGGTAGATTCTGGAGCCAAGTCCTCCTTTCTTTTCCTCGACTGCTGCCGTGAGGCACCGCCCACCGAATGGCTTACGCGAGGTGCAAAGAAGCGCGGCCTTGCCGATACTCGGGTCGACGGAGACATCATCATCGCCTTTGCTGCAAAGCCCGGTCAGTCAGCCCAAGACGCACCCCTCGTGACGGGCGCTGGAGTCATCACCAGCAACTCCCCCTATGCCCAAGCCCTGGCCAAGTGGCTTCCACTCGGCCTCAAGCACACCGACTTCTTCCAAAAAGTCCGCACCGAGGTTTATGCGCTGACCAGTGGTAAACAGCGGACGTGGGAGAATGGCAGTTTCTTGGAGGACTATGTGTTTGGAGAAGTCTTAGCCGCTCCACCGCCTCAGCCTGTTCATGTCGCGAACATGGTACGCACAGGACCCGCACTGCCTTCAATCCCAACGCCCGGCTCTGAGAAACGGATCTTCCCACACCTCATCCTGCCCATCCTTGAGGCGAAGTGTAACCGCTGCCACAACGTGGAGAAGTCCAAAGGCGACCTCCGAATGGACACCTATGAAATGGTGCTGAAAGGTGGTGAGAACACCGGGAAAACGGTCATTCCTGGCAAGCCTTCTGAGTCCCTTGCTATCATCCGAGCTGAACTTCCAGAAGACGATGATGAACACATGCCTCCTAGCGGAAAGGAGCAACTTACCCCATACGAGCTTGCTCTGCTCAAGTGGTGGGTACTAGCTGGGGCGCCAGACGAAACTCCCATCGAAGACTCATCCATCCCTGTAGACCTTAAGGCCACTGCGAACGCCATCCTGGCCACACCAGTCCTGCGACCAACCGAATGAACTGACCGTATTCTTCCGGAAGACCCGACAGAAACGAACGTCAATGCGCCGCGCCCCGCACCACTCATTGGCCATCCCCACACCACGCTTTCACCGGCTCACTGAGGACAGTCCCACCCTACCTTGCCAGCTCACCGAAAAACGATTCATTTTCTCACAATCATCCGCTACTCTCCGGCGATTGTATGCGCTGACGCCCATGAAGACTGCCTTCCTTTTCCTCTCGCTCATCCTTTTCTCTGCCTCGGCTCTTCTCCACGCGGCTGAACGCAGAGCGCTGGTTATTGGCAACAAGGACTACACCGAGACCGGCACTTTTGCCGATCTGGATACCACTCTCAACGACGCCACGGTCATGCGCACCCTCTTGGGCAAGGCGGGCTTCAAGCTCGCCCCTGCCGCAGAGAACCTCACCCGCATCGCCATGATGGACGCCCTCATCGACTTCCGGGACAGCCTCCAGGAGGGCGATGAAGCCGTGGTCTACTTTGCCGGGCACGGGCTGGAGTATCAAAAAAACGTCTACCTCATGGGCACCAATGCCGAGGGCAGACTCAAGGCCCAGCTCGAGGCCGAGGGCATTAGCGAGGCCACCATCAGCGCCACCCTGGCAGAGAAGAACATCAAACTCGCCATCCTCCTGCTGGACTGCTGCCGGGAGATCCCAGACGCCTCCTGGTTGAGCGCAGACCCCAGTACCCGCAGCCGCCGGGGAGGCGGTGCAGCAGCAGTCACCCCACCGCCCAATGTCATCGTGGGCTACGCCACCAGCGGCGGACGCTTCACCAACGACGCCCTCAGCAATGCAGATCGCAACGGCCCACTCGTAGCCGCACTCAAGAACCACTGGGACAGCGGCGAGGTCTTTGAGCTCATGTGGAAGGACGTAGCCGCAGACGTATTTACCGCCTCCCAAGCCGCCGTGAAAGCAGGCACCGCCGGGGAGATTCAGATGCCATCCATCTACGGCCAAACCGTCCACCGCTTCAGCTTCATGCCAAAAGGCGAAACCCCACCCGCCCAAGTGGCCAAGATGGTGCCCACCCCTCCACCTGCGGTGATTCCTGAAACCACAGGCAGGATGCCCGCGATCCCCTCTGGCGCTACCAAGGACGCTCCGCATGTTAACGGACTGGGCATGAAGTTCATCCCCTTGCCGGGCACCAGTGTGCTGATGTGCCAGCACGAGACACGGGTAGCAGATTTTGCGGAGTTTATCCGGTCGGACAAAAGCTTCCGGTATAGCAATGGTGAGGACCCCTATGTGCTGGACACAGATGGCTGGAAGCAGCGCCCAGGTAATTCTTGGGACAAGCCTGGCTTTACCCAGTCAGATCAGCACCCGGTGACGTGTGTGAGCTGGCAGGACGCTCTAGCGTTCTGCGACTGGCTCAGCACCAGAGAGGGAAGTATCTATCGACTTCCCACGGATCATGAGTGGAGTATCGCAGTAGGCATAGGAGACAAAGAAGACCCTGATGCCAGCCCTTACAGTAAAGATGTTAAAATAAAAGGTGCATTTCCCTGGGGCAGTGGCTACCCACCACACAATGGAGCCGGGAACTACGCGGGTTCTGAGGCAAAGACCTCTGCTTGGCCTTCCCACTACGAAACCATCTCCGGCTACCGCGACGAACACTCACGCACAGCCCCAGTGATGACTTATAAATGCAACACCAATAGCTTCTACGATCTTGGAGGCAACTTGTTGGAGTGGTGCTCAGATTGGTGCTCCAGCGAACAAGAAAGCCGTGTATTGCGCGGGGCATCTTGGCGATTCGCTTCGGAGGCCGGGGTGCTTTCGTCTAACCGCGAAGTGGGTGAGCCCTATCTTCGTCGCGCTGACTTCGGTTTCCGTTGTGTCTTGGTGGTGTCTGGGCGCTAGGCTGTTACCCTTTCCCGTCCACCCCCAAGCCACAATGCAGTCCGCCACCCGCAGGACTGCACCATGGCTGGGCCACCACCGGGACGTTGTTAGGTGATAACCACGTCCACCTCAGGGCCTGTGGCTGCTTCTAGGCTGCCATTGAGCGCCACGATTTTGACCTCCACCGTGGCACCGAGGGGCGGGGTTTGGAAGTTGGGGGATGCCATGAGTGCAGGTGCGGCCAATCCCCGAAACCCACCGATTCTCATAAGCTCGGACACGTCCGGTCCAACCGGTAGCCGGCCTGTCCCGAACACGGTCTACAGTCGGTCCAGTCTGTCTCGGACTCAAACGAGTCTGTCTCGGACTCAATCGAGTCTGTCTTGGACTCAATCGAGTCTGTCTCGGACTCAATCGAGTCTGTCTTGGACTCAATCGAGTCTGTCATAGACTCAATCGAGTCTGTCTTGGACTCAAACGAGTCTGTCTTGGACTCAATCGAGTCTGTCTTGGACTCAAACGAGGCTGTCATAGACTCAAATGAGTCTGTCTCGGACTCAAGTGAGTCTGTCTCGGACTCAAACGAGTCTGTCTCGGACTCAAACGAGTCTTTCTCGGACTCAATCGAGTCTACGTCACTGCCGAATCCTTGAAGCCTGCCAAAGACTGGTAGGGCGCTTGGTCCCCCAAGCGCCGTGCGAATGAACCGCGAATGCCCGGCCAATGAACCCGTGCGTTGCTCCACTCATTCGCTGTTCCTGCACCACGCCTTCACCGGCTCACTGCGGACAGTTCGCCCTACCACCACAGCCTGAGCAAAGCCGTGCGAATGAAACGCGAATGCCTGGCCAATGACCCGCACTTTGCACCACCATTGGCTTTCCCCGCCCCACGCCTTCATTGGCTCACTGAGGACAGTTCGCCCTACTTTTGCTGTCCATTTTCGGCCTCTTGTGCTGACACCAAAAAACTTCATTTTTCTCCAATCAAACTTTTCCCTCTGGCGATTGGCCCTGTGAACACGGCATTCCTGCCGCTTCAAAAACGACAACAAACCAATAAACAGACAGACACTTCGCCATGAAAACACTCCTCGCTCTCCTTATCCTCGCCACTGCTGCTCCTACCGTCCAAGCCGGGCACTGCGCTCCCTACGTTGTCTCCACCTGTGTGGTCTGCGCCCGCACCGAGTGCCGCTATGCTTATGACCACTGTGGCCGCCGCTTCAGCTACCAGGTGAAGGTCGTCACCTACCGCGCGCACTACAACACTGGCGCTACCAGCACTTTCACCAAAACCTACCGCGCCTAAGCCCGGTCCGGTGAAGCATCCTGCCCTGCCTGGCTCCCGACCTGCCCGCAGGATGCATTTCTCCCTCTGCTTTAACATTTGGCAATCGCCTGCTGTTTTCCTATGCTCCCCACCATCATGAAAGCCGCTCTCGGTGCCTTGTTACTCATTCCGTGCGCCTTGCTCCACGCAGAGAAGCGTGTGGCCTTGGTCATTGGCAATAGCGCGTATCAAGAAAAGCAGGACCACCTGCCCAATGCAGTGGCAGATGCCAAGTCCGTGGGCGAGATGCTGCGGAACCAGCTTGGCTTTCAGGTCGTAGAGCTGGAAGGTGGCAAGGCCACCCGCAATCTGAACAAAACAGACACCTTTGAGGCCATTAGCGCCCTCGCGGAGGCGGGGAAGAATGCGGACATCGTGCTCCTCTATTACGCCGGGCACGGTATGGAGGAGATAGATGGCCGGGAGAACTACCTCATGCCTGTGGATGCTGATCTGGGGGCTGCAACTGCTAAAAACTCTGCACTGAAGGCGCACGGCGTATCGCTATCAGACATCATTAAGGACCTGCCAGAGAGCGCCGCCCGCATCATCCTGCTGGACTGCTGCCGCATCAGGCCACAAATGCGTGGAGCAGCACCCACGGAGGGAGACGGCCTCCACGCGCCAGATGTGGACTCCTTGCCCAAGGACACCCTGATCATGCTGGCCGCCGCCCCTCGGAAAGGTGCATCGGATGGAGAGGGCAGCAACGGCCCTTTTGCGCTGGCTCTGCTAAAACACCTGCCGGTGCCCAGTACCGACATGCGCAAGACCTTCAGCAACGTGCGGAAGGAAGTCGTCATCCTCACGCAGAACGCTCAGAACCCCTGGCTGAAACTGGATGCCGGAGGGGACTACTTCTTTGAGCATTCTCTGATGGCTGGTGGCAACGTGCCACCAACCCCACCCGCCCAAGTGGCCAAGATGGTCCCAACTGTGCCTCCATCACCGACTCCTCTTCCCCCGCCATCGTCTCCAACTGTGCGGGAAATGGTGACATCCGTTCCAACCAAACCCACCAGTCCGCAGCCGCCTGTGCAGCTGACAAAAAGCACAAGCGGGACGCCCGCGCTCCCTTCTCAGGGCCAGAGAGCTGGAGACATCAAGACTGTCACACTATCGAAACCCTCGGAGTCGAAAGCCGTGGAGATTAAGCTCGTATGGTGTCCGCCTGGGAGTTTTCTGATGGGAAGTCCAGCCAGCGAGGTGGGCCACGAAGAGAATGAAAATCAGGTGCAAGTAAACCTTAGCCAGGGCTTCTGGATTGCACAGACGGAATGTACACAGTCACAGTGGAGAACTGTGATGCGCAGCAACCCGAGCGAGTTCACGGGGGCGAAGTTGCCTGTGGAGAGAGTAACCTGGGAAGAAGCCAGTAGCTTCTGCGCAAACCTCAACGCAAGTAGCCCACAGGGGCCAGGCCTAATCTGGGCTTTGCCAACGGAAGCACAATGGGAGTGGGCCTGCCGAGCAGGGACTATAACAGCAACTGCGTTTGGCGAATCTCTAACATCTGATCAGGCAAACTTTAATGGCGACTCACCCTATGGAACGAACCATTGGGGAGCCAATTTGGCGAAGACGACCGCAGTCGGGCACTATAGACCGAACGGGTGGGGACTACTCGATATGCATGGAAATCTGTGGGAATGGTGTGAAGACGCATGGGATGGAAATGCAAAACTCATTGGAGGGAGAGATCCTGTTAGCAGAATCGGTGCTCAACGAGTCGTAAGAGGCGGATCTTGGAGCTATGAGGGTCAGAGCTGCCGCTCAGCCAATCGCCAAGGATTTGCCGCCGACAGTAGGTTGTGGCACCTGGGCTTTCGGCCTGTGTTGGTCCCTGATGGCAAAAGATGAAGCGCCCGCTTAGCAGGGCACTTCGCAACTAAACCACACCTCCTTCCTCCCCCCAAACCACAGTGCATTCCTCCACCCGCAGGACTGCACCATGGCTGGGCCACCGCCGGGACGTTGTTACGCGATGACCACACCTCCACGTCGGGGCCTGTGGCCTCTCCTAGGCTGCCGTTGAGCGCCACCATTTTGACCTCCACCATGGCACCGAGGGGCGGGTTTTGGAAGTTGGGGGAATCCCATGAGTGCAGGTGCAACCAATCGCCGAAACACCACCATTCGGAGCTCATCGGCTGAAACGAGTGATTGCTTTGGTGCTCATGCTTTTGGCCAACTTCGAATCAAAGCAGCGCTACTTTGAGCCGGAGTAGCGCTACTTTGAGTTGGAGTAGCTCTACTTTGAGCTGGAGTAGCGCTACTTTGAGCTGGAGCAGCGCTACTTTGAGCCAAAGGAGTGCTGCATTGAGCCAAAGGAGTGCTGCATTGAGCCAAAGGAGGCCTGCATTGAGCCAAAGGAGGCCTGCATTGGGTCAAAGGAGTGCTGCATTGGGTCAAAGGAGTGCTGCATTGGGCCAAAGAAGTGCTGCATTGGGCCAAAGGAGTGCTGCATTGAGTCAAAGGAGGAGCCCGCCGCTGAGAATCTGGCATGGACTCAACCGAGTCTACGTCACTGCCGAATCCTTGAAGCCTGCCAAAGACTGGTAGGGCGCTTGGTCCCCCAAGCGCCGCGCGAGAGGAACGCGAAAGCCCAGCCAATGAACCCGCGCATTGCTCCACTCATTGGCTGTTCCTGCACCACGCTTTCACCGGCTCACTGCGGACAGTTCGCCCTACCACCACCGCCTGAGCAAAGCCGTGCGAATGAAACGCGAATGCCTGGCCAATGAACCCGTGCGTTGCTCCACTCATTCGCTGTTCCTGCACCATGCTTTCACCGGCTCACTGCGGACAGTTCGCCCTACCACCACCGCCTGAACAAAGCCGTGCGAATGAAACGCGAATGCCCGGCCAATGAACCCGTGCGTTGCACCACCCATTGGCTATTCCCGCACCACGCTTTCACCGGCTCACTGCGGACAGTCCGCCCTACCTCGGGCATTCTGTCGCGAAAAACGATTCATTTTTCCTCAATCAGTCGTTACGATGAGCCAACCCTAATTGGTGACGCCCATGAAGACTGCCTTTTTCCTCTCACTCATCCTCGTTGCAGCGTCCTCACCTCTCCTCGCTGAGCAGAAGGTCGCCCTCGTTATTGGCAACACCACTTATCCAGATGAGGACGGTGGGGACTATGGCGATCTTCCCAACTGCGTGCGTGATGCGGAACTCATCTCCACCGCCCTACAAAAGATCGGTTTCTCCGTCATCAGTGCAAGCAATGCCACCCGCAGCATGATGGACGAGAAGCTCACCGATTTTGAGAACCGTATCCAAAAAGGCGGCACTGCCGTGGTCTACTTTGCGGGACATGGGCTGGAGTATGAAAAACGGAACTATCTCCTCGGCAGCAACGCTAAGGGCCAAGCTCGCTCCCGGCTTGGTGAAGAAGCCATGGATGCTGAGACCTTTGCCGTGGCCATGATGGCGGCAGGAGCAGCACAGTCGTTCCTATTCCTCGACTGCTGCCGGGAGAAGCCCAACTCCGAATGGGCCACAAGAAGCCGAAAAGGCGGCGGGCTTGAAGACATGAAGCTCACCGGAGACATCATCATCTCCTTTGCCGCACGTCCGGGAGAGAACGCTCAAGATCAGCCTCTCGTGACGGGTGCAGGTGTATTGGTGAACCATGGACCCTACGCCCAAGCTCTGGCCAAATGGCTTCCTTCTGGGATCAAACATACGGACCTGTTCGAGAATGTAAGGCAAGAAGTTGATGTCCTCACGAAAGGACAGCAGCGCACGTGGGAAAGTGGCAGTTTCTTGAAGCCCTTCTTCTTCAGCGAGACTCAGACGTCCGTCACGCCGCTCGCGCCAGCACCAATGGCTACGTCCGCGCAACCGAGCACCCCCACCGCATCCACGGTCACATTTCCAAAGGCCGGTGACCCCATGACTGTGACTCTGCCAGGCGGGGTAAAGATGATCCTTTGCTACTGTCCTCCTGGCACTTTCACCATGGGTAGCCCTGCAGGAGAGATGAGCCACAATGACGATGAGAACCAAGTCCCCGTTACCTTGAGTCAGGGCTTTTGGTTGGCCCAGACCGAATGCACTCAGGCCCAATGGATGGCGGTGATGGGAAACAATCCCAGTCACTTCAAAGGGGAAACTCTGCCGGTAGAACAGGTCAGTTGGAATGATGCTCAGAACTTCATCACCCGCCTCAATGGAGCGACCAACAATGGCCTACCCGATGGCTGGAAGTGGAGTTTGCCCACCGAAGCACAATGGGAGTATGCCTGCCGGGCCGGGACGGACACGCCGATGGCGTTTGGTAAGTCGCTGGTGTCAGCACAGGCCAACTTCCACGGCAGCCATCCCTACGGTACCACTGAGACGGGACCCTTCCTGGAAAAGACAGCTCCCGTGGGCAGCTACAAGCCCAATGACTGGGCGCTACTAGACCTACACGGCAATGTGGCGGAGTGGTGCCAGGATCTGAGGTTCGGTGAAACCAAACTTCCCGGCGGCACTGATCCCGTTGGCACAGAAGGTCTCTTCCGCTCGTATCGTGGCGGCGGCTGGACAGGGAGCTCACATACCCTGCGGTCTGCTCACCGCAGTTGGAACGAGGCAACCTACCGTGAGAACACCATCGGCTTCAGACCCGCTGCGGTTCAGACAAACAACCGCTGACATTCTCAGTTCAACGGCTCACTGGGGAGAGTTCAGCCCATGCAATGCCACCGACTGGTAGGGCGCTTGGTCCCCCAAGCGCCGTGCGAATGAAACGCGAATGCCTGGCCAATGAACCGCGCATTGCACCTCTCATTGGCGGTTCCTGCACCACGCTATCACCGGCTCTCTGGGGACAGTTCACCCTACCACCACCGCCTGAGCAAAGCCGCGCGCAATTGAAACGCGAATGCCTGGCCAATGAACCGCGCATTGCACCTCTCATTGGCTGTTCCTGCACCACGCTTTCACCGGCTCACTGGGGACAAGTTCACCCTACCTCCGCCCATGCAGTGCTGCACGCTGGTAGGGCTGCCACTCCAGGTGCATCGATGTCAAACCCACTCATTCTGGCATTGTGCTTCACGGTGTCGTGAGTGTAGAAGAGCGGTGACGCGATGGTTTTCCGCAAACTGCTTCTCTTTTTCACCTTTGCTCTGGTACTGCTCGGGCAACTGATGGCTGGGGCGTTGGATGAGGTAAGGTCTTGGGGTTATTACCTCTCGGACATTCAGCCGTCTCTCATCGCGGCCAGCCCATACGATATGATGGTGATGGACCCTACTCGTGATGGTGAGGAGGCGGGTCGCTTTACGGCGGAGGACGTGATGGCGATGAAACAACGTCAGTATCAGCCGCCGAGGTTGCTCATGGCGTATTTGAGTGTGGGGGAGGCGGAGGATTACCGCAGTTACTGGCAGCCACAGTGGAAAACTGGCCAACCCGCTTGGCTGGACGCTGAAAATCCGGATTGGCCGGGCAACTTCAAGGTCCGGTTCTGGGAGCCAGGGTGGCAAAAGATCATCTTCGGCACTGCTAGCTCGTCTTTGGACCGTATTCTGGCTGCTGGATTTGATGGTGTGTATCTTGATGTTCTGGATGCTTTTGAATACTACGAGGAGCGTGGCCGCCAGCAGGCTGCGGACGAGATGGTGGAGTTTGTTCGGCGCATCCAGCAGTATGCCAAGGCGCGCAAGCCTGGATTCGTCGTCATTGCGCAGAATGCGGAGCGTTTGATTGGCCGACCGGGTTTTCTTGATGTGATTGATGCGGTGGCCAAGGAGGATCTGCATTTTGGCCAGGAGCGGGAAGATGAACCAACGCCTGCTGAGGACCATGCGGAGTCTGTGGCGTTTCTTGACCAAGCGCGTGCGGCCGGGAAGCGCATCTTCACGGTGGACTACGTTTCAGATCCAGCCAAGCGCTCGCAGTCTGAGGAGCACTCCCTTAGCCGCGGCTATCTGCCGCACTTTGCCACAAGGGAGCTTGATCGGTTAACGCTTCCAGACGGCCAAACCGCCAGTGCAAGCACGCTGAAAGTGCCCACTGAGACAAGTCGGCTGTTCAATCGCCAGCGCGCTGCGTTTTTCTACTCGGCCACGGTACCAGCAGGAAGTTGGCGAGTGGTGAATCGCCTGGAGTGGAGCCGCTATCGCTTCGACTATGACTTCGAGGACGAAACGACTGGAGACTATCGCACCTTCACGGCCGACAGTCTGGACGAGTATCTCGCCGCCGTCGATATCACCTACGGATTCAGCGACTCATTTGAAGCCGGGCTGACCATCCCCACGGTGCTAGGTCGCTTCTCCCCAGATAAAAGTGACCGAACGGGAGTCTACAAGGGCTCGGTGGAGCAGTTTGGGCTCGGCAACATCCGATTGCTGAGTCGCTACGGCGTGGGATGGAACAGCGGCAGTGACTTTCTGCTGGTGTCCGCAGAATGGGGCCTACCGACGGATACCCGAGGCGATGACTTCTTTGGTGGTTACACGGATGCGCTCCTGGATGTTAACTTTCAGCACTTTTGGAACCACATCGGCATTTCTCTGGGCGGTGCGCTGGATGTTTATGCGAATGACTCGTTTGCCGATACCGAAAAGACGCTGTCATGGGCCGTTGGACTGCTAGGCGACATCTCACCGACGACGTTTGCAAGCGCCACCCTCACTGGAAGGGAGCGCGGGACCCTTCAATTGGAAGGCGGCATCGAGTTTCTGCTAACCAACTCAACGAGCATCGAGTTCTTTGGCGGAGTCGATCTACGCGGAGCAGATGACAACGCATACGCCGGCATCGCGCTCACGTTTGTGTTTTGAGGAAATGTCTCGACTCAAGCGCGACGAGCAGCGGCTAGTTTGAGAAGAGCCACGACTGACATCGCATCGCGAATCTCACCATTGATCGCCATCTGAATCGCTTCGTCTACGGGCAGACGCTTCACCGAGAGCTTCTCGGTTTCTTCCGGGGCTGAATCTGCCTGAGAAAGGCCACGTGCGACATACAGAAAGGCCACTTCGTCGGTGGTTGAGTTCGAAAGCTGTAGTTCACCAATCAGTTCGTAGCTGCTTGCGACCAAACCCGTCTCTTCTCCCAACTCACGGGCCGCGCACTCTTCAGGCGCTTCACCCTCAGGGCAGCCGCCCTCTGGGATCTCCCACTCGTAGCGCTGGTGGGTGTAGCGGTACTGCCCGACCAACCAAGTGTGATCTTCGTCGTCAATGGGCACCACACCCACCGCCCGATTCTGGAACATCACCACGCCGTAGATTCCGCGGCCTCCACTGGGATTGATCACCTGATCCTCGCGGACCTTGATCCACTTGTTTTCGTAAATCATCCGGGATGACAGTGTCGACCACGGGTTGCTTTGCTCGTTGTGGCTCATGGTCTTTCCACGGCAACTCCATTGGCCGTGATGACTACTTTGTTCACGACCTTAAACACATCCGTAAACTGCGGCAGCTTTTGATAAGGAGTAAGCCAGTGCCAGCCACCAAGAGCCTCGACAAACATGGGCTCCACTTCTTTGCCAGGCACACGGAGATTGGCCAACTTCATATCTGGTCCAGCATCTTTGATTATCTCTGCCCGGAACTCAGCCACGCCCACGGCATACCGTTGGCCTTCCCAGAACTTCACCTTGTTCATAGGCAAGCACACGTCGGCAACGAGCAGTTGTTTTGCTTCATCGGCTCCTTTGAAAGCGATCATCTCAGTGAACTTGCCATAGCCGGTGTCTGGAGCCATTTCCACGAGCGTATTGAGCTCAGTTACGGACAACTCTAGACGCTTGGCCTTGCCATCTGCAAAGTCTTTGAGCCTCCCCTTGAGACCTTCAGCAGCAGACGCATCTACTTTTTGCACCGCGAGCTTCACGGGCGCATCCACCGCGAACTTGGAGATCGCCTTGTCCTGTGTATTCAAGGTGTACCATGCCCAGGTGATGACTCCGATGACGAACATGATGATGGTAAGGATCACCGCGCATCCGTAGAAGGGATTGAACGGTGCAGTGGGTTGTTTAGTGACGTTGGACATGATGCCGATGAGGGTTACGCCGCCACGGTGCGCCTCAGACCTTCCATGAGAGAGTAGTCTGGCGCAAACCCCAGCTCGCTAGTGATACGCGTCGTGTCTGCGCAAGAGTGCCGGATGTCTCCTGCACGGAAGTCGCGGTAGATCACATCTGGCACGTTTTTGCCGGTGGTCTCTTCCACCAGGGCTCGGATGGTGCTGAAAAGCTCATTCAAGTCGGTGGCCTTGCCTAACCCAACATTGTATGCCTTGCCAATGGCTCCTGCATTGCTCGTGGTGGCTCCAAGGAGAAGCGCCTGAACCACATCCTTCACAAAGCAGAAGTCTCTGGTATTGCCACCATCACCATTGATGTAGACTGGCTCACCGTTTTGCATCTGACTGATCCAACACGGAATGACAGCGGCATACGCTCCCTTTGGGTCTTGTCGTGGGCCAAAGACATTGAAGAATCGGAAACCTACAGACTCCAGTCCGTAGGCCATGTAGCAACAACTGGCGTACACTTCGTTCACTAGCTTGCTCGCCGCATAAGGAGAGAGAGGTCTGCCGAGGGAGGACTCCACCTTCGTTGGCAGGGTGTCGTCGCCATACACTGCACTGCTGGACGCATAGACGAAACGTTTCACTCCAGCCGCGCGTGCAGCGTTCATCAAGTGCAGCGTGCCTGTGACATTGATTTCGTTGCACTCAGCCGGCTTCTCCATAGAGAGCGGCACAGAAGCCATGGCCGCTAGGTGCACTACGCGATTCACTCCCTCCATGGCACGATTACACGCCGCAGCGTCTCGCACATCAGCCTCAATGAAGGAAAGTTGCTTTACCGCTTCATCTCCCACGATGCGCTTCACGGCGTCCACATTCTTGGAGTAACCAGTGAAGAAGTTGTCTATGATCCTCACGCTCTGGCCGAGAGCCAAAAGTTCCTCCACCACGTGGGAGCCGATGAACCCAGCACCGCCCGTTACCAGCCACGTTTCTGGCTTCTGTTTCAATCGGGCTTTGGCATCGTGATACTCAGACATAGGGCAGCAATGGAGGGCTGGCAAAGTGGCAGCATCCGGGGCCGCAGACAAATAGTTGTGCATTCTATTTCATGCATATGCCGCCATGAACGCCGGAAAGTGCGGCGTCCCACCATCGTAGTCTGCTCCCGTCAGAAGTCGGCAGAACTTCTTGCCTATTCACACCACGTTCCCTAACCTCAGCGCCTCGTCACCTTCACCCTACCCTCGCCAATGAGCCAAGACCAAGCCTCGTCCATCAAGTTCAAACTCTTCCTCATGATGATCCTGGAGATCGCGATCTGGGGGGCATGGCAGATCAAAATATTTGGCTACATGGCCATGTTGAACTTCACACCCGATCAGCAGTGGCTCGTCGGAAGCGCGTTTGGCATAGCTTCGATCATCGGCATCTTTTTCAGCAATCAGTTCGCGGACAGAAACTTCTCCGCAGAGAGATTCCTGGCATTCAGTCACGTCGTCGGAGGCATTGCCCTTGTTGCCACTGCCTACCAGAAGGAGTTCTGGCCATTCTTTGGCTGCTTCCTCGTCTACTGCCTTCTCTATGTGCCTACCATTTCCGTGACCAACTCACTGGCATTTGCCAACCTCAAGGACCCGGCCAAGGACTTCGGCTTCGTGCGCATGGGTGGAACCATCGGCTGGATCATTGTCAGTTGGCCATTCATCTTTCTCCTTGGTGAAAAGGCGAACGTGGAGCAGACCAAATGGGTATTCATCGTAGCAGGCATCATTTCGTTCGTGCTTGCTGCATTCAGCCTCACACTCCCACACACTCCGCCCCGGCGTGATGCAGAGGGCATGGACAAGTCGGCTTGGCTGAAAGCCCTACGTCTGCTTGGCATCCCTTACGTGTTGGTTCTCTTTGTCGTCACGTTTATCGACTCCACCATCCACAATGGCTACTTCGTCGTGATTGATGGATTCCTCCAGAAAGTCGGCATCTCAGCCAACATGAGCATGGTTGTCAGCAGCATTGGCCAGGTGGCGGAGATCGTGACCATGCTAGTTCTTGGCACTGTGCTCAAGCGCTTGGGTTGGAAGGCGACTCTGATCATTGGCATCATCGGTCATGCCGTGCGTTTCGGCATTTTTGCCTTTTTCGGCACGCCGGATCATCAGTGGCTCATCATCGCCATCCAAGTGCTCCACGGAATCTGTTACGCATTCTACTTTGTCACGGTTTACATCTTTGTGGACGCCGTGTTCCCCAAAGACGTGCGCACCAGTGCTCAAGGACTGTTCAACCTCCTCATCCTTGGCGTTGGCATGGTGGTAGCCAGCAAAGTTTTCCCGGCCCTGATGGAGAAATACAAGACCGCAGAGGGCATCGACTATCACAGACTCTTCCTTGTTCCCTCAGGACTAGCATTGCTCGGCATCCTCATGCTTGCCATCTTCTTCAAGCCACCTACACACGGCCCAGAAGACGTTGGTGGATCAAGTGCACCTCACTAATCCCTGCCAATGAAACGCTGGAGAATCGCTGGCATCAACTTTGATCACTTCCACATGGGTGATCTTCTGCGGCAGACTGCGGAACACCCCTCTGCCGAGCTTGTGGGCATCAGCGATGAGCAGCCTGAGCGCATGGTGGAGGCTGCAGCCAAGTTTGGGCTATCACCAGATCAAGTGTTCACCGACTACCGTCAGTGCCTTGAGAAAACCAAGCCCGACATCGTCATTCTCTGCCCAGCAGCATCCAAACACGGGGAGTGGGTCGAGAAAGTCGCGCCTTACGGCACTCATGTCATCATGGAGAAGCCCTTTGCCGGTTCTGTCGCAGAGGCAGATTCGATGGTGGCTGCCATGAAGCCAACTGGCAAGCTGCTCGCCATTAACTGGCCTCTCGTTTGGATCGCCTGTCAGCAGACAGCGCATCGACTCATCCTTGAAGGCGTCATCGGTGAGGTCACCGAGTATCACCATCACGGCGGCAATCGTGGCCCCCTTTACCACGGGGCTGACAAGCTCGACAAAGAACCGACGGCTGAAGAGAAGGACGCCAGTTGGTTTTACAAAAAGGCGCTCGGGGGCGGTTCATTGCTCGACTACATGGGTTACGGCACCACGCTTGGCACTTGGCACCTTGGTGGCAAGGTCCCTCTTGAGGTCAACTGCACTTGGAGCACCACGCCCGGCCTAGAGGTCGACGAGCATGCAGTTGCCGTCATCCGCTATGCTTGTGGGCTCAGCAAGTCAGAGACACGCTGGGGCACCTTTACCGATCCTTGGACTACCCAGCCTCAGCCCAAGTGCGGCTTTGTCATCAAAGGCACCCACGGCACGATTTCTTGCTACGACTACGATCCTTACATCACCTTACAAACCCGCAGCAGGCCAGAAGCACACCAAATCCCAGTCGATACAGTCGCTGCTCCTAACCGCAACCCCATCGAGCACGTCATTCACAGCCTCGAGACCGGCGAGCCGCTCATAGGCCCGCTCACGGTTGAGATCAGCCGAATCGGTCAGCAAATCGTAGATGCCGCCTTCCAGAGCGCCACGGAGCGTCGAGTAGTCTCTCTATGAAGTCCATCTGTGTCTACTGCGGCTCCAGCCCAGGGAGCAACTCCGCATTTGCAGAGGCCGCTAAACAGACAGGACGCACGCTCGCACAGCGCGGTATCCGTGTCATCTATGGCGGTGGCAACGTCGGCCTCATGGGCCGCCTAGCAGATGGCGCGCTGGAGGCAGGCGGAGAAGTCATCGGTGTCATCCCTCATCACTTAGCTGACAAAGAACTCGCCCACCCTGGAGCCAGCCAGATGATCCGAGTAGCCACCATGCACGAGCGCAAACAGACTATGGCCGACCTGTCCGACGCATTCATCGCGTTGCCGGGAGGCATTGGAACGCTAGAGGAGTTGTTTGAAACCCTCACTTGGCTTCAACTCGGCCTTCACAACAAACCAGTTGGCCTCCTCAACGTCCATCACTTCTGGGACCGCATGCTCGACTTCCTGGATCAAATGGTCGTCACCCGCTTTCTCAAGCCCCTTCACCGAGACATGCTCATCGTTTCAAGCAAGCTCCCGGACCTCCTGACACATCTACAAGACTTCAACGCCCCAGATGCCGGCAAATGGCTGGACACGGCACACACGGACTTGCGTTGAAACGAACTCTATTCGGCAACGGCATCAGAGAGTAACCGCTAAGTCACATCTCCGCGCCCTGTCAGGTCATAACTTGATGGTGTACGCCGTCAGCCTCGTCGTCGTCGATAAAGACGTATTCGATCTTGAGAGGGTTTTCCGGGTAGCTGCGTTATGAGGTGCGATGACGATGACTTTCTTGCGCTCTTTTTTTGCTTGTTGGGTGTTGTTGCCGGGGCTGGCTTTGGCTGCTGCTCGGCCAAACTTTGTTTTCATCCTGGTCGATGATCAATCGCCGTTTGATCTCAAGGTGTACAATCGGAAATCGACTCTCGAGACGCCGAATATTGATCAATTGGCTGCCAGGGGGATGGTTTTTGATTCTGCTCACCACATGGGTGCTAGCATGGGCGCTGTGTGCACGCCTTCTCGCCACATGATCATGTCTGGGCGCTCGGTGTGGCATTTGCCGGTGTCGCCTTGGGCGTCTAAGACGTCTCCGCCGTCTTTGGAGCAGCAGACGATCCCAGCGGTCTTCAACAGGGCTGGTTATGCGACGATGCGAACGTGTAAAACGGGAAACAGCTATGAGGCTGCCAATAAATTGTTCACGGCGCGGCATGATGCCAGTAAACGCGGAGGAACGCATGAGTCCGGCAGTGGCTGGCATGGGGACCGGGTCATGGATTATTTGGATGAGAGGGAGAGGTCGAAGTCGCTGGCGCCATTCTTGATTTACTACGGATTCTCTCATCCGCATGACACTCGTGACGGAAAGCCGGAGTTGCTGGCCAAGTATGGGGCTACGAACCACGAGGATAAACTACTGCTGCCGTCGGTGGGTGTGCTGACGCCACCGCTGCCGTCAAACTATCTGAGCGCGCACCCTTTTGACACGACGCATTCCGATGTGCGCGATGAGGTGGGTGTGAGCGGGGTGTGGGGGAATCGCGATGAGGCGAGTATCCGTAATGAGATCGGCAGAGAGTATGCGTGTAGCGAGAACATCGATATCCAAGTGGGTCGCGTGATGGAGAGGCTGCAGGAGAGCGGGCAACTTGAGAACACGTACGTGTTCTACACGGCAGACCACGGGATCTCGATTGGCCGCCATGGCCTGATGGGCAAACAGAACCTTTACGAGCACACCTGGCGTGTGCCGTTCATTGTCGCAGGACCTGGAATCAAACCTGGGAGCCGTGTGCCGGGAAATATTTACCTGATGGATGTGCTGGCTACGCTCTGTGACTTGGCGGGGGTGGAGGCCCCGGTCACGAATGAAGGGCTAAGTTTCCGCTCGGTGCTGGAGGGACACAAGATGGTGGTGAGGGATGTGCTCTACGGGGTGTATGCTGGTGGGAGCAAGCCGGGGATGCGTGCTGTGAAGAAGGATGGCTGGAAGTTGATCGAATACGAGGCTCCTGACAGGAAAGTGCGTGAGACGCAGTTGTTTGATCTCACAACGAACCCTGATGAACTGCTGCCAGAGCATCAAGCGGGAGGAGTAACCACGAATCTGGCGGCCCAGCCAGAGCACGCCACGAAGTTGAAAGAGATGAAGGCGCTGCTGCTGGATCAAATGCGCAAGTATGATGACCCATGGAGATTTTCCGACCAACCCAATGACGACCTGCAGCCTCCACCCAACGCGCCTGCAGGGGGCAAGGGGAAGAGAAAAGCCAAGAAGGTCAAATAGGACAATCCAAGGCAAGCTTTTCACTCCAGATGGCTTGCGAAACGAGCCGTTAGCGGCCACGATGCCGCTTATTCCGCGATGCCGCCGCCGCTGTCGAACTTTCTATTTCATGTCGTGCTGATCCTGAAGCGATTCTGGTTCTGCTGGGTCATCACTGTGGTGTCACTGGTCGTAAAGGAGAACTATCCGTTCTCGAATAATCCGATGTATGCACGTTGGGAGGACGAGACTTACACTCTGCACACGACGAACGAGAAGGATGAGATTCTGTTCTTCGACAATCAGTTTGGGCAAACGGCGATTCGATTGAAGAAGATGGTCAAAGCACGGATTAGCCGCTTGAAGAAGGACCCAGCGACCAAGGACCTTCCAGCGGACGAACATTATCGCATAGCGGGCATTGAGGCGCTGAAGCACTTCCACGAGAAACGGTGGGTGAAAGTGCCTCCGGCGATGGATTACAAAACGATCAAGCTGTGGCGCACGGATTTGAAACTTGAAAAGGGCGAGGTGAGCCAAAGCAAACATGTCGTGGCTGAGTTTACTCCGGAGGTGAAAGCATGAACTGGCGAAAGTGGTTTGAGGTGAAGGAGTTTGAGTTCGGCACTGTGGAAATGATGCTGATCCGGGCGGGATTTGCGTATGCCCTCTGGACAAGTTTCTTCTTTGGCATCGCACAGGCAGCACAGACGATGCCTGTGGGGTTGGCGCATTTCATGGATCTGTCTTTTTTGCAGGACACTCCGACCTATCAGGCGCTTCGGTGGGGTTTTGCAGGCGCGCTTGCCCTGTGGGTGCTCGGTGTGGCTACTCCGCTGGCCACGGGCTACATGCTTTTTCTCATATCAGCCGTGGGAAGCTTGCGGAACAGCTACGGCAACATTCACCACGGCACGCAGGTGATTGGGATGACGGTGCTGGGCTACTTCGCGGGCTATGTTTGGTCGTGGTTGAAGAAAGATGAGTCGCGCTCGCGGCTGAAGCGCTTCTTGAAGCCTGATCGCCAAGATCACCAGCGAGCGACTTGGTGGGCCATGCAGGCGGTAGCAGCTACCTATGTGGTGGCGGGTGTCTCCAAACTGCTCATTTCAGGTCTCGGTTGGCTCACTGGGTTGGTCAATTTGCCTCTGCATGTGGAGAAGATCGGCCTTCAGCACTACTTTGGTCTCGGCGACATGGGCCGCTATGAGCACGCCAAGGAAATGGCGGCCATGCTCACCAGTTGGCCGCTGACTTCACTGGTGGTGGTAGGATCAGGACTGTTTTTTGAGTTGTTCGCCTTTTGGGCGATCTACAGCCGCTGGCACGCCTTTGCGTTTGGTGTGATCCTGTGGGGAATGCACGTGGTGATCGCATGGCTCATGCAACTGGAGTTCCCAATGAACTGCTGGGCGCTCGGGTTGCTCTTTGTCAACGTGCCGTTCCTGGTGCTGTGGCCACTAAGACGCCTTGGGCTCAATGTGCGCTGAGGCGTTAGCGGGCTTCCGCATGGTGAACACCAGGCCAGCGTATTTGCGCACGATGAAGAGTTTGATCCATCGCGGAAGATGCTTCATCCCTGGCAGATGGCTGGTGCGGGCATTGAAGTAGTCGATCTCGTAGTGTTCTCGATCTTGGAAATACTGGTCGAATGCTGAGATCACTTCTTTCTTTGGCCGGTAGTGGCACCAGTCATCAATCCAGTGGCAGAACCGCTCTGCCCATGCCCGCCGTCCGATGCCATCTGTGAAGTAACCGAGGCCCATGCACCTCAAAATACTGGCGTACGGCACACGCCACTCGCTGTCTTTGCGAAAACGATGCAGTAGCGGCAGACCACAGTGGGGCTCATGCCAAATCTCACGATGCGGGAACAAGGAGACGACCATGCCGCCCGGCTTTAAGACCCTGTAGATCTCTTTGAGCACCTTTTGCAGATCCGGGACGTGCTCAATCACTTGATTGCTCACGACCAAGTCAAAGCTGTTATCATCCCAGGGGATGCGATCCTCGGTCATTCGCTGCACGCGGCCTTCCTTGAGGAGGTCAGCAGCAACTCTCTCGCTGAGATCACCACCGCTGTAGTAGAGATCGCAGCCAAGAAAGTCGATGCCCTCTTTGCGTGCGAGTTCGACGACCTCGCCCCCACCGCAGCCGTAGTCCAGGCAGCGGGCCTTCTGAGGAGTGGGTAGGGCCTTGCGGCAGAAGTCGACGATGTAAGCGAAATTGGACACGATTGTGATAACAATCGCAATTTCCATCAATATTGCAATCCTTGGATGATATTATTTGGTAACAGCCCGGCAAACCTCGTCCAGTTCCACGGCAGCTCCACCATTCCGTGCGCTTTGATTTGCCGCCTCCATGAACGCGTAAATCTCCATGGTCTGTTCTGGACTGACTGGCGGAATACCCGTCTGAAAAAAGGTCACCAACTGGCGCACGAGAGGCGTATAGTCGATCCCGCCCAGACCTTCTGAGATCAATTGGCGACCAAGTTTGGTAAACCGGTAAACATGGGCACCTTCATGGATCGCATGCAGCGTTCCAAGCTGACCATTGTGCCAACGACCAACAGCCACCGAGCTATATTTGCCCTTGGTAAAGGTGACTTCCTGGCACCCCTGCCCCAAAAAGGTAAAAAGCACTTCAGTGGGGTGGATCCCATAGAAATAGAGGTCCGGGTGGTGTTCCAAAACATGGGATGGTCCGCAGGAAATAGCACCAAGCACTTCCCCCGCGTCTTTCTGGGCGACTCGAACAACATCCGGATGCCAACGAAGGGCTGATGCACTAAACAGCGGCACACCCGCTTCATCTGCGGCCCGAAAAACCTCAAAAACATCCGACAGTGAAGCTGCCACCGGCTTGTCCAGAAACACGGGTTTGCCAGCAGCCAAGGCAGCCTTTACCTGGGATAAATGCGGACGGCCATCCAAAGTGAGGATGAGGACCCCATCGATGTCTTGAAGCACTTCTTCAAACGAACTGGCGAGGTCCACGCCAAACTCGTGCCTGACTCTCGATTCAAATCCCGCCACACGATCACATGACATCGGGATGTCGTCGCTAAACGAACGAAGAGCCTTCACGACCCGCGCACCTGGGACATACTCAGGATGCTCAGGTTGGTTCAGTCTAGCGGTGAACTCCACACAATGGGAGGTATCCATGCCGATCATGGCAAGGCGGAGATCAGGTGCGGTTGGAGCTGCGGACATGCGGAGGAGTGCACGATAGAATGGATTTTCCCTTGTTCATCCACTTCGGAGTCGGCAACTTTCTGCATGGAACAAGACTCCAGCACCCTCAACGAACAACTCTCGCACCGCGCCCCACATGATGCAGCGGCAGTCCTAGCGGAGGTGCCGGACGACACAGCGGCCCAGGCGCTACTGGCGATGAATCCCATGCTGGCCCAGCAAATCCTGCATGAGATGGACAATGAGAAACGCTGTGCGGTGCTAGCCGCAGCGCCCATCGAGAAAGCACACCAATGGATGCACAACCAGCAGTATCCCGAGGACAGTGTGGGTTGGCTCATGGAGCCCCCGGTAGCGGTGTTTCGGCCACAAATGACGATACGGGAGACGATTCAAGCCTTAGCGGTGCTAACCAAGAAGGCCTTTATCACCTATGGGTACGTGACGGATGAGAAAAACAAGCTACTGGGCGTTCTCGTCATGCGCGATCTCATGTTAGGCGATCCAGATAAGACGCTCAGTGAAGTGATGTGGACCCGGGTATTTACATTAAAGCCAGACATGAGCCTTACTGAAGCCATGAAGGCCTCCGTGAATCGACACTTCCCAGTGTACCCTGTGTGCGATCACGAAGGACGGCTCATTGGCCTCGTCAGAGGTCAGAATCTGTTTGAAGCACGAGCAATCGAGATCAGTGCACAAGCAGGAACGATGATGGGTGTGGAGAAGGAGGAGCGGCTGAGCACGCCAGTGTTCAGAAGTCTGACCCTTCGGCACCCTTGGCTACAGATCAACTTGCTCACCGCGTTTGCCGCAGCTGCGGTAGTGGGGATGTTTCAGGAGACTCTGGACCAAGTGCTGATCCTTGCTGTCTTTCTGCCTGTCATGGCTGGACAATCTGGCAACACCGGATGTCAGGCGCTTGCGGTCGCCTTGCGGGGCATGACGCTGGGCGATGTGCAGGGGCAAGAGAAGCGTCTTGTCATCAAAGAGGGCGTGCTAGGGCTTCTCAATGGCTGCCTAGTAGGTCTCACCGCAGCGCTAGGAATGTGGGGATACGCCAGCTTTAAGGGCTACGATCAGGCATTGATGCTCGGTCTGGTAGTCCTCATGGCCATGGTAGCCAGTTGCGTCATGAGTGGCCTTTGTGGCGCTGCGATTCCTCTTATTTTGAAGAGACTGGGAACTGATCCCGCCACGGCCAGCAGTATTTTCCTCACCACGGCCACTGACATCGTCAGCATGGGCATGTTCCTGGGTTTAGCTCGTTGGCTCGTGTTGTAAATCGTTCGCAACCGGCAGGTTGTGCCCTGGTTTCAGTGGCATGAAAGAGCGCTCAATCATCGAAATGACCATCAGCCTGCTGTTGCTGGCATCCATCTTTTTCGTGGTTGAGCGTGTGCTGGGGAAAGGCCGAAAACAGCCCATTTTTCGCAAAGGATGGGTCACTGACGTGATCTACTGGTTCGCCACGCCATTACTCACCAAGAACCTGGTTCGCTTTGCCCTCATTGCTCCTCTCCTTCTTCTCGTTGCAGCGCAGGTGACCGATGTTGAAGCCTTGAAGTCGATGAAATACACAGGGTTTGGTCCGCTCTCACGGCAGCCTCTCTGGCTCCAGGCGATTCAAGTTTACATCATCGGAGATTTCATGGGCTACTGGAGCCACCGATTGTTTCATCGCGGGCGTTGGTGGCCATTTCACGCCGTTCACCACAGTACCGAGGAGCTAGATTGGCTTGGGAGCCTGCGGGTGCACCCGATCAATGACTTGGTCAACAAACTTGCCCAAGCTACCCCCATCCTTTTGCTCGGCTACCATCCGCTGGTAACAGCAAGCAGTGCGGTGTTCCTCACCTTCTATGCCATCTTCCTGCACGCCAACGTGAACTGGGACTTCGGGCCGTTGAGAAGCATCATAGCAACACCCGTTTTTCATCGCTGGCACCACAGCAAGGAGCGCGAGGCGTGGGACAAAAACTTTGCGGGCTTATTCCCAGTCTGGGACATTGTGTTTGGCACCTACTACATGCCCAAAGGCCGCTATCCGGAGAACTTTGGCATTCATGAAGAGATGCCGAAAGGCTACCTGGGGCAGCTCATCGCACCATTTCGCTGGAAAAGAAACAGCTAGGGCTCACCCACCGTTGAGTCACAAAATCGTTCTGGCTGCTTGACGCCTGAGGCTTGCCACGCCTACGCTTCCAGCGGTCCCTCTCAAGCCCGCCATTTTACATCTCCTTCATGCGCCGTAACTCTGCTTTTGCACTGGGATTTACCATTCTGCTCAGCGCCTTCCTTCTTTTTCAGGTCCAGCCAATCATCAGCAAATACATACTTCCGTGGTTTGGAGGAGGGCCAGGAGTTTGGACCACGTGCATGGTCTTTTTTCAGTTGGTGCTGTTTGCAGGGTACGCCTATGCGCACTTGTTAACGAAACTACCAGAGCGTGGTCAGGTGCTGTTGCATTGCGGGCTCATCATCGGTGCCATTTGCACCCTCCCTATCGAGCCTTCAGACGCGTGGAAACCAGTAGGTGATGCGGATCCCATCAATGCCATTCTGTTGTTGTTGGCAGTGAAAGTTGGGCTGCCGTATTTTGTGCTCGCCAGCACGAGCCCACTGATCCAAGTGTGGCATCTGAGGCAGACTGGTGGCGGCAATCCATGGCGCCTGTATGCTTTGTCAAACCTCGGTTCGCTAGCAGCGCTTTTGACTTATCCCTTCATCGTGGAACCCGCATGGGACGTCAGTTTCCAGACCTGGGTTTGGTCAGGACTCTTTATTCTCGTTGCCCTTCTCTTGATGTTTCACGTCAGCCGAGACGCCAAACGGGCACGGATGCTGCCTGAAGTGCCTCTGGAAGGTGAAACTGTCTCCGAGTTCTCCGATGTTGAAGTCAGGTGGTATCACCGTCCGCTTTGGCTGCTGCTCCCTGCTCTGGGTAGTGCGTTACTCCTAGCAGCTACTAGTCACGTCTGCCAAGACGTGGCCGTCATCCCATTCCTTTGGGTCGTGCCGCTGAGTCTGTACCTGATTTCGTTCATCATCACCTTTGATCATTCGCGTTGGTACGTCCCCTTTGCTTGGGCGCTTCCTGCTGTCGTCATCTTGGCCATCACCGCCGTATTGCCCAACCTTCCCGAGCATCTTGACTTGCGTGGACAGTTTCCCAATTGGCCCGAGAAAGTGAGGAACTTTCTGCCGCGTGCCTTCGATCAGAACCTGAAACCCAACTATCTTTATGAACTCGCTTGGGCATTCGGAGCGATGTTCTTTGGCGTCATGCTGTGCCACGGTGAACTCACTCGGCTAAAGCCAAGTCCAAAGCACCTAACGCAGTTTTATCTGATCATGTCAGCAGGTGGTGCTGTAGGCGGCCTATTGGTGAGTCTGGTGGCACCGCACAAGTTCGTGACCTATGTCGAGTGGCCCATCGCTCTCACAGCGTGCTTTGCCTTGGCGATCATCGTGCTCATTCGCACTCTGTGGTCAATCCCCTGGCATTTGCCGCGCTGGTTGAGCCTCTTGCTCCTTGCCCTGCCACTCACCGTGGCAGGCGGATGGATGATCAAGCGCTGGGCATTTCTCGAAGACCCTAAAGTGGCTCAAGCCCGCAACTTTTACGGCACCATCGCTGTGGAAGAGAGTTACGACAGTGAAAGCGACACCCGCTCGCTCCTCCTCTATCATGGGTCCATCACCCACGGCATTCAAAACTTTGGGCCAATGGTTGACGCTGCTCCCGCATCGTACTACGGCGCTCATACCGGCATCGGAATCGCAATCAATACCACCAAAGGAAAGCCAGGTGCCAAAGTCGGCGTCTTGGGTATGGGAACGGCGACTATCGCCAGTTATGCCGAACCAGGACAAACGTACCGCATCTACGAGATCAATCCGCAGATCGTCGATTTCGCCGAAAAACACTTCACCTACCTCCGCGACATGCAACAACGAGGAGCCAAGCTTGAAGTCGTCGTAGGCGATGGACGTTTAGCACTTGAGCGCGAGCCGCCACAGCAGTTCGACGTGCTCCTACTCGACGCATTCAGTGGCGACTCGGTTCCCGTGCACCTCCTCACCACCGAAGCGCTCGCGATCTACGAACGCCACATGAAACCAGATGGAATCATCGTTTACAATGTCACCAATCGTTACCTGCGACTCAAACAAGTCCTGGAACAGGTAGGCAAGGCACGCGGCTGGAGCAGTGGATTTGTCTCCACCTACGAAGATGGCGATCACTACAGCACCGACTATCTCCTGCTCAGCAAAAACAAAGCGTTTCTCGACTCTCTTCCCGCGCCTGATCCTGATGAGGAGCCTTATCCGGACACTGGGGTAACCAAGCCTTGGACCGACAAGTATCACAACCTCTTCCAGGTGCTGGACCGCGGTTGATTCACTTGAGATCGCTCCACGTCACGATGACACCACGCGGACTGATCGTCAGTCGGTTGTGCCCATCAGGCATGGAGAAACGCTGAGGGGCATCTTCCACTGCTGGCCCCCACACGTGAACCTTGTTCGCTGAATCAACAACGGCCGCGTGCCCGAGCACGGTGATGAGCGACTTTGCCTCCACCTTGCCGATTGCGGGCTGTGGAGCGCCATCCAGCGCCAAAACCTCGCCATCGGTGGTGAGAACCAACACGCCCACCCCGGTTGATCCTAACGTAGAGATACGTTTTGGCGTCTGTTGAACCTGGAACGTTCCGTTTCGGAATCGGAGAAGCTGGCGCTGTTTGTCTATCAACCAAAGTTCGCCTTCGGATGTCATGGTTAGTGCGATCGCGCCCTCAGGTGGGAGCGGTGAGAGGCTGTTGAAGCCCTTGAGTTGAGGTTCCAATTCGATGATTTGCCCAGTGGCAGTGATTCCAGGTAGTTTGCTGGCCGGAGAGGCAAATGTGGCGAGTGTGTTTTCAACCACAGGCCCAGGTCCTTCACGGATCGACAATGGAATCCCGTAGACGATTTTGTCGGCCCCCAATGCGGCTACGTGTGAGGCTGAAGCGGCCAGTTGTGTGATGCCACCATCTGCCGGTATCGTGATTGTCTCGTTCACTCTGGTTTCACCCCATGCGCCGAGTTTGCCATCATCGAACAATACCACTCCTCCCGACTCGATAAGCGCCACGTCCCTCCACTTCTGGCGAAAGAACGTACTCGGTGGTAGTAAGGCCGGGGGCACTGGGCCGAGTGACCACGCCTTTGGAGTCGATGCCAGGCTGACAACTGGAGCAGGCACTGGCTTTGGCATTGGGGCCGTTGGCGGTTGCTGCACTTCCACCTTTGTTGGTGTTACGACCCTGGTAATGAAAGCAGATTGCAGAGGAGGCGCGCTAGGTGCTGGCGCTTGAGGTGCCTCTACGGAGCGGGACGATTCCACCACCGCCACTTCAGAAACATGCTTTGGCGAGCCGGGCCAAATAGACCACACGGCCCATCCAGCAATCACGAGGACTCCCACAACAATTGGCCACATTAGACCGCCCGACCTCTTCGTGGTGATGTCCTTTTTGAGTTCACTCGCACGCTGATATCGATCCTCAGGACGTTCCTGAAGGGCTCGATTTACGACTTTGTCAAAGCGTGCATCGGCACCCGCCTTTGTTGATGGTGGCTGAAACACTCCGCGCGGCAACTCACCAGTCAGCATTTCATAAAGCAGCACGCCGAGGCTATAGATGTCTGCACGGTGATCCACATGCGCGGCGTCTTTTGCCTGCTCTGGCGCGGCATACTCGGGAGTCCCCATGAACGCTCCAGTCTGAGACAGAGTGATGCCCTTTGTGGGACTGTCTGCTCTCGCCAAACCAAAGTCAGCCACATGGGCGTTGCCTTGGTCATCAATAAGCACGTTGGAGGGCTTGATGTCGCGGTGAACCACACCTTGAGAGTGCGCGTAAGCCAAGGCATCGCACACCTGTCGAATAATCTCGATCACTTGTGCCGTACTAAGTCGACCCGCATGAATAAGGTCACTGAGTGGCCTTCCACGGATGTATTCCATCACAAAATAGAAGTGCCCGGCATTGGTGACTCCCGCTTCATAAAGGCTCACGATGCCGGGATGGCGAAGTTTCGCCAAAGTGCGGGCCTCGCGACGAAACCTCTCTACCATCTGCTCTTCCGCACTGGACTCGATAGGCAACAGCTTGATGGCAACTTCACGATCTAGATCTGGCTGACGGGCCAAATAGACGGCCCCCATTCCACCACGACCTAGCACAGACTTCACTTCCCATTGTGGGAAAAGGGTGGTGACCTCTTGAATGCTCGGGGGCGTCCATGGCCCCGTCGTTGGCATCGTAGTGTCACCAAGTCCCAGCAGACCGGCGGGATCTAGCCCGCCGATCAGTGATTCGTTGGAACGCTGCATGACATCACCGCGCTACAAGTTCCACGCGGCGATTCAGGGCACGCCCTTCCTCGGTGGCATTGGTGCTTACCGGAGCCATAAAGGAGGCTCCCAGTGGCGTCATGCGGTCGATGGCGATGCCGTATTTTTCTGCCAGTTCGACAACCACAGCACGTGCACGACGCTTGGACAGATCCTCATTGAACTCAAATGTGCCAACGTTGTCGGTATGGCCCACCACCAGAACCTTCAGTGCAGGCTCTGCTTTGAGCAAAGAAGCCATCTCCTGAAGGGTGGCACCGGACTCCGGTTTGATATCTGCCTTATTGAAGTCAAACTGAAGGCCGTAAATGGCCACTTTGCCACTGCTGGTGATGGACTTCTGCATTTCAGCAGCAGACAGAAGAACCATTTTCTCTTCCATTGGCCGAGTGTCCACGTAGTCGACCTGAATCAGCACAGCAGCCTCAGGGATGGTCAACTTGGCCTGCCAAGGATTGAACTCGGCATTATCTTGGATCACGTGATCCCACGAACGAGTGCTGACATACACAGCTGCAAACAGCCCACCCTTCTCCAGGCAGAAATACTGCCGGTCCTTCACTCCAGTCGTGAGCAGCCCTTTGTGCAGTTCCTCCACACTGTAATATTGGATTGGCGGCCCGTTGCGAATCTCAGCCTGACCACCACGCCAGATGGTGCTGAAGCCAGCCTCCTTGAAAGCCATCTCGTAGTTTCGCGCAATTTCCAGGGTGCTCCGCTTTCCTTTCGCCAGATTGAGTAGCAAATAGGTGGTCCTGTGAGTGCGGCCCTCAACCTTGCGCACTTCCTTGGGGTCTGTTGAGTTCGGGGTGCTCAGTCCGCCAATCTGGAGGCCAAGTTCGCCGAACTTCTGCGAGGATTGAAGCAGGATCGTGCTGCCCTCGTAGCGTGGCATGCCAGGATAGTCCTTGGTGCCTGGGGCATCTTGCGTGGGAGCGACCTGAGCCACAGCGTTCAGGATGAGTGATAAGAAGGATACGATAAGTGTGTGTGTTTTCATGACATCTAGCTGTCTGGCAGCCGATAGCTGGGCGTTACAAAGAAAAGTACGGATTTCGCCGCCTTGCCGCAAGCACGAATCACATCCAGTGTGCCAACAATCATGAATCTGCAAAGTGACGCCCCCTTCCCGATGACTCGCTGGAGCCTAGTGGCCGGAGCAAAGGCAGCGGCGGACCCGGCCAGGAAGCGGGCGGCCGTGGAGGAGCTTTGCGGTCTCTATTGGAGGCCCATTTATGGATTTCTCAGACGTCGGGGACTTGCTCAAGCAGACGCACAGGATGCAGCACAAGGTTTCTTCGTCTCTCTCCTGTCAGAAGACCTTTTTGCGAAAGCAGAGACTGAGAATGGAAAAATGCGCAGTTTTTTTGCTAGGAGCACTTCAACGTTGGCAACGCGGTGAGTGGCGCAAAGCAACAGCTGAAAAACGAGGAGGTGGAGAACTCACTCTATCTCTGCAAGCCATGATGGATGACGATGGATACGATGCAGAAGACACAGACACCGAGACGCCAGAACACTACTTTGAGAAAAGTTGCGCGCTCGTGTTGCTAGAGAACACCATGCAACGTCTCGCTGCCGAGCAAGCAGCAGCGGGCAAGGCCGATTCCTTCCACGTGCTCCGGCCTTTGCTATTACCAACTCCCGGAAGCGAAGTGCCGAGCTATGAAGATGCTGCCAAGGCGCTTCACCTGTCTCCCGAGGCACTGCGCGTGACCCTGCATCGGTTGAGGAAGCGCTTTGCGGAGTTGCTCAGACAGTGTGTGGCGGACACGTTGGCAAATCCCACCGAAGAAGCGATCCAAGCAGAGCTGGACGCTCTAAAACAGGCATTCCGGTGACTTTTCGTATTTCCGCGTAACGCTGTTCGAGCGGCCGCCAGACAGGGGATGAACACAACCGTTCACCCACATGAAAACCAAATCGATCATCCTCGCTGCAATACTGACCACCGTTCAAACCGCGACTGCGGCCAAACCAACGGCCCCTGCAGTCAAGCTACCCCAGACTTCTGCTATGCGCTCCATGCGCCAGCCTCTGTTCAATACGACCAAATCTCAGTTCCCAGCCCAAAAGGCACCTGCCGCGTTTAGAAGCGCTCCGAGAGTTAGCGCTCCTTCACTACCCGCAAAACCACCGAGAAACATAGTTCCCAGCCTCAGTCCGACTCCCCGCTTGAATGGAAATCTGAATCAGCCTGCACTCCGCAATGGTTTTGACGCAACCAAAGTCATCGAAGGAGGGAACGCCTTGCGCCCCATGATTCCGAGTAGCCTCGGAGAATCATTTGGTATGGATTTCAAGACGCCCCGGGAGCAAAACAAGCCCAACCTCAACGTCGGAAATGCAGAAACGTTTACTCCAAGGTCTCCGAAGAACCCGTTGGATCGTTTTGCCTCACCTCGTGCCGGTATGACAGACATCCGGGAGCGTAGCAGAAGCACCCGGCAAGGCACGGAGTTCAATCTCACCAGCCAGACCACCAATAACGCAGATGGCACAACCACAACGGTCGTTAAGCAGCACGACAGCAATGGTCGTGTCACCGACTACACGAGCACAACTACGGACTCTGACTCCCAAGTCGTATCTCGGCAGGAGCAGCACGCAGGAGATCGAAGTGTGGAAGTGCATACCTCAGCTAGAAATGCCGATGGAACCTACACCCATCAAACCAGGGGCTATGCCCCAGACGGTTCGGGCCATTTGGGAAGGACTTGGACTTCCGACAACCCGTATTCTAGCACAGACCGAAGCCCAGATGGCAGCTCCCTTGGTGGACCGGTGAACGGAACTGGACCCAGTGTAGCTCAGGTAGCTGGTTTGGAATCACTCGACCTTCTGCGCCAAAAAGCCGAAGGACAAACGACAGGCGGCACCAACACCATGACTTCAGGACGAGTCAGAAGCACCCATGTGCGGCCTATCGGCGACACAGGCACAAGCTTTGGTGGACCCAATCGTAATGGAATCGATATCAGCACCAATCCCGAAGCCAATGTGCGAGGAGGAAGCACTTTGGGAGGTGGCAATGACATGCCAAACTGATTCCGGCCAAAACAATCGAAACTAACACCCGCGCCCGGCCTGGAAACAAGCCGGGCTTCTTCGTTGAGATCAGATTGCTACACTTGAGATGCACGCCACCCTGTCGTGAGCTTGCCCTCAAATATCACAAATGCCCACAGCCTGCTTGAGAGAAGCAAGCTTATCCGGCCTAGCAGGGATGAACTCTTGCGCCACGTGCCCCTTGTATCCTGTTTCCACGATCGCGCGCATGATAGCAGGATAAAAAAGTTCCTGGCTGTCATCAATTTCATGCCTCCCCGGCACCCCACCCGTGTGATAATGAGCAAAGTAAGCATGGTCGCGCTTGATGGTTGCGATGATGTCGCCCTCCATGATCTGCATGTGGTAGATGTCGAACAAGAGCTTGAAATTGGCGCTGCCCAGACGTTTACACAGTTCTACGCCCCAAGCGGAGGTGTCGCACTGATAATCTGGATGGTTCACCCTGCTATTGAGCAACTCCATCACCAAAGTGATGCCCAGTTTCTCCGCCAGCGGCAGAACCTTTTGTAGTCCCGCAACACAGTTCTTCAGGCCCGTCTCATCATCCATTCCGTTGCGATTGCCTGAAAAGCAAATGACATGCTTAGCTCCAAAGTCCGCACTCACTTTCAGATGTGGCTCATACGCTTGAACAAGTAAGTCATGATGAGCGGGGTTATTGAAGCCATGAGGAATACTGCCCACCTCGTCCCCAGCAGCATTCTTGATCGTTGGGAAACTAATCATGGCGCTTGTGAGTCCATGTTTTTTCAGGGTGGGAAAATCCACTGGATCAACAAGATCAATGGAAGACAGCCCAATCTCCTTCCCCGCCGTGCAAAGATCATCCAGCGCGATGCCCTTGTAACACCATTTGCAAGCCGAGTGGTTAATATGCCCCTTAAGCCCAGAAGCCGCATCCGCCGCCCCAAGGCGATGCGCAAGAGATGCAGCGGCAAGAGTAGTGGTGATAAATGAGCGTCTTGATGTCATAATCCAAAAAGGTCAGAGGAACATAATCCATCAGATTTCAGCCTCGGTAGCTAGCAGAATCCGGCACGCATTCGTAGATCGCGTCAGTCGCAAGTCCGACAGAACCCAAAACTTTTGGGCTACATTCAATGCTTCGGCGCAATCCATCTTTTGAGATTACAAATCGAGCAAACACTTGTCATGGTCCTGCATTTCGGTCAGGCTAGCGTGTCTGCTGAATACGTTCTCTTCTCATGAGTGATCAAGTCAAACCCAAGCCGCTTTTCTATATCGTCCTTGCCCTCGTCGTTGGGTCTCTCGTCCTGTATGGTCTGCGCGGCATTTTGTTCCCGCGATCCGGAGATTCTCAGGGGTCAGTCCAAATAACCAAGGACGATCTTAAAACGACCACAGGCACAGAAGCACCTGACGCGAATGTTCCTACGACCGTGAAGGAATACACCTTCAAAGCAAGCGAGAAACTGCCGCCAATCACGGCGACTAGCGGCTTTGAACCGCTGCAAGCACGCACCGTTAAGTTTGCACTCAACGTGTGGGCGGGTTGGGCACCGATTATTCTCCAGAACAATGGAGGGAGTGCCGGTGTGGAATGGAAAACTCCAGGGGGCACCCCTTTCAAAGTGGAGTTGGTGCTGATCGACAA
Organism: Verrucomicrobiaceae bacterium; assembly: GCA_016795485.1. Lineage (GTDB taxonomy): Bacteria > Verrucomicrobiota > Verrucomicrobiia > Verrucomicrobiales > Verrucomicrobiaceae > JAEUHM01. The sequence goes on along the minus strand of JAEUHM010000007.1, from coordinate 111,944 downwards.
TCCTGTAGACATGCGGGACACTTATGCGGCTGGGAAAGTTCACGTCGGCTGGGCAACGCTGGACATGTTGCCTCTTTTCATGGACGAACTGAAGAAGGACCCTCGGATCATGCCGAGAGTCTTCCAGCAGGTCGATTTTTCCAATGGCGGCGATGGCATTGTCATTCGCCGAAGTGCTGCAAAGGATCCCCGCAATCCCACGATCTCGGACCTCAAGGGCAAAAAAGTGGTGCTGGCTCAGAACAGCCCCTCCGAGTATTTCCTGCTTAATGCATTGGTGAACGGCGGAGTGCAGCCAGCCGAAGTCGAGTTCATCTACACGGCAGACGCATTCCAAGCAGCGGCTGCATTCAACAGTGACAAGTCACTAGCCGCCTGTGTTTCATGGGCGCCCGACATCTACAATCTGAGTGAGATGGAGTCCAATCACTTACTCGTGTCGACAGCTACCGCGAACAAACTCATCGCTGATGTGTGGTTTGCGCGTGCGGACTTTGCCCGTGATCACCCGGACATCTGTGAAGGATTAGTGCGAGGCATCTTTGACGGGATGGAAAAGATGAAGTCGGAGGATGGAAAAAAGCAGGCCGCCGCTCTGATGGCCAAGCTCTACAGCATTCCTGAAAGTGATACGCTTGGGATGCTAGCGGACGCCCACTCCACCAACTATGCCGAGAACAGGGAGTTTTTTCTGAACCAGAACAATCCAGCCAACTTTGAAACAACCTGGAACACCGCCTACCTGCTGTATCGCAAAATGAACCGCATACGTCAGGCAGTCCCGTTTGATCAAGTCATGGACTTTAGCATCATTCAGAAACTAGCTGACGTTGAACCCTACAAGAACAGCCGAAATGAATATCAGATCAATTTCGCCCCCAAATCCGTCCAAACGATCAAGGCCGAGGGCTCTGAGATTCTAACCAAGGTCATCACACTGCATTTCTACCCCAACTCCTGGGACTTGCGAAAGAAGGTGACTGTCAGAGAGAACGGGAAGGATGTTGAGAAGCTCTACGAAGAGAATCTGGAGACGATCTTGACTGAAGTGGGTCAACTTGCTGTGCAATACGGCGGAGCGAACATCGTGATCGAAGGTCACACAGATGCTTCGATGAAAGGGCAAGTGAGCCAGGCCCTGGTAAAGGAGCTCTCCAAAAACCGAGCATCGGCGGTGAAAACTGAGCTTTTAAAGAAGTTCCAACAACTTAATCCGAATCAGTTCAGTGCAGACGGGATGGGTTGGGACCGTCCAGCTGATTCAGCTGATCCTACAAACCATGCCAAAAACAGGCGTGTGGAGATAAAAGTTATCTCTCTGGAAAACCCTGAGTGACTGTCGATCCAGTCATGAACTCAGAATCAACCAAGCCGAAAGAACCGCAGTCCATTTTGCGGCGATTCACCACTATCCGTGATGCCCCTTCCTACCTCGAAGGTCTTGGTTGGGGAGCCGCGAGCATCTTGATGGTAGCGTTCGTCTGGTGGTTCCTGACAGCGGGTGAGTTGCCGATCATTGACACCTACACACTACCTTCGATTGGCCAAACTTTCGCATCCATCCCTGAGCTTTGGTTCCAGAGGGAACTCTCTATTAGTGCCATTACAAGTCTAGCCCGAGTCGTGGCCGGATTCGCCGTAGCGGCTGCGGTAGCAGTCCCTCTGGGTGTCATCGCTGGCAGTTATCCTCGATTAAATGCTTTCTTGAAGCCTATGAGCCTCTTTGGCCGCAATGTTCCGATCGCGGCATTGATACCGCTCACGCTGATGTGGTTTGGCATCGACGAAGTTCAGAAAGTCATGTTCATTTTCTTGGCCTCAGTGGCGTTCGTGCTGTTCGACACAACAAACGCAGTCATGGCAGTGCCAGACAGGTTTTTGGACACGGGTTACACTCTCGGAGTCCACCACACACCAAAGAAAGGTGCGATTCTAAGTAGTTGGTTCGGCTTAGGTTATGGAGCTGCAGCTCTGGCTGGAGCATGGTGGATGGGAAGTTCGCTTTCCAGCCCGACTCTGTGGGTCAAGATAACCGCTTGTTTGGTAACAGGTTTCGTTTTGTGGTATCCAATCATGAGCCATCAAGCACTACGGAAGGTATTGCTTCCCCTGGCTCTCCCCGACATTGCCAACAGCCTCCGTCTTATTTTTGGTCTAGCTTTTGGTTATATCATGCTGGCAGAAGTCATTAATGCTCGCCACGGCTTGGGCAGTTTGATCATTATGAGTCAGCGCCAAGGACCTCGTGAACACGTGTATTTGTGTCTCCTAATCATCAGTCTGCTGGCATGGGGCATCGATCGGCTAATCATGTTGGCCCAGCGGCAACTTTTCCCATATATGAAGCATGGCCAGAGTTGAGTTAACCTCCGGTGATCAGCCCTGCGAGTTGAAGACGGGCAGCCGCACTGATGAAGCAGCGCCCCATGTGGTCGAGTTTAAACAGGTCAGTAAAACATACGACCCTGGAACCTCAAAAGCCTTCACGGCGATCAAGGACGTCACCTTTGCCGTGGAGGACAAACCGAAGATTGGTGAGTTTATAGGCATTCTTGGACCGAGTGGTTGCGGAAAGAGCACCGTTTTGCGACTGATTGCTGGCCTCGGACCTCAGCACCCTGCAACCACAGGCGAAGTGTTGGTCAATGGTGCCCCAGTGGTGGCTCCAGGACCGGATCGAGGATTCGTTTTTCAGGACTACACCAACTTCCCTCACAGAACCGTTTTGGAGAACGTAGCCTTCGGACTAGAGTGCGCTCACGTGCCTGAGAAGGAGAGGCTCGAACGTGCAGCAGAATGGGTGCTCAAAGTGGGACTGGACCCAAAGAAGGACGGACACAAGTTTCCGCACCAATTAAGCGGTGGAATGAACCAACGGGTCGCAATCGCCCGCAGCCTCATCATGCACCCCAAGATCATCCTCATGGATGAGCCTTTTGGGGCTCTAGATCCCGGCACTCGACAGCGAATGCAGGATCTACTGGTGAGTTTGTGGCGCGAACTTGAGGCAACGGTTTTCTTTATCACTCACGACATTCCAGAAGCCGTCTACCTGGGTGACCGAGTCTTTGTTTTTAGCCAATCGCCGGGCACGATCGTCCATCAATTGCAGGTCATGCCACCGGATAGGCCTGCACGTGAAATGCAAATGGAACCCACGTTTCTAGAGTCGGTTCGGCACGTGCGCTACCTATTGGAAGAACTCGAACGGAAAGACTGAGTCTTTTGGATAAAAACTCGCATCGCACGAGCAACTTTAAGCCGTAGCCAGAGAACGCTTGCCCAACGGAAGGCACTTCAAGTGTCGCCAATAGGCCTCGCCATTGTAGGCTATGACCAGCAGCAAGGCGAACAGGCCTTCACTGGCAACCGAGCGCATGGCAAAGACCCATGCTTGTGGTTGGAAGGCAGGATCTCCTACGGTGATGGCCTGAAACCAACCAGCCAAACTTTTGTCGTACACCGAGCTGAACAGCCAGGCTTGCGAGGACGAAATCACGTAAAACGCGATCGCCGAAAGCACCGTGCCTCCAACAACGCCAAATGCTGACAGCTTGCCCCGAAGTTGAATGCCAAAAAAGGCAACCACCGCGAATACCACGTAAATTGACCAAACTTCCCTGATATCGCTGCGTGCCCAGACCAGATCGCTCAGGACCAAGAGACTCGGCCAGACCCACACTACTGGATTTCGCCCTAACAAGGCACCGCCGGCAAATGCAATGGCAAGCCATGGAGAAAAATTGGGTAGAACGTCAGGCACGCCGAACCCGAGTTTAGCTACACGCCAAACCAGTGCGGCCAACGCGAGGCCAACAGGCAACCAAACAAAAGAACTTCTTGGGCTCGAACTCATCCGCGTTAGCGCATGACCTCAAAACGCTTACGCAAGATGTCTTTCTGGGACAAACCGCCGAGCTTGGCCTGTGTATCAGCTATCCAGTTCAACTCCTTCTCGTTCTTGGTAGGGAGTTTCTTTTGGTAGAACACGCCAAACTTACCTGGAGCAGGAAGGTCAGCAAGTTTGAACGCCGCAACGTCGTCGGTGACATCATGCTGCGTCTCGTCAATCACATCCCAAACGCCTTGTTTGCGCGGAAGACTGTCATCGAATGCACCCGGATAGAACATCACGCACTCGCTGAGGCACTCGACGACGCTAAAGCCGTCGTGCTGGATAGCGCGCTCAAAGGTCTGCATCATGTGAGCCACCTGCATTGCGTGGGTGCGGGCGATGAATGTCGCCCCACTGGCAAGCAATTGCTTCATGGGATTGATAGGGCGGTCAAAGTTCCCCTGAGGATCCGTTTTGCTTTTGCGGCCCTGTGGAGACGTTGGGCTGGTCTGATTCTTTGTCAGTCCATAGACGCTGTTATCCATGATGACGTAGGTCATCTTGATGTTCTTCCGTGCGGCATGGTTGAGGTGGTTTCCTCCGATGGAGAAACCGTCTCCGTCACCACCAAAAACGAAAACATGAACGTCTGGGCGACTCAGTGCGACCCCTGTAGCAAGCGGGAGAGCACGGCCATGGATAAAGTGAATACCGTGACTGTTGACGAAGTATGGGAAGCGGCTGCTGCAACCAATGCCGGCTACACAAACGATCTTTTCATGTGGATACTGAAGTTTCTCAAGAACCTTGTAAAACGCAGCAAGAACTGCGAAGTCACCACACCCAGGGCACCACGTTGGGTGATCGGCGGTGAGAATCTTCTTGGTGAGCTTTTCGGATTGCGGTTCAGCGGCTTCGGCGACTGCAGACATGGTTTGAATAGGGGGATGGTGTGGTGAAACTCTACAAGCGAGGGGCATCAGGTCAATCAGTCACGCAACATTTTTGTTATGTGAAAGATATGGCCCACTTACGCCTTCTCTACGTTTACTGAAGACTCGCCGAACCCATGAAAAAGCACTTTTTTGCCCTCCTCCTGTTTGCTACGGCCACCTCCCTCCACTCCGAGGCACTTTGGCCCGAGTTTCGTGGTCCTACCGCCCAGGGGCACTCGACGGCGACCGGTCTCCCTTCTCGTTGGTCGAAAACCCTTGGCATCAAGTGGTCTCATGCTCTCCAAGGGCGTGCGTGGTCCTCTCCAGTTGTCGCGGACGGGCGAGTTTTTCTCACGAATGCCGTTGAGCAAAGTAGCAAAGTCCGTCTGACGGTCCTTGCACTTGATGCCGAGACCGGAAAACAGTCGTGGGAGACAGAGTTGTTCGTTGTGGACGATCCAGCCAAGCTGAAAATGCACTCCAAGAACAGCCAGGCGTCCCCTTCCCCTATTTTTGAAGGTGGCCTTGTCTACGTCCACTTCGGGCATCATGGCTCCGGATGCGTCCAAGCTGCCGATGGGAAAGTCGTATGGAAGAACAATGATCATCCCTATCCTGCGGTGCACGGGACCGGCGGAAGCCCCCTACTGGTAGATAACCTCTTGGTCTTTAACGCAGATGCAGCATCCAACCCAAGTGTTATCGCACTCAATAAGGCAGATGGTAAACTCGCTTGGAAACGGGTGCGGACAAGCCCAGCCTCCCGGAAGTTCTCATTCAGCACACCGCTACTAATCGAGGTCAACGGCGAGAAACAGATTATCACAGCAGGTAGCGGCATTGTCCAAGCGCTTCGTCCATCAGACGGTTCCGAGATCTGGCATCTGACTTACGATCAGGGCTATTCGGTCGTGCCAAGGCCGGTTTTTGCTCATGACATGATCTTTTTGAGCACTGGATATGACAAGCCATCCGCTCTGGCCATCAAGGTAGGTGGCACTGGCGATGTCACGGAGACTCATCTGGCTTGGCGCGCCGATAAACGTGTCCCGCACAATCCCAGCATGCTGGTGGTGGGTGACGATCTTTACATGTTGGATGATAAGGGAATCTTTTCCTGCCGAGATGCAAAGACCGGTGAAGTCTACTATGAAGAGCGCCTGCTGAGCAACTCGTCCGCCTCTTTGCTCTATGCAGATGGGATGATCTACGCCACAGACGAACAAGGCATGACCGCAGTGGTGAAGCCGGGTCATACGCTTCAAACGGTAGCCAAAAATGACCTGGGCGAGAAGACTCTGGCTTCTGCCGCGGTGGTCGATAATGATCTACTGCTGCGAACCGAGAAAGCCCTTTACCGCATCACCAAGAAATGAGCCGTCACACGGCGGTTACGTGCGCATTTTGCCTTGTCGCAGCACTTTCCGCGATTGCGGGGGAACGATGGGTCTACATCAACGCGAACTACTTGCTTGTCGAACAAGTCGCACGAGTAACCGGCTTGATTGATCGGGCAAAGAAAGCTGGTTACACTCACGCGCTGCTTACTGACTCAAAGTTTGCCCGCATTCCCACCCTTCCTCAACGGTATTTCGATAACGTCAGGGCTGTAAAGCAGGCCGCTGCCGATGCGGGGATAAAAGTCGTCCCAGCACTTTTTGGCGTGGGTTACTCCAACGATCTGCTTTCAAACGATCCCAATCTCGCCGAGGGCCTCCCTGTCAAAGAAGCGCTCTTCATCGTTAAAGACGACATTGCCGCGCACGTGCCTGACCCTGACGTCAATCTGAAGCCAAGATGGTCATTTGTGGACCAGACGATCGTCCAACGAGGAAATGAGTTCACCTCTACACCTTGTAAGGCGAACGCCCGCTTCAGTCAGGCAATCCAAATCAAGCCGTGGCGACAATATCACATCAGTGTCCGGGTGAAGACCGAACGATTCCGAAGTGGCAAGCCCGAGATCAAAGTGATCGCTGATGGTCGACAACTCCAGTTCACCGATGTGACGGTGAAGACAGATCAAAACTGGCGGGATGTGCATCTGAGCTTCAACAGCCTACATCACAGTAAGGCGACGATCTACTTTGGGGTCTGGGGTGGCCATGAAGGAACTTTAATCTGGGATTCACCCCGATTGGAGGAGACAGGTCTTGTCAATGTCCTCCGCAGACCGGGTGCTCCTTTCGTGGTGCGAACTGAGGACGGAAAAACCATGGTCGAGGGCACCGATTTTCAACCGTTCAGTGATCCAATGATGGGCTCTGTCCCCTATAAGGGCGAGTATGACGCATGGCATGAACCCGCAACGCTCCATACAAAAGCGGTGCCTGATGGAACCCGCTTGAGGATCAGCTACTTTCACCCACACGTGATCTACGAAGGTCAGGTGTGCGCCTGTGTCTCCGAACCAGGTTTTCAGCTATTGCTCAAACGGCAAGCGTCTGACGTCAGCACATTGTGGGGTGCAGAAAACTACATGATGCAGCACGATGAGTGGCGTGTGATGAACTACTGTCAGGCCTGCAAAGACACGAAAAGGACACCAGGTAGGATCGCTGCAGACAACGTAGCTTTCTGTCAAAGGCTGCTAAAGGAGAGCTCACCAGAGGCTCGTGTTTTCGTTTGGAGTGATATGTTCGACCCGCATCACAATGCTTTGCCGGACAACTACTATCTGGTCGACGGTTCACTATTGGGATCGTGGGAAGGTTTGAGTGAAAAGACGGTGGTCGTAAACTGGAACCAGGGCTCAAAGGCAAAGGAAAGTCTGCAGTTTTTTGAATCGCGTGGGCATCGTCAACTCATTGCCGGATACTATGACCAGCCAATTGCCCACACGCGTCAGTGGTTAAAGATGGCCAAGTCACATCAAGGAATCATCGGCGTAATGTACACGACGTGGACGTCGAACTACGAGAACCTAGAGGCCTTTGCCAAAATGCTGAGCGAGGAAGGTTACTGACGATCCACGTCATGGGCCCGGACAAATGCGACTTCCGTGTCGCCTCGCTTCAACGTAACCTCGGAAAGGCCAATCTGGGCAGTAACCCATGGCGAGCCGTCCAATTGCACCTCGTCACCCAATTGTAACTCAAAGCTGCCTCCTCTGCCTTCAATCGTGACTAGCGCAACAACTTCACCGGCCCGGATGGGTAGATCGGGAAGTGCCAGCCGCATCGACTGAGTCTTATCGTGCAAAAGCAACGCGCCGATTGGTGCCCAAGGCACAGGGCTTATCCTAACTCGCGCCAACCGCCAACCATCTCCAACCTCTTCACCGAGAGCAACAGGAATCTCACGTTGTTCGCCGCCGGCCTTCTGAAATACGACACCCGCAGTCGTTCCGGCTCTAAGTTGAAACGGCAGAGTGACTTCTCTCACCGCCTTGAGACGGAGCTTTAATACCAAATCAAGTCCCACATCTGCTCTGCCAACAAACTCTCTGATTCGCGTTGATTCGTGTCCTTGGGGCTCAAGCTCTGCCAATGAAGGCCTTGCTCGCAGTTGTCTCAAAACTTCTTGGTTATTCACGGTGGCAGCGTGGTCCAATGCAATGAGCCCTTGAGCGTCTGCAGCAAATCGATTGGCTCCAGCCGCGAGCAGAACACTCACCACATCGCCCTGACCTTCCTTGGCAGCCCTCATCAGTGCTTTACCATTAAACAAACTCGCACCAGCCTTGAGAAGCTCTGTAACCGTAGCAACCTCCCCTGCACCGCTGGCTACTTCGAGAGCACCATTGAGAGACTCCGGATACCGCGGAGCAAGCCAGGAGACCATCTCCAAGTTTCCTTCGGCAGCTGCTATTTCCAGCAATCGATCTTCAGGGGCCGCCTTTGCACCCGCAGCGACTAAGGCTTCCATGACCTTGACGGAGCCGCCCTGGGCAGCTGCCACCAGCAGGCCCTTACCAGCCGTGTCAGTGAGGTTAAAGTCTGCACCTTTCGCCAATAGCCAGCCCACAGCCTCCTCTTTGCCGGCCCCAGCGGCTTCCATAAGTGCCGTGGCACCCATTTTTGACCGAACATCGAGCGCCGTGCCTGCTTCGACAAATGCCCGCAAGAGCGCCACATCACCCGCGCGAGCTGCACGGTGGTACTCTGTCACGCTGAGCGAGTATCCCGCCTCGACAATGCGCGCAACAGGGTCGCCTCCAGATCGGCCGCAGCCGGTAAGGCAGAGTCCGAATGCAATCCAGGAAAGCGCCTTGCCAATCATTATATCAAGCTCTTGAGCCACTCCTTCAGTGCTCCACCGATATCTTCACGAGCAAGGCCAAACTCGACATTCGCTTTGATGAAGTCCAACTTGTTGCCCACGTCGTGCCTTTTTCCATCATAGCGCACTCCGTGCAGTGGCTCCTTGGCCATGAGAGCCCTCATCGCATCCGTCAGTTGCAACTCCCCCCCTTTACCCGGCCCTACCTCTTCCAATGACTCAAAAATGCCGGGGGAGAGCACGTAGCGTGCACTCACCGCTAAACGTGAAGGCGCGTCTCGAGGCTGTGGCTTTTCTACGAACTGATCTGCGAGAAAAACCCCCGGAGCAACCTCAGTGCCCCCAAGAATGCCGTAGCGGCTCACCTTGTCATCCGACACCTCCTGCAAGGCTACTGCAAAACCACCCCTGCTCTCGACAACGTCCATCAGTTGCCTCGTCACGGGTTTGCTTTCCTCGGGTGTAGTCACTACGGTATCCCCCAACAGAACGGCAAAAGGTTCATCGCCCACAAAAGTGCGTGAAAACCTAACTGCATCTCCCAATCCGCCCATTTTTGGCTGCCAGACGAAGTGTATGCGCGCCATGCTTTGGAGGCGACGTAGTTGTTCAAGCTCCTCTGTTCGGCCCTTAGCATCAAGTTCCGCTTCAAGCTCGACGATGGGATGGAAATGCTCCTCAATAGCGCGCTTATTCCTGCTGATAATGAGCAAGATGTCGGTAATCCCAGAATCAACAGCCTCTTGCACCACATACTGGATCACGGGCTTATCAACTAGCGGTAACATCTCCTTGGGAACTGCCTTGGAGATGGGCAAAAAGCGAGTTCCAAACCCTGCGGCGGGTATGACTGCTTTTCGGACACGTTTCGGTGATTGATCCATGCCTACCTCTCCGCTGAGGCACGTAGCGTTCAACTGGTTTTACAAGAGGTTAGTGCGCGCTGCTAGATCGAAGAAGAAGCGCTACTCAAACACTTGAACATAACCTTGATTGATTAGATCTGCTCTGATCAACTCTACAGCGTTTTCAACCGTGCGGACTACGAGTGATCCACTGGCATCAGCATCAATCTCGTTTGCGTTGAACGTCATAACCCTATCCACCACCATCAATCCACGACTTGGCTGAACAGTTTGAAGGGTGAATGTATGACCCGGAAAACCTTTTGCTGGATCGCGGTCATAGTTTGAAAGCATGTAACTTCTCACTTCGAGCCCCGACTGGACCATCACCGAGGCATAAACAGCCTTATCAGCATCTGCCACTTGTGACTCTGCCACTTGGCTTGCTGCAAGCGTGATAGGGAGCATTTGCGCTCGCCCATTCCACAGAAACGTACTGCCGTTAAGACCAAAGGAGTCCATTCGACCATCAGGAGACTTGGTTGGATCGGTAGGTTGAGTATCAACTCCCGGCTCAAATTGATCGTCTGCTTCAGTCGAAGTTTCTTCACCCGCTGTCTGGTGCCGCAAAACATCTTCACCCCCGTAGATGTAAATCCACTGTTCCGAAGGTGATGGGTAAATGGGGATCCTTGAAATCGGGATACTCGTCTCTGCCGGAGATGTGCTGAATCTTTTGTAAACAATGGTTTTCTTCCCAAGTTTGCCTGTCTCGGAGAAGTAGCTAATAACCGCCTGCCGGTTGTTAACGATGTCCATCACCCGGTAATTGGTAAACTTTGTGCTCTGTGTTGAAGTCGACCAATTTGCCTTGGTGAGCCCCGACAAGTCATTCGTGTGCTTCATGTCGCCCCGCTGGTCCGTGGGACGCAACTCCAAGGTTTCTTTGTAAACCACAATCTTCCCAGCCGTCTGTGCATGCAGGCCGTTCAGATCGAGAATCATCAACCAAGCAGCTAAAGCCAAGAAGGAATGGAGCGCGGAATAGGTCTTCATGCGTTACTCCAGATGATAACCTGCGTCACGGAGGCTTTTGATGACCTTGTCTAGCACCGTGTTCAAGTCGCTAGTCATGGATGTGAACTTGCGGTCCAAGCGGGCTGTCTGGTCGCCTGTGGCCACGTAATGACGAGAGGCCGTAGGGGCAGCTTGATTCGTGCCCGTCTTCTCAAAGAACGCAACCTGCCACTTTCCGGTCATTTTGAGCGGTGCGATCACTAAAGGTGAAGCTGAGAGAACTGTGGATTCCCCAAAAAGACTCCATACATCTGCCTCATGGGTCGTCGTGGTGCCCGTGGTTCCTTCAGATACCGACTGCCTCGTGATCCCCAGCCCAGACGACTTCGAGGGTGGAAGCGGCCGGGGAATCGGTGTGCCGGTGGAAATCCCCGTAATGCGACCGTCTCCGCCCACTTGAATGAACCCTTTGGGGTGTATTTGAATCTGGCAATACTCCGAAAGTGGACTTGCAGGATTCAGTGGCGTCTCATAAGCGCTGCTATTGAGCGTATTGTAGGTATTTGGCCCGCCTGAAGTCGTGGTTGCCAGTGGATTGACGCCGACGTTCACTTTGGGGTCCATCAATCGATACCGGAGGTCTTTGTTTACGGCGTATTTGAGTTCGATGAATCCATCCACATCCACTGTGGTGTAAAAGTCCACGACGGCCAGCTTCTGGTTTAAGTTTGCTCCTTCAGTTGGCTTCCATTCGATCAACAGATAGGATCTTCTCAGATACTGACCTAGCGCAGGATTGCGCCTAAAAGAAGAGTCATGCACAACATCAAATACGGAACCGACTTGTGCGTGCTGATAGACGAGCACCTGGGCGCTTGCGGTTCCCCCGGCAAGTAAAACAAAGAATAGCAGTTGGAATAGCCGATTCATTCCCACTTATCGAAATCGTCCTCCGTGTATCCCATTGTCTCCGCAGTGAGCATCGTTCTGATCAAACTCAACGCACCTTCAACCGTTCTAGTACTTTGGGTAGCAGCATCATTGCTCTTGTAGGTTAGTGACTTGTTAAGGGTTAGTCGACCACCGGCAATCCGTGATGTCATGCTGGAGTAGCAATAACCGGGGAAGCCACTAGTCCGATCCCGACCAAAGTTACTGACCATCTCAGTAAAGAGTTCCACTGAACTGGCACCCATTACCTCTGGAAAAACTGACTTGTCCGCATCGCTAACCGTACTCAGACTTAACTTGCTCGCCTGAAGAGTGAGCGGGCGTTCTGTCGCCTTCCCTGTCCAAGCTTGAGTTCGCCCGGTTAATCCAAAAAGGGTGTATTCAGGAATCACAATCTCAGATGAGATTCCCTGCTGAGAAACTCCAGCAGCAAACACGTCATCGGTCGTTGTTCCGGGGGTATCCTTGCCAGCGGTTTGATGGCGATGAATGCCCTCAGAACCAAATGCCGCTACCCACTGCTCGGATGGAGCAGGGTAAGTTGGTATGATCGCAAACGGCAATCCAGTCGAGATCGTGTCAGAGACATCAAAAAGCTTCTTCATTACCACCGATTGTCGTCCCCTGACGGTGACCACACGTGGGAAGGTTCCATAAACCACGCTGGCATGACGTAAATTGCCGATATCGAACACCCAGATACGCTTCATGACGAAGCTGTAACTGCTGGCTGTCACGCCTGTTGGGACCCGGCCCGCAGAATCTCTAAAGACCGCGATCCGGTTCGAGTCTAACTCTACCCCATGTGCAGTATCGCCGCGCACATCTTGCGCAATAGTCGTCGTCGACTCGTCATAAATCACGACTTTGCCCACAGGTGTCTGGGCTGACATTTGCGTGAGGAAGAACACTTCACTTGCGAAAAAGAACAACAACACGCGGAGAAAAAAATATGGCAGACTAGGCATCATGGCTCTTCACTGCTGCGGTTGCACCCTGCTATAACCGAGGTTCTGCAGGCGGACCTCTACGTTTTCCAACACATCATCCACGCTACCATCCAAGGTGGAAAGCGAAGTCACAAGTGTGCCCGCCTGACTACCCGCAGAGCGATCAAACCAAGACTTCGTTGGCTTAGGTGGACCTGAAGTAGGTAGCCCCTCGAGCAAAGAATAGCTGTCCTGCCAGTGCCCGGCCATCCGGGTAGGTGCAATCAAAAAGGGTGCCTGGGAGAGTATCGTGGAAACACCCATCAATGACCACACCTCAGATTCATGAATCTTGGGATTCTCCCCAGCTTCTGTATCAGCCGAGTACTGCCTTCCGATGCCAATCGCCAATAGAGGGGGTGGTTGCACAAACGGCGAGATCGAAACAGGAAGAGAGAACTCGGGGCGGATTAGTTTCCGATCCGTCCCCATGATGGCCATCCCTCTAGGAAGTTCCTGAAGCACGCAATACTCAAAAAGAGGCTCGGAAGGATCGAGCAGGGTAGAATAGTTGGTGCTGGGAAAGGTATTGTACGTATTCGGAACGGCGCCAGAGGAAATGCTTGCAAGCGGGTTGACACCATCATTGACCTCCAAGGGTATGTAGCGGTAACGCCATCCCGAGGTGACTTCGTAACTTTTGCGCGCAGGACCAAACTTGTTCAACGATCTGTAATAGTCGACAAAGACGATGTGCTGATTCAACGTCGTGCCCTCATCAGGAACCCAGTCCACGATCATATAAAATCGCTTAGTGACTACTGATGAAAGTGGAAACTGCCGGGCAGCGTCAGAAGACGAGTCATATTTCAACTGAGTACGGACCCCGGTTTGTGTCACGTGATAAACTAAAACCTGGGCAGCAACCTCCGCCGTCGAGACAAACGATAGCAAGATGGCGAGAAGGAGGTTTTTCATCAAAGGGGGCGTCTGGAGGACTCAAGGGAAGACAGAGCCAATGCCGAAAGTGCTCAAAATTGGACATTCTTCAACTATTCACAATAAATCCGCTACTCCGGCAAACTAGGCCCAGAATGTTCGGAAGCCTTTCTCCCTGGATGGCGTTTTTCCTCCATGACCTTACTTTCCTCCATCTTTCGCGGTGCTGTCGGCTTCAGCCTAGTAAGCCTCGCCTCGTTCTCCGTTTGGGCATTTGCCTCAGGCTGGTTCAAAGGCAGGGGTGGTGAACTCGGAATGTATGCTGGTTGCGCCTTGGTGTTCTTCGTGGGCACCGGCCTCGCACTGTCCCCCCTTTTGCAAGGTCCGCGCGCACGGAAGCGCTTCAACGCCGCTTTTCTGACGGCTTTCGCCATCTACGCCGTCGTCTGGACCGTGGCGTGGATGGCATTGGGCTTTCCTTACGGAGAATGGGTAGCCTCAGGAGCAGGAAGTCTAGCTTTTGCCATCACCACCGCCGCATTCCTGGGTGGCTGGTCCAAGTTACCAGTGGCTACAGTCCTGCTGTTTTTCTTCCACAGCGCGGGCTACTTCACCGGGGCTCAGATCTACTACACATCTGAACATGGAACAGCCGTAAAGCTCCTTTGGGGAGTGCTTTACGGCCTGGGTTTTGGAGCCGGTATCGGCCAGCTCTACTACTTGCTGCAGTCTACTGGGCCAAATAAGCCCAGTTGAGGACTACCAGCTCGACTTGGTGACACCCGGGATCAGTCCATGAAGCGCGTGTTCACGGAATGTGAGACGGGACATCTGAAAACGGCGCATGAACGCACGACGACGACCCGAAACGCGGCAACGGTTGACCAAACGAGTCGGACTAGCGTCTCTTGGCAACATGGAAAGACCAACGTAATCACCGGCAGCCTTGAGTTCTGCACGCAGTTTAGCGTACTTGTCGACTGTCTTCTGTTTGCGCTTGTTGCGCTCAAGCCATGCTGTTTTTGCCATAAGGGGCCGGGAAATTGCCTGATCCTGAGCAACGTGCAACCTGATTTTGCATCTTCGTTAACAAGAGTTAGCCGTTGCCCCAGGGGGGGGGGGGCAACCCAGGCGGATGCTGCCACCCGTTTAAAACTAGGGCTTTTTTGCCACCAGGAACCCACGTCCGACCACTGTATCGGCATATGCGCCTGGTTCTAGTCCGCACTCACGCATCATCGCCGAGTACTCGGTGGTGGAGTAGCACTTGCCTTGTGTCGAATGCATCAGCAGGCACGAATACTCCGCCACGTGGAGAGGACCATCTTTGTGCTGGTTAATGAACGCATCGTGAATGACCAAAAGGCCTCCAGCAGGCAAGGCAGCAGCGGACTTTTGCATCAAAACAAGGGCCTCGGCCTCATCCCAGTCGTGAAGCACATTGGAGAATAGATGCACATCGCAATCCGTGGGCATACCATCAAACATATTACCCGTGACGATACTTACCCTGTCGGCAAATCCACGCTCGGCTACCAACTTGCTACAAACGCGATCCACCGGTGCCTGCTCAAGCACACAACCTTGCAGCCCCTCATTCTGTGCCACCAGCGAACAAGCGTAAATGCCGGAACCGCCCCCAATATCCAATACTCGTGTCCTTCCCTGCAAATCAAGCCCCTTGGCGAGCGCTTGTGCCAAATATCGACCCCGACAGTCCATCGCAGAGGTGAACTTTCGCGCAAAGCCCTCATCCTCCATCGCCGTGTGCCAATCACCGGAACTCTTATCTCCAGACCAACCAGCAGGTTTTCCTGTCCTTAATACCTCCATGTAGTCTCGCGCGATTGGCCGATCATGAAGTGATGCGTAATAGGGCGTCAAACACCACCCCGAGGACGTCGAGAGGTGCTCTTGGGCCAGATCAGTGGCCCTGACGCCGTCTGATGATCGAACAATCAGGCCATTCGCCGCCAGCAGAGTTAGCGCGACATCCAATGGACGCCTCGCAAAACCAAAATGATCTGCAATCTCTCCTTCACCAACGGCCCGATCGCCCAACCACGTAAAAAAGTCGAACCCCACGATCAATGCCGTCAGCAAATCGACCGCATAGAGTCCATCGCGATATCGATACAGAGTGAGTGGGTCTGTGGCTGGGCGGGCGGTGAGATTCATGGACCCACGAGAGCGGACTGAAAACTTTCTTCAACCGGGAGTGAACTTTTTTGCCATTATTCAGCACGTAGGAGACAGAGAACGTGTCGACCACCCTTCCAATTGAGTCGCTGGCTAAGCTGTTTGAAAACAGCGTGCAGGACCTTACCCGCTACTTTGAACGACGGCAGGGTTCCTCCGACCAAGCGGCGGACTTGGTGCAGGAGACATTCCTCCTCATGACAAAAAAGGTCGAGCAAGGTCTGCCACTTGATTGTGCAAGGGGCTATCTTTTCGGCATCGCTCGGAACGTGTGTCACAAGGCATGGCGCGCTCCCAAGTTCGAAGAACTGAATCAAGACTTACCCAACCCAGAGCTGGATGAGCGCACGGAATGTGCCCGCGAGGTCATCGCTGCCCTTCCCCAATTGCAACGGGAAGTCCTAGAACTGCGGTTCACCCAAAGCCTCTCATATCAAGAAATTGCCACCGCCCTCAGCATCCCAGTCGGGACCGTTCGATCGCGGATTCACAATGCAGTCGCAGAAGTCAAACAACGCTTAGCCCAGTCCAATCTATGAACTCTAGTCAACTTCAAGCCCTCCTCATTGATGACCATCTTGGAGAGCTTTCCCCAGAGGTCAGCGCTCTACTCACGGCCTATCTGGAACACAATCCCCGAGCACGGCAGGACGCGGAGCACATCCAGACCACCCTCGGCATCATGCGCCAAACGCTTCATACATATCCAGAGCTAGCTCAGCTCGATCCTGACAGCCCAACGCTGGTCCGTCCTCGCAACCGACTTTCACGAATAGCTGCAGTAGCTGCATTAGTGTTGTTTACCAGCCTTGGAGTGAGTCACTGGATCACCAGTTCCGCTCAAAAGAGTCAGAAGCCAGCTCTCGCAGCATCCCCTGGCTTCAAGAGTCCTTGGACGCGCTATCGCCTCGCGGCGGACCCTAAAGGCAACGGCCTCAACGTCACTCCTATTCCTCAATGAAATATCTTTTGGTCATTGTTGCCCTGGGCCTCTCGAGTTGCATCCCTGAAGAACGTATCTGGTGGTCGCCCAACGGCGAGTTTGCGGTGGTGATTACAGACGACCAACTCATCGTTACCAACCAACATGGTGAGATTAGCGGCAGAACAGAGGTTCGGCGTGATATCGTCCCTATTTCAGCAAGCTGGCTGGCAGATAGTTCAGCGTTTATCTGTGTTCGGAAACGCAAACTTGATCGCTGGCAGGAGATGAAGGCATCTATCCCAGCGTCAGAGGTCGAGATGGTCGATCAAATGATGCCCACAGTGCTTCCACTTCTTGAAGTTGCCGCAAGGACGTCGACGGACGTGAAAAATCTTGAGGGCTTCATTGCTGGCATGTCAGAGCATGCACGTTCGATCTTGATCTGTGCGATCATGCGGTCATATGAAGCGGACTCAGCCAAGACTTTGCAAGCGCTTGGCAAGTTTGACTCGCTTCTGCGTGAGACTGACATCGGTTATGAGTTCCACGAACTCTGTCTTGTGCAGCCGAATGCGCTAGAAAAGCCAAGGGTCATCACTGCATCTCTCATCCATGCACCTTTCGCGCCACTCGTATCTCCATCATCGCGTTTCTACGCTTGTCTACGCCTAGATCCTGAGGGTGACGATGCCGCTCTGGAAATCCGTTCAGTGGACCAACCAGATCAATCTCTGATCGTAAGTGGGAAAGCCAGTATAGCCTTTGATTGGACGCCAGACGGCCGTGGTGTCGTCTTCATGTCGCCTATCGGCAGTGACAACGGCCCACTCTACACCATCCAACAAGCAGAAGTTTTGACTGAGAAGAGCCGACTCCTCGGTCACGATGACCTAAAGGTAAAAACACTAGCCACCGCACTCTGCCCGGATCATGCTCGCTTGGCTGTATTGCCAGATGGCCGCATCCTTTTTGCCACTCAAAGTGTTCAACTCCCCGCAGTGCATGTGGATGGTCAGGTCGATTCTCAACTTTACTTGCTCGCGCCAGATTCGGGACAACTGGCTCCTCTGCCCACAGCTCCGGGAGCGCTGCCAGCATTCCCCGGCCATTTTGCGGTGTCTCCCGATGGCAAGACGCTCGCCGTCGTTGAGAGCAATGTTGACGCAGTTGCAGTGGTGGACCTCGCTAGTGGTAGAACTCAACTCATTTCAGAGCCTCATGACGGATGGAAATGCAGGACACTTCCTTCGTGGCGATCCTCATCTGAACTGACGCACGCAACGATTCGAGACGGGAAACCGCAATGGGTAGCCTGGACGGAATCCGGAGGCGTTAGGGCCCTTAGCGCCCAGTGGCCGGAGACTATGACCAAAGGCTGGTTAGAAAAAAGTGAACCAACCAAAGAATCACCATGAGATACACCTCTTTCATCCTCGCACTACTAAGTCTCGTAGCAGGCGCCGCCGAGCATTGGTCGTATCAACCGATCGCGAAACCCGTCGGCAACATTGACCAATTCATTCGGGAGAAAACAAAGCTCTCTCCTAAAGCGGACGATGCCACTCTGAGACGGAGACTCTCTTATGACCTCACCGGGCTCCCGCCCACCAACGAAAAGCCTTTACCGTTAGCAGACTATGTCGACCAACTGCTCGCCAGTCCGCGTTTCGGCGAAAAATGGGCGCGTCATTGGCTGGATGTTGCGCGCTATGCCGAGTCTAATGGGCGCGAATCCAACCTCACTTATCCTCACGCATGGCGATATCGCGACTACGTGATCGATGCCTTCAATGGAAGCATTCCTTATGATCGTTTCATCACGGAGCAGATTGCAGGTGATCTCTTACCCGCCAAAGATGATGGCGAAAGAGCGAGATTGATGATTGCCACCGGTTTTCTCGCATTGGGAGCCAAAGGGCTAAATGAGATGAATAAAGAACAGTTTGCGGCAGATCTTGCAGACGAACAGCTCGACTCCGTCTCGCGCTGCATCTTGGCAAGTTCAATAGCTTGTGCTCGCTGTCACGATCACAAGACAGATCCTTTTACCATGGAAGACTACTACGCTCTTGTTGGCATCTTCAAGAGCACTGACACCTCGTTTGGCACATGGATCGACTCAGAGAACAATAATGGCTCACACCTTCTTCGCCTTCCAGGCAAGCACCTCACGCCGAACAAGTCATTGGACCCAAAACGAGTAGATCAGCTCAAGGCTGATCTCGCCAAGCTCAATCAACAAGACAAAGACCTCAACGCCTACATCGCCAAGGCGAAAGATGAGAACCGGGACATCAGCGGTGAGTTTCATAAACTTCTCACTGAGACTCTCCGCATTTATTGGACTCGCGGCGGCGTGGAAGGAGCACTGGAGACTGTGGACGATCAAGGGAACGCCCGAGCTCTCTGCATGGGCGTGCAGGACAAAGCTAAGCCTGTCGACTCACCCAAATACAATCGAGGGGAGCTATCCCAGCCGGGAGAAGCTATCCCACGTCGTTTTCCCACTTCGATACCACCTCGTATCCCCGTCCCAGCGACTCAAAGCGGCCGGCTGCAACTCGCCCGGTGGCTAACAAAACCAGAAAATCCCCTCACCGCACGTGTCATGGTCAATCGCATCTGGAAGCAACTGCTTGGCAAAGGTCTTGTTCGCACCGTGGACGACTTCGGCAGCACAGGGGAGCCACCAAGCCACCCGGAGTTGCTCGACTACTTGGCTCAGCGCTTCATCAACAGCGGCTGGTCCATTAAGGCCGTGATACGTGAGATCGTGCTGTCCGATACATACCAGCAGCGGTCGGGTCAGCCCCCCATAACCGACCCGGACAATCGATTGTTCTCTGTTGCGCCCAGACGTCGTCTGGATGCCGAAGCGATTCGCGATTCCATGCTCGTAGTGAGTGGTCTTCTGGATACCTCACGCCGTCCAGGCTCGCTCGTGGCTGCACTGGATGGCCAGTCCGTCTCGATGATCGACTTTAACACCAAGTTGCCGCCTGATCTTGACGGCTCACACTACCGATCCGTCTACCTTCCCGTGATTCGCGATCACTTACCTGATGTGCTTGAGCAATTTGATGTGGCGAATCCCAATCTCGTGACGGGTGAACGTGACAGCACCAATGTTCCCCTCCAAGCGCTATATCTGCTCAACGGCCCCTTTGTCCTCAGTGCTTCCAAAGCCCTAGCTAAAAGGGCTGGCTCACCTGAAATGGCCTTTAAGCTGTGTTTTCAGCGCCCCATGGACGACAAAGAGCATCAACTTTCCCGCGCTTTCTTCTCCGACACTCAAACTCCACCCGATCAGCTTTTGACTGCCTACTGTCAGGCCTTGCTCGCAAGCGCAGAGTTTCGACTGCTCAACTAGCCTCAATGAAGCCACCGACCCTCTTTTTTGCTCTAACCACGACCCTGGCGTTTTCCGAACCGTGCCGCATTGAAGTCACGGACAGAGAAAACGGTTGGCCTGTACCTTTGGTGGAACTACGAACCACCAACAATCAGCGGTTTGTTACCGATAACGCGGGCATTATCGCCTTCGATGACCCAGACTCGATGGGACGGCTCACATGGTTTGACCTCATTGGACATGGTTATGAGGTGAAAAAGGATGGATTCGGCATGGCCGGCGTCAAACTCACCCCAGAACCTGGAAAAACGCTCACGTTGCAAGTCACTCGCAGCCTCCCAGGCAAACGACTCGGCCGCCTCACAGGCAGCGGCTTGTTCTCGGAGAGCAAAAAGCTTGGGCTACACCTCGATGTCAAAGATTCTGGGCTGATGGGTTCCGACAGTGTACAGAACGCGGTTTATCAGGGTAAACTCTTCTGGGCTTGGGGGGATACGAACATGCCCGGCTATCCGCTGGGCATCTTCCACATGACGAGCGCAACGACTCCTCTAAAGCCTCTGAGATCTTTTGAACCACCGTTAAAGCTACAGCTCGACTACTTTACTGATGACAAAGGCGCTCCACGGGGAGTAGCCAAAATGCCGGGCGAGGGACCGACCTGGGTTTCAGGTTACGTCGCCCTGCCAGATAAGACGGGCAAAGAGCGGCTCGTTGGCATGTATGTGAAGGTCAAGGGCTTCCTCGATGTCTACGAAGCAGGCTTGTGCGTGTGGGATGAGCAGAAGCTGGAGTTTGAACACTTGCTCACTCATTGGAAAAAGTCACCTAGCGCACCTAACAAACCACTGATGCCCGATGGGCATCCTGTCATTCACGACGGCTGGGTCTGGTTCGGCAATCCCCTTCCGGAGATGCGCTGCAAGGCCACTTTTGAAGCGTGGCAAGACCCTTCCCAATGGGAGCCTGTCACTAAACAGGCAGAGATCGACGATATCACGCCACACAGTGGCTCCGTGGCATGGAATGCTTGGCGAAAGAAGTGGGTGACCATTTTCCTTCAGCATAGCAAAAAACCGGGTCAACTTGGCGAAATCTGGTACGCGGAATCACCTCAACTTACTGGGCCATGGGCCAATGCCATCAAAGTCGTCACGCACGACAACTACACATTCTACAATCCTCGCATTCACCCAGAGCTCACCGCACCAGACTCTCCCCTGCTGTTGTTTGAGGGCACCTACACAATCCTTTTTGCGAACAAGCCGGCACCTACGCCTCGCTATGAATACAACCAGATCCTTTACCGGCTGGATCTCGATCAGATGCTAAAATGAATCGACGTCACGCCCTCACCACGGTGTCATCCGGCATTGGCTGGCTGGCATTCTCTGCCCTCGCCTCGGCCAATGGCCTCCAGTCAAAGATTTCCCATCACGCAGCACGTGCCAGACGTGTCATCTTTCTCACTATGCGCGGTGGTCCGAGCCATGTTGACCTGCTGGACTTCAAACCGGAACTCATCCGCCGAGACGGACAGACCACCACACTCGGCAGAGACTCAGCAGGTGCCAAGCTCTTCGGCCCAGTGCATCCCATGGCTCACTATGGGAAGTCTGGCTTACGTTTGAGCACGCTACTTCCCCAGATTGGCCGCCATGCAGATGACTTGTGTGTCATCAACTCCATGCAGACGGACTTGCCTAATCATGCTCAAGCCTTCGGGCAAATGCACACTGGCAGTTTTCAGTTCGTCAGACCCTCTCTTGGCGCTTGGACGCTGTACGGACTTGGCACGGAGAACACGGATTTGCCCGGTTTCATCACCCTGAATCCTCCCGCAGACAACGGTGGTGCACAGAACTACGGCAGCGCTTTCCTGCCCGCTATCTGCCAGGGCACACGCATTGGCGGGGCTCAGTTGCCAGAGCTTTATGCAGCACTGCTCAAGCGTGACGTTGCCCCTGGGCCGCCCATGAAAAACATAGAGAACAAAGACGTGCCGCGTGCTCTTCAGCGAAAGCAAATCGATCTCATCCGCGCTCTCAATGAGCACCAACTGGCAAAGAACGGACCAAACTCCGAGATTGAAGGCGCTATTGAGTCGTTTGAACTCGCTTTCAAGATGCAGGCAGAAGTTCCAGAGGTTCTCGACCTGAGAGGCGAATCTGAAGCCACTCTCAAACTCTACGGTATTGGTCAAGGGAAGGATCAGTTCGCGCGTCAATGCTTGCTTGCACGTCGTCTTGTAGAGGCAGGCGTCCGTTTCATTGAGATCGCTTCACCAGGTCACTGGGACCATCACAATCGTTTACGAGAACAACTAGCGACGAACTGCGCTTCGATCGATAAGCCCATCGGTGCACTACTTTCCGACCTCAAAAGTCGCGGCCTGCTCAAGGACACGCTGGTCATCTGGGCTGGCGAGTTTGGCCGCACTCCATACGCACAAAGCGGAGATGGACGCGATCACAACCACAAAGGCTACTCCATCTGGATGGCAGGAGGCGGAGTCAAAGGCGGTATCAACTACGGCTCTACAGACGATCTCGGCTACAAAGCGGTGGACGATGTTATGCACATCCACGACTGGCACGCCACCATCCTACATCTGCTGGGACTAGACCACCGCAAACTAACCTACAACTACGGTGGAAGAGACTTCCGCCTCACCAATGTCAGTGGTGAGGTAGCCACCAAAATCCTCGCCTGATCAGCCCAAGACATCTGGCACATCTAGCCACTTGCGCTCAGCCCAGGACTTAAGCCCTAGTTCTGCAAGTTGCACACCCTTTGCCCCTTCCCTGAGACTGTAGCGGAACGGTTCATCAAGCACCACATGACGGATGAACTCCTCCCACTGGATCTTGAATGCGTTGTCGTAAGTTGTGGCATCCGGCACTTCTTGCCAGCCCTGGAAGAAGTTGATCGGTTGTTCGATATCTGGATTCCAGATCGGCCGTGGCGTCACTCCAGCGGCTTGCGCAAAGCACTTGCGCAGAGTTACGGTGGCAGAGCCTAACGTGCCATCCACCTGCATCGTGAAAAGATCATCACGCCGAACGCGGACCGTCCAGGAAGAGTTAAACTGGCACACGATACCGTTGGCCGTCTCCATCGTGGCATAGCACGCGTCATCCGAGGTGCAGTCATAGACTTGGCCGCGTTCATCCAAGCGCTTCGGCACATGAGTCGCGCCCAAACAAGAAATTGACTTCACCGGGCCAAAAAGGTTATCGATCACATAGCGCCAATGGCAAAGCATGTCGATGATGATGCCGCCGCCATCTTCCTTGCGATAGTTCCACGACGGACGCTGAGCGGGTTGCCCCTCGTGCTCCCCAGTGAATACCCAGTAGCCGAACTCACCACGCACACTCAGGATCCGACCAAAGAAACCCTGGTCCCTCAAGAGCTTGAACTTGCGGATACCCGTTAGCCACAGCTTGTCCTGCACTACACCATTCTTCAGCCCAGCATCCTCGCACAGTTTCGCAAGGCGAACTGCCTCTGCGGTCTCCACAGCGGTCGGCTTCTCACAGTAGATCGCCTTTTTGGCCTTCACCGCCTTCTCAATGAACCCCGCACGCTGGAGGGTGCCACTCGCATCAAAAAATATCTCATTGGAATCATCAGCCAGTGCCGCGTCCAAATCGGTCGTGTATGGAAGCCCTCCCGCACGGGCAGCAAGTGCCGCAAGCTTATTCGCATTCCTTCCAGTGAGGATCGGTTTGGGCATGATCGTTAGATCGTCGTTCACCTTGATGCCACCTTGGTCCATGATCGCTTTAATCGACCTAAACAGATGCTGGTTGGTACCCATGCGTCCCGTGACGCCGTTCAATATGATTCCGATGTGCCTGATCATGAAAGATTATTGGTTAGTGAGGAAATGGAGCCGTGCGCGTGCAATCTGCCTTACGAGTAGATTTCTCCATAGGCAGCGGTGATTTTGTCCAAATACTCGCTCTGGTCCATCGCCCAGAGCCGATTGGAGAAAATCTCCACCTCACGCATGCCCGTGAAGCCAGTTTCGTCCACCCAACGTGAGATCTCAGCGATGTTGATACAGCCCTCACCCATCAGCCCGCGATCATTGAGCAGGTCGCTCGTTGGAGTGCGCCAGTCGCAGATGTGGAAGGCGTGAAGTCGGCCCGTTTGGCCTGCTAGGTCAATCATCGTTTTCAACTCCGGGTCCCACCACACGTGATACACATCCACCGCGATACCCACGCCCGCTGGTGACCCAAGCACATCACAAATCTCATGTGCTTGGCGCATCGTGTTCACCGCACTGCGATCATCTGCATACATGGGGTGTAGCGGCTCAATCGCCAGCTTCACCCCTGCGGCGTCTGCATGGGGCAAAACGGCACCGATTCCATCGGCTATCTGCTTGCGGGATTCCGTCAGCGACTGCCCTGGGACGGCACCGCACACCAAAACGATCAACGGAGCCCCTAGAGCCGCAGCTTCATCAATACAGCGGCGATTGTCATCCAACGCAGCCTGCCGATTCTCGACCGTGCGCCCAGGAAAGAATCCCCCACGACACAAACTTGTAATCTCGAGGCCCGCCTCACGAGCCATTCGGCCCACTGACGCCGGATCACGTCCCTCCAGGCTGTAACGCCAAAAAGTGATCCCCTCCACGCCCGCAGCAGAGTAGTTCCGAATACACTCTTCCGTGCTCCAAGGCTTGGTCGTAATCGTATGGATGCAAAGTCGCTTCACGCCAAGTCAGTGGCGCAAGACCCCTCCACAAGCAAGCCCGTCAAATATCGCCTATATCTTGATCTAACCGTGAACTTGTGAGCCGGATTGTCAGGTACCAGGCCGCATTTTTTGAAAAGGTAGTTCAGGCTTGAAAAAGCCGGGGCATCTGAGCTGTAATGATGATTCCCGAAGAGCTTTCCCGGCTCTGCCATTCCCCGATGGCGCACTCTCTCACAACCTTCATCCGACATCTCCCTCCCGAATGTCTTCCACGTCGTCTGACTCCCGCAGAGTAAACCTCCGCATTACTGCCGAAGATTACGAGCATCTCAGGCAAGTGGCTGATTCCAGCCCCGCAGAAAGTCGGGTTGCCAAACGCGCTAAGTTTATGCTGGGTGTTGCCCACGGCATGACGGTTACTGATGCGGCTAAACTGGCAGGGTTTTCACGTCCCGTGGCCTACAGGTGGCTGGAACGAGTGAACCGCATGGGGATCCGGGCAGGACTCTCGGACAAGCCTTATGAAATCCATCCCCGCTCGCCTGAATCTTGTGCCTGGGTGGTTTCTTTGGCTACTTCCAAGCCAAGTTCCTTTGCGGTGAGTGGCGAGCACTGGACCTGCGATTCTCTGGCGAGGTGTGTAAGGGCTCTTGCGTTCCGGGCAGGCTTTCCCGAGCTGACCCGAGTGACTCCAGGTGGGATTCATCGGATTCTCGCGGCTGCCAATGTGACGTTGCCTCAAGGTCAGTGACAGAATCACCTTCCGACTAGGGCTACTTTGCGTTCGGTGCACATGCGACCCACCTCCTCACGGCCTAGGATGAGTGTCTTGCTCGCTTCGATGGCGATGACGTCAATCCCTGCGTTTGCTGCGGTGAGAATGGTCTCTGGTCCTACGACCGGAACGTCAAACCGCATATCGTGGCTGGCCTTTGCGACCTTCACCATGGTAGCACCGCCTCGCCCCAGTGAGCCACCCCGCTGGATGCAAGCGTTAGTACCCTCGAAGGCTTCTACGGCCAATACCGTTCCGTTTTTGACCACGACAGTCTGCCCAATATCCAAGCGTGAAGACTCTTTCGCGATGCTGAAGCCGTAGTCGACATCTTCCAGCCTACGTTTCTTGGGAATCGGACCGGCAATATGACCTGTGGCAGCGAGATGATCCTCCATGAACGTCGTTGCGGGCAAAAGCGCGATGCCGTCTTTAGCGAGTTCGTCACCGATAGCCCCAAAGAGTGTTTCCGCATTGCGCTTCTTGACTCTGGCCAGCATCAAGAGCGTGCGCATGTCAGGGCGAAGATCGAAGAGGTTTTTTGGCGCGATTTGGCCCACCATGACGCACTGCTTGACGCCCTCACGCTGAAAAAAGCAGATCATCTTGCTCAATTGTCCGACCCGAAGCCACTCACAGGCATCTGCAAGCTCCTCGACCTCCCTTTTGGTCTCGTTCTCAAAGGCACAGAGCGCTACTTTGGTCACACCCGCACGGCGTGCAGCTGCGATAAACGTTTCTGGATACAGGCCATTGCCTGCGATGACACCTACGCAAGCGGGTACCGACATGATGATGGGGATGCTAGCGCGAGCGGTTTACTTGGCAAGAGGATCGCCCGTGACGCACGCCTGATGAATCTCAGACAGGATTTCTCTGAGGCCATACCGCCGCTTCCATCCTGGATAGTGACGCTCAAACTTCCCTGGGTCACCGATCCACCAGATGTGATCGCCTATGCGATTGGTTTCTTGATAGGACCAGTTGAGTTTCTTGGTGCTGATATCCTCGCATATTTCGATGCCTTCAATCATCGAGCAGCAAGCCTCACGAGATGCGCCGATGTTGTAGACTTCTCCACTGGTGGGCGAGGCAATGAAGTGACAGAACGCGTCAATAAGATCAGCGCTGTGGATGTTATCTCTCACTTGCTTGCCTTTGTAACCATACACGGTGTATGGCCTCCCTGTGGCGGTGCATTTCATGAGGTAAGCGAGAAAGCCGTGGAGTTCAGCTCCTGCGTGAGCTGGCCCTGTCAAGCAACCAGGACGAAAACATGCGGTCTTCATGCCGAAGTAGCGGCCATACTCCTGCACCATGACGTCTGCAGCCACCTTGCTGGCACCAAAAATGGAGTGCAGGCAGCCGTCAATGCTCATGGTTTCATCAATCCCACGCGCATAAAACGGGTGGGACTCATCCACTTCCCATCTTGTCTCAAGTTCAACGAGCGGGAGGGTGTTGGGAGTATCGCCGTAGACCTTGCTTGTGCTGGTGAACACGAATGGCACGTCAAACGCATGCTTCCGAGCGGCCTCAAGGACATGCAGTGTCCCACAAGCATTGACGCCGAAGTCAGTAAGAGGCTCCCTCACTGCCCAGTCGTGAGACGGCTGAGCTGCAGTGTGAATGACCGCAGCGATGTCACCCGCATACTGCGCAAACACACGCTCCACCGCAGTTGCGTCTCGAATGTCTGTCTGGTGGTGCTCATAGTTTTGTAAGGTCTGCACCAATCGCTGCCGCAGGTGATCCGTCGATGCCTCATCACCAAAGAAGTAACGGCGCATGTCGTTATCGATGCCCACGATCCTCCATCCATCGGCGTGCAAGCGTAGCGCCGCCTCAGAACCAACCAACCCGCAGGAACCTGTAATAATAGCAGTCTTCATGAATCAAAAACGAGCGCCGAGAATAGGGGAAACCATCGATTTGGCAATACTCGTGTGCTGGAGCCCATCGTTGTGTGGTGCAGCAGCGAAAGAGCTCCTGCCAACAAAAAAGCCACAGACCCGCGAGGAGCCTGTGGCTTTTGAAGTCAGTGGGGTCGTGGATTACTCCGCAGCGGGCTCACCAGCCTCGGCTTTCGCCTTAGCATCGGCTTCCTTCATCGCAGCTTTGCGAGACATCTTCACGCGGCCCTTGTCGTCAATGCCAATGCACTTGGCGGAGACGATGTCACCAGTCTTGACGACGTCCTCGGTTTTGTTGACGCGGAAGTCGGCGAGTTCACTGATGTGAATGAGGCCGTCTTTCTTGCCACCGAGTGACATGAAGGCTCCGAAGTTGGTCGTGGAGACAATTTTGCCAGTGTAGATGCGACCGATCTCGATCTCGGCAAACTGTCCCTGGATCATCTCCAGTGCGCGCTCGAGGCTTTCCTTGCGATTAGCATAGATGAGCACTGTGCCGTCGTCTTCGATGCTGATATCAGCACCGGACTCGGCTTGGATGCCTTTGATGTTCTTGCCGCCTGGGCCGATGAGTTCACCAATCTTCTCTGGGTTGATCTTGATCTTCTCAATGCGAGGAGCGTAAGGGCTGAGAGGCTTGATTTCGCTGATGGCGTTCGCCATGGCAGCAAGAATCTCCGTGCGGCCGTTTTTAGCCTTCACAATAGCTTCCTCCAAGATGCTCAAAGGAATACCAGGGAGCTTGAGGTCGAGCTGATAGCCCGTGACGCCTTCACTGGTACCGCAGAGTTTGAAGTCCATGTCGCCGAAGTGGTCCTCACTGCCGATGATGTCGAGCATCGTGAGGTAGCGCTTCATGTTATCGCCGTCGAACTCAGTAACAAGGCCAACAGAGATGCCACCAACGGGGCGTTTCAGAGGCACACCTGCGTCCATGAGAGCCATGACGCCAGAGCACACGGATGCCATGGATGTGGAGCCATTTGACTCCATGACCTCGCTGCTCACACGCATGGCGTAAGGGAAGTCGTCCTTAGATGGGATGACAGGCTCAATGGAGCGCTCTGCAAGTGCTCCGTGACCGATTTCACGGCGATTTTGACCACCGAAGCGGCCAGTCTCACCGACGGAGAACGGAGGGAAGTTGTAGTGCAAGATGAAGCGCTTGGTGTCAGGTCCACCCGCGTACGTATCGATCTCCTGAGCCTCATCTGCTGGGGCCAAGGTCGCGATGGCGAGAGCTTGTGTCTCACCGCGGGCAAAAAGCGCCGAACCATGAGTGCGAGGCAGCACTCCTGCTTCACCAGAGAGTTGACGGAGTTGATCCACACCGCGGCCATCGCAACGGTTTTGCTTGTCGAGAATAGAGATGCGGAATGCCTTCTTCTGAAGGTAATCAAAAGCTTGGCTGATCTCGAAAGCAGTGGCTGTGGGGAACTTTTCTTTGATGGCGGCTTCCACTTCATCCTTCAGTGCACCGACGGCCTTGCCGCGAGCAACTTTAGATGGCGTATAGAGGGCTGCTTCAATGCGATCGCCAGCAACGGCGTATGCGACTTCCAGCAGTTCATCCTTCACCAGCATGAGAGGAACCTCGCGCTTCGTCTTGCCCGCCAATCGCACAAGTTCTTCCTGTGCGGCGATGAGAGGCTGCACCTGAGCTTGAGCAAAGTGAAGAGCGGCAACGAAGTCAGCCTCTGGCAACTCATTGGCAGCGCCTTCGATCATGATGACTTCGTTTTTGCTTCCCACATACACGAGATCCAGGTCACTGGACTCCCGTTGCTCGTGAGTTGGATTGACAACAAATTGCCCATTGATGCGACCCACGCGCACAGCGCCGATAGGACCTGCAAAAGGGATGTCAGAGATGCAAAGAGCGGCGGATGCACCGTTCATCGCGAGGATATCAGCATCGTTCTCACCATCCGCGCTGAGCAGCAGTGCCACGACCTGGGTGTCGTAGTAGTAACCTTTGGGAAAGAGCGGACGCAGAGGGCGGTCTGTAATGCGGCAGGTGAGGATTTCCTTCTCGGTGGGTCGTCCTTCACGCTTGAAGTAGCCGCCAGGGAAGCGACCAGCTGCAGAAGCTTTCTCTTTGTATTCCACGCTGAGGGGGAAGAAGTCTTGACCGTCCTTCACTTTGGTAGCGGAGACGGCGGTGACGATGACGATCGTGTCGCCCAGGCGGACGGTGACGGCTCCATCGGCGAGTTTCGCCATTTTGCCGGTTTCGATTTCGATGGTGCCCTGTCCGAGGGCGGCGGTTGCTTTGTGGATAGCCATACTTTGGCGGTGGTTGTGTTTGTTCTTTGTTTGTTGTTTGGGGAAAATCAACTCTGCGGCTTGCAGTAGGTGCGTTGGATTGCTGGGCACCCTAATGACGTCAGCACGCGTCTAATCTTGATGCGTGGAGCTTGAAAAAGCACCGTCATCACTAAACTCCAAAAACGAGACAGGGTGACCTGTTCAGTCACCCTGCTGATTCTTGTTCAATTATCGGCGCAGACCGAGGCTGGCGATGATCGACTTATAGCGATCTTCCGCCGTTGCGCGGAGGTAGTCGAGCAACTTGCGGCGGCGAGCTACCATTTTGAGGAGACCGCGGCGTGAGCTATGGTCCTTGGAGTTAGTGGAAAGATGACCGGTAATGTGATTGATCCGGTCTGTAAGGCGCACAATTTGCACATCTGCGCTTCCAGTGTCTTTCTCGTGGAGGCGGAAGGTGGCGGTATCTTGATAGGCGACTTGGCTCATTATTCTAGGCGTTTGAGGTGCCGACCAACTTGGCGGCAGGTGTTTTGGATGTGTTTGTGGATTTGAAGGGCGGGATTGAAACACACATCGCAAAGTTGGCAAGGAGAAGTTCAGTATTCGTGAACATCTTCTGGCCTTGGGTAGTCTAAAACGGTAACCCCATTCGTTCAGCCATGAAAACCCCGGCTGTCACCCCTTCTCCCAAGATTGGCCTCTGTTTGTCATCTGGAGGCGCTAGAGGACTCGCCCATGTGGGCGTCATTGAGGTGCTTGAGCACGCTGGCGTGCCTATTTCTGCGATCTCGGGATCTAGCATGGGTGCCTATGTTGGTTCACTTTTGGCCCTGGGGTTGAAAGCTGCTGATCTGAGGCAGTTAGCGGCTGAGATTCGGGACCGCAAAACGCTTCTGAGGCTCCTAGATCCCATTTTCCCACCCAGTAAAGGCCTTATTAAGGGCCAGAAGATGCGGCACCACTTGGAACGGACTCTTGGAACCGCCACTTTTGAAGAACTGCCGATTCCGCTGGCTGTGGTGGCCGCTGACCTAGACACTTTGAGGGCGCACGTCTTTCGCAAAGGAAACGTGGCTGCAGCAGTCCACGCCAGTGCGGCCATTCCAGGCGTTTTTGCGCCCGTGGCACTCAATGGACGGATGTTTACCGACGGCGGGGCTGCGGACCCGATGCCCGTCAGCCTTTTGAAGGAAACGATGGGTGTAGACAAGGTCATCGCGGTCGATGTGGTAACTGACGCCACTTACACCTCTTCGAGCTGCCTCGGCTGGCTAAACCTCCTGGGCGCGGGGAACGTCCTGGACACCTTCCACCGCTCACTCATTACCGCTCAGCGCCAGTTAGTCATCAAGGAAGCCGAACTGGCGGATATCGTGATTCGTCCTGCCATGACGAAATCCCGTTGGTACGACTTTGAGAACTTCAATCATTACATCGAAGCCGGCCGAGCCGCTGCCAAAGCCGCTCTGCCGAGCATTCTTGAGCTCCTAGAAACCGAAAACCCTGATCATCGTCATGAAACTGTCATTCAACAGACCCGGATGGGATTCCTCGCGGCCTGAAGTCTGGAAGCGTTGGCAACTTCAACGGCTCAAAGACTACTTAACCACCCGAATCATTCCTTTTTCCGATCACTATCGGCGAGTCTGCCAAGAAAACGACTTCCGCCCGGCAGACCTGCATGAGCTCGAGGATTGGGCTCACTTCCCGCTGACCTCCAAAGTCGATCTCACGGTGCCAGCGGAGCAGATGAGAGAGTTCATCCTGAAACCAGATGTTCAAAAACTCAAACGTGAGTGGCGTACCATCCGCACGGCTCTCCTTCACGGCCCAGCTAAGGCCCAAGCGATGCTGGAGCATGAGTTCCGGCCCATTTTGCTAACCAGCACTACGGGCCGCAGCAGCGAACCCGTGCCTTTTGTGCTCACAGGCCACGACATCGACAACCTCAACACCACGGGACGGAGGATTATGGAATGTGGTGGCAGCGAGAAAGACTTCCGCCACCTGAACTGCTTTCCCTATGCCCCACACCTCGCCTTCTGGCAGACACACCACGCGTCTATCGGTTTCGGGACGTTTATGGCCAGCACTGGCGGCGGCAAGACACTGGGCACCGACGGCAATCTCCGCATGCTCCAGAAGATCCAGCCAGACATCATCATCGGTATGCCGACATTCATTTATCATCTCCTCCATGAGGCGGTAGATCGCGGCATCAAGGTCCCAGGCCTCAAACGAATCGTCCTCGGCGGCGAAAAGACGGCCCAAGGCCTCCGGGCCAAGCTCCGAGAGCTTGCTCAACACATGGGTGCTGAGCCTCACGTCCTAAGCACTTATGGGTTTACTGAAGCCAAGATGGCTTTCCCTGAATGCACGGGTCCCACGGGCATCACTCCGACGGGATTTCATTTGTCACCGGACCTCGGCATCGTGGAAATCATCGACCCGAAAACCGGTGAACTCGTCCCGGATGGTCATCGCGGTGAGATCATTTTCACGCCTCTCGATGCACGTGGTACAGTTGTCCTCCGATACAGAACAGGTGACATCGCTGAGGGCGGCATCACTTGGGAGCGCTGCCCTCACTGTGGACGCACCTGCCCAAGGCTCCTTGGACCTATTTCCAGGGTTAGTGAAGTCAGGTCGATGACACTGGATAAGATTAAAGGCACCCTCGTGGACTTCAATGTTCTGGAGCACCTTTTGGACGACCAACGCGGCCTGGCTGCTTGGCAGATTGAGCTGACTAAGCGCAACGGAGATCCCCTTGAAGTCGACGAGATCCATCTACACGTCTGTCCAGAACACGGCCTGGAGGAGGCGGAAGTTAGGAAGATGATTCACCGCAAGTTCCATGAGGCCACTGAGCTGAGTCCCAATGCCATCCACTTCCATCGCCTGGAAGAGATGAGGGACATGCTAGGGGTTGGACGCCTCATGAAAGAGGAGAAACTAGTCGATCGCAGGCGTGAAGTCGCCTCAACGCAGCGAATCTAGCCCTCAAAAGCGTCCTTCGACAGCCGCCCAGGGGGCTGAGCTTGGTCATTTGTGGAATCCATCGCAGGTAGTCCAGATTCTTCTGGATTTTGAGGCGAAGCCCGCCAAAGTCCGCCCTCCCCTGCGTTCTCAATCGTATTCAACAAACACATTGATCTCATCCACCATGTCTGAAAAAAGTTGTAACTCCTGCTGCCGCCTTGAGTGGACCTATGCACACACCATCCTTCGTCTTTGGGTGGGTCTTCGATTGTTCATGGCAGGCATCGACAAGTTCCGTACCAAAGGAGGCAACGAGTTCAGCTTCGAGAACCTCAGCGCCAACCTGACTCCTATCAAGACTCTCATGATGGAGAGCACCCCAGGCTTTCTGCTGCCCAAGTTCATGATCACGCCATACTTCTATGTCCTGACCGCCGGCTTGATCATTGCGGGCATCACCTCACTGCTTGGCGTCTGCACTCGCTTGTCCTTGTTTGTCGGCGGCTTGCTGTTTGTTTCCCTTAGCCATGGTATTATGGCCCTGCCAGACGACAAAGACGCAGTCTGGCTCGGCATTCAGGTTGCCATCACCGCTTTCGCCCTCGTCACCGCGAGCCACAATCAGCTTTCAGTCGATGGCCTGCTTGGTCGCGGCAAAAAGTCTGCCGAGTGATCCCAACCCAACGTATTCACCGGTATCATGACCGAGAACAATCCTACCAACACCCCATCCCTGGCCCATTTCATGGACCGGCGGAACTTCATGCGCACCAGTGTGCTCACTGGCGCGGGCGTCTACCTTGCTACAAGCAAAGGCGCTGTAGCCCAAGCTGAGTCTGGGGAGAAAGGCCTCACCGCAGCCATCGTTGGGTGCGGCGCTCAGGGCCAACGCCTCTTCCTTGCGTCTAACGAACTCACGGGCATCAAGCTCGTCGCGGCTTGCGACATCTGGTCCTACAATCGCCGCATCGTTGCGGCACGCATCAAGGCCAAGTATGGCTCATGCAATGAGTATGAGACCATCGAAGAACTCCTGGCCAAGGAAACCAATCTCGACTGCGTCATCATCGCTACTCCCGACTTCCTTCACGCGCCTTACACCCGTCTAGCCCTCCAGGCTGGTAAGGCAGTGTATTGCGAGAAGATGATGTCCAACACCATCGAAGCTGCTGCCGATATGGTGAAGGCACAGCGTGAGACCGGTGGCATCCTTCAAATCGGACACCAGCGCCAATCCAACCCCCGTTACATCAATCTGCGGGATAACGTCCTTAATGGCAACAAGCTCCTCGGCCGCGTCACTCACTGCTACGGCCAGTGGAACCGCGGGGTAGCCTCCTCGGCACCGCTCACCAGCAAGTTCCCGGTGGAGCCTGCGATCTTGGCCAAGCACGGATATGCCTCCATGGAGGAGTTCCTCAACTGGCGCTACTTCAAGAAGTATGGCGGCGGACCTATCGCTGACTTGGGTGCTCACCAGATCGGTATGTTCAACTGGTTCTTCAAAACGACACCCGTGTCCGTGATTGCGACTGGTGGCGTGGACTACTTCGATGGCACGGCCAACACAGACGGCACCATGAAGCCCAAGTTTGAGCTTCCCGACAACGTCCAGGCCATTTACGAGTTCAAGACGCCCGAAGGCATCACTCGTGCTTACTACCAAGTGCTGACTACCACGGGCTCTCAGGGTTACTTTGAGAAACTCATGGGCGTCGATGGCTCGGCGGTGATTTCTGAGCAGGCCTCAATCAATCAGGTCTACAAAGAGCCTAACTCGACCAAAAACTGGAACGATTTCGCCAATGGCGACAACCCGGTTCTGGCCCGCTCCAGAGATGCGGTGTATCACAAAGTTTGGGAAAAACCCAAGCCTTGGACTCGCCCAGATTCCTGGATGGATGTGCCCAAGACCGACTCTCGCGTCTCCAAGGGCCTTGAGACCTGGGAACTCGGAGCCACCATGGCCGGAGCCTTCCACGCGCCGCACTTGGACAACTTCTTCAAGGCCGCCCGCAAGAAAGACCCTTCTATCCTCACCTGCCCAGTCGACGATGCCTTCCGCACCTGCGTTACGGTGCTCAAGTGCTACGAGTCCATGGCATCGGGTGCCAAATACGTCTTCAAGCCAGAAGACTTCATTGTTTAACACTTCACAGCGCATAACTCACTCACTACCCTTTCATCCATGAAACCTACCCACAACCTCCTCCTCGCCGCAGCCATCGTTGCCTCCGGCACCGTATTGACTTCCTGTGGCGACCAAGCCGCTGATGCATCCAAGGGTGCAGGCGCTGCTACACCGCCAGCAGCTTCCGCTTCCGCCGTCCCTGCCGGCGACATGGAAACCATCACCCCTAAGTTTCCAAAGCCAGCTTTCCAAGGCACTCCGATCCCTCCAGGCAACGTCCCTAACCTGGACACCTCCAAGGATCCAAAAACCAGCTTCCAAGCCCCAAAAGGCACCACCAACGTGGCCATCAACAAGAAGGTCACCTCTTCTGACCCTGCTCCAGTCATCCCTAGCCCAGACGCTCTCAAGCTCATCACCGACGGTGACGCTGACAGCGCCGACGGCTGCTTCGTGGAACTGATGCAAGGACCTCAGTGGGTGCAGATTGACCTCGAAGCCTCCCACACCATCCACCAGATCCTCGCTTGGCATTACCATAAGCAAGGCATCATCGTGAAGGGCGTGGTTGTTCAGATCTCCGACGATCCTGAGTTCAAGACTGGCGTTACCACCGTCTACAATGCGGACATCGACAACGGCTGCGGCCAAGGCGCTGGTCAAGACAAAGTCTGGGTCCAGACCAACCACGGTCGTTTGATCGACGGCAAAGGCACCAAAGGCCGCTACGTTCGCCTCTGGTCCAACGGCAACGACCAGGACGACTTCAATCGCTACATCGAAGTCGAAGTCTACGCCACCAAGTGACCGTCCTCGTCTGTGATGACGGCTGCCAGGACTTCCTGGCGCAAGAAATCAAGCGGCGCTGGCTTCAACCAGCGCCGCAACTACGTACAGAGCGCGCCGTCATCGTAGAGAGTGACGCTTTACCCTCCTCGTCCCTCATGTTTGTCAGGCAAGCACTGCCTGCGGCGACCAAACTCTCGTTGCCCTCGATTTCAGCATGGGCCAAGTCCATCTCTGATCCCACCATCGAGCTGTTTCGGGACGAAACACCCTGGCGCTTGCACCTGGCAGCGCTCTATGGCGAAGGAAAAGCAGGACAAAATCGACTCCGATTGATCCAGGACGCAGTGATCGAGCAACTCAAGAAGCGCCGACGTGCCCGACTGAAGTCACTGACAATCTCCGATACACCGTTCACCGAACCCGAGGGGCTAGTTCAGCTCGTTTTGACCGCTCCGGACGAGGGTTTTCTGTCCATAATGCCGCCTCCCGCTCCAGCGGCCCATCGCCACCTTGTCTCCCCCTTTCTGTTGGGAGAAATCCCAGTCTCTGAGGACAAATCAGCCCCTTCCAGAGCATTCGCCAAGCTTGTGGAAGCTCAAAAACGCCTTGGGCGAGCCATTCAGCCCGGCGAAACGGTCATCGACCTCGGCGCAAGTCCCGGCGGTTGGACTTATGTGGCCGTCAATCAGGGCGCGCGTGTCACGTCCATCGACCGCAGCCCCCTCCGGCCAGACTTGATGGCTCACCCAAGAGTGACCTTCATCAAAGGCGATGCGTTTGCCCACGAACCCACCTCTCAGGTCGATTGGATCGTCTGTGACGTCATCGCTGCCCCAGAGAGGAGCATCGACCTCCTGCTAAACCTGGCCAAAAAGGCTAAGATGAAGCATTTTGCCTTCAGTATTAAGTTTCAGGGCGATCAAGACTACCACCAGGTGGATAAGTTGGCCGAGCAGTTGCCCCAACTTTGCAGCACTTTTCTCCTGACGCGGCTCAGCGCCAACAAGAACGAAGCTTGTGCGGTGGGGAGCCTCAAAGAAGGCTGATCAGCCTCTAGTAGCTTTAACTCGCCATCTCCACGCCGCTGCGTTCGTTTTCGGTGAGGTAACAGCCGGGGTCACTTCCCCAAAGGCCGCCGGACTCGCTATAGGCGGCTCGGGTGCGGAATCCACCCCCGCAGATGTTGAACCAGCGGCATTGACCACACGGACCCATCATTCGCGACTGGCGCTCAGACTGCGTCAGCTTCCCGATACTCCGGATGTCCCGGAGAGTCTCGGCAGAGGCATCGTTCTGCTCTTCCCAGATCTTTGAAAATGGCATCAGCTTCACATTGCCTAGCGTGATGTCCTGCCAGAACTGGTCCGGGTGAACATTGCCTTGGGTGTCGATGTTGGCGATTCCCCGGCCTGAACTGTTGGCACCGCCACCGTTCCAACTTAGCAACCGCCGAGCTTCTTCTAAGTTTGGGTGATTCTCAGCTTCCATCCGCAGCAGCAGATAAGCTCCATCTGCCGGGCCAGCCACCGTCAGTAGCTCGCGATTCACGCCCTGGCGGTGCCAAGCTTCCGCCCGAGCAATCAGGGTATCCAGCGCATAGCGTGATTCCGCTGGCGTCAGCACTTGAAGCGAGGAACCCCGCCCGGCGGGCACGAGGTGATAAAAACACACCCGCTGGATGCTCTCCTGCTCAATGAAATCGAGGATCTGCTCGATGTTCTGCACATTGTGTCGGGTCAGAGTGAGCCGCAGCCCCGTTTTTTGGCCAACTTCGTGGCAATTGCGGAATCCACGCACCGCACCGTCAAACGCCCCTTCCTTGCGCCGAAACTGATCGTGCACCTCGCCTATGCCATCAAGGGAGATCCCCACATACGCCACATTGGCCGCCTTGAGCCTCGCCGCTTTCTCAGGGGTGATCAGCGTGCCGTTGGTTGAAATGGTCAGCTTGAGTCCGCCAGCAGTCGCCTTGTCCACGATGTCAAAGAATCGCGGATGGATTAGCGGTTCGCCGCCAGACAGCAACAGTGAGGGCACTTGGTAGGCCGAGAGATCGTCGATCACGCTCTCCATTTGCTCCCAGCTAAGCTCCCCAGGGTAGTTCATCGCCTGGGAATCGGAATAACAATGAACGCAGCGGAGATTGCACGTCCGAGTAATGTTCCAGACCGTGATCGGCTTTCGTGTGCTGGCCGTATGCCCACCTGGATGCCCAGGATGTTTGCCCGTTCCGTAGCGCAATGCATCTGCTGGCTGAGCAGCACCTGTCCAGAGTTTGGTAATATTGATCATGATGAAATGGCGGTCTTGGTTGGTTGGTAAGAGCAGGCCGTGTCTTCGGCAAAAGGGTCTCCTGACATGGCGAAAGCCCGTGCTCTTGAGCCCCCGCAAACGTTTCTGAACTCACAGCGCCCGCACTTCCCGGTAAGGTTGTTGCCGTCACGCAGGGCGACGAACAGCGTATGGTTGCGATAGATATCTGCGGGATGCTCCGAGCGGACATTCCCGCAGTCGAACGGCAGGAAGCCGCTGGGGGCTACGGTACCAGTGTGGGAGATGAACATCACGCCACGACCATCCCGAATGCCCAGTGGCGAGCGCATCCCCGGCCTTGTCTTGCCGCAAGCCCCGAGTTTCTGAATCATCACGCGGCGGAAGTGGTGCCCCTCAGTCGTCTTGATCGCGAACGGTGCTTTCCCCACCATGGCGGCCATTTCTTCAAAGACGACCTCCAAGTCTTCGGCATCCGGCACCGATGCGGCATCAGCCCTGCCCGTGGGCACCACGATGAACACGCTCCACATTTCTGGACGCAACTCATGCATCAGCTCGGTGAAGGCAGCGAACTCCCTCAGATTGTGCCGCGTGAGCGTGGTATTGATCTGCACCCCCAGTCCGGCCGCATGAGCCCGGTGAACCGCCGCAATCGTCCGGGTGTAAGTGCCACTCACCCCGCGAAAGGCATCATGGGTAGCCTTGGTGGCCCCATCCAGGCTCAGGGACACGCGCATCACTCCGGCACGCTTGAGTTCATCAAAGTCCTGATGCAGCAGGCGCTCCGTGGCCGAGGGGCTGAGCGCCACATGCAAGCCTGCTCCTGTCGCCTCCTTAACTAAATCCAGCGCATCAGGCCGCATTAGCGGATCTCCCCCGGTAAGAACCAGCATCGGAGGGTTCAACTCCGCCAATTGGTGGATCAACTTGGACGCTTCCTGCCGGTCCAGTTCATCGGGATGCCGGTGAGACTGAGCTTCCGCACGGCAGTGTTTGCAGGCCAGGGCACAAGCGCGTGTAATCTCCCAGAACACCAAAAAAGGCCGTTCATCAAACCCATCGTAGGCCATTGAAGGCACTTGGGACCATTCCGCGTTTGTGAGAGCTTGAGCCATGGGAGACACGTTGAGTTGCGTTGAATGTAACGAGCCTCAACCGGCACTGCTCCGCCTCCACTTGCCATACGTTGGGCCGATTTTGTGTGCCTACTCACCCACGCCAGCGAACTACCAACGCGGCCCCAGCGGTTTGACAGCGCGCCGCAGTCAATTGGAAGAACCGTGCTTCCAATTGGCAGAATGGCACTTACCGTTGGCAAAACCGCGCCGCCAATTGGCAGAACGACGCTTCCAATTGGCAAAACCGCGCCGCCAATTGGCAGAATGGCGCTTCCAATTGGCAAAACCGTGCCGCCAATTGGCAGAATGGCACTTACCGTTGGCAAAACCGCGCTGCCAATTGACAGAATGGCACTTACCGTTGGCAAAACCGTGCCGCCAATTGGCAGAATGGCGCTTACCGTTGGCAAAACCGTGCCGCCAATTGACAGAATCGCGCTTCCAATTGGCAAAACCGCGCCGCCAAGGCCGCCTGGTTCCAAGTTACGATCGAAGTGCGGTGCTCAGCTGGGTCGCCGGCCATCGCAAACCCGCAGTCGTTCCGCTTCGAGTGAGACTCGAAGCTACTTCTTGGGCTCTGGGGCGGCGGGGGCTGACGTAGGAGCTGGTTTGGGATCAGGCTTGCCTGTGGCAGGGTTTGCGTCTGCGGGTGGCGTAGGCTTGATCTCCGTCTTTGGCATGGGGGGCACGGGAGCGGCAGGCACTGCCACGGGTGGCGTCGTCACCGTGATTGGCTTTTTCGGCTCAGGTGCCGGTGCTGGAGGAGTTGGAGGTGGTGTAGGGGCTTTGGCTGGAGCCGGGAGCTGGAGAGCTGGTGGAGTGATTGGCTTTACAGTTCCTTTCACTTCTGTGCTGCCATCTGGCTTGGTTTCCCCGGCTTTCTTCTCTTTGAGCACGTCTTTCCGTGGCTTGAGCAAAGAAGCGACCGTGTAGCTGCTGACCTCGTAGACCCAGCCTTCTAGTTTCTTTTGCTTGGCGAGTTTCTCCTCAAGTTCCTTCTTCTTGGTGGCGAACTCCTCGTCCTTTTTCTTTTTGTCCTCTTCCTTCTCATCCTTGCCCGGTGTGCGGGCAGCAGGGATGTCGGCACTGACGGCTAAACTGACGTAGTGCTTTTCATCAGAGCCCTCGCCCACTTTCTTGGTGAGCACATTGTAGGTAAACCCATCGAACGTGGTGAGCTTGGCCTTCCAAGCGTCCTTCATGAGGTCTGGCTTGTTTTTGTCCTTGGTGAGGACGTCATTGAAGCTGGCAGAGGAAAGCAGGCTCTTGAGAGCTGCCTTGCTGTCATCCAACTCTTCACCAGCAGGTGCGCCATCAAAGGCAAAGTCGGCATTCTCGTCTTTGCGGGATGCCTTCCAGCTTTCTTCAGCCTTTGGAGAGGTGATCTCGGCAGACTTGATCTTCTGCACATCGACGAAGCCTTTGTCGATCCAGTCCTCAGACTTGGAGGAGGCCTCATAGAACTGATTGTTCACCCACCAGACGGTGTCGCCATCATCTGAACTGGTGACCCGTGCGATGCGCTCATTTCCGCCGCCGCCAAACATTTGCTGCTGCTGGCCCACGGTGGTCGACTCCCGGTTAGAACCGAGGATCATGGAGGCGATCACGCCGCCCTTTTCATCGAGCAACTCCACTTGGAGTCCGCCTTTCTTGTCTTCGGCCTTGCCAGCAGGAGCCTCAAGCTTGACATCGCCCCATGCGGACTTGCCTAGCATCTGCTTCTTGCCGATTTTGAGGTCGGCTAGGTTCATCAAGAACTCCTTCAGCTTGTCGAACGAAGCCGGGAATCCATCGCGCTCCTCGACGGTCCACTTTTCTCCGACCACGGAGAGAGTGACTTTCTTGTCAGCCTCGGTGATGCGGACTTTGCGTGCGTCATTGAGCTTAGAGCGCAGATCTGGGAGCAAATACTCGCGGTCCTGGGCACCGACAAGGCGCACGGAGTTGGACCGACGTTCGTTGGAGCCTTTTTTCCAGTAAGCTACCCCGCCAAGGGCAGCCAGGATGATGATGAGGGTAAGTGTCTTCTTCATGGTTGTGTGTCGATGAAGTTAAGGATGAAAATGGATTACTTGGCAGCAGTAGCAGCGCGGCGACCCATGGCCATGAGCAGGCCAACGAGCACGACCAAGCCGGGAACAAGGACGAGGTTGAGCAATGTGATGGTCATCTCGGTCCAGTCGATGGCCTTGCGCTGCTCCTTCTTGATCTCGCGGATCTGTTTCTGGATGTCCGCCTGTTTCTTCATCCAGTTCTCCAGGTCAGCCTGGGAAGCTGGGTCAAGAATGATGCGCTGAGTCTTCTCGTCGCGCTTGCCACGGAGGCTGGAGACCTTGGTCACTGCGTCTTGCAGTTCGGTTTCAAGCTTCTGCATCTGAGGACGGAACTGGGTTTCTACCTCGTTCTTCTTCTTGTCCATCTCGGTGAACGGACGGGTGGTGGAAGCACGGTTACGAACGGCGATGAGGTCGCCACCGCCGCTCATTTGCTCCACAGCGCCCAAGAACAGGGACAGGTTGTTGAACTGCTCCACCATCATGCCGATCATCGGATCACGGCGCATGAAGAACTCATGATAGAGCATGTCAGCATCAGCAAAGAGGATTACAGCGCCATCAGCTGATTTGGACTCCTTCAGCGAGTCGCCGCTGTTGGTCGTGGATGGGGTGATCGTAGTTGCGGGAGCAGGTACGGGGGCTGCTGGTGCCGTGCCTGCAGGTCCACCTGGCACGATAGGAGGCGGAGCAGGTGCTGGCGTTGCCGCGGCGGCAGGTGCGGCTGGAGCAGCGGGTGCCGGAGCCGGTGTAGCAGCCGGAGCAGGAGCGTTGGCGTCATCTTGTGCACCACCACTTTCACCAGGGACTTTCGGAGCCGGAGGTGTGTTATCAATAGGCTTGCCTTCAGGGAAAGCGGTCTTGAACTTGCCAGTAAGCCGCACGGCAAGTGCCAGGTTGCGTCCATCTGGAGAGAAGTTGGTCAGGTTCTCACGGCGGACCTTGTCAGCATCTGCATTGCTGATCTTGGAGGCGACTTCGGAGGACTGAATGAGAGGAGAGACTTCGATTCCATCTTTCTTGGTGATGGAGAAAGCACCTGGCGTCATCATGAACAGCGCTTGCAGGTCTTTGGTGAGGCGATCGTCTTTGTTAAGCGCCTCATTGGGCAAGCTAAGTGCCGTAGGATTCACTCGGCCCATGATGTTGGAGCGGTAACTCATGTCAGCCACCACTTGATCGTCATCAAATCCGATGCCCCATGCGTCCAACAGCTTCTTGAGGTTGGAACGGGTGTCGATCATGGAGGACTGATTGCGCATCATGGGATTCTGCTGCTGCTGACCACTGATCGCCTCAGCAATGAAGCACTTGGGATCAACAAAGCCGATCAACTTGCCACCACGGAGCACGAACTGATCAAGCGCATAGAGCGTTTTGTCTTGAATGCTCGCGGGGTGCAGGCAGACGAGGACGTCGATGTCGTTCTCAACCTTGTCAGTGCCGATGTCCACCTCCACCACATCATAGTCGAGCTTCAACTGATCAACGAAGAGCCATGCTGGCTGATTCTGCCGACCTTGGAACTGAGCCATGGGGTCATTGGAACCCATCACAGGCATGGCGCTCATGACACCGACCTTGCTCTTCTTCGAGCGGCTAACTTTCTGCACGGCACGGACGACCTGATACTCGAGCAGGGTCTCTTCCTGAGGATTCAGGAATGGAAGCACTTCCTTCTGCTGCACGCACTCAATGGCCATGCCGAGGTAGAGGTTGTCGCCCTCAGAGTTGATCTGCATCCCACGGACATCATCCTCGCGGGCCTTGTCTTCGTCTTCCGTGTCGGGGTTGGGAGCCAACTTCTGAAGGATGATCTTGCCATCTCCAGCTTTCTCGAACTCCAGAAGGAGATCAGACACCGTGCGTGCATAGTTTTGCAGCATGGGTGGCATAACGCGATCTTCGTCAGAGGCGTAGAAGCGGATGGTGACAGGCTTATCAGCGCTGAGATTGCCAATGATGTTCTGCGTGCCCTGACTGAGCGTGTAGAGGCCATCTTCAGTCAAGTCCGCACGGACGTTGCCAAGACCTAGGCCACCAACGATCCAGTTTACGACCGCGATGATGGCGATGATGAGCAGGGTGTTGAAGTATTTGTTGTTCATGGTGCTAGCTAAATTGGTATTGGATTCCAGAACAAATCAGGCGCGTTTTGCACGAATGGCTTCGTTGGTGATCAGCAGTGACACGGCCACCACGCTGAGGAAGTAAATGACGTCACGAGGATAAATGACGCCTTTGGTCATCTCGTAGAAGTGATCCATGAAGCTCGTGTAAGCCACGCCCTTCACCACGAAGTCCATGCCGGAAGGTAGTGACTTGAGGATCGCTTCGATCACTGGCGGGAAACCGATGAGGGTCATCATCAAGCACACCGCCACGGAAACGATGAAGCACACGACTTGGCTACGAGTGAAGGCACTTACCGCAGAAGTCACCGCCAGAGCAGCGATGGCGTAAAGGTAGCTGGCGAGATAACCTGAGATGATCGGGCCGGAGTCCGGATTGCCCAAATAGAACACAGTGAACACGATGGGGCAGGTCAAGAACAACGCGATGGCCCAAACCAGAGCCGCCGCAAAGTATTTGCCCACAATCGCATGCCAGGGAGAGATCGGCATGGTCAACAACAGCTCTAGAGTTCCGAGACGTTGCTCTTCAGACCAGAGTCTCAT
The DNA here is from genome assembly GCA_016795485.1 of Verrucomicrobiaceae bacterium. Lineage (GTDB taxonomy): Bacteria > Verrucomicrobiota > Verrucomicrobiia > Verrucomicrobiales > Verrucomicrobiaceae > JAEUHM01. Next base: position 68,092 of record JAEUHM010000007.1, on the reverse strand, counting down.
ACCCACCGCCGGAGCCAGCACCACATAGATCCATGGATGCCAGAAGAAGAACGGCTGGGTGAGAGATGCGTTATTGGTGCGCAAGAAGCCGCCGAAGAAGAACGCAAAGCTCATCGTGGCCAGCAGGAAGATCACAACAATAACGTAGGCGACCGGCGAGTTGAAGTAGGCGAAGAACTCGCGCTTGAACACGGTCTTGATGTTTTCGTAATCGCTTTTGGAGATCATGTTAAGTGTAGGGAAAAGAAATGAGTGATGAGGGGAACAGTATTAGCCTTCGGTGCGAGTGATGGCGCGGAACACTTCGTCCAGCTTGCCTTCCTCAGGATGCAGGTCCTCCAGCATCCATTGCTTGGCGGTGATGAGCTTGGCAATCTCACGTGAGATGTCCGCAGGACGGCGTCCTTTTGCCGCAAAGGCCCGGCCAGCGAATGATTGATCGCCACCAGCGGTGACTTCCACGCGCTCCACGCCAGAAACAGCACTGAGAGCCTCCTTTACCTCACCGGAAGCCACTCCATGCACCGAGACGCGCACGGCACCTCCTGCACGCTGCTTCAGTTCATCTGGAGTGCCGTCCGCCACCACTTTGCCGCGGTCGATGATGATGGCACGCGAACAAGCTGCCTCTACCTCCTCCAGAATGTGAGTGGAGAAAATGATCACCTTGTTCTCACCCATGCGCTTGATCATGCCGCGCACTTCATGCTTCTGGTTCGGGTCCAGACCATCTGTAGGTTCGTCCAAAATCAGGACCTCAGGGTCATGAATGATGGACTGCGCCAAACAAGTCCGGTGCTTGTAGCCTTTGGAAAGTGTATCCACACTCTGATAACGGACGCCCTGTAGGAAGCACATCTCAATAGCCCTATCCACGGCCTTGGATTTCTCCACTCCACGCAGTCCACGCAACTCAGCACAGAAGTCCAGGAAGCTGCTCACCGTCATGTCGGAATAAAGAGGAGCATTCTCTGGCAGGTAACCGATGGAGCGCTTGGCCACTTCTGGGTTCTCCAGCATGTCCACGCCTCCCACCGTGATTTTGCCCGAAGTAGGGCGGAAATACCCGGTCACCATACGCATCGTCGTCGACTTGCCCGCGCCGTTAGGCCCGAGGAAGCCGAGAACTTGCCCTTTTTCGACCGAGAAGGACACGCCATTGACGGCGACCTTACTGCCAAACTCTTTTCGTAGATTTTCGACTTGGATCATAGGGAACAAAAACAGGGAATCTAAAGGTGGTTAGCTTGCTGCCTCCCCCGACTTGCCTGCCATGGATGCGGTTTCCGACGAACGTCAAAAACCGCTGGCTATGAACGGGCCAGTGGGAAACGGGCGCGCATCATGGGACAGGCGTGCTGGGGATGCAACGGACTCTTGGAGGCATCACTTCCAGGCCTATTCCCAAGAAAATGAACTTTTTCGCAAAAAAAATCACACGCCCCCACCTTGCTCGACCGCCGTGAGGTCCGCAGGCTTCTTTTTCCGAGCAAATAAGCCCTTCACGCTGCTCTTCAGCCCCTTGGTAGGCGGCTCCGTCTGCAGCGGGGGCTCGGCGCTCTCGGCTTGAGCGCCCATGGCCAGACTTACTTCAAAGTCATCTGCTGTAGGCAGGCCGGGAGGCAGGTCGCCCGCGTCACCCACTGGGGTTGGAGCCGCTTGAGGCTCCATTCGCGGCGGAGCATTGTCAGGACCAACAAGGCCACCTGAGAAGATCATCTTCATGGCCTCCTCCATCGTCATTGGCGCATCACTTACCCTCTCAGCCTCCACCACGACCAACATCCCTGTCATTGGGCTAGGCGCACACGGCAGGAACACCGAGGTCATGTTCCGTTTGCGAATCCGGTCATAGTATTGACCCGTCACAAACCCCAGCATCCACATCCCAGGGACCGGATAGTCAATGTAGACCACGCGCTTAAATCCTTGCTTCCCGCCGAGGCCCTTGAATGCATCAATCACCTGCTTCAGCGACTTGTAGATGAACGAGATGAACGGAATCCGCATCAACAAACGGTCAATCGCCTCCATCACCCGCACACCAATCACATGGGTCGCCATCACGCCCAGAGCGATCAGCACCAACACTGGAATCAGCACCCCAATGAAGCGCTCGAAGTAAAGGAAACCGATACTCGTGACATCAATCACCTGCGCTCCAGCCATTTCATTGATCCGCGTCACAGCAAAACCCAACACAGGCTGAGACCACTCCCGCAGCATCGTATAGACGAACTGCAGAATGAAGAAAGTGATCACCAACGGCGTCACCACCGCCAGCCCCGTCAGGAACTTATTGCGCGCCCAAACGACGGGCCCCCGAGGCACATGAACCTCGGCCTTGGGCGGACTAGCAAAATCAGGATCAAAAAACATGGGAGGCTCTCTTTCCATCAAACTAGCACACGGATCACGCCGCGAAAGCCCCAAGGCAAAGTTCTCTCGCCAAGATGACTCAGTCACGGCACCAAGCGGAGAACTTCACCTCCAATGCGAAGAGACGCTCACATCTGTTGATAGAACAATGGCCACACCCCGGTACATGGTAGGAGCAAAAGCCACAGGGGAATCCTTCAGCGCCGCAGGACTCGATTTAGAATGAGCCGGACGCGACCTAACGTTCATCCAACGGCCCGTGTGCACAATTGCAGAGTCTCCCAGATCATCATCGGCAATGCGCGCCCGCCTTTGCCATTCCTGGAGCATGCCCACGTTGGTTTGTTCGACACAATCACTACGTTCCGAAAACCAGTCCATAAAGCGCCTCAGTCACATAGCACACCAGCCGTTTTGCGGATGACCACCGCGATTGAGGCAGGACCTTGAACACTCAATTCCGCGAGGACTAATCGTCGTCAATTGCACAGGCAACCCTCTATGGACCGCAAGGTCGACGAAAGGCTCATCACGCAGTGGCACTCATCACGACCACCTTTACATTCTCATGTCGAGGCAACGTGAAAACTTCACGCGAACACTTTTGCCAGTTACCCAACTGGCCCTTCACTTCATTTTTTGGGAGCAACCCAAGGACGCACGGCTACGCGTTCGACACTGGGGCCGTCTGACTCGACCGCAGTCGCTGACTGTGCCGGTTGAGCGGATGGCGCTGACTGATCCATGAAGTTTTCGATAGCAATCTGGAAAAGCATTCCGTTGTGGGACAGCTCTGCCTTGCAGCGGAGATAATGCTCTCCGTCGATGATACGGACGAGCTTATACTCATTCCAAAGGGACTCACCCACGCCCAGCCCGAAGACGAGACCGTTTTCTGTGTGAACGAAATAGGCTGTCTCTTGTTGTCCAATTGAGGCAACCCCCTGCAGCCGCAGTCTAGGAGCTTCCCTTGGCGTTGTCGGAGCGACTGGGGCTGAGGATTTGTATTTTTGGGTTCCATCCTCTACTCCAGAGCCAGATGCCGCGAGGGACAAGCCAAGAGCCGCCAATAAGCTCATCCGAGACACAAGGCCGCGAAGATCACCAAAATTGCGAGATTCTTTATTCACAATCCATGGATATTGCTGCATTTATCACTAATGGCAATTTTATTTGATAAGATTATTGCTTTTGCAATCTATGCATCTTATCATAACTTCCATACTTCAAGAAAACTTCTTTGAGTGCGCATACCTGATATGAAATCCACAACCTCCATCATCCTATTGCTGCTAGCAGTCGCTGGCACTATGCACGTCCATGGCCAACGACCCGAGCCGGCAGGCGTTGAATCGGCTCCAAAGTTGGAATCACTTGCAAAACGCAAAGTCCCAGAGCCGTCCAAGTTGGGCGAGTTCGTGAAGGACAAATCAGCTGCCATCATGCTCGGCAAAGCCCTGTTCTGGGACACGAAGGTAGGTAGCGACAATTTGACAGCGTGCGCCTCCTGCCACTTCCATGCGGGTGCCGATAATCGCTCGAAGAACCAAATCAGTCCGGGATTGCTGCGGGTGGATGCCTCAAGAAATGCAAATCCAGACAACAGCTTCCAGGTGGGTGGACCCAATTACAGCTTAAAGACACAGGATTTTCCGCTTCACATGCTTTCGGACCCGAACAATCGGCGCTCCAACGTCATCAAATCGTCAAATGATGTTGTGAGTTCCCAAGGTGTGTTCCTCGAAGACTTCGGTGGCCTCCTTCCAAACGGCAATGAGGTGAGAAATGTCCTGCCCGATGACGTGTTTCATGTCCGGGGAATCAACACGAGGCGAGTCGAACCTCGCAACACACCAACAGTCATCAACGCCATCTTCAATCTGCGGAACTTTTGGGATGGACGAGCTCAAGAAAGCTTCAATGGAGTCAATCCATTTGGCCAGCGAGATGCTGGTGCTTATGTTTGGAAGGCCGATAAGCCTAAGGACCTAAAGCGGGTGGTGGTTGACTTGGACAACGCCAGTCTCGCATCCCAGGCTGTAGGTCCGCCGTTGAGCAGCTTCGAAATGAGCGCGTCCAATCGATTGTTTCCAGAGTTGGGCAGGAAGCTCTTGAATCAGCGCCCGCTCTCCCTTCAGAAAGTCCACCCAGATGACAGTGTGTTAGGTGCAGTAAGCCGTGGAGCGGAGCCTGGAATCAATATTCCAACTTACGCCGAGCTGATCAAGAGGGCCTTCAAACCAGAATGGTGGCAAGGTGAGACTGCTCTGGACTCAGGACCAACAGATCCAGTAGGCGGAGCGGCGGAGACGATGGGACTGACGGGTCTAGCGACCGAAGTGAAGAAGAAAGTTGCCAAGGCAAAAGGAACGAGACCTGGCAAAGCCAAGCCCACACTGACTGATTTCACCCACATGGAGGCAAACTTTAGTCTCTACTTTGGATTGGCCATTCAGTTGTATGAAGCGACCCTCGTTTCTGACAGAACACCTTTCGACAGCTATGCAGAAGGCCGTTCTGAGTCCCTGACTGCTCAACAAAAGCAAGGGTTGGACTTATTCTTTGGCAAAGGCAAGTGCGCCAATTGCCACGGTGAGGCTGAGTTTACAAAGGCAACGGTGCATCACATCAAAAAAGACCGCTTGGAGCGCATGATCATGGGCAACAATGAGGAGGCCGTTTACGACAATGGATTCTATAACATTGGAGTTACTCCCACGCTTGAAGACCTCGGTGTGGGTGGCACAGATCCATTTGGCTTTCCTTTGTCCGAGTCTCGTTTGCTCCGTGACCACGGTGAGAAGACATTTAAGAAGGTCCTGGTCGCTGATCCAAATCTCAAGATCAAGCCCGGTGGTCGAGTGGCTGCTGACGGTGCATTCAAGACCCCAACGCTTAGGAATGTCGAACTCACCGCTCCCTACTTCCACAATGGAGGCACTCGCACACTTCGTGAGGTCGTTGATTTCTACAATCGTGGCGGAAACTTTAAGGAGCGAAACATCAATGACCTTGACCCTGACATCACCGAACTGGGGATGAGCGAGTCAGAAAAAGAGGCGCTCGTTGCATTCCTGAAGTCACTCACGGATGATCGAGTGCGATACCGTAAGGCCCCATTCGATCACCCTCAGTTGATCATTCCTAACGGACACGTGGGCAACGAAAATGCCGTCTCTGATGATGGCCAACAACGTGCGAGCGATCTCCTGCTCGAGTTGCCCGCCACTGGGCGCAACGGTGGAGCGCCGTTCAGGAACTTCTTGGAGTAATCCAGAACCATCACCAGAGAGGATTACCCCGGCCTTGGGCTTGGGTAATCCTTTTTTGTACCCCTCAAGTGATCCGTCGGCTAGTGCCAGAGAGACAGCGCCTTAGCAGTCGCTATTGAGTGTCTCTGAATGGGTTGCAATGGGTTGATGAACCGAACGTTTGGTATCAGATGCGCCACCTCGCCCTCTGTTTGCTGACCTCTACTGCTTTTGTCTTTGCTGAAGAAAAGCCCGACCTACCGATTGTTGATCTCTCAGATCAAAAGAACCGCCACACAGTCATCGCGGCTGGCACGGAGCAAGTTTATCAGGGGCATCCGACGACGACACTGCTCGCGGATGGCAAGACGATCTTCTGCGTGTGGTGCATCAATCACGGTGGTGCCGCGGGGCCGATGGCACGCAGTGATGACGGCGGCAAAACGTGGACGCGGATCGACGACACCTTGCCGGAAGGTTTTAAGACGCATCAGAACTGCCCCAGCATCTACCGCATGACGGATGCGGCAGGCAAAGAGCGCCTGTGGGTGTTTTCCGCCGCGAAAGGCACTCGCAAAGGGCCGGGCATGCCGAGCATCATGAGCGAGGATGCGGGCAAGACTTGGAAGGAGATGCCGCCGCTGGGTTTTCCCTGTGTGATGACTTTCAGCAGCATCGTGCGGCTCAAGGATGGTCGTTACCTCGGCCTCTATCACAAAGGCCCCGGAGGTGCAGACAAAGCACCGCTCGAAGTGCTGCAAACGATCACTGCCGATGGAGGATTCACCTGGAGCGAGCCAACGGTCGTGGCGAGCGTGACGGGAAAGAATCCGTGCGAACCGTTTGTTTTTCGCTCACCGGACGGCAAGGAGCTCTGCTGCCTGTTGCGTGAGAACACGCATAAGGAACGCAGTCTGGTGATGGTCAGCAGTGATGAAGGCGAAACATGGAGCAAGCCCGTGAACACGAGTTGGGGACTGACGGGGGATCGCCATGCTGGTGTATTCACGAAAGACGGGCGGATGGTCATCGCCTTCCGCGATCAAGCGCTGAACAGTCCGACGAAGGGTCACTTTGTGGCGTGGGTGGGCACTTATGACGACATCAAGAACGCTAAGCCCGGTCAATACCGCGTGAAGCTACTGCACAGTCACGCTGAACGAGTGAGCGACTGTGGCTATCCCGGCATGGAACTGCTGGCGGATGGCACCATCGTTGCCACGACTTACGTGAAGTACGCGCCGGGTAAAGAAAAGCACAGTGTGGTGAGCGTGCGCTTTGACCTCAAGACCACGGATGCGCTGGTGAAGTGAGGTACAGACGCACTGAGACACTTGCAAAGGCGGGAACGTGACGGGCGTTGGACTTTCATGAATCCAATCCAGATCGAGAACCAACGCGAGGGCGCTAGGGATTGGCAACTCACGCGAATGAGGCTAGACGGGAGCGGTTTTCGCTCACCAGTGATCGAGGGCTATTGCTCGCGTCAGTCCGTGAAGGCTGGCGAGACGCTGGACTTCTATGTGAGTGCCGCACCTGTTTCCAAATACAAGCTGGAGATCTTCCGCACGGGCTACTACGGAGGCAAGGGAGCGAGGAAGGTGGCGGAGTATGGCCCGCTGGAGGCCAAAACCCAGAAGGTGCCCGGCATAGGCGAGATGAGACTGCGAGAGTGTGAGTGGGAAGTGAGTCACACCATCACGGTGCCGAAGGATTGGCTGAGTGGCGTCTACCTGGGCCGCCTGACGACCTTACCAGAAAGTGCAGACCTGCCTTACTGGCAAAGTTACGTGGTTTTCATCGTCACGGATGACCGACCGGCCGACGTCCTCCTGCAATGCAGTGACAACACGTGGCAAGCCTATAACAAGTGGCCCGACAACTACTCCCTCTACACGGACCCAAAGGGCAACCAAGGGCCGTGGCCAAAGGTGAGTTTTGATCGGCCTTATGCGAACTACGCTCAGATTTACACCAATCCGCAATCCGTGGGCTCGGGTGAGTGGCTGTGCTTTGAGTTTCCTCTGGCCTACTGGCTAGAGGAGCAGGGCTATGATGTGACCTACTGCTCCAATGCGGACATGATCGACCCGGCACGTGGAGTAAAGTGTAAGGCATTCATCAGCAGCGGTCACGACGAGTATTGGGACATCCGGCAATACGAGAGCGTAACAACCATGCGCGACTCTGGGGTGAATCTGCTCTTCCTCTCTGGCAACTCCGTGTGCTGGGTGACGCCGTTCTCCGAGAACGGGCAAGGCAAGCCCTTGCGCCGTATCTTTCGAGGTGGCCCGTACGGTGGCGACTACAAGTATGCGGTGGATCGTGAACGCGACCACGGACCTTATCCGCACCGCGGCCCAGACGAGGGCTATCTGATGGGCGTGCGTAACATCGACCCTGTGAACGGCGGAGGAGACTGGACGTGCCAGAAGCCTGAGCATTGGATCTTTGAAGGGACGGGCATGAAGAAGGGGGAATCCATACCGGGCCTGATCGGCTGGGAATACCACGGCGACCCTCCAGCGGACTTGCGCGGACTAGAGATCGTAGCAGCGGGGACTGCTTGGCAAGGTGGCCGCAATCCTCAGCAGTGGCAGGCGGTGATCTACGATGGCCCAAAGAACAACTTTGTATTCAATGCCTCGACGATCTGGTGGCCGCAAGCGCTCTCGAAACCACCAGGTCACATGCCTGTCTGGAGCCACTACTCCCGTCCACACGGTGTGGACAAGCGCGTGCAACGCATCACCAGCAACCTCTTGCGCCGAGCACTGAAGTAGCCTTTTACATTCGTCACTTACACTATGCGTTCTCGCTCTCTGGCCGCACTGGCCGTCATCACTCCCCTGCTCTGTCACGCACAACTCGGCCCCAACGGAGCCACGGCATCATGGAAGGGCGCACTGCCGCCTAAACCCACTGCGGCACTGAGCGCCGAACATGAAGATGCGCTCACCAAAAGGCTGAATGTTGCGTCTGAGGCATTCAAGACTGTTGCAAACCACAAGCGTGCGGCCGATGTGGAGATCCTGCTCAAAGCGGTGCGCTATGCGATTGAGTTTGATGAATGGTATGACAAGAAGGCCGAAGACGGCGTGAAGAAAGCCAACGCTCTTCTCGATGAGGCCAACAAGAGAATCGAAGCACTCAAGAAAGGCGAGACACCGTGGCTGGAAGGCAGCGGATTCAAACTTTTGGGCTTCTACTCTTCCATCGATGGCTCAGCTCAACCGTATGGAGTGGAGATTCCAGAAGGGGTGGATCAGATGCTCAAGAAGCAAGCCGTGCCGATGTGGATCTGGCTTCACGGAAGAGGCGATACGACGACGGACATGCATTTCGTCTACTCCAGACTCATGGCAAAGAAGCCGGGGCAGTTTCAGCCGGCAGGAACGATTGTGATTCACCCATTCGGACGTTATTGCAATGGGTGGAAGAGCGCTGGCGAAACCGATGTGTTTGAATGCAGAGATGACGCCGTGCGGCAGCTCAATGTGGATGAGAACCGCATCGCACTTGCTGGATTTAGCATGGGTGGAGCTGGAGCTTGGCACATGGGAGCGCATTTTGCGGATCAATGGGCCTGCGTGCACACGGGAGCTGGTTTTGTGGATGTGAAGCGCTACCAAAAGCTGACTCCAGACAAGATGCCCGTCTGGTATGAGCAGAAGCTGTGGGGCGTGTACGACGTGCCGGATTACGCGCGGAACTTTCTGAACGTGCCGTTGGTGTGCTACAGCGGCGAGAACGACAGTCAGCGTGATAGCGCGGAATACATGACGGAGGTGCTAGCAAAGATCGGCCTCAAGCCGCCACATTTGATCGGTCCAGGCATGGGGCATAAGTATCACCCAGAAGTCATCAAGGAAGTGCAGGCAAAAATAGAACAGCATGTGACCCAGGGCCGCAATGTGTGGCCAAAGACTGTCCATTTACAGACACGCACACTGGCTTATGCCCGCATGCATTGGCTGGCCATCACGCGCATGGAGAAACAGTGGGAAGAGGCGCGGGCGGATGCTGAATGGGATGATACCAAGCATGAAGTCCGCATCACCACGCAGAATGTTGCGGGTCTCTCCATGATGCTACCCGCCGGAGTGACCAAAGTGATGGTGAATGGCAAAGAAGAGCCCGGCTTAGTCATCAAGGGCGAGCAGCCTCTATGGAACTGGATCGCGGAGACGAGCACTTCGAGCACGTCTGTGTCAAAGAAGCCAGGGCTTCAAGGTCCTATCGATGATGCGTTCAAGTCGAAGTTCGTGCTAGTGCTCCCAGATCAGCCCGCTGACGGAAGCAAAGCAGACGAGTGGGCTCGCGCTGAGGCTGCCCACTTCCGGCAACGCTGGAGATCACTCATGCGCGGAGATTTGAAGGCACTCCCTGCCGATAAGTTGACGGATCGGGAAGCTGAAGACGCTCATTTGATTGTGTGGGGCACACCGAAGACGAATAGCTTTCTCCAAAAGCTGATGACCACCATGGCGATCAAAAAAGTGCTCACTTGGGACGACCAACTCGTGAAGATCGGGACACACGAAGCGCCAGCAGCTACCAGCGTACCTGTGTTCATTCAACCCAACCCGATGAACCCGGCTAAGTATGTGGTGATCAACTCCGGCCTTACGTTCAGAGAGGCGCATGATCGCACCAACTCGCTGCAGAACCCCAAACTGCCTGATTGGGCCATCCTGGACATCATCGTGCCACCGAACGCTGAAGCATCAGGCAAAGTGGTGGCGGCGGACTTCTTTGGCGAGTTCTGGGAAGTCACTAAGCGCTGAGCACTACTGAAACGGCAACGTCAACTGCCGCAAGGTCACTTCATGGAGGCCTGATACGCCCACACCGATGAGACGCAAAGGTCTGCGGACCAAATCATGCCTCGCCAACAACCAGCAAGCGAGGCGATAGACTTGCTTTGAGTCCTCAATGGGCTCTTCCACGGAAAGTTGGCGCGTAAGCGTGGTGAAGTCGGAGTACCTAACTTTTACCTGAACGGTGACCGCAGCGAGCCGACGTTTTCTCAGTTTCTCCGTGATCTCATCTGCCTGCTCACGAAGGCATTTACGGAGCACCACACGATCCGCCGTGTCTTTGAGAAAGGTGTTCTCGCTGCTTATGCTCTTGATGTCATCTCCGAGATCTAGCTCACGATCATCTTCACCGAAGGCCATGCGCTTCAGCTCTGGCCCCCAGGAGCCCACGATGCTGCGGAGATCACGATCTGTGTCCTGAAGATCCGCCACGGTCTTGAATCCAGCACGCACGAGTGTGCCTTCGGTGACTTTTCCCACCCCGTGGATGGCACCTACCGGCAGCGGCCGCATGAATGCCGCTTTACCACTCTCCTTCACCAAAGTAAGGCCATCCGGCTTAAAGTTGGAGGAAGCGATCTTGGCTAACAGCTTATTGGGAGCAACGCCAATGGTCGCTGTAAGACGCCGCTCTGCTTTAATCGTCTGTTTGATCTCACGAGCAATCGTCAGCGCACTCTCCAGTAGAGAGTCGTTATCCGATGTTGGCTCAACTTTGCCCGTCACGTCGAGATAAGCCTCATCGACAGACACTTGTTGAATGAGTTCCCCCGCGAATCGCTTCACGATGCTCATGATTTGGCGTGATTCATCGCGATAGACCTCCATCCGAGGCCGCACGAAGACGCCGTCAGGGCAAAGTCGGCCCGCTGTGCTGCTGGGCATAGCGGAACGCACACCAAACTTCCGCGCCTCATAGGAAGCCGCGCAAACCACGCCACGGCGATCCGGCGGAGAACCCACGATGACCGGCAGACCCATCCATTGTGGGTTATCTCGCTGCTCCACCGATGCGTAGAATGCATCCATGTCGAGATGGAAGATGACCCTGGGCTGACTCATGCTGTGAGGTGACCGAGCGCGAGGAGGCCATAGTAGGTGTACTCCACGTCCAAGACGTGATCCGTCCAGTTGCCATGAAAGCCACCTTCATTGCTCCACAGGCTGTCCACATAGTCGAGACAACTCTCTTGGACCAGTTTCAAATCTGCACCAGCACCACTCAGACCGTGCAATGAGACCGCAGTGGAGAGCAAGTCTGGCATGGGTGCCGCAGGGAAGGCTTTGCAACCACCTTCAGGGACAAAGCAGGTGAAAAGCCAGCGGACAGGCTCCGGCCCAACATCCCAGCCCATGCGGCGATAGAGGCAAAGAGCAGCAGCCGTGGCAGGTGCTGTGCCGAGAGGCACATGGCGCTCGTTGTTCCATGCTCCATCACGAGTGCGGAGAGCATCGAGACAAGATTTTAGCCCTTCCGGCTCTGGCAGAGCGATCTGTGTGTCTTCATAAGCAGCTGCCACGAGCAAGCAGCCATAAGCACTGCCCCACTCGCGACCTTTTGCGGAGTGGTAGCCACCTTTTTCGCAACGAAACTCCTCCAAACGCGCGACGAAAGCCTCCCGCTGCTCCACACTCCAGAACTCGTTCTTCAGCGCTGCGTGACATCTGGCCAAACAGCAGAGGTGAACGAAGTCCAGCGTCTCGCCGCTGCCATAGCGCTTCAAAAAGCTACCCGAGCGCTCTCGGTCAAACTCAGCCTGAAGCGCCAGCATGCCCTCCAAGCCAAAGACAGTGTAGTAGAGGTCAGAACGTCCCTGCCGATCCTCGAACCCACCATCCGCGAGGTGTTTACGCCGGAAGAACGACTCCACCAACTCAGTAGAGTCTCCCAAGACCTTGGGAGCCACTCTGGCCACTTGTAGCATTTCCAGACGGAACGACATGGCGAGCAGTTAGCCAACCCGCAGGTGCCTGCATCTGGTTTCAGCGCAAAAAAACCTGCAATCCCGGGCATTCTATCCGAAGTATCCACTGTCACCGTGGGAACCCCTCAACAAAAGCCAGACTTACAAGCGCGGTTGCGCGATGTGCCGCATCAGCCCGGCGTGTACGTCATGCGCGACAGGCTCAACCGCGTCATTTATGTTGGCAAAGCCCGTGATCTCAAAAAGCGCCTGGGAAACTACTTCCAACCCAGCCGCGCACGCCGCGTGGACACCAAGACGCGTGCGCTGATTGAGAGCATTTGGGACTTTGACCTTCATCTCACACGCAATGAACCCGAGGCTCTTCTGTTGGAAGGCAAGTTGATCAAGGAGTTCAGACCCCGCTACAACATCAGCTTCCGTGACGACAAGCGGTTCCTGCTCGTACGTCTTCAGATGGCGGACGCATTCCCCAAGTTCTCGCTCACGCGGTTGAAGAAAGACGATGGTGCGCGCTACTACGGTCCCTTTGCCCACAGCGGTGCACTCCGCACGACGTTGAACTGGCTGAACAAGCACTTCGGCTTGCGCGTGTGTCGGCCTACCAACCCAGGCGAAGACGACTACCGCCACTGCTCCAACGACATCATCAAAAACTGTGCCGCACCTTGCATCGGGCGCATCTCAGCCGAGGACTACAAACGCCGTGTGGATGAAGCGTGCGAGTTTTTGTCAGGCAAGAACAAGGATCTCGTGGACGCGCTTGAGGAAGAGATGAAGAAGGCTGCTGCACGCATGGACTTCGAGCGCGCTGCGGAACTCCGAGACATGATCGAAGATCTGCGCAAAACGCTCAAGCCCGCGCGGCGATTCGAGCGTGGAGCACGCGCCAGGGTGGTGAGCACCATCGACCCCATGGCGGATGTCAAAGAGCTCCAAGAGATTCTTCATCTGGAGCGCCCACCACTCGTGATGGAATGCTTTGACATTGCCAACATTGGTCAGACTCACTGTGTGGCGAGCATGGTGCGCTTTAGAAATGGTGTGCCCGACAACTCCAACTACCGCCGCTACCGCATACGCGCTGTCACGGGGCAGAACGACTTTGTCAGCATGGCCGAGGTGGTGAGACGGCGTTACTCCCGCATCCTCCTAGAAGGCCGTGAGCGCATGGGCGAAGACGCAGCGGATGTGACGCAGGAGAACGTCATCGATGCCATGCGCCGTCTTGAATCTGACGAGAACGAAGAGCCCACGGAAGATGTTTATGACGAGGTCGAAATGGAAGATGGGAGTGTGACAGCTAACCGCCCGGCTCCTCCACAGTCACGTCATGAAGAGCGCCGTGGCACCGTCATCAGCCGCCCTTTCGTCAGGCTGCCAGACCTCATCATCGTGGATGGGGGCAAGGGCCAACTCGGAGTGGCGGTGGAAGAACTCCAACGTCTCGGACTTGGTGGACTGCCCATCATCGGCTTGGCGAAAGAGCGCGAGGAGGTCTTTCGACCTGGTGAGTCGGAGCCGATCCTCATTCCACACGAGCGCGGCGCGCTTCGATTGCTTCAGCGCATCAGGGATGAGGCCCACCGCTGGGCAAATGGCTATCACCAACTGTTGCTACGTCGCCGTGTTGAAGAAAGTCTGCTAGATGATTGCCCAGGCATCAGTGAAACACGCAAAACAGCCCTTTTGAAGACCTTTGGTTCGATGGCGCGGTTACGCAAAGCGACCGCCGAACAAATCAGTGCCATACCCGGCATCGGCAAAGGCTTAGCTGAAGAACTGGTGCGTTTCTTGGAGTCTTGCCGATGAATCTGTTGGGCTCCAGTTCTTCTCTCCCAATCAAGGAGCTCTCCGAGGCGCTTCGGCGGCTGGCTGATGAACAGAACGTGTGGATCGGCACCTCATCATGGAAGTATCCTGGGTGGATCGGCATGATTTATGACGAGTCTCGCTACTTGTATCGCGGAAAGGCCTCAGAGGCACGATTTGAGCGCGACTGTTTGACTGAATACGCCGAAGTCTTCCCAACGGTCTGCGTGGATGCAGGCTACTATCGATTCCCTTCTCCTCAATACATCGAGGGTCTCGTCAAACAAGTGCGCCCAGGGTTTCGCTTCTCGTTCAAAGTCACCGACGACATCACCGCGTGCACTTTTCCCAACCTGCCGCGTCACGGAGCCAAGGCAGGCAAGCGAAACGAGCATTTCCTCAACGCAGCACTGTTCAAGAGCGCGTTTTTGAGTTCTCTCGCCCCTTTCCGCGACTACATCGGCACACTGATCTTCGAGTTCAGTCATCTCCACCCACGCGACTTCACACGCGGACGGGACTTCGTTGCAGCATTGGACGCATTTCTGGCCGATCTTCCGCCCGAGTGGCAATACTCCGTCGAGATACGCAATCGCACCTTCCTCTGCGAGCCCTACTTCGAGATGTTGAGTCGTCATCAAGTCGCCCATGTCTTCAATCACTGGGAGAGAATGCCACCCATCACCGAGCAAGATGCGCTTCCAGGCGCGCACACCACCGACTTCGACACAGCCCGCCTGCTTCTGCGGCCAGGGAGGGCCTATGAGCAGGCCGTGGCCTCATTCAGTCCCTACACGCACACCCATGAGGTCAATGAAGAAGCCCGCTCCGGAGCTGCGAGCATAATCCAACGTAGACAAGCAAATCAAACCCGAGGCCGAAAGACCTTCATCTACGTTAACAACCGACTGGAAGGCAACGCGATCAACACCGTCATTGCCATATTAGAGAAGATCGGCGCTCTGCGTCCACCCTCAAAATCCCTCCCCTAGAGAGAGCCGTCATTCCGCAGCAACGAAACTGAGTAACGCTTGGATGACCTGCGTGCCGCCAGTGGGAGCGAAATGAAGTTAGGGGATGAGGCGACAGGCGCTCATTGGTTTGCGATCATCTTAGAAGTGCAGCGTCCTACGCTTGGTCATACCTCCGTGTCCACTCGCCTCAGGCCAACGTCACCGTCGTTAGCCGGGAAGACACCGCTTTTAGCACCTCTTGGCCGCTCGACATTGAGCCGAGGCTCACTTTTTCTGCCAGGCGGTCTACAGCGCGTTCCAGCGGTCGCTTCCATGGTGCTAGGGTGAAGAAGTGTCTCAGCGGTGTGTGTTGCGTGAGGTGCGCCTTTACTCGCGCGGCATGACCGGGCAGCACACCTGCTACCAAACGATGCGCGGCAGCATCTGGTGCCTTCCGGAACACCACCATCACGTTGCCACCATCCTCAGACGTAAAGCTATCCACCGCCACGAGCCCAGCTAGATGCCCCGCCAAGCTCAGAGTCGATGCACTGAAGTGCTGCAAGTGCCCGCGGTGATATCGACTCTGCGGCCACTGGCAGCGAGAGAACACGTTCGGCACCTCAATCAATATTTGCCCGTCATCCTTTAGCCAGCGGGAAAAGATCGACAGCGCCTCCACTGGATCCAGCAAATGCTCCAGCACGTGGAAGGACGTCACCACATCCATGCTCAGCGGTTCCACCTCTGCCGCCTTGTAGCTAGTCACCTGCACTGGCAGCCCCAGCACATCCCTCGCCGTTCCACCGTAGCCGAGGTTCGGCTCGATCCCTTGCACCGTCAGCCCCATCTCCTTGAGCAAATACAGCATCTCCCCTCCACCCGCGCCCACATCCAACACACGCGCGTTAGGTTTTAGCAGAGGTTTCAGGTAAGCCAGCCGAGAGAGCGCCACCTTTCCTGCACGGTACACGTGCTTCGGCTTTGGCGAATACGAGTCCTTATACTCCCGCCTGTAATCCGAGCGGTAAAAGTGATCTACCTCCGCTTGAGAGGGCCTGGGAGATGTGAACACAAACCCACATCCCTCACAGAGCACCGTCCTCAGTTCATTCCCGTGCCGATCACGGTCTGCCACAGGCAAAAACTCCGTACCACGGCACAAAATACATCCATCCACGCGAGCCGCACCAGCGGCAGAAAAGTCAGTCATTAATCAGAAAAAATAAAGGTGAGAGCACAAAAGGCGGCATGCAATCATCCGCCGGGTAAACCAAGCACCACCGCCACACGGCAGCGGTGCACCGTTCCCCTCGCTCTCAACAGAGCATCACCGTCCGACTCCGCCTCACGATGGCAGCCGCATGACTGACCACCGTTACCCCACGTCTCCCCAGGACACACTGCACCCCAGCCAAGACACCGCCAAATCTCTCCATGGGAGAAAAAGCCACTTCCTGCGCTCCCCTTTCCCCCCACAGCCTTCCCCGCCTCCGCGTCGAGCTATCTGCTCCATCCAACAAAATAAAGTGATCCTCGCCCGCAGCCCCATCGTCAGCAGCAGTCCAGGATAAATCCGCAGGCTCGTCGCCACACAACTCTCTGGAGTGAGACAACACCAACTGCGCCCTGCCAGCCACATCCACCGTCAAGTGCCGATGGTGATCACCATCCAGCCCAGCCAGCCAGCCACCCATCGTTGGCCCAAGACCCTCAGCACTCAGCGCCCAACCCGCCAGCCACAGGCACGCCACCAGACACCGCAGCCCCACCGACCTGCGGAGGAGCAACGTGAACCGAAAGCGCTGAGAATAATCCATCACCATGCCAAATACGCCCTTCACTCCGTAGAAGCAGCAACAAAATCGTCAACCCACACTCAGAGCCGATAAGTAACAAACTCCCGGCACGGAGACCACGCCCAATTGTCACACCTCATCGTCTCCCACTTGAAGACTCCGCCAATTGCCCCGACGGCATCATCTTCGAGCGCAAAAACATCATAAGCCGACCACCACCAAAAATGATGACCTCCAGGCCAAACACCCAAAAGAAGAGGTTATATTCCGGCTCGTTGTTCAGCCGAGCATAAGTCCGGCTATCGATCAGGATCTTTTCCTGAATGGGAACACCGTCCTTATCAGACATGACGATCTCTGGCGTCCAATACCGCGCATCTGGATTAGCAAAGTACGGCTTCAAGGAGGTCCAGCTACAAACCAACAGCAGATAGAAAAACCACCACCGGAAAGGCAAGCTCTCCGCTGGGACTCTGCGCAAAGTGTTCTCCATGATGGCTCGATCGTCGTCGAGCGAGTGACAAGGGCAACCGAGAAAAGAGCCTCACCAAAAGCTCTCGCAATCCACAAGAGCGACCCCGAAAACCCAGGTAGGGCCCATTTTGCGCTTCCTCAGAATGGGTGTGATAGTTGTCAGCCAGCCCTGCTATCGGTCTAACTTAAACCCAATCCCAGAACCACAAACTTTCGGACACGTCCAGAGCCTCCCAGGATGGTTTTGTGCCTTTGCAGAACCATTCTGTGAAGGCGCAAAATCATTCTGCGACGGTGCAAAACTATTCTGTGACGGTGCAAAACCATTCTGCGATGGTGCAAAATCGTTCTTTAGGGCCGAAAACGCCCCGCAATACTAGCCAAAACGGGGTTTCCAACGGCTCCGGGAATAGCGTTCAGCAGTATCCTGTCGCACCAAAGGCACCAACGATCCACCGCGGCGGACTGTACCTTCATTACGCCGCCCCTGGGATTGTTTCGCCTGCTGGCGAAGAAGGGCAAAATACCGCAGAGGGACGATCTGAGCCATCAGCATCGGTGCAAACAAACTTTGGTCCTAGCGCGCTTCTCCATAGGGGGGCCCACGAGCGCGGTTGCTTGGGGACGGTGGCGTCTATTGGCCATCCATGGCCTGCATTTGGCGGTGCGCGTCTCACCGCAAAGGAGGTTCGGAGCCCTCGTCAGAAGATTTTGGAAAACTAAGCCGCGCGACCCTAAACACGAGAGGGGATGTCGCTCCCCTGGAACAGTCGCTCCAGAGATGGCTGAGACCTCTGGAGCAACTGGATGTGCAAACTTGGAGGCTACTTGAGGGCTTCTTCGATGGCTTTGGTGACGGACTCGTCGTCTGGGGTGGTGCGGGGCTCGAAGCGGGCGATGGGCTTGCCTTTTTTGTCGAGCAGGAACTTACCGAAGTTCCACTTCACATCGCCTGGGAAGGCTCCTCTCTCGCCAGTAAGCCCGGCGTAGAGGGGATGCTGCTCTGGGCCTTTGACGTGGAGTTTCTCAAAGAGGGGGAAGCTGACGCTGTATTTGCTGGAGCAGAAGGTCTTGATCTCTTCCAGGGTTCCAGGCTCCTGGCCGCCGAAGTCGTTGCATGGGAAGCCGAGGATGACGAAGCCCTTGTCCTTGTATTTGTCGTAGAGGGCCTGAAGGGCGGTGTATTGCTTGGTGAGGCCGCACTTGGAGGCGACGTTGACGACGAGGACAACCTTGCCCTCGTAGGCTTTGAGGGAGGTGTCTTTGCCGTTGATGTCCTTGAGGGGGATGGCGCTGAGATCCTTGGCTGTGGCGCTGACGGCCAGGATGGAGAGGGAGAGGGTGAGAGTGGCTAATAGTTGCTTCATGGCAGGCAGGATACGCTTGGGGGGCGATGAAGTTTCCCAGTGGGACCGAAAAAATAGATGATCAATCCAACCAGATGTGCCGTAATGAAGGGGAAGTCATTTTGGGCGGGCTTGGGCGAGTGCCTAGATCTGCCTGGAGGACCCTCAACTAACACCACAACCCAAACCTAACTGTACTATGAAAAAACTGCTTGCTACCATCTGCACAGTGCTCGTTGCCAGTGCTACCAGCCTCTTTGCTGGTGAGTATCCTGACATCAGCATCGCTGAACTGAAAAAGGCTATCGCTGACAAGGCGGTGACCGTGATCGACGTGAACGGCGCTACTTCCTACAAGAATGGCCACGTTCCTACCGCACTGAACTTTGCTGAAGTGAAGGGCGATCTGGCTTCCAAGCTTCCTGCTGACAAGGGCTCACTGATCGTGGCCTACTGCGGCGGCCCTTCTTGCAGTGCTTACACCCGCGCTGCTAACGCAGCTAAGGAGCTGGGCTACACCAACATCAAGCACTTGAGCGTCGGCATCAGCGGATGGCTCCAGGCTGGTGAAGGAACCGAGAAGTAATCGGTTTCCGGGCTAACCCCGACCCATGTGAAGCTGCCGGTTGTCCATTCAACCGGCAGCTTTTTTTTAATCCCCCTCTCTGCATGAAGTTGTCGTCTGTTTTTCTCGTTACGCTCTGCGTGAGCGATGTGCTGCTGGCTCAGCCGGTGCCGTTTGGCGAGAGTCCGCATGATTATTGGAAGAGGAAGCCGGAAGATGCCGTGACGCAGGTGGTTGAGAAGTTGCGGGAGGGAAAACTGGACCTAAACCTCACGGACGAGAAGGGATTCCTGCTGGCGCTGCTGAAGGAGCTCAATATTCCAGTGAGTTCGCAACTGCTGGTCTACTCTGCCACGAGCCTGCAAGGGGGCCTGATCAAGGCGACGAACCCAAGGGCGCTGTATTTTAACGAGGAGACTTACATCGGCTACGTGCCAGGAGGGCGGCTGGAACTGAGTTCGATTGACCCAGAGATGGGGCCAGTTTTCCAAATCTTGTCCCGCACGCAAGGTGGCCCGCCAAGGGTGGAGCGCACGGACAGATGCATGAACTGCCACGCGGGCAATGCGATGCGGCGTCTGCCTGGATTTTTCACCGAGTCGGTCATCCCGAGTGCTGCGGGTGGTAGTCTGGATGGTTTTCGACGGAATCTGGTAGGTCACACGGTGCCGCTGGAGGAGCGGTTCGGCGGGTGGCACGTGACAGGGCCGCATGAAAAACAATTTCCACTGGCGAATCTGCTGGGGCGCTCAGACGGCTCAAAGATCGTCCACATCAAGAACCCGCCGGGCAGCCAGTTTGACTGGTCTCCCTACCCTGTACAAACGAGTGACCTGCTGGCGCATCTGGTGCATGAGCATCAATTGGAGTTTCACAATCTGGTGACGCTAGCGGTGTATCGAGCCAGGGAGAAGGTGGATACCGGCGAGATCAACGGCATAGCGCGCGACATGGTGCGCTACTTATTGTTCGCCAATGAAGCAAAACTTCCTTCTGGTGGAGTGAAACCAGACGGGACGTTTATGCAGGACTTCTTGAGTGCGAAGAAGGCGGCACCGGATGGCACTTCACTGCGAGATTTTGACCTGAGAAGCCGCCTATTCAAACATCGGTGCAGCTACATGATCTACACTCCGGGCTTTCAAGCCCTGCCGTCAGTGATCAAGGACCGGGTCTATGCAGGGCTGAGATCGGCCCTGAGTGACCGAGGGCTGCCTGAGTTCAATTACATTTCGCCGGTGGAGCGTAAGCAGATTCGAACAATCCTCAAAGCAACGCTGCCAGGGCTGCCGACAGATTTTTAGTGTTGGGCTTTTTTCTTGTTGAACATTTCGGCGGAACTGGCACCATAGCGGCCCCAAGCGCAAAGCGGGTGTAGCTCAGTGGTAGAGCACTTCCTTGCCAAGGAAGATGTCGCGCGTTCGAATCGCGTCACCCGCTCCACTTTGCCTCCGGTGCAGCGCAATCAATTATGCACGTTTGGTCCAAACTCTCACCTGTCCGCTGGGCTGACGCCTGGATGGAGCGTCTCGGCGGCTTTCACGGCGTGCAAGTGGTGATCACTGAAGTGCCAGGACGCAAAACGGTGCGTGTAGAGGCATTTTGTGAGAGCGCGCAAGACGCCAAGGCCATAGCAGCTGCGTTTGGCGGAACAGTGAGGCCCGTGAAACATCAGAACTGGGCGGCGATGGCCCCCGAACCGAGCGAACCGATTCTCATCCGGAAGTCTCTGGTGGTGGTGGATGCGGACACGCCAAAGAAGATCGCTTCCATGGCCAAGATGCACCCAAATCGCGAGGTGGTGGCGGTGCCCCCAGAACTAGCCTTTGGCACGGGGCATCATGCGACCACGGAAACCGTGCTTGGCTTTGTGGCTGATGAGGCAACTGAGCATCAGCGTGCAGGCACTGGATGGACGGTGTGTGATCTAGGCTGTGGAAGTGGCATCCTCGGCATCGCGGCACGCAAACTGGGTGCAAAAAAGGTCTGGGGATGTGACTTTGATCCCCTGGCGATCAAAGTAGCCAAGGCGAACATCATTCGTAATGGCGTGGACAAGACAAAGTTCGTTCAGGCAGACGTGCTGAAATGGGAGCCGAAGGAGAAGTGGGATATGGTACTGGCCAACATCTTCTTTGACGTGCTGATGCAAGCATTCCCAACGATTGTAAAAGCCCTCAAGCCGGGTGGAACGCTTGTGGTGTCTGGCATTCTCAAATCCTATGCAGACGAGTGCCTCGCCGCAGCAGAAGAGGTGGGTATTGAGTGGACGAAGAAAGTAACGAAGAAGAATAAGTGGGTCTCTGCCAAGGGGCGATTAAAGGAATGAGGTCCACAGGGGTCTCCGTCTGGCTTAGCAAAAGGCCTTGCGGGCTCTGGGTTGCTGGCAAGGGTGACGCAATATTGACATGGTGGTTCCTTCCGACATGCCCTTTGCTGGACAGCTTGGACTGTGGTTCTTCGCGCTCGCGATAGGACATGCGTTTGCCGATTTTGCTTGGCAATCTCAGTTCATGGCCATCAACAAGAACCGCAATCTTGTCTCCAAAGACACGGATGATGGCCGAGCAAGCAGCATGTGGATTCACGTGTTAACAGCTCACTGCCTGGTGCATGCCGGGGTCGTGTGGGTGATCTTAGGAAGCTTTAAGCTGGCTTGGGCCTTTGCGTTGATCGAACTCGTTCTGCACTGGATCATCGATTTTGTGAAATGTGATGGCAAGACCTCGTTCAACACTGACCAAGCGCTGCACTATGTGTGCAAAGCCGGGTATGTGGCCGTGATCGGGCTAGGCTGGGCCGCGTAAATGCAACGAACTGCCATCCTCAATGTCGTAGGACTGACACCGCGACTGATCGGCGAGCACACGCCAAAAATACGGCGGTTTATGGAGGCGAATACCCTGGCTAGGGTGGAGCCTGTGCTGCCCGCAGTGACTTGTTCGGCCCAGTCAACCTACCTGACAGGAAGACCACCGAAGGAACACGGAATCGTAGCCAATGGCTGGTATGACCGAGTCTACGCCGAGCATCGCTTTTGGAAGCAGAGCAATCACCTCGTAAGCGGGGAAAAACTGTGGGAGGCAGTGAAGAGACTGAGTGATCCGGAGTTCACATGCGCAAAGTTGTTCTGGTGGTACAACATGTACTCCACGGCCGACTTTAGCATCACTCCGCGCCCGCTCTACCCCGCCGATGGCAGCAAGGTATTCGATATACACACTCAACCGATGGGTATGCGGGACCGCTTGAAGCGTGACCTTGGCCCGTTCCCCTTCCAGCACTTCTGGGGTCCTGCGTCCGACATTAGAAGCACGGTGTGGATCGCTGAATCGGCCAAGTGGGTAGAGGATAAGTGCTGGCCTAGCCTCTCTCTCGTCTATCTGCCGCATCTCGATTACAATCTTCAGCGTGCAGGGCTAGATCCATCCATCATCGCGAGGGACCTGCGTGAGATCGACGATGTGGTGGGTGACTTGCTTCGTTTCTACGAAACGCGTCATATCAAAGTGGTGCTGCTCTCTGAGTATGGCATCACTCCAGTGGATCGTCCGGTGCACTTGAATCGTGTGTTTCGCCAGAAAGGCTGGATTTCGATCAAAAACGAGCTGGGAACAGAAGCGATCGACTTAGGTGGCTCCAAAGTCTTTGCGATTGCTGACCACCAGGTGGCGCACGTCTACATTCAGGAGCCAGGGCTTTACAATGAGGTGCGGGCCGTACTGGAATCCACCGAGGGAGTGGGCCAAGTTCTTGCCAAGCAGGAGAAGTTCCTTCAGCGCCTAGATCATGAGCGATCTGGAGATCTGGTGGCGGTGGCTGATGCACGTTCATGGTTCACTTACTACTACTGGATGGATGATGCGCTGGCACCGGACTATGCGCGATGCGTGGACATCCACCGCAAGTGCGGCTACGACCCAGTAGAGCTGTTTCTCGATCCGGCCATTCGCTTCCCCAAGCTGAAGATAGGCTTTAAGCTGGCCAAAAAGAAACTGGGGATGCGCATGCTGATGGATGTGATTCCACTAGATGCCATGCTGGTGCGTGGCTCACACGGACGCATTCCAGAGGACACACAAGACTGGCCGGTATTGATTGGGGACATCGGCGAGTTGCCAGTGGGCGGCACCATCCGGTCTACCGAAGTCTTCAAGCGGCTGCTAGCGCACTGCATGAGTGGGTCTGGTTACTCATCCATGGGAGTGTGACCCACAAAAAAGGCGTGGAGTCACCTCCACGCCTTTGAGATTCATTTTGTTGGTGGGTTTTACCCTTCTTGTTCCTCCCCCTTGCCGCCACCTGATTGAGGAGGAGGTGGCGGTGGAGGTGGTGCCACGGAACCAACAGTTTGCTGTCCAGTGACAGAGCTGTTGCTGGAGGTTCCTGATGGCTCAGGCTGACCACTGGTGGTGTAGACGCGGTGAGAACGGATGACCATCTCATCCATACGAGACTTCAGCGAGCGACTGCTAGGCAACTCTGTCGAAGCAGGTCCGGTCCGGAAAGGGTTCTTGCCAGTCAGCAATGCTCCAAGATCGAAAGGATGGCTAACACGGAAACCACCAACGAGGTTTCCGCCAACGAGGTTAGCATCATCCCAGTACTCGAGGTCAAGAGTGATATAGCGGTTGATTCGTGCTTCAGCGCGAGCCTTGAAGCCTTCAAAGTCGCCGCCGATCGGGTTGTTGTAGCCATAAGCTCCAGCGAAAAGCCGGAGCTCAAGGTATTTCTCCAATCCCGGAACAAGGAAGCCCACTTCGGCATTCCAGCCTTCAAGAGCGACCTCCACGAGATTAAAGCGGGTCGTTTCGACCGTCTCAATCACATCGCGAACAATCCGATTGCCACTGCGGCGGCGAGAACCAAAAGTCGTGCGTGATCCAGTCTCTTCTGTGTAGCTGCCGACGGATTTGGCATCGCTCTGTGGCATGTAGTAGTTGAAACGTGCATCAACCCACTTGCTCAATACCTCGGCACCGAAGCCAAGTTGATCAAAATTGTTCCCAGCAGCGCTGTTGATGTGGTCATAGAACACATTGGCTCCGAGAATGACGCCCGGGTCTTCAAGCAAATAACGGAATCCGAGACCAGCGTTGAAAATCTCCTGATTGGAATCGTCCATCGTGCCCCGGAGATTGAGGAAGAACGCATGGGCGTCTCCTGTGCTGAGACCCAGAACCGTATCAAGATAACCGCTCTGCAGGTCTTCCGCAAACTTACCACCGAGCGTGACACGCCCGAATGAGGGCTCCTCAGGGGGAAGCACCGGAGGCACTGGAGATTTCGCGGGAGTGCCAGCATGAAGCGCGCTAGCGGCGGCGAGGGTGAGTAGGGAGACGAAGTTGTATTTCATGAGAGGATGAATCCGTGCGAGTGAACCCGACTTCCCAGAACGAAGCAATCTTTTTGTGATCAGGGAGTGTACGTATAGCGATAAAATAGTCCGGAAACCGCTGGCACTGACTGGGATAGATTCCCATTACCGTCCGCACTCACGGTAGAGACGGGTGTCCAAACCGCTAGGTCTGGCGATGACTCCAACTGATAAGTGAGGCCGGGGGCAGCCTTGTTAACGACCGTCATCATTCCTCCCGTGACCGTAACGGAGTTCACACTAGCCGCCGGGAACAGAATCAACTCGAGTTCGCCGCTGGCGTTGAAGGGGCTGGACCACTTCGGATCGGTGTAGACGCTGGTTCCGGTCAGTGTGCGGAGGAATGCAGCCAGATCATTCCGCTGTTGAGGGCTCAGATTGAGCGTCTGAACATTTCCGCCGGGCCTTCTCAAACGCGGATCAAGCCCCGCATTGTCCCCTGGAATCGCTGCGTAATGATTGATGACCTGTGCAAGCGTGCCAAATACCCCGTTGTGCATCATTGGGCCGTTTGGCACACCATTGGCCGCCACGAGATCTCTGAGGGTTGGCGATCTTGTATTGGTGAGATCGGTGCCTCCTGAAAGGGATCCAGTGACTCCATTATTCCCACTGTTTGGGTCAATGTCGAACTCAGGGGGCCTGTGACAACCCGCGCACCCAGCCCCACCGCCATTGGGCGGGTTCAGGAAGAGTTGTTTCCCTGTATTCTCTTGGGCCGTGAAGTTGGGGAAGGGCTGATTGTCTGGGGTAGTAGCCCTTCCCGCATCATATTTGGAGTCGAAAGACTGGATGCTGCGGACAAACTGAGCCAGCGCTCGTTGGACGCGGTTCTCTGTGATGGTGGCATCACCAAACACCAAGGCGAACAGCACGCGATACTCGTCGATGGCAGATAACTTCACAACCAAGTCGGAAAAGGCTGGATCTCCTGAAGTGCCGCTAAAGCCCATTTCAACATGGTCCTGAATCGGCCTTGTGGTCTGAGCTTCCAATGTAGCGGCGCGCTCATCCCAAAAGAAGCGTGCTTCGGTAGCGAACCGTGCATTGATCAAACGCATGGAATGCCTGCCAGTCGTACCTGCCACACCCGTGCTTGCGGTTGAGGTGTCGGAAAAAGCGGTTTCTTGCCTGTGGCATGAAGAGCACGAGATCGTGTTGTCTTTGGAGAGACGCTTGTCATAAAACAACACCCGCCCCAACGTTGCACCAGCGTCAGTGATCGCATTTCCGACGGTCGTGTTGTTGCGCTGAATGTACGCCGGACGCGCTTGGTTCGCGTAGTTCGCCAGACTGGTGAGGTCTACTCGTCCAGCTTGGGCGAGCAGACTGTGCGAACCGAGAAAGAGGGCGCCGAGTGCTATGATGTGTTTCATATGGAGGGGAAGTGGTCTGACGGAGCCATTGTCCAAGTGACTCGGCTTTCGGCCAATCAACTTTACCTTTCCTTCACAAAACTTTCTTGACGAAGCGGCTGGCGTCTCTTCCATCGAACATGGGCGAAATCACGACGGCACTTAGTTTTGACGATGTTTTGTTACTCCCCGCATTGAGTGCGGTTTTACCGGCTGATGCGGATTTATCAACACGGCTGACAAAAGACATTACATTGAACATTCCGGTGCTGTCATCGGCGATGGATACAGTCACTGAGTCAGAACTAGCCATCGCTCTGGCGCGTGAAGGAGGGCTTGGCGTTATTCATCGCAACAACCCAATCGACATCCAATCCGAGCAAGTGGCCAGGGTCAAAAGAAGCGAGAACATGGTCATCCTTCAACCGATCACGGTGAAACTTAGCACCACGGTGGCGGAGATCATGCGGCTGATGGATGAGAAGGGTGTCAGCGGGTTCCCTGTGGTAGATGAGAATGGGATCCTTCAGGGCATGGTCACCAGCCGTGACCTTTGGTACGTGGACAACCATAGCGTTCCTGTAAGTGAAGTCATGACTCCACGAGACCGGCTAACTACAGGCACCAAATCCACCTCTTTGGAGGAGGCACGGAACCTACTCTACATGCGCCGGATTGAGAAGCTGCCTTTGATCGACAACACCGGCAAGCTCGTCGGCTTGATCACTCGTACGGATATCGAGAAACGCCAGATGTTTACCAATGCGAGCAAAGATGGCCAAGGACGTCTACGCTGCGGTGCCGCTGTAGGAGTTGGCCCGGACTGCATCGACAGAGGTAAAGCGCTCGTCGATGCCGGAGCAGATGCGCTCTTCATTGACGCCGCAACCGGCCATACCACACGGGTGATTGAGGTAGTGAGCAAACTAAAGGAAACACTTGGAGCAGATGTTCCGGTCGTGGCCGGTAACGTTGTCACTCGCGATGGTGCTCGCGACCTTATCCAAGCGGGTGTTTCCGCTCTTAAGGTTGGGGTTGGCCCAGGATCCATCTGCACCACGCGCATTATTTCAGGTGTAGGAATGCCACAGTTTACCGCAGTGCAAGAAGCGGCAGCAGTGGCCCGTGAAGCTGGTGTTGCTGTGATTGCCGATGGTGGCATCCGCTACTCAGGCGATGTGGTCAAAGCACTAGCGGGAGGCGCTGACTGCGTGATGCTCGGTTCCCTGCTAGCGGGCACTAGCGAAAGTCCAGGTGCCATGGTGCGGTGGCAAGGCAGAACGTTCAAGGAATACCGTGGTATGGGTAGCCTCAAAGCAATGCGCAAAGGTGCGGGTGATCGTTACGGTCAGAACTCCTCTGGCAAACTCGTAGCCGAAGGTGTGGAAGCCCGAGTGCCATTCAAAGGGCCGCTCGCAGATACAGTTTTCCAACTCATGGGAGGTCTGCGTTCTGGGATGGGATACGTCGGAGCTCACAACCTTGAGGAGCTCAGAGCAAAAGCACGTTTTGTCAGAATCACACCAGGAGGCCTAAAAGAGAGCCATCCACATGACGTGGTCATCACGGAAGAGCCCGTGAACTACCAGGCAGGAGAGTAATGCTCACCGTTCACTCGGGGCCACTACTGGTCTCAACACCAGCTACTCGGGGAGCGTCAAGCCCAGGTCGCCTGCTGAGACGACTCGAGGCTGCCTGAAGACGAACTCCCCATCATCGAAATGCCACCACTCAATGTCGATGAGCAAGAAACCAGCTTTCGACATGGCATTTTGTAGGATCGCCAAGCGGTGAAGGACGTCTGGTGCGGCACCCTTGGCATCGTAACGGGCAAGGTCGCCCTCCTCATCGTGGTCGGTGGGCATGTCCAGGTCCTTGCCTCCCGGGCTAACCAGCGTGATATCCACCGCCGTCCCAGTGCAATGCCTGGACCACATCAGTTTCGGGTCCATAAACATACCAGTGTGGCCCAACTTGTCGTAGAACAGCGCCTGCACTTCAGGTGGCCTCCATCCGTCCCAAACCTTGAGGGCATAGCCATATTTGCCCACAAACTCTGCGGCCTTTCGAAGCTTGAGAGCAGTGCTGCGTTTCAACAGACACGGCATGTCCGATGGGTATAGTGACCGCTTCAAAACGTTATCGGAAGATCGGTACCGTAAGTCTATATAGACGTCGGGGACAACGGCCTGCACGTCTACAAGGTCAAACTCCCCTGCCCTTCGAGCAATCTCATGTGGTTCGACCTGTTGACGCTTTCCTGAAGCACACCCCACGATCAAAAAGACCGCAAAGAGCAAGTAAATCATTTTTCCGCTTTCCATGCGCCCCAGAGAAAGCGAACTTTTTCGCTTCATCAACATTTCATCGCCACCCTCGCCTCGATGTCATACGAAACTCTCAATCTTTTTCTTCATATCCTCGTCTTCTTCATGGGGGCAGGTATTGGCTCATTTCTGAATGTCGTGATCTATCGCCTGCCACTCGGCATGAGCGTCAACAAGCCAGTCCGGTCGTTTTGCCCTAGCTGCAAGAAACAGATTCCCTTCTATCGCAACATTCCGCTCTTCAGTTGGCTGGCACTGAGAGGAAAATGTGCAGACTGCGGCAGCCCCATCTCGGTCCGTTACTTTCTGGTCGAGCTCCTAGTGGGCGTGCTGTTCTACGCCATCTTTCTCTCTTTTGCAGGGCCATGGAACCAAATCAGTCAGTGGGGGCCGATCGTTCTCGCCTACTGGGTATTCTTTGCCCTTCTCGTGTCTGGCACCTTCATCGACCTCGAACACTTCATTCTTCCGCACGAGATCACCATCGGTGGAGCCGTCACTGGCGTTCTATTCGCGTTTTGGGCACCTGCGATTGTCGGTCAAGAGGGGCACCAGATGGGCGTGTTGGTGTCATTTCTCTCTGCCTTTCTCGGACTCGGTCTGCTGTGGTCTGTGGTGGAACTCGGAAAGATGATGTTTGGTCGCCTCAACCTCAAGTTCGACTCTGCAGAGAAGTTCAGCATCTTTGAACCCAATGCTGACGACCCGCCAGTGCTCCGTTGCCAAGGCGACGACTTGAGCTGGCAGGACATCTTTACCCGTGATTCAGATCGCCTCATCATCACCTGTAGCAAACTACAAGTAGAGGAACGTTCATGGTCCAATGTGATTGCGGAGGTCAAAATGGAAACGATCACCGTCAAGTCAGACCCTAAAGCCAAAACAGGCGACTCAATCCCACTAGCCGATGTGAAGCGCATCGATGGAGAATGCAGTCACATCACCATCCCACGCGAGGCGATGGGCTTCGGCGATGTCTTATTCATCGCAATGATCGGTGCCTTTACAGGCTGGAAAGGCGTCCTCTTCACCGTATTCGCCGCTAGCATCATCGGAACCATCTTTGCGGTGTTTCCACGCCTTATCGGCAAGCAAGACTGGGCTTCACGCATCCCCTTCGGCCCCTACTTGGCAGCCGGAGCCGGCCTCTTCGTGTTCTGGGGCCCGCAGTGGATCGACTGGTACCTGAACCGGTTCAGGCTCTGAATGTCCCGTGGTGCATTGGCTCCTAGACAATAGGTCACGGATTAGTAAAACAAGACGCCGCAGATTTCTAACCTGCGGCGTCTCGAAAAATAGCAAACCTGATTAACGGGAATAAAGCTCAACCACCAACTGCTCATTAGCAATCGGGTTGATGTCCTCACGCAAAGGAAGGCGGTTGATTTTGCCTTCTTGCTTATCGCGATCCACTGTGACCCAATCAGGCACTGGCACACCCTGAGTCATCTCAAGGAATCGTCCCACAAGCTGCTGGGAACGCGGAGAACCCTTCACGGTGACCACATCGCCGGGCTTACATTGATAGCTTGCCACATTCACCACGGTGCCATTGACGCGGAGATGGCCGTGAGCCACCAACTGACGTGAAGCAAAGCGCGTGTTAGCGAATCCGAGACGATAAGCGACGTTGTCGAGGCGGAGTTCCAGCATTTGAAGCAGATTCTCACCCGTCACGCCTTTACGACGCTGAGCCTCTGCAAAGAAGCGGCGGAACTGCTTCTCAAGCACACCATATTGATAACGGAGCTTTTGCTTCTCAGCCAAAGCAGTTCCGTATTCAGACATTTTGCGGCGAGTATTGCGCGCCCCGTGCTGACCGGGAGGGAAATTGCGGGTTTCCAGAGCTTTGGAAGGTCCAAAGAGCGGAACACCAAAGCGACGAGCGATTTTTTCGCGAGGTCCAGAGTAACGAGCCATAGTAGAAGGTCGGAGTCAGTGATTTTGATGAATTAGACGCGGCGAGCCTTCGGAGGACGGCAACCGTTATGAGGGATCGGAGTAACGTCTTTGATCACTCCAACTTCAATACCGAGCGCCTGCACGGCACGAACAGCAGAATCACGACCAGAGCCAGGTCCGCGAAGACGAACCTCAGCCTCGCGGAGACCATGTCCCATTGCTTGGCGGCATGCGTCTTGCGCAACAACCTGAGCGGCATATGCAGTGCCCTTACGGGACCCACGGAAGCCCATCTTACCAGCCGTCGACCAACCGAGCACGTTGCCCTGACGATCTGTTACGGTAACAAGGGTGTTATTGAAGGTAGCGATGACATGAACGATACCGCTACTGATGTTCTTGGAACCTTTAGCACGAACAATCTTCGGGGCGTCTGACGCACCACCATCTAGGCTGGCAAAAACGTCGTTAATGGTTTGCGGACGAGGAGCCTCAACTGCGACTGGAGCGGGCGCAGCGGCTTCTGGGGCAGCACTGACCGGAGCTGCGGGGATTTCGTTATTTTCAGGCGATGCCATAGTTATAGAGAAAGAGATTTAAAACCGATGTGCGGGGATGGATTAGACCTTACCCTTCTTCGCACCAGGATTGCGCTGGATACCCACGGTTTTACGACCACCCTTGCGAGTGCGTGAATTGGTTTTGGTGCGCTGACCACGAACCGGAAGGCCACGACGGTGACGCTGAGCACGGTAGCAATTGATCCCCAGCAGACGCTTCATGTGCTGCTGCTGCTCACGACGGAGGTCACCTTCGGTGATGATCTTCATCGCCTGGATAGCCTGCACCAACTGAGCAAGCTGATCGTCAGTCAACTGACCGGCACGAATATTTGGGTCAATGCTGGTAGAAGCGAGGATTTTTCTGCTCAACGGAAGACCAATGCCATAAACGTAAGGCAGTGAGTATTCGATCTTCTTGTCGTTAGGGATGTCGATACCGAGGAGACGCGCCATGATGAGTGTGAAACTATGCTGGTTGGAAAAAAGTGCTGCTGATTCTAGCCCTGACGCTGCTTGTGACGTGGGTTCTTGCAAACAACGCGAACAACGCCTTGGCGCCGAATGATACGGCAGTTTTCACAGAGCTGTTTGACGGAAGGGCGGACTCTCATGGATGGCTATCGACTAAATGAAGGAACAGACTAACTAGGGTAAACAAGGAAGTCCCCTGTGGCATTTGACTCTTCAGCGAGTCGAAAAGGCCACCCAGAAAACGGGGTGGCTCAGGGGGAGCCTACTCCAGTGCCACAAAAGGAATGGTGCGCAAGCCGATTTTAAGACTTTCTGAACATCTTTTGCCTCCCATTGGACATATGGCGCAGAGAGCATACACCTTGGTTTCATGACTCACCGATGTGCAATCATCTTTGTCCCTCTCGTCCTTGCCCTGTCGGCCAGGGCTGAACCACTGGATATTCAACTTGTTAGTAATGTAACCTCCATTAAGCCAGGCGAGCCGTTCTATCTGGCTCTAGCACTCAAACATGGCGCCGGTTACCATACTTACTGGAAGCACCCAGGAATTGTGGGTGTTCCAACGCAAATCCAATGGAAAAGCGTTCCTCGAGGTTTTCGTGTGGGCGAAATCCAGTGGCCCGAACCGGAGCGAACTTACATGTTTTCGATCAAGGCACAGGGCTACGACCGCGATGTTTGCCTCCCCATCCCGGTCTATCCGCCGAAAAAGATGCCGTCAGGAAAGTCCCTGACGTTCAAGGGGCAGGCGGCCTGGATGTGTTGTGCAACCAAGTGCAATCCAGGCTTCAAGGACCTGGAGATCACTCTCTCCCTCGGCGATGGTGAACCAAATGATCGTTGGAACACCGAGATCGGACTTGAATTGAATCGTGGTATCTCGGAAATGTCGGGGTGGGCATCTACCGCCAAATTGACCGGCCCGAAGCTTCAAATCACGCTCAAACCCCTATCATCAGCCCGACCCCTGTCCCTCGTGGAGGTAGAAAAGATGATCTACTTTACGGAAGACGGTGTAGCTGACTCGAATAAGCCCCAGACCTTTCGATTGGCGCCCAATGGTCACCTTGTCATGGAGACTACTATCGCGGAAACAATCCCTGAGGGAATCAAGACTGAGATACGCGGTGTCATCATCCGCCCGAGCGGATGGCTAAGCGATGGATCAATACGAGCGATGCGCGTCATCTCCCCACTAGTGAAGTAGTGCCGGGTGAACCTAGTCAAAGGGTTAGTGAGTGGATTTGCCAAAGCCTCAAGCGCTGCGTCCTGTCAGTTTGACAGACTAATGATGTGATCAATGACATCGGAGCGAATGTGAGTAATTGTTGGCCACACGTATTCTAACACTTCTCATGCCCTTGGTCTCAACTCCCACCCTCGTCGACTACCTCGATTCCGAACTGCGCATCGGTGAGATCGTGGACTATTCCAATGCTCTCAATGGACTGCAAATGGCCCATCGAAGCGGGAAGGTCACGAAGATTGTCGCTGCAGTGGATGCCTGCCTGCCGGTAATGAGGAAGGCCTCCGTTCTTAAAGCAGATCTACTGTTGGTGCATCACGGTATGTTCTGGAATGGCCTACAGCCAGTGGTGAACAGTGTGTTTGAGAAGATCAGCACATGCGTGGATGCAGACCTTGCCATCTACAGTGCCCATCTTCCCTTGGATGTGCATCCTACCTGGGGCAACAATGCGCTTTTGGCGAGATCGCTCGGCCTGTCTCCATCTGGAACTTGGCTCGACTACAAGGGCACAAAAATCGGTCTTATTGCGGACACGGATCTAACACTGGATGCACTGGTGGAGCGAACTCAACTTGCCGTGGGCGGAGGAAACGTTCATGTCTGTCGGGGAGGCTCGTCACGACCTAAGCGAATCGGCATCTGCACGGGTGGCGCGGGTTCTGAAGTGGCCGCAGCGAAAGCTGCGGGCATTGACACACTTATTAGCGGTGAAGGCCCACACTGGAGCTACACCTTAGCCGAGGAGCTGGGCATCAATGTGCTTTACGCCGGTCACTACGCGACTGAGACCTTCGGCGTAAAAGCGCTGGCGAGTCACTTAGCGGATAAGTTTGGTCTTGAATGGCAGTTTGTGGATCACCCCACAGGTCTCTAGCCATGAACCGCCGCCGATTTGTCGCCACCTCCACCGCACTTGCAGTTTCATCTGCTATAGCGGACTCTTCGTTGCAGTCACCGACTCTGATTGATTGCAACAGCTACATCGGTCACTGGCCGTTTCGTGCATTGCCTTCGCCTGCACTGGTCGGTTGTTCCGAGCGCTGGATTTCGAGCTTTGAAGCCATTTTTCACAACGATCTCTCGGCGGCCAATGCACGCACCGGGTTAATAGCTCGTGAATCTAATGCCAAACTTCGTGCCGTCGGCGAAATCAACTTATCGTTGCCTGCTTGGCGAGACGATCTCGAACGATGCGTACGCGATCACGCGATGCGTGTGCTCCGAGTACACCCAAACTACCACTCGTGGTCGCTTGCATCACCAGAGTTCGTCAAACTCCTCCAACTTGTTGATGACGAGCGCCTCGTTCTACAAATCGTGGCCCAAATGGAAGATGAAAGGACTCAACCGAGCCTTATGGAGGTAGCTCCAGTCGACCTCAAGCCTTTGGGAGAAGCACTCACGAAAATCCCAGGTGCCCGCGTGATGGTGCTGAATACAAATGTAGCTCAGATCAGCACCTCACTCCGTGGCACGGCAGTCACATTAGACACAGGAATGATCGAGGGCGTCGGAGGGCTTGAGAATCTGCTGTCGTCTTGGCCAGTGGAGCAAGTGGCGTTTGGTTCCTTCACGCCACTGTTCTATTGGGAATCAAACTACTTAAAACTGAAGGAGTCATTGCTGAGTGCCAACCAGTTGGATCGCATCACAACCAAGAACGCTTTGATGCTAGTTGACGCTTGAGGTCCTCTCCAGGATCAGCCTGATTTGAAAAGCACGACTTTCCGCGCATCAGAGTCCCTCTAGTATATCGATCATGGCATCAACCATCAAAGTCTTGCTCGCTGACGACCACGCCGTGGTGCGCACGGGATTTCGTCATATCCTTGCCTCTCAGTGGGACATGGAGGTGGTGGGAGAAGTAGCTGATGGCTTACAGGCAGTCGAAATGACTGAAAATCTCAGACCCGACGTCGTGGTCATGGACGTCACGATGCCTGGCCTTAACGGAATCGAAGCCACACGACGGATTCAATCATCCGCACCCCGCACCAAAGTGCTAGCGCTCTCCATGCACAAAGATGCCGTGTATGTCCGCGAGATTTTGAGGGCTGGCGCACGAGGCTACCTCCTCAAGGACAGCAGCGAGGCTGACTTTCTCAAAGCAGTGCGCTCTGTATCGCAAGGAAATGGCTACCTTTCACCCGAAGTGTCTCACGCCGTGCTGGATGACTACCGCAAGCACGTCACTAATCCCATCGACCTACTTTCTTCACGGGAACGCGAGGTTCTTCAACTCATAGCCGAAGGTCAAACTAACAAAGACATAGCAAACCGTCTTTCACTTAGTGTTTACACAGTGGAAGCTCACCGTGGTCGCATAATGGAGAAGCTCAATCTTCACTCCACTGGCGAACTCGTCCGCTTTGCCATGCGCAATGGCTTAATCGACTAACATTTTAGCCATGAATACCTTGGAAGTGGCATCGCGCATAGGTCCAAAAACCATCGTTCGTGTGCTGACGGTCGGTTTCGGGCTTGTTCTCATTCTTCTCGTCCTCGCAGGCAGCGTGGCATTCTGGGAAGCCAATGAAATGCAACAGCGCGCTGCAAGCATTCAGGAACAGCAAAAGCTCATGGATCACTCAAGGGAGTTGGCACTGGAGTCGATCTTCATCATTGGTGTGTGTCTTCTTGTCGCTGCGGCTTGTGCGCTGGGGACGATTCAGTTTGTCAAACACACCGTGCGGCGCATTGAGGCGCATCAGGATGAACTGAATCGCGTGTCATGGCACATGTTGCAGACTCAAGAAGAGACAGCGCGCAGATTTTCGCACGAACTGCATGACGAACTTGGCCAATCACTTGCAGCAGTTCGCTCCAATCTCACGAAAGAGAACCTGACGGATATCGAATCTCTCCGCCATGACACCCTCTCGCTTGTAGACGGGGCTATCGCTAACGTTAGGGAGCTGTCCCAACTGCTAAGGCCAGTGATCTTGGATGATTTTGGATTGGATGCTGGATTGCGCTGGCTAACCGATGGATTCGCTCAACGAACGAGGATAGATGTGAGCTACAGCAGTTCGGTGAACGGCAGGTTTGATGAGGAAATTGAAACTCATCTTTTTCGCATAGCACAGGAAGCGCTCACCAATGTGGCACGCCATGCGAACGCTTCCAGAGTCGATGTGAAACTGCGATCTTCCGATGGCAATCTCACCCTCACTATCTCAGACAATGGAAAAGGGTTACCCCAGAACACGGAGAAACCTCCAACGCTAGGTATGGTCGGCATGAGAGCGCGGGCGAGGCATTGCGGTGGCGAACTCAATCTTGCCGAGAATCAACCCAAGGGCCTCCAGATCAGCGCGACAGTGCCACTAAACAAGTCCTAGCGTCCAAATGGCCATTTGGATAGCAACCACACCGAGATCGTGTGATTGTTCTCCCAAATGTCACCGCCCCGTTTCTGCAAAGTCTGCTCCATATAACCAACTTCGAGCCTCGTTGTATCACTGAGTTTGCGTCCCAAGCCAACAAACGCACGATTTTGATCAAAGTAGTTCTTGCTCACGTTGTTGCCGAAGTTGAAGAAAACTTCGTCCCAAAGAGCCAGATACCACTTTTTGTCACTACTGAGCGGTACTGACGTCCTCACCATGTAGCGGATGCGATTCTCGTAGCGCCAGTTTCCAACGCGCCAGTCACCATCGTCCTCCTCCATCTCGCCAATGCGTCTCTGCTCAAGGCGTAGACGATGTGTCCAGTCCAAGCCCAACCAAGGATGAGTGTAGCTTATCTGCTCCCAAAATCGATACTCAGGAAACTCATGCACCGCCGGGTAGTCACCATAAGGCCACGTATTAACCCACGCATAGCCAGCAGTGATGACAGTGTTCGGATTGAGGCTGTAGTTGAGCCCTGGCCTCAGGAGAAGTTGCTGCCAATCATCGCCAAAATCGGCGCGGCGCACCTGCGATTCAAGGTGTAGACCCCATTTGGACCCAAATAGTGGGTGATCACCCACGTAGTTTAGCCAAAGATTACCATTGGAGTCAAACTCGTCAGCAGATGCGACAGTGGCACCTAAGATGACGAAACCAGCTAAGAAACGACGGAGCATGTGATTGGTTGTGAGAGGGGTTTGTAGTTTTGGGTGACTAGCGCTTCAAACGAGCGGCCTGCGGGTGGTGCGAAACGGGAGCGTGGTCTTCAAGACCTTCAATGATGAGTTCCCTATTTTCCAGAGCCCAATCCTGCATCAACTCTTCCAGTTTTTTCATCACCGAGTGATCAACAAGACGAGTCTCAGAAAGATCTACTTTCACCTTTGGGTGATCGGTAAGCTCGAGCAATCGCTTCCGGAGCGGCAGCCAGTTGCTAAACAAAGCTGCGTCTTTAACTTTAACCACCGGAGTTCCATCCACTTTGCAGTTGCCAACTTCAGCCCGCGGAACGAAAAGATTTCCAATTGAAGCGCCAGTGACCACATGGATGATCAGCTTCACAAGAATACCTGCGGCAATCCCGATCAGAAGGTCGGTGGCGAGGGTAACGACCATCGTGGCAAGGAAGACCAAAAGCTGGCCTTTGCCAACATGCCACATGTGAAAGAACTCCTTCGGTGACGCAAGATTGAATCCTGTGAACACCAACATGGCGGCCAAAGCTGCAAGTGGGATGTTGTTTAGCAACCACGGCACTGATGCCACCAAAACAAGAAGGAAAGAACCGTGCCAAAAGTTAGCCCAGCGAGTGCGCGCTCCGTTGTTGCGATTGGCAGAAGATCTCACGATCTCACTAATCATCGGAATGCCGCCAATCATCGAAACCGCAGTGTTTGCCATCCCCACAGCGAGCAAGTCACGGTTAAGATTGGTGCGGCGTTGCCAAGGATCGAGAAGATCGATCGCCTTTGCGCTCAATAGTGACTCAAGCGTGCCAACAAGGGCAAACATGATGATCCACTTCAGGCTAGCCATGCTGGTGATCTCAGAGAAGTCCGGCCCTTTGATAGCGCTGAGCATGTTCATTGGAAGCGCCACGAGGTTCTTCGGTCCAACTTCGTAGTCGTGGCCATGGAACTGATACATGTGCTGATGCTGGATATCGAAGTAAAAGGCAAGTGGGGTGGCGATCAAAAGCACAAGCACGGGTCCAGGAATGGTTTGAACGATCTTGTTTTTCACAAAAAGTCGCCCAAAAAGCAGGACGAGCGAGATAGCTCCGATCAGCGCGATCTCAGGATTCATGTTCATGATGCTGTGGGGGATCTCTGCTAGCAACTCTAGCGGCTCCTTCGCATGGGCCGCCACGCCAAGAGCCACGTGCGCTTGCTTTGATATGATGATCACACCAATAGCAGCGAGCATTCCGTGGACGGCTGCTACTGGGAAAAACTCGCCAAGCGTACCAAGTTTGAGCGCTCCAAACAGAATCTGGATGACGCCTGACACGACACCAACTGCAAGAGCCTTCTCGTAGCCGAGCTCTTGAACCGTCCCTAGCACGATGACAATCATACCTGCTGCAGGACCCTTGATGGTGAGTTCTGAGTTACTTAGGAATGGTGTGATCATCCCCCCAATAACCGCCGTAAAGATACCCGCAATGGGAGGCACACCCGAAGCAATGGAGATTCCCAAACATAGCGGAAGTGCGATGAGGAACACGAGGAAACCTGACAACAGGTCATTCTTGAGGTAAGTTTTGAATCCAGCGAGGTTTCCTACAGGCTTTGGCCCAGAGGCGGTGACGGTCTTTGTTGGAGTTGCTGACATGATCGATATGAGAGGTTGTGAAGTCACTGATAATGACGCACATCGATTTCCGTGCCCCTATCCCCCCGGCGGGGTATTTTTCCTCCTCGTTCCGTGGTACCCCCCTATTCATGGGAGAATATCCCGTGACAAGGCTATACGCGGCAGGGCCGATTCTGAGTAGTGTTCCCAAACGCCATGAGTGCAACCACTTCGAACCATCTGCAGCATCTTCTCGACCACGCTGCACACTACCTTCCAGCCCAAGGGCCGATAGGTGTGTTCATTCACCATAACACCCTTCACGCGTTCCAAAGCAAGACGTTTGAGGAAGCTGTCACTGAAGCAGCGAGCATCTATCACACTGAGCCCTACATGGCTGAAGCAGCCTATCAGGCAGAATTGAAAGCAGACCGCATCCTTCCCGATGACATAAGGGTTGTAGTGGAATCAGAGCCCAATAGCTCCATCTGCAAAGGTCTAGACCGTCATCGCCTTCGGCAAGTTATGCTGCTCCCAGGAGTGCGCTCCATTGATGCTTCGACCGTTGCTTGGCATTTGGAAGAAGGAGACTGGCTGACCAAGTTCCGTTCCGACGTTCCTTCGACAGGTGACGACAAACCAACGACGCTTTGGAAGGCTATTGAATCCCGATTACCACAACCCAGCGGCAGCCAATCTTACAAACCAGCGCGCCCTGCTGACGCAGTTCTCAGTCTGAACGGCGAACTGTTGGACGAGATCGTTAATCCGGCGCTCATTCGTCTCGCCGGAGCCTTTTTGGATCAGGGCGTGGCTTATTGGCCAATGCCATTGCGTGAATTGGGCCTTTATGCGGCCTCAAGGAAGATTTTGTCGCACAAACGCGCGATCTTTCCTGCCCACCTGACTGGGGCGTTTGAAGTGTTTCTAGATCAAGAACGTAGAGCTCTCTCAGCTGAACAAGCACTCCGTGAGCAACTTAGTGAGCTGGGTGTATCAGAGGACGAATGGGACGGTTTGATCACCGCAGAGCTCCTTGGTCTTCCAGGATGGGCTGGCATGATACACAAACTGGAAAATGAGCCCAACTTGGCCCCGCATGAGACGGTTCCGGCATCGCTCATGGACTACATGGCGCTTCGATTGACGTTCACCGTCATCGCACTGCGAAACATGCTTGGAGACACCAAATCCTGGCGAACAACACCCCTGGCCAAGCCTTCTGAGGACCATCGTCTCATCACTGCACAACTTTTTGACGCTGCCCAACTTGCCGGGCTCTCCAGCACTCGCATCACCTCACTCACTGCAGATGAGTTTCGCAGCTTTCGAGATGAGGTTCTCGGCTTTGACAACATCCAACGCAGACGGCTGCTGCATCTCGCCTATGAACGCCGCCATGAGCGCCGCATTTTGATCCCGCTTCAAAAACACCGGGTGGACCCAGAGTCTGCACCAGCCAGCGACCAATTGGCAGCTCAAGTCATTTTTTGCATTGATGAACGCGAGGAATCGATTCGCCGTGCACTGGAAGAAGTTGATCCGCAGATCGAAACTCATGGGGCAGCTGGTTTCTTTGGATGCGCCATGGACTACACGGGCATCGACGATGCGCATGGAGTATCCTTGTGCCCTGTCGTTGTAACTCCAGCTCATCAAGTTGTGGAAGTGCCAGCGCCTGAACACGCTGAAGTTCACGAAAAGCGCCAACTCCTGCGGCGTGCCTGGGCAAAACTTGCACATTGGGATCACGTTTCATCACGCTCCCTAGTCCGCGGATGGGTCACATCCACCATTTTGGGATTCTTCTCCGCATTCCCTTTGATAATACGCATCTTGCGCCCACTTGCGTGGGCCAAACTTCATGAACGTCTGGTGAAGTTGATGCTTCCAGAGCCCAAAACGGAGCTATCCTTTCTGCGTGAAGACGCAGAAGCCAGGAACGCGGAAGGCACTTTGCTCGCGGGTTTCTCTACCACTGAAAAGATTGACCGAGTGGCCGCTGTGCTTGGCACGGCAGGCATGCTACGAGGTCATGCGCGCATCGTTTGTGTGCTTGGACACGGATCTACGAGTTGGAATAATCCCCATGAATCAGCTCATGATTGCGGAGCATGCGGCGGACGGCGTGGAGGTCCTAACGCTCGCTTGTTTGCAGCTATGGCAAACCGCCCAGAAGTTCGCGAAGGACTCAAGTCCCGTGGCATCTTCATCCCGGAAGACACTTGGTTCATCGGCGGATACCACGACACCTGTAGTGATGAAGTGGAGCTTTCTGATCTGGACCTTGTGCCAGCTTCCCATGCCGGAATACTTGAGCGCCTACGCAATTCATTAGACAAAGCAAGGGCTCTAAGTGCCCACGAGAGGGCACGTCGATTTGAGATGGCTGCGAGCGATATTGATCCCGAAGAGGGGCTGAAACATGTGCAAGAACGTGCGGCCCACCTTGCGGAGCCACGTCCTGAATACGGCCACTGCACGAACGCAGTCTGCATCGTTGGGAGACGTAAGTTCACCCGTGGGTTGTTTTTTGACCGCAGGGCATTCCTTGTGAGCTATGATCCAACGGTAGATCCAGACGATGGAGCACTTGGAAGAGTCCTTGGGGCCGTCATTCCGGTCTGTGGCGGTATCAGTTTGGAGTATTACTTCTCTTTCGTGGACAACGAGGGCTACGGCTGCGGCACAAAACTACCCCACAATGTGACTGGTCTCATCGGAGTCATGAACGGGTTCCAAGGCGACCTCCGCACTGGTTTGCCGCTGCAAATGGTCGAGATTCACGAACCTGTGCGCATTCTTTTCGTGATCGAAACCACTCCCGCACGCTTGATGAAGGTCATTAAAGCGAACCCGGAGTTGAATGAGTTCGTGAGTAATCGATGGATTCGTGTCAGCACCATGGACCCAGACGATGGGCACATAGAGGTCTATCGAGACGGCATTTTTGAGCGTCTCGAAGGAGATGAGGAGCCGCTCCCAACAGCCCCATCATCGATCCAGTTCTACCAGGGCAAAATGGAACATCTTCCTGTTGCTCGCATCATTCCAAGCCGCGCCGCCTAATCATGTACGACCTTTTACCTTACCTTACTGCTCTGCCAGGCCTCTTTATCATCGTGTTGGGTTGCCTTTGGCTTGTCGGAGTCAACCTTCCAGAAAGCGCTCTGACTCGGAGCACGAAGCTGCTGTACGCGTTGCTCTCACTCGGCTTTGGCTGGCTAATGTTCGAAGCCAACTCCTTCGAGGTGGATCTGGGATCGTGGTTTGAGATCGGCAGTTATCACTACCCCATCACATTGGTCGCCGACAAACTCTCTATTCCATTTGCCTTCATGACAGTCGTCTTGGCGGGCATTACTGGTACCTTCTCTCAGCGCTATCTGCACAGGGACCCTGGGTTCTTCAGGTTCTTCCTTCTGTTGCATGTCTTTGCCCAGGGGGCATTGATCATCTTCCTCGCCGGCTCACTAGACCTTCTCGTCGCTGGTTGGGAACTCGTTGGTATCAGTTCTGTGCTGTTAGTAGGCTTCTTCCAATATCGCCGAGATCCAATCCGCAATGCCCTTCGTGTCTTCGCCACCTATCGTGTGGCCGATGTCAACATCCTGATGGCGATCCTTTTGCTTCACTGCTGGTATCACACCGCATCCTGGGACGATCTCGTGAGAGGTGTCTGGCCAAATCTCTCGCCTGCGATTCAAGATTCCGGCATCACGATCATATCGATACTGCTAGTGCTCGCAGCGAGCGGTAAGGCATCCCAAGGCCCGTTCGGTGGCTGGTTGGCCAGAGCAATGGAAGGCCCAACTCCGAGCTCAGCCGTGTTCTACGGTGCAATCTCAATCCACGCCGGTGCCTACCTGCTTCTTCGCGCTGCTCCGCTGATCTTGTCCTCGACTCTAGCACAGGCTGTTTTGATCTTCATTGGAGCAGGCACTGCCATTGTAGGGACCTTGGTTCACCGCACCTGCACCGATGCAAAGACGTCTATCGCTTATGCCGCCCAGACGCAGCTCGGTATCATTTTCGTCGAGATTGGCCTTGGTTGGACCACATTCGCCGTCTGGCACATTATTGGCCATGCCCTTCTGCGCATGATGCAGTTCCTCAGAGCACCATCATTGCTTCACGATCATCACAAGCTCCATGCCGCAGCTGGTGGTCACCTTGCTTCCACAGGAGCCCATTACGAGCGGCTTTTGCCTCCTTCCATTCAACTCTGGCTCTACCGCATCGCCTTAGCTCGCGGATTCTACGATGCAGCTATCGATCGCTTCATTGTAGCTCCCATTCAAGCCATAGGCCGTGTTCTGGCCGTATCTGAGCGCACCTCCAAGTAAGTTCTGCCCCATTTCTTTATGCCTGTTTCCAAACTGATTCTGTTGTCTGGCATCTGCGTGCCATTCTTGGCTGCTGTCGTTCTCCTAGTTCGGAAGTCCGACTCCGGTAGGTCGCTCGCTGTTGCAGCGTCCTTGCTCTCCCTCTTCCTCGTAGCGGTCACGCCTGGACGTGATCCCGTGATGTTGCTGCCAGCCATCACCCATGGCGTGCTGGTATTGATTTCTTTGCTATTGCTCCCGCGGCAGGACGCGACATCCAAGTCACTGGCAGGCATGCTGATCCTCGCAGGAGCCACTCAACTCTGCTACAGCGCTTCAACACTCCAGATTGAAGCACTAGGCTGGTGGCTTACTTTGACACCTTTTCTTGCAAACATGTTTGGCGAGCACCGTGAACAGCGCTGGTCACAAGCGTTTCTGGTCCTAAGTGCATTGGCACTCACGATTGGAGCCTGGACGGGAAGCGTTTCGCTCTTGATCGCTGCAGTGGTCTTGCGCAAAGGAGTTTTTCCATTTCAAGGGGGAGCACTGGCCAAGTTTGAACATGGCTCGCTCATCCCATCAGCACTGTTGTTCAATAGCCATCTAGGTGCCGTCCTAGTCACCAAGATGCCCGACCATCATTCACTGGACTGGCTTGGGGCAGCAGCTCTGGCCAGTTCAGTTCTTCTTTCGATCAGGGCGTTCACGGAAAGGAAACCTCGCCGCATTCTGGCGCACATCAGTCTTTCACAGGCATCCTTTATTCTCGCAGGACTCACTCTCAAACACAGCACAGGTGTGACAGGGGCGCTGCTTCATTGGTTTGTCGTGAGCATCACATGTGTTAGCATCGCCTGCATCATCCGTGCTGTAGAGGTGCGGGTGGCCGGTGCTCAAGACCCGAAATCGCACTTAGGTCTCGCGGTCCACACTCCTCGCCTCGCAGTCTTCTTTTTGCTATCTGCTGTCGCTCTCATTGGCCTTCCCGGAACGCTTGGATATTGTGCAGAGGATCTGCTCTTCCACGGTGCGCTCGAAGAGCATCTCATTCTTGGCATAGCGCTCCCAGTAGCAACAGCGTTCAATGCCATCAATCTGATCCGCCTCTTTGGAGTGCTGTTCCTCGGAGTGCTTCCCAAGCATGTCCCAAATGTGCCGGATGCACTCCCACGCGAGCGCTGGCCGCTGGCAATCGCCGCGTGTGCACTGGTCGGCTTCGGACTAGTTCCCAGAGCCATCATGCACTACGCCATCCCCGCGGCAAAAGCCTACGGTGTCAGCGACTCAGAGTCTCACTGAAGCTCTTTGATGCGAATGCTGCGATACCAAGTTTCATCTTGGTGATCGGTTAGCATGATGTGGCCTTTGCCAGGAGCGAACCCAGGCTTGGACTTAAACTTGCTTTTCGCTACAAGGTCTTTCCATTCTTGGGACGCTGTATCGGCCTCCGCGACCTTCATTCCGTTGAGCCAATGCTCCAATTTGGTGCCCTTCACCACGATCTTACTGACATTCCATTCTCCTGCGGGCTTCACGGGCTTGTCAGCCACGGCTTCCTTAATGTCGTAGATGCAAGCTGTGGTGTGGGAGCCGCCTCGAAGAGCATCCTGATGCCTTTTGTCGTCGATCATCTGATACTCGATGCCGAGATACTCTTTTTTCTCGCCAATCGGCACCACCCAGTATTTGACGCCATTGTTTGCGCCTTCCGCAAGCTTCCATTCCCACTCCAACTCAAAGGTTCCATACTGCTTCTCGGTGATGAGGTTCCCACCCTTGCCCTTAAGGTGAATCATTCCGTCCTCGACCATC
The DNA here is from genome assembly GCA_016795485.1 of Verrucomicrobiaceae bacterium. Classification (GTDB taxonomy): domain Bacteria; phylum Verrucomicrobiota; class Verrucomicrobiia; order Verrucomicrobiales; family Verrucomicrobiaceae; genus JAEUHM01. The sequence continues at coordinate 23,694 of JAEUHM010000007.1, read as the reverse complement.
CAACCAGCTTCTGGAGCTTTCCCACCGGGTTGTGACCAACCAGCAAAACTCTTTCCGTCAAACAAACTAACCCACTCGCCCGTCTGGGCGCTGGCAACAATGGAAACAGTGAGAACAAACAGCAGTGAAAGCTTCATCGTCAGAGCTTGAACGAGCAGCGCGATGCCTGTCAACGCTCAGTTCAGATTTAATTTTATTCACAACGCGCGCTCTCACTTGGCAGAACAGCCGCTCATGCTAAAACCAAACTCCCCAAACTCTTTCTAGCCAATTTCTCACTCACAATGGAACTCAAAATCAATGTCGCTCACGTTCAGAAGATAGCCGGTGAACTCAAACTCAAGGCGATTCATGTAGGAGCGACCGCACACCTCCTGTCTGAAGGCTCCACAGTGCCATTCATTGCCCGCTATCGGAAGGAAGCCACCGGTGAGATGGACGAAGTGCAAATCGCGAATGTCCGAGATCGCTTGGAGCAACTTATTGCGGTCGATGATCGGCGCGCCAGCATCGTGAAGTCTCTTGAAGAGCGCAACCTCATGACGGACGGCCTCCGCGAGAAGATTGACCGCGCGGAGACACTCACCGTGCTAGAAGACCTCTTTGCCCCCTACAAACCAAAGCGCCGCACACGTGCTACAGTTGCCAAAGACAAGGGACTTGAGCCACTTGCGGATTGGATCGTCTCTCATCTCGCCGACAACTCTGATCCCACAGCCGAGGCAGCCAAATACATCAATCTGGAAGCCGCCGACGATCTGAAAGTCAAAGACGCCAACGAAGCCCTTGCTGGTGCGCGTGACATTCTCGCTGAGCGCATCAGCGATGACGCTCCAACTCGCGCCGCACTTCGTCAGCTCTACCTAGAGAAAGGCACTGTCACCTCAAAAGTCATGTTTGGGAAAGAAGCGGATCCAGAAGCCGCCAAGTTCCGCGATTACTTTGACTGGAACGAGCCCCTCAAGACGATCCCTTCCCATCGCATCCTAGCCATACGACGTGGCGAAACCGAAGGCTTCCTGATGATGCGTATCACCCCGCCTGAAGTCGAGGCGCAAGCCATCATCGAGCGGTTGCACGTACCTGGGCGCACTCCGTCTTGTGAGCAGATGAAACTTGCGGCTCTTGATGCGCTGAAGCGCCTCATTGGTCCGAGCATGGAAACTGAGTCCCGCATGGAATCCAAAAAGAAGGCGGATGCTGAGGCGGTGAAGGTGTTTGCCGACAACCTCCGCGAACTGATGTTAGCCGCCCCGCTTGGACAAAAACGCGTGCTCGGGATCGACCCCGGCTTCCGCACGGGTTGTAAAGTCGTGGCGCTGGACGCCCAGGGCAAACTGCTCTTCAACGACGTCATTTACCTCATCGGCAGTGGCAACACTCTGCTGCAAGCCAAGGAGTTGTTGCTCAACGTCATCAAGTATCATCAGATTGAGGCCATCGCGATTGGAAACGGCACGGCAAGTCGTGAAACGGAGTCTTTCGTGAACAAGATCGGCGTTCCCAAACACATTCCGATTCTCATGGTCAGTGAAGCAGGTGCATCCGTCTACTCTGCAAGTGAAGTGGCTCGCGAGGAGTTCCCCGATCACGACGTCACCGTTCGTGGAGCAGTCTCGATTGGTCGCCGCTTGATGGACCCACTCGCAGAGCTCGTCAAAATCGATCCCAAAAGCATCGGGGTTGGTCAGTATCAGCATGATGTGGATCAGTCCATGCTCAAACGCAGTCTGGACGACACTGTGGTTTCCTGCGTGAACGGTGTGGGAGTGGAACTGAATACCGCATCCAAGCAATTGCTTGCCTATGTCTCAGGACTCAATTCATCGCTGGCATCAGGTATCGTCACCTTCCGGAATGAGAATGGGCCTTTCAAGTCGCGGGCAGAACTCAAGAAGGTTCCAAGACTCGGCGACAAGGCATTTGAGCAAGCTGCGGGATTCTTGCGGATTAGTGGAAGCGAGCATCCGCTGGATACGAGCGCGGTTCACCCTGAACGCTATCCGCTCGTCGAGCGTATGGCGAGCGACCTCGGTTGCACCTTGCCAGATCTCATTTCTAAGGCCGATCTTCGCTCTCGCATCGACCTCAAGAAATATGTCACGGAAGAAGTTGGGCTTCCTACCCTCCAAGACATCATCAACGAGCTCGCCAAGCCAGGACGCGATCCGCGCAAGCAGTTCGAGGTCTTCAAGTTCCAAGACGGAGTGGAGAAACCTGAGGATTTGCAGGTAGGGATGAAGCTCCCTGGCATCGTGACCAACGTAGCCGCCTTTGGAGCATTCGTAGACATCGGTGTTCACCAGGACGGACTCGTCCACGTCAGTCAACTGAGTGATAACTTCGTGCGCGATGCCTCCGAAGTCGTCAAGGTGCAGCAGAAGGTCATGGTGACCGTCATCGAAGTGGATTTGCCGCGCAAGCGCATCTCACTGAGCATGAAATCCAAACCTGACTTCGAGAAGAAGAAGTCTGGGCCTCCAGGACAGGGCGGCCCACGTCCAAATGGCGGAGGAGGTGGTGGTCAGGATCGTTACCGCAGTAGCGGTGGCGGCATGGGCAACCCATTTGGAGGTGGCGGTGGTGGTGGCGACTGGTTCAGTGCCGCTGTCTCGAAAGGGAAAAAGTAGTCTTCACTGTGGCTAAAAGTCCCAAGTTCGTGCATCCCCGGTCGCGGGGATGATTTCGACCTTATCGAGGGCTACAGGCATTGGAACTTGGAGCCGAATGTGACGCATGTTCCCATTTACAGGCAACATGATCTCCCTTGTTCCCGGGCTGACGTCAAACTTTGTAGTCTGCGAGTCACCCGCAACAAACTCTTCCTGCGTCACCAGACGCCATGTAGCACTCGCCTGACCAGAACCATCCTTGGTGTGGAGGATCAACTTCAGTGGTCCAACCATATCAAGGTTGGTCATTGCTACGAATGGCATTCGCCCGGTAGCAGTGAGCTTCAGCACGCCATCTACCATGACAGCCTCACATCCTTTTGGCACCCAACCCATGAAAGGGCGCCTCTCGGAAGTCTTCTTGATCGCTCCTTTGAAATCAGGATTTGGCCTTGGGTAGTTGGCCTTCGTATCCGCTAGGAAGCGGTCAATCAGTGCATCCAATCTCGCAACATCGCTCGCACGCTCCATTGCTAGGTTGTTTTGTTCACCAAGATCGCGAGAGAGATCATACAGTTCGTGCCGTGCGGGATCAGCAGGGTCACTGGAGAACCAGCGGATCAGCTTGAGATTGCCTGCACGGACCGTCACACCGCCACGACCAGCAGCACCATGCGGGAAGTAGTTGAACAATGCTTCCCGAGTCATCGCACCTCGCCCAGTAGTGAGCAACGATGCGTAACTCGCGCCATCCACGATGTGCTCTGGCTTACGTTTGATGCCCACCAACTCCAAAACGGTCGGATACAAATCGATATGCGCGACCACCTGCTCGCTAACAGCACCAGCCGAGAACTTGCCAGGCCAACGCCACATCAGCGGGACACGCACACCACCTTCGTAAAGACTCCCCTTCCCGTCACGCAACGGCGTGTTGTTGGTAGGCGGCTGATTTCCTGCCCACTTGCGCCAGTTAGTTAGAAGCGGATCATCCGCCTTTTTCTTCTTCGTTTTTGCTTCGGACTCTACATTGCTGTGGGTGTTTCCGCCGTTGTCCGAGTTGAAGATGACAATCGTATTCTCCGCAAAACCGAGGCGGTCTAACGCATCAAGCACCTTCCCGAAGCTGTCATCCACGCTTTTCAACATTGAGGCCATGATGGGGTTGCCCTGCCCTTCTGACGTGGCCTTGTCCTTGAACTGAGCCGTGTAAGCCTCCTTGTGCCCCCAAGGCCCATGCACTCCGTATTGCCAGAGATTGAGGAAGAACGGTTTGTCCTCACTGCTCTCAATAAACTTCACGGCCTCGTCCGCCAAGCGATCAACGATGTATTCGCCCGCAGGACCATCCGTAATGTTTCCGACTCGAGTTTTGCCGTTTGGCTTTCCATTCGGCACCACACCATACGGAGAAAAATAGTTCCCCGGAGGCCCAGGGTCGGGGTGGCAGTGAAACGTCACATCAAAACCCTGTTGCTCGGGCCAATGAGGCTCAGTCATACCCAAATGCCACTTTCCGATGTGCGCCGTGCGATACCCAGCATCGCGCAAAGCCTCGGCCAAAGTGTATTCACTCGGATCAAGGTAGTTTTTACTCTCCGGCATCAGCAGCGGCTGATTGGCGGGCGCTGCTTTGGGCAAGAACGCAAAGCCGTCTGGCTGTGGTGGCTTATGGCCCGTGGCGCTCGTTATGCCGTGACGTGCCGAATACTTCCCAGTGAGCAAACTAGCCCTAGTGGGAGAGCACAGGGGCTGAGCATAGGCATTAGTGAAACGAACAGCCTGCTTAGCAAACGCATCAATCCGCGGTGTCTCGTAATACTTTGATCCGAAAACGCCACAGTCACGCCACCCCATGTCATCGACAAGAAACAACACCACATTGGGCCGCGAACCAGCCTCCAAAACCGACGATTGACTCAACAATACCAAGAACAAAACAAGTCCACGAGATAACATCGCCGGTGAACGAACTAGGCAGAAGAGAAATTGCGGTCAGTTTCGGGAGCCAGACTAGAGATTCCTCAAGCCCCAGGACATGAGCACTCGAGCATCGTCCCAGATGTATTTTGTCTTGGTGCCGAGTTGGATGAGGATGACGGCTCGTCCACCGCTAGATGCAGAGGATATCAAGCACCGGCCCGCCGCGTTGGTGTAGCCAGTTTTCATGCCATTGCACTCGGGCATGGCACCTAACAGATCATTGGTGTTTTCTAGAGTGATCTTGCGGCCGCTGTTAAAGCGAAATGTAAAGTATTTACGGCGAACGGCATCGCGGATGACGTCGTTGCGATAAGCTGCCATGGCTACCCTCGCCATGTCACGTGCGGTTGAGTGTTGCCCCGGAGCTGTGAGGCCATGAGGATTGACAAAATAGGATGATCGCATGCCAAGTGACCGCGCTTTGGCGTTCATTTTTGCTGCAAATGCTGCCTGACCACCTGCATTGTCACGGGCCAGCACTTTGGCGAGGTCGTTGGCACTCTTGACGAGAAAAGCATAGAGCAACTCACGGCGGGTGTAGATCTCCCCAGCCCGCACACCAAGTTTGGTGGGCTCTACGGCGGTGTCCGTGGACTGAATCTTCACTTTCTTGTCTAAGTTTCCCGCATCGAGCACCACCAATGCCGTCAGGAGCTTTTGCGTGCTTGCAACTCCGCGCACGGTGTCAGCATTCCTCGCCACGAGGGGCCGACCCGAGTTGGCATCTATCAAAAGATAGCTTTCAGCGCGAATGATCGGCGCGCTGGAGGCTGTGTGCTGAGCCTGGGCATCCACACCAGCATATTGAAAGGCCGGTTGGGCTTGGACAGGAGCCGCATAGGTAGGCTGCTGGTAGGTTTGAACGACTGGCTGCTGGTAAACGGGCTGCTGATAACCTGAAGCGCCATAGTAGGCTGTATTTGCGTACGGACTCGCAGACGGTGCGGGTGCCTGACAGGAACTCAGGATGATGATGGACAGACTGGTGAGGGCAAACATCGAGAAACGCACGGCTGGTAGGGATGGGGTCGGCCCATTTTGGCGTCTTGGCCGCCCGTGGCAAGGTGATAAGCCAGGGATGTGCCAGAAGTCGATTGAAAAAGCGGTCCGCCGCTACAGCGTGCGCCATGGCACTAATCATCAATGGCGAGGAAATCGACGACGAAGCAATCGAGACCGAGTTCCGGCAGATCAAAGGGCACTACGAGCGCACGCTTCAAGTTGCGTGCTGTGAACGCGACCCCGAGTTCCGCGCAACCGCCAAGGACAACATCATCTCCAGAGTCATCCTTAATAACGAAGCGCGTCTCCGATTCCCGGGTGTGGATGAGGCGGCAGTCTCAGCGCGACTTGAGAAACTCATTGAAGAAGCTGGTGGCGACCATCAGTTCGCCATTCGGATCGGCATGCCTTTGCAGGGAAACGAAGATATCATTCGGGACAACGTAGCGAACGGAGTGCGCTTGGACAGCCTGCTCACGGGCGTCTACGGCGAGGAGAAGGAACCCACGGAAGAGGAACTTCAGGAGTTCTACCAGAAATCAATTGAACAGTTCAAGTCGGATGAACTCATCCGCGTGGTGCACATCACCAAAGGCATGGATGGAGCAAAAAGCCGCCAGGAAGTTTACGAGAAAATGCGAGAACTGCGGGCTCGCGTGAAGTCTGGCGAGGATTTTGAAGCACTCGCGGAAGCAGAACGAGGTAATGAGCAACAACAGATCGACCTCGGCTGGTTCAAGCGCGGTGAATACATGGAAGAGTTTGAAACCATTGCCTTCTCCATGGATGTAGGTGAAGTGAGCCCCGTGTTTACCACCCAACTGGGCTTTCATTTGTGCAAGCTCATGGATCGGAAGCCTGCCACGGCAGTGCCACTGGATGAGATCCGAGAAAAAGTGACCCTTAGCTATCGAGAAGCCGAACGTGACCGTCGATTTAACGAGTTCCTCGCCGAGTTGAAAAAGTCTGCGTCCATTGTCGATACTGATCCACCCGAGAACTGCGGTTGCGGCCACTAGAAGTTCAATGGCATGAAGGACACGCTGGAAGATCTCCGCAACTTCATCACGGATGTCATCCTCAATAACCGGAGAGGATGGAACGCAGCAATCTGCCGCGTCATCTTCTGGGCTCTATCATCGGTTTATAGCGCTGTCGTGTCGGCGCGCGTTTGGTTATTCAAGAACCGCTACATCCACGCCAGTCACCTCGGTGTTCCTGTCATTGCGATTGGTAACTTAACGGTGGGCGGCACCGGCAAGACCCCTGTCGTGGAACTCATCTCACGCACACTGCACGAGAAAGGCCGAAGTGTCGCCATCCTGAGTCGCGGCTACAAGAGCAAGAAGTCCCGTCCTGAGCCTCTACTCAAGCGCTTGGCTTACGGTCTTGGATTGATGGAGCGCCCGCCGGAAACTCCGCCCAGGGTCGTATCTGATGGACGCAATGTGTTGTTGGACTCGCACATGGCAGGCGACGAACCCCGCATGCTGGCGAACAATCTTCCAGGCGTGCCGGTCCTAGTGGACAAGAACCGGGTCAAGGCAGGCAAATACGCGATCAAGAACTTCAATGTGGACGCTCTCGTTCTGGATGACGGCATGCAGTATCTGAAGCTACAGCATCGGCTGGACATTGTGCTAGTAGACCGGACAGCACCCTTTGGCACCGGTTACTTGCTCCCGCGTGGCACTCTGAGAGAGCCCGCTCGCCACTTGAAGAGAGCCAGCTATATCTTCATCACCAAGAGCGAGGATGCACCCAACACCGATCTCATCGCCAATCTGAGGAAGTACAACCGCGTTGCAGAGATCATTGAGTGCAGACACCGTCCCGTTTACCTTCAAAACATGCACACATGTGAGCGCCTGGAGATTGATGCCCTAGACGGCAAGTTTGTTGGTGCTTTCTCGGGCATTGCCGTGCCGGAAAGTTTTGAAAATGGTCTCAAGAAGCTGGGGGCTAAAGTAGAAGTCACCGCCCGGTTCCCAGATCATCACCGCTTTCATGTGCAGGACCTTCTTCCTTTCTTGGATCGCTGTGATCGCCGTGACGTGGAGATGATTGTCACCACCGAGAAAGACATCGTGCGCTTTCCTGACATCGAAAAGCAGGACATCCCCATCTACTTCATGCGGGTGCAGATCGAGATCCTTCGAGGCCAAGAAGTGTTTGATAAAATGATACGGTTGATCACCGAGCCGCGCTCGGTGCAACCTGGCGTTTTGATCAGCAGTGCAGTTCCAGCCTGAAGAGTTAGCCTACAGCGTTCGCGAGGCTAAGCCGTGCGGCATAGAAGCCATCTTCATTCTTTTTGTCTGGTCGTGCATGCAGTTCCTCTTCGAGCGTCCACTGCGGATGATCTTTGAGGAATGCCTTGACCTGAAGCTCATTCTCAGATGGTAGGATTGAGCACGTAGCGTAGACCAACTTGCCGCCGGGTTTGACCATTCGGCTGTAATCTGCCAGCAACTGCGCCTGTAGCGTGCGTAAGCGATTGAGTTCGGCCTGGCTGAGCTTCCACTTCGTGTCTGGATTTCGGCGAATGACACCCAATCCAGAGCATGGCACATCCAAAAGCACGCGATCGGCCGTTTGGTGGAGCCGCTTGAGGACTTTTGCATCGTCAATCACCCGTGTTTCGATGATGTCTACCTGATTTCGTCTGGCACGCTTGCGGAGTTCATCCAACTTCCATTGGTGCACGTCCAAAGCGATGATCTTGCCTTTGTTCTTCATCAGGCAGGAAAGATGCAGCGCCTTTCCACCCGCTCCTGCACAGGCATCAATAACGCGATGGCCTGGCTGCACCTGCAACATCGGAGCGACGGATTGAGAGGCCGCGTCCTGGACTTCAAACAGCCCTGCCTTGAACGCGGTGGTCTGGAAAATGCTTTGCCGTTTGGCAAGCTTTAGCGCCAAGGGCAGATCAGGCATCAACTCTGCCTGAATGCCTTCTTTCTCGAGGTTGATGAGTAATGGCTTGGGCTCGATCTTTAGCGAGTTCGTGCGCAAATAGACGTCAGCGGGACGATTCAGCGCCCGAAGCAGTGGAGGCCATGCTTCACCAAGTTCTTCTTTGGCCAAATCATTGAGCCAATCAGGTATGGCAGCGCGTATCGCAGGTGCTACACGCTTCTCAGAGCGCGCTGCCACATCGTCTGCACTGAGATCAGCTGACTCATCGAAGTCAGGCTGCCGTCCAGTCTTCGAAATCCAGAAAGCAGTCCAGACCAGCCACGCCCTCGGGATCGTAATGCACTCCTTTACGAGGCAATCGGCATCTGGCAGCCGTGCAAGATACCAGTGCCACCGCCACCAGCGCGTGATTTCATAGACAGTCTCTGCGAACTGCCTGCGATCCCGGCTGCCCCACTTGGGATGAGATTTGAATCGACGCTCGATCACCTTATCCGCGTAGTAGCCGTGGGAGAAGATGTCGACCAAGGCCTCCACCACTTCACGGATCAAGTGATAATGAAGCGGCTGAGACGTAGGACCTGGGGATGATGAAGATGAGGCGGCCAAGAGCGAGGTGGGTTTGTTGCGTCTGTAGCGATAAGACAAAAGTAGCCAGACGAAAGGCATATTCATTGCCCATCCGCACCCAATCAGCATAGTGGAGGCCCCCTTGGAAGACTCTCACGGACATTTCATTAACTACCTGCGCGTTTCGGTCACCGACCGATGCAACGAGCGCTGCCGCTATTGCATGCCTGAGGAGATTCAGAACTGGACGCCCAAAGACGAAACTCTCAGCTACGATGAGTTTCTTCGGTTGATCCGGGTTGGTGCTACACTTGGCATCACCAAGATTCGCATCACTGGTGGTGAGCCCCTCACCCGCCCAGGGATTGAGGACTTTTGTGCTGCTGTCGCCTCCCTTCCCGGCATCCGTGACGTTGGCATCTCCACCAATGGAACCATGCTAAGCAAAAAGACCTCCGAAGGCCTGACCCTGGCCAAGGCACTCGTGAATGCGGGAGTTCGCTCGGCAAACATCTCGCTCGACACCCTCGACCGTGCCGCTTACCAGCGGACCACAGGGCGTGATCTACTACCCGCCGTCATTGAGGGCATTGACGCCGCCATTGATGCCGGATTTCAGTCCATTAAACTCAACGCAGTGCTCATCAAGCACCAGACTGAGTCAGCACTGATTCCGCTGGTCGAGTTCGCCAGGCAAAAGCAAGCCCTCCTGCGTTTCATTGAGCTCATGCCAGTCTCAACGAGTGAAGTGCTGCATGACGACAACTTCCTGCCCACAGCAACCGCACGCAAACTCATCGAATCACAGCTAGGCCCCCTTGTTCCCGTGCCAGATTTCAAGACCAATGGCCCTTCCACTTACTACAAAGTGCCTGGGACAGAGCAACTCATCGGCTTCATCGGCGCTCTTACCAATCTTCACTTCTGTGAGTCTTGCAACAAACTGCGCCTTACCTCAGATGGAAAGCTGCGGCCTTGTTTGGGCTCTCACCTTGAGTTTGACCTTAGGACAGCTCTTCGTTCAGGCGCTAGTGACGAAGAACTTCGTTCTTTGATTCTCGCGACAGTCGCCCGGAAACCAAAAGAGCATGACTTTAGGAACAACTACCAGCCGCAGAGGCGAATGATCGCCATCGGTGGGTAGAGGCCCATCGGTATCGTCAAACTTCGACCCTTTTGGAGCCAAGACCCTCCCATTCGTTCACAAGGGTTAGAAAAAACGTTCGAGAAACCATAGCCAGGCGTTCAGACCAGAAATAACGCCACTTACATTCGTTTTGATTATCGTAGAAATCGCTAGCTTCATCGCCACATGAAGTCCTCTCGCGCCTTGCTGATTTTTACCGCAGTTCTCACGATTCTGCCTAGTTGCCGCAATCCCCAACAGTCCGCCGACGGCTCTCCGGCGTCATCTGAAGTCAGACGCGCCGAAAGCGCCGATGGGCGGAGTCTCTTCCTGGCCCCTCGTGGGTTCAACTTACCATCGGGCAACGCCACTCTTACCGACACCGCTCGCCTGCTTGCAGGTCTGCCGGCCCTCGGAAGCCGGGATTACTTTTCGTCGGTCAGGACCAGCCCTGAGTGGCAAAATCACCAAAGCCGGATGGATGAACTTTGGAGCAACTTCGAATGGCGACACCGGGCTCCCATTGACACTTGGGCAGGCAGCGAAATCTCTGACATTCGTGGCAGCCACGGCTTATTTTACCCATTCAGCGGACCTGATTTTCTCTTTGCCCACACCTTCTTCCCAGGGGCGGATACGATCATTTTGTGCGGCCTAGAGCCGTGTGAACCTTTGCCTCCGCTGCATGTCATTACCCCCCAGGAAACCGCAGCGGGACTCGGTGGTCTCGTGACCTCGGTAAGTAGCGTCATGCAGTTTAGCTTCTTCATCACCAAAGACATGCGCCGAGACCTAGTGAGCACGCGCTTCCGAGGAGTTCTGCCGCTTATCTTAGCATTCATGGCCAGAACCGGTCATCAGATTGAGTCAGTGGAACTCGTATCGCTGGATGCCAGTGGCTCCCCGGTCATCAACCCCTCGGGCTCGGGCCTCATGATTCGCGCTTACGGGCCAAATGGTGCTTTCCGCCGCGTCTTCTACTTCCGCCAGGACCTCTCTGATGGATCACTCAATCCTGGCAGCCCCATTTTGCGTTTCGCCAGTTCATTGGGCCAACCACCGGCTTTCGTGAAGAGCGCTTCCTACCTCATGCATGAGGGGGGCTTCAGCGTCATCCGCAATTACCTGCTCACCCAGTGCCGCGCCATCGTCCAAGACCCATCCGGCATTCCTTTCCGCGATGTTCGGGCTTCCGGAATGAAACTCAGGCTCTACGGCAACTACACTGGCACGCTCGAAATGTTCAGCGAGCACAACCAACCCGACCTTATTGAGGCATATGCGAGGCGTGACTATGGTGCCCAACCGCTCAGCTTTGGTGTCGGATACATGTACAACCCTGAGCGCACATGCCTCATGGTGCTCAGACGTTGATCTTCACACTCACCAAGCTGATTTCCTCAAAGCTGTCCGGCAAGTCGATTCTCTCCGCCCTGTGTTTTCGTCAGGCTGTCCCCCAAGGCCTTTCTGGCCTCCTCGGCATAGCCTTGCAGCCTCGCGAGCACATCAGGGTGTTTGTCCGCTACGTTGGTCGATTCAGAAACATCATTCTTGAGGTCGTAGAGTTCCGCTTGGTCAATCTTCACCTGTTCATACTTCCCTGGTTTAGGCCCAGGGACCTTCGGCTGAGTGCCCATGCTCCGGTAGCGATGCGGAAGCTGTAGTTTCCACCTTCCATCACCTGACGTTACGGCCTGCAGTTGATTGTTTTCATACCAGTGAGCATAAAAGCGCTGCGGGTTCGCAGCACCGCTCTCTCCCGTGAGCAATGGCCACACATTTGCACCGTCGATCTTCTGCTTTGGCAAATCCGCCCCCACCAGGGCTGCAAGCGTAGGCAGCAGGTCAATCGTCATAAGCATCGCATCTGAGCTGTGCCCCGCCTTGATCCGCCCGGGCATCTTCATCACACAAGGCACTCTCACACCGCCCTCCCAGCAGGTCCCCTTCCCTTCACGAAACGGCTCAGCAGAGCCAGCGTGAAGGCCATACGATAACCATGGACCATTGTCAGAAGTGAAGACCACCAGTGTGTCCTTCTCTACCCCCGCGTCACTAAGCGCCTTCAACACCTCACCCACAGACCAATCAATCTCCATCAAGACGTCGCCAAACAAACCACGCTCCGACTTACCCGCAAACTTCTCACTCACATACAGCGGCACGTGACACATGGAATGCGCCAGGTACAAAAAGAACGGCTTGTCACTCATCCTCCTGATGAAGTCCACAGCGCGCTCCGTATAGCGCGTCGTCAACTGCGTTTGATCCTCCGGCGTCACATCCTCATCAACCACCTTCTCTCCGTCGATCAATGGCAGCTTGGGATAAGTCCCAGGTTTTGCCTCCGGATGGAACGGCCACATGTCATTTGAGTACGGCAGACCGAAGTATTCATCAAAGCCATGCCGCGTGGGCAAAAACTTGGCGTGGTGACCAAGATGCCATTTTCCAACGGCACAAGTCACATAGCCCTTCTGTTTCATCACTTCAGCAATCGTCACCTCCTCGTTAGCTATGCCATGACGTGCACTTGGCCCAAGTGCGCCGTGAATGCCCAAACGGTTCGAGTAACAACCCGTTAACAAGCTCGCTCGCGAGGCCGAGCAGACCGGCTGGCTCACGTGAAAGTTGGTGAACTTCGTACCCTCGGCTGCCATCCTGTCGAGGTGCGGCGTGCTGTAGCCCTTGGCACCAAAAGGCCCAATGTCAGCATAACCTAGATCATCACAAAAAATGATCACCACATTCGGACTAGCAGCCACCAAGCCGAAAGTCATCACTTGGACCGCGAATAACGTCACTATTTTCAACATCACCCCACGCAACGAATCAACAAGGGCACATCTTCCGGTCGCAAGAAAGAAGTGGATGCGCCCGCCACCATATTCTTCACAACCCCAGTGCTTGAGCGATGTCGTGCCACAGGTCTTCCACGTCTTCGATGCCAGCGGAGAAGCGAACGAGGCCATCGGTGATACCGACTGCTGCGCGCTCGGTGGGAGGGATTGAGGCGTGGGTCATGGAAGCGGGATGCGCGACCAATGACTCCACTCCGCCCAGGCTTTCGGCTTGGGTAAAAAGGTTGAGGCGTTTCAGAAACTGGAGAGTTTCATCGTAGCCCTTTCCAAGATCGGCGATGAACATGCCAGAGCCTGCACTCATCTGTTTCCGGGCGAGTTCATGTTGAGGATGTGATTTCAAGAATGGGTAGCGCACCATCTTGATGCCTTTGGTCTGCTCAAGGCGGCTGGCGAGTTCTAGAGCGTTGGAACTGTGACGCTCCATGCGCAGAGCCTCTGTTTTTGCACCTCTGGAGACGAGCCAAGCATCAAAGGGCGATGGGTTAAGGCCGAGAGCCTTTTGGGAGAAGAGAAGTTTATCTTGCCAATCAGCGCTATTTGAGCAAACGGCACCGCCGAGACAATCCGAGTGACCGTTGGTGTATTTGGTTGTGCTTAGTTGTGAAAGATCTGCACCAAGATCAAGCGGGCGCTGAAGGAAGCTCGAAGCAAAGGTGTTGTCCACCACCACGGTGCTACCCACAGAGTGGGCGGCTTTGGAGATGGCCGCGATATCAAGAATCTTGAGCATCGGGTTTGTGGGGGACTCTAGCCACACCATTGCGGGCTTAAGTTGCTCAATCAGATTATAGTTAGCCGGATTGGCGAGATTTGCATATTTGATCTTGACGCCCCACCGTCTGAGGACTTTTTCAAAGAGGCGATAAGTGGCACCGTAGATGTTCTCTTCGGAGAGGATAAGGTCGCCCGTAGAGAGATTGGCCACAATGGCGGTGATTGAGGCAACGCCGCTACTGTAAACCGTGCAGTGCTGGGCATTTTCAAGTGCGGCAAGAGTTGCCTGTAGATTGCGAAAGTTGGGATTGCCGGAGCGTGTGTAGTCGAACTTGCCCGGGTTGCCGGTAGCGAAAGTGGACGTGGCGTAGATGGGCGGAATGACCGATCCCGTTTCTGCACGATAGTCCTGACCGACATGAATGGCGCGTGTGGTGAAGTTCATTTATTAGGGAGTGTCTGTGGTCAGGGATGCAGCTAGCACCTCTGCCAGATGCAGCGTCTTTATGGGCTTGTGCTCGCGGTTGATCAGGCCACCGAGGTGCATGAGGCACCCCATGTCGGAGGAAACAAGGTAATCTGGAGTTCCTGCCAAGGCGTGCTCAATCTTGAGCTGTCCCATTGCGGTAGAGATGTTTGGAAATGTTACGGAGAAAGCACCACCAAATCCACAACACTGTTCAGCATCGCCAACGGGTGTGATTTGGCAGTCTTTGAGTGAGGATAGTAACTTCAGAGCTGCTGCTCCGCTGCGAGTGCCGCGTGAGTGACACGAGGTATGGAATGCGATCTTGTGAGGAAATCTGCCAGGCCAACTCTCGATCCCAAGAGCATTGACCAAGTAGTCTGCGAGTTCCCAGGTCCGCTCTCCAAAAGCCTCAATTTGATGAAGGTCGCTCTCTTTTTCGAACTCGAGTGGTGCACCGTGGAACATCATGGCCGCGCACGATCCAGAAGGCACCACAACAGGCCGATGCCCAGAAAAGACCTGACATGTGTGGCGGACTACCTCACGTGATGCCGGCCAGTCACCTGCATTGAATGCAGGCTGTCCGCAGCAGGTTTGATTCTCAGGGAAGTCGATCTTGCAGCCTGCGTGTTCCAGGACTTGCACAGTCGCTGTGCCCACGGTGTGGAAGAATGCATCCGCTAGGCAGGTGAGCATGAACTGCACACGCCGGGGCTCTGCTGGCGCTGGACGAATCTGAACGTTCATAGTGTCAAGCTGACAGCGCCTGGATACGCTGCAAGACCGGAGGGTGGCTATGATGGAGCAAAATGTAAAAAGGATGAGGTGTAAGATGCGCCAAATGATCGCGAGAAAGCTTCTTCAGGGCAGAAATGAGAGGCTCGCCCGTTCCAATCGCCACTTTAGCGTATTCGTCGGCCTGAAACTCGTGTTTTCTGCTCAGCATGCCATGCAAGATGTCTAAAACAACGCTCCACGGCTTCCAGACAATCGAAAACAAAGCGAGACCAAGTGCGGGAAGTGTCCCCTGAACTCCAAACGCCTCATAAAATCGCACATCAGACAGCGCAAAGTGTAGGCACGCGAACATTGCAGCCGACTGCAACAGACCAGCAGTGATCATCCACGGAACATGGCCCAGTTTTGCATGGCCAATTTCATGCGCCAGGACAGCAATGATTTCATCCGTAGAATGGGTCGCCAAAAGTGTGTCGAATAAAGCAATGCGCCGAGTGTTTCCAATGCCGGTAAAAAATGCATTCGCCTTGGTGCTCCGGCGTGAACCATCAACCACGTAAATCTCCTGGACAGGGAAGTTTTGCTTCCGAGCGAGAGCGAGAATCGCGTCCCGGAGTTCCCCAGGTTCCATTGGAGTGAACTTCATGAAGATGGGCATCAGGAAGCGTGGAGCAATCCAGGTCATAAGGAGACCGAACAAACTAGTGAGAGCCCAAGCCCAAAAGGCAGCTGCTTGAACATTCGCCAGAACCCAAAGAATCCCTGCGACTAGAGGACCACCCAGAGCACATGCCATCACAAGCCCTTTTACGCGATCTGCGACAAACGTGCCCGGAGTAGTGCGATTTAGTCCATAGGCTGCCTCGATCTTGAAGGTGCTATACCATTCAAATGGCAGATTCAGCAACGATGATGCCACCACCAGTGAGCCAAGGATTAGCAGTCCGGATGAAATTGATCCCCAGCCTAACCCCTGCACCTGAAGAGCAAGCCACTGAAATCCACCAACCCACCAAAATCCGACCAGAGCCGCCAAACCAGCGGCCTCTGACAACACGTCTAGCCGTGCGTGGTCGATATGATAGTCCTTAGCTTTGAGGTGATCTTCCTCGGAGACGACGTCGTTTAATGACTCGGGAACCGAATCAGAAAGACGACGGAGATTGAGGAAGTCCGCCAACAGCTTGACATGGAACCAACCGATGACGCCAATGAGCGCCATCACAAACCAGGGATTGTCTAGCCGCATCAGGGGCAGACTTCAGACTACATGCCCGCTCCACTGCGGGTCATGAAGTTGATAACCAGGGTGGCAACTGCCAGGATAAAGACAAGAAGTGCGAAAGGCATGACGGAAAAGATTATTCAGGAATGGTAGGGAGAGCACTGCGCCATTTGCTGGTGTACTCACCAGTCTCGTCGTTACGCTCTTCCCACTTTGCTGGGCTAGCAGCGGGAACTTTGTATGGGCTATCTTCACCCTCTGGAGAGAAGGTCAATTTGTCTGTCGAAAGAATCTGAACCCCCAAAAGCACTGCGGCAAACAAGAAGCACACAATGGAAAGTGGCATCAGACCCGCATCCGGATCTTTCTCCTCGTAGAACTGCTGAGAATCAGCCATGGCAGCGCGTTTGACAGGCGCACTCTGGGGCGCTGCGATCGCGGGTCGGGACATTGGTGCAGGAGCCGCACCAATCTTCTGGGTAGCCTTTGGAAGATTAGCAGTGCTTCCAGCCGCCATAGGGGCTGTGGCACCTGCGGCTGGAGGCCGTGGTCCAGCCATCGGAGGACGTGGAGCTGCCGTGAGAGGCTGAGTGGCAGCACCAGTTTCCACTTTAGGCGCGGGAGCGGCACCAGGAGTCGGAGGCCTTGGCGCGCCTGGAGCTGGTGGCCGCGGTGCGCCACCGGCCACTGCCGGTGCGGCTGGGCGTGGAGCCCCACCCGGAGCGGGTGGCCGTGGAGCGGCAGCAGGAGCAGGTAATGAAGGAGCAGGAACCCCAGCAGTAGGTGCCGGAGTAACATTCATGGTTTTGCGCCCAGGTGGCGGAATCGGTGCCGGAGGGAGCTTTACTGGATTCGTGGGTGCCTTGGACGAAGCTGGTGGCAATGGAGCCGCAGGGAGATTGACCTGAGCGGTGGTTTTCCGTGGAACGCCCGCCGTAGCAGGGCTGATCGGCGCGGTAGCTTCCCGAGGTTGCGTGACGCCAGCGCCTGGACGAGCCCGCAAAGTGATTCGGACCGTTTCCTTCTTCAGAGGGACAGCAGCCGTCTTGGACTGGCCCGGAGGTGGAATGGAAGAAGTCTTATTTGAGGGTGTTTCGTCGCTCATGGTTACGGGTGATCAGGGAAAAAAGTAAACTAGCGTTTATTTAGCGGTTCCGTGCCTAATGCGTCAATGCATTTCTCAAAATCGAATGCATCCTTCGCTCAAATTGCTCGCAATTGTTGCAAATACTCCGAACGAGGCGAACTTTTCGGCCCCCTTCACCGGGTGGACACGTCTTCCCTTCCTCCTTCATGAAAGTCCTCGTCACTGGTGGAGCCGGATTCATCGGCTCCCACACCTCCGAACGCCTCCTGCGTGATGGCCATAGCGTGGCCATCCTCGACAACTTCAACGACTATTACAATCCCGCCATCAAGCGGGCCAATATCCGTGGGATGCAATCAGACGTCCAGGTTTTTGAATATGACATCCGCGACCCAGAGCAGGTCGCCAAGGTCTTTGCCGAAGCGAAACCTGATGCGATCATTCACCTAGCAGCACGTGCGGGCGTGAGGCCATCGATTGAGGCCCCAGAGCTCTACATTGACACCAATATCAAGGGCACCTTTTACCTACTGGAAGAGTGCCGGAAACAGGGCGTAAAACGCTTCGTCTCTGCCTCGTCGTCTTCTGTGTATGGCGTAAACACAAAGATCCCCTTCCACGAAGATGATCCCATTTTGCAGACGATTTCGCCTTACGCGATGACCAAAATGGCTACCGAGCAAATCTGCTCCAACTACGCTCAGCTTTACAAAATCCGCACTGTGTCATTGCGCTTTTTCACGGTTTACGGACCACGTCAGCGCCCCGATTTGGCCATCTCAAAGTTTACTCGTGCCATTGAGGACGGGAAGCCGATCGACAAGTACGGAGCCGGGAACACAAAGCGCGACTACACCTTCATTACCGACATCGTAGACGGCATCATGGGCGCACTTAACTTTAATGGCGAGCCGTTAGCTTCGATCTACAACCTCGGTGGGTCGCAAACCGTGTCGCTCAATGAAATGATCGAGTCCATCGAGCGCGCAGTGGGCAAAACGGCAATCATCAACCAAATGCCTGAGCAGCCAGGTGACGTTCCACTGACATCGGCAGACGTGTCCAAAGCCATTCGTGACCTAGGATTCAAAGCAACGACTCACATCGAACAAGGCATCCCAAAGTTCGTGGAGTGGTTCCGCCAAATGCGTGCCGAAGGCAACGTGGTCTGACAATCACCGAGGCTCTCAAGCCTCCATCAGCAAAATCGCGTCGACATTCGTGTCGTTGTAGAGAGCATCGGATAGGATCACGATCGGGTCACCTGCCTTCACGACCCCGCGCTCACGCAGCAGGCGGATGGCGTTGCGCACCGTGGCATCTGGGTTGCCTGGACTAAAATCCATGAGCAATGGGTGGACTCCGCGGGCTGTTGTGAGCGTGCGGCTCACGTGTTCATGGGGTGTGAACGCATAGATTGGAGCAAACTCAGGCCGCTGATGTGCCAGGAGATGCGCCATGACTCCGCGCAACGTGAAAACGAGGAGCTTTGAGCCCGGTATAGAGTTGGCCAAAACGATAGCTGACTTCACCGTCTTGTGTTTGTTCGTCTTGAGAGGTGCATCTGAAGCAAATCGGCCCGCGGGGTATTGCTTTTCAATGCGTTGAATCACTTTATCCAAAAGCTCGACACAACGAACGGGATAGCGGCCTACGGATGTCTCGCCACTTAGCATCACGCAATCCACTTGCTCAATCACCGCGTTGAAAATGTCCGTCACTTCTGCACGGGTGGGCACGGGGTTTTCAATCATGCTTTCCAGCATCTGGGTAGCTACGATGACCTTGCGCCCGTGATAGGAACAACGCTCGACGATACGTCGCTGGATGATGGGGAGATCCTCGAGTGGGCATTCGCTACCAAGATCTCCACGCGCCACCATGATACCCGCAGAAGCTTCCACCAAAGCATCAAGATTCTCGAGTGCCTGCTGATTCTCAACTTTAGCGATGACGCGAGCTTTGCTGCCTTTTTGCTCAAGCAAGAGCTGCACGTGCTGCACATGACCGGGCTCGCGTGCGAAACTGAGCGCGAAGAAGTCGACACCAAGTTCAACGCCAAGGTCAAGATCAACATAGTCCTTCTGCGTCAGTGGAGGCAAGCGCACAGGCACCCCAGGGAGATTGATGTGCCGTCGGCTCTTCATTTCCCCTGGAGTCAGCACTTCTCCGACCACCCGAAACTGCGAGAGCTCTGTGACACGTATCTGGATCATGCCACCATCCACATAAATCGTGTCGGCTTTCTTCAAATCGCGTCCGAGGTCGGGGTAGTTGACGGTGGTACAGTACTTTTGAGTAGGCTTTGCGTCAGCCTTGAGGAGAAACTCCACTTTGTCTCCTGCCAAGAGTTGCCAAGGCTCAGGCACATCGCCCGTGCGGATGGATGGGCCTGTGAGGTCCATCAATACGGATACCTCTTTATCCAAAGAAGTGGCCGCCTCTCTAACGCGGGCATAAACCGTCCTCACCCAGTCATGGGAGGCATGGCTCATGTTTAACCGGATGATATCAGCGCCTTTGGCGATGAGTTCGCGAATAACTTCGGGGGTTTGGGTAGCAGGTCCGAGCGTGCAGAGGATCTTTGTCTTACGGGTCATGGATGCACTAGGCGCATAACCCGAGCCAAGTGTCCGTGCAACCTTTTACCCTTTCACTCTCCAATCCAAATCATGAGCCGAGCAAACACCAAATCGACCATTTCACAGTCAGGGCTCAGGGTGGTGACGATGAGAATACGCATCCTTCCCCTCACTTGAGGCGTCGTTGGCTTGGCTATAAACGCCCTGGCTCAACGACCAACTAACTCAAACAACGCGTTGTCACACCCGAGACCCTATGGCTGCGGACTGATCAGCATGAGCTGATCTGGGGCGCGGCACGGTTGACTAAAAAAGGCGTGGTGTGCTGGCCACTTGTGAGCCTCGGGCCCCTTCTGGAAAGGCTGGGGCTCATGGTTAGCGAAGGAAATGGAGTCTTGATCCCGCAAATAAGGACCGGCCACAAAACACCAGTCATTGCCATCCACCGCCCCCGTTCACGCCCACCAACACTCCAACCCATCAGAGAAGAATCTGCTGGCCTCCATGAGCCGAGTCATCCAGACAGACGAAGTCAATCTGCTGGAGATCACCATCATCAACGACACTGCGGATCGCTCACTCACCGAACAGAACGAATCACACCGAGCCCATTCAATCCCGCTCTGCGGGACCGTAGTTGCTGGCTCGATGAAACCCAAAAGCAACAAACTCAACCCCTCGCAGCAATACGGCCTTTATTGTTCGGCTTGTTGGAGGACTCGGGCGTATGGCTGCTCACCATGCTCCGCATCAATGGAAGCGAGCACAGCAGCACGGCAATTAGAACGTAATACCCACCGCAAGCTCGGAACGCGATACGGTGTGCTAATGAATGATTCTTCTGCTTCCACAAACTGAGCAAGACAGGCAAAAGCAGAATCGGTGCAGCCAGGATCAGGAAGAATACCCCCAACGACGCCATGCCAGACCAATACCAGAACAAACTGGTCAGGACGACGAGAAGAACGCCTCCGTAGCAAACAAAGAGCAGGAAAAGCTGTGCCAAGAACATGGGGGAGGCACCAGCAACGAATAGACGCCGACAAAGAGCGAGATAGGCCACCACACCTGCGACTGGAACCAACAAATGGATGCTGATTGCTGTGATGATCTCAGAAGAAGTCATTCGAGTGACCTTGCGAGTTTAAGCCGAACGCTCAAGCGCTGGCGCCGCTGGGACGGGATGAGCGTCGAAACGGGATGGCGGGTTAAAGTTACGGAAACCATGGCCGACACTGCAGCCCCAGCGGTTGTCCAGCCGCTCCTTGTTCAGCCTTGGAGTTACCCCAGAAGTGGCTAGGTCTAAGACGGATGCTGGACTTATGTTAATCTGTGGATTTTTATTTGGCGACATGGTTTGCTCACTGAGCGTCTCCACGGTCAGCTCGACCAATGACCTCTTTGGACCAGCGAACTCTGCAGTGTGGACAGGTCTGGCCAACTTGAGAATCTAAAGGAACCTCCCGACCACAAGAGAGACATCGCTTGGCAGTGGTGACCAGATTGCCATCCTCGTAGATTTTCGCCTTCTGCGAACGCAGAAGCGTCTGAAACTTTTCTTGCGGATTTTCGATGTTGGGTTGGGCAAAGATTGCCATGGCAACCATTACTGCTAGAAGCATGAAACCGCGATGGGTGTTGCCTGGGTTGCCTCTGCGTGGTGGCGGTTGGCTCTGCGGGATGGCTTGGGTAAACTCAATACCTCTCGTCCGTAGCTGATCCTTAGCTGCTCCAAGCACCTCTGGAACCCATTCTTCAGGGTGTGCAAGCATCGCGAAAAGCTCGCCATTGTTTTTCTGGCAGACGATTTTTTCGGCTTCTTCCGCGTTCATGGATAGTTATGACCAGTGGCCTGTGGTACCGTATTCGGGGGCCTTCGACCACCCTGCGCGTTCTTTTGATGCCGAGACTTTATGGCTGCGGCCCAGCCAGCGCAAGCTAGTCGGAGGTGCAGCGTGACTGATTGAAAAGGCGTGGTGTGCTGGCCGCTTATGAGCCGAACGGAGTGAGACAGAAAAGCCAACGGCTTTCCCGCTAGGGTGAACGCGGCAGCGTTCATCAATCGCGGACTGCTTCTGGCGAGGCCTATCCGCATGTTCGGGGAAGGACGTGGAGTCCTGATCCGGCGAGCGAAGTAAAGTGCAATCAACACACCACATACAAAGATGAACAAAGAAGTATTGTATTTGGGCCTCGATGTCCATTCTAAAGCCTAGCTCAGCAGTGGAGCCGCTATCGCGGCATGGCAGTGTTCAACCCTGGCCGTAGTTGCTGGCTCGATGAAACCCAAAAGCAACAAACTCAACCCCTCGCAGCAATACGGCCTTTATTGTTAGCCCATTGTGTTGGAAATAATCTCGATGATTGAAGATGTGATTGAGAGAATAGCATCCGATGCAGGAAGGCTGCGAAAAAGGGCTCGTAGAACAGATGAGCGAGGGCGCTGTTGGGAAGCTTCAGACGCAGCACTCTCAACAATCTCCTCGGCTTCTCTGGCCTCGGCAGGAGGCAATCCAGCGGACGCCACAGCAGATCGAAGCTGTGCGAATAGACCTGCAAGATCAGGTGACAAAGAAATAGTGGCACTCTGTTGGATGTTCTCTCCAGAGGCGTGCTGTTGAATAACATTAGTGGCGTGATGAATGATCTGTATCACTGAAGGTGATACCTCTGTCGTCTTTTCGGCGGGGAGTTGCTCGTCTAACTCGTCAAGACGATAAGCCAACTCTCGAACTAGCGGCTGAGTCACCGACTCATTAAAAGCGTAAATGTAGTCGTCGTAGCGGCTCGACCCTAAGGCGAAAAAGTGCAACGTGAACGACTGAAAAGGAACGCTCCCGGCATATACCCCGTAAAGGAGCTGATACATGATCGACAGCCGCTCCTCAGGCTGAGCTGGGAAAATGAGCTTTCCGCTGCCAGCAAAGCTGCCAACAGTAGCCTGCCTCTCGGCAAACCACGAATCGAAGTCAGCGTTTGGAACTGAAATGAGCTGCTCGTGGATGCGGGAAAACACTTCGTCTGAGCTACAAAACTGTATGAAGACGTTCAGCCGATCCTCAAAGGTATTGTAGTCTGACTTCAAGAGATCGCCAGCATAGTCCGTAAACTTGCGTATGCTGCGCTTGATGGCTCCACTGGTAAACGTAGCTGACATTTAGAGGGCGAGGTTGAAGTTGGGCTAACAGTCTAATTAGTGTGAGGCGATATCACTACCGAGTGATATTTCTGGGACTGTTTCATGGCGAATCATGGTGGTGAGGGCTTGTTCTGTCAAGGTTGGGGCCCTTTTGCTTGGATGTCGGTAGTCATGAGGCTTTTGTGATCATACGCCTATCTTGATCAATCGATATTGCGCTGACATTTTGATCGGATTAACTGCCTTGGGGTGGGGTGGTGGAGGTTTATTCTTTGTTCCTGGTGCTTGGTTCTTGACGGGATGGCAGAAGAATGGTGGCAGTAGAATGTTAGGGGAAGACAGCAGACGCCAGACCTGAATGAAGGAGTGATTCAACGTCTGAGACAGAGAGCGGTGTTGTGTTTGGATTTCAGTCTTCCGTCTTCTTCGCACTGGGCAGGAGATGATGTTGATTGGACTGCCACGACGGCTCGGTGAGGACACCTCGCCCTACCTCCCAGGGGACGTTGGCGATGGTTGGCGATTGTTGGGGGCGTGGGGTGGGCTGTTGGTTATTGGGATGAAGGGAGTCCTTTGGCCTGCTGTGACGGCTCGGTGGGGACACCTCGCCCTACCCTTCAGACTCATCGCTCAACCACTGCAAACTACTGCAAACCACCGCAAA
>JAEUHM010000001.1 GCA_016795485.1 Verrucomicrobiaceae bacterium | reverse complement strand
AATGCATCGACACTTCCAGCTCCTCAAGACTGGCGTGCTCAGCATTCGGTTCGATGTGCGGACGACCCACACTCCTCAACTATGCCACCTGTAGAAAAGTACAACTTCTTTTTTCCCTTTTCTTTTGAGAACCGCTCTAAGACCCGAAAGCGGTCACAGTAAAAGGAGTAAAAAAGGGGGGCGGACCGGCGAAATGGGCAACAGATTGACCGGAGACGGCTAATCTTCAGCAGACTCGGGGAGGCCCACAGATGGTGTCTGAATGTGTCTGAAGGAAATCTGCTGGCTTCTCTGAATCTGTTGCAGAAAAAAGGCTGCTGTACTCCGCTTCGGATTTCATGCGTAGGCCCTTGGTTGATGATGCACCTCATCGCCTACAACCTCGTGCGACTGCTCATGTTACAAGCTGATGCGCTGCGTCCAGTAGGCCAGAGTGGACGCCTCTCGTTCAAAGGCACCTTAGACCGCATCACTCAATGGCAGAGCAGTTTGTGGAACAGCCCAAGTCGCAAACAGGCGATGGAGCGCTATGCTGAGTTGCTCCAATGGATCGCCGCAGACGTCGTGCACCCACGCCCTGGACGAAGCGAGCCGAGAGCCCTCAAACGAAGACGCGACAGCTACCAGTTACCCAACAAACCACGAGCCCTCATGCGCCTGCTCCCTGAACCCCAAAAACATAAAACCAAACTCGCCTAAGGGCTTACGTCAGTGCCATTCTCACCAGACCCTTTCCCTCGTTAACTTCACTGGTGAGGTGGCAGTTTGTCAAGATTCCAACCATGACCCCCATTTTCAATGACCCCCATTTTCATGTGGCTACCGTCTCAGGGCGGAGCTGGTGAGCTTTGCGAGCCACTGTTCTTGGGCGGCTGGTTTTCAGGTTTTGCATCGTGCGCGCCAGTCTCCTTGGTGATAGAGTCAAGTAGCAACTTCTTGATTCTCTGATCTGTTGCTGATTCGATCGGCGACCGGTCAAACTCGTTTTTTGATAACGGACTAGCTCCATATTCAAGTAGAACTTGGGCGATTTCTACGAGCCCACGAATAGCGGCGTTGTGAAGAGGTGTGCAGCCCATGTCTCCTGGTGAGTTTGGATCGCTCCCTGCCTCAAGGAGGACACGCACAAATTCAAGGTTCCCCTGCACCACTGCTTTATGCAGAGGCTGGTCACCATCTACATCGTTTTCTCTCGTGCCAATGCCAATCTGTTCCAGATGCATGTAGCAGGATTCACATATATCATTCAGTACTTCCGCAAGTGTCATGTTGACTATGGCATCTCCGGGTCTCCGGGGTCTCCGGGGTCTCCGGGGTCTCCGGGGTCTCCGGGGTCTCCGGGGTCCGGGGTCAGGTGTTTTCTGTTGCAAGATTCTAGTTATTTCACTATCGCGCCTCCTTGTCCATCCGCTTCATCAGGCGGCTTAGTTTCTCGTTGGTCGGGAGTTCCTTCTTCACTTCTGCTGCTCGGCGGCTCACTGTGCTGCGGGTCCCCATCACTAGTTCCTTGGCTATCCAGTCCAGTGGCACTGTCGTCCGTTCCTTGATCATCAGCGCGATCAGCGCTTTGCGCTCATCTCCGCATGCCAAGGTTGCCAGGTCGTCCTTCCTCAGCTTGCACACTTTCATCCCCCCCTGGAGCAGCCTTTCTGCTGTGTGCAGGTGATGATCTTTGAGTTCTGCACTCACTCCGTAGTTCTTTCTTGGGCTAGCCAGTTTCATCACCGACTCTCCCACCTTTAGCGCCTTCTCTCGGAACCCTTGCGCTCCAAAGTACCACCCTCTCCGCAGTGTGGATTGTAAACTCAGGTTGTCCGGCATTACCCGGCCAGCCTCCTGCCCATCCCGGCGGACTTTGTCTTCTAGCCTGGACAGGTAGGCTCTTCGTCCGGATGCATCATCCCGCAGTCCATGAGTCCTGAGCCCCCGATCCACGCACATCCATGCCTTGCGCTTAGCTGGCGTTTGCAGCCACGCCGATGGCAAGCTACTCCACGGGAAGGCCTCCAGACCCGTCTCCAAGCTCACCAGGCCAGCGCGTGCTGGGTTGAGATGCACGTAGTCAATCAAAGTGCCCAAGTACCAGCCATCCTCATCGTCCACCAAGATCGCTTTGTAGCGACCACCGAACAGATGTCCCCAGCGCCCGTGCCTCACATTGTGCCTGCGGGTGAAGGCGTTCTGGAGCCAAGACATCCCTGCCACCAGATTGGGTTTGGGCGTCTCAATGACCAAATGGTAATGGTTAGGCATCAACACATAGGCATGGCAAAGCCACCCGGTGCGGCCACAAGCATCTGCCAATGTCTGGAGAAAGGTAATGCGGTCTTTGTCATCCAAAAAGATGTCCTCCCGATGATCCCCGCGCGCCATCACATGATAGAGAGCGCCTTCATACTGGATACGCGGTTGCCTCGGCATGAGCCAAAGCTTGCATAACCACTAGAAACGCGCAACAGAAAACACGTGACCCCTTTCACACCCTTTCACCTTTTACCCCTTTCATTTACGCAGGCCATTCCTTGCTCGCCACTTCCGGCTTCACGTTATCGTTAACGTCACTGGTGAAGTGGCAGTTTGTCAAGATTCCAACCATGCCCCCATTTTCCCCTGCACGTTGCAGGCCGATCAATTCCGTTTCTTGAGTAGCAACCACAGCAGGCCAATTGCTGCCACGATCAACACAACGATAATACTCCAATGTGTTGATAAAGTCGGTTTTTCGCTCGGTGCCGGAGTCATCGGTTTCTCAGTGAGTGGCTTTGACGGAGACACAAGCGACCGAGACGGTGATTCGTTTGGAACTTCCAATGAAGTTGTCGGCGAACGTCGATTGCCCGCCCGTTCTTGGGGCAGTGCTCTTGATGAACCAGACCTTTCAAGCCCGTTTAGATCAATTCCTTTTAGCCGCTGATCAGACATGGCCGACTCCCTCAGTTCGCGAGCGGCTATAGATCCGAAGTGTTTCACGGCGTTTTGAGTGTCGGCTCCACCTTCACTAACACTACGATTGAGGTAATATGAGCCAACCTGGAAATGCAGGTTGTCCTTCAAGTATGTTGGGATTTGTGCTGGGCTGATTCCAACCCTTCTGGCGATAAAGCGCAAAAATGGATCTTCATCAAAAGGAAGTGATTCAAAGTCGGTATCGGATAGAGCCTGTTCCGCGAGCAAGCCCCCAGCTTTTCGGTTTCCTTCCAAGCTCAAGACTGTGGACAATTGGATGCGAACAAAGTCTCTAATCCAATCTGTGGTGGATTCTGCGATGTATCGTTCTGCAATTCGCCTTGCCTCAGCTAAGTGCTCGACGTTTTCGGAGGCAGCATAAGCCTGAATCATTGCTATTGTCCGATGTCCCTCTGTCGGGAAAGCTGCGCGGCTTATCGTTTTAACGGTGTCAAGCAGCGCTGCCGAGTCGCCAGAGTAGGCAGCCTGAAGGGCTCGTTCAGCTTCTGGAGACAACTGCGCAGACGCTCCGATTCCGAAGAATTGCAGACAGCAGAAAATCGATAATGTCCTGTTCTTCATTGCTTGTTATGGGGTCCAATCTCCTACTTTTGCTTTTTCTGTCCAACTGTAGAAGGATATCCCTAGGAAAGTTGTTCGTGCAAAAAAACCAAATTTGGTGCCCTTCTGAATCGCAACTGCATTCCGGCCGTTGCTGTTGTCGTTTGCATCACGCCAAGATCCGAAAGCGTCTCCGCTAGTGTCATACTGAGCAGTGAACGATGCTGCTATGGCGGCTGAACCCTGGCTATCCAAAGGTGCGGACGAGCCATAGCCGACAAGGAATTGCGGTCCAATGTTCTCCATAGCTTTGCCTGGCCAGTAGTTCACTCCAGGGCCAGTCGTCGGTGGGTAATAAGATGGAAATGCGACCCAATTGTTGATGTTGAGAACAGCACAACCAGCAAACACAGCACAATCCAAATCCCTCGTCCAATACGCAGCCAAGTCACTTGGTCGGATGTAGCCACTGTTGTCATCTAGAGCGTCCAGACCAGGTTCGAACTCTGCACCATTTTGGCTCACGCCGTGTCCCGAGTAGCAAAAGACATCAGCTTGATTCATCAGCATTGCTTTCCCCTGAATACCAGAAATCCCTTCAACTTTGACTGTGAACATCTCAACTCCGGCAGCCTGAAGGAACGTCTTGTCGAGCTTTGATTTGAAAGGGTCGTTCTCCAAAGAGGCGGATTCCTCATTCCGTGAATAGCCTCGGTAGCGATGTCGCCATCCTGCTCCTTGGTAAATGAATGCTTCGCTGTCTGAAAAGTTTGAGTCTGGAGGCTGTGCGTAGTCATGGCTCGCACGCTCATCCTCAATGCCGTCACTGTCGGATTGCGGAACAATATTTGCCAATTTTAAGTCCTGCCTTCGCAACTTGACGCGAATCTCAGTTGCGCCGTTTGCCGCGTGGATTTCGGTGGACTGCCCAAAGAGATTAAGGCGTGTGTGCAACGCGGGTCGAGTCGCAGTGCTCGTGAGATGCAAATGATGAAAGCCCATCTGCTCGAGCTTCGATTGATTGGACTCTTCGATCCCCGACAACACCAACTTGAAGCGCAAATCTTTGTCATCCAATACAACCTGCTTTTGAGGCATTTCTTCTTGCCAAGTAGCATCGTCCGGTTTGATAAACTTTATCTCGACGGGCAAGAGGCGGAAGTGAAGTTCGTCCAGTTCGACTGGTGCGCAACTGTCTTGATGGTAGACCAGGGTGACTTCCTTGTCTTCGGTGCCGTGGGACAGGGTTGGTTTGATGTAGATCCGGTTGGCTACTTTGGCATCAAATCTTGTCGTCTTGGAAACGGGGTCTGAGTAGGCTTGGTCCCGGTAAAGCTGGTAGTGCCCAGAAGTCTCGAAGTCTAAGGTGAAATGCCCAGGGTCTTTGACCGTCTCTGCGTGGATGTACAATACGGATGGCGGGATGGTTTGAGCCGGGGTGGGACCGCCCGGTGGGGTGGGAATGTAGAGCACAGGGCAGTTTTCTGCGTCGTCTTCCTCGTCCTCAGGCACTTCCGTGAGGTTCATGGGGCGGAAGTCTAGGTCGGTACGAAGTGGCTCGTAGAACACGTAGCGGCGGCCAGAGTCTTGGGTGTTAGAGTATGGCGGAAGATCTGGCATTTCGTAGAGGGCAGCGAGCAGCCAAGCGTCATCTACCATGGTTGTGGTCGCCGGTCCATGGGTGAGCCGACCCAGGTCGATGTGGCTAGGTCTTTCAGAGTTCTCGTCATAGTGAAGCAACCCTCGTCCATGACTGAAGTGGGGAGGGTAGATCATGTGGATGCCATAGTTCGAGTGGAGGCGATAGTTTTCGCCATCCATCACTTCAAACCGAAATACCTGTTTGCGTGAGCGTGATGAGCCCGTCCGTAAAGGCGCCGAAACGAAGTCAGCGCAATATATAGAGTCATGGTCTTCCAGTCTGGTAGGCTTCTCGTAGAAGATAGACGAACGCCAGTGACGCCAATGGGCAGACGGGAGGTGTGCGGTTGTCGTAAAGTCAGTGAGATACTCCGCTGGCTCGATCGTTTGCCGATAAGCCGTTAAGCCCGCGAGCTTGTTGAGCATTACCTGACGGAAGTGCTTCAACTTCAAGCCATCCACGTATTGAGGTTGGGAGATGATGCCTTGCGGATCAAATAGACCTGGGCCGATGAAATTGCCGGCAACGTGATAGAGCGTGTCGGTTTGACCGAGTCGGTTAACATGAGGATAGGGAGAATAGAACCCGATGCTGGTGTAACCTTGGTTGAAGTATTCAATGACGTAGTCGCTAAGGTCCGGGGGTATTGGATTGGGCTGCCAATCGGAAGACGTGTCTGACGATGGGATGCTTGGATTGAGAGTGTGGATAGGATGGGGAATGCCAGCAAGCGTGAGATCGTCCGGAGTGATGGCGGAATCTAGCAGAGATGATGGTGCGCCGAAGTAGGTGAAGAACTCGACTTCAACTCCGTCGGTGTAGCCATCGCCATCGGAGTCAGCAATCGTTGGATGGCTGCCAAGGAGATACTCACGGAGATTGCTCAATCCGTCGCCATCGGGATCTGCCAGCTTCTGAAGCTTGAGCGTCTGCGCGATTTCGCTTCGGTTTGTGTTGTAATACGTTAGGAGATTGGGGCGCGGCTCTGGGAGGCTAAAGTAGTTGGTGAACCGCGAAAGGTAGAACGTGGCGTAGACTGGACGGAGATGAAGTGGGTAACTCGCAAGGGGCAGCGGTGGATCAGCTCTGTCCCAAGAAGGCACGTAACCAGTCGTCCCAAACTGAACACCGGCGTCTAGGCGAGAGCGAAAATCGAGTGAATAACCGTGTTCCCACCCGTCGGGTATTTGATCGCCGTCGACATCCCTTGGGAAAGCACTGTAGAACTCCCAGTCACACCAGTGAAGGTAGGAATAAAGAGCGGAGGGTGTTGCGCCCTGGCCAAAAACTCCAGCCGCCAAATACTGGTTAAATCTCAGTTCGGATGCGGAATCGACGGCCATGAGTGCCAGCCGGAAGAGTTTCCTGAGCGCCAGCCGCCACTGCTGATCTGTCACTCCCTGAGCAGTTCCCATGCGAAACCGGTGGTTCTGCGTGGATGCATAAGTCATGAACAAGGCATTGCGTAGCACTCGGTCAGACGCGTAGAGCTTACCATCGCTGAACCTTTGACCGGTGACGGAATCAAAGAGAATCCCCCGCGATGAAGTGTATCGAGTTGGGTCAGAAGGCAGCAAAGATGCCATGTCATTAACGACGTCTTCTTGAATGCTTGGTGTCAAAGGGGTCAGGTGTTTTCTGTTGCATGTTTCTAACAGTTACGAGGGAGGTTGGCCATGGCGAGTCAGACGAGACATCGGGCGATCATCAATCGATCGGATGTGCAAATGCAAGATGAAAGCTGCGAGACTGATCTGTTGTCACGGGTTGCTCACGGCGGTCGGCACGCCTGTCCCACTATGGGAGACGGAGAGGATACGCAAAAGAATAGGCGCAATAGAATGCGGGATTTGGAGGCTCAGTCAGGACATCGGTAACACCTTTGGTTCAGGACATAGGTAACACATGGTGTGATTGGGTTATGGTTTAGGGTGTGGGCAAAGTGGGGTCAACTGTCGTTTTCAGGCTGCGTGTGGATTGGGGTCGTCTTGGGTCT
>JAEUHM010000006.1 GCA_016795485.1 Verrucomicrobiaceae bacterium | reverse complement strand
CTTGGGCTAGATGTCCATGCCGAAAATATTGCCGTCGCCATCGCCGAAGCGGGTCGAGACGGAGAAGTGAGGAACTATGGAGAGATTCCCAACACCTTTCACAGCGTGGATAAACTCATCCGCAAGTTGGGCCATCCTGACAAAGAGCTGAAGATCTGCTATGAGGCGGGTCCCTGCGGATTTGTGCTGGCACGCCACCTCAAGAAGAAGGGCATCGCTTGCGATGTCATCGCACCTTCGCTTACCCCCAAAGGATCGGGTGATAAGGTCAAAACAGACCGTCGCGATGCCCGCATGCTTGCACGACTCCATCGCGCAGGTGAACTGACTGCCGTGCATATTCCCGACGAACGCGATGAAGCGATCCGCGATCTGTGTCGTGCTCGCACCGACGCTGTGCAGGATCAACGCAGTGGACGCAATCAACTCAAAGCCTTTCTTCTGCGCAACGGCTACCGCTATGGGGAGAAGACTTCATGGAGCGCTGCACACATGCGTTACTTGCGAGAGCTGATCCTGCCACACCCCGCCATGAAGATCGTGTTGGAAGAATACTTGCAATGCATTGACGCCGCAGCCGAGCGCATCGAGCGACTGGAGATGCACATGAGGGCGTTGCTCGACGAGTGGCACATGAAGCCCGTCGTACTCGCCCTCATGGGGTTCAAAGGCTATCAGACTGTCGCAGCGATGATCACCGTCAGTGAGATCGGCGATATTCACCGCTTCCCGCATCCGCGTCATCTCATGGCCTATCTCGGACTCGTGCCCAGTGAAAGCAGCAGCGGAGGAAGTCGCGCACAAGGAGCCATCACGAAGTGCGGCAACGGCCACTTGCGGTGGATCTTCAACGAATGCGCCCAGCACTATCGTCTGCCGCCCAAAGTCAGTCAGGAACTCACCACCCGACAAGAGGCCATCCCAAAAGCATACCGACGCCAAGTCAGCGAAATCTCCTGGCGCTGTCAGAACCGACTGCATGAAAGAGGGCGCAAACTCGCCGCCCGAGGCAAGACGCGGCAGAAAGTGCAGATCGCAATGGCCAGAGAGCTGGCAGCGTTCGTGTGGGAAGTCATGAGAGCAGTGATGCCCAAAGCCGATGGCACACAAGCATTGAGCACAGCACGGACGCCCAAGGCCACAGAGAGCACTCAAGCAGCAGCAGCAGCAAAGAAAAAAGGCCGTCACTACACCTTGAAGACAAAGTGAACAGCGCCAGCCCAGCACCCCAATAGAGCGTCAGGCAAACCAAGAGACACGCACCCAACAGACCCAGCTTCACACCTTAGAACCAGACTGATCGACGCGGAGGCCAGCACACGAGAGACGTTATGAGATAAGAGAGGCCGAGAGGTCACTTGAGCGCTCGAGTCGAGACTGTGAGATCCAGGCCGCGGTGAACAAAAGAAATGCGTTAACCAGCACGCGAATGTCAGCATAACCACCGAAGTGATACGATTCACCCTGGTCGGTCAGTCTGCTTCTGAGGTGAGAAGAACAAACCAAGAGAAAGGTCATCAAAATGACAGCGAACCAACATTCCCACTTGCCAAAACCGGAGCCATATCAACGTCTCGGATCAGGCGACGGCGAGCGCAAGACGTTGCTGACACGACAGATAGCCTTCGAGCCGTTGCCTGCATCCGTTTTGTTCGCCGTTGTGCGTCCCTTCGGTGTTCACTTCTTGCTGAGTAGTTTGTATCCGAGAACGGCTCCACCTGCTGCGAGCAAGACAACACCGCCAGTCAGAACCGCCATCCCTCCAAGCATCGTTCCGCCAATAGCAGTAAGCCCTGTGGTGATGCCCGCGCCGGAAAGGCCCGCTGTCCCGGCTGCGGATAGTGCCGCCACAGAACCAGCCATGCCTGCTCCAGCGCCCACGGCGGCACCAGCCGCCGCTCCAACTGTCTTCTTCGTCTCGTCGTTTTGGTCTGCCATGTTGACTCCTTGGTAATGGTTATGAAAAGAAAAATTGCGAATCAGGTTCTCTGCGCGGTTAAGCACAGTGGGGAGTGCGTGGAGCTGACGATCATGGGGGCAAGTGTCATAATGAACATAAGTGTAGCGGCTCTGTTGGCTAGGTGCCTTGAAGGCCAAACATCGTTATTATCTGAATCGTGCAGTTCTTGTCTTTCTTCTTCGAGCGTTTCTGTCCGTGATATACCTGCACTGCCCTTACACGCTCTGCGACGCTCAACTCGCGGTAGGCCAGCACGACGTAAGTCACGTTGTTCTTCTCGTCGAGGATCGGATTCTGAACAGGTGGAAGCTCCATCGCGTGTGTTTATTGGTTCGGCGAACGACCCGGATCAGGCGACGGCGAGCGCAAGACGTTGCTCACGCGACAGATAGCCTTCGAGCCGTTGCCTGCATCCGCTTTGTTAGCCCTTGAGTTGGGGTGGTTCATTGCCTGGGTTGTTGCTAGGTGTATCGGGAAGGTTCTTGAAAATGTGCGCACCAAAGTTGATCGCGGCTGAGAAGATGTTGCCGTTGAGCAGTTGCTGTTTAGCGGCCTCAAAATGTTCAGTGCTCGGCTCGGCTTCCTCGTCGGTGCCTGCAATCCTCAGTGTCTCCTCAATGCTAAGCCACTGTTCCCAACCAAGAGACGAGATGCTTGTGTCGCCGGGGAGATAGCCGGCACTATGCATCGCGAGAATCTCTTCAATCAGGCGAGGCCCGTGAACAAAACCGTCCCGAACATAATAAAAGAGTCTATCGTCCTCGCCGCCCCAATCGAATGGTCCAAAGCGTCGTCGAAGGACGGGAAGCATCGGCGACCAAGTTTCGTCATCAGCGCAGACCAAGTCAGATGTGAGCAACGAACCCGCTGCCACACACTGACGAATCTCGATTATGGTCCATGCGCCGAGTTCCTGGCCATCTCTCGCAACTCGATAGGTAGTCGAGTAAATATCTTCGTTCATGGAATGTGGCTACTTCTGTTGGGCTAACGTCTAAGCTGTGCC
Source organism: Verrucomicrobiaceae bacterium (assembly GCA_016795485.1). Taxonomy (GTDB): domain Bacteria; phylum Verrucomicrobiota; class Verrucomicrobiia; order Verrucomicrobiales; family Verrucomicrobiaceae; genus JAEUHM01. The sequence goes on along the minus strand of JAEUHM010000006.1, from coordinate 4,021 downwards.
GACCGCCGGGGCGGCGGTGAGCGTGGAGACGGGAAGGCGGGTTAAAGTTACGGAGAGCATGGCCGACAGAGCAGCCCCGGCGGTTGGCACCAGCGCCTTGTTCGCCACTGTAGCGGTGCTGGTTAGTCGAACCATGATGCCGCTGTCTTCGTAGCTTCCTGTTTGTGCTCTGGCTTGATGTGCATTGCAACCGCTGCAACTGCGGCAGTAATCACGGCAACATCATCGGTAAGTCCAATGCCTGGAATAACGTCGGGTATCGCGTCTATGGGAGACACGAGATAGACGAGCGCGCCAATAATAACACTCTTCGCCCATGCGGGTGTGTCTGGGTCCTGCAAGGCATAAAATAGCTGCAAGGCTAGTTCCACAATCTCTCGACCAAGCTTAGCAGCGTAACGGACAATCGTGTCCCAAAATGTTTCTTCGTTAAGTTCTGTTTCGACTTTCATAGCTGTCAGTTCCTTCCGGCTATGGCTAGCTCCCAGAACGCTTACGCAAGGTGCCAATCTTTGCGTCCTTACGTGTCGCTCTTCCTGTGGGTGATTTCAGAGCTGCTGGTTTGATTCCAAGCTTCTTCAAGGCAGTTCCGAGTTTGGCGTCTTTACGGGTTTGTCGTGGCATAATGGATATGGGGTGAAGGTGCGCAGTGGTTGGGCGAACGTCTAAGCTCACCTACACATGTAGGCGAGCCAAATAATATTAATATCAATAAAGACTACACCGAGCCAAATGTGTTAGGTGAAGCGCCTTTGTTAGGCCCGGATGGAATGGTCTTGGATGATCGTGTGGTTGAAGTATGGGACGACGAAAGAATCGCATTAGAAGAGTCGAAAACTTATAGGCTAGAAGATTGGTTCATCGGTTATAAACCTCTGACAGTAGAGGATCTTGATCCAACTGATCCGGCATACGAAATGAAGTCACAAAATATAGACAATATCAATACCGTTCTGCGGAGAACCCTGTGTGATGTGTCAACCCTATACATCAATGGCATGAGTATAGAAGAAGCCAAAAAGAAAGCTATGGAAGTGAGCTTCCCTCAACACGCTCAATGGTTCCTCCAATCAAAGCAATCGTCGTCTCCAGCTTAGACGACTCAAAGAAAATACGGTTGAATCCGATTCGTATGTCGCCATTCCCGTAATCCCTGGTAATCGGTTCAAGGATATTTCCGTCCTTGTCTTTAATGATGATCGCTTTCAGTTTCTTTTTGGCCTGAGCATGTTCTTCTGAGTCGGTTACAGGAGCTAGCTTTGCATTAACTTCCTCACTAAGCGCTTTTGCGGCTGGTTCTGTGATTTCTTCGTTCATAAATAAGAAACGGGGTATCAGGTTTTTGGTTTTTTGGTTTTGGCCTAACGTCTCGGATCAGGCGACGGCGAGCGGGAAGCGTCGATGACACGACAGATGCCATTCGAGCCGTTGCCTGCATCCGTTTTGTTCGGCTTTGGTGGTTCGATCTCCAGCTTCATTGCCTATCTAACTCCCAATAGATGTCGTTGATCATGACCGAGTCTTTGGACCATTCAACCTGGGCTAGCTGAATCATGAAGAGATCACTCTGCTCTAGCAGATGCCCTCCAGAATCAAATAGCTTAACTATCGCTGGAGCGTCACCGCCACTACCAGGTGTCATTGAATAGTTTGGAAGTCGATAAACCACAACGCGGAATCGTCCATCGGGGCTATCCTCGTGGAATGCCTCAGTCGCTGATAACCGATAGTTCCCATACCAAACGATCCACCCAAGGGCAAAGACGGTGATGGAAGTGATCAGAAATCGAATCCACCTCCATTCTCTCATGGAAGTGATCGCTGCACCCAAGATCAATGCCCCGACGGTGCCGAGGATCAGGTATATGAACAGGATATTATACATGATCGCGATGGACGCCGTTTGCTAGCCGAACGTCTCGGATCAGATACGCGAGGAGTAAAATATGGAAAACACGACAGACAGCCTACGAGCGTTATCTGCATCCGATTTGTTCGTCCTTGGTTGTTCGTGGTTATTCATCTGACTTTTACGGGCGTCACCTGCCCATGAGTGGTGAGGCCCACGCGATGGACTCAATAAAATGTCAAAACATAATATCGACCACATCATCGAAGCTGCGAGTTCATTGGTGGCTGTAGATACTGTATCAGGGCAGCCTCTATCCGATCTCGGTCAGCTTGCAGGGACACGACTCGCGCGTGAATATGTGTCGCCCCAAGTCGGACTGCCTCATCCAGTCGGTCGTGAGTTGCCGGACGCTCTGAGAAGTCCTTTGTCTGGCCTACATATAGGGCGATCCAAGAACCAGCCTTCTGCTGATAACTGAAAATATAGATACCCCCTACCTTATGCCAACCATCGTTGCTGTCGTAGATTTCAAACTCAAGTGTCTGTTTCGCGCTTATGGGCCAGCTACATTTTGGAGTGCTCATGGTGATAGACTTGCTTCTTGGACGAACGATAAGATGACGAGCACCCCGACTAACGCCACAAAGCCATGAAGACGAAATCCACAAAATCGAAGCCGAAAGCCTCCATACGACAGACCGCTAAGGGGTGTCGTCGTCCATCGTCTTGTTCTCCGGCATCGACGCAGCCTTTGCTTCGGCGAGGGGAACCGTGGAAGGCATGGCACAAGTCACGTCGCGAGCCAATGGGTCTGGTTGATGTGGTTTGGAATGATGGACTCATTGGACTCAATCAGCGTGGCCGCTCAATCAACTGGAGGAATGTCGTGGCGTGGGCACCAAGTTCGGAGAACAATACAAATGGAGCACTTAAATGTTGTTATTCAACATCACTATGGCCTGCAAAAATGTTGGTTTATTCCAAACGCAGTCGATTTCGACTGATTTTCCCGAGCGGTAGCAGTTAGATAATCCCGTCATTTGCATAAAGTCTGACTTAGGCGTGGACTTTTGTCACGTTATTTTCCAACATTGACCCATGTTGGAAAATAACAGGGCGGGTGAATCCGCGGAGCTTGGCGGGACTCAAGGGCCGTCCTTGGAGGATCAACTCCGGGGCGTCATGCGACGCAAACAGATGAGTCTGCGCACTGAGGACACTTATGTGGGATGGTACAAGCGCTATGTGCGTTGGGCAGGACTGCGCCACCCGCGGGAGCTAGGGGCGGCGGAGGTCAGCGGGTTCCTCACCTCTTTGGCTATGGACGGTGACGTGGTAGCCTCAACCCAGAATCAGGCGTTTCAGGCTCTTGTGTTTCTCTACAAAGAGGTCTTGGGCTTGGAGTTGAACGGGATAGATGCGTTCCGGGCTAAGGTGCTGCGGCGGCTGCCGGTGGTGTTGACTAAGGAGGAGGTGGGCCAGTTGCTGAAGCTGGTGAAGGGTCCGGCGGGCCTGGCCTGCCAGTTGTTGTACGGATGCGGGCTAAGGATAGCGGAGGTGATGCGGCTGCGGGTCAAAGACGTTGATTTGTCCGGTGGTAAACTGGAGGTACGTGCGGGAAAGGGAGACAAAGATAGGGTGGCAACGCTGCCTCGTTCTATGACAGAGCGCTTGAGGGTCCACCTGGAAAATGTGCGGGCGGTCTATGAAGCGGATGTGCTAAACCAGCGGTCTGGAGTCAAACTGCCAGGCGCACTGGCGGTCAAGTCGCCAAAGGCGGCGGAAAGCTGGGAGTGGTTTTGGTTTTTTCCTAGCGGCCAAATCAGTGAGGACCCCCGTGAGCCGGGGGTGAGGCGCAGGCATCACTTGCATGAGATCATGATCTCACGAGAGCTGAGCCGGGTGGCAAAGCTTGCGGGAATAGAAAAACGGGTAACGGCCCACACATTGAGGCACAGCTTTGCTACTCACTTAGTGCTGCGGGGTGTGGACATCCGGAGTGTGCAGCAGTTGCTAGGGCATACCGACGTGAGAACAACGGAGATCTACACCGAACTGGCGCGGGCCATGAGGGGGGAGATTACTAGCCCGCTGGATGATCTGTAGAAGCGAGAGCTCAGAGTTCGAAGTTCAGAGCTCTGGGGTGTGGTAGCTATGAGAGTGATGGCA
>JAEUHM010000050.1 GCA_016795485.1 Verrucomicrobiaceae bacterium | reverse complement strand
AATGCATCGACACTTCCAGCTCCTCAAGACTGGCGTGCTCAGCATTCGGTTCGATGTGCGGACGACCCACACTCCTCAACTATGCCACCTGTAGAAAAGTACAACTTCTTTTTTCCCTTTTCTTTTGAGAACCGCTCTAAGTGATCACATCAAAGAGGTCACCCCTCTGATCGAACCACTACTCAAAAGGGCCAGCACGGCACAACTTCGCGAGTACACTCGTCGGCTTGAGACTGAAGGCGAGTTGGGAGCTGTGCATTGGCTGAAGTCTCAGCGCTAGGCCTGCCTGAGCTAAAAGGCCGAAGGCTGTTCTCCAAATAATGCGCGGAACAGGTTACTTTTTGCGAGGCTTCTTCGCGCCTTTGGCATTTGCCTGAGCGACGAGTGAGCCCGTCTTCAACCGCAAGCCATTGAGGCGGATGAAGCCCGTGGCATCATCTTGGTTGTAGGCATTCGTGGGATCTGCCTCCATCGTTGCAATATCTGGACGATACAGGCTAAGAGGACTCTTGCGTCCTGCTGCGTGGATACTACCTTTGTAAAGTTTTACGCGGACGGTGCCAGATACATTCTTCTGACTGTCTGTCACGAGTGCCTGAAGTGCTTCACGCTCTGGCGCGTACCAGAAACCGTTGTAAACGAGTGCGGCGTACTTTGGAATGAGGCTGTCGCGAAGATGCATGACTTCACGATCCATAGTGAGGCTTTCCATTTGCCGATGGGCAAAGTGGAGGATGCTTCCACCAGGAGTTTCATACACACCACGGCTCTTCATGCCCACGAAGCGGTTCTCAACCATGTCCACGCGACCAACACCGTGTTTGCCACCAAGTTTGTTGAGCAACTTCATGACACCGAGAGGATCGAGCGCTTTGCCATTCACCGAGACACAATTTCCTTTCTCAAACTCCAGTTCCACCATCTCAGGTTTGTCTGGTGCTTGTTCGGGAAACACAGACAGGGTGTTGAAGTAGTTGGCGTACTTGAGATCGCCTGCGTCAAACCAAGGATCCTCGAGAATACCCGCTTCATAACTGATGTGCAGAAGGTTGCGATCCATCGAAAACGGCTTTTTGGCACTCGCCTGAACTGGGATCTTCTTCTTCTCACAGTAGTCGATCATTTCTGCACGACCGGGGAACTGATTGCGGAAACGTTCATCACGCCAAGGAGCGATGATTTCCAACTGAGGAGCAAGCGCTGCGGCCGTGAGTTCAAAACGCACTTGGTCGTTGCCCTTACCCGTAGCACCGTGACCGATCGCGGTAGCACCTTCCTTTTTGGCAATCTCGACCATGCGTTTCGCGATGAGTGGGCGAGCGATACTTGTGCCAAGGAAGTACTGACCTTCATAGATGGCCCCAGCTTGGATCATTGGATAAATGAAATCACGAGCGAACTCTTCCTGAAGGTCGTCGATGTAGATTTTGGACGCGCCTGTCTTTGCGGCTTTCTTGTCCAAGCCTTTGAGTTCCTCTTCCTGGCCGATGTTGGCGCAGAAAGCGATCATCTCTGCATCATAGGTTTCTTTGATCCAGGAAAGGAGCACGGAGGTGTCCAGACCACCGGAGTATGCGAGCACGATTTTCTTTTTCATAGAGACAAGAGCAGGTTAGGGGGCGGCGACATTGCCACGTCGGGGGAGGAAAACAAGATGGGAAGAGGAGATTTGCGATTCGACGATTATTGTCGGGGAGAGAAATTGAAAAGCCCTGCGGAGATTGCTCTCCGCAGGGCTTCCTGATGACGAAACTTGGTTCGTCTGGTCTTCATCAGGCCTCAAGGGCCGGAGGACTACTTCTTCTTAGCAGCAGCCTTTTTAGCAGCCTTTTTAGGGGCAGCTTTCTTTGCAGCCTTTTTAGGGGCGGCCTTCTTGGCGGCTTTCTTTGCAGCTTTCTTAGCCATGGTGTTCTTACTTTGTTGTTTGGTTGCTTGTTTTGGTTTAGCCGAAGAGGCAGCCGCTTTTGAGGGCGCTGTTACTCCACGGACATTCTTGGCCGCAGCAGCAGGAGCTGCTTTGGATGCGGCCCGCTTCTCCTCGATAGCGGCCTGGGCTGCTGCCAGGCGCGCAACTGGGACGCGGAAAGGACTGCAACTGACATAAGTAAGACCTGCGCGATGGCAGAACTTCACGGAGTCAGGATCACCACCGTGCTCACCGCAGATGCCCAGCTTGATATCGGGGCGGGTGCTGCGGCCTTTGGCGATGGCCATGTTGATGAGTTGACCGACTCCGGTTTGATCCAGAGTGGCGAAAGGGTTCTTCTTGAAGATCTCGTTCTCAGTGTAGGGCATCAAGAAGTTGCCCATATCATCGCGGCTGATACCGAGTGCAGTCTGAGTAAGGTCATTCGTGCCGAAGGAGAAAAACTGCGCGGTGTTCGCAATTTCATCCGCCGTCAAAGCACCCCTTGGCACTTCAATCATGGTGCCAACGAGGTAGTCGAGCTTCACTTTTTGCTCAGCCATCACTTGTGATGCTACTTTGTGTACGATTTCTGTCTGTAGGTCGAGTTCTTTTTTGAACCCAACGAGAGGAATCATCACTTCGGGCTTCACTTTGATCTTCTTCTTGGCCACTGCAGCAGCAGCTTCAAAGATGGCGCGTGCCTGCATCTCAGTGATCTCTGGATAAGCAATACCAAGGCGGCAGCCGCGATGACCCAACATTGGATTGAACTCATGCAGCGCTTGAACACGCGATTGAATCTTCTCCAAGTTCAGACCCGTTTTTTTTGCGAGATCTTTTTGTGCAGGCGCATCATGAGGAAGGAACTCGTGCAGAGGAGGGTCAAGAAGACGAATCGTAGCAGGAAGTCCTTTGAGAGCTTCAAAGATGCCTGTGAAGTCTTCACGCTGATAAGGAAGCAGCTTGGCGAGTGCCGCGCGGCGATCTTTCTCATTGTCGGCGAGAATCATTTCACGCATCGCGTCAATGCGATCACCTTCGAAGAACATGTGCTCAGTACGGGTGAGGCCGATGCCCTGAGCGCCGAACGCGATGGCGTTCTGGGTCTGCTCTGGGTTGTCAGCATTTGTGCGCACCTGTAGGCGGGTCACTTGGGAGCACCACTTCATAAGCTGCTGGAAGTTTTTGAACTTCTCAGTGCCTTGAGCAGCCTTGTCTCCGTGCAGTGCACCGGTAACGATGCTGGAAGGGCCCGTCTTGAGCTTGCCACCATAGATGGTGCCAGCTGTGCCGTCGATGCTGAGGCTGTCTTTGCCTTCGTGGAAGACTTGGCCCGAGATGGTGACGGTTTTCTTGTCGTAGTCGATGATCACGCCGCTTGCGCCGCAGATACAAACCTTGCCCATCTGACGAGCAACGAGTGCTGCGTGAGACGAAACACCGCCTTTAGCAGTGAGAATACCGACTGCGGCGATCATGCCACGAAGGTCTTCCGGAGAAGTCTCATTACGGACGAGCAAGACGTCTGCGCCTTTCTCGGCAGCAGCAGCAGCGCGGTCTGCGTTGAGATAAATCACACCAGAAGCAGCGCCTGGGCCCGCAGGCAGACCTGTGGCGAGTGCTTTTGCCTTCTTGAGCTCAGCCAAATCAAAGTCAGGAGCAAGAAGTTGCTCAAGCTGATCTGCTGGGTTGCGCAATATCGCAGTTTCCCAGTCGATGAGTTTTTCTTTGACCATGTCTGCAGCGAACTTGAGTGCAGCAGCAGCAGTACGCTTGCCATTACGCGTCTGAAGCATGAACAACTGGCCTTCCTGGATGGTGAACTCGACGTCTTGAACGTCTTTGAAGTGATTCTCGAGGACTTTGCGGACCTTGAGAAGCTCTTTATAAGCACCTGGAAGGTGTTCTGCCATTTTCGCAACGGGTTCTGGAGTGCGAACACCAGCCACCACGTCTTCACCTTGTGCGTTCACGAGGAACTCACCGTAGAACTCGTTCACACCGTTAGCTGGGTTGCGAGTGAAAGCCACTCCCGAGCCGGAGTTGTCACCTGTGTTGCCATAAACCATGGCTTGCACGTTCACGGCGGTGCCCCACTCGGCGGGGATGTTGTACTTGCGGCGGTAAACAATAGCGCGGTCATTCATCCAAGAACCAAAAACTGCACCTGCTGCACCACGGAGTTGCTCCCACACATCGGTAGGGAAGCCTTTGCCAGTGCGCTCTTTGACGAGTGCCTTGAAACGCTTCACCAGTTCTTTTTGGTCATCAGCGGTGAGATCGGAATCGACGATGTCTTTGTGATACTTGTCGTGCTTGAAGCTTTCGATCACGACTTCAAACGGCTCATGGTCTTCACCTTCACGCTTCTGCACGCCGAGAACAACGTCTCCGTACATTTGGATGAAGCGGCGATAGCAATCCCAAGCGAAACGCTCGTTGTTAGTGGCAGCGACGAGTGCTTTCACAGTGTCGTCGTTGAGACCGAGGTTGAGGATGGTATCCATCATGCCCGGCATCGAATCACGAGCGCCAGAGCGTACAGCTACGAGAAGAGGCATGCCGCTGGTAGCGCCAAACTTCGCCTTCATGATTTTCTCCATGTTCGCCACGCCAGCTTCCATCTGCTTTTGAAGATCAGCTGGGTAAGTGCGCTTATTGGCGTAGTAGTACGTGCACACTTCCGTGGTCACGGTGAATCCTGGAGGCACTGGAAGGCCGATGCGGCTCATCTCTGCGAGGTTTGCTCCTTTTCCTCCGAGCAGCGCTTTCATGCTGCCATCACCATCTGCCTTGCCGGCTCCCCAGGTGTAAACGTATTTTTCTTTGCTACCTGCGCCCTTGGATGCGCCCGCCTTGCTTGCTGTTTTCGCCATAAGTGGTTGCGTCAGAGTTTTTTTTGACGCGATTGGTTTAGTTTGGTTGGGGTTGAATGAGCGCGGAGAATATTTTGTCGACACTGCATGTCAACAACGTTGTGGGCCACTGACAATGCATGCGCATCACCAGTGGCCCACAAAATTGAAGTTCGTTTCGCGAATCATGCGAGCTATTGGCCCGCATGTGAAGTCGAGATCAAGGTGCCTTGGGTTGTGAAGTTGCTGGATCAGGTGCCTGCTGTGCAGCTACATTTTGTGGCACGCGAAACAGCTTGCCTGAGTATGGGCACTTCACTTCTTGTCCTGGCTTAAGTCCGGAGACATCTACGATCTGATGCTTCCCAGCAAAAGGGCTATTCACGAGTCCAGGGCGCCCTGGCAAGGGAGTTCCTTCCGGCAGATCTTCAACGGATGGCATGGGTGCCACGACTTTGTTGGCAGCGGCAGCCATGTTACCTTTTGGCAAAGCATTGCCTGCTGAGGGTAGCTTTGGCTCTTCTTTCGGTTCTACCTTGGCTGTCTCTGTTTTTGGAGCAGTTGCTTTGGGCGCTTCTGCTTTAGGTGCAGGTGAAGGAGTGACTGGCTTTGGAGCAGGAGTCACTTTGGCCACTTGAGGTTTGCTCACTGGTTTGGGTGCTGTTTGCGCAACAGTGGTTGTGCGCTTCGGTGCAGGTGCCACCGGTTTGGGCACAGGCAATGCAGGAACGGATGAGACTCTTGGCTTTGGCGCGGGTGCATTAGAAACCAACGGCTTCGTTTCAATCGCAGGCGCCACTTTTGCGACCGAAACTCCGGTGCTGTTGCCTTGAGTGGATGGCACAGTCGGAGTCGTGGCGCCGAGATACTGAGTTTGAATCGGTCTCGTCACGGCGAGCATCGATGATGTCGGAGCAGAACTCATCGGCGCGGCTGGACGGGTTGAGACCGGGCGCTTGGGTGTCACACCAGGCGGGAACGGGCGGCGGCCCATCTCCATGGCGACATATGGGACCAAGCCCTGGGTCTGAACAATCCGCCAAGCTTGCGAGGGCGGAAGTGAGCACGAAGCCAAGACAAGGGCACTAATGGCGGTGAGCGCGAGTCGACTATGCATAAGCGATGATCTATATATAGAGAGTTTAAGCCGTAACCACTGAGCGGGGGTGAATCAGAGGCATCGCGAGTTATTAGATATTCTGTGAACGGTCAACGGCTTTGGTAATCTCCATGTGCATAAAAACAGTTTTCACTCGACTGAATGATCTTTTCTGTAAAAACAATAAATAAACTTGAGCGGGCGTTGTGCTCTGTTCCGCTCAAAATTGATTCGCTTCTCACAAATGCCCACTCGCTTTCTCATTTGTTCAATTTGCTGGTGCCTTTTTGCCAGTCTCGGAACTCACGCCCGTGCTCAGGAGGAAATCCGCAGAGCCATTTCCAATGCACCCCCTGCGTCCTTAAAGCCTGACGAACTCATCGAGTATCAGAGCCTTAGCCCTGACTTGAAGGCGCTCATCAGCAGTGCTCTCGCGCTCACGAAGCTGAAGCTTTCCTACACGTTCGCCTCTGCTGATCCGAAAAGGGGAGGCATGGATTGCTCTGGCACCATGTACCACTTGCTTCAATCATCCGGATACATCACCGCGCCGCGGCAGTCTGACCAAATGTGCCAGTGGCTCATGCAGACGAGCAAAGTTCACATGCTAGAGGGAGTGAAGACCTTCGATGATCCACTGTTTGCCGAGCTCCGTCCTGGCGATCTTGTGTTTTGGTCCGGCACCTACGAAGCGACCCCGCGCAAGCTGCCTATCACCCACGTCATGCTTTACTTGGGCAAGCAGAAGAAAGATGGCAAGCGTGTGCTCTTTGGCGCGAGTGATGGACGCACCTATGAAGGACAACGCCGCAATGGCGTCAGCGTGTTTGACTTTGCGATTCCGAAAGCAGGAAGCAAAGCAACACTCCACAGCTACGGCCCGCTACCTGCCAAGTCGGCAAAGTAGCGTCTCGCTACTTCACAATCCTGCGCGATCTGCGCTTTGAGTGCATCCAGTCCGGGGAATGCGATCTCCGCACGCAAATGCTGAAGGAAATCCACCTCCATCGTCTGACCATACAAGTCAGCATCGAAATCAAACAGGTGCACTTCAAGACTCAGGTCCTGATTCGCCAAAGTGACCGTAGGTCGGCGGCCAAGATTGGCCACGCCAGGCACCACTCGACCCTGCCAATGAGCCTGCACGACGTAAACTCCGGCTGGAGGTAGCTGCTCGTTTTCAACCGCGATATTCGCCGTGGGAAAACCCAGCGTGCGAGCAAGCGCATCACCATGCACCACCGTCCCGTAAACGCTGTAGTAACGACCAAGCATCTCGCGTGCACGAGCCAAGTCACCGTCTTTCACCGCCTGCCGAATCAACGTGCTGCTCACCACTACCCCAGGAAGTTGCAACAATGGAACACCGACCGCTTCGAACCCGAACCGCTCTCCATAGGCACGCAGCAGAGCCACATCACCCGCTCGATCTTTGCCAAATCTCCAGTCCTCGCCCACGCAAATCGCACGCAGATCAAAGCAGCTCTGCACGAGCTCTTCCACGAAGTCCCCCGCGGGCTGAGCGGCTCGCGCGTGATCAAACGGACACACTAGCACCACATCCACGCCGAGACGCTCAAGGATCAGCAGCTCATGATTGCTGCTGCACAACAAAGGCGGGGCCTGCTCAGGCCTTAGCAAGCGCACAGGATGCGGATCAAACGTCACGACGACAACCAAGGCACCTAGTGCATGCGCTTTCGCCTTTGCGGCATTCAAGACCTGCTGGTGGCCGCGATGCACGCCATCAAACACGCCGCAAGCGAGCACGACGGGCTTATTCAGCCTCGAAAGTTCATGCAGAGCTCGGAGTAAGGTCATGGTGTCTTCAGCGAGTCGAACCGGAACCGAGAGAGCCGTGCAGGCGCAAGTCTTTTGTGTTCAAAGACAGTTTGCCCCGTGCCATCAGGCCATCCATCGTCCATCAATGTCCAAGCGCTTCTCCGTTTCTCAGCTAGACACGATTCCACCGGTGCCCTGCCCCTGTGGTCAGGCAAGACGCGCCTTTCATGACGTGCCTGACAACAATCTCTGCACGGTGCACCTCACTGACATCTCGGCAGACAGCCGCGCACACTATCATCAGAAGATGACTGAGGTCTACATCGTGCTCGAGGGTGAGGGCTGGTTAGAGGCCGATGGGGAACGCGTTCCGCTCAAGCCGATGACAGCAGTGATGATTCGCCCCGGATGTGTTCATCGCGCCGTTGGCAAGTTGCGGATCATCAACGTGCCCATGCCGCCATTTGATCCATCAGACGAGTTTGAAGTGGAGGAACACTCATGATCGAAGTCTATTCTCACGCTGACTCTGCCATCGTCGGCTTCTACCGCTCGCTGCTCGAAGATGCAGGCATCAAGACTTACTTCAGGAACGAGTTTGTCTCTGGGGCAGAAGTTATTGTGCCCGTTTTCTATCCCACCATTTGCGTCATTGACCCTGAAGACGAAGCCCGAGCGCTCGAGATCATCAAGAATGCATCTCTCCCCGACCTCACCGCCGGACCCGACTGGAAATGTGAAACTTGTGGCGAGAATGTGCCCGGAACCTTCGATCAATGCTGGAACTGCTCCAACCCAGATCTCACCCCATGAAATCAGCCTTCATTCACACCCTGGCTCTCGTTTTCGCCATCCATGCCACTGCTGCGGATGACGTGAAGGTTTCTCCTCTCGCCATCGGAGCGAAAGCCCCCGAGTTCAGCCTCAAAGGCATCGACGACAAAACGCATACTCTTGCGGATTACGCCAAGGCGGATCTTTTCATGATCGCGTTCCTGAGCAATCACTGCCCGACGTCACAAGCAGTGGAAGGCCGCATCAAAAAACTTGTGCGCGACTACAAAAGCAAAGGCCTGACGCTCATCGCGATCAATCCGAACAATCCTGATGGGCTTCGTCCTGATGAACTCGGCTACTCGAAGTACAATGATGGCTTCGATGACATGAAGAAGCACGCCAAGGAGCAGGACTTCAACTTTGACTACCTCTACGACGGCGAAACTCAAGCTGTGGCCAAGGCTTATGGATGCTTGGCCACTCCGCACGTGTTTATCTTCGATAAAGAGCGCAAACTCCGTTACCAAGGTCGGCTTGATGAGTCGCGCTATGCCGATGAGAGCACGGTGAAGTCACCAGACGCAAGAAATGCCATCGAAGCACTGCTTGAAGGCAAAGAAGTGCCGATAGCGACCACCAAGACACATGGCTGCTCCACAAAGTGGCTGGAGAAAAAGGCGCTCGTGGCTGAAGATAATGAAAAGTGGGAGTCCGGCAGCGTGGAAGTGGAGGGCATCGATGTCGAAGGGGTGAAAAAGCTCCGGAAGAACGGCACAGAGAAGTATCGTCTCTTCAATGTGTGGGCCACCTGGTGCGCGCCCTGCGTGGAGGAGTTTCCGGAGCTCGTGAAGACCTCGCGTAAGTTCGGGCTGCGTGACTTTGAGTTGATCACCATCAGCATGGATGATCCCAACCGCGCTACAGCGGTGAAAACCTTCCTTGAGGACAAGAATGCGGTGCTTCCTTCCAAGTTGAAAGCTTCTCTTCAAAAAGAAGGCCGCACCACGAACAGCTACATCTTCACTGGCAGCGACAGTGACGAGCTGATCAAAGCCCTGGATGATCAATGGCGTGGCCCTGTGCCTTACACGGTGCTCGTTGCTCCCGATGGCAGCGTGGTGAAGCGTTGGCATGAACCGATCGCAAATGGCGAGGAGTTCCGTTCTGACATTCTGCAAATCATGGGCCGCTTCTACGTGCCAGAAGGTCAGGGAGCGAACGCGAAAGCCGAAGATCCGAATGAACTGATGCAAAAAGCCATCGGTGCCTTCATGGAAGCAAACATCGATGGCTCCGTGAAGCTGTTTGATCGCGTGGTGGAGCTCGTTCCAACGGCCAAGCCTCAGCTATGGCAGCGCGGCTTGGCCCTCTACTACGCTGGCAAATACAAAGAAGGCCGCGATCAGTTTGAAGTTCACCAGACGGCCAACTCTCACGATGTGGAGAACGCAGCTTGGCATTTCCTGTGCGTGGCACGTGCGGAGAGCATTGAAGCCGCTCGCAAGCACTTGATCGACATCACGGGAGACGCCCGTGTGCCGATGAAAGAGGTTCAGTTGTTGTTTGCCGGAAAAGGAACGGCCGAAGAGGTCATCGCCGCAGCATCCACGGGCAGTGACAAACAACAGCGCAATCAACTCTGCTATGCTCACTTGTACCTCGGGCTCTACTACGAGGCCACGGGAGACGATGCCAAAGCCAAGGAGCACATTCTCAAAGCCGCCAACGATTACGCCATGCAGCACTACATGGGTGAGGTTGCACGGGTGCACGCCAAGGTTCGCAAGTGGCAGTAACCGCCTCAGGTGCGTTAAGGTTGACGGCACGGTATCTGCTCGGGTAAGTGGTGGCCGCCTTCCCAATCCGATGACGACCTCAGCCACGACCGCAGAAAAAATCTGGAGCGGCCTTGCCGTGTCCAGCGGTGTTGCCGAGGCAGTCGCGCACATTCTACAGGACACTTTTGACGAGCCTCCTGAGGAAGAAATCCAGCCAGAGGACGTCGATCATGAGTTGGAGCGTCTCAATGTAGCCCTAGAAGCAACCAAGACGGAGATCCGAGCACTCCAAGAGCGCACGGGCGAGGCGGAGATCTTTGAGACGCACCTCATGATCTTGGAGGACGTGTCCATTCTGGAGCACGTTCGCCGCACGGTGCGTACCAAGCATCGCTCGGTCGACTCAGTTTACTTCAAGCTCATGCGCAAGCACATGGAAGCCTTGCGCGGTGTGGACGATCCCTATCTGCGTGAGCGGTTCATTGATATCAAAGACATCACGCAGCGGGTGATGCGCCATCTGCGCGGAGAAGACCGATCCGAGCTCACCTTTGATCATCCTGTCATCATCGTTGCTCACGATCTGACGCCGTCAGACACCGTGCAGCTCGACCGCGAGAAGGTCGTTGGCTTTGCCATCGAGACCGGCAGCACCAACTCGCACGCAGCGATCATCGCGCGCTCTCTGGGCATTCCCGCTGTGGTGCGACTGCACGGGATCAGCGGTGAGTTGCACACTGGCGAGCGCGTCGTGCTGGATGGCGACGAGGGACTGCTGGTTCAACATCCAGCCAATGCCACGCTCAAGCGCTATCGCCAAATCGAGGCCGAAGCCGAGGCCTTGGATGACCTTCTGCAGTCCGTCTGTCAGCAGCCTGCCGTCACCTCCGACGGCCGCACCGTGCGTGTGGGTGCTAACGCGGAGTTTGTGGACGAACTGGACTCCATCATTGAGTCGGGCGCTGAAGAGATTGGCCTATTCCGCACGGAGTTCATCTATTTGGAAGAGCCTGATGCCAGTGAAGAGACCCTGACTGAGCTTTACACCGAAGTCGTGAAAAAAATGGGCGGGCGGCGTGTCATTTTCCGCACTCTTGACCTCGGCGGTGACAAACTCGACCCCATGCTGGCCGAAGAGCCCGAGCCTAACCCGTTCTTGGGCTGGCGAGGCATTCGCGTATCACTGGGAAGGCCTGACTTCTTCAAACGGCAGCTTCGTGCGCTGTTGCGGGCCTCCTGCCATGGCGAGACGGCTATCATGTTCCCTATGGTCTCAGGAGTGGCAGAAGTGCGGGCGGCCAAGCGCCTGCTTCAACAGTGCCGCCAGGAGTTGCGTGACGAAGGTCTTCATTGCGTGCCAGAAAGCATCGAGATTGGAGCCATGATCGAGATCCCAAGCGCTGCATGCACTGCGGATCTGATCGCTCCAGAGGTCGATTTCTTCAGTCTCGGCACCAATGACCTCATTCAGTACACCATTGCGGTGGATCGCCTCAATGATCGCGTAGCAGAGCTTTACCAGAGCACGCATCCTGGAGTGTTGCGGCTCATCAAGATGGTGGTGGATGCTTCTCGACAGCACAACGTGCGTGTCGCGATGTGCGGTGAGATGGCCGGTGAGTTGGAACTCACTCCGCTGCTCATGGGGCTGGGTCTGGACGAACTCAGCGCCTCCACCGGACAAGTTCCCTTCGTGAAGCAGGCCATTCGCAAGCTCTGCCATCGCGACTGCGAGCAGCTTGCTGTCGCCGCGCTCAAAGAACAGGACGCGGGTGTCATTCACGAGATGAGCAAAGTGATCGCGCGGAAGTTTTACGGCGACTTGCTCGACTAAATCATCCTCATGGCAGCGCGCAGACTTTTCATCGCCACCGGAAACGCCCACAAGACACAGGAGATCGCTCAGATGCTGGGCGAGGGCTGGGAAGTGGAAGATATGCGAGCTCATCCACAGTTGGAATCGCCTGAAGAGACTGGGACGACATTCGATGCGAATGCGCGGATCAAAGCAGAAGCCGCTAGTGCTTCTCTTCCAGGTCTCTGGGTGTTGTCTGACGACTCAGGTTTGGAAGTGGATGCTCTCGGCGGTCAGCCGGGCGTTTACTCAGCGCGTTTTGGTGGTCCAGGAGCAGGCGATGCTGGCAATCGCGACAAGCTCAAGCAAGTGCTGACGGATGTGCCTACTGATAAACAAGATGGTTGGGCAGGCCGATTCCGCTGCTGCATGGCGATTGCTCGTGATGGCAAAACATTGGCCGTCTTCAATGGCGCAGTGGAGGGTCGCATCATCGCAAAAGAGCAAGGCGCGGGCGGATTTGGTTACGATCCGCTGTTTGTGCCAGATGGCTACAGCGACACCTTTGGTGTTCTGCCCGCAGAAGTGAAGAATGCTCTCAGCCACCGCTCCCGTGCACTTGCACAGGTCATTGTTTGGCTGGAGAAGGCTGTTTCTGAATAGCCTCTTTGTTTTGAGCCCACCACGTTTCGACTGATAGCGCATCAAACAGCGGCACGGTGAACTTGAAGGTGCGATGCATGGCATGCTGGGCCTCCTTCACCACATCTAGCTCGGAGTCTGAGCGGATCGCATTGACCAACGCATCGCCCACACGCAGGTCGTTGCGGCCTTCGAGCAACATCGCGGCTCTTGCACGGTGAATGAAGGGCTTGCTGGCATCAGCGAGAGTCTGAATGAGCTCATCGGTGCTTAGTTTTGCATCGTCGGCTGCTAGTTTGAAGTCGGGAGGGATGCGCGTGAGATGGTTGAGGTGGTTCTGCACGCGAATGATCTCAGCCGCAGCCGCGTGCTTGAGTCCGGGTAAGTTCGGATCGCGCAAAGCAGCCCACAACGCGCGCAAGGGCTCCGCCTTGGAAGTCGACATGGCTTCGTCTGCCTTCAGCGTGAGTCGATTGCGCTCTTTGAGCAGCACGAGTTCATCTTCAGCGTTCAGCATTCGCTCGGGTGCAGGTGTGGGCGCACTTGGCGAGCCAGCGGGTGCTTTCTCTTGCTGCGAGAGCCGCACGCTGAGGTCCGTGGCTTGAGTTTCGAGCCGCTGAATCTGTGCTTGGAGCGGTTGAAGTCCTTCTGGGCGCAAAGCAGCCTTCTGGACGGTGGCGAGTGTGGTCTGAAGCTTCTGCGCCTCGGTTTTGATCTCCTGAATGCCTTGTGCGAGGTTTTGCGACTTCTCGTGGAGCGCTTCGTTGGCGGTCAGCGCGAGTTGGTTGGCTGCGGACACATCTTTCCGCAGCGCGGCGAGACTTGCTTGAAGCTGCCGGACTTCATTTTGCCAAGCGGACTGGCTGCGGTGACTGTTCCAGGTGCAAAACACGAGCACCACGGCCCCAATCAAGAGCGCGGGCCACCAAGAAGATTCTGCTTTGCCTCCGTGCATGTTTTGTCGGACTATGGCCGGAGAAGAAATGAGTTACGAGCGAAAACACAACGGTGCAGCGGCTCTGTTCGGACTGCCCGTGCGCCCGGCAGTGTGGGGGCTTTCGCTTTTGGCACTAGCCGTTCTGTTTGTGCTATGGCCGTACTCGCATTGGGCATTTACCGACAGGCACGGCATCCTCATCGGCCTCGGGAAGACGTTCTGGTATGACGCGGAGTGGTTCTTCTGCGTCTACGTTCCCTTTATTGTTGGCTATCTCATCTGGCGAAAGCGCAAAGAGTTGGCCGCCTTGCCTTTGGAGGGCGAGTGGTGGGGACTCGGGCTCATCGCCGTGGGTGGATTGGCGTATTGGGTGGGCTTTCGCGTCGACACGTCGTATCCGGGCTATGCCGCAGCTCATTTGATCTCCGCTGGGCTGATCATTCTCTTCGGGGGTCGCACATGGATGCGCGCTCTGGCGTTTCCTTGGCTGTTCCTCGTGTTCTCTTGGCCTTTGATTCCGCTGGAAGACAGGATCTCACTGCCGCTGAGGATGTTGATGGCAAAGACTTCCGGCATTGCCATCAATGCGCTCGGCATTGATGTGGTGCGTGAAGGAACACAGCTCTTCTCAGCTCCGGACATCGCTGCTGGGTTGAAGCAGGGAGATCGCTTCATGCTGGAAGTCGATGCTCCATGCGCGGGCATGAGATCGTTGTTCGCGCTGATCATGATCTCGGTGGTTTATGCCTACATCGCATTGAGAAAATCGAGCCATCGGCTGGCCTTGATCGCCGCAGCGTTTCCACTCGCCCTCATTGGCAATGTGGTGCGCATGATCTTGCTAGCCATCGGCTGTGTGATGTGGGGAATGGATGTCGCTGTGGGTCGCGTGGTGGATGGGCATCAAGAAATCAGCGCCTTTCACGAGATCGCCGGCTATGCGGTGTTTGCCGTGTCACTGGGCGGCATGTTTGCGATTGCGAGCTACTTGGAGAAGAAGAGTCCACGCAAAAAAACGGCCACTGCGATTCCTGAAGTGCTCTGGTCTGCCGAGTCTGAAGCTGCGGCGATGAAACCGCGCTTTCTAGCCGCCGTTGGCAGCGTGGGACTCATCCTGCTCTCCTGTGTGATGTTTGGTCAATCACCACCGCTTGGGGAACCAGGGGTCTTGGCCGAGTTGCCACTGCGAGCCGATGACATCCAGGGCATCAAAGGTGAACCAGATCAGCGCGAACTCACTGGGCTGGCTGACGACGTGACGATCTTGCGGAACTACTACATTCTGCGAAATGGGGGCCAGGCAGTGTGCTCCATGGTCATCAGTGGTGCCGAGCGCAGAAGCTTGCACCGTCCGGAGATCTGTTTGCCCGCTCAAGGCTGGAACGTGCTAGGCAGCACTGAGTTTCCCATCGAGCTAGCCGACGGCCGCCAACTCCGCGCCATGCTTGTGCAACTTCAGCGCGACTACAAAGACGAGGCCGGCACGATGCATCGCATCAAGGCACTCAACCTCTTCTTCTATGCTGGCTCCGAGGGCGTGACGACGGCGGACTACTACGATCACGTCTTCAAAAGCTACCTCCACTCGCTGACGCGAAACATCAATCACCGCTGGACCCTGGTGTCCTTTTACATGCCGTATTCCGAGACGGAGATAGGAATGGGCGATCCCACCGCCGATCTCGCGGCCGTGGAAAGCCTGCGTGAACTCGCGGCGAAACTTACCCCGAAGTTTCTCAAGCCAGGGGCCTGACACGCTGCCCAGAGCCAAAAGAGGCTGGCCTTTTGTGAGAAAAACGAGCAGCATTGCTCCATGGCCAGCTTCTTTCTCCCCACCCGCAACGTCGTCTCCAGCCGCCGCGACTTCGTACGCGGCCTCACTGCCACCGCTGCGTTAGCAGCCATGCCAAGGCTCCGAGCAGAGACCACTAACAAAGACTCCCTGCCCATGCAGTTCTACAAAAGCCTCACGGAAGAGCAGCGCGGCAAGATCGTGCTGCCATCCAACCACAACAAGCGCGGCTACGTCAGCAACTGGTGGTACATCTGCCCAGAGCAGCGGCTTCACACCTTCTACACCAAAGAGCAGCAGGATTTGGTGCGGGAGATCTTCGGTTCCCTTCACGCGCCAGATTTCCAGGAGAGAATGCACTGGCAGGTGGAAAAAGATCTCATGGGCAAGATCAGCAACACGCCGTCCGTGGGCTTCTTCGGCACGCCGGAGGACAAGGACTTTGAGTTCATCTACACCGGCCACCACGTCACCCGCCGCTGCAATGTTCATACCGACAAAGGCATGGGCTTCCTCCGCGAGCCCATCTTCTACGGGAACTTTGCCAAAGCCTTCCGCGAGACCAAGGACCATGAAGGCAACCCCTTCTGGTATCAGGGCCTGCTGTTTAACGACTTCTACAACATCCTGGACGGCAAACAGCGCGAGAAGGCGCTAGTCGGCAGCGAACCGCGCGATGAAAGCCCCGCCAAAGTCATCCAACGCCGCAAGAATGACCTCCCCGGCCTCAGCGGCTCCGAGCTGACCCAAGACCAAAAGACGAAACTGCTCGATACCATGCGCGCCATGCTGGCCTGCTTCCGCGCGAACGATGCCGAAGCCACCATCCGCACCATTGCGGAGAAGCAACTCATCGACCGCCTCTTCATCTCCTGCTACGGCGGTGCGTTTGATGTCGGAAGCGACAAAGTCTGGGACACCTGGCAGATCGAAGGCCCCGACATGGTCTGGTACTTCCGCGGCATGCCCCACATCCACGGCTACTTCCACCTAGCAGTGTAGCGCTCTTTGTCCGCGCGGCAGTTCCTCCCCGACTCCATCGTCGCCTATGGCCGCGATCAATTGCCGAAGTTAGTTCCTTGGGGTCGTTCGTACCAGACTAGAAGACGCTATCCATCGTGAAGCCTTAACGCGGGGCAATTTTGGTGCGCGCTAGGATCCGTTGGGCCTCAAAGCCAGCGTGGCAATACTTGATCTCAAGCCAAAGGCGCGTGCCATTATCCAACAGTTTCACGTCTGTGATCTGGCCAATCACCACCAGCATCTTGCCCACGGTCTTTACGTCGGCCGCAACTTCGCTTTCCGGCAGAATGCAAGCCGACAAGTCCAACCTGAGTTTCCCAAGTCGCCAATCCATGGTCTCATGGTTGCTGCTACGGGCTCGGAGCTGATGCTCGATGCCGTTGTATCGCTCAAATCTGCCCACCGGCATCGAGAAGGCGATCCACTTATTCACTGCCTCACGCAGCAACTTGTTTGCCCGCGGATCATTCCTCGGCAAATCCACCGGCACCAGATGAAGCACCTCTTGGATGGATGAAAAATGCCGTTCCTTCGGCACCTTCGGAGCCTGGGCGAGTAGAGGCACTACGGTTGCACAGAACGCTAACAATACGATGCGGCTCATGTGGGCAGGTGGTTGGAGTGGTCGATTCTAGGGACGGGAACCTTGGTTCAAGGCGCTGCCCACTATGTTGCAGTAGCCAATAGGATACCAGAAACAATTAAAGACGGAGCAAAGACGACACCAAGTAGCTTCCACTCATATTTTCTTTTCGCTGGCAGAAGTGGATTCGATGGAGGCGGCAATTGATGGTGCCGTTGGTCCACATCCACGGCTACTTCCACCTAGCGGTGTAGGGCTACTTGTCCGCGCGGCAGCTCCGATCAAAACCGCACGAGGCAGTAGCCGAAGTCCATGGTCTTCTTTCCATCTGGCGACTCCTCCACGGCTACGGAGGGGGCGAGGGAGTCGGCTTGTCGGCGGCCGTCTACTTTGTCTTGGGAGGTGACTACCAGCCCGGCGTTCCGCAGGGCCGCTAGATTCTTGATGGTGGCAGAGAGGCGCTGACCTGAGATCGACCGCACCACCGTAGCCGTGCGCGGCTTGCCGTCGGAGAGTCCGAGGAGAATGCGCCGGCGGGTGGCGTCACCCAGAGCGGCAAATACCGTGTCAGCGTCCACGGTTTTAACGGCGATCGGAACGGTAGGCAGGGCAGCGGGAGCGTTCATGCCCCAGATCATACCCAAAACCGGGCCGTCATGGCAAATCCATAGTCCGGGAAGTGGAAAAATCTGTCTCCAATCCCCAAAAGAGGCTCCGAACTGTCCTACGGCTTCTCCAATCGCACTGCCGGAGACTCGGAACTATCCTGCGGCTTCACCAATCGTGCTGCCGGAGACTCCGAACTGTCCTGCCGCTTCTCCAATCGCACTGCCGGAGACTCCGAACTATCCTGCGGCTTCACCAATCGCACTGCCGGAGACTCGGAACTATCCTGCGGCTTCACCAATCGCACTGCCGGAGACTCCGAACTGTCCTACCGCTTCACCAATCGCGCTGCCGGAGACTCCGAACTGTCCTGCGGCTTCACCAATCGCGCTGCCGGAGACTCCGAACTGTCCTACGGCTTCTCCAATCGCACTGCCGGAGACTCGGAACTATCCTGCGGCTTCTCCAATCGCACTGCCGGAGACTCGGAACTGTCCTGCGGTTTCACCAGTTGTCGTTTCGGGGTGCCAGTTGTCCTACCGCTTCACCCATCGTGCTGCCGGAGACTCCGGACTGTCCTGCGGCTTCACCAATCGTGGTGCCGGAGACTCGGCTTACCGTTGGCTGCTTGCGGCACGGGGCCATATTTTTCTTGTGTAAATCTCAGCCCTTCGACTTAATGGCGGCTGGATCTTGCTTCACCCTTCTCCTCCAATGAGCGCTCTCCGTCCCGCCCTGTCATTCGCCATTCTCGCTTTGGCGCTTACCTCTTGCGACACCTTGCGCACAGCAAGAGGCTCTGGCCGCGTCAGCACCCGAAATGCTGACCCTGAAGATCGCATCACGCTGGAAGAGCATCTCTTGCTGAACAACACCCAGTCTCGGGTCCTGCGCTTGGCAGCGGCAGATGCGGGTCAGGCGGGCTACACGCTGAGGTTTCGCTACCAAACGAATGGGAGTGGCACCGTCTCCCACAGTGACTTTATCCCCGGCGTGAATGATCGAGAGTTTCCCATCGTGATCGATCACTCCCCGCGGCAACCCATGACGATCGGCATCGTGCAGCGTCAGACGACCCAGGGCTCGACGCCCCGATTTTCCTTCCGTGAGTATGACCCCGCGCCAAACCGCTATCCGGCCTATGCTTGGAATCCCAATCTCCCTGCCCTGCGAGCTGGCACCCAGGTGGTGGCTGTTTGGCCTGCACCGAACGTTTCGCCGAGTTTCGACCCGCTGGATAACACCTATCGCTCGCGCTTGATCGTGGAGATTTCTCCCCGCTGAAGTCGCAGTTCAGCCAGCTCTATCCGTCGGCGTTGACCGAGCGGCCTGGCCCGTGGGCAGTCCTGATGTCAGGACTGCCTTTTTTGTGTGGCAGAGTTTTTCTCCGCAAGTCCCGCGCTCTGGTGGACACTTGAGGAAGAACATCATGAATGCCCCACCTGAACCCACCTTGGATGAAGACTTGGCCGCGCTGCGTGCCGGCAGGACCTCGGCAGCCTGTAGCAGGATCGTGGAGCGGCACGGGCCGCTGGTGAAAAGCGCGTGCCTGCGGGTGCTGCGGGATGAGGGTCTGGCGGAGGATGCGGCGCAAGAGACCTTTTTGTTGTTGATGAAAAAGGCCCCTCACCTGCCGCCCACCACTCCGCTGGCAGGCTGGCTCTACCACGCGGCCTGCCGCACGGCCCAGAATCTCCTGAGAACCACCGCCCGCCGGCGGGCACGCGAGCACTCACCAGACGCAATCACCCATATGACCCCAGACACCCAACCCCAACTCTGGGCCGAGCTTGAGCCCCACCTTGATGACGCGATGCTCTCCCTGCCAGAGCGTCAACGCGGCCTGGTGCTGCAATGCTACTTCCAGAACCAATCGCAACGCAGTGCCGCTGCGGCGCACGGCTGCTCGGAGAGCGTCGTGAGCCGGGAGTTGAGCGCGGCGATGGAGGCGCTGAGGAAGTTTTTCGCCAAAAAACGGATCAACATCAGCGCAGTGCTGCTCGTTGGGCTGCTCTCCACGCACGGTGCCTCTGCCAGCATGACGGGGGCATCTGCGGTGGTCGCTTCCATGATGGCCGCCAGCACTTCCTTGACGCTGATGGCGGCATTGATCCAGTCCAAGCTGCTGATGGGCACCGTGGCGGTGCTGGGCACTGCCGGACTGGCTGCCGTGGGCTATCACTTTGCCTCTCCTAGCCCCACCCAGACTGCTGGGATGACCACAACCGCCTCAGCCCAAAGCAATGACGCCCCTGCTGGATCAGGAAGCCAGACGACCGCCTCGGCAGCAGCTTGGAAGGGGAAATGGGAGGCGAGCTTCCAGTTCACCGATGGGATGGCTTTGGAGGAAAGGAAGAAACAGGTGCTGCTAGAGGCAGATCCTGACGCCCGCTATGCGCTGCTGCAAAAGCTGGGCATCCGCCTCTCCCGAGCGGCCTTTGATGCGCTCATCGCCAAGGGCCTGGACGGCAGTGTGGCCCCCTGGCGGAACACCATGGACGTGCTGGCCAACCGCACGGAACCCTTTGACCACTACCTGATGGCCTGGAGCAACGAGGACCCGATGGCCGTGCTGCAATGGGTCACCGCCCAGCCGGATGGCGGCCTGGGCATGAGAAAACAACTGCTCTACGCGCTGGAGGCCGGGCAGATCACCGCCGATACGCTGCGGGAGTGGATCAGCACCCTCAAAGGCCCGCGCCAACTGGAGGCCGCACAGGCTCTGCAAGCCATGAGCGACCCGTCTTCGTTGATCCCAAAACTCGGGACCGGCGGCAATGATGGCTACTTGGTGGACCTGGCTATGTTGTACGGGGATGACCTGGACTGGACCGCCTTCGGACTAAAGTTGGCCCAGGGCAAAGGGCAGTTCGTGGCCCGGGCCATGCGCCAGATGCTGGAGGGTGAGCTGACAGCTGAACAGCGCGGCCTCTTCATGCAGGCGCTTGGGCAGTCGACCGATCCCAACATCAGCCGTGGAGCGGTGGCCATCCTGCGCGCTGCTCATGGCGACCGCAGCCTGGATTACGTGGAGACGCTGAAGCTGGCCGCCGAGTGCGACCGCGCTGGAATGAGCGACTTCCGCATCGCCATTTACGAGGGCTGGGCCAAGGCGGACCCCACCGCCGCGCTGCAATACGCTGCTCGGCTGCAAGACTTGGCGTGGATGCGGGATGTCATCCGCGGACTGCCAACGCTGCCGGATGAAGCCACCCTGCTCAGTTGGATGAAGGGCACGCCCACCAAGGCCCAGGACATAGCGGTGGCCGCGCTCTACGGACGGAGCAATGCGGACCCATTTGCCCAACTGCAACGGATCATGGAGTCCACCAGCATCGTCGATCAAGTGGATGCCGCCCAGGAAGTGATGCGCATGGTGCCGCTGTCTGAGGCCGCTGCTCTGGCAGAGTGGGTGAAAAAACTGCCGCCAGGCGAGGATAGGCGCTACCTCGCCACCGCCCTGGTGCACCGGCTAGCCGCCGTGGACCCCCAACAGGCTCTGAGCCTGCTGCAGACCGAGCAACTGACGATTCGCGACCGGGAGAAGGTGGTGTCCAACGCCGTGACCCAGTTCACCGCCAAGAACGATCTGGCCAAATCCACGGAGTTCATCCGGCAAATCAATGACCCCAAGCTTTACGCAGATGCCCTGGGGCAGGTGGCGATGGTGAAGTATCCCGGCCGGGTGAAGGAGGCGTTCCAGTTTCTGCAAATCAACTCACGCGGAGACTGGCAGCCCGCCGCGCTCCGGATGCTGACGGATGTGTATTATAATAAGTTGGGCAACATCGACGCCAACGCCGCTGAAGTGCTCAAACTCAACCTGCCCAAGCTCGGCGGCGAGGTGCCGAAGCGCGCCAGCGTCCTCTGCAAGCTCTGGCTGGACCAGCAGGCCCCCGTGTCGGTGCCCATGGCCTGGACCCAGCAGCTACCACCCGCCACGGGCCGCGCCACGAGGCTCCAACTGGCCCAGACCCAAGACCTCAGCCTGACGGCGGCCAAGCGGTATCACGAGTGGGCCCAGACCGCAGCGCTAGATGCCACCGAGCGCGCCCAATTGCTAAAGCACCTGGAAAAGAGAATCGCCCGGCCCTAAAAGGCCGCAGTCACCCCTTGGTTCTGCCCTGGGGGCCTGAGGGGCCGGCGGTGGGGAGTATTTGCCACTTATGTGACCCTGCTCGACGCGATTTCTTGACATTATAGTCTGGGATTGCTTGAAAGGATGGACAAAAAGATGGGCGCAGCTCTCAAGGCACAGGGACAAGGTATCAGTTACCCGCTGGAGGATTTTAATCTGATCGGCAGGAGCCCTGACGCGACCATTCGCATCGCGGATTCGGGAATATCCCGCCAGCACGCCACCATCCGGCGAGAGGGGAACTACTACTGGGTGACGGATCTGGGCAGCTCCAACGGCAGTTTTGTGAACGATGTGCCCGTTTCAGCGGCTAGAGCGCTCCGGCATGGGGATAGGCTCCAGTTTGGGTCCTGCCAGTTCGTGTTCTCGCATGATGAATCCGAGGGTAAGGGCGACCAGCTCACCGGCGGGCTGCAAACTCAGGTCTTGCGCACGCTCTCGCTGCCGGTGAGGACATTCACGGCCACACTGCTGGTGGGCGACTTGCGGGACTTCACCCGGATAGCGTCCCAACTCTCTGCTGAGGAGGTGGCGGCCCTGCTGCGGGAGTGGTACGCGGACTGCGAGACCATCCTGAAGACTCGGGGAGCTACGATCGATAAGTTCATCGGGGACGGGGTGTTCGCCTACTGGCCGAATGCGGATGAGAAAAGCCGGGTGCAAGCACTTGCCGCAGCGGAGTTGCTTTCCAACACGGAAGCATCGTCCTCGCCGACCCGGAAGTGGGTCCGCGAGAACCTGGGGGCGAATGTCCGCTGCCACATCGGCCTGCACGTGGGTGAGGTGGCTATGGGTGCCATGGGCCGCGGGGTGAACACAGCCGTGGGTGAGGCGGTGAATGTGACTTTCCGCATCGAGGGCCTGACGCGGAAGCTGGAGACGCCGGTCTTAGCCAGTGCGGAGTTTGTGTCTGGCAGCGGTGAGTCGGCGGAGAAGTTTGAGAACGCCGGGGTCCACGTGCTGAAGGGTCAGCCGGAGCCGGTGGAGGTCTACCGCCTCAAATAGCCGGGCTTTTTTTGAATGCTGGGCCGGGAACATCGTCTGAGTTCCCAACCATGAAAACGCATACTCGTTTGGTTCTGACGCTGAGCGTCATTTGTAGTCTAGGACTTACTTCATGCATGGCTCCACCCTATGGCGGGCCGGTGCGTGTTCACCACGGAGCCCTTCTGGGTGCTACCACCGGGGCAGTGGCAGGGGCAGTGATCGGAAATCAGAGCGACAATGCTTGGGAAGGTGCGGCGATCGGCGGACTGGTGGGCGCACTGGCCGGCTCTGCCATTTCGTCCGGTCCGTCCTACTACCCAAGCTACCAACCCTGGTACGGAGGCAGCTACTGTCGGCCCTACTATAGACCCTATTATAGCTACAGCTGCCGTCCGCATTACGTGCGCCCTCATTGCTATTGAGAGGCGGGAAAGGTTGACTCCGCGGCCTGGAGACGGATGCTAGAGGTCCGTCGTTTCCCTCCAGCCACATGTCCATCTCCCAATACCTCGAGAAAGCCAAAGCCGCCTGCAAACGTGCTTGGCAATGGGTGCTGGAGTGCCCGGAGCTGACGGCGTTTGCCACCATTGCTGGGTGCGCCGTCGTGCTCATCAATTTGGCCAACGGCTACCACGAGGGGTTTGAGACCTGGGAAGCAAGTTGGGACCTGCTGGGGAAACCCTGGTGGCTGTTCCTCTACGAGGTCTACTACCCCTACCTTGGCCTCATCTGTCAGGTAGCCACGGGCATCGCCATTCTTTACTGTCTTCGACTCAAAGGTGACGTGACCAGAATGTTCAAGCCCGTGCTCGCCGTCGGGCTGGGCTGGCTCGTGTATGTCATGATCCGAGAAGTCAGGGACAAATGGTGGGTGGAGACCTTCGGCATGATGGGCGAGCCGCCCACGGTGACCTTTTTCATTCTCAAACAGGTCATGATGACGGTGCTGACGCTTTCCCCGGCATTCATGGTCCGCTGGTATGGACGCCAGCCCATGCTGCAGCGCTACACGCTGTCTTCATTCTTCCAGCCACTGATTTTCTGCTACTCGGCGTTCGCCTCGCTTTGGATCCTGATCGATCTAATGGACAAGCTGGGTGAGTTCCAGGATGCCGACACGCCCCAGAGCGTCATCGTGCAGCTCTATCTCAATCTCCTCCCGGCCATCTACGTCATGGTGACGCCCGCGGCGGTCTTGCTCGCGGCGCTCTACGCTCTGACCAAACTCTCCAGGGCCAATGAGATCGTCTCCATGCTGACCTCTGGCCTCAGCCTGACCCAGATTCTCAAGCCAGTGCTCATCGTGGCTGCCTACCTGAGCCTGCTCGGCACAGCGATGAACTACCACTGGGCCCCACGTGCCGACGGAGAGCGGGAGTCCATCATTCGGGACATGAAGAGCAAGGGCAAAACCAAGTCTGCCAGCACGGCCACGGCGCTCATGTACCGCAACGAAGAAACCGGGCGAACCTGGTACATCGGCTACGTGCCCACCTTCGACAATCTCAGCGACCGTCTCAAGCGTGTCACCGTCTACCAGATGGATGGCAGCGGGCGCATCAAAATGGCGTGGGAAGCTAACAATGCCAAGTGGATGGCGGGCAGAGGCAACTACCCCAATATTTGGCGCCTCTACGACGGACGCGTCCGCACTTACAAAAACGGTGTCGCCACGGGAGTGACGTTCTTCGATGGCACCGTCGAAGAGGTGATCGATGGCGTTAGGGAGCGTGTGGTGAAAATCAACATCGAGAACTGGCCCGAGACACCCTGGAGCATCATCAGCGGCGCGCTCCAACCAGACACCCTGGGAGTCATCGACCTCGCCGCGTATGAGATCGCCAACGAGGATCTGCCCAGAGCCAAGCTCGCGCCCTTCCGCACGCATTTTCATCATCGGTTCGCTTATCCATGGCAGGCATTCGTCGTGGTGCTGATGGCCGCGCCTCTGGGCGTGGCTTACTCCCGACGTGGAGCGCTTGGGGGCATTGCCGCAGCCGTTATCATCTTCTTTGCCCTCATGTTTGTGAACGAGTTCTTCATGGGCCTCGGCAAAGGAATGCACATGGCCCCATGGCTGGCCGCATGGATGCCCAACATCATCTTTGGCGGCATCGGCTACGTCGTCTTCCGCACCAAAGCCGCTAACAAAGACCTGCCGAAGTTCTCTCCCTCACAGTGGATCAAACTTGGCAAAGCTTGGCTCGCGGAACGCAAGCTCGCCCGCAGACCTGCCACCGCTTAGTGCGTCTGCATCAGAGCAGGCCCGTCTGGGCTAGCCGTGCGGTGAGCTCGGTTTGTTTGCTGAGTTGTTCCATTCCGAAACTTTTCTCTTCTGTGAGCAAAAAAACTATTTGACGCTAGCTCAGCCCGGGCTGTCTTGGAGACAGCATGAAACTTGACGATCATCTGGCGAGTTCACTTTTATGTAAGGCCGTCCTGCAAATATGGATGGTCGCATTCACAATTGGACTGGCTAGTGGTGCGGAGGATTACAATCTGCAAATGGAGGCGGTGTTAGGAGACGCAAAGAAATGTTTGCCTGGGCTAATCCAGTCACATAGTCACCTTGAAACCAAGTTGGGGTTTTCGGACGACTCGCCATTAGAGGCAGCAACGATAGGTGTAGCTCTGCCGCTGTTTGTGTTGGACGCTGCCTTCCTCGCCAAAAACCCAGATTCCAAGCTGAATGCTTTCTCCAAACGCACGGGAAGCTATGTATGTACAGTCGTTTCGAAAGGTAAGGTATGTTGTCTGCTATTCATGGATAAGCTCCCGGATGGTGAAGGCTACCAGCACGGAATGTTCGGTCGGTCCAATATGGCCAAGATGTTAGCAGCGGCCTTGAAGCGCTGGCAGCCTAAAGCACTTGCTCTTTACACACTCCCTCAGTCTGGGTCGTTTTACTTGAGCGTGCTGACGGAAGAAGAGGCTAATCTTAGCCCTAT
Organism: Verrucomicrobiaceae bacterium; assembly: GCA_016795485.1. GTDB lineage: Bacteria > Verrucomicrobiota > Verrucomicrobiia > Verrucomicrobiales > Verrucomicrobiaceae > JAEUHM01. The sequence continues at coordinate 89,516 of JAEUHM010000050.1, read as the reverse complement.
CGCGGATTTAGCAGCAGCCAATTATGATGCCGTTCGGTTCAAACCCAGATCGCTCGCTTCTGCAATTTCCGAGATAAATCAGTCTCTCGTCCCAACTCTCAGCCGGTAACAAACTCTCATTCCACAATCCAATCATTCTATGAAGACCAAGCATATTTGCATGAAGTCGTTTCTTCTAGGAGCGACCCTGCTCGTGGCCGGACAGTGTTTTTCTACGAGCATTCCTGTCACCCTAGTAGCACAACAAAAGAATCAATGGTGTTGGAATGCATGCGCAACGATGATCATGCAAACCCTTGGAACCGGGCCACACCCCTCTCAACAAGCGATCGCGGATTGGGCAGTTGCTGGCTACAACTTTCCAAACTACATTGGACATGAAGAAGTAGCCGATTCTTACTCCAAAGACGAGTATGGCATCGGGAATCCGGCGTCTGCTGTAACCATTACGCAAAGGGGCATGTCGAAAGTGATCGAACACTATCAGCCATCACTCAAGTGTAGCGTCCATGGCCAGTTAAGTGCTGAGGACTTGCAAAGAGAAGTTGACAATGGGCGGCCGGTAGTTGCGCGCATCGCTTGGTATGGTGGTCTGCTAAGTTATTTGTTCCATAACAACAACGCTGGCGGCCACGTAGTGGTCGTATCGGGGTTTGATGGGACGACGATGGAAATCAATGATCCATGGGAACCAAATATTGGTGAGTTCTACACGATGCCCATATCTAGCTTCCAGGGGTCGACCGCATATCGCGGAACTGGCGGCTATCATCGATGGACTAACACAGTCAAGATAGCAGGTTCACTGGACCTTGTGTTCCTGATAGATTCCACTGGAAGCATGGGCGACGACATTGCAAACGTAAAGTCCAACGTCAACACGCTGATCGATAGTATCTCAACCAAGTTCAAGGACTACCGCATCGCAGTGGTGGACTACAAGGATTATCCACAGTATCCGTACGGCGACCCATCGGACTACACCTACCGAGTTGTGACGTCGTTCTCACCTTTGAACTCTTCGGCGGCAAAGTCGGGTATCAACTCTCTATCGGCAGGAGGCGGAGCAGACATACCGGAGTCGGTTTTTTCCGCCTTGGATGTAGTGGTCACGGGCAGTGTGATCGGTGGGTGGCGGAGTGATCCTGTAGAGCGCCATGTTTTTGTTCTAGGGGATGCGCCGGGGCACGATCCAGAGCCTTTCCCTGGTGGTAAGTCATCGAGCACTGTGCTCGCCAAGGCAAGAAATCCAGATATGCCCATCAATGTTCACACCCTCCTTGTCGGTAGTAACATCAATGCGGAGAACATGTTTAACACAATCGCTGGTGCCACGGGTGGCATGGCGTTAACCGCAGGATCTGCCATCGATGTAGCCCCTGCGCTAAACAGGATGGTTGACGAAATAGCAACTAACCCAAGATTCCCTCGCGGTGAGTTGGCAAACTTTTTGCCAAGCTTTACTTTTGACCTGCCCCAAGGGGGGATGACGCCTGAACCGAGTTCGGTTGAGATTCAACTCATGAAGTTTGATACAAAGACTTGGTTCTGGAAGCCTTACCTGACTGCTGTTCTGGGCAAAGGACGAGCCTCATATACTCCAAAGTCCCCGCTGCCTCTGGGTCGATACCAGTGGAGAGTCAATTTTGTTACTCCTTCACATTCTCAGTTCTTACCTGACGGCGCTACATTCAAATCTCGGGGCGGGAAGCAGTTCGATACCGAGTGGACGGAGTTTGAGAGGGTTCTCGCGCTTCCAGCGGCTCCATCAAATCTTAGCCCCTACCCGTATTCGTTTACACCGAGTTCTGGTACAGTCACTTATTCGTGGACCAAGGCTCCTGGCGCATCGAAACACGCCGTGAGAATATACCGTGGCGGCAAGCTGTGGAAGTCGCTGGTGGTAGCTGAACCGGCAAAACCAACAAGTGATATCCGTACTCTGAGAGTGACTGGTCACAGCCGGACGACCACTTACCGTTGGGAAGTTCAGGGTCTTAACTACGACAGGCCGACAGCTTCTCCCTCCGCCTGGACACCATAGTTAACGCCCAGCTTCCGCGAACGAAATGCGTTTACTTCCCTTCTACGGCTTGAGCTTGCTTCTCGCAACTGCTGTGGTCGCCGCTGCATGTTTAGGTTTATATTTTGGAGGAGGGAAAGATACGGCTTACATTGGGTTACCAACCCAGAGAAGCTTTCCCCAGAGACAATTGCCCCGGGTAAAGGGCTTTATATCAGAGCCGCAGGCTTCAACTGGACCCAATTCCCCCAGTCAGGGAGTTGGCGTTCTGCGTACACTGGTATCGGCAACCGACGATTCGGGTCATTCATTGGATCGACCAACCCGCGCCCCTGCAGAGCCCAAACTTGGCCACTCCACGCCTTCGAGTCGTTTAGATGTAGACAAACGCAACAAGATGTCCGAGTCGGCGGTCCCACTGGACATTTCAGTTTCTAATGCGGTCAACCTCGGCGATACGCCAGCGCCAGAACTTAGTTCAACCGCGCTAGACGAAAACTCTCGCGGCAATCAAATCCACGGAATGAACGACATAAACGTTAACTTACGCGGGGCTCTGCCCATTACCCAAGCCCCGCCCGGCTACCATTCCGAATCGGATGTACCAACGGGTGATGAAGTCGTGATTCTAACAGAATCCACGCCGGGAGAAGAGACTGCCCATGTGGATCCCGTTCCAAAGCGCGAATATTTAGAAGACGAGCTCACTGAGTTAGGTGAAGAACAGAAGACTGCTCCGTCACAGGCCGGATCCAAAATAGAGCGTAGGTTCAACAACAGTACCTCAGAAGAAGAAAAGTTGCATCTGCTAGTAATGGCAAATGGTTCGGCGGACGCCCAACTGGCAGCACGAATGATCGCAGCAGCTCTTCGCCCCTCACAGCCAACAAGCGTTCGAGCACAAGCACTCGAATATGCCTTCTACAAAGACCGCCAAGTGGCACTGCGCTATCTAAATGACAAGGACCCAGTGATCAGATTCAACGCTCATTCGTTGCTAGAAATGGATCCACCTGGCCCAGATCTTGCCCAAGATTAACCATGAGTTCAAACGAGACAAAAGGCTGGAGCCGAGTGCTTTCTGTCCCAATCGACGCCCTTTTTGCCGGCAAATGAGGGCAATAAGAGCAGGAGAAATCACTTGGCCCCAAGATTGCGTCTCGGTGTGTTCGCCGGCAGACCCGCCACCGCTTAGTGCGTATGCATCAAAGCAGGCCCGTCTGGGCTAGCCGTGCGGTGAGCTCGGTTTGTTTGCTGAGTTGTTCAGCATAGAGAGCTGCACGCTTCTTGTCTGGCTTGGCACGGGTCTTCTCATCCAGGCGGACGAGGTGCTTGCAGAGCTTCTCGTAGCTTTGTTTTCCACCCTGCTGAGCATACGCGGCCTGGATCGCCGCACCGAGTGCAGCTCCCTCGCTCGTGGTAAGTGTCACCACTTGGGCATTGAAGGCATCTGCGGCGATCTGACGCCACACGGGGCTGTTGCTGCCACCGCCCGTGAGACGAATCTCCTTCGGTGCCATGCCCAAGTCACGGAACCGCTTCAAGCCATAAGCCAACCCCAGAGTAGCGCCCTCCATCGCGGCACGCGCCAAGTGCGCGGGCGTCAGATTCGTCATGCGCGCTCCGTGGATCACACCCGTGCCGTTAGGCAGGCTCGGCGTGCGCTCACCATTGAGATAAGGCAGCATCAACAAGCCATCTGCACCCGCAGGCACCGACTTCACGGCTGCTTCCAACTTCTTGTGATCCCAGCCAAACATCTTTCTCACCTGCTCAGTGACCACCGTGACGTTCATCGTGCACACCAGCGGCAGCCATTGATCCGTTGAGTCACAAAACGCAGCCACTTCACCTTGTCCGTCGATCACCGGAGTGGCCGACACACCGTAAAGCGTTCCACTGGTGCCAAAGGACGCCGTCACCACACCCGGCTTGATGTTTCCCGTGCCGATAGCGCCCATCATGTTGTCCCCACCACCCGCACTAACAATCACATCCGCACCCAGGCCCCACTTTTTGGCAAGCTCTGGCCGCAGCGTGCCATGCACCGCATTGGATGACCCAAGCTCAGGCAGCATCTCACGCACGCGAGGATCAATGAAATCACAAATCTCATAGCACCACTCCCGCGTGCGGACATTCAAGATGCCCATGCCCGATGCATCGCCATACTCCATGCGCTTCACGCCCGTGAGCCAGAAGTTCAAATAATCGTGCGGCAAAAGGATCGACTTCGTTTTGGCAAAGTTCTTCGGCTCCTTCTGCTTCATCCACAGCAGCTTAGGAATCGTGTAACCCGGCAGCATGGCATTCCCTGCCAGATGGATAATGCCCGGCTGACCGCCAAACTCATGCGCCATCTCCGCACACTGAGCCTGCGTGCTCGTGTCACACCAAAGTTTAGCTGGGCGCACCACATTGTCCTTGGCATCCAGAGCCACCAGACCGTGCTGCTGACCACTCACGCCAATGCCCTTGATGTCCTTCGCCTTGGCCTTGAGCTGCTTCACAGAAGCCGTCACACACTTGTTCACCGCATTCACCCACACCTGGGGATCCTGCTCCATGTGCCCAGGTTTCAGACCTTTGATGAGGTCATAGCCCGCTTGCGCGCTTGCCACGATCTTGCCAGAGGCCAAGTCCAAAACGATGGCCTTGCTGCTTTGAGTGCCGGAGTCGATGCCGAGGTAAAACATGCCCCTGTTTTGGCATGTCCCCGCCCATTTGGCAACGGAGGCTTGCAAAGGAGCGCGCACACTCTTCGAAGGAGCGCGCACACTCTTGTGCGCACTTCGGAGCGATTGGTGCTGCTTTACCGTGCGCTTCGTTACCGCTCCACGCACTGAGTGGTAACAACACCCCTCGGACCTCCATCGTCCACCGCTCCGGCTGGCGGGCAGGAGTGCCCGCGCTCCTTTTTATCCACCGCACCGCTCCGGTAAAGGAGCGCGCACACTCTTGTGCGCACTTCGGAGTCATTGGCGCTGCTTTACTGTGCTCTTCGTCACCGCTCCACGGAGTCGTTTGGATTTTTTATCACCCCCCCACCGCTACTTCAGCGCCTTGATCCTCCGGCAGACTTCTTCGACATTCGCGCGGCTGTTGAAGGCGCTGATGCGGAAGAAGCCTTCGCCTGCGGAACCGAATCCGCTGCCTGGGGTGATCACCACGTTCGCTTCGTTCAGCATCTTGTCGAACATCTGCCAGCTGGTCACTCCCGTGGGGCATTGCACCCACACATACGGCGCGTTTTCGCCTCCGTAGACCGCGAGCCCGGCGTCTTTGCAGGCTTGCACCAGCAGTTTGGCGTTGCCCATGTAGTGGTCGATCAGAGTCTTCACCTGGCTCTTGCCTTCGGCGGTGTAGAGAGCTTCTGCGCCCTTCTGGATGATGTAACTCGCTCCATTGAACTTCGTGCTGTGGCGGCGACTCCAGAGCGGATGAATAGCTTGTTGCCCACCGGCGGCCGTTTTGCCCATCAGCGTCTTCGGGATGACCACAAAGGCGCATCTCATGCCGGTGAATCCACCGTTCTTCGAGAAGCTGCGGAACTCCATGGCGCACTCACGCGCTCCTTCGATCTCAAAGATGCTGCGTGGCACCGCTGGGTCCTGAATGAACGCCTCGTAGGCCGCATCATAGAGGATGATCGTGTCATTCTTCCGTGCGTAAGCCACCCAGGCCTCCAACTGAGCGCGTGAGGCCACGGCACCCGTTGGGTTGTTAGGATAGCAGAGGTAAACGAGATCCACTCGCTTGTCAGGGATCGCCGGCACGAATCCATTTTCAGGACCGCAGCGCAAATAGTGCAGGCCGCCATACGCCCCGTTTTCATCCGCGTCTCCGGTGTTACCCGCCATCACGTTCGTGTCCACATACACGGGATAAACCGGGTCCGTGATCGCGATGACGTTGCCCTTGCCGAAGATGTCCAAAATGTTGCCCGTGTCGCACTTCGATCCGTCAGAGATGAAAATCTCATCCGCATCCACCTGCACACCACGCGCTTGGAAGTCGTGCTCCGCTATCGCCTTGCGGAGGAACTCATAGCCCTGCTCTGGGCCGTAGCCTTTGAACGACTTGCGGTCGCCCATTTCATCCACCGCCTCATGCATGGCATAGCGCACCGCCTCAGGCAGAGCCTCCGTCACGTCTCCGATGCCGCAGCGGATCAGCCTAGCCGCCGCCTCTGCGTTAGACTCGGTGAATGCCTTCACACGACGTGCGATTTCAGGGAACAAATAGCCCGCCTTGAGCTTGAGGAAGTTTTCGTTGATCAGTGCCATAATGGGACGCGCATGATGGCGGGACCGCGTGTTGTTTCAAGGCGGAAAGCGGTCCGCCACAGCACCGCGCCACCTCAGCTACGAGGCCGCAGATCCAGCCGCACGAATCCCCACTGAAGCACCCCTGGTTCTGGCCGATTCTCCTGCGGGATGTAAAACAGCTCCAAGCGCCGATCCGCCCCCTTCTGCGAATGCACCACCCCCGCCTCCCGCAGCACGCGCAAATGCTTGCTCACCCCGTCAAAGTCACGCTTCATCGCGCGGGAGACATCCGTGGCAGACAACGCCCGCCCGTCCGCCAGCATCTTCAGCATCCGCCAGCGCCACGGACTGCCCAAAGCAGCGAAGAAATCCGGCGCATTCCCGTCCCCAGCGGTCGAAGACAACGCACGACCTGGCGGCAGAGAGGAGGGAGCCGGCACCGCACCGGGCTCCACAGGGCTAGAAGGCATTTCATCGCTCATCCGGCAGAGAATACGCCCAATCGTCTCAGGAAACCAGCCCAAAGTCCCGTCCAAGAGGCCCATCGCTCAACATTTTTGCCAGATCGTCGGCCAGACTTGGCGGATAGTTTGACCAAAATGGGGCATCGTCGGAAGAACTTGGCGGATCGTTTGGGAAAAGTGGCCCACCGTGCGAAAAATCTGGCGGATAGTTCGCCAAAACTGGGCGATCCTCGGAAATACTTGGCGGACATGGCGGCCGGGGAAGGCGCATTTCCGGGGAGATGAGCCTCTCCGAGCAAAAGAGCGCCCATTTATAGGACCAATTGGTCCTATAAGACCTATCTGGCGGCCATTTGTCAGAGAAGATCCCCCTCCAACCCCAAACTCCCCCGCAACTCTCCGCCCATTTCAGCGACCAATAGCCGCCGATGAGCCAAATCGGCCGGGCGATGGCGCTGCTGGCGTGGAAGGTGCGTTGCCTTGGGCGGGGGATGGTGTTATAGGGCGGGCCATGACGACACTTCGCTCTCTCGTTTGGGTTCTCACGGTGGTGGGGATGGCATTGGCGCTGCCGGTTGAGGCTAAGGATGGAAAATTGCCGAGGGTGAAGCCGTCCAAGGTGGATCGGAGCCTGGGCAAGGAGCGGGAGGCTAAGTTTGGCAAGTGGATGAAGGGTGGCGACTTCAAGCTGGAGGTGGCCACGCGCATGACGAAGGGGGAGAAGCTGCTCTACTTTGAGTGCGAGGGCGTGAAGGACGAGTGGCGGGGCATTTTTGTGCGGCGGACTGCCCAGGAGGGCCCTTACTTCATGGCGGTTTATGGAGAAGAGGCGGCGACTCAACGAATCGCGGAATACGCGGCTCTGGGCTACGAGGCGCGCTTCGTGGTGGTGAACAAGAACTACTGGTGCTTCACGCTGTCCAAGGGCCCCGGCACGGAGACGGAGGCGGCGGACCTGGCTAAACTGGGCATCGGCGCGCCGGAGGTGAAGTAAATCGCGGCTGGGTGAGTGAGTGCCGCGGGCTGCGGGCTTTTCATTTCTGCTCAAAACCCTCGCTTCCGGCGGATGGCGGGCGTATGGGCAAGAATGCCCTTTAAAGCCCTCGGTCTGCACCCCAGCATTCTTCAATCCATCCAAGAAGCCGGATACACCGAACCCACTCCCATCCAGGCCGCAGCCATTCCCGCCGTATTGACAGGTGGCGATGTCATCGGCATCGCCCAAACCGGCACCGGCAAGACGGCTGCCTTCACGCTGCCCATTCTCCACCAACTGGCTGCCAAACAAGCTCCTGAAGGTGGGCGGAAGCGCACGCGGGTGCTCATCCTGGCTCCCACGCGTGAGCTGGTGGCTCAGATTGAAGAAAACATCGTGGCGTATGCCAAGCACCTGCCGGTGACGATTGCCAAAGTGTTTGGCGGAGTGAGTGAGAAGGCGCAGAAGACGGCTCTGCGGGCTGGGAGCGATATCGTGATCGCCTGCCCTGGCCGCTTGCTGGACCTGATGAACCAGCGGTGTACGGACTTCAGCCAACTGGAGCATTTGGTGCTGGATGAAGCGGACCGGATGCTGGACATGGGCTTCCTGCCGGACATCCGGCGCGTGATCAATCAACTGCCAAAGAAGCGCCAGACGCTGATGTTTTCTGCCACGTTGTCCAAAGAGATCGAGCGGCTGACGCATGAGTTTCAACGCACGCCGCAGACGGTGCAGATCGGCAAGCGCTCCAACCCTGCCGAGACGGTGACGCAGTTCGTGTATGAAGTGCCCAAGTCGCACAAGATGAGCTTGTTGGCTCACTTGTTGAAGGATGAGAAGTTCCAAATGGTGCTGGTCTTCAGCCGCACGAAGCACGGGGCAGATAAGATCGCGCGGTTCCTGGAGCGCGGCGGCGTGACGTGCGCCACTCTGCACGCGAACCGCTCGCAAAACCAACGGCTGCGTGCGCTGGAGGACTTCAAGTCGTTCAAAGTGCGGGTGCTGGTGGCCACGGACATCGCGGCACGGGGTATCGACGTGGATGGCATCTCCCACGTGGTCAATTTTGACTTCCCTCACATCGTGGAAGACTACGTGCACCGGATCGGCCGCACGGGACGCGCTCAAGCGATAGGGGACGCGATCAGTTTTGTGTCCGATGAGGAAGCGGACGACTTGCGCAAGCTGGAGCGGTTCATCGGGCGCGGATTGGTGCGCAAGCGCGCGGAGGGGTTTGACTACAACGCCGCGCCTCCCCCTGCCCCACCCGCACCACCCCGATACCGGGACCCTCGGGCCCAGCCAAGGAAGCCGCAGGAACAGAATCGCCGTCAAAATGCGCCGAACCAACCCGGTGGACGTCAGCAAGACAAGAATAGGAACCGCGGAGATCAACGCCGGAGCTCCAACCCGGAGAACCCGCCGGCTGCTAAGTCTGCGATTGGGCGCTTCTGGAACCGTCTGAAGGGCAAGTAGGACGGCTAGAGGCGGGCGAGCGTCCTGCCCCCTAGCCGATCTACTTCTTGTAATAGTTAAGCCAAACAGGGTTGAATGCTCCCTAGCCCCTCGTCCGAGCGGCTCGCTTTTTCTTGGGCGTTGAGTATCGTACCGAAGCGCTGGCTGGTTCCTCTAATGGTGAGCGTTCGTCTTCCTGGAGAATCAGTAGTCCCTGTTCCACGGACTCTGCTTTTAGATTCGCCGGAGGACAGTTATCCAACTTTAGCTGAGAGCCTTTGTTGTGGGCATTTGGTGCAAAGACCTGCCTCCTGAAATCAGCGCAATCCCCGGTAAGAATGGTGCTGTATGTGCGCTTAAGGTCGCTATCTGATGCCGTCTCACTGAAAAACCGGAAAGAACTGCTAGCCACATATTCAAGCCTCTCCTCAAATGCAAGCCACCGTCGACCCTCCCGCTCGGCGACTTGGCCACAGGTGTTAGATCCAGCAAAGATGTCCAACACGATATCACCGGGCTCAGTCAGCAGCCGAATGAAAAACTCTGGGAGTTTGGCAGGAAATCTAGCAGGGTGCCCCTTTGTCTCTACGACCTTGCATCCTCGAAGATAACAGCCGTTAGATTCAGAGTTCGGAATCTGCAAAAGATTGGAGGGTATCGCCCCCCCATTATTCTTTCCGAAGCTAGCCCCTATGTCATGACCCGATGGCCGCTTTGCAGGCGTGTAAAATGCTGAGGGGTCTTCAATGAGCTTCTTCATGCGATCACTATACTCTGTGAGAACATTGGAGACATTTGCCTTGGCCCAAGGACTCTTGCAGAACCACCAGACGGTGTTCACCGAATCCTTCGCCCGCAACTTGCGCTTGTTCACCCACTCGATCGGGCTTGGGAGCTTGGATGGATTATGCCAGTAAAAATCCTCCGCAAGATGAAAGCCAAGCGCATCACAAAACTCAATAAGAACGCGAAACGGATAGAGGCTTCTGCTGGGCTGGCCTGGCTCATATGCACCACCAAGGTCCAAAACAAAGCTACCGGTGTCCTTGAGCTTTTCCTTCACAATTTTTCCAAACTGAGCCAGCCACGCGACGTACTCGTGTTGAGCTTTATTACCATACTCCTTCTCACGCTGAAGTGCGAATGGTGGGCTGGTCATCACTAGGTCAATAGAACCATCTTCAAGTCCTCCGAGGAGACGCAGTGAGTCGCCACAGAAAGCGGCACCTTGGTTCGTAACGTATGCTGGAGAAAAGTTTTTGGGAAGCATCTTGCCACTTATAGTCTGTAGATTCAAAAGCATCAATCTGGCTTCTGTAAAGGCTGGATGCCAACTCCAAAAGCTAGACAACGATTTGCGATCAATGTACGTGAGCAACGACTCGCCAAGGGCTTGTCACAAGAAGACTTGGCCGACCTTTGCGGCCTCCACCGCACTTACGTGGGCTCAGTAGAGCGTGGCGAGCGCAATATCTCTATCGACAACATGGAGCGAATCGCGCTCGCCCTCAAAGTCGAACTTGAAACGCTCATTAGGAGGCCGCGGCAATGAGTCCCCACTCGGACAAGATCAAATTGGATCGTCTCTTCCCCGCGATACGGCAGTATCAAGCTCTTGCGACCCAACATGGCATCGACGACATCTTCCAAGACAATGGTGGAAAACTCCTCCAGATATTGATTCTGACTGGTTTGAAAGCGACCCGCAAACGTGAAGGCAATGATGCTATCGATGAAGATGGCAACGAGTATGAATTGAAGTCGGTCAATGCGCTCCTTACAAAAAGCTTCTCAACACACCATCACATGAACCCGACGATTATCGCAAAGTACCGTCGGGTCACATGGGTTTTTGCCATATACGAGGGGATTGAACTACAGTCCATCTACAGGCTTACACCGGACCAGCTTGAGCCATACTTTACTAAATGGGAAAACAAGTGGCAGGAATCCGGTGGCAAAGACATTAATAATCCAAAGATTCCGGTGTCTTTCGTGATCACTCACGGAACACGACTTGTCACTTAACTCAGCCCAAAGAGAAGTCGGTATGCAATTCAGGAACGGTTGAATTGCCTTGAGATTATATCATAGACTATCACCCGTGTGTGGACCAGCGTACGGCTCAGCGGTCGTCCTGCCAGGGGCGACTGAAGGTGAGTTGGCCGTTTTGCACGGTGAGTGGCTCGTGGTCGATGGGGTAGATGCGCTTTTTGAGTTCGTCGACCATCCAGAGCTGCACTTTCTCGCCGTTGGCGTGCTTTTGGAGATCTGCTTTCTCCAGCCGAAGCGTCCAGGAGGTGAGCAGACGGGTATCTTTCCAGCCACTTCTCATGGCTAGGTCCCACACGTCCTCCGTCCAAGGGCGCGCGGCATCCACGATGGTGGCGGAGCGAGGATGGTCGTCTGCCTTGCCCACGGTGATGAGGATCAAGTCTGCCGGGCGCTCTTTGGCATGACCCATGCCGAAGCCAGAGAAGGACCAACCCTCCTCATGAGGCTCAATGCTGGTGATGCCGGCCCTGCTTTTGACAATGCGGGAGGACACCAAGCCGTAGCCGGAGCCCTTGAGGGTGTCATCCGCTGCCAAAGGAGGCACCCGCGCGGCATCATGCGCGGCCAGCCATGTCAGAAGCGTGCGCAATCGCGTGGGGGTGTTGGCGATGGTCTGCGGCAGGGTGTGGTCAGGGATCTGATGGCAAAAGTGGGCGGCAGCAGAGTCCTGGAGACGGACGCTTTTCCACACATGAGCAAGCTGAAGCCCATGAAGCCAACCGAGCAGCATGAGCAGCGTCCAGGTGGTGCCAATGAGGTTGAGCACGGAGATGCCACCCACCGTCCGGGCGTCTGCACGACGTGCCGCCCAAGCCATCAAGGTGCCCAAGGGCATCAAGAAGGTCATCGCGGCGTATCGGGACTCCATGGCCTGCGTGAGGCCGGGGGTGTAACGCCCAAGAGTGACCAACACGGCAGATCCGGCACCAAAAGCCATCAAAGTAATGCCCCATGCGGCCCGGCGGCGATCCTCAGCCGTACCTTTGAGAAGAAACCACCCCGCCGTGAAGAGGGAGACGATCCAAATCAACGCGCCGAGGGCGGTGCTGAGGTGCTTGGGCTCCACGGTGCCAGTTCCTAGAGGTACACCGGTCAATCTTGCCAAGAAGTGAAGCAAATCCGGCACGGTGGCTTGGGCTTCGGGCCGCACGAGGTCGCCATGAGGCAGAACGCCGGCTTGAAGCCGCCAAATGATGGTGCCCACTCCCAGCACGACCCAAATGGCCCACCAGATGCGCTCTCTCCGCGTCCAATTTTGCCAAGGGAACACCGCGCCTGACCTGAACCACGCGTCGATGAACACGCAGAGCCACACGAGGACGCCATTCCCATACGCACTGAAGCTCAAGGTGCTGGCCAATACGGCAATGAGGCAGCCCATCCAGGTGAGGGTCTGCCGCCGGAACACCCAACCGCACACGACGAGGGCTAGCATGGGGAACCAGGTGACAAAGAGGGTGCCCCAGAGCCAAACTTGCGCATGGGAGAGCGAGAACCAGCTCCACGCGATGGCCAATGCCACCCAGACGGTGCGCTTGGAGTCGCTGGCACAGTCGCGATGCCACAACCACCACGAGCCGACCGCAGCGGTGAGCGCCCAAATCAAACCCACTCCCAATAAGGCGCGGAGCTCGCCATCTGCCCAGTGGCAGGCAGCGATGACCCCCAGCTTGAGCATGGGGAGCCAGTGCAAGTAGTGCTGCTCGAAGATGCCCGCCCAGGGAAAGGAGCCGCTTTCCCGCCACTGGCGGTAGTACTCGAGGTAGTTCCAGTCGTCACAGGTGGGAAGGCCGTGGGAATAGTGCTGAGATGCCACGGCAAGCAGCACAAGAGGGACAAGAAAGGCCCAGGTTATTCTCCACGGCAGGGAACTCATTGATGGACGCGAGCAAGCAAGTGCAGGCATCGGCAAGGTCAACGGACTGGAGCCGGTGCGATCCCTTATCCGCAATGCAGGAAACAAACCACAGCGCCCCCTGCCGTCCCTTACCCCGCCCGGAGCCGAGATTTCGCCTCAAAATGAAGTTGAAGGTCAGCGGACACAGCACAGTTTTCTGTGCTCTACCCCCCCAGAAAGCGCCATGGCCACCTACGTTTACGAGACGGTTCCCACCAACCCCGATGAGAAGCCGCGCCGATTTGAGGTGCAGCAGAAGATGAGCGACCCACCGCTAAAGACGGACCCTCAAACCGGTGAACCCGTCCGCCGCATCATCACCGGCGGCAGCGGCTGGATCACGCACGGGACAAGTATTTTGTCGATGAAGACGAAGGGGAGGTAGCTGGGAGAGGGTTCACCAATCCCGTTCCGGCAAAGTGATGTCCGTGTTTTCTAGGTCGGATTCAGGAAAACCAGCTTCTTTGGCACCGAAGTAGAGCATTCTGCAAATGTCCTCGCTTTCCATGGTCTCGATGAGGCCTTGATCGCACTGGTGATTCAACACGTTGAGGGCCTTGACGGTGCTTTTGACCGCCGACAGGATTTGATCGCGCTTGTTTTTGGTTTCCGAAGATTGGGCCTGCGTGATGAAAGCGGAGAGGATGGCGTCACACTTGGCGACATGTTGTTCCGAATAGGTAGCCGCCCCTGTCTTGAGATAGTCCCGCATGTGGCCAATGATCATCTGACGATGCTCTTCAAGATTGGTCGGTGGTTTCCACTCTGGCATCGCGGCGATTTGAGCATTGAGGGCATCAATGTCGTAGAGCTGAGGCAAGCGAGAGATCTCGGGGGCGTCTTGTCTTGCCATGAGCCATAAGATCGCGATCGCGGCCACACCGGCTGGAAGAATGAACTGAAGCTTACGGCTCATCTGCCAAGGCTACCGCAGTGCCCCAAGGTCTCAAGGATGGAAGCATGCATTCCACCTTGAATCGGCGGTGGTCGTCGTCATGTAAGCGGTCTCATGAAGACTGTGCTTTGCTTTGGCGACTCCAATACTTGGGGCTATGACCCTGTGGGAACTGCGACTTCTCCCTTTCAGGTGCGCCATGCGCCGAATGTGAGGTGGACGGGAGTGTTGGCGGCGGATTTGGGCACCGGATTTCGGGTGGTGGAGGAAGGTCAAAATGGCCGGACCACCACGCATGAGGACCCTACCGCCTGGGCATCGCGTAATGGCAGAACGTATCTGCCAGCATGCCTGGAGTCCCACAAGCCGATTGATTTGGTCATCCTGATGCTGGGCACGAACGACCTGAAGAGCATGTTTGGCGTGGCTCCTGGCGAGATCGCGACTTGTGCAGGTATTTTGGTGAAGATGATCCTCCACAGTGATGCAGGTCCGGGTGCCAAAGCGCCTAAAGTGCTGCTGGCGTGCCCTCCTGCGATCGGTGACCTGAGCAATGTGCCCGAGATCGCTGCCAAGCTGGTGGGTGCCAGAGACAAGTCTCTCAAACTACCTGCCTACTACCACGCGATAGCCAAGCAGTTGGGCGTGGAATACATCAACACCCAGGAGATCGTGGTGCCAAGCCCCGTGGATGGCATTCACCTGGACGGGCGCGAGCACTTGGCACTCGGACGTGCCATGGCGGTGCAAGTGAAGCGGATGCTGGCCTGAGCGGCTACTTCCGCGCCATGAGCGCCTCAATTTCATCTGGCTCCACGGGGATGTCGGCCATGAGGTCCACGGGTCCGTTCTCGGTGACGACGATGTCGTTCTCGAGTCGAACACCAAAGCCCTCCTCGGGAATGTAGATGCCAGGCTCAACGGTGAGCACCCATCCAGGGGCAAAAGGTTCATTCATGAGGCCGACATCGTGCACGTCGATGCCAAGCACGTGGCCAAGGCCATGCATGAAATACTTCCGGCAAGCGGGTGTCTCCTCGGTCTGCTTCTTGATGTCAGACTTTTTGATCAGGCCAAGAGAGAGCAGTTCTTCGTTCATTTGCATCTGAGCGGCCTTCACCCAGTCGCGATGCAAGGTGCCGACCGTGGATCTGGCGATGCTGTCGCGCATGACACGGAGCACGGCACAATAGACTTCTTTTTGCCTGCGGCTGAACTTGCCACTCACCGGAATGGTGCGCGTGAGGTCAGCGGAGTAGTTGGCATAGCTCGCGCCTACATCGAGGAGCAGAAGGTCGCCTTTCTTGCACGGCTGATCGTTCTGGTTGTAGTGCAGGATGCAACTGTTGACCCCGGAAGCGATGATGGGGTTGTAGGAGAAGCGGGCGCGCTGACGAATGAACTCATGGGCAAACTCGGCTTCAAGTTCATGCTCCAAGACTCCGGGGCGGGTGTGACGCGCGACACGCTCAAAGCCATCTTTGGTGATCTGAACCGCACGCTTGAGCAGATCGATCTCGATCTTGCTCTTCTCGACACGCAGCTTGTGCATGAGGGGAGCTACCCTGCGGAACTGGTGCAGAGGAAAACGATGTTTCATGTCCAGGATGAAGCGATCATCGCGAGTCTGCACGGTGGTGTCTGCTCGTTTGTGCTCGTTGGTGTTGAGGAACACATTCTCTGAGTCAAAGACGAGGCTTTTGAGCAGAGTGGGCATCTCGTGGAGCCACTTCACGGTCTTGATGCCAGAGATTCTGATCGCCTCGTCCTTGGAGTGCTTATGTCCCTCCCAGATTTTGAGATGCTCGTTGGGCTCACGCACAAAGAGGATCTCGCGATGCTTTTCATCGAACGCATCCGGGCAAATCAGGAGCACGGTCTCCTCTTGCTCGATGCCGCTCAGGTAGAAAAGATCCGCATTGGGCACCGGCACGAGGGTACCGTCTGCATTCGTGACAGGAATGTCGTTGGCATTGAACAACGCAATCGAGCGCGGGGGCAGCAAGGTAGCCAGACGTTGGCGATTTTGAACGAATAGCCGGGAGTCAATGGGTGAGTGGCGCATTGGACGCTATTGAGTCAAGGGCGCGCGGTGATTCAACCCACAAAACGAACCAGCGCGCACCTCCAGAGAAGATGCGCGCCGGATTGATGAGATTTCCGTGAGCTAAGGCTTAAGGCTGAGCCGCATCGTAGCCGAGCTTGTCTAGCAGTGCCGTCACGGCGGAGGTGGCGTAGTTGAGGTCGCCCAAGACTAGTCCCGTATTGCCGGCTGGAAGCACGGTCATCACCTGAGTGGTCAACACCGTGTCCAAGGTGGCCGTCTGTGCACCCGAGGAACGGAAAAACACGCGCCTCATCGCACCCATGGGCCCAGCCCCATCAGCATCATCCAGTTCTGCATCAAGAACACTGCGCGCGACTCCCGTCATCTTAGATGGGACTTTGGGCAGCAACACGCTGTTGGGTGCCTTGCCAAAAGTCATGTCTTTGGCACCACCGATCAGGTAGGAAACCATGGTGCTGGTACCGCGATCATTCGTTGAGTCGCCTTCGAGATCGAGATCATCATTCGCCGTCAAGGTTTCGCCCATTTTGAGAGAGGCCGTGGCAGCATTGGTGCCAGGGGCCAACGTTTGAAGAAACTCCCACTGCCCAGGAGCTGGGAGCGCCACGTCCCATGGCGCATAAGCGGCTGTATCCATGGTGTATTCCTTGATGCTGGCTCCGTCCTCGATGCGAGTGAAGTATTTGATCGTGCGAATGGTGCTGGTCGTACGATCCAGGATCAAATACGCGGTGTCCTTCACCACTCCAGCGATGGAGTTGCGCACAAGAGGAGTGGGGCTAGAAGGATAGAAGACTTGATCCTGGTTCCAGTTGCGTGCGGTCGCCACTTTGTAGACGAGCACATCATTCCGATCATAAAGATTGTGGACCACGATGCCGTTGCCCGTCGTGCCTGTGCCCTCAAATCCTGCAACCAACAGGGGCTTGGCGGTAGGGCTGCCATTTGCTGGAAGAAAGACCAGACTCTCCGGCGAGAAGATGCCACGGTCCAAATGATTTTGGTAACCAATCAGCACCGGAGCGGAGGGATTGGTGATATTGTAGATCAGAATGCCGTTCTGGCGCTCGAGACCGACGAAAGCAAGGATACTGCCGCCATAAGTGCCCACAGCCAGAGCCTCTGGCTCAGGCCCCTTGTCATCGGAGCGCGTGTCCCAGTCGGACAGCAATCCGTTGTTAATGTTGTGATACAACGGTGCCAAAGTGGCCAGTGGCGTCTCCAAGCTGCCGCTGTCCCATACCAGTGCTCCGGTGGCGGCGTTCCAAATGGAGAATGAACGCGTGCCGATCATGGTGGGCACATCAATGTCTCCGTCGTTGTCCGTATCACCATCGACCAATGAGATATTCAGACGCGCGAGACGATTGTTTGCATTGATGCCAGAGGCGAAGACGGTTGGATCAATGGGCATGCCGATCTTTGGGCTTGTAGGTGCTACTCCCGCCGCCGATACGCGGCTGATGTCACCATCATCCGGTCGGGCGTCCCCTTCGTTGACCGTGACCAAATAGCGCTGTCCGCCAGTCTCAAAGGCAACAATGCCATCGGGCATAGGGAGACCAGGAACCGTCTCATCAATGCTCAAGAGCTTGGCGTTGGAAACACCATCTTGGTCAGATGCATCCACGGTTTGAGTGATGGTGCCGAGAGGGCGCACGGCAGTCCATTTTCCCAACGAATAAGTAAACTCAGCAATCGCGTTGTTCTCCTGTAGCGTCACATAGACCTTGTCGTTCATCGGAGCGAGATACTCAGGCTCGATAGCACGAAAGTAGTCCACTGCTGCCATGGGGAATGCATCGTTGTAACGCAGAAGCGAGAGATTGACTCCTGCAGCGAGATTGGCTGCCTGAAAGTCAAAAGTGGTTACTCGTGCCTGGGTGAAAGTAGCTGCTGCGATATTGGCAGCGGTGGTGACTCCGGTGAGATCGATGATGCTGATCGAGCCAGGGGCGTCTGCGCTACCCCCGGTAGTCCGTTCACCTTCGTTAGCAACGATGAGCTTACTGCCATCTGGAGTAAACTTGACGGAATCTGGATGAAAACCGACATCAAGCACCTTCAACTTCTGTGCTGTGGCCGTGGTGGTGGCCTTGAAATCAAAGAAGGCGACCTTTCCAAGAGTGGTGCCATTAGCAGCAGGAATCAGTGCAACCGCACCAAAGCCGCGTCCCTTGGGATCAAGCGCACAGGAACTGGCGGACAACATGTTGGCCACACTTCCACTAAAGACGTCATCATAGGCAATGACAGCACGCTCAGTGAGTGTGCCGTCGGCATTCAGGGTGAAAAGCTTCACTCCAAAACCACCAGCGGCAGTGGCAGATACCGTGCTGGCAAGGGTGTTGCTGATGGGGGAGTAGTCGACAATCTCTGCGTTCTCTGGCGCGAGTGAAGTGGCAGACAGCACGTCAATCGCACGTGCGGATGGTGGAAGCACGGCAAGCAGGAGTGTCAGCGAGGATAAAATGGAGGCTCTCATGATGGAGCCCCATGCTTGTCGTTCATCTTGGAGCGGTAAAGCACTGCAAAGTCACAACACTGTCAAAAAGGGTCTTTCCGCTGAGGAAATGAAACAAGATCGTCACAGCCCGGTCTTTGCCTGAGTGCTTACATTAAAGTCACTTCCCGTTTCGATCACCATGAGCAAGATACTGGTCGTAGACGATGAACGGGATATTGTGGATCTGCTGACTTTGCATCTGCAAAGGGAGGGTCACATCGTGCACGCGGTGGGAAATGGCCTTGGAGTGCTGCCCGCCGCCGTGCAGGAGGAGCCTGATCTCATCGTGCTAGACCTGATGCTTCCAGGCCTTGACGGCGTGCAAGTGCACAAGCGCCTGCGAGCAGATACTCGCACTCGTCACATTCCAGTGATCATGCTCACCGCAAGGGCACAGACACACGACCGAATCGCCGGCTTGGAGAGTGGTGCAGACGACTATTTGACCAAACCATTCAGTCCAAGAGAGCTCATGTTGCGCATCAATGCGGTGCTCAGACGCTCCAAGAAGGTGGTCACGCTCACTGAGCAGCGTATTGGTCCGTTTAGACTGGATCGAAAGAACATGGTCCTCTCAGTGGATGATGTGGCGGTAGATCTCACCATCACCGAGCTGAAACTGGCTACCGTTCTCATGGAAAATCCTGACGTGGTGCATGATCGTGCAGAACTCCTGAATCACGTCTGGGGATATGCCGACAACTCGCAGTCGCGTACGCTAGACACCCATGTGAAGAGGCTGCGGGAGAAGCTCGGAGACTATGGCAAACACATCCAGACCATGCGGGGGCACGGGTATTACTTTTGCACCCAGCCCGACAGCAATGGCGTTCCAGCCACCGCTTCATGAGCACCAGTAGAGCAACGATGAAGGTCAATAGCGGCGTGCCAATGCCGCTCGTGCCTCAATCTGTTGGCTTAGATACCAATCGGACTCCGTTCTCTTGGCAAGAGTTTGCGGAAGCCGCGAGCAACGAGTTGCGCTCACCGCTGGCACTTATTCACGGCTACATTGAGACGCTTCAAGAAGCCGTGTTCAAAAAGACCAACTCCCTCCAACGCTGTCTGGAGGTCATGGACAAACATAGCCGCAGAATGATGCGCATCTTGGATGACATTCAGACACTAGCTCGCCTGGATAGTCAGACGGGACTTGAGCGGCGAGTGGAACTTTTTCATGCGCATCGGAGTTTTGAAGATGCTTTGGAGCATCTGTCTCCTCTGATTGATCTTCTCCATCCGACGATCCACACCTCGTTTCCACCGCAAGATCTAGTCACTGGGGACAGGCGTCTTTGGGACATGGTGCTAGTCCATTTGTTGGAGACCGCTCTGGCGCGAAATCCGTCGGGAAACCTCTCTCTTGAAGTCACTTGTTCCATTGAGGCAGAGAACATCACGGTGATCATCGCCGACAATGGAATCGGATTCCCAGCGGAGGATGTTCTAGTGTTATTCAAACCCTTCCATCATCCTCAAAATGATGCGGTGGATCAACTGAAAGGCTCTGGGCTTGGCCTTGCAATCGTTGAGCGCTCCGTTGCGGCGTTAGGGGGCACTATTTCTGTGTCCAGCAGACCTGGGTGCCGCACAGAGTTTGTCGTGAAGCTCCCGAAGATGGCCATCTCAACCACCGCGCATCTTGGAGAGTGAACGCTCAAGATCACTCAAGTAGCGAGCAAGTGCTTCGTTGGGTTTGAGTTCATTGGCGCGTTTGATCAGTTCAATGGCCCGCTGCAACTGGCTGCTCCGCTTGTTCTTGTCAGTCTCGCGTGAAGATTGGGAAATCACCGCCTGGGCAAGCTTAACACTCGCTTGCGCTTCCACTGTTGGCACCTTGAGCGCTCTTTCAAGATAGAAGACGGCCTGTTCCTTCTCGTCACTCTTTGAGAAGTGGTCTGCCAAAAGCATGATGACTTCCCCATCCAGCGGATTGGCGGCATGAATCTCCTTCAGAAGTGCAACTGCGTCTTCGCCCTTCTCCTGTGCGATGGCCACCCTTGCCTGGGTTTTCATCATTCGTGTTTTAAGAGCAGGATCCATCTGGGGAAACGTGTCCTGAATGCCAGAGGCAAGCATTTGGACTTCATCCACAGCACCTCTGGCAGCCAACAACTCCACAGCACGAAGCGCACTTTCCGGGGAAGCGGGAGAATCCTTCACCTGAAGCGAGCGCAAGTAGGCTGATCCTGCCAGTGCGTAGATGCTTTCGTTCAAATAGATATCGCCCAAGTCACTGAGTTGCTTGGGTGTGGCTTTTCCCATCATGGCGAGAACTTCGAGGTTCTTCGCTGCTTCCAGCGGTGCTTTGTTGGCAAGATGCGCCATGGCCTGAAACCCGATCAAATCAGCACGGCTAGGATTGGCCTGGATCAACTCGCCAAACAAAGCAACGGCTTCGGCTGCTTTTCCTTGTTTAGAAATGGCCTGGGCTAGTCCCATTTTCCAGTCGAGGGTCTTCGGCCCAAGCATCACAGCACTGCGGAACGCCGACTCTGCAGAAAGCGCCTGTCCTGTGGCCATGTAGCAGATGCCAAGCAACCCGTACAGCTCCTCGTCAGCCTGACCAAGAGCTAATGCCTTGGTGATGTGGTCGACAGCACGCGCGTGCTTCTCTAAGCGGTAGAAGATTCGCCCGAGGTTCTGATGCGCACGGAGAAAGCGCTCAAACTTCGTCACTGCCTTGGTTAGCCATTGCTCGGCAGAGACGAGATCATTCTTCCGGAAGTAAAGAATGCCTAGCTCGTAGTCAAACCTCGCCGTACTCTCAGGTGTAGTGATCTTGAGCAGGGCAGCTAGGCTGTCATCGAGCGCATCAGCAAGGTGTGGCTCAATCTGACTCAAATAGTGCTGCTCCTCTTCGGTCAGTTTGGGTTCCACTTCGGTCTTCACACCCAAAGAGGCAAGAAACGCCTTCCTAAACTGCGGTGAACGAAAGTAGTCGGCAGGATACAACTCGTCAGCAGCCCGTGCCTGATAAAGACATGACGCACACGCAACTCCAATACAGGCGACGATGAGCTTTCTCATCCCAGAACGATTGGTAGGCGCACCTTGGCAGACACCTTCTTCCCACCCCTGGTGGCGGGCTCAAAACGCATGGCTACGATGCCGTCTAGCACATGCTTGTTAAGCACCGAGTTGGTAGAGGACTCGATCTGTGGCTTCATAATCCGCCCATTTTCATCGACGATGATCTTGACGATCACTTTTCCCTTCACTTTGCGCAACTCAGGCGGCAGTTTGATCTCGGGGCTGCCCAAAGCACGCGGCTTCTCGTCGACATCGCCCGCTAGAGCATCTGCCATTCCCGCTCCTCCGAAGCCGCCCGCGCCAGTTCCACCGATGACGCCACCACTGGTGATGCCGCCTGCACCGCCAAAGAAACTTTCGCCTCCAGCGCCATTCAGTGCGCCCGCTAGATCACTCAAGCTCATGGGCGCGAGAGCAGCCGGGCCAGCAGGAGGAGGCTCCTCAAACGCTTTCATGTCCACCATCTGCTCCGGGGCAGCCTGAACCTGTTGCTCTGCCTTCTCCGGCTCTTGTTCCTGGGGTTTCTCTTCTTCTTTTACCGTCTCCGTGAGATCGACTTCCGTGACCTTCACCTGTTCTTTGACTGGAGCAGAAGGGAAGAGCGCTTTGCCAAAAAGCAAGAAGCCCACATGCACCAAGACGGCGGCAACAAACCAAAAGAGCTGTTTCATAGGAGTTGGTGAAGGAGTTACTTGGTGGCAAAGCCCACTTTGGTGATGCCTTGAGCCTTGATCTCATCGATGACTGCAATGATGTGCTTCATCTCAGCAGCCTCGTCGGAGTTAACAATGATCTTCGGCTCTTTGTGCTGGGCCTTAAAACTCTGGATGCGGAAGGGGAGCTGTTGGATGTTGATCTTGTCCTTGTTAAAGAAGATCTCTCCCTTGGGTTGAACAGATATCGTCAGTGCATCGTCGGTGCTAGCCTGTTTGGTGGATGTGCTCGCCCCTGGAAGCTGAACGTTGACCCCCATGTTCTTTGACATGCTCATGGTGTACATGATGAAGGTGGCAAGTAGGAAGAACACCACGTCGATCAGGGGAATGATCGGGATATTGGCCTTCTTTTTGCCTCCTATAGATCTGCCGCCGCCGCCTCCTGCCATATTAGTGTGTTCTTGAAAGGTTTAGGGTGGAAATCATGCCGGCAAGGGTTCGCCAGAAATGCCATCGGCTTCTGGTGTCGGTTGCACCCGCGGCTCAGGTTTCGCCTCAGCGATAACCGGTGTGTCCTTGGGTGCTGCAGGTGGTGGTGGAGTGTTCTGCACGCGAGCTTTCTCTTGCGCCACGTGCTCTGCCACTTGAATAAGCAGCTCCAATCGAGCTGAGGCAGTCTCCAACTCTTTCTGAGCGGCCTCGATTTTGGAGTTCAAGTAGTTGTAAGGCAGAACGCAGATCAAAGCGATACCAAGGCCTGCCGCAGTAGCGATAAGCGCCTCCGAAATACCGCCCATCACGGCCGTGGGATTGCCGCTATCGCCGCTGATCGACTGAAAGGAGCCCATCATGCCTGTAACAGTGCCGAGAAGACCCAGCATGGGGCTCAAAGTGATCACGGTATCCAGCACAGCTAGTCCCCGATTGAATCGTTTTATCGCAGACTGTGACGAGTAAATGAGCGCGCTGTGCAGGGAGGTGTCACGATGCTCCAGGGCATAGCCGAGGGCTCTGACGATGAAATCCTTGGTTGTCTTGCTCACGGCCACGGCACCATCCAAGTCATGTTGCTCACATTTGGCGAAGAACTGCTCCAACTTTTTGCGACTGCGTTTGCGGCCCTCGTTGAAGATAAAGAAGACACGCTCCAAAACGACAGTGAAGCCCGCGATAGACGCCAAAAGGATCGGCCACATAATCCAACCGCCGTGAATGAAGGTTTCCACAAGGTTGAACTTATGAACGAGGTTCCTGAGCGCGGCCCCTTTCGATGGATCGATAGGTAGCCAACCTTCTCCTGCGGATGCAACGATTGACTTGATCCCCGGGCGGTTCTTCTCCTCTTCCCCAGCCCCGCGCATTTGATCAATCCACATACCAACTTTCTCATGAGGCTCTGCCATCTCAATCGCGGTGGGAATAGCACGCACAAGTGGATTGGGTGAGGTGGTCTGTGCTACGGCCATCCCTTCGACATCTCCAAACGCAGACGCAAAATACGCTGCAGGCCCAAACATTGCGAAAGACCCCTCCACAAGATTTCCTCGGCTGTCCACCGCCTTGCCCTGAAACCGCGCACCGCCGATCAGGTCTTCTACGCGTGCCATCGCAGCCTTAACCACAGCGAGCTGCTGCTTGAACTTGTCACTCTGGCCAAGGTCTGGATTGTTCACGGCATTTTTAGCCGACTCAATGATGGGTTTGTATCGGTCCAGTTCTCCACTAAAAAGTCGTGTCTCCAACCCCCTGGTAAACTCATCCATGATGCTGCCAAGGTAGGCGTTCTCTTCGGTCTTCCGTTTTACCTCAGACTGGAGATTGGTGTTCTCAAGCTGCTTGGACGCAAGAGTACGGTCTACGTCCTCAAACTGCGTCTTCACGGTTGTGAGTTTTTGCTCCAACTCATTCAGCTTCTTGGCCAGTGGCACAGTTTCCGCCTCGATCTGTCTACGTAAGTCCGCAAGTCTTGCTTCTGCTGATTTGAGTTGCTCTTCAGAGCGAGCTTGGATGTCCGACAAATCATCGCCTGCCGCGAACAGGCCTCCCGCAAAGCAAAACAGAACAAATACGGCAAAGGAAGGGAAGCGCATGGTGGTCAATCGATGGTTGCAGGCAGATGGACGAACTTTGGCTTGCCCTTGTTAGCCATGATGCTGAAGACACTGGCAATAGAAGCCGCGAGGTCGTCCCTGCGTGTCCATTGCCATTCCCCATTCACCGGATGTCCGACTCCGGCGAAATCCCGGTCAGCATTGACAAAATAGGCTTGTGCCAATCCAACGTAGAGCGTCTCGCATTCCGTTGGCTTGGTTCCGGGGAGGTCTCTCACCTCTGTGGTGAGCATGAGATCATTGTTGGCCTTGTCCGTCTCATTGAGAATGCCAAGGATGTTCTGGTAACGCTCCGCCATGGAAACTTTGGTCGTCTCAGGATTCTCCGGCACACGCTGGTAGAGGGCCTTCGTTTTCTCTACAACCGGTCCGGGCAAAACATGTTTGAGTGCCTTCACTTTCTCCTCCAACTGGGCGATTCCATCTGTCAGCACCTGGGGTGCTACTTTTGCTGACTCCAGTTCCTTGGTAAGGTTCTCTTTGCGTTTGTCTTCGGCCTCAATGTCGCCTGAAGATTTGCTGACTTTTCCACTAAACTCTGCGAGTTCGGCTTCTACCAAGGCAATACGACCTTCAAGTGCCAGTCTGGCAGTCTTGGCATTCGCCTGCTCCTGAGAAATGATCTTTTGAGTCTCGATCCACTTCGTCAGCGCCTCTCTGGACGCGGCCAAGGGATCACTCACTACCTGAGCTAGTCCAGGAAGCGTATGAAGGGCGATGAAAGTGGTGAGTAGCAGCCGTTTCGTCACGAGACTTGCGATCATGCCGCCACCGGCATGGATGAGCAAAGTCTGCAATGTGACGAGTGTGTAACGAAGCGCCGCCCGCTGCTGTCACCATTGCTTAGAGATGCCTATCGAGTAAGTCGTGCCACGTGTCACGATGCTAAATGGCACCTCTCCGGGATAGACACGCTCGCGCTGAGAGTTCAGCAGGTTTGAAGCGCGTAAATTGATCTTCCACCCATCCCATAGTTCCTTGGTGAGACTCGCGTCCAGCGTGGTGAATGGCTTCTGATACACGTCCGGGGTGAAGTTGGGGCCGCTTTTTCCGCCCACTCGATAAAGGAGGCTGCCCGTGACATTTAGCAATACACTGGCTGACACCCCGTGGTCTTTGTTGTCGTAGTTTAGGCTCGCATTGAAGGTGTAGTCTGGCTGGCCTTGGAGGGAGCGCTCGGTAGTGAGGCCCGCCTCTCTTCGAGTGTCAAAGTTACTTTGCCGCAGTTCTACGTCGGAGATCACCTGACTGAAATTGAGGGTCGCGCTCAGGTGATCCAGCAATCCAGGAGCAAACTCTGCCAGATTCTTGTTCAGTTCCAGCTCATAGCCATAGAGTGATGCTGCGAGATCATTCCGCACAGTCTCGAACGCTCCAATGTTCACTGTCTCAATTGGGTTCCGAATGTATTTGGCAAAGAATGAAACGGCCAGCAGATCTCCTTGATCCATGTTCCACTCAAATCTGGTGTCGTAGTTGTAAACGTCACTCATCTGAAGAAGCACGTTGCCCACGAAGAAGTTTCCCGTTTCAGGATCGCGGGCAAACACCGGAGCAATCTCCTTGAACGTAGGTCGCGCTACAGTGCGACTTGCCGCTGCACGCACGGCCATGTCGTCGTTGAACTGCCAGCGGGCTGAAATGGCAGGAAGCAGATCTGTGCGATTCAACGAAGGCCGCTGCAAAAGCTCTGTGGGAATGGGCAGTCCTGTTTCCGGGTCAGTTCCCAAAAAGGAGGTGCTATCTACAGTATTGGCAATCTCAAGCCGAATGTCCGTGTGCTCCACCCGCGCACCAGCAGTGACCTGAAACTCGTCAGTAATGTCAAAGGTAGTGCTCGCATACATAGAGGGCATAGCCTGTGTGGCGGTGTAGCGTTCTTGCCCAGGGACATCAAAAGCCCGCGACAGATAGAAGCGGTCGGTGATCTGCTCCGAGCCCCCTCCCAAGTCGGTGGTCTGCTTATCTTGAGTGTCTATTCTTGTGACGTGGTCTGCTGCTGTGGTGTTGACTCGATCATCCGGAGTGACACGCGTGAGTCGAGGTGTGCCAAGAATCGGATCGTTGTACAACTCAGTGCCGTCATACTGGAAGTTGTCAGACAAGTATTCGCGAGTGCTGTAATCCATCGTTCCACCCACCTTGAACTTTGCCCTCTCCGTGTCCGCTGGATCATCTCCCCATGGGATCTCCACATCGAGTCCAGCATAGTAATTGGTATCATGAAGTTCCCGCCAGATTCGCTCCAATGCAGGCTTTACCGCATCTCCAGGGGTGGCGTATTGGGCTGTGTTGAAGTCATAGGCCCAGAATGAGTTGCGCACATCAGGCTGAAGCTGTGATGATGTGCTGTAAGCCGCAACCCACTTGGTCTTGATGTCACCATGCTCTGGAAAGCCATGCTCCCCAGTCAACTGCCATGTTTGAAGTTGTCGCTGGGTGTAGTTGATGTTCTCACGAAACGCTACCTGTCGCTCATCTTCCAAAGCGATTCCGTTGTTCACTGTGCCCAGTGATGCCGTCTCACCGAACTGGAAGGTAGCATCATCTTCAACCGCCAGATTACTGAAGTAGGTGAACCCTAGATGATCTTCTTCACCAACTTCTGCTGAAAGCGAGAGCATGGCTCCGGCAAGTAGGCTCTGCTGTCCTTTGGTGTAGATCATGTTTTCCACAGGTATAGCGGCTCCCTCCTGAAGAGTGGCGCGACCACGAATGCCAATATCGCTATCGTATTTGCGGCCATAAGTTAGGCCCGCGAGCACCCCAATGGGGCCGGGAGCAAAATCAATCTCTGTTCCGCCAATCAAACTCAATCCGAAGTTCATGGGTGGTGCGTGCGTGTTTACTCCCATTGGGCGCTCCTGAAAGTGACGAGCAGCCGCGTCTCTCCGATCAGAAACAGCAGCCTGGCCAGCATCATTAGGTGCCACAGGCGGCTTGAAAAAGGAGTTACTCACTACATTAGGACCACCCGGAAAGGAAAGGTTGTCTGTCGCCTTCAAAAAATCAGGGAGAGCACGATCACGACTGGTGCCCAAAAGGCCTGGCCCAGAGCCCCGATAGGTGACAAAGTCTTCATTGCCAGTTGTCTGCGTGTTGTAACCGGTGCTGAACGACCAGTTCACGAAGGGCTCGGGCGGGACTCTCTTTGTGATGATATTGAGATACCCTCCAGTTGCTTCTCCAGGGAGATCGGGAGTGTAAGTCTTGCTACTGATCAGTGTCTCAATGAGCCCGTTGGGAAAGATGTCGATGTTCACGGCACGCTTGTCTGGATCCGAACTGGGCAGACGCGCTCCATTGAGCACCACCACATTGTAGCGATCACTCAAGCCACGAATGACCACGTAGCGGCTGTCCACGACGGCTGTAGACGCGAGCGTTTTAAGTCCTTCGGCAATGCTTCCGGTGGAAGACCCGGCCTTGAATAGCGCGGGGTTGATGGTGACTGCAAAGCTTTCTAAACTGCTGGCGAGATTTACCGAATCGAAGCCTTTGGTTTCTTCCATCAGGTCCTCGGTGCTGATTGTAAAGGTATCCAGGTCAACCACCTCAGCCACAATGCCAATCTCAACACTGCGCACGGCTCCTGGTGTGACAATCACACCCGCCTCCCTGCCACGAATGTATCCAGCTCTTGCTACTACAATCTCATAGCTACCCGGTGGCACATCGGTGAAACTAAACCTCCCATCCGTGTCTGTCGTGGAGGCCTTACCCAGCGGCAGCAACTGCACGCTAGCACCAGGAACAGGTCCGCCGAAATCAGCATCTGTGACCGTCCCTCTTACGGCACCACCACCACTCTGGGCCTGGAGATTGCCCGCCCAGCCGATCATCAGCAGAGCTAGAGTCACCCCAGATATCCACGCGGCTGCTCGCTGATTCATGGAAGCGCGCCCAGCTTACGCAGGCGTTTGGTCAGATCGCACCCGATTCGAAGATCCGCCGCATCATGAGCCAGACATACATCCAAGGCTCCGATAGTCCGCATTCTGGGATTGGCGTTTGCACCAGCTATTTCAGCAGCACGCATGAACAACTGTGTCGAGCGCTCCACATTACCCAGTCGACTCCATCCAGCAGCGAGGCTTGCGAGTGCCTTGGGCTGGTCCATAGGTGGCAGTTCTGTCACAAGCACCTCTCCCTGCTCAAGTATGGAGAGGGCTCCGTCAGTTTTGCCCGCGAGATGCCAGCCCCATGCCAGGGAGGCACTGAGAACGGCTTTCATGTCATAGCTGGTGGGCATGTGACGCACCTCTGACGCAGCCCGTAACATCAAGCGATGAGCGGTACGTGACTCTTTTGTCACAAGTAGTTCAATGGCCGCAGGCAAGAGTGTCTCCGCGTGAGCCACAAGGGCGAGCTCGGCAAGCTCTTCGGCCTCCTTTAACCGCCGCAATCCTCTGGTAGCCTCTCCCGCTTTCACCAAACTCAATCCTGCCGATGAAAGTCTTCGGGCAGCCTCAATGGCACCAGGGAACGGAGCTCTCTCGACAGTTTCTTTGATCTCTTTGCGCCATTTTTCCAAATCTAGGTCATCAGGTGGACTCAGGTTAACGATCTCGCAAAGCAGTCTCGCCTGAGTGCGTATTTCCTTGTCGCTTATGGATGCAATCAGTCTGGCAACATCTGCGTCCTTATGATGAGATTGAAAGGCTACCGCCAAGTCTCGACGAATAGCATTCGCTCCCGAGGGCGATGCGCGCCCAATTTTCTTCTCTGCCTGAGCGAGCAACAAATCTGCGTCCTTGCTTGATTCTGCACACAATGCCAGCGCCACTCCAGATCGATAGTCGACTATCTTTTCTGCCAGACTGATCGCCAGGGTGAGTTCCCGCCTTTTCAACAACAGCTTGACCACTTCCAGTTGTCTCGCGGCCGCCGTGTCTTCATCTCCCTCGATGGCAAGTGCCAGTTCAACCGCAAGCGGTAGAGGAAGAGTTTCTTCAGCCTTCACGAAGGGCGCCGAAACACAGACAAACAGAAAAAGAAGTGGTCTCATGACGAACTGCGGGAGGCAGAGCCATGCTCCGCCTCCCGCGCTTAAGTGTTTCTAGAGTAAGGAAGGATTACAGAGCGTATGCCCGGTAGAAGAGCGGTGATGATCCAAGAGTGGTGGTCGCATCAGCGGTGGTTACTGCCGCACCGGTCCCCGCAACAACTCCGATCGGAATCCACGTTTTCTGATCACTCGAGCGCTCGATGACATAGTCGACGCCATTTTGCCCGCTAAAGGTCACGGTCGGGTTGTCAGAGCCATTGATGCCCATAGTGATGTCTACCCGAGGCGTGTTTCCACTCGGTAGCGCTCCGATTTTGCTCAGAACGGACCAGCCTGCGAGCATATGGTTGTCTTTCATGGAGCCTGCATGCTTGACTGGAACAAAGATGTCACCGGCGGGAGGCGTAATCGCAGCACCTGGTTGATTGCGGGCATCTGCGGTCGCTCGGAGTCTCATTTCAGCGCCTTCTTTTGCATAGAGTCTCTCGTTGATCGGGAGTCCCGTGCCAGTAGGCGAAACAGCAATCTGGCTAGAGGGCTCACTGACAAACCCGACTCCGTTTTCGGTCACACCAACTCCCGGCGTGGAGAGAAACTTGCTGATCGTGCTCGCCGCCCGGAAACCGTGTACGTTGTTCATCGTTAGCGTGGTGCCGTAGATGCCACCGACCGTTGTGTCGTCTATGCGGAACGCAAAGGTCGGATTCTCAATCACGCTGTTGTAGAAACCAAGTTGAGTTTCAAGACGAGCATGTACGCCTCTCTTGTTGGTCTCACCAGAGATGAAAGTGGCATTGAAAACGTTGAACCGCGTCAGGGGAAGTACGTCGTTGTTGTTAGGCTCGCCGCCATCCCACTCCATGAGCATGTCATAACTGTAGTCTGATCCTTGGCGCTCCTGTCCAATCGTATTGCTCGCCGGAGAACGGAACGTGTAGCCTCGGCGGACTCCGTTAACAGTGCCCTGATAGGCGGTCCAAAACTGGTTTGTACCGCGATAGCCTTCATCGCCGTCAAAACTATCATCCGCATTGGCAATCGAGAAAAGAAAACGGGTGTCATGTTTTCCACCAAACCACTCAAAGCCGTCGTCTAGGTTGCAGAAGACCTCGATGAACTCGATTCGCGTTCCCTCACCGCAAGCGCAGAGGGTCAATCCGTTGATCTCATTGCCTGAAGAACCGGCCTGAACGATGTACCCACCATACCGCAGTGAGCAGAAGCGCATCACTCCGCTATTATCGGCGTCATTCGTGCCACCGTAGATGGCTAGGCTTGAGTTAAGAACAGTCGAACCGTTCTCGGTGGAGAGTCCTTCGACGTAGTCCGCCCCGGTGCCTTGATTCTGGCCCTTGGTGCTGAGACTTGCGTCATTGGGGTCTTTGAGAGTGAATGAATCTGGTATCTCATCACTGTTGGCGTCTCCAACGACCGCCCTGGGCGTGTTCTGTGCCACGTAGCCCCTACCACAAAGAATGACGCCACCCCACCGCTGGAACTTGGAGAACACGTTGTCCCCAGATAATCCCCCACCTGTGTAGTCATTGGATTGCAGCGCCCCGTGCCGGGTCGTCCCCTTGATTGTTTGCACAGCGCCAAGTGGGTTTCTCCAGGTCGATGGAATAGTAGCTGCTCCTCCAGGGACATTTGGATCGTCGATGGAGGTAAAGATAATGGGATCATCGACAGTGCCGTTAGCAACAATCTTTGATCCCCGCGCGATGACGAGTGTTCCTGGTTCAGCGGGGATTCCGTTGAATCCAGTTACGCCGGCCTGAACTCCACGGACAATCGTCCCTGGCTCAATAGTAAGGACTGCACCGTTGGTGACAAAGATCACACGGGATAAGATGTAAACGTTGTCTCTTGTCCAGCGGGTGTCCGTGGTGATGCGGTTCTCAGAAGCGCTACCAACGGTGACGAAAGCTGCGTTTGCAGCACTGGAACCAATGATGCTGGCGGCGATCAGGGAAAATAGTTTTTTGCACATGATAATAGATGCGGTGAGTTGACTGTGATTAACTGTTACGATGCAAAGGGCTGGAGAACCTTCCAGGTAAGCGCGGGAGGTGGGGTCACGGGTTGGAAGTGGCGTTTGGGACGTCCTGGGGCCCAACCGGAGGGATAAACAGGCGGTGCTCCGCCTCGCTCAATCTTCACGGCTTTGCCTGGAAGAATCTGCACGCCCCCTTGATCTCCAGGGCTGCCATCAGCGAGTCGCCATCCGTTGTTGGAGAGATAATAGGTGGTTGCAGTTCCACCATTCTCTATGGTGACTTTGTCAGCTCCATTTGGGGTGGCATTCGCCCTTACCGCGAGTCTGATCCCGGAGTTGTTCAAAGTGAGAGTGCTCGTGAAGACATTTGACACGATCGCTGTTGCTCCGGGTCTCGTAACGATTCGTTGAGTGCCACTACGCACCTTTCCGCTGATAACTAGATCAACATTGGGTCCGCCTGCTATGCGGTTGATCACCACGCCACGCTGGTTTGCGATCCTTACTCCAGCCTGGTCCACTGCGGGAAGTGTTCCGTCAGCACGTCTCCATCCGCCCGCAGCAGAGTTGAAAAAGTATTCGGTGACTGAGGCACCGTCATCCACTGCCACCTTGTCTGCGGCGGCAACCGTGGCACCAACATTGAGCAACTGCCCAACTTGAGCGCCCGTGGTGCCAAAGAGCGTGCCCAAAGTCCAATCTGGGACGACCAACACTTCTACGCTATTCGGCGTGATCCCACTGGGCACCGAAGTAGCGAGAGTGAGACCATTCGTGGTGTTTGCAGTGATGCGGTAGCTCAGACCATCGTTCGTTCCACCGAGAAGCACCGCCGAATGAGGTGTCGTGATCAGCGCTCCAGCTGTGAACGGAGCTCCTGCCACCGTAATTGCGAGTCCAGAGGCAGAGGTGATCGTTGCGCGAGCCACAGGTGTGCGGGTGAACGGCAAACCCAATTGAGTGACAGCGGCGGGCGGCACCGGTATGGCCATCACGCCCTCGGTGAGGCTAACGGGCAATTGCGCTTGCAGCACACTGTTGGTGGCAAGAATGGTGCCAAGTGCGGTGACGAGGCAGAGTAGTCTGCTGGAGTTCTTCATTGGATTAGTCGTGAGTAATTGCGGTGTGAAAATCTGCGAACGATGAGTGCTCGTCCGCTTGGCGATGCGTTAGATTGTTCGGCGCTCGGTGTAAAAGCCTGCCGTGTTACAACACCGCCACGTGGGCCCGAAAGCGGCTCCCTGTGTGCATTGTGAAGGAAGTGTCACATTAGAAGAGATGACTGATCCACAGTTCTGACGATCAAGCCTCTCATCGTTTACGATTCATGAAACTCTTCCGCGTCCTCGCCCCTCTTCTTTGCCTGGCATCCTGCGCCCATCATCCGGGCCCACCCGAGATGTCAGAAGTTGCGCCCCGTCTCATTAACAAAACAGAGTTGGCAAAGACCTTCGCTCTGGATGCGGATTGGCGCTCCGATGGCTGGGTGATCAAGAAGGGCTCTTTGATAAGCTTCAACAAGGATGGCACAGGTCTCATGGAGGTAACCAGTTACGAAGACACCACTCCGCCCAGGCGCTCCCGTCTTCATTTGTTCACGTATGCCTTCGGTAGAGATGGCAACGGATTGTTCAAGCTCCCAAACTCTGATGGCGGTCAAGTGTTGCACCTACACGGAACTCGAAAGGACTGCATCCACACCGTCCCTTTTGCTTTTGACGCGCGCTACTTTGATTCGCTCAGCGGACTCTCATTCAGAGCAGGAAGGGACGTGCCGCTCGGTCTCCAGACTACACCACTTCCACAGAAGTAGTTAGCGGCGAATGAATCTCTCTGGATCGATGATGACCAAATCTTCATCGAATGCATCCTGGTTCCGGGTCCACCAAGCCTGTGCATCGGCATGAGATCTGAAACTCTGGTGGGTTGTCAGAAAAAGAAGCTCGTGGGCTTGCTGCCGCACAGATTGGTGCGTGTGGTCTAGCGCTCTCATCGCCAGTGAGATAGACATTTTGGAAGGTCTGGCCTCAAGATGAGCCAATCCAGCGTTGGCCATGTCTTCAAAAGTCGACGTGGCAGCCCTAACAATCGCTTGGCTCTTGATCTCATCCGGCCTGCTCGTCGCCGTTTGCAAAGCAAGCTGGCGCACACTCAGATTGCTATCTTCCATAGCCGCCAGTAAGAGAGGATAGACTGACGCATCGGTGACATGTTGAGCGACTTCCATGGCTTCGATTCGCACATCATCATTAGCGTCTTTCATGGCACGATTTACGAGTGATACGATGTCCGGTGAGTCAAAACCCTCCACGAGAGTGAGACCCAAAATGCGCGCCTCAGGATCTGTATGAGTAAGCACCTGTGACGCGACATCGAGAAGCGCGGGCGACTCGAGAGTGCGCGCATCCGAAAGTAGTTCCTGCACACGGTTTACCGGAAGGTTTTGTTTGAGTTGATCGCAGAGCTGTCTTGCGACTGCCTTCTCAGCCGGACTTGGCACGCTAAAGTTCCGGGATGGACTTCCGGCAACCGCCGGTACACTCATACGCCCGCGCTCGTAGGTCACAACGGACGGAGCAACGGGCGCAGGTGTATTTTCAGGCTTACCACAGCCTGCAAGCATGAGCAGCAGTGGTAACGCAACTGGCCTCACGCCGATCAAGGAACAAGTTCGGTGAAGCCGGTGGCTGCCAGAGCATCCCGGACGAGCTTAAGCCCGTAGGTCATCGTTCCGAGCGAAAATCCAACCTGAGGCGTTCCAGTGTTAACCTTGGTGGTGAGGCCTTTGTCAAATGTCACTGTTCCCTTAATCGTACTCCCAGCCACACCACGCTCTCCAAAGCCCTGGTCTTCGTACTGTTCTGCCACATCGCCAGCGATGCTTATGGTCGTCGGAACATTGAGGATCAAAGTGCCAATCTTCACGGGTCCCGCTTTCCCCGCTTCGGCCTGCACATAATGCCAAGTAGAGAAGTAATCAGGTATCCCGTCTCCAGCGGGAGAGGTTGCAGTTGCATCGGGGAAGTAGTCGAAACCAGGGACCGTTCCTGAACCGTAATCTGCCTCAGCTTGAGCGGACTGGCCGCTGCCACGATACCACAACGAAGTCCCGGCTGTGCGGAGAGGGAGCACCGAGTAACCAATCGTGTTTTGGATGGCGCCAACCGTATACTTTTTGCCAACCATGTCTTTGGTCACGACGATTCTTTGTTTCGCCGTGAGATCAATGATCTCAAACGCCTCCAGTTTAACAGTGGTTTTTGCGGGCGCCAATCCTTGAGCCGGATTTAGCTGCTCTGCCTGGTAAGTTCCAGCAACAGTTTCTGCACGCTTGAAGATAGCGATCTGATTCTGTGCAAATACGGGTATGGAGTTCAATGCACTAGCAAGAAAGAGGACAAGGATGTTTTTCATACGGCGGTGGTTCTGATGGTAAAGCCCCGTTGCCTTATTCGTTTTGCCAGACTCACTCAAGACTTGCCGAGTTACGATCCGGTCACACACTTCATTCCGGTTTGGCCATCACTGGATACTTGATGGGATCGTATGGAGGAAGAGCTAGCCCTACTTCTTCAGTGGGGGCTACTTCCGGTGAAGGGGTTAGTTCAGGATACCGTTCTGTCCATGCCGCCAGCTTCTCCGATAGGCCCGGAAGAGCGATGGCATCTGGAAACCGTTGTACAAGAGAACGATAGTAGATCGCTGCGGCCTTTTCTCTGCCTTGATTCTCGTAGAACTCTGCTAGGCGCTGAAGTTCACGCATCTCAGCGTTCTGAATCTCAATGAGGCTTCCATTCGCCTGTGCGGCTTTGGCACTCTCTGGAAAGCGTGATAGAAAATAGAGCAGTGACATCTCCGCTCGCCTCCTAGCCTGCGGCGCGTCCCCCTTCATTCGCTTCCACGCCTTGTAGTCAATATAAGCGATCTGATAGGCTGCATCGTCAGCAAGCTCGTGCTTAGCATGCCTCTCGGAGAAGCTCTCATGTTGTAAACGCGCCTCCTCCGACTTCCCTTCCTTCTCAAGAGCTACGCCAAGTAAATACTGTGCCTCAGCCACTCTATCATAATGGGGACCATTGCGAATGATAGCACGGAGCATTTCAGACAACGTTTGCTTTTTCTCCAGCGAGCGCGGTTTGGTGGAGTCAGGGTGACGCGCAAGGTCTTCGTAACGAGCAAGCACGCGCTTCGTCAGGTCATACTGAAGATTTAGTGCCGCCTCGTAGTAGGCTGGAAAATGATCAATGAGCAACTGGCACGCATCAAAAGCATCCGCATGCTCGTGATTGTCCGCGTACAAACTGGCTTTCTCCCACTGTGCCGCACCCGCCCAACGAGACTTCGGATAGTTTTTGACGAGCGCATCTAGAGTCTCGACCGCATCGCCAGGTGCTCCACGTAAATTGTACCGTTGTGCTTTAGCGAAAAGCTCGGCTGCTCGTCGCTCTTGTTCCAAGATCAACCTCTCTGCCCCAGTCAGAGCATACGTCGTGGATGCCGCGAGCAGTGAAAGCAGAGGTAGCCAAATCTTCACGGTCATTGCATGCGTCACTGAGTGACTGATGGCGGCGGCGGTGGCTGAGGCAAAAGACTCTCTGGAACTTCGCTTTGTGCACTGCCAAAGACGCTATCTGGCTTATAGATGGTATTGATGGATTGCTTCGTTTGCTTTCCGTATGTCACAGTCCCGATGGTAGCGTAAACAGTCATTCGCTTGGTTGGGTTTGGCACCTCAACCTCTACTCCAGGGTACAAGTTTTCCACCAATCCAGAGTTAGGTCCCTGCGAATCCACGTGCGGCACGCCGGCTTCGTCCGAGATGGTGTAGTCAAAACTCATGACCTCCTGGCCAATGTTGCGAAACTTTACCCCGTATTCGATCTTTTCCTCGTCGATCACCTTACTGACGACATAAAGAGCGACAGGGTGGTTGTTGAACACAACTCGGCGCGTTGTGTAGGTCTGGCAGGCGGAAAGCAGCGTGATACAGAAGGCTAGGGCAAGAGAAGCCGTACGTGACATGGCAGAAACAGCGGTTGCTTGTTAATACTGGAACTTCATGCCCACAAGATACTGTGAGAAGTCTGCCCCTTGGACATCTCCACCCCCAAGATCGTAAAGGCTAAGATACTTGTATTCGCCGTAGATCGAAAACTGGTCTGTGAACTCATACTCGAGACCGGCAAAGACTTGGTAACCAAAAGATATCTGACCGCCATCCTCGTCATCCACGCGGCGGCCGTCTTTGACATAGTCCAGATGTCGAACCCGCGCATAGGCGAGGCCTGCACCCGCGCCCACATATGGCTTCAGCTTGCTCCAGAAGTCCGAGGCACCTGTGTTCTCCAAGTCGAGCGCCAGAAGAACATTTCCAAAGGCATAGACACTCTGGAGGCCACCTTTGTAGCGAGTGTCGGCGCTTTTGCGCAAGCTGACATCGTTGCTGAGGTAGCCCAAATCCAACTCAAGTGCCGGACGCAACGCCACTGGCGTATCAAAGCTGTACCCGAAGCGAACACCGGCATTCCAGCCAGTGGCATTGTTCAATGAATGTCCCCGGAGATTCTTCCCGGTCGAAACACCACCAATCCGGCTCCCGCCTGCATAGGCACTGATGTATGAACCATGGAGCCGAGTGGCTTTTGCCGTGCTTACAGTATCAAAATAGACTTCTGCGGCTGGGGCCACAGTTCCCAAGGCAAATGCCAGTGCGGTGGTAATAGCGAGTCGTTTCATGTGTACAGAAAAGTGTTGAGGTTAGTAGCGATAGCGAAAGCCAAGTGCGTATCCTTTGGTGAAGAACTCCTCGAGTTCGTCCATGTCTCCAAGATGGAACTCCCGATACTCGGCGTAGAACGAATACTTGTCCTTCCACGAGTACTCGATGCCAGCGTACCATTGCCAAGCATTGACGAAGTCATCCATCGCGAACGGAAACGAAGTAGAGGTTGCCACCGTCGAGGTTGCAGGGGCGCTACCCGTTGGCGTTCCCAAGGCGGATGGCACCACCTCTGTTTTTGGCGCCAGCGACTGCGCTTTTGATGTGGTGACCGTATTGCGGAACCAAAGCTGCCCGCCGCCGATCCCGCCACCAACATACGGACGAAGCCCGCTAATGAATTGACCCAGCCGCGCACGGTAGCGATACAAGTCCAACGCCACCGAGCCGTTGACCATGAAGAATACGGCGTTCATGTCTGTTTTGAAGCTGTGTAGGCCGTTGTCATACATTCGTGCCACATCTGCCTCAGAGGCTTTTCCGCCTAGTTCACCTGAATAAAAACTGCCCTCGAACTCAACCGATGCCTGAAGCGGCCAGCGCTTGCTTCTCCAGCTTTTTCCCACTTCGATCCCGAAGGTGCTCCCGTTGTCGAAGTCCATCAAATCATAGCCCAAACCTCCAACAGTAAGCTTTCCGCTCTGACTGTCGGTGCCCCCATGGAAGAAGCCAACGTATGGCCCATACTTGCGCTTGGTTCCCTCCCCCTCCTTCACGCTGGAGAGTGATTTGAGTTCGATTTCAGCTGCCGCAGGAAGCGACAGACAGATAAAAAGGAAAATGGCTCGGGCAGAGATCACGACGCCGCACTTCAGCAGCAGACAGAAGGGCAGCAAGAGACCCAATGTGAAAGTTCTGTCACAGTAATCCGGGTGCTTGTGTGACAAAAACAATGATGGTCATCCCAATGCGCATCTCTGTTCTGTTCCTGTCTGTCGCCATCTGTGCTCTTCAATCCCAGGTGCCGCAGCCTCCCCTGCCACAGCCAGGACCGATGCAACCAGAGAACCCCCTGTTTGACTTCGGCCCTCTTCCAGGCGTGGGCCCAGATGGGAAGCCTTTGCTGCCTGCCCCGATGCCTCCTGGTTTTCAGGAACCCTTGCCTGATCTCGCGCCGATTCAGCAACCACAAGACGACATGACTCCAGGAGAGCGGCACCTGATGGAGATTGCTATCAAAGTGGCTCCGTCCGTCGTAGCGCTCCGGGTCTGGGATGAGTTTGGTGACATACTTTCCGCAGGTGTCGGCTGCTTCGTCAATGACACCGGCATGTTGCTCACTGATGCTGGGTTGCTTCATCCTGAGTTTGCCGATCGAATCGACTACATCACCACCACGGCGGCCGATGGCCGAAATCACCGCGTCACCGGCTGGTATGTGGCAGATCTGTCGTCTGGGGTAGCCCTACTGCAAAGTGAGGCCACGGGTGTCCCGGCGCTCAAGTTGAGACAAGACGTCAAGTTCGACAAGCCCATGCCCTGCCACCTGTTTGCGGTGAGTGAAAAGAGAGGTCTAGTGTTAGCTGATGCGCGCGTAGAACAAGATCAATCCCTGGCGGGTCAGGGCTGGCTCAATGTGAGGGGCGATGAATCCCCAGGGGCACCGGGCTCTCCTATACTCGACACAACAGGACAAGTTGTGGCGATTGTCAGCATGAAAGTGCCACTGAAATCGTGGATGAACTTTGCCCTGCCAGCCTCCATGGCCTCCTATGAGTCTCAGCGCCGTCTGCCAGAAGCGAGACCTCTGTCTTCGTTGCCAAAGACACCTAAACTGCGGGATGTGACAGGTGACGCGGCGTTTCTCGGCGCCTATCAGACACTTACAGAGAAAAAAGTGCACGCCGCTACCCGGAAACTTCTGGCACTCACACGCAAATATCCACGCAGTGCGGAGTGTTGGACCTTGCTAGGGCTGTCTTGCAGTCAGTTGGGAGCGGCATCAGAAGCAGTAAACTGTCAGCGCAAAGCTGTGGCTCTGGACCCACGAACTGGACTGTATTGGCACCAACTGGCATCCGCTCAATTGCGCCAGACGTCTTCCGGCACTCCGGCGGAAGAGACTCTCGAAACTCTGGAGCAAGCCACTCTTCTGAGGCCGACAGATGCGGTCACATGGTATCTGCTCGCAACCCGTGCACTACAGGAAGGAAAAACTTCACCTGCAGACAATGCGCTAAGGCAGGTCATCAAACTGGAACCTGACTTTGCACCGGCATTCTACCTTCTGGGCTACGTGCGCACACGCCTAAAGGATGACGCAGGGGCGGTTGTGGCTCTAGATCGTTGTTTACAACTTGATGACAGGAATGCGGATGCATGGTTCCTCAAAGGGTTGATTTTTGACAAGCAAAAGGCTCCTCTAAAAGCTGTGGAGGCCTATTCTGAGGTGGTACGTCTTCAACCAAAACATCCTCATGCGTGGCAAAACCTAGCTCGTGCTCACCAGTTGTCTGGTAACGACACGGCAGCGCGACTCGCGATGCGCGAGCGGATGAAGCATCTGTCGGTTGAGTAGCCATGAGGCTCTGTGACAGCACTGGCACGCTCACGACCTAGCCTTGAAGCCCCATAGAGAGGAAAGCGGCAGTGCATCCGCTCCTCGAATGAACGTCTCAGCCCCACGCACACTCGCTACAAGCTCTCTCCGCAGTGTCCACGATATGGCATTTCGTCGTGTTCACAGCTCCAACCTAATCTACAACACCGCTTGGGAGGACCCAAGAATCGACCGCGAACTCCTGGGTCTTCAAAGCGATAGCGAAGTCGTAATGATCTCAAGCGCGGGCTGCAATGCACTGGATTATCTGTTAGACAGTCCTGCAAGGATCTATGCGATCGACCTCAACCACCGGCAAAACGCAGTTCTCGAGCTGAAGATGGCGCTTTTGGCCCACGGCAGCCATGAAAGCTTGTTCCGGTTGTTCGGTGTCGGATGTGATCCCGATTTTCGAGCTCTTTATCAACCTCTACGACCCACACTTCACCCGATCACACGCGCATGGTGGGACAAACAAATCGCAATGTTCGACCCTGGGTCGTTGAAAAAGACCTTCTACTACCACGGCACTTCAGGCTTGGCAGCTTGGTTGATGGTACACGCGGCGCTACACACTAAACCCAAGGTGCTTGAACTCGCCAAGCGTCTGCTCAACTGCACGTCACTAACAGAGCAACGCGAGCTCTATGATCATCTTGAGCCCATGGTTTGGGGCCGATTTAGCAGTTGGTTTGTGCGACAGCCGGCATTGATGACCTTCCTTGGCGTCCCGAGAGCACAGGTCAATCTCATCCGCGACTCCCATCCAGGTGGACTGGAGTTCTACATCAAAGACAAGCTTCGACATGTGATGACCAAGGTGCCTATCTGGGATAACTACTTCTGGCGCGTCTACATCAATGGGTGCTACTCGCGCGCCTGCTGCCCAGAATATCTCAAGGCGGAGCATTTTGAGCATCTGCAGCTTCGGGTAAATCGGATCAGCACCCACACTCAGAGTTTCTCTGGATTCCTTCGTGAGTTTCCAGGAGAATACTCTCACTTTGTTCTTCTCGATCACCAAGATTGGCTCGCAGGACATGATCCACGCGCCCTTTTGGAAGAGTGGGAGCTGATCTTGCAGAACAGCCGCCCTGGAACGCGAATCCTTATGCGCTCTGCCGCTCCCAAAGTAGACTTCATTCCACCACAGATCCGTGATCGCCTAACATTCGCCACCGAGAAGGCAGCAGCGTTACATCCGAAGGATCGTGTAGGCACCTACGGTTGCGTTCAACTTGCCGAAGTTCGATGAAAGCTACGATTGGCGAAGATGTGGAGTCCTACTACAAGCTCCACGCGCAGATTTATGACGCCACGCGTTGGACGTTCCTGTTCGGCAGAAACTGTCTCGTTGAACAGCTCTCTCGGCGATTGAACGCGCAAAACATTCTCGAGGTGGGTTGCGGAACCGGTCAAAATCTGGTGGCTCTTGCGCGAGCGTTCCCGACCGCCAAACTCACGGGCCTCGACCTATCATCTGAGATGCTGGCATTTGCTGAGCGGAACAACCATTCTCACCGTGATCGACTGTCACTCGTACAAGGTAGATATGAGCGCCCCATTGATGGTCCCTACGACCTTGTTCTCTTCTCGTACGCTCTCAGCATGTTCAACCCAGGCTGGGAGATGGCGATAGA
The DNA here is from genome assembly GCA_016795485.1 of Verrucomicrobiaceae bacterium. GTDB lineage: Bacteria > Verrucomicrobiota > Verrucomicrobiia > Verrucomicrobiales > Verrucomicrobiaceae > JAEUHM01. The sequence continues at coordinate 48,144 of JAEUHM010000050.1, read as the reverse complement.
CGCCGCCCAAGAGCAAGTAGCAGGAGGCTATGTAGCCGTCGTCGATTTTCACGATACACCAGTGCCACTGTTTCGGTCGTGGATGGCCATGAACCATGTTCAGATGGATTGCCATCTGTTGCCTAGACTCGAAAAGAAGTTTGAACGAGTAGATGGTCGAGTTAGAGCAGCGTGGGTTGGTTTGTGGCGGTATTTTACCTTCATCGGAAAGGCCAAGTAGCAAGGTATTCGAAGCAAACTTATGATCCGACGAGCGCTCATCTTCACCTCTGTGCTTTCCGTTGCCGCCGGTCTCGGTTGGTGGATTGCTCAGTCTGATTCCGCTTTGCTTAGTCCCATAACTGCTGACGAACACGCAGCAAGTGTGGCCGTGCGCACGTTGTCGCAACAGGACCAGTCGGCCCCAATCCTTTCTGGCAAGAACCCCGACTCTCGAACGGAGCCCGCATCTAACGCCACGAAGGTGAACACAGCCGATGAGCGCTATCGTGTTCTCGCAGATCAGGTAGCAAATGGTGGCGATGAGCTGCCGACTCAATTGGTGAGGTCACTAGAAGACCCCGAGACATCCAACCGACTGTTTGCCCTACAAAGTGCCGAAGGCTTGCTAGCAGATGATGCTCTCTTTGTTTTGACTGAGGCTGCGATGAACGATCGGGATGAGGTGCGCAAGCAATGCTGGGCTGCTTTAGCCAACTACACCATTGAAGAACGCCAACAGGTGCTCGCCGAGATTGTGGCACGCGGTCCTGACGCATCATTGGAAGAGGCTCTTCGGCAAGTCGGGGATCAGCTTGACAAGGCAATGCTGACAACCTTGCTGAGATCTGCCCCCATGACTTCAGACCCACGCCAGATGAGGATCGTGAGAGCGGGGCAGGCTTGGCTGGATGCTGGGGGTGCTGCGGTGCCGAGATGGCGAAATCTCCAAGAAGCGATTGGCTGGTGGTCTAGCCACGAGCGTCACTATGATGAGCAATTGATGTGGGTGACTGACTAACAGTTACTCACGATTATCGGAACACAGTCATCGTTTGGCAGCCGTACATGGACAATGGTTATGGCCAACACACATCCTTGTCGTTGATCTCCCATATGGATCAACTTTCCTCGGCAAATCAAAGACCGTTACAGTCTCGGTACAGCCAAAATCAAGGCTTGTGACGCTTCGTTCACATGTCGAAACCGTCATGATGAAGAGCGCGACACCACTAACTCTGCTCGCCATCAAGTCCGCGCGGCAACGATCCCCCAAGATCGGAGTCGCACGTCAAAATCTGCTTCAACAATAAAACAATCGTCACCATGACCCACAAAAACAAAATGATCAAAGCCACTCTCAGCGCTGCTGTGCTGATGGCGCCCATCGCAAACGCTGGAACCGACATCTGGTTCACGCCGTTAACTCAATCAGCCCCCGTCGTCGCTCCAAACGCTCTTGAAGAACTCAGCTCTCCATGGGTTGCTCCGGCAGGCATTACCCAAAAGAACTGGGTGAGCCTTCGTGAGGTTGAAGACGCAGTTCTTAGCCCCGGACAATCCACGGTCCGCGTTCCAGGAGCTAGTACCAGCGCTTCTATGTTTGATATGCTGGCCTATAACCCCACTGGCACCCACTTATTCATCCCACATGAAACTCCCATTGGCGCGGGTTGCACTCGTTACGACATCGACAAGAACAGGGCCGAAGTGATATTCGCTGGCGACCAAAAAGGCGGACTTAGTGTGCCTGACTGGTCTGCGGACTTTGGTGCCTTCGATCCCTGCAGGTGGACCCCTAACAATACTCTATTCCTTGCAGAGGAGTGGTCTGGCCAAGGACGCGTAATCGAGATTCTCAATCCGATGGACGATGTCGGCAGCATCACGTCCCGCGAGCTTAACAGCATAGCCAACGTGTCTCATGAGGGCATTAACTTCAGCCTTCGATACAGGAACACCATCTACTTCATCGACGAGTACAACTCCGGTTCCATCTATAAGTTCGTCATGAAGACCATGGGGGACTATACCGTGGGGCAAACTTTCGTTCTCAGTGTGGATGCTTTTGGTGCTTCAGGAGGTCTTGCGGCCAACAACTACAATGAAGGCCCCAACGCCACCGCCGCCCGAGTGGGTGCGGCTACTTGGAAGCCGCTGACAGATGCTCTTGGTGTTCCTCTTCCCGGTGTGACAGACCCTTTTCGCAATGGAAGCACGGGCGCTGATCCTCGTACCTCACCCACCACAGTTGTGGGCGGACGAAAGGCCGCTGATGATGTGGGCGGAACACCTTATGGTCGTCCAGAAGACGCAACCGTGAGTAAGTTGGCGAACGGCAATGAGGTGATCTACTTTGCCGCCACTTCGGAGAACAGCGTTTACTCGATTGAAATCCTGACACCGGGCACCTCCCGCACCCCTGGCACTGCCATCGTCCGCAAGTTTGTAGACAACAGTTCCCCAAAGAACTTGGGCTACCCCACAACGACAGGCACACTCAACTCTCCTGACAATCTTGCTATGGACTCAGTCGGCAACATCTACGTCATTGAGGATGCTCCAAACGGAGGCAGCACCGGCGGAGATATCTGGTTCGTCCGTGACATCGACAATGACGGCGTGGCTGAGTCCCTCGATCACTTCCTGAGTGTCCGCGTTAATGGATGTGAAGCCACGGGAATGATTTTCAACCCAGTGATTCCAACCGAGTTTGCGGTATGTGTCATGCACCCATCAAGCACAGACCTAGTGACTGTGCCGTCAGGTCTTGGTGATGCCGTCTGGTCGTTCGATCTGTCTGGCATTCCGAACACTGATCATGTGAAGGCTCTCAAGCGCGGCAGATGCCGCAAGTTCACCAACCAGTAATCTCACAATCCGACCGGGTGCGGCTCCACAAGGAGCCGCACTCACTACTTCTCAATCCTGCACTACACAGAATAATGCGCAGTATACTCACTCTGGTCCTACTGACCATCACTGCGGCCGCAACCGAACCTGAACCGGCGTATCTCGTCCTTCTGCGCGCTCTTAAGCGTTTGGATTTTGTGTTGCCACCCGTGCCCGACACTCATCCGGTCAACACTCTCTATAATGCAGAAGCTGTAGTGCCATCCCAGTGTTACACTCGCACCGAAGGCATCTCTAATCCCTGCTACGTCTGCCACCAAGACGCGATTGATGGACGCGAGAACGTCATGAACGATGGCGACCTCCAGGCTGCTTATAGCTTCAGCGATGTCGGCAAGCTGAATCACTGGAAGAACCTATTTGCAGACCGTCGTCACCGCATTGCCAAAATCAGCAACGAAGAGATCACACGCTATATCAACCAGGACAACTACTCCGAGCTACCCGAGAGGCTAAAGGCAGCGGGGTTCAAAGGTTGGATTCCCGATTTGAAGAACCTTCACCTCGGCGCGGATGCATTTGATGAGCAAGGCTTTGCGAAAGATGGGAGCCATTGGGTAGCATTCCGATACAAGCCACTTCCAAGCACCTTCTGGCCGACCAACGGATCCACTGACGATGTGATGATCCGCCTCCCAATGGCCTACCGTAGCGAAGACAGCGGTCGCCACTCAGCCAGTGTCTACAGGGCCAACCTCGGCATCCTGGAAGCAAACATTAAGGGTGCGGCCTCAATCAAGTGCTTGCCTGTGGATGAGAAGGCGATTGGAAGTGACCTGGACGGTGATGGCACTCTTTCATGGGCCACCGTTATCACAGCGACCAAGTCTTGGGTGGGAGCAGCTAAATCCCTTCCGGTAGAGCGACATCTTTACCCCGAAGGAACTGAGTTTCTGCACACGGTGCGCTACATCGGAACCAGCCCTGACGGCAGTGTTTCCGTCTCCACCAGAATGAAAGAGGTGCGCTACATGTGGAAAGCAAAAGCCTACTCGAAAACGATGTATGCACGCAAATATGAGCTTGAGGCTCAGGAGAAGGAGGCGGGAAACTTGCCTGCCTACAAGGACATCGGTGACCATGGGCTGGACAACGGCAATGGCTGGGCAATCCGGGGTTTCATCGAAGACCGCAACGGCCGTCTGCGCTCTCTCACCTATGAAGAAAACTTCTCCTGCATGGGCTGCCACAACTCCGTGGGATCGACCATCGATAAGACGTTCAGTTTTCCACGCAAGATGGACGGGCCTGCGGGTTGGGGTTACATCGATCTCAAAGGAATGCCTGATGCCCCGAGCAAAGGAGAGTCACTCGGAGAGATTGCTACTTACCTGTCTCGAGTGAGAGGCGGAAGTGAATATCGCAATAACACAGAAATGCAGAGTCGCTGGTTCAAGCCAAATGGATCGCCGGACTTGGAGAAGATCACTCAAGCACCGGACGTGTATACACTCATCACCCCTTCTCCAGAGCGAGCCATGTCACTAAACAAGGCGTATCGAACCATTGTGCAGGACCAGAACTACCTTTTCGGCAAGGATACACTGCTGGAGCCGCCAGCCAACGTCTATGACCGAATCGATGAGAAGACAGCGCCCACTCTTCCAAAAGAGCACATCTTTAAGTACAATATCCTGCTAGACTGGCGATAGATCCGCTGGCTAAGCGGTGGGGATGTCGTGATGTGACAAAAACTTTGCATAGAGCGCCTTACATTGCCGCCACGATGACTTAGAGCTGCCATAAGCTTACGAATGCGATTGCTGATAGTCTCCGATACCTTCCCGCCAGATATTAATGGCGTGGCTCGCACGCTGCACCAACTGGCCAATGGTTTGGCGGATTTTGGTCATCATGTCTCAATCGTGACCACCTGCCAGGGCGAGTCCGATGAACGTTTTCAACGACACATAGTCACATCCGTTCCGCTGCCCGGCTATTCAGTCATCAGGTTAGGTTTCGCTTCAATGGCATGGTTCGCCGCTTTGTTTGAGCAAACAAGAACCGAGGTTCTCTATGTTGCGACCGAGACAGCTCTTGGAATCGCCGCGATCTGGGCCGCAAAGAGGGCCGGGATCCCTGTGGTATCCGGTTTTCATACCAACTTTCACACCTACATGCGGAGCTACCATCTCACCGCTCTTGAGCGCGTAGCGGAGTCCTTCTTGGCAGCCATTCACAATCAAACCTACCGCACTCTGGCACCGTCCGCACACACTGCCCAACTCCTGGAACAAATGGGGGTTGCGTCTGTGGCGGTGATGGGCAGGGGCGTAAACAGCGAGTTGTTTCATCCGCAATGTCGTGACGAAAGACTGCGCGCTGAGTGGGCTGCAGATGAGCGCACGCCGGTCATTCTCCACGTTGGCCGATTGGCAGAGGAGAAGAATCTGCCGATGCTTGAGCAAGCAGTCGCTGCTTTCACAGAAGTGCACCCAAATGCTAGGTGTGTCATCGTGGGAGACGGACCAAGCGGTGCGACTCTACGAAAAACTCACCCTGACTGGATCTTCACGGGCATGCTGAGCGGCGAGATCCTGGCCAAGCACTATGCCAGTGCCGATGTGTTTCTTTTTCCAAGCCTAACGGAGACATTTGGAAACGTCGTCACCGAAGCAATTTCTTCTGGGCTTGTCACAGTCGCTTATGATTACGCGGCGGCTCATGAATACATCCGGCACCGCGAAAACGGACTCCTTTGTGCAGTCGATGAGCCCGGAACCTTTCCCAAGCGCGCACAGGAAGCAGCGCTGCTTTGGGACAACCACGCCATCCGGACTCACGCGCGCGCAACCGCAGAAGACCTGAGTTGGAGCAGCATCACTCGTTGTTTCGAGCAGCACTTGGAGCAAGCCATTCAATCTCAAATCGCCAAACAAGCCGCCCGCCTACTATGAAAACCAAACTGCGTGTCAAAACCCTCTTCCTCTCCGATGTACACCTCGGCATGCCAGACTCCAAGGCTCTTCAAGCAGCTCACTTCTTGCGGCATTGCCAATGTGAGCAACTCATTCTGAACGGCGACATTGTGGACGCCTGGGCGCTTAAAGGCGGCACACGTTGGTTGCCTGCTCACACTTACTTCGTACGCACTGTCTTGAAGAAGATGGAGAAGGAAGGAACGGAGGTCATCTACCTGCGTGGAAACCACGATGATATTCTGGAGCGGTTCCTGCCGCTCAGAATCGCCGGCCTGACCATCAAGGACGAGCATATCCATGAGAGCCCCCATGGCCGCTATCTCGTGGTCCACGGAGACGGGTTTGATGCTGTGACAGTAAACCATGTTTGGCTGGCAAAGATAGGTGCCGTTGGCTACAACGCCCTGCTCCGCGTCAACCGTGTGCACAACGCCTGGCGCCGCTGGCGCAAAAAACCGCCGTTCTCGCTCAGCGCTTGGGTCAAGAGCAGGGTGAAGCAAGCCGTGGGTTTTGTTGGCAAGTATGAAGAACAGCTCCAAAGCCTCGCTCGCTGGAAGAACTGCAGAGGCATCATCTGTGGTCACATCCACACGCCAGCTAACAAGCTTGTGGGGGATGTCCACTATCTAAACAGCGGTGACTGGGTGGAAAGCATGACCGCTATCGTGGAACACTTGGACAGGACTTTCCAAGTCGTCAGCTATCATGACTTCTGCACCATGACTGGCCGCAAGCCAAAAGGCGACAACGAAAGCGCTGACGTTCGGCACCTCGATCTCACGAATCTGTCTCATCCGGATCACACTGAGACCGCGTCAGTGGTCGCATGATGCCTGTGAATCTGCGGCCCACTAACAGCAAGCCGCTTTATTTGATCGATGCCATTGGTCCGTTCTTCCGCGGCTTGAAGCGAAAGACGATCAACTGGTCAAAGATCCCGTTTGATCATCTCGGGATCGACGACAGCACGGGAACTCACCAGCAGTGGGCTCAAATCCAGACTGATCTGGAGATTTTCGCCACAAAAACGACCGCCCTTGGCTTCAACGCGGTGTCGTTGGATGATGTGTCACACCTCGCCGACCACCCCACTTACGAGACGGCCGTTCGCTCCGCTATTGCCCGTTATCGAGAGGAGTTTCGTCGTTGTTTCGCAATCCTTGAGCGACATGGACTGTCTGTCTACCTGACGATGGACTACCTTTCGCTTCCTCTGGGCATCAAACGAGAGCGCGTCGAGCCACTTCGCTTTGTAAGGGAACTCTTGAGCCAGTTTCTGGACGACTTTCCAGATGTCGCCGGTGTCATTCTTCGTATCGGAGAGGCGGACGGTCACGATGTACGCGGACTGTTCCGTAGCGAACTGCACATCACTTCGGCAACTGAGGCGAATACGCTCTTGAAAGTGTTGCTGCCAGTTTTTGAAGCAAGGCAACGCCGCCTGATTTTTCGGACGTGGACGGTTGGTGCCTACCCAATCGGCGACTTGATTTGGCATCGCAATACTTTTGCCCGTGCCCTGCTCGGGATTGATAGCCCAGCGCTGATTGTCTCTATGAAGCACGGTGAGAGCGACTTTTTCCGCTTCTTGCCACTGAACGGCAACTTCTTCGGCACGAAGTTGCCAAAAATCATCGAATTCCAGACACGGCGCGAATATGAAGGCTGTGGGGAGTTCCCGGCATTCGTCGGCGAGGAATACCGCCGACTGATCCTACAGCTTCAAGCTGCGGAGAACGTGGTTGGGTGCATGATTTGGTGTCAAACTGGTGGATGGGTACCATTCCGACGACTGGCTTTCGTTGATGGAACTGGTATCTGGGCAGAACTCAATACCGCAGTGGTCATCGCACAGTTTCAAGCTCCTGAACTGGATCTGCATTCCACGGTGCTTGCAGTGGCTCGGCGGCTCGGGTGTCCCAATCCTGAATCTCTGTGGGAACTGCTTCAACTTTCGGAATCTGCGGTCAGACGCCTCATGTATGTGGAGCAAGCCGCGCAACAAAAGCTCTTCTTCCGCCGTGTTCGGTTGCCGACACTTTTCCACGTCTATTGGCACAATCTCTTCGTTAACGAAGCCGTGCGGAGCTTGCTCCGTTTGCTGGTGCAAGACCGAGAAGAGAGTTTGAACGCGGCGAGAGACATCATGGGGTCGTTTGGTCGGATGGAAGAGCTCGCGCGGCAGTGCGAAATGCCGGAAAACGACATTGCATTCATGGAAGACACTTTCCAACTCCTGGCGCTGAGCAGGCAATATGTCTTTAGCGACGATACAAAGGCGCTAGAGCAGGAACTCCGGCATGCCAAAAGAAACTACAAAGAAAAGTATCCGAAGGGAGGAGCCCGTCATCGCTATCGCATCAAGTTGGACTTTGCTCCTCTGCGTTTCCATCCGCGGTATCTCCGCTGGGCGGTGCTTGTGTTCTTTCGGCGCGTACGCGGCTACCGTGTCCTGGATCATTTGGTGACCTTGCGGCTACTGTCTTATGTGTATCGACTGATCTCCAGGCACCGGCCAGAATGGGTGCCGGAGTTTGCGCGCAAGAGCGCCATGGGGCTGGAAACAGTCTTTAAGTAAGCCAAACCTGCGTGAAATGGTGTTTCCGGCTTTACTCCGAGGGAGATTCCCGATAAAAATCCAGATTCCGAAGCATCGAACTTCTCACTCGCATCCCATGAATATTGTTACCCTCCGTTGCCGTCGTCTGGTGAAAGCACTGGGCCTCAGCTTGATCCTACCGATGGCAGCCGCTCAAGCGGACACCGTGATCATGAAGCCTTCTGCTACTGACCCACAGGGAAAGCAGTACAAAGACGCCAAAGTCTTGAGCGAAACCAACGATTCCGTCACTTTCGAGTACATCGTCGTCGGTAAGATCAAAGATACCAAGACCGTCCTCAAGACAGAAGTCGCTCAGATTATTCGCCAAAAGCCCGAAGAAGTTGAAATCGTGCCTCTGCGTGAGATGGCAAAACTGCCAGACCTGTCCACTGCGGATAAGTATGAGATGGTGATGAAGGACAATCTGTTGCCGTTTATCAACAAGTATCCCGGCACTCCGCAAGCGGCCGAAGCCGAGGGACTCATGAAGACCCTCCAAGAAGAGAAGGAAAAGGTCGTTTCCGGTTCCATCAAGATGGACGGTAAGTGGCTTACCCCAGAACAGGCAAAAAGGGACGCCGTTGAGATCGATGCCTACAAGGTGCGGCGTCAAATTGGCGACTTGGCCGCCAAAGGCCAATATCGTGACGCCCTTAATGAATGGATGAAGATGAAGGACCGCGAGGAGGGCTTCTCCGACACGCTTCAGTACGTCGAGACCATCCCGCAAATCAAGGAGATCCTGGTCAAGTATAAAGCCCAGTTAGACGGATTGCTGGCCCAGCAACCCGGATTGGTAGCAGCACGCACCAAAAACCTTGCGGCCCTGGTTGAGCCTGATTTGAGCAGAGCCCAAAGGGCCTATGCCAAAGAAGACGCAGATTTTAAAGCCAAGGCTGACATGGAGCGCCAACTGCGCGTGCAATGGACCACTACTTACAAGTATGATCTCAAGTCCATTCAGGATGCATTGAAAGACATAAGCACCGAGACCGCCGCGCTGACGGTGATTGACCTCGATAAGGTCAAGACACAAAACGAGCACATCGCTGCAGCTAGACGTTACATCGCAGATGGTAATCTTGAGCAGGCTGAGATGTCGGTGACTAAAGCTCAAGCCATCCAAATGAAAGACTCTTCTCGCAGCCTTCAAAGGATCAGGAACGAGCTCGGCGTCTTGAGAAGCGAGGCCAACAAGAAGAAGAACAACCAGCGCCTCTTTGGTGCAACTGCCGGGAAGGGCCCTTCAGCCAGTACCTTCGGGGCCAAAACCACTGTAGATGACCGAGTAGCTGCTGCAACGGCAGCCGCTGACTCCAAAGCAACCCAAATGGCAGAAGGAAAAGAGCCAGCGACCGACGGCAAAGCAGGCACGGGCACCGGCCTCACCAGCCTCGATAACCCAGATAAGAAGCCTGCGGCGACTACTGCTAGCGACGACGATAAACCCGCTGCCAAGCCTCGCAAAAAGACCGCGGTCGACGAAGAAGAGGGCGGAATGCAGTCCTACATGCTCTATGGCGGTATCGGACTTCTAGCGGTCCTTCTGGTCGCCATGTTCATGCAGAAAAGGAAGAAGTAATCCCCGCCTTATCATGTCTTCCCCGCAGCAGTGGCATCTCTACAAGGCGGCTGATGATGAGCTGCGTGGTCCGGTTGACCTCGAGCAGCTCAAGATCTGGGCTGCCGAGGCAAAGATATCGCCGCAAGACAGGATTTCGGGCGATGGAATGACCTCCTGGCAGAGAGCACCGATGCTGGAGGACCTTCAGATGGATTGGCTCATTGAGATGCCTGACAAGTTTCTCTATGGACCCACCTCGGTGAGCACGATTCAGGAGTTCCTTGCCACGGGAGAAATCGACGAGACGGTCGTTATTATCAACACGGTAGAAGGCACGTCTGCACGACTAGCGGATCAGCCATTCTACCAAGCCAGCCCTCATTTCAGCCGCTCAGCCGGGACTACGCATAAAGGCACACTCTGGCCTAGCGAGTTGGAACATGCTGCTGACCAGTTGTTGGTTCAACGCGTCCAGTGGCTCGAAAAACAGGTCATGGAGTTGCAGAGAGAACTGGGTGTGGCAGAGCAGATCAATGAGTCTCTCAGGGCCCAGTTCCGTGAAACAACAGGGCGTGAACCGCTCTGAACTGGACCGTGCAAACTGGATCACGCGCGCCTCTTTTCACCGGGGGCGGGTAGAACCGTTTGCACAGGCTTTTCTAGACCGACGTAGCCGACACCAGCGGCATCCGGTCCACGACTTCCTGTTCACCTACTACCCGTTTCCACCAGGGAAACTAGTGCGCTGGGTGCCAGCCCTCGGTGAAAAAGAGCCATTCACTGTAGAACTGGATGAGGCTCTACCATGGCTGAGGGATCTGCCACATCAATTTGGCGATGGGTGCTTCCAATTGGACGGTGCACAGATCTCACCCGCGACATTTCGTGCCGGGGCATTCATCCAATCGCTCTGCCTTGGCATCCTCGGCCGCCCGCCGCGATTCTCTTGTTTTGGATTGCACGAATGGGCGATGGTCTATCGCCAGACGCCAGACGAGGTCCGCCACCAGGGGTGGAACTTGCGTCTACCCGTGAATGAACTGGCTGCGTTTGTAGAGAGTCAGCTTGTTTGTTGCACGCACTTCGACGCTTTTCGCTTCTTCACGGCAGAAGCACGGCCACTGAACACATTCCAACCGACCCTGGAGAGTCGTCTCGAGTTGGAACAGTCTGGCTGCCTTCATGCGAACATGGATCTATACAAATGGGCTGGAAAACTCTGGCCTTGGGCTGGCGCAGAACTGCTCGCGGATGCATTTGAACTAGCCACGGCAGGACGGGAACTTGATATGCGCGCCAGCCCCTACGATCTCGAAGCGTTGGGGTATGAGCCAATCCGCATTGAAACGCCAGAGGGCCGCGAGCACTACCGACAGGAGCAACAAGCCCTCCAAGAACGATCTGTTCCCGTGCGTAACAAGCTACTCGCAGCTGCCAACCTCATTCTCAGCTACCAGTCACATGAATCAACGCCTGCTGTCCCTTGATGCTTATCGCGGCACCGTCATGCTCTTCATGGCTAGTGCTGGATTTGGTATTCCCCAGGTTGCCCACTCTAATCCTGATCACCCCTTGGCCTTGCTAGCCCCGCTGTTGGAACACGTTCCATGGGTCGGCTGTGCACCATGGGATCTGATCCAACCGGCATTCATGTTCATGGTAGGCGTGGCAATGCCTTACTCCTACGGCAAGCGGACCGCTCTGGGGGAGACTCCCGGAAAGCAATTGATGCACGCCATCAGCCGCTCGATCATCCTCGTATTGTTGGCTGTGGTGCTGGCTTCCCGGAAACAGCAGACGTGGATCTTTACCAACGTGCTCGGCCAAATCGGTCTCGGTTACACTTTCCTTTACCTCATCCATAAGAGGAGCTTCAAACAACAGCTCATCATCTCGGGCAGCATTCTCGTCAGTTACTGGATGCTGTTTGCACTCTTCCCCACTCAAGAACCCACCGCAGATGGCAGCAGTCTGACGGGCTTCTTCTCGCACTGGAGCAAGAATGCCAATATCGCGACTGCATTTGACTCCTGGTTCCTCAATCTGTTCCCAGGTTCTATGTGGAAGCCCAACGAGGGCGGCTATCACACCCTAAACTTCATTCCATCACTGGTGACGATGGTGATGGGCGTCATGGCTGGCACTTATCTTCAGACCGACGTCCCTCTGCTGGTCAAGATTCAACGCTTCTTCATCGCGGGAGCGCTTCTCATTGTTACAGGATGGATTCTTGGACAGTTTGCCTGCCCCATCGTAAAACGCATCTGGACTCCCACCTGGGTGTTATTCAGCGGAGGTTGGGTGATGATGCTGCTAGGTTTTTTCGTTTTGATAGTGGATCACCTTCAATTTCAAAAGCTTGCCTGGCCGTTTGCCATCGTCGGTATGAACTCCATCGCCATCTACCTTGGCTCTCAACTCTGCACCGGATGGTTGCGCGAGTTCCTTCATATCCACTTTGGAGGGCCAGCGTTCTATAGTCAGGGCTCAGGCCCGATTTGTGAGCGTTGTGGCGTTTTGCTCCTGCTTTGGGGCCTCTGCTGGTGGCTTCACAAAAACAAGGCTTACCTGCGGATTTGAGGCTTCAAGACGCCGGCAACAAACAAAAGTGTCAGCGTTGTGATCGCACCGCAGACGCCATTAACCAAGTCCATCATGGTTTCGCGAATGGTGTGCTGAATGTGGGTGCCGAGATAGATGTCCGAGGCAAACTCAATCAACTCCCACCAAACGGCCATTGTGCATCCGAACGCGAAACTCACAAAGTAGCGGCCTAGCACATTGAGCTGACCCAACCAGTGCCCGTGCGCTTTGAGTAGACGCCAAAAGAAGAACGTGATGGCCAGCCCGCCCGAGTAATGCATGAGCCAGTCGCATTCCTTCCTTACTCCAAGCGCATAAACGAGCCGATGCATGATCAGAACCGCCGCCGGAGCCCATCCGCCGTCTCGCGTCATGGTCCTCCATAAAAACTGAAACACCGCGCTCATCCAGCTTTGCTTGGATCGTAGTAGATGTGAACCGTGGCCTTATCGGTGCCAAGAATGGCCTGGGCACGCTTGAGGGCTTTTCTTGTGGACAGATTTGGGTTGCTAGGCGACCCAGGAAAAATGTTCTCACGCCCGATGACCTCCACGAGACCGGAGTCGCGCAGAACACGATAGACCTCCTTCATCGCTCCGGAGACAATAATGTCGCGTCCATTCTCCCTCATGACTGAAATGAGTTCTTCCAGTGCCATCACACTTGTGGCGTCGAGGTGGCGGGCATTCTTCAGGCGTAACACAATGATTCGCAGATTCGGGTCCGCAGAAATGCGCTGTATTTGAGTTCGGAACAGCTCCGCAGCCCCAAAGAACAGCTCACCTTCCACATGAACGATGGAAATAGAGGGATCCTGACGCGCACCGCTCTCTGCCTCTGCGAGATTACCTTCCTGATTGAACGCATACTCCACCAACGAAGGTCGCGCGGCCTTGCGCAAGTAGAGCATGATCGAGACGCCCACGCCCGCAAAGATCGCAACGTGCAAGGGAATCAGCAAAGTTAACACAAACGTGGCAAGGAACGTAATCGCATCAGAGTTAGTGGCTAACAGGCAAATACGAATGTTTTTCCTGTGGATGAGCGACAACGCCACCAAGATGATGATTGTTGCCAAGGCTGCCTTGGGCACAAACTGCATGGCCGGAAGTAGTACGACCACACCCAGAAGGCAAAGGAGGCCGTTGAAGAAGGAAGCCATTGCAGTGACCGCACCAGATTCATAGTTCAATGCAGAACGCGTCAGAGATCCAGACGCGGGCATCCCAGAAAAGTAGGAACAGGCGAGATTTGAAACGCCAAGTGCAAGCATGTCCTGATTGGGGTCTACCCGATAGCCGCCTCGGGAGGCGAGCGCTCTAGACATGGCCGTACTCTCAAGCGTTGCCAAAAACGCCAGCGCAAGAGCTAAGCCAAAGAGTCTTGAAAACTCTGGCAACACTGTCCTTGCGTTGAAGTCCGGAAGATGGGGAATGAGGTTGCGCCAACTGAGCGTCTCAGCAGAAAGCATGGCGGGCTCGTAGCCGCTCCATTTCAGAGCAGCAGCAGCGAGCGCACCGCCAATGAGAGCTAGCATGAACGCTGGCAAGCGCCTGTCGATCCTTCGCACAAGCCACCAGACCAACGTAGTAATCGCGGCGACTGTTAGCGCCGGCCACTGAATCAAATGTAATTGCCAGATCAATGCAGAGGCAATGCCTGGCAACGTGCGGGGCGAGGATTCGCCAGATTCCTTTGCTATGACAACGCCCAGGGCTCCTGGTGCCTGATTGACCATAATCAAAATGGCTGCCCCAGTCACGTAAGCCACGATGACTGAACGAGAAATGTACTGGGAGATGTCAGCCAGCCTCAACCAAGCACCCAGGACCAACAAAGCCCCCACCATGAACACCAGCACTGGCATGACCAGCAATTGTGGGAGATGGGAGTTTGCTGCAAAGTAGGAAAACACCATGAACGCAGTCGCGTTCGTAGGCCCGAACGTGGTGTGCCTTGAGCTAGAAAATAGTGATCCGATGGTACTCGCTGCGGCTGAACACGTTGGGCCAAAGTGCAATGGCAGCCCAGCAACCGCGGCATAGGCCATGGACTGTGGCAAATCGAGCAACGAGACGCTTCCCGCTGCTTTCAGGTCAGACTTGAAGTCTTGTCGGGTATACTTTTGAAGCGTCTTCCACAGCGGAAATGCCAACAGAGGTGTGCGACCCTCCGCGCTGGTGAACCGCAACCAACCTTCTCGCAAGGAGTGCACCAGCCGTCGGAAGTCGTCATCCTTGTGCACGGCTGATTGCGTTTACTACTTCGTGGACTGCTTATTGAAGATCGATGCCAAAGAAGTCTTTGAACACTGCGATGTAGGTCGTGCGCTTGAACCGCGGCACCCAAGACAATTTGAAGTCTTCCGGCTTGATCCAGCGATAGCGTGCAAACTCCCGATGATGCGTATCCAGCACGATGTCATCGTCGGTCCCGTGGAAATCGCACAAATAGTACGTTTGCTCCTGGCCTCCATAGATGCCGTATTTGAGACGTCCCTTCGGAAAATCATAACGATAGCCGCCCTTTTTTGTCAGGATCGTGATCAGGCTAGCATGCACCCCGATCTCTTCTTCGAGCTCACGAAACAGCGCGTCATCAAACGACTCTGAATCATCAACTCCGCCTTGCGGGAACTGCCACGCGCCATCAACGGAGATACGCTCAGCCACAAGAATGCGGCCCTCAGGATCACGCAAAATCGCGGCGACATTCGGCCGGTAAAGAATCGGTTCAGCGGGCGGTATGGCAAGAGTTGGGGTCATGGCCTGCGGATGGGGATTATGGGAAATGTATCCTGTTCTGGATCGTTGTAACGCGAAAATTAATGTTTCTTAAGCATCGGCATCTCGCCAGGGACACCAGTTGAGCAAGTCTAGTTCCACTGCGTGCTTCTTTTCCGGCTGAATCTCGACCGCTGTGATACTGGCATAGTCGATGTTGAAATGGGCCATCCGAGCCAGAGGCATCTCGAGCAAAAGGGCGAGAATGACACGCACGATGCCACCGTGGCAGTAAACAGCCACGGACTGCTGCGGGTGGTCGCCGAGAATCTGCTGAAGGCAGGGTGCTACACGCTCCATAAGCTGTTGAGCCGTTTCCCCTTCGGGGATTCCGGTGGTTTCCATGATCTCCAGCCAATCATAGGCACTGACTCCGAAGGTTTCTTGAACTTGCGGCCACCGATGGCCCGTCCAGACACCGAAATCGATCTCCCGCAGGCCATCCATGACGATGGGTTGGGAGCCATGCACCTGAAGAAACGGCTGCATCGTTTGTTTAACTCTCAGCATCGGACTGGAATACACCGCATCGACCGGCCTAGCGCTCATCGCCTCTGCGACAGCTTGACCCTGCCGCAAACCCAGCGGGGAGAGCCCCATATCGATGCGGCTGCCGCCAAACACTTGGTGATAGGCTTCTTCCACTTCTCCATGGCGTATCAAATAGAGTCGTGTGGGGTGATCTGGGAGGTGAATGGTCATGCGTGTGCTTCCGGCAGGTGCCGGGCAAGCAGCGTGGCAAGACCTTGCACACTGTCCAGCGTATGCCGCGCGATCACCTTCGGTTCATGATGACTCAAAATACGAACGGTTTGCGGCACGCCTGCGTTGATGGCCGTCTGGATGTCCCGGTCGTGATCTCCCACCAACCAGGAGCGCGACAAATCCAAGTTCAACCGTGAAGCCGCTTCATTGATCATCCAAGGCGAGGGTTTGCGGCACTCGCAAGTGCCTGCAAGGTGCGTACAGGCAAGAATCAGATCAAATTGCGCACCATGCTGCTGAAGTTGCGTCTGCATCTGCAGATGGATCTCGTCCAATTCCGCCTGGGTGATCAAACCTTTGCCCACACACTGCTGACTCGTGACAAGCACGAGCGCATAACCACGGTTGCGACACACTTTCAGAGCCTCCTCAACGCCAGGAGAGAACTCAAATGTGTCCCAGGAGAGCACATACCCCGCTCCAGGTGAAACGTTGACCACTCCATCGCGATCAAAAAATACAGCCGGACGCATTACGACTCCCACTCTGGCCTCCCGATAAAACAAACATTGTCGCCGATGACCTCTGTTCTCACGTCCTTCAGCGCTATCGACTTAGCAAGATCAAGACCCGAAACCACAGCAAGTCCTCCACCACAAATGCGCGGAGCAAAGTACCACTGCACTTCATCCACAAGCTGCTGGGCGAATGCTTGGCTCAAAATCTGGCTCCCACCTTCGATCAGGACGGACACAACCCCACGGCGACCCAGATCAGCAAGAACCTCGGACAAGTTTTGATTGGTCATGACCAACGTGCGATCCTTGAACTCATCAGTAAAGAGATGCACCTCAGCTGGAAGATTGCCCGAGCGCGTCATGACAACGCGCCAAGGCTGCTTTTTGTCCGACGGCAGTTGTTCACCGCGCAAAGTGAGTCTTGGGTTGTCCTTTCTTACCGTCTCGGCACCCACGAGAATAG
The DNA here is from genome assembly GCA_016795485.1 of Verrucomicrobiaceae bacterium. GTDB lineage: Bacteria > Verrucomicrobiota > Verrucomicrobiia > Verrucomicrobiales > Verrucomicrobiaceae > JAEUHM01. The sequence goes on along the minus strand of JAEUHM010000050.1, from coordinate 31,113 downwards.
CATCTACCTGCCTGCGGGTAGTCTGTGCGTGTGCACGCGCTTGCTCGCTCGTGATCCACTGCGGCTCACCTGTTGGCCGCGTGATTTTGCCATCGAGGCTCAGCCCAGCCTTGGCAATGACATAGGGCAACCCAGTGGTGATCCATTTAGCGAAAGGTTGAATCAACTTCTCGCACTCCTTCTGAAGCACTCCGGAGGCAACCTGCACACCTCGGGCTCTCAGCAAGTCGTCTGCTCTTCCACAGTGCCCAGGATTGGGGTCTGAAGCGCCATAGACCACACGAGCCAAGCCCGCTGCGAGGATCGCTTCTGTGCATGGCGGTGTCCGTCCATGCGTAGAACACGGCTCCAGGGTGACATAAATCGTCGCTCCGAGAACGGCGTTGGGAGAACGTTCGTTTGCATCTCGAAGAGCCTCAATCTCAGCGTGCGGTTCCCCCGCGCGCCGATGCCAGCCCTTGCCAATCACTTCACCGTTTTTGACGATAACCGCTCCCACTGCGGGATTGGGACTGGTTAGCCCGAGGCCTTTGCGCGCCTCTTCGATGGCTAATGCCATCCAGGCATCGTCAGCGGGGTCAGGTGGGAAAGGTTCGGGCATCTGCGTGGATGCATAGCACAGTCATCCGCTCTACGCATCCCAAGGAAGTGCCGCAACTTACTACTCTGCTTTGCCCTTTTTCTTCTTGCCCTGATTTTTGCCTTTTTTCTCAGGCTTTCCGTCACCGCCCTTGCCACCAGAGGTAGGTTTGACCTCTTCTTTGGGCAGAACTGCAGCCAGTCGACTTTTGATTTCGCTCATGCCGACCTCTCCGGCCAGATTCGTCCACTCATACGGGTCCTTGCTATGATCATAGAGCTCCTCACTGCCATCCGCATAGCGGATATAGCGCCACTGGGCATCGCGCACGCCGTGATTGCCTTTTCCGTGAGTGCAAATAGCCACGCCATCCCATTTGGTATCTGGATCACGCAGTAGCGGCACCAAGGAAGCGCCTTTGACGTGCTCAGGGACCGGCAAGCCGGCAAGTTCGCAAACAGTTGGATACAAGTTCATGTAGTCAACGGGTGCAGAGCATGCTGAGCCCGGCTTTGACACACCAGGTGCTACGATCGCCATCGACGTGCGTGTGGCTTCTTCCCACAGCGCAAACTTTCGCCAGTGTTCCTTTTCACCTAAATGCCAGCCGTGGTCTGTCCACCAGACGATGATGGTCTTGTCTTTGCGCGGGCTGTTATCAAGCCCGTCGAGCAAGCGACCTACTTGATCATCGAGATAAGAGATGGTGGCCAAATAGGCCTGGACTGCCTGCTTCCATTTGTCACCCTTCAGAACCGCAGCGTGGTCGCCATTTGGTTTGGCCATCTTCTTGCCAGCCTCGGGAACATCATCGAGATCGTTCACCTTGGTGACGGGAAGCTTGATGTCGGCGAGTGGGAAACGGTCAAAATACATCTGCGGCACATACCACGGCAGATGGGGCTTTACGTAACCAAGCGCAAGAAACAGCGGCTTGTCCTGCGGTGCAGTCTTTAGATGGTTGATGGCCCAGTCAGTGGCTTTCGTGTCGCCCATTTCTTCGGTCTTTGCCGATACTGGACCCCAGTCGAAATGGCCACTGTTCAAGCCATTGTAGTTTTCTTCATGCTCGCTGATGGAAGGAAAGAGCCCCGCCCACTCCGTCCAAGTGTCCGCGCGTCCCTCGCTGGAGTAGCCATGATAAATCTTCCCACCACCACGTGTGTTGTATCCGTTGGCCAAAAAGTGCCGATTGAGTGTGAGAACGTCCTTCATCACGCCTTGAGCAGGATCGCCATTCGTGTAGACGCCCGTCTGCCATGGCCGCAGGCCACTCATGAGTGCTGCACGTGACGGATTGCAAGCGGGAGCAGCACAGTGGGAGTTGGTAAAGGCAACACCGCGCGCCACCAACCGATCAATGTTGGGAGTCTTTGCCTGAGGATGCCCCCCGAGATATGACGTCCAGTCGTTCAAGTCATCAACTGCGATGAAAAGAACATCTGGATGAGGCTGAGCGAAGACTGAGGCCGAAGCCGCAAGCAAGATGAAAGTAAGAAGACGGAACATGAGATTGTTCGGGTAAAAGATGGTCTTGGATTCACTCGCCTGCCCAGAGCTTGATGTCGTCAATCTGGCAGGTGCCAAAATCGATGGCTTTGAAGTCAATCTGGGCCTGACCGGCCATGTCGATTTTCTTGCTCTCAAAAAGGTGCCTCACCCCATCGACCTTGAGAAGGAGCGTTCCCTTTTTGAGTTCGATGACCACATCATGCCATTCGTTAATGGCGAACAGAGGTGTGGCAGTTTCCAGCTTCTCGACGTTCTTCTTGATGGTCAACGTGGTGGCTTTTTCACCGAAACTGATGGTGTGGACATGATGACCGAGGTCGAGCAGCGGGAACCCTTTCTGGTAGGCCTTTCCGTCGTAACGCAGGCGCATCGTACAAACAAAGTTCTCCGGCACCTTCCTCAGCCAAATCACAGGCTTAAAGCCTGCGTGGGAAGGGTCAGCACTGGCCTTCTTCTTCTCCTGAAACTCCTTGGATGACTCACTGCCGTGAAGTACACCGTCTTTAATAGCCCAAGTGGTGTTTTGTCGCACTTCCCAGAAATCGGTGTTCAGTTTTCCACTGCTAAAGTCGTCCGAGTAGACTAGCTTGAGGCTCTTGAACAGTTCCGGTTGGTAAGCTGGAGCTTCTGCAAATAGCAGAGGGGCAACGAGGGTTGTCAAAACAATGAGGATGCGGCACGACAGGTGAATCATGAACGCGGAAACGCAGTTCTCCGTGTCAGTTTTCAAAAGGAGTTGTCTATTCTGCGCTTGTGGATGCTTCAGCTTGATCCTTCTTCCACCAATACAATGAGCCAGACCTACCAAGCCGAAGACGGCAAAACACGCTGCCGCTGGTGTAGTTTTGCACCTGAGTTCCCTGCTTATCATGATGCCGAGTGGGGATTTCCTGTAACGGATGATCAGCGTCTGTTTGAGAAACTTAGCTTGGAAGGTTTTCAGTCAGGGCTCAGTTGGCGCACGATCCTTGTAAAGCGTGAAAACTTTCGCCGCGCGTTTGACGGCTTCGACTTTGAGCGTGTTGCGCGCTTCACGGAGAAAGATATAGCGCGTCTTCTCAAAGATGAAGGCATTGTGCGGCATCGCGGTAAAATCGAGGCGGTCATCAACAACGCACAGTGCGCAAATGAGATGGTGAAGACTGAGGGTTCCCTAGCGGCGTTTATTTGGCGCTATGAACCAGATGCAAAGTCGCTTTCAGAGCCACAGTCTGCATCTACCTCGCCAGAGTCGGTTGCATTGTCGAAGGAACTGAAAAAGCGTGGATGGAAGTTTGTGGGTCCGACGACCGTCTACGCCTTCATGCAAGCGATGGGGCTGATCAACGATCACGCAATAGGTTGCTATGTTCGTGAGAAAGCCGCAAAGGCCCGCAAAACACTGAAACGCCCTTAACATCACAAAGCCATGGCTTACGATTCAGCACTAGCGGATCGAGTTACCGATCTACTCACGGCCAGGAAGGTGGACTTCTACTCCAGAGCCATGATGGGAGGACTATGCTTCATGGTGAACGACAAGATGTGTCTAGGAGTGGTCCAAGCGAGACTCATGGTGCGCCTTGATCCCGAAATCGAGGCGGCATCTCTCAAGCGCCCTGGCTGCAAGCCTATGGATTTCACCGGCAGGCCTATGAAAGGATATGTGTTTGTTGAATCAGACGGCTGGGATACCGAGAAAGACTTGCGCCACTGGGTGGACCTGGCCCTTGCGTTTAATCCCATGGCCAAGGCATCCAAGAAACGTCCAACCGCCATGAAATGAAGATGAAGCTACGAATGACCCTTATGGTGGTGTTGCTCTCAACGGCTGCGACCATCGCCCTGCCTCCAGATACCTGGAAGGTGGGTAAGTTTTGGTGGGTGGATGCTGGCCCCTACATAGACGTGACTGCACACGCAGATGACAACGATCCTCATGTGGCGCTCAAAGATCCCACCATTGTCTACCACGAAAAACGCTGGCATTTGTTCGGCACCCTGAGAAAGAAATCCGGCACGGTGTGCATGCAGTATCTCAACTTCAAGACCTGGAAGGAGGCAAATACAGCTCAGCGGCATGAAATCAGCTTCACGGACAAGTATCACTGCGCACCACAAGTGTTCTACTTCACGCCTCATCAGAAGTGGTATCTTATTTATCAGCTCGCCAAGCCGGGTAACAAGCCAGGCATGAGCCCGTATTGCTCGACTACCACCACGCTCTCAGATCCGAAGTCTTGGAGCGAGCCGCAACTCATGGTGACTAATCCGGCACCAGATCAGAAGTGGATCGACTTCTGGGTAATCTGCGACGAGCAAAAAGCGCACCTCTTTTACACATCCAACAATGGATTGATGTGGCGCAGAGAAACCACGCTAGAAAACTTTCCGCATGGCTGGTCGGATCAGGTTCTGGCGCTCAAAGACGATATTTTTGAGGCGTCACACACCTACAAACTGAAGAATCGGAGCGAGTATCTCACTATCATCGAAGCACAGGCACCAGGCCGCCGATATTATAAAGCCTATTTGGCAGATCGCCTGGAGGGTCCGTGGCGGGGACTAGCGGATAACCTGGAGAATCCATTCGCGGCATTAGAGAACGTCAAGCAAGGCATGAAGTGGACGACCAGTATCAGCCACGGCGAGTTGTTGCGTGCCGGAGTGGACGAACGCATGGAAGTGGAGTCGTCACACCTTAAGTTCCTTTACCAAGGAGTGGATGAGCAGGGATACCGGGGCAACAAGTATGGTGGCATCCCCTGGAAAATTGGGCTTCTGGAACAGATTCCGTAACTTCGATGAAGACTTTCTCCGGCTATCAACTGATCACTCCGGACGATCTGCACTGGCGGCCGTCCAATCTGATGAAGATTCCAAACGCTGACTTCCTGGAGCGAACCGGAAGTGAGAACTTGGGCGCGCGGCTTTGGCGGATGCCACCCAGGAGTGCAAACACACTGCACAAGCACATCCGCACCGAGGAGTTCTATTTCGTGCTGGAAGGCACCGGGCGCATGCGCATCGGCGATGAAACCGTCACCGTGCCAAAGTATGGCGGTGTGCTCGTTGGCCCCGATCAGCTTCGGCAGGTCTTCAACGACACCGATGACGAAGTGTTATGGCTGATCATCGGAGCGCCAGAGGAGATGGAGTTTCTTCTTGGCTCCAAGTCACAGATGGATCTGTCTTTGATCTATCCCACAGATCCCAAACAACTACCGCCGGAGCTGGAAGGGAACACTTGGCCACCTACTGAGTAGCGAAATGTCTTTCTCATCCGCTGCCGCCCGACCACTCGTCGATCTTTCCGAGACAGACACCGCTGCCTGGATGAAATCTCGTGGCTACAACGAGGTCCATGCGCGGCGAATCATCCGCGAACTGCTGGGAGCAAGGTCCGGCGGCAAACAACGTCTGCCCGATGGCTTGGAAGATGAACTGGCCGAGTCGTTTGCGATACAAGCCGCCGAGTTAGCAATGAAACAGGTTTCAGAAGATGGAACTACCAAGCTGCTGTTGCGCCTTCACGATTCCCGCACGGTGGAGTCGGTATTGATGCCAGACTATCATCCAGACCGGGCCTCTGGATGCGTCTCCAGTCAGGTCGGCTGTGCTATGGGGTGTGACTTTTGCGCGACTACACAAACGGGTTTTGAACGCAATCTCACGTCAGGCGAGATCATCGAGCAGTATTTGCAGTTGAGACGTGAAGCCCTTTCCACCGGACGCAAACTGAGGACGATCGTCTTCATGGGCATGGGAGAGCCGATGTTGAATCTGCAAAACGTGCTCGCCGCAGTCGAACGCATTGCCCATCCCGAACTTGGAGCGTTCGGCTGGCGGCAGATCACAGTATCCACTGTTGGGATCGTGCCGGGCATCGAAGAACTGCGCTCTGCAAATCCTGGAGTGCACCTAGCGGTCTCACTGCATGCTCCCGACGATGCCACACGCGCGGATCTATTGCCTGCGGGCAAGAGGTTTGCGGTGAACGACATCCTTGAGGCAGCGGATCGGTATCAGGAGACGAGCGGCCGCATCACTACCATCCAATACTGCCTCCTGGAGGGTGTAAATGATTCGCTAGCCCAAGCGCGCGATCTCGCCCACCTCATGAAAACGCGCCGGATGCACATCAACCTGCTCCGCTACAATCCCACCGGTCTCAGTTTGCGCGGAAGGACTTACTTGCCCAGCTCCATGGAGACCACGGAGGCATTTCTGGCAAAGTTGCGCGCTCACGGTGCCGTAGCGCATTTGCGGCGGGCGCGCGGACCAGACATTGACGCAGCATGCGGACAGTTGCGAAAGCGCGCAGGCTTGCCATTCGATCCGAAAGTCCCTAAACTTTTCCAAGCATGAGCACGAAAGCAGCCACCACCGCCTCCACCGAGTATGCTATCTACAAACCAAACGGTCGCGGCACGGGCGGAGTGATCCGCTTTGACCTCAACCGCGCAAAACAGGCTGTTTTCGTGGATGCAGCGAGCCAAAGCGGCGACAAGCACTTCGACTGGGAGCAAAAGATCACGATGAAGTGGGGTCTGAATGATCTGGGCGCTGTCCTCGCCACACTTCAAGGCCGCCAAGCCCAAGCGAAATTGTTTCATCAGTCTGAGAAAGCGAACAGCGCCTTCGAATTGGCTTTCCGAGACGATCCACAGAAGGCTCCTTTCATGATGAGCGTGTCACGACAAGAAGGTGCATCCAAGACCGTGAAGAAAGTGGCCATACCGCTCACTCACGCTGAAGCAGCGATCCTCGAAACCGCGTTTCGTGCGGCGATCACCCGTCTGCTGGGTTGGTAGCGGCGGGTTTCCTCACAAGCAGCCAACCGCCAATAGCCAGCAACACCAGATCTCGCAAAATCAGCTCCACATAGTTGGAAACCGAGTCTGACGGACCGAAGCAACCACACTTGATGTTGATGCCGCGAGCCCAGGCTTGTCCGATGGCCACGAGGAACACCAGCAACGAGAGGTTCAACAGCAGTAGCCCACTCTTTCGCAGCACGCCTGTAACAACGGCCAGCCCGCAGAAAATCTCCAGCCATGGGAGAAAAAGAGCCATCCAGGCCGCATACGGATCGTCCAGCATATCAAAACTCCGGACATTGAGCAGAAAGAGACTCGGATCGGCAGTCTTCAGCACGCCCGACCAGACGAACACTCCGCCAAACAAAAGCGCAAGGATCAACTGAACCGTCTTCATGGCATCAGCCGAACGCATCCATGAAACCAACTTCTAGCGCCAGCGTTTCGTTGACGTTGGTGTGTAGATTGCTCTCCAGTTTCCGGATAGCCCCCAGTCGGCGCATGGCATCGTCCATAGCCCAACGGCCCGCCATGGCTGCCACACTTTCTTTGGCCTCGGGCACATCGTAGTGCTCCGCATTCACTTTGTGCCGCACGATATCCCCCAGCCATGAGAGCATGAGCTCCAGCAGGGCATCACGCTTGAGAAGGTAAGTCGACTCAATCTGCGCCTTCATCTGATCCTCTTTGTTCTTGAGGTAGGCGTTGCTGTCCGTGGTCTGTTTGTAGAGATCCTTCTCTCTCTCAAAATCATCTTCGAGCTCTTCTTCGATCTCGTCATGAACCGCATCCAGGATCTCTTCAAATCCTGCCTTGAGCGCGAGTGCTCCAGCTACTCCGGTGCTTGGTCGAGAAGAAAGCTGTCCAAGTAACGCCAGCAGAGAATGTTCATGCTCTGAAAGCTTTCTTGAGCCCGGCTCGGGCATGAGATTGATCTCGATCACACGCGAGAGGATGGTCGGGAGCATCTCTTGAGGTTTCCCCGTGAGCAGCAGCAACAGCGTTCCCGCAGGCGGCTCCTCCAGTGTTTTGAGGAACGCGTTCTGCGCTTGTTGCGTCATCCGTTCACAGTCCGTGATGATGCCAAACTTCCACCCAAGCGGGCCGGGCTTGAGGTGGATCTCGTGTTCGAGATCACGAATCTGCTCAATCTTGATCCTGCGGCTTTTGCTCTCCGGCGCGACCACTGGAAAACCCAGTCCTGCCCATGCATCCAAGTCCTGCTCGTTCCGGCTGGCCACGAGATTCAACAGCCTCGTGGCAAAATCCTCGCGTTTCGCCTCCTTGGGTCCCGTGATGAGATAAGCATGACCCAAGCGGCCAAGCTTGCGAGCTTGGTCCATGAGCTTGAGAGCGTTTTCCATTCTATAGGGCATGGCGGCGGTGCTCTACGAGGGTCCAGATTTGCTGCTCGAGTTCTTCAGGCTTTAATGATGCATCCAATACGACGATGCGATCCGGCTGTTCAGCAGCGAGGTTCAAATAGCCACGCCTGACGTTCTCAAAAAACTCAAGCGGCTGACTTTCCATGCGATCCAACTCACGCCCTGTGGCATGAATACGCGCCCAGGCCTTGCTCGCATCCATGTCTAGCAGCAGCGTGAGATCGGGAACCACGTCCTGAACGGCAAATCGATTGATTGCACGGACAGACTCCATCGGAAGCCCACGCGCATAGCCCTGATAAACCGTCGTTGAATCCAAAAACCGGTCAAGGATGACGGTTTTGCCGGCCAGTAGAGCAGGCCGAATGCTTTCTCTCACCAGTTGTGCCCTGCTTGCAGCAAAGAGAAGCAACTCGGCCTCGTGGCACATGCTGTGCGCCTCTTTGGTGTGCTGGAGTAGGTCCCGAATGCGTTCGCCAACGAAGGTGCCACCTGGCTCGCGCATTTGAAGAATCTCTTGCCCCGCCGAAGAGAGCCGAGCCTTCAGCCGCTCAATCTGCGTGGACTTCCCGCAGCCTTCTGAGCCCTCAAATGAAATAAGCATGCCACGACGCTCTGCCATGAGCCGCTGACGTAGAACGTGACTGGCCCGGATGCAACTGGCTGGCAGCAGGTTCTCTCTTGGCGGCACACTGCCGATTGTTTCGGCCCTCGTGGGACGTATATTCTTTTACCCCCATGTCCCATCACCCTTCTCGTCTTGAAGACCAATTCCTGACCCGCCGGCAGCTTTTGAGCCGCGTGGGAATGGGATTTGGCGCCATCGGTCTAGCCCAAGTGGCTGGGGCTGCTGGTATCAACAGCACCAGCCCGTTTGCGATTCGCAGTTCGCATTTTGCGCCCAAAGCCAAGCGCGTGGTGCATTTGTTCATGAACGGCGGTCCATCGCATGTGGACACGTTCGATCCGAAGCCGGAACTGACCAAAATGGATGGTCAAAAGCTGCCCAACATGCTCAAGACTGAGCGCCCGACGGGAGCAGGCCTTAAAAGCCCTTATTCCTTCAAAAAGTACGGCCAAAGCGGCCTCGAGGTGTCGCAACTGTTCGACAAAGTGGCCTCCCAGCATGCCGATGACCTGTGCGTCATTCGCTCGATGCACGCCGATGTGCCCAATCACGAGCCCTCGCTCGGACTGATGAACTGCGGTGATGGCCGTCTGCACCGTCCGTCTCTTGGATCATGGATCACCTACGGCCTAGGCACGGAAAACCAAAACCTGCCTGGCTACATCTCTATGTGCCCAGGAGGAATGCCTGTCCGCCGGGCGAAAAACTGGCAGTCCGCTTTCCTTCCGAGCATTTACCAGGGCACCTACATCAATACCGAACACACGAGTGTAGAGAAACTGGTGGAGTATGTGAAAAACTCCTCTCTGGATCTCAAACAACAGCGCCGTCAGTTGGATCTGCTTCACGAACTGAATGCCGAGCACCTCAAGGCGCGCCAAAACGATGCCCAACTCGAAGCTCGCGTCCAATCCTACGAACTGGCCTACCGGATGCAGATGGAGGCCACAGACGCCTTCGATATCGAGAAAGAACCGGAGAGCGTTCGTGAAATGTACGGCGTGAAACCCGGATCTGAGGGTGCGTTTGCTCGTCAGTGCCTGATCGCACGTCGCTTGCTTGAGCGCGGTGTGCGTTTCCTTCAGCTCTGGACTGGAGAAGGTCAGCCTTGGGACAATCACGATGAGATTCTCGACCATGTGCCTCTGGCAAGGCGCACGGATCAGCCGATCGCAGCACTGATGACTGACTTGAAGCAGCGTGGTCTGTTTGACGAGACGTTGCTCATCTGGGGCGGTGAGTTCGGGCGCACTCCAGCTGTTGAACTTCCAACTCCGGGTTCCAATGCAGGTAAACAGCGCGGACGAGATCACAATCACCACGGCTTCACCATGTGGCTCTCAGGCGGAGGCATCAAGGGCGGTCAAGCTTACGGCGCGACTGATCCTTTCGGCTTCCAAGCCGTGGAGAACCCGGTGCACGTTCGCGATCTGCACGCCACGATTCTCAAAGTGCTCGGCTTTGATCACGAGACGTTCACCTACCGTTACGCCGGACTCGACTTCAGGCTGACCAGCGTCACCGAACACGCAAAGGTCATTCCTGAACTGCTCGCCTGAGATTTGATGCAGGCTATTTCCCAAGGCGGTCGAGCACGTTACGCGTGATTTTCTCGACCTTTGGGTCTTTACCTTGCAATCCGTGGGACCAGTCAGTGGTGGCAGCCGTAAAAACCGTGCCACCGCGAGTGTAGATGCCCATGCACGCCGCTCCGGTGCGGCCAATCTCCCATTTCTCGTACCACTCGACATCATCTGGGTGCCAGCGGACTGGGCACGTGCCCAGCACGGTGAATGACTCTGGTGTTCCATCTTTTTTGGTCGCAAAAGGCAGCCCGTCTTTCCACTCTAGCTCACAGCCATCGCACTCATAGCCAACGATGGTGTCCTTGGCCCCAAATCTGTCGTCGCGCTTAAGTCCAGTGCCCTCAAACACCCAATGGTCTGGCCGATGCACGATGTAAGACGCTTCTGCGTCCATGAACTGGCCATGACTTCTCATGTAGCCACCCCATAGGAATCCAACGCCTGTGAGTGAGTTCTCTGAGCGCTTCAGCAAATGATGACTCCATGCCGTGCTGAGGGTTTTGAAATCGCGAGTCTGCCACACGGGGTCCAAGTGATAGTTCTGCTTGAAGCAAGTAAAGGCGGCCCCGTTATCTTCACTCCGCACCTGCCAGCAGCAGGTATTCCCGCTGAAGAAGGCGACATTGCCACCCTTGCCAATCCAAGCCTCCAAGTTGTCGCGCATGGGCGTAGACCAGTACTCGTCATGCCCCACACTCAGCACGAGCTTGTAGCCGCTGAGGATCTCCGGACGAAACTCCAGATCATCGTTAGCCGCAAACTCTAGCGGATAACCGTTGGATTCCGCCCAAGCGATGAACGGCAGCTCCCAACGCGAGAACTGAGGCGCTGGTGGACGTTGGAAGCTCACCCTGCTGCCTTGGTTCTTCGACAAGCTGTTGTAGGCGTACACACTGAAGCCCCCCCAGTTGTTGTAGGCGTTGTAAGTGTTGGTGCAGAGTTGCAGCAGTATCTTGGAAGTGCTTCCTGGCGCGGCCTGTCTCACAATGAAGAATGCGCGGCCTTCTGCCTGCCGACGTCCGCGGTGGGTCCACTTGCCGCCGTTGTCGCTGACTTGGAAGGCCACTTCGTAGAATCCAGACTTCCAATCATTGCCCACTGGAACCCGCACTGCCTCAGGCCAACGACACCCGTTTGCCGATGCATCTTCAGGCACAGGGTGTTCCTGACAAGGCACACCTTTTTGGTTCCATACGACGGATCTCGTGGCGCCAAGCCGCGCCACCTCCACATCAAACCGAGCCGCGGTGGTGCTGACGTGAAGCGCCACTTCCTCGCCCTGGGCCACACTTAGCCGTCCAGCATAGCCCTCGACGAATAGCGGGGGCACTTCTGCGGCATTTGCACCAGCAAGCACGAGGAGAAAGAGAAGTCGTTTCATCTCTGTCGTTACGCCGCCGTGTGAATGAGGCTTTCAGCGGCGTAGAAGAGCCCCATGAACCAGCTCACTCGTCGCCAGTTCGCATCCACGGGTCTCATGGCCGCACTACCTGCCTTCGTGCGAGCCAAGTCGCCTTCCAATCAAGTGAACCTCGCGTTCATCGGACCGGGCGGCATGGGCACGAATCACATCAAGACGATCTGCCAACGCAAAGACGTCACTTTCTCCTGGGTGTGCGATGCCGATTCCTCACGTGCCGAAAAAGCAGCCAAGCTCGTCCAAGAACTCAGCGGTCAGACACCAAAGATCGCCACCGACATGCGCAAGGTGCTCGATGACAAGGCTGTCGAGGCCGTTTTGATGGCCACACCGGATCACTGGCATGCTCCTGGGGCCATCCTTGCGGCCAATGCAGGAAAGCATGTCTATGTAGAGAAGCCCTGCTCGCACAATGTGCGTGAAGGACGCCTCATGATCGAAGCATCCGCGCGCAACAAAGTCGTCATGCAAGTCGGCACACAGAGTCGCAGCACAGCACACGTGCAGGAGATCATCGAGAAGCTCAAATCTGGCATCATCGGTGAGATACTCTCCGCAAAAGCGTGGAACAGCCAGTTGCGAACCAACCACGGACACAAACCAGCCTCAGAGCCGCCTCCTGAGCTCGACTACGACCTGTGGCTCGGCCCAGTGCCACACATTCCGTTCAAAAGCACTTACCATCCGGCCCACTGGCGGTGGTTTCACCACTTCGGAGCTGGTGATTTTGGCAACGACGGCGTGCATGACATCGACATCGCACGCTGGGGCCTCGGCGTGGAGCAACATCCCAACCGCATCATCGGTCAGGGCAGCAAACTGTTCTTCGATGATGATCAAGAATGGCCTGACACGCTGTATTGCGCGTTCGAGTATGACTTGCCGAGCGGCAAGACGCGCCAACTCGTCTATGAGCAGCGCGACTGGTCTCCGTATGTGCAGGAAGGCCATGAGAACGGCTGTGCGTGGTACGGAACGAAAGGAATGGTCGTGGGTGGCAAATCCAAAGGCTGGCAGATCTTTGGCGAACGCAACAAGCTCATTGAGGAGATCAAACCGCCCAGTGGCCCAGACTTGGCAGCGCACCACGACAACTTTATCCGTGGCATTCGCGAGGGCACAGCTCTGAACGCAGACATTCGCATCAATCACTTATCGACCTCGCTCTGCCACCTCGGGAACATTGCGGCACGCACACGCCAAGCGCTCGTATTTGATCCACAGAATGAAAAGTTCATCGGCGCAGAAGATGCAGCCAAGCACCTTCGGCGTGAGTATCGGAAACACTGGGCTACCCCCGTAGGATGAATCTGCGGTGCTGGACGCTAGCGCTTGGGCTAACTGCTTATTCTTTGGCCGAGGAGCCAGACCAGCGGCTCTTCCCATTGCCCAAGGCACCTCCGCAAGATCCAGCCAAGGTAGCGATGGGCCGCGCACTGTTCTTTGATCCCATCTTGTCTGCCACGGGAGACACGGCGTGCGCTAGTTGTCACCATCCACGCTACGCGTGGGCGGATGGCCGCAGCACCCCGTTAGGAGTTCACTCCACCGGATTAGGGCCTTCTCGCAGACTTTCAGGCGCGACTGTTCCAGAGGTTCTGGCGCGAAACACGCCTTCGTTGCTCAATGTAGCGTTCAATAAAACGATGTTTTGGGACAATCGCGCCAACGATCTAGAATCCCAAGCTCTCATTCCCATTCAGGCTGCAGCAGAGATGCGCGGAAGTGCCGTGAGCCATGAACAAGCTATCCCTGAGATGCTCAAGCGGCTCAAAACTGTGCCGGCCTATGCCAAACTCTCTCCATTAGACGTGGCTCAATCGCTCGCGGCCTTTGAGCGCACGTTGGTGACAGGTGACACTCCGTTTGATCGCTATCTGCGAGGAGACAAAACAGCGCTCACGCCACTTCAAGAGAAGGGGCTTGAGGTTTTTCAACGTGCTGGCTGCACCCTTTGCCACAACGGACCGATGCTGACCGACTTCAAGCTGCATCCCATCGGCGTGAACGATGCCAAAGAGCCAACCACCGCTTTCCGCACGCCCACTCTGCGCAATCTGGCTCATACAGGACCGTACATGCACCATGGAAGCATGACTTCACTGGAGGAGGTGCTGCTATTCTACGACAAGCTGATGGATCAGGTAAGCGAGACGCTCGATGGTGGTGACAACGCTTCTCTTCCGCCACTGGATCCGCTTTTGCAGCGGATGCGTTTCCTGCCAGAAGACCACGAGCCGATGCTCGCGTTCTTGAAGTCACTCAATAGCGATGAGTTCGACTCTAGCGTGCCAGAGTCCGTTCCCAGTGGGCTACCCGTGGGCGGAAAGTAGAGCGTAGAGCCACTGCGAGACGCTACAGACTCGGCGGCACCCAGTCGGGGATGCCTCCAGCCTTCATTTGCTCCTCATACCACTCGTGATACGGCTTTGTGGGCGACATCGGCGCATTCTCATTCACCAACAGCGGACGCGACTCATTCCAAAAGGCTTCATACGCAGCCTTCATGGCGCTAGCGACCTCTGGCTTCTCCTGGATGATGTTTTTCGTCTGCATCGGATCTGTCTCCATGTCATAGAGCGCCTCATTCGACGGTGCTGCCGGGGCTTTTTTGTTCCGCTTGGGATTTCCTTGGCCTCCACGTGGTCCCACAAAGCGATACTTCTGGTTCCGCACACCATAGTTGATCCACTTGTGCGTGTCTGGATCGACCCCCGTTGGCCAGCGCGCCACGTGAGTGAAGATGTACCGGTCAGACCAGTTGTCCGCACTTCCTTGAAGGAGAGGTAGCAGACTGCGGCCCTCTACTTGCCCATCTGGCAGTTTCGCACCGGCCAAAGCAGCGATCGTGGGGAACACATCAATGTGTGCGGCGAGCGTGGAGATGTCTTTGCCAGGCTTGACGTGATCATCCCACCGAACAAAGAACGGCACACGCACACTGCCTTCATCCGTGCCGCCCTTCATGCCGATGTGATCCGCATTGAAGAATGGATAGCCTGGAGCCAGTTCCGTGCGACCACCAGGGCCCGCGGCCATGCCATTGTCTGACATGAAGATCACCACTGTGTTCTGCAACATGTCCCAAGCCTTCAACTTTTCAGCCAGCACACCCATGTTCTCGTCGATGTTCTCCACCATGCCGTAGAACCCGGCCTGATCTTTATCAAACCCGAGATCGGTAAACCGCTTGGCATTTTTCTCTGGCGCAATGTATGGCCCGTGCGGTGCATTGGTGGAGAGGTAAGCAAAGAACGGCTTCTTCGCCTCGTGCTGTTGTTTGATCCAGCCAAGCGCCGCGGTGAAGAAGACGTCCGTGCAGAAGCCATGCGTTTTCACGAAGCGTCCGTTGTGCCTGATGACGGGGTCCATGTATTTGTTGTTCGGCGCATCGGCACATGAGCAGTCATACTTTTGGCCAATGCCTCCGGCACCGTGGATGAAGACCTCATCGAACCCTCGATGTTCTGGCTGATACTCCTTCTCGTCACCCAGGTGCCATTTCCCGAAGATGCCTGAGGTGTAGCCAGCAGGCTTGAGCACCTGTGGCAGGGTCGTTGCCTTCAATGTCATCCGCTCGCGCTCCAGAATGGTGTGTGTGATGCCGTTTTTGAGCGGATCTCGCCCGGTCATGAGGGCGCTGCGAGTCGGTGAGCAGGTCGGACAGACCATGAAGCGATTGAAGCGTGTGCTGGCATCGTAGAGCGCGTCCAAGTTCGGCGTCTTGAGCCAAGGATGACCGTGTCTGCCGACAGGGGCGTAACCTTGATCATCGGTGATGACGAGAATGACGTTGGGTTTGCTGCCCTCCAAGGCAGCAAGGAGCGGCGAGGCAAAAGCAACGACGACGGCGAACAACCAAAGCGATTTCATGAGTGCGTCTTAACGTGGTGTATCTGGTTTTGTTGCGGGTTTGGGCTGGAGAACTTGGCGGGAAGGCTCTGCGGCAAACTCCGCATCTTCCAGCACTCTCGCCGAAAGCTCAGCGGCGCGCTTTGAGTCCGTGGCCTTCAAGAGGTCGATCTCGTAGATCCAGGTCCGCAATTGATCCGTTTTGTTGGTGTAAAGCGATCTAGCGTGTTGAAGCAGCCCCGAGGCTTCGGAAACGGAGCCATCCGCAGCGACCAAGAGTGCGAGAAGCTCCAACAAGCGCGGAAGACCGCGTTTCTCGGCAAGCTCTACCACCGCGCGCTTAAAATCCGCGCCATCACGTCTTTCGGCCAAACCACGTAGCATGGCATAAGCGCGATTCTCGCCTTCGGGCAACGAGCGCCCCGCAAACGGTCGATACAGGGGATCTCCCAACACCACCGTCATCCACGATAAGCCAGGAGTGGCAGCCCAACCGGCCTCAGCCAGCGTGTAGCCCGCGAGCAGTCGCTCACACAAGAGATCAAAGTGAACCGTGAAGGCCAAGTAGGGTTCCCAGACATTGCCAAACGTGGCAGCAGCACCTCGCTCAAGCAGTGGAGCTGCCCAAGCCACTCCGCCATCACGCACCGTTTTGGCACTAAAGGAATGAAGGTGACAAACGACAGCTCCCGTAGCAAAGCGAAAACCTCGATCTTTGAACGGCCCAAAAACTTCACCCGTGTACCAGCCGAAATACAGAGCCGTGTCCGGCAGAGGAAAGTGTTCTGGTATGAGATCCTCCACGCGGTTCACATAACTGGCGATGCCGCGTGATCGAAACAGCTTAACACAGTTGTTCAGCCAACTTTCGCCCTGCTGGTAGCCGCCTTGTTTCAGTGCCAAGTCGATCACAGCCCGCCCGCTGAGCCCATTTGCTTCAGTGGAGATCGAATCATCGATCATACGCCTCACGGTTTCATCGGATGCGGCATCTAAGCGGCCCACCAGGAAGGTATTGGCGGCCTTGGGCACTTCGGGGAATCGCGCTCGACTCGCAAAGTAGGGATTGGGCACCGCTCCAGAGAGCGCGTTGCCTGACAGTCGCATCGCGGCCAGCTCTGAGTCGACACTCGTCTCATCGCCCTTGCCCGTGGCGGGATCTGGCTTCACCCGAGAGATTCTCAGCGGCACTCCGCGAATCAACGCCACGATGTGAATGTTGCGACCTGTTAGCCAGACCTGACATGGATCGCGCAACGTTCGCTCATAGTCGCCACGCGTGATGGTCTCTTCCTTGGACATGGGAAACCCCACCACACGATCTGCGGCGATACCACGCTTCTCCGCGTAGTATCGCGCCAAGTCCTCTGAGCCGGGGAAGTCTGTGTTGAAGACCACGGCCGTTTCAGCCGCAGCATCCCACTCGGTGCCAGAGAAGCCATCATTGGCCTCTGCGATTCCAACCAGCAGCAACAACGCAAAAGTCAGCGCTCTCATCACCAGTGCAGTTTCAGGCCATCATAGGCCAAGCGCACACCATCTGGCAGGCGCGACTCATCCCGTGCGTGCATCACCTCACATTGAAGATGCGTCAGCCAAGTGCGGCCAGGCTGGAGTTGCTCATGGAGAAGCAGCGCTTCATCCCAGTTCATGTGGGTGGGATGCGGTGTGAAACGCAGTCCATCCACCACCAGAGTGTCCACTCCTCGCATCAACTCGAACGCATCTGGCGTGACGAACTTCACGTCTGACAAATAAGCGCAGAGTTTGCGGCCATTGCGAGCGAACAGGAACCCAATGGTCTCCACTTTGCCATGGACCAGCGGCAAAGGCGTGATCTCGGTTTGACCGAGATGAAAGATGCCTTCTATCGGACGCGGTTCCGGCTTCAGGTAGCCACGGTACCGGTTCTCTCCATTGAAGGCGTAAATGAACATGCGCTCCAGCACCTCCAAGCAGCTTGGCCGCGCATAGATCGGCATTACCGCGTCTTCCGCGATGGTGAATCTCCTCAGTTCATCAAACCCAGTGAGGTGATCCATGTGCGGGTGCGTGTAGAGAACTGCATCCACTTTCCGCACTCGTTCCCTCAGGCACTGCGTGCGAAAATCCGGTCCCGTATCCACCACAAAAGAGCACTCTGGAGTCTCGCAATAAATCGACGACCGACTCCGCTGATCCCTTGGGTCTGTGCTCGTGCAAGTGGCGCAATCACAACCAATCATGGGTATACCCACCGACGTGCCGGTGCCCAGGAAGGTGATTGACAGTTCACTCATGAAAACTTAGCCTTTTTGTCATGAAAGCATGGCTCTCACTCGCTGCAATCTTGCTGCTAGGCGGTTTTTGTTTGTGGCAGCACTTTCAACTGAGGGAGCTAAAGGCGGATTTGGCGTCGAGACAGTCGTCCGGCTTAACGAGCGTGCCCAAACTATTGGATGCAAAGGCAAATACCGGACCAGCTAGGCGTGTCGACATCATCGAGCGTCATCAAGACGGCAGGCCAGTGGTGCGATTTGACGGCGATGCGGAGTTCGACAGGCGCAGGCAGAACCTCAACTTCCGCATGGTCCGACCAACACCAGCAGCACCCGGATCTCGCCAGCCCGAGCTTCTGCGTTATGAACGCGTGATGCTTGAACCCGCAGTTCTGCCCGAAAGAACTGGCACCACGCTGCCCTACGGCCTCTATGGTCGGTAGAAGGAGCCAGCCCAACTTTAGCTTGCCAGAACTGAGGCTGGGTCCGAGTCTCCCCGCTCTCTAGTTCATGGCTAATCTCGCTTCTGAAAAAGTATTCGTCTCCGGGCATCGCGGCATGGTGGGTGGTGCGCTCGTTCGCGCGCTCAACAACGCTGGTAACGACAGCCTCGTCACCGCGAGCCGCAGCCAGCTGGACCTCTGCCGCCAAAGTGAGGTAGAAGCCTTTTTGGAAGCTCAAAAGCCGACCGTGGTGATCGTGGCCGCTGCAAAAGTGGGCGGCATTCATGCCAACGACACCTACCCAGCCGACTTCATCTACGAGAACCTCATGATCGCTGCCAATTTGGTGCATGCGGCCTTCAAGACTGGGGTAAAGAGGCTGCTTTTCCTTGGGAGTTCATGCATCTATCCACGGGAGGCACCACAGCCCATGCCAGAGAGCTGCCTGCTGACCTCACCTTTAGAGAAAACCAACGAGGCCTATGCCATCGCAAAGATAGCAGGCCTCAAGTTGTGCCAGCACTACCGCGCTCAGCACGGTGTGCTGTTCCACTCCGCCATGCCCACCAATCTCTACGGCCCAGGCGACAACTACCACCCAGAGAACTCCCACGTCATCCCTGCCCTGCTGCGGCGCTTTCATGAAGCCAAAGTAGCCAACGCGCCCCAAGTCGTGGTTTGGGGCTCCGGCAAGCCAAGACGTGAGTTTCTGCACGTCGATGACCTCGCCGCAGGTTGCTTGCACCTCCTACAGGCCGACAATCCGCCGGATTGGGTCAACATCGGCTCTGGATCAGATCTTCAAATTGGAGAGCTCGCCCAACTCGTTGCCGAAGTCGTCGGATACGAAGGCAAACTCGTCTTCGACACCAGCAAGCCCGATGGAACGCCCCGCAAGCTAATGGACAACCAACGCATGGCCTCCCTCGGCTGGAATCCCCAAATCAGCCTCCGCACCGGTCTAACAGGCGCCTACGAAGACTTCAAAAAGTCCCTAGCCTCCGGCACTGCCAGATCTGTCTGAGCCATGGTCATTGTCGAACAAGTTTCTAAGCGGTTCGGCGAGAAAGTGGCACTGACGAATGTGTCGTTCAGTGTGCCTACAGGGCAGATTTTTGGCCTGCTCGGCCCCAACGGCGCTGGCAAGACAACGCTGTTCCGCCTCCTGATGGGCATCCTGAAGTCAAGTTCTGGGAGTCTGACGATCGACGGACGAGATGCCTTTGAGGACCGAGTAGAAGTAAAGCGGCTTGTGGGATTCCTTCCAGACGAGCCAGTCTTTTACTCCTACCTCTCTGGCCAAGAAGTGCTGGAGATGAGTGCTGCCTTGCACGGTCTAGATGTAAAGGCGGCAATGTCCCGCATCATGCCAATCTGCCACAGGCTCGGTCTTTCATCAGCGCTCGGCCAGTTTGCTGAAGATTACTCCCGCGGCATGAAGAAGAAGTTAGGGCTTCTGCTGGCGCTGCTTCACCAACCAAAGCTACTGATATTGGACGAGCCAACGAACGGTCTCGACGTGGAGGCGACCCATCTGTTTTACGACTTGATGCGAGAAGCTGCCGCCGACGGCTCGACGATCCTGTTCTCCACTCACCTGATGGATCATGTGAGCAAGCTGTGCTCGAGCGCAGTTGTCATTAACCACGGTCGCGTGATTTCAGCGGGTACACTCGACGAACTGCTCACGATGACCTGCTCGGCATCGCTGGAAGAAGCCTTCTTGAAGCTGATCCGGCCCACTGATGAATGAATAGCTTCCGCACAGTCGTGGGCGTGCTGCTGCGGTATGCCAGAAAGCGCGCAAAGGGTCGAGCGAAGCATCAGAAGGGACTGCTCAACCAACGCCGCGGAAGCAAGTCAGCTTCGGACATCGACTGGAGCCCACTCGGTGCCGTCCTGGCGTTTCTGTTCTGCTGCGTCATGCACGGGATGTTCATCTTCGGCTCCCACAAAGTGCGAGAGGCGACGGTGAAGCACGAAGCCGGAAAATTGGGGCGCCTCATCCTCTCGGAGACCGCCATTCAAGGTCTACGCAAGAGAGCCGAAGTTCTCGATCAGAAGCAGCAGGCTCTGCCAAACACACGGCAGTCTAAAGCAGAAGAGGCTAGCCTAGCCAAATCCAAGGCAGCGATTGAAGCGTTTATCGGACGCGAGGGCCGTTTCACGGGAGACCGAGATAGCCGAGACGCTTTGGAGACATTGTACATCGATCATTTCCGCAAACATGGGATAGAAGGCTTCACTTCTGAGAAGGCGCTGATGCAGACATGGAAAGAAGAGGGAACTTCACCGCCTTTGCTCACGATGAGCGCCAGCTTCTTTATGCTCTGGTGGTTCGTAGCACTGGCGTTCCAAGGAGAAGGTATGGAGCTGGATGTTCAACGCCGTCGGCATCCGATGTGGGAATGGTTGCTGACTCATCCCGTTCCGCCCAAAGCAGTCTTCTTTGCGGAAATGCTGTCTCCTCTGGCCTCCAATCCGATGTTGCTGAGCGCCCCCGCTTTTTGGTTTGGCCTCTACACCATCAAGTACGATTCTTCGACAGGCTTGGCAGCGGCTGTCATTGCGGGTATCCCGATTGCCATTGCTGCGGGATTTACGGCTAAGTCCATTGAGATTGGCGTCATGTTGCGGCTGTCGCCACGTGCTCGCGGGGGGGTGTTAGGTCTCCTGTCATGGGCGGGTTATGTTTCCATGATCTGTGCCTTCTTGATGCTTCGTGGAGATCAGGTAACGGAGTGGCTCGTTAGCGCACTAGACTTTGCATTCGGCTGGCTAAACTTTGGCTTACCCATCGCGGACTGGACGACTGGGGTTTTTGGCGGAACGCTCATGCCTTGGGCGGGTATGGCGCTCACGGCGGGCAGCGCGTTGCTGATCTGCTTAGCTGCCACTCGCTTTTCATCCTGGGCTACAGAGAAAGGTATCGGGGGCGGGTTTGGCGGTGTTGCAGAGGCTCCAGCAGCCCTGAGCGCAGAACCATCCGAGCGGTGGCTGCGAGATCCATTGTATCGCAAAGAACTGCTTTGGTTCTGGCGAGACCGCTCTGCCGTCGTGCAAATGATCTTGATACCACTGTCAATCGCCGGCGCGCAGGTGCTGATTCACTTTCGGGGTGCCATGGACTTGGCTGGGCGGTCGTGGCAGACCATCAGCGGGGCCATTGTGCTTTTTGGCACTTACATTTTGTTCATCATGGGCCCGAAATCCCTCGCATCCGAGGGTCCTGCATTATGGCTGCCCATGACGTGGCCCGGTGGAGTGGAACGTCTGCTAAGCTCAAAAGCACGCCTCTGGTGGCTGCTCTCCACGGTACTGGTGATCTGCGGACTAGCTGCGGCAGTCCTCCTGTTTCCCTCTGATGCTTGGAAGTTGGGGTTGGTAGCTGTGGGCTGGGCACTCTTCAGCGGCAGCCTAGCCCGTAAGACCGTAACTCTCGTAGCGCCAACATCCAGCTCTGGTGAACCTGA
This sequence comes from Verrucomicrobiaceae bacterium, assembly GCA_016795485.1. Classification (GTDB taxonomy): domain Bacteria; phylum Verrucomicrobiota; class Verrucomicrobiia; order Verrucomicrobiales; family Verrucomicrobiaceae; genus JAEUHM01. The sequence continues at coordinate 9,177 of JAEUHM010000050.1, read as the reverse complement.
ACCCATTCCCCCAGGGCGGCGTTGGGCAGCGACACTGGGGACATTCACATTCGCGGCTGGTGTGCTCTCGGGGAACTGGTCCATCGCAATAGCAGGGGTGATTTACTCCTGGATGACCTCTGCGGCCATGTGGCAAAACTTCCGAGCGCGGATGCCCTTTCTCTTCGATCCCTGGTCTGAGAAACTGCCACCCGCCCCAACGCTGATGCACGCGATGATCGCAATCAGTGTCGGCCTCGAGATCATGGCCATCGTGGCGGCGATCTTGAGCGGATTCGGGGGGCCAAATCAGATGATGGTCGGTCGCGCGATTGGTTACGGCATCGTTGGCATGAGCGTTTGGTTTTTCATGGAGCGTTGGCTATCCACACGTCTGGTGCAATCCATTGACATTTGGCGATGGAGCGAGCGCTATCCCGGCGAGTTGGTGCTGGGAAACGAAAAACCCTGGGCTTTAGGCATGAAATGGTGCCCGTTATTACTCTGGACCGTAGGCGGTGCTTTGGCTTTGGCAGCGATAGGAGTAGGCTATTCGGAACTGGTAGAATCCATGCCTGAAGTTGGCTCGCAGTTCCTAGAAGGGTCCAAACATCTTCTGGACCATCCTAGCGAACGCTTTTGGATGTTCCTTATGGCCGTCTGTTTTGCTCCGTTTGCAGAAGAGTACCTGTTCCGCGGCCTGCTCTATCGAGCCCTGGATCGTGAATGGGGCGGATGGCAGGCCATGGCTGCAAGCGCGGGCTTTTTTGCCATATACCACCCGCCCATTTCGTGGCTACCCGTTGCGTTGGTCGGGCTATTCAACGCTTGGCTCTTCAAGCGCTCAGGCTGGCTGGTGCCGTGCGTCTTCGTCCACGCCATCTACAACGCCATTATAGTTTGGCAGGCTTAGCGATGTCGGTGGGTGGGTCAACGACGTCGGTGGGTGGGTCAACGACGTCGGTGGGTGGGTCAATGACGTCGGTGGGTGGGTCAACGATGTCGGTGGGTGGGTCAACGACGTCGGTGGGTGGGTCAGTGACGTCGGTGGGTGGGTCAACGATGTCGGTGGGTGGGCCAATGACGTCGGTGAGTGGGTCAACGATGTCGGTGGGTGGGTCAACGACGTCGGTGGGTGAGCCAATGACGGCGGTGAGTGGGTCAACGACGTCGGTGGGTGGGCCAACGACGTCGTAGGATGGTTTTTGGGCGTCAGAAGATCATTTTCTGCCGTCGGAAAATGGTTTTCTGACCGGAGAAGGGGCCAAATTGGGGGCTCGGGCCCGGCGGGTGGGTGTCGGTTTTCAGGGTTTGGCGGGCTTGGCGCTGTCTTGGGCTCCGTTGGCCACGGTGAGTCCGGAGCCGAGCTGTTTGGCTGGGTTCAACTGCCACGTCTGCCAACTGTACTCGATGGGGCCGTTGTTTTCGCCGGAGATGCCGAGTTTTAGCAGGGCAACTTCGCCATCATCGCTGAGCGCTCCGATCTCGGAGACCCACCATCTTCTCCCCGGAAACAAATCCGTGCCGGTATCCCAAAGCTCGTCCACGACCAAGCCTTTGTCTGAGACGCGGACACGGACCAATCCGCGATACCAACCGAAGTTTTTCTCGAACTTGTCGATCCTCAGCAAGGCCACCTCAGCGTTTGGGCTGAGTTTTTTCTCAGTCACGCGCTGCTTTTCTTTGCGTTCTAAGAGGGTTGCTCCCGTCTGGTCTTTGAGGGTGAAGCCTTCCCCGGTTAGCTCAGTTTTGAGCAAGTAGTCGCCAGCCAGTTTGAGCGACTGCGTCATTGGCTTGCCCCCAGGAACTGGCGCTCCACCCCCTTCTGCGGGAGGGGGGATTAACAACCTTCGGCGGCTTTCACCCTGTGCAAAGGCATCTACCAGGAGTCCAAGAATGCCTATCGCGGCAATGACGCAAAGGTGCCGCCGGTTTTGGGCGATGCTCAGTAGGCTCATCATGATGCCGATGAGCTTATCCTGGCCTCGGTCGTGGAGACGAGAAAAATCGGAGCTAGATCTCGGCGGGATTGAAGTGTCTCACGAGGCCGACCATGACGCCTTGGATGAACAACTCGCGTGCGGGCACCAAGTCTGGGTAGTTGGGGTTCTCGGCTTTCAGATAGGGCACGTCTCCGCGCATGATGAAGCGCTTGAGGGTGGTTTCCCCATCGATCAGGGCGGCTACGATGTCTTTGTTGCGTGCTGTGCGGCCGGCATCGACCACGACGAAGTCGCCATTGCAAATGTGGGCTCCGATCATGGAGTCTCCGCGGACTTTGAGGGCAAAGGTCTTGGCGTTTCTTGGCACTCCGAGGGTCTTGAGATCGACAACGATGCAGCCGTCGGCGTGTTGAAGCGCATCTGACGTCAAACCGGCGGGGATTTGACCGAAGACAGGGATGGTGACGATCTCTGGGCGATCAAGAATCTCTGGCAGCACAACGGCCCGTGCTTTGCCGGCATAGCGCTGGATGACGCCTTTCTTCTCCAGTGCCCGAAGGTGGCTCATGGCGGCCGTTTGGCTGGCAAAGCCAAAGTGGCGCTGAATCTCACGCGTGGAGGGCATCACGCCTTGGTCCCGCTGGTACTCCCGCAGATAGGCCAGCAGCTCAGCCTGACGCTCGGTGAGTTTTTCTTCGAGTTCGTGGTTAATCATGATCGTCTGAACAATGTTCGGGCGAGCAGTGATTTGCAAGTCGTTTATTGGGTGGGTGTTAGGACGGCTGATCGAGTTCGCGCTGTCCAAATGGTGAATCACGCGCCACGCTTTGACGCATGAACCCAACTTCACCTGGCTCAGGCGCTATTCGCATTGGGCGACTGCTCGGGATTGAGCTTTTTGTCGATCCTTGGATTGCCCTGCCGTTTCTCATGGTAGCCAGCTCTAACAGCAACATGGGCCTGGGGTTGGCGTGGATGGGGATTGTGTTCGTGAGCGTGCTTCTACACGAGTACGGTCATGCTTTGGCGGGCCGAAGCTGCGGTGTGAAGACGCACAGCATCACTTTAGGGATGCTGGGAGGAGTGGCGTTGCTTGAGAACAAACAACGGACGGTGAAGCAGGATCTCTGGATCACGGTGGCCGGCCCTCTGGTCAACGTGGTGCTCTGGCTGGGTTGCACTGTGTTGTTGACTCGCCTCATCATGGTGGGTCAGGACGCGGCTTGGATGGAGTGGCTGGCGGTCACGGCGTATTTGAACTGGTGGCTGCTGCTTTTTAACCTGATACCCGCATTTCCAATGGATGGAGGGCGCATTCTGCACGGGCTGCTGCTGCTTGCGGGGCAATCGCGCTGGAAGGCACTGTATGTGGTGTCGGTCGTGGCGTGCATCGCTGCTGTAGGTATGGGTGCATGGGGCCTATGGGACTGGCTTTCTGAGGAGAGCAGTTTTCCGATCTTTCGTCTGCTGATTGCCTGGCAAGTGTGGGTGGGTGCGCGGCAACGACTGAGTTTTCTGAAGCAGATCGAGCACACGGCACCTGAGTTGGCACCAGGGCCAGGGCAGATCTAGTCGGGATGACGCTGCCGAGCGGCCTCGAACAACAAGACGGCAGCAGCAGCAGCTACGTTGAGTGACTCCACCTGGCCATGCAGTGGAATGCTCACACGTTGGTTGCTAGCGGCCAACAAAGGCGGCGAAACCCCATTGCCTTCGTTTCCCAAAACCAAAACCATCGGCTGCGTGAAGTCTAACTTCGTGTGCCGCACGGAACCTCCACCCGCAGCGGCCACAAGCTGCCAATGATGCTCATCACACCAGGAAACAAGCTGTTCCGCGTTCATACGATGCACTGGCACACGAAAGGCAGAGCCCATGGAGGCACGCAATGCCTTGGGCGACCAGGCGCTGGCACAGCCGTCCAGCAGAATCACCGCCTGGACGCCTGCAGCCTCAGCGGTGCGCAACAGCGTGCCTACGTTGCCCGGATCCTGCACTGCATCTAGGGCAAGGAGCAAACCTTGACTGGGCAGCGGAGGTATCCGGTTGGGTTTGCGCGCGATGATGACGATGCCCTGGGAGGAGACCGTGCCCGCAAGCTTCTGCATGACGGAGTCGGTGACCGCCGTCGGCTCCAAAGCCAATCCGGACGGTGGTGCCGCGGATTCCGGCACATAAAAGATGGACTCGACCGGCCAGCCTGCACTTATCAGTTCCGCACAGAGGCGCGCTCCCTCGACAAAGACCAAATCTGGTTCCTGCCCTTCACGTACCCGCACAGCGTGGACTATCTTTGGGTTCGTGCGGCTTGAGATCATTCGGTTTTCATCTTGCAGGGATTCGCTGCCACTCCAGGTTCTTTGCCCACTCATGAAGAAGCCCATCAACGTAGCAGTCACCGGCGCGGCCGGTCAAATCGGTTACTCACTCTTGTTTCGCATTGCCTCAGGCGCGCTATTTGGCCCGGATCAACCGGTTGCACTACGCCTGATCGAGATCGAACCCGCGCTAGGCGCTCTGCAGGGCGTGGTGATGGAGTTGGATGACTGTGCGTTCCCGCTTTTGCACAGCGTGCATCCTACTGCGGACCTTAATGATGGATTCAAGGACGTGAACTGGGGCATCCTCGTCGGCTCTGTCCCTCGAAAAGCCGGCATGGAGCGCTCTGATTTGCTCAAGATCAACGGTGGCATCTTTACCGGACAGGGCAAAGCGATCGAGAAGAGCGCCGCGAGTGATGTGCGCGTGCTGGTGGTGGGCAATCCCTGCAATACCAACTGCTTGATCGCGATGAACAATGCGAAAGGCGTGCCAACTGAGCGGTGGTTTGCCATGACTCGTCTGGACGAGAACCGCGCCAAGTCACAACTTGCTCAAAAAGCAGGCGTGCACTCTTCTGAAGTCACCAACCTCTGCATCTGGGGCAACCACAGCGCCACGCAGTACCCAGATTTCACCAACGCCAAGATCAGCGGCAAGCCTGCTACAGAGGTGATCACCGACCACGAGTGGCTGAAGGGCGAGTTCATCGCCACCGTGCAACAGCGCGGTGCTGCCATCATCAAGGCGCGCGGTCTTTCCTCAGCAGCTTCGGCTGCCAATGCAGCGTGCGATACGGTGCGCTCCCTGAGCCTCGGCACTCCTGCTGGCGACTGGACGAGCGTGGCCGTCTGCTCGGATGGTAGCTACGGAGTCGAGAAGGGTTTGATCAGCAGCTTCCCCATTCGGACCGATGGCTCCAAATGGGAGATCGTGCAGGGCGTTCCTGTGGATGAGTTCAGCCAGGGCAAAATAGATGCGACCGTTGGTGAACTCGCCGACGAGCGCAAAGCGGTCACAGAGCTAGGGCTCATTTGACGTCATTCGTCGTCCGCGCCCAGACTATTTGTGGATTTGGGCGCGGAACGACAAGAGTCCATGCTGGACTCCGGGCAAGATTCCTGCTCTAAAAGACGGTTTCGCAAAGCCGTTGTTCCATGGAATCCTCCACGTCATCATTCAAAGACCTTACTGTCCTGGGGCGGGAGAACCTGCCTGCTAGCGAGGGCTTTTTGATCCTGCCTAACCTACTTTCGTATTACGACCTGCTGAGGCTGGAGGCTCTGGTGAAAGGGAGGTCGGTCGTGTATTTGATCGACGAAAGTGCGGAGTTTCATCCGCTGCTAAAGACTCACCTTCATCGCGATGGCGTCGATGCGTTAGCCATTGGTGATACAACGGATGCTAGCTCCTACGCTTCGGCTGTGGAGGGGATTGTTCGTGAAGGCTCCGTTGTGATTTATGTTCCAGGAGGAGCAGCGAGCATCCCCGCACCGTTGAGTACAGTGGCAGGCCTTAAACTCGACTTTCTTTTGCGCGCCAAGGTTCCTGTCGTGCCTCTGTATGTGCATCGTCTGAAGGATACGCACATCCCGGTGACAAAGGCGGTCGGTGATGGCGACGTGGTGATGGCGTTTGGGGATGTGCTTCGTGGTTCATCAGTGACGCTTGCTGCGTATCAAGAGAGCTTGCTTGGCCTCACGGAGAAGGCTTTCTCGTCTCAGTCGTTTTTGGATGTCCATTTGGGCTATGCCTTGGTCATGGGATTGAAAAAGCATGGCTCGCGGAATGTCATGGTGGACGGAAAAGACGATGGCGTGCTGCGGTTCGACAAGATTTTCGCAGCGGCTCTCGCCCTTAGCCGATACATCCGCAAAGAAACGACCAAAAAGCGGGTCGGGATCGTATTACCTCCGTCCCCAGCCGGACTGATCGCCAATCTTGCAGTGGTGTTAGCAGGGAAGACTCCGGTGAATCTCAACTTTACGGCAGGGCGTGGGGCGATCGAGAGCGCGATTCGCCAAGGGGACCTGGATCGCTTTTTGACCGCTGATGCGTTTGTGCGGAAAGTTCAAAGCTTCCCATGGCCACCAATGAAGCAACTGGTGATGCTCGAGCGACTGATGCCCAGCTTGAAGATCAGCACCATCGCGTGGTTTCTGCTGAGCAAACTTCTTCCATCATCATTGTTAACAAGCATACTCGGCTTACCCAAGCATGGCGGAAATGGAGAGGCTGCCTTGCTTTTCACCAGTGGCTCATCGGGTGAACCGAAGGGGGTTGTGCTGACTCATAGGAACCTCATGGCGAATGTGTGCCAGTTCGGCAGCAGGTTGAACATGAAGAGCACCGACAGCATTTTAGCCTGTCTGCCGTTGTTTCACAGCTTTGGCTGCACCGTCACGCTTTGGTATCCGGTGATATTCGGGCTCAGTTTGGTGAGTTACCCCTCTCCCATTGAAACCAAGAAACTGGCTGAGTTGATCCAGAAGCACAAAGTTTCGGTGCTCCTTGCTACTCCGACTTTCTTGAGGGGCTATCTGCGCGGTGTTCATCGCGAGCAACTGGCAAGTCTGAAGCTAGTGGTAACTGGTGCGGAGAAACTGCCAAAGAGCGTTGCTGAGGTGTTCGAGACTCGTTTTGGCAAGCGGGTCTTGGAGGGTTACGGACTTACCGAGACATCTCCCGTGTCGAACGTGAACCTGAATGATCCCGAAACTGGTGATCGTGATGTAGCTCACTCGGTTGCTCCTGGCTATCGGAGTGGTTCGGTTGGGCAGTTGATGCCTGGCATGGCGCTGAGAATCACGAATGCAGAAACGGGAGAGGCACAAGCGGTTCACCAGTCGGGCATGATTTGGTTTAAGGGAGCCAATGTGTTCACTGGGTATCTAAACGACCCAAAACGATCAGCAGAGGTACTTGATTCCGAAGGCTGGTTCAGAACGGGGGATGTTGGGAGGCTCGACCTTGACGGGTTTCTTTACATCGAGGGGAGGATGTCGCGGTTCTCAAAGATAGCTGGTGAAATGGTACCCCACGAAACGGTGGAAGAGCTGATCAACAAATGTTTGGGGCTAGAAAACGAGACGGTTCGGAAGATCGCAGTCGTGGGCGTCCCGGATGTTGAGAAGGGAGAGGCTCTGGTACTGTTAACTACGCTACCAGGTGCCCCAGAACAGACGGAGATCGTAGCGCTGCGTCACAGGTTGATTGATCACGGGGTAGCGCCTCTTTGGATTCCGAAAAAGATGATCAGGATCGCAGACATTCCGATCCTCGCTTCTGGCAAGCTCGATATCAAAGCTTGTGAGACTATCGCCCGTGCGGGGACTCTTGGTTAGTGCCTAACGATTTGGATTCAGCCATGAAGCGAACCGCATTTCTCTTCTTGGTGGCAGTGAATGCATTTGTGATTTGTGACTGGTGGTATCTTGCCCCGCACGAGAGCCTACTCTTCAAACAACACGTCAGAGATCGGCTTCGGGTTGTATGGAAGCGGGTTGGCAACTACCTGCGGCCCGAAGGAGAGAGAACATCTCCAATCACGGATACAAGTAACCGACAAGCTCGCGAGAGCGGAGGTTCGATTGCGGAGAATCGTTTTGTGGCACCTCGGATTGAGAGTCTTGAAGCCCTGACGCAAGACTGGACTCATCTGCCGGACAGAGTGTTTCCGCGATCTGTAGTTTTGCGAGAGTCCTGTGTCTTTTCACTGTCCGGCGGCAAGGTGGAGTTGCCCGCTGGTAGCGCTGTGCTCGCCATTTCATTCGACGGTGGTAACCTAGTTCTCGCGCCATCCTCATCGTCTCAGGCTCGTTGTTCAACGAAGATCGGCTCAACGGATCTCCGTGACCAGATTTTGAGCAGCTACCAGCTGTGGCACGACCAGCAAATGGCGATTGCGAAAGCCCAATGGGAACGCTCTCAATCGTTGAGGGCACAGGAAGTTGAGGTAGGAACTACGCACGAGTCATCTCGACCGATTCAGTCTGCCGATGGCAGTTATGCGATCTTGATCGAATCCATGCGCCGGGGAGACGTTCTCGCGATAACGCCGAAAAAGGTGAAGCGATGGCACGCGCCGCAATTGTTGATGATAGAAGGTAGGCCCACCTGGACCGTCGACGTCACTTATTCAGCTACGGTCTTTTGCGGCGAGGTTGACGCTGTAGCACAAGCGCACTTCGGTGCAGGGAAAGTGGTAAAGTGGATTTACCCCGGTTCCGGCGAACCGGTTCCGTGACGTCGAACGAGGCGAGGTCGATTCCTCAGACAGTTCGCTGTCCATGCGCGAGTTGAGTGCGAAACAAAAACCCCGCAGGCGACATGTCGCACTGCGGGGTTTGATTTGTTAACTGGCGGCGTCCTACTTTCGCATGACCTTTCGTCATACTATCATCGGCGCTACAGCGTTTCACTTCCGTGTTCGGAATGGGAACGGGTGGGACCACTGTGCCATGACCACCAGACTGCTGATTCCACATTCTAAAGAAGAATCAGACGTCTGAGGATCGATGAGCCGAACTCTCTGACAACTGCACGCAAGGGAAAACTCAATTTGACCGAAGCCAAGTGAACTAAGGAGGCAATACAAGACTAACGGATGATTAGTACTGTTGAGCTGAACACGTTACCGCGCTTATACCCACAGCCTATCGACGTGGTAGTCTTCCACGATCCTTCAGGGAGACTTCATCTCGGGAGGAGCTTGGCGCTTAGATGCTTTCAGCGCTTATCTCTTCCGCACTTAGCTGCCCAGCAATGCTTCTGACGAAACAACTGGAACACCAGCGGTGCGTCAATTCCGGTCCTCTCGTACTAGGAATTGAACCCCTCAAGTCTCCTTCGCCCACAGAGGATAGAGGACCGAACTGTCTCGCGACGTTCTGAACCCAGCTCGCGTGCCGCTTTAACCGGCGAACAGCCGGACCCT
>JAEUHM010000041.1 GCA_016795485.1 Verrucomicrobiaceae bacterium | reverse complement strand
CTTCATCGAGAACTTCTTCGTCTTCATCGAGAACTTCTTCGTCTTCATCGAGAACTTCTTCGTCTTCATCGAGAACTTCTTCGTCTTCATCGAGAACTTCTTCGTCTTCATCGAGAACTTCTTCGTCTTCGTCGAGGTCTTCTTCGTCTTCGTCGAGGTCTTCCTCTAGCGCGCCCTCTTCTAGATCTTCGTCAGCGGCATCCGACTCTGATTCGGCATCATCAGACGAGGTAGTTTCCTCGGCCGTGTCCGTCTGTGCTACAGGCTGCTCACTTGCATCCGTGGCAGCAGGTGCAGATTCAGGAGCGGGTTCCGGAGTCTTGGCAGGCAGCGGCTGAGCGTTTCCAAATCCTAGCAGAGTTGCCACTTCCTCTTGAACGCTGGCAACTTCATCCAAGCGCAGTTCTGGATCGCGAACGATGAACACGTCTCCCGTCTTCTTGTTCTCGTAGAACAGCAGTTTGTGACCCTCATCATTCTCCTTCGTGGCGGTAGGAGAGAGGATGCGCTTACGCTCCAGCATGACGGCCAGGATGTAGCGCGCGTTCTCAGTGTAGGACTCATTCTCGTCGATCAAACGCTGAAGCAGCGCCATGGCAGATTCTTTTGGCACCATCTCTGGTTTAGCTTCAGGTGCGTTCTTCTGGTAAACACTTTTCCAATGAGAGAAAGGCTTCCGTTCAGCGATCTCTTGCTCCCAAGCTTCATTTGAGACGTCCCGGCGAGTGAACTCGCCCGCTTTGGTGTCGAAGTAAATGGCGGTATGATGCGCTTCCCCGTCCTCGAAAGGACGTTCAGTGACGGCGCATTGATGGGCGCGGGAGCGGATGTTCCAATGTTGCTGCATGATGTCTCATCAAAGGGAGCGAAGCAGCTCGTTCAACCAGGAAGCGCGTTGAGAACGTCCTGACCAAGGTTTCGTGCGGCGACCCCTTAGCAGCCTCCACCAATCCTTCCACCGAAGATCTCGTATCTTCGGCAATGGCGGCAAGCTCGGGAGGCTCATGCCATAAGCGCGACTCCAAAGAAGGAACACGGCTGGCACGCCCATGACGATGTGTGGAAGCCAGGCAGCAATCATGGGGGTGAGCTCCTCGGAACGAGCCAGTTTATGAGAGATGTTATTGAGCGCGAAGTGATTGATGACGAACGCCAGCAAGACAGAACCGCTCGCAGTCAGCATATCGCGGCGACCTGGGCGACAGACGAGCGGTATGGTGAGCATCACCAAGAAAAACCCCTGTAGGCAGTAGCTGAAGCGATGCCATAGCTCCGTCTCGAAGTGATGTCTGGCTGCAGGGGCCTCGCTCATCACATTCCACCCCTTCAGGTAAGCTGCCAAGTCTGGTACACCCATGTCATTTGGGCTCATGGAGTGCACCATGATGTCCCACGGGGTCTCGGGCCAGTTTTTGTCCAGTCGCTGCACGCCATTTTGACGCTCGCCAAAGTCGAGCACCGCGTCCACGAGGTCATCTCGATAGCTAAGCTCTTTCCCACGATAAAACGACCAAGTCCCATCCGGCCACCACATCGCTGTTTGGGCAGTTATGCCGCGTTTGAGTCTGCCGTGCTCATCTTCCTCGCGCACTTCGATCCGGCGCATTTTTTCCTCGCGTAAATTGTAGGGAACCACGCCGATGAACCAAGAGCGCCGAGCGCCTTGGTTGAAATGCATGACATTGGTTTGCAGAACAGTACCGCCAGTCCCCTTGAGACCTTTCCTGGCTGCTTGACGTCTCGCGTCTGCCGTTGGTGCCCAGTGGTAGTTGGCCGCAGTGCCTACCAGACACACAAATGCGGCCAGGAGCAGCACCGGCCGTGCGATTCTCATCAAAGAGAGCCCGCCGCACATCAGTGCTATGATCTCCATGTGGCGGTTCATTTTGATCATGGCGAACAGCACGGCCAGCGTGAGTGACGGAGTGACCGCTTCCACGAAGATGAACGGCAGCAAGTTGAGGTAGACCGCTGCTACATCTACCCATGGCACTTTCTTTTGCTTAAAGTCACCAAGATGATCTTGGAGATCGAAAATCAACACCACGACGGTGATGGAAAGAATGCAGAATGCGAGCGGTTGAGAGACATTGCGGAGTATGTACTTCTCCCAGATCGTTCGTCCGTGGTAGTAGCTCACAGCAAGTGCCGGAGAGAGCATGAGAAACGCCAGCGCTATAGCCTTGCCGACATAAGCTGGAGCCGAATAGGGCTGACCAATCGCATAATAGGTGACTCGCTCCCACTGCTCATAAATGTCGGCCATGATGACCCATACCGCGAGAAAACCACAGCCCAGCCAGAGCGGAATAACGAGCCGGCGTGGGTTTTCCGGGGCGCGCAATAGCACCAAATGAAACACAACGCCGCCCAGAAGCCCAATCAGCTTCAGGTAGGGTGAGATGTAATGGTAAAAGAGCGAGGCAAAAGGAGGCTGCTTCCAGTTGGGTGGCACTTCCAGACCGCTCTGTGGATACCAAGGCAGGTCGGTGCGATGATACTCCAGCAACTGAGCGAGCCACACACAGGCGCACACGACGATGATGCACCACGGGCCAATATCCCGCCGCTTCTCCATCCATTCAGCAGCACGGGACACAATCCCAGAGGCTTCTTTTGACCAGGACTCCAAAAGGCAGCCTGCCTTGTCCGCATACTTGCGGACGCCAGAGGGCAGACGGAACGATAAACTCATGTGAACGTGGGCGAAAAACAGATTGGGAAGCGCACGCCGTGTACGCAACTCTAAATGCGCCCCTGAGACAGATCATGAAGCCCTCAAGTTCACTTTCTACCGCGCTAAAAGAGCAAATCCGCCAAATCTACGCGGATCTCGAGGCACGGCCTCTTCCACGAGCATGTCAGTTAAGTGGAGGCTGCTGTCGGTTTAAGCTCACCGGCAGGACTCCCAGCGTCACGCGGGTGGAAGCGCTCTATGCTGCTGTAGGCGTCCGCGCTGCGGGTCGCACCAAGCTCCAGCCGCGTGCTGACGGAGCATGCAGCTGCCTTGGTAAAGATGGACGCTGCACGATTTACCAAAACCGCCCCTTCGGTTGCCGCACTCACTTTTGTGAGGAGGCTGGCGGAATGTACCCGCGCAAACATGTCGCGGACTTGATTCGACGCCTGGAAGCGTTGGACGTGTCGATTGGCTGGAGAAACGGCCCACGCGATTTCCCTGAGGCGCTTGAAGACGCCTTGGAGGACTGGAAATAGGCTTGTTACACGCCCAGAAGCTCCCTGGCTTCTTCCTGCCCTGGTGCCGGCCTGCCAAACTCACTGGCAGTGACGCGCGCAAGCGCTGTCAGGTGCTGCCATCGCATGCTAGGCCGGGTGATTTGGAAATCGTCCCACACCGTGTGGAAGTATTTCTCAGCATGCAGTGCGCCATCTTCGCTGACAGCAAATCTGAGCAGGCGGCGGAAGACAAGCTTGTCGGAAATGCCTAGTTGTCCCATTCGCTCGACGACCGCTGCGGCATGAGCTTGTTGGTTGTCCCGAATCGCTTCAGCCAGCTCTTTTCCGAGTTCTTCGCCACTTTTCCCCCGCACTCCGTCCACAAGGCGCTTCGTTGGCAATTGTGGCAAAAGAGGTCCTGTGCCGCGATCTCTCGCGATGATCCAAGCCCCCATGACTAGACATGTCGCCGTGTGACGTCCATCCCCGGCGTGGGCAAGATTTCGCCAGGCATTAGCTGCATCGCTGGCGTGCACGCCGGTCGAGTCGCCATGCACAGAACCGGCGGGCTTTCCTGGCCCTTCCCACTGAGGCTGGCGTCCAGGATCGCACAACACAAGTCGACTCGCCGCCAAACTCATTGCCTCTCCAATGGCTCTCGGATCGACTCCGTCAGCGAGCGTACTCGCCGCTGCTTCGGCAGCCTCGTCGGGCGATTTCGTGGCAAACGTAGATGCCAGCTCTTTTACAAGTTCGTCACTGGCCGTTTTCGTGCCTGGAGAAAAGTGATGCAGCTTATGGGCATCAAGCATCCGAGCGAGCATCTGGGCGTGTTTGTCCCATTCAGCAGTCCGTGCACGCTCTGCATCGAAACAATAGTGGACGGACTGACGCAGTAGAGTCAGCGCATGCTCTGCACCCACTAGCTCAGCCATGTCCCATGCTCGGTAAGGCAGCGCGGTGCGGTGAACCTCAGGGTTGTCACACACAGATGTTAGCAAACTTGCGAGTGCTTCATGCTTATCTTCTCTCAGTGCCCGCTCAAGAGCTGACTCGGCAGCCGCTCTCTTCTTTTTTACAATCAATTCACGGACAGCACCGCTCTCGGCATCCGCCTGAAGTGGGGTGAGCGAGTCATCGGTGCGCCCCGAGTCGTGGAGACGGGCCGTGTTGCGATAGAGAACTTTCAACACCGGCAGAGCTTCTTGTCCCGCAGGCATCAGGCTGGACATTCTGAGTGCAGGACTCAGCGCCATGAAAGTGTGGAAGCCAATGTAGTCCTCCCCGCCAAAACGCCGGGCATTGACCAACGCGGCGGCCGCGGTCAACTGCTTGAGCGACACTCCAGACTTGAGTTTTGCGACGAGGAGTGGCTGAAGAACCTCCACAGGGGTCTGCTCCAGCACTTCTGCCAGCGATTCAAACGAACCGAGGCTCAGGCGCTTTGTTGGAGCCTCCGCTAGGGCTGAAGTTGAGATTCCAAGCTCAGCTGCAAGTGCCGGACCTATCGTCGCTGCAATGGTAGTTCTTCCAACTTCGGCAAGAAATGCCCTCCGGGTGCCTAGTGTCGCTTGTGGTGTTTTCATGCGGACCTCCTTGAGACGTTGACAGGTGGCAGTGTCCACCCATCAACGCCTTCAAGTCAACCGCAATTAACGCAACTCGACCTGTGCTTCGAGAGCGGCCTTAATGCGGCGGGCAGCGGCCTGTAGATGGGCTTGCGTGTACGCATCCATAGGCTTGGCAGCCACGGCGTTGATTTTCGCCTGCAATCCAGCGAGTTGTTGGGTAGCAAGGTCTGTGATGGGCGCGTAAGCGGGGCTGTAACGCGCCCAATCGCTGCTAGTCACGAGGTCGATTAAGCGGTCCAAGTGTTCACGCTGCAGATTCCGCCGCAGACTTGTGATGAATGGCTTCCGAGCTGTGAACTGTTGTCCGTCCTTGTAATTTCCGAGTTCTGTCCAGACCTTGTCTCCCACCGTATTGAGCACCTCCGGTAGCGTTAAAGCGTCCTGATCTACAGGTACTCGCATTTCGTTGTCATAAACGCGGGAAAGCGTAGTGGGATTCATGATGCTCGTCAGAGTCATCGCCTGGATGCCCAGGACGCTGTCGTGGACATTCCACGTTCCGTCGTCAAAGAGATCCTCCATTTGGTCTTCGTCGTCCCACCATTTGTCCGTGGTGAGGTAGGCGAGCAACTTGGGTTCCAGGCCAAAGGCTGCGTCGTTGAAAGACTGGTCCAGGCAGAACTGCAGGGCACGGCGTTGATCGGCCACTGGTACAGGCTGCACAGGAGCACGGCCGTTTTTATCGCCTTTTTTGTCTCTATTGACAAAGGTGCCACCGAGCCAATTGGACATCATGTTGATGGCGCGGGTCTGTGTACTCAGAGTCATCCGGTACCCGCGGCGTGCTTTAGCCCAGGAGTTCCCGTCTTTGACAAACTTATCCAGCAGCTTGCTGCGATGCTCTTTAACGAGTGCGATCTGATTCTCCGCAAAAGAAATAGGATCTTTTGCGAAATCGTATCGACGCGCCAATGGGTCCGGTCCCCAAGTGTCTTCATCTGTAGCGTAAGCAAGCTCCGGCTCGGCCACACGCTGCAACACGGGCTTTAGGTCCTTCTCAAAGCTGTAGCCATACTCGATCGCCCACTCATCATACGGACCGACGGTAATCATCCCAAAATCGCCTTTCTTGGCAGGGTCTGCTCCAGCCACGATGTTGATAGGGATGTAGTCCATCACACTGCCAGCGAGTGGTTTTTTGCCCTTGAAATCAGGACTGTTGATTTGGGCGTAGGTGTAAGCCGATGAGGATTTGAAGTTGTGACGCAAACCCAGCGTGTGCCCGACTTCGTGAGCCACAAGATCAACCAGCAACGGTCCAATGAACGACTCAGGAATGCCATCCAACGTCTGATCAGCCGCAGAGAGCCCCATGGCTTCAAAACCTTCGGCATCCAAACTCATTTCCATTAAGGCGAGGCCATGCGTCTTGCAGCTAGGGGCCATGCAGAGCCCGGTCTTTTGTGAATAGCGTGCCATCAAGCCATCTGCTTCATGACCGCCTCCCATGAAACCCTTCTCTTCTGGTGCTCCCGCCATCGCGTGACCACCGAGGTGCGGCATCGGGCTTGCCTTGCGTGCTGCAATGATCTCCTCACGTTTGGATGCAGAAGCAAGGCGCACACGTGGGTCCCATTGCGGATTTTTCCACAACCAGGAAAGTGTTTCTGGAGTCATGCCCTCCATGGCAAGCGCTTGCGGAATGGTCTCGTTGTATTCGCTCCACCAGTGCCTGATCCAGCCATCCGTCAAAATGATGTCAGCGTCCAGAATCTGTCCCGTCAGCGGGTGCACACGGCTAGGGCCGATTGCTGTTCCTTGCCCATTGCTCAGCCACCTCACGAAGTTGTAGCGCACATCTTCCGGATCTTTTTCCATGTGCTCGCCAGTCGCTGCGTCTTGGAAACGAACCTCAATCGTGTTGATGAGACCCACTTTCTCAAAGGCTTTGTTCCAGAGTTGAATCCCTTCTTTGACCCAACGGCGGTACCGCACTGGTGTTGTATGTTCGACGTAGAAGATGATCGGCGTCTTCGGCGGGCTCAACTTCAGGGAGGGATCTGCCTTCTCCAAATGCCAACGATTGATGAATCTTGTCCGAGTCTGGTCGGCCACAAACTTGCCATAGTCATTGTAGCTCGTCGTGAAATAGCCCACTCGAGTGTCAGCCTCCCTGGGGTTATAACCCGTCTTGTCAGGAATGAGGCTGAAGCTGAAATGGAAGGTCTTGAGCTGGCCACTTCCCACAGGAGCTTCGATCCCTATCTCTATATTTTGTGGGAACGCCTTCACGATCTTCAGCTTGTACAGGCTCTTGTTCAATCCACTGGCTAGCCTTCCGAAAAACTTATCCGCCTGACCCACCACGATGGAATCGAGGTCAATCATGGGTCCCGCACCTTGCTGCTTATTCCAGGCCACGATAGGCGTCTCAAGGATCACCCGGTCCGTAAACAGACGCTTGATGCTGCTCTTCGACTGATCATCTCCGGTCGAACGCACCTCAAGGTTAGGTTCGATCAGGGCCAGCTTTTTGTCGTAGACCGCCCAGTAGGCATACAACTCCCCTGCTTGTAAGCCGGCATAGTTTTCCCCACCAGAAACGGTCAGTGCAACGAAGTGCCGCTCGTTCATGAAGTTGCGCGGAAGCTCAGCCAATAGCTGCTGATCTTTGTCACGCTTCCAAAGCTTGTAAAAACTGCCCTGGCTCTCCACCGTGGAAACCACTGGCGCGTAGTCTTTGATCACATCCTCCGGCTTTGGGTAGTCCATTCCTGGGATGCTCATGCCAGTGGACGTTCGGACCACGATCCCAGGGGGTAGTGACGGCACAGGGTCGGCAGAGACGGTAGCTGCAGGCTGCGTGTCGGCTCTGGCAGTTGCCAGAGTCAGACCGAGCACGGCTAGTAAGTAGGTGGGTGTTTTCATGACAGCGTGGGGTGAGACTGAACCGGAAAACGTGTATTTCACTCCAATTATTAGATTTTGTCCAGATATTTTTAGTAGATATAGATAATAAAGTGCTCCAGATAATAAAACACCACTTAAAACTTGGCGCGGCAGCCTATCAATTGGGCTGCTTGGCCCCAGTTGGGTTCTTGAAGAAGATCAGGAACACTACCAGCACCCCAACCGCCAGCCATCCAGGGGTACTCCAGACCGCATCCCAGTCGTGTGCCAAGCCATTGGACGAGGGGGCATCCAGTTTGTGAGCTTGAAGGACCTTTCCTGCCAAAAGTGTTCCGACAAATGCCCCTACTCCCCACAGAATGAAGGCGATGAACCCCTGGGCCGCTCCTCGTATGCGTTCGTTCGCCTCGTCATCCACATAGAGCTGCCCAGCGATGAACAGGAAGTCATAGCACGCGCCATGGAGTAAAATCGCAGCAAAAATCAACGCAGTTTGGGCTCCCGCTGCTCCGGTACTTTCGGCAAGTGCAAAGTATCTAAGCACCCAGCACGCGATCCCCATGAAGATCGTCACCTTGTAGCCAAATCTCTTCAAAAATACAGGCAGTAGGAGGAAGAAGATGATGTCGGAGATTTGCGCGAAAGAGGTCTTCACCAACATGTTATCCCACTTCAACTCAGTCAGGTAGATGCTGAGATTGACGAAGTAGAAGTAAAGCGGGATGCAAATGAGGAACATGCACAGAATGAAAATCGCGTAAGACGGTTTCTTCAAAAGGGCGATCGCGTCCAGACCAAGCAAGTCGCCCAGAGACACATCTGCTCCGGTCTTCTTCGGAGGTGTGTGAGGTAGAAATAAAGAGAAAAGCCCAAACAAGATGGACGCCCCACCCGCCAGATAGAACTGTTTGGGTGATTCCGCGCCAAAGCTCCAGTTCAGCGCCACCAGCCCCGCAATCCAGCCGACTGCCGAGAGCATCTTTACCTGGGGAAAGTCGGCTTTTGCATTCTCCAGATGATGGAGCGAGAGGGAGTTCCCAAGCGCGAGAGTCGGCACGTACAGGGCGCAGTAGGCAATTAGCATCGGGTAGAACGAGCTGAACGATGTGTAGCTCGGCAGCATACAGAGCACGATTCCGCCCGCGATTCCCAGCACCGCCAGGAGCTTTTCAGAAGCAAACCACCGGTCGGCGATCAATCCCACCAGGAAAGGTGAGATCATCGCTCCAATAGCAAACGCCCCGTAAGCCAGCCCGATCTGACCGCCCTCAAACTTCAGAGTGTTGGCTAGATACGCTCCCATGCTCACGTACCAAGACCCCCAAATGAAGTACTGAAGAAACATGAATACTGCCAGCCGGGTCTTCAAAGTGCTTTGGTTCATAAGCGACGAAGCCTAGAGGGTGAGCCGGAGAAAAGGGAAGCAAAAAGTGCCTTGTCACAAACATCCGCTCCAGAGCCCTTCTCTTTAGTTGAGTGTAGGGATAGAGACTCAACACCTGCCGCGTGATATCAAACCCGCTTTGAACCTTTCCGCCTCGCATACCAGTCCACTCTTATCCAGCAAGACGCTGCTCGTCGCATTAAGCTGCTGCTTCATTGAGATTTCGAATGCCGAGCAGGACAAACAGCTCGCCGCGCTGCAATCCACGGCTCAAAAAGCCTTCAAGGAGCACGTCGAGCCCTTCGTGAAGCAATACTGCGTCGAATGCCACGCGGACCGACCGAAGGCGGGACTCAATTTGCGTGTCGCCGTCAAAAAGCCGGGTGATCCGGCCTTTGCGCGAAAGTGGATGGAAGCCATCGCGAACGTCAATGCGCATGATATGCCGCCTGAGGATGCGGATCAGCCTTCGGATGAGGAGCGAAAGCGTTTCCTCGATGCGCTGGCGCAGATCAAATACCTCGCGGCACGCGATCCGGGGCCATTTGTGATCCGCAGGCTCACCAAGGTCGAGTATGGCAACACGCTTCACGATTTGCTCGGCGTCGATGCGAGCCTCGCGAAGGAATTACCCGATGAAGTGCCCGGCGCGGGCTACATGAACTCCCTCTCGCCAATGCAGACCGAGCAGTATCTCGGCATCGCGAACGAAGCGCTCAAGAAAATGCCCGCCGAGGCTCAAAAACGCCTATTTGGCGATCCGAAGGCCGAACCACGTGAAATCGCGCGCTCCATCGCCCGCAGCGCTTATCGCCGTCCACCAACGGAAGATGAGCTGAACGTGCTGGTGAAGGTTTTTGAGCTTGGAACGGCCAACAAGCTCAACCGCGATGCCGCACTGCGCTTCATGCTGAAGGCCGTGCTTGTCTCGCCGCAGTTCCTTTTTATCACGCCGTCGAAAGACGCCCCGGAACGCGAGAGGATCGCGCCGCTCGATGACTATCAGATTGCCAGCCGCCTTTCGTATCTGCTTTGGTCCACCATGCCGGATGCAGAGCTCTCCAAGCTCGCTGATGAAGGCAAGCTGCACGAACCTGAGGTGCTCAAAACACAGACGAAGCGCCTTTTGGCCGATAAACGCTCTCGTGCGCTGTTTGATGGTTTCGGTGCGCAATGGCTCGGAACGGCCGAATTGAAGGACAAGACCTTCGACGCCGCCAAGTTCCCCGAAATGACGCCTGAACTGCGCTCCGCGATGTATGACGAGGCGCGGCTTTTCTTTGAAAGCATCGTGCGGGAGAACCGCAGCGTCGTCAGCTTCGTGAACAGCGACTACACCTTCCTCAACGGCCCGCTGGCAAAGATCTACGGCCTCGAAAAGAAAGTCAGCGGCAACGCCATGCAAAAAGTGAAGCTCACCGACCCGAACCGCGGCGGCATTCTCGCCATGCCCGGCGTGCTCGCCACCACCTCGTTCGCCACGCGCACCAGCGCCGTGAAACGCGGCGTGTGGGTGTTGGAACAAGTGCTCGGCCAGCACGTGCCGCCCGCGCCACCGAACGTGCCCGCGTTGGAGAAGCAGGATTCGAAGACGGTGGCCAATCTCACCCTGCGTCAGCGCACCGAACTGCATCGCACCAACGCCGTGTGCGCCAACTGCCACAAGATCCTTGATCCCATCGGCTTCGGCTTGGAGAACTTCGACGCCATCGGCCGCTGGCGCGATAAAGACGAGTCCGGCGGCCCGATTGACGCCGTGGGCGAACTCCCCGGCGGCAAACGCTTCTCCTCACCGAAAGAACTCAAAGCCCTCATCGCCGCCCGCGAGACCGATTTGACCCGCAACCTCACAGAAAAGCTCCTCGCGTATGCTTTGTGCCGCCAACTCGACGGCTACGACCACATCATCGTGGACCAAATGCTCAAAACCATCGCTGCTGACGGACACAAGATGCAAACGCTCATCACCGAGATCGTGACAAGCTACCCGTTTTTGAACCGTAGAGTCAAAGAGTAACCCCTTCGTCCCATGTCCGCCCACCTTCTCAATCGCCGCGCCTGCCTCAGAGGCCTTGGAGCCTCTCTTGGTCTGCCTTTGCTCGAAACCATGGGCTGGGCGGACTCCAGCAAAAGCAAAACGGCCTACAAGCCGCCGGTACGGCTCGGGTTCATGTATATGCCGCATGGCGTGATCATGGATCAGTTCTGGCCGAAGACGCCGGAGAGCTTCCGGAACTCGCTGCCGCCTGCACTAGAAGCGCTGCGGCCGATTTTGGATCAGTGCATGCTGGTGAAAGGCATCTCGGGCGTGCCGATCACGCCGTTTGGCAGTGCGCCGCATGCGCTGGAGCTTTCGACGTGGCTCACGGCCTCGCTGCCGAATGCGGCGAAGCGAAACCAGATCAACATCGCCATCTCGGCGGACCAGATTTTCGCGAACTACTACGGTGCGCTCACGGCGCTGCCTTCGCTCGAGCTCGCGACGATGCCGCAGACGCACAAAGAGAACCAGGAAGGTCTCAATGAGGGCTACTACTCGCATTGCAGCTTTCGCTCGCCCACGCAGGCGATGCCAGCGGAGATCAATCCACGCAGCGTGCTGAACCGTTTGTTCGGCAATACGAACTCCGGTGGTCAAACCGCCGCCGCTGACCCGCTCGACCGCCAGATGCTCGATCTCGTCATTGGCGGCGCGAAGGACCTGCGGCGCAAGTTGCCGCACGGCGACCAGCAGAAGCTCGATGAATACCTCGACAGCGTGCGCTCCGTCGAGCGCCGCATCGCCGCCATCGAGTATCGGCAGAAGGAAGCCGCGCTGGAGAAGGCCGGTGTCGCATTGAGCAAGCGCAAGGCCAGCGATTCGCCGCGTATCGAAGTGAAGATCCCCGAGGGCGACAAGCGCAGCGAATACATGCAGGTCATGTGTGACCTCACCGTGCTCGCCTTCCAGACGGACACGACGCGCGTGAGCACCTACATCGGCTCCACGCCGAATGGCGTCTCGTATCCCGAGCTCGGCTTCAGCGACACACACCACGGCCCCACGCATCACAACAACGAGCCCGAGAAGGTGCGCAAAGTCGCCGCCATCACGAAGTTCAACATCGACCAGTTCGCCTACATGGTGAAAAAGATGGCCGCTCTCCGCGAGGGCGATGGCACGCTGCTCGACAACTGCATCATGATGTGGGGAAGTGGCCTCGAAGATGGCAACAAGCACACCCGCGAGAACCTCCCCTTCATCCTCGCCGGCAAAGGCGGCGGATCGCTGAACACCGGCCGCTTCATCGACACCGTCAAAGGCAACCAAGGCGATCTGCTCACCACCTTGCTCACCTGTGCCGGCGTGCCGCTGGATCGCCCCATCGGCATCGCGCAAAAGCAGATCGCAGAGATGATCAAGGTGTGATCAGCCCACCCTCGAATGATATGGAGTTTAACGTTGTTTCGTGCGCTTAGGCGAACAACGTCCCCAGTAGCATTCGTTAGCTTGTCACTTCCTAGCTATGAAACTCCTATCGCCACTCCTTTTCGTCTGCCTTGTACAGGTTCAAGCCGCTGATGTTGGCTTTGTTGAGCTATTTAATGGTAAAGATCTGTCTCATTGGACAGTGCCTGAGGGTGACAATGGCCACTGGAAGGTCCAGGACGGAGTCATCGACTATGACGCGTGCAGCGAGGCACCCGGAAAAGACAAGAACCTGTGGACGGTGAAAGAGTTTGGTGACTTCACCTTGAAGCTCGATTGGCGACTCAAACAGACCACGGGGCTGTACCCAATGCCGGTGGTGTTGCCCGATGGCACGCATAAGCTGGACGACAAAGGCCAGGAAATAAAGATTCCAACACCCAATGCAGACTCAGGCATCTACCTTCGTGGGCAAGGCAAATCACAGATCAACATCTGGTGCTGGCCCATTGGCAGTGGTGAGGTTTATGGCTACCGAATGGACAAGAGTATGCCAAGTGACGTGCGGGCCGGGGTTACGCCAAAAGTGAAGGCAGACAAGCCTGTCGGAGAGTGGAACTCGTTTGAGATCACTATGAAGGGCGACCGCCTGACAGTGGTGTTGAATGGCCAAAACGTGATCGACCATGCCCAACTTCCTGGTGTTCCATCTCGGGGAAGGCTTGGCTTGCAGCACCACGGGGGCAAGAATCCGAAGACGGGTGAGCTTTCACCCGCCTCCAGTTTGATTCAGTTCCGCAACATCTCCATCAAGGAGCTCTGAGGATCGCTGGGAATCACAATCCAAGGTCCGTCACGGCACCGTGGCTGGCATCTGCTGTGAGCTTGGCGTATTTCGCTAGCACGCCACGGGTATAGCGCGGTTTGGGCTGCTTCCACTTGGCAAGGCGGGCTTTGAGTTCCTTGGCAGGAATACCAAGAGTGATCTCGCGCTTCTCGGCGTCAATGGTGATGGCGTCTCCATTCTTGATAACGGCGATGGGGCCGCCAACGAAGGCTTCGGGGGTCACGTGACCGACCACAAAACCGTGGCTGCCGCCGCTGAAGCGTCCGTCAGTGATGAAGGCCACGTCTTTGCCCAAACCCTTGCCCATAATGGCCGAAGTAGGACTCAACATCTCTCTCATGCCGGGGCCGCCTTTTGGGCCTTCCATGCGCACCACGACAACGTGGCCCTTTTTGACCTTGTCATTCAGGATGGCTTGCAGCGCGGACTCCTCGGACTCGAACACGATGGCTTTGCCGTCGAACTTGAGGCCTTCTTTGCCTGTGATTTTACCGACAGCACCATCGGGGCAGAGATTCCCTTTGAAGATGACGAGGTGGCTGTCCTTCTTGATTGGATTGCTCAGTGGTCGGACAATCGTCTGGTCTTTGGGCCATGCGATCTTGGAGTTCTTCATGTTCTCCTTCATCGTCTTGCCAGTAACGGTGAGGCAATCGCCGTGCATGAGGCCTTCGTTCACCAGCAGGCGAATGAGCGGAACCGTGCCGCCAATTTTCACGAGGTCGTTCATGAAGTATTTGCCGCTTGGACGCAAGTCAGCCAAAACGGGTGTCTTCTTGCCAATGCGCACAAAGTCCTCAATGCCGAGCTTGATACCCGTGCTGTGAGCGGCTGCTATCAAATGCAACACAGCATTGGTAGAGCCACCTAGCGTAATAATGAGCGTGATAGCGTTCTCAAACGCTTCCTTCGTCATGATGTCGCGGGGTGTGATGCCACGCTTGATCATGTTCATCACGGCAGCACCAGCATCAAAGCAGTCCATCATCTTCTCGGTAGAGACTGCGGCCTGAGCGCCCGAGTTCGGCAAACTCATGCCCAGCGCCTCGATGGCGCTGGCCATCGTATTGGCCGTGTACATGCCGCCACAGGAGCCTTCACCAGGAATGGAATGCTCTTCGATGTCCTGTAGTTCCTTGTCATTGATTTGGCAGTTGGCGTGTTTGCCGATGGCTTCAAAGACGGTCACGATGTCCGCATCTTTTTTCTCCACGCCAACACAGCCCGGCAAAATGGTGCCGCCATAGACGAACACGCTGGGACGATTCATGCGGCCCATGGCCATAATGCAACCGGGCATGTTTTTGTCGCAACCACCGATGGCCACGTATCCATCCATACCTTCACAACCGACCACGGTCTCAATCGAGTCAGCGATTACCTCACGCGACACCAGAGAGTACTTCATGCCCTCTGTGCCCATGCTGATGCCGTCGGAGATGGTGATGGTATTGAAGATCACGCTTTTCCCACCCGCAGCGTCCACACCTTTGGCCGCTTCTTGTGCCAGGCGGTCAATGTGCATGTTGCAGGGTGTAACCATGCTCCAGGTGGATGCGATGCCGATCTTGTTTTTCTTGAAGTCTTCACGCTTGAACCCGACAGCGTGCAACATCGCGCGGCTGGCAGCGCGCTCCACTCCGTCCACGACGGCGGCACTGTGTTTGCGATGCAGTTCAGACTTGGCGGCAGATTTCTTGGGCATGGTGGTAAGATTGGGCGGGCACAGTCATCCAATCCTCAACGTCCCGCAAGTTGCTCCCTCAAGTAATCTCGCATTGGGAACGGTGGGAAGGCAAGTATTGCCAACATGTCCACTTAGGGTAAAACTCACGCCGCATGAGCGACAAAAAAGTCATAAAACTGACACCTGACATGGTCCGTTGGATCGGCACTCGGTTCCTTGATCCCTTGGGGAGAGTTTTCGAGTACCAAGGAGAGTTTTACCGGGCTGTTTACCCTCATCGCGCTGGCTTTTTTAAATCCTGCTGGAGACGCGGCGTTTATCAGCGCCTCATGGACGCGGGTTTTCTTGTGCAGACGACTTACGACAAGGACATCGAGATGGAAGGCTACGGTCCTGTGATGAAGCACCGCCGGTTGCCATTTCTACCCAAGGGCGGCGACCTCTGCCGAAGTCAGACACTTGATTACGCCCGCACCTTTTTGGAGATGAATCTGATGCTTGCAGAGATGGATGATGGCTACGGCTTGATTGATTCTCATGTAGGCAATTTTGGCCAACAAGGTTGTGCAAGACCGGTTTGGCTCGACCTTGGCTCCATCCAGGCTCTCAAGGTAGCAGACATTGGGCTGGAAGAGTTTAAGAAGCTGTGGTGGCGACCCTTGAAGGTGGTAGCAGAGCGCCCAGAACTATGGCGCATCCTCAGGCTGACGGGTCAGGCTGGTGGCCTCTCGGCTGCTGAGTTTACGGCACTTTGTGGTCAAGAAAGCACCTTGGCTACGATGGACGGTGGCACCATCGCCCAGCAACGGAAAGCGATGCTCACTCTGTTGCTGGAGGAGTTGCCAAAAACACTGTCTGCTGGTGAAACCGTGTGGAGAAACTATCACGGCGACCTCATCACCACTCCTAACGAAGCTGAACCTCGAATGGCCGCCATCCTCAGATTGATCAACGAGAAGCGTCCTCGAACGCTCATCGATCTCGCATGTGCGAATGGACGGATCAGTCTTTGTGCTGCACGTAGAGGTATAGAGGTACTCGCAGCGGACTACGATGAAGGGGCCATTGAGCGGTGCTTTGAGAGCGTCAAGTCACTTGGAGAAAACATTCAATTTAGCACGGCTAACTTTGACATCGTATCCAAGCGTCAGTCACCTCTTGTGGCTGATATGGTGCTAGCCCTTGCGGTGACGCACCACATGTCTCTTTCTCAGTATTATCCTTTCGACTTCATCGCGGAAAGGCTGGCGTCTTACACGAAACAAACCCTGCTCACCGAGTTTATGCCCAACGGGCTCGGCACGACTGAGAAGCAAGAGGGGCTGCCAGAATGGTACACCCAAGAGCATTTCGCGGCAGCCTTTCGCAAACACTTCAAGTCGGTGCGCGTGATTGAGACGGGAGACAGGGGCAACCACTCGCCCCGCATACTGTTTTGCTGCGAGACCCCTTTACGCACTGGTTTGTGACCAACAAGGATGCCCCTACTCGGCTGACTCTGGTTTAGCCGGAGTTTCCACTCCCAACCAACGCCTGAGAAAAGACGGGATAATCTTTCTACAGCGTCTGAGTGCTGTCTCCGCTGCCTTGGCGCGCTCCTTCCACTCATCACGTTCTGGACGGAGGGCGGCAAGCTTTTCTTGGGCCGTTTCTCGCTTGGTCTTCTCCTGCTGGAGCTGTGCGCCAATGCGGATCATGTCCTCAGGCGAATAATGGAGCGCTCTCCACCAACTCGCTTCCGTCATAGGAGTGAGTAGGTCTTGTAGGCCGCATTTGAGCATCGCTTCTCGCAGCCGATCATTCAGGATGGACTGACAGCGGAGATACTCGGCACCGTACACTTCACCGAAGCGCTCTACGACGTTAGGCTGTGCGGTTGTTGGTCGGTGAAAGACAAACTTGCCACAGGGCCGCCTCAGAAACGCCGCCTTCATCTCTGCGGCATAGCTGAGGCCAAACATCACATCACCCGAGTGGCCGCAGTTAGTGGGGAAACCCCGCCCTTCAAAAAAACGGCGCTTGTACAAGTTGCTCGCCGAGCTGCCAAGCCAGCTTTGTACACCGATTCCAGGACGACAGTATTCCATGGCAAATACCAACAGAGACAAGCCCTCCAGCACGATGAAATCCCCTTCCTGCTGTCTCGCCAAAAGGTCATGGATGGGCCAGTTTAACCACGGTGGCGTGTAGTCACCGTCCATGACGAAGTGCGGTGGTGCCGTTGTGACATCGGCATCTGTCCGCTCTGCCATGAGGGCGAGGTATTGTAGATCATCCGTGGAGATCGTGTCGCCAGCAGTTGAAATATGCACCCACTTCCCGGTTGTCTGGCTGATGCCGAAGTTCCAGGACTGATAGAGTCCTGGCGGGTGAGTGAGGAACCGCACATTCGGATATTGAAGCTGCTCTTTTAAGTAGTCGAGCGTGCCGTCAGACGACTCACTATCCACGACGAGGACCTCTTTGACCAAGGGCGTCCAGGTCAGCATCTCCTTCATGCCAGATTGCACCAAGTGCAGGCAGTTTCGGGTCGGAACTACAACGGATATTTCACTCAGACCCATGGATGCGAGGAAGGATTCCGGGTGAGGGTGACTATTGGCCGCTCTGGGTAGCTGCCCAGATGTCCTTCAAAGGTTTTACAGCCGAGGTGCTCAAATCATAGGCTTCTACGTTCTCGATCTCTTTCTGACGTGCCTCGAAGTCGAGTAAGGTCAACTCACCAGAGGGCGAACGCGATTCACGGAACTTAGCTGCCACAAAACACTCCTGAGGAGTCACTGACTTGAATGGCGAGGCTACACTGCGATGGACAAAGAAAGCATTGTTGCCCGCACTGTTCACGCCTACCAAGTCATATCCTTTTGCCGAGGCAATCTCAGCGGCAGCAGACAACGACATGCCGTAAAAGAGATTGGAATGATGAGCGCTTGAGCGTTGGAACGTATCGTTCGGAGGAACAGTGACTTTTGCTACTGGCCCGAACACGCTGTTGTATTCACAAATCAAAATATCTGCCTGGACGTTGATGGCTTGCAGCACCCAATAGTCCATACCGTCAATGTCCACGCTCAAGATGCCCACACGCGGCCCAAACTTTTGTCCTGAGATAAGCGAGTTGATGTTGGAAGGAGTAATGAAGGCTGTGACAGCCGTCAGATCATACTTCCAGTACAACTCACTCTGCCTTACGCAGTTCATGTTGTCATCAGAGCCGTCCAAGATGAGTCCACGCCAGTTGTTGTTGGCTAACAGAAATCTGGTATTGGCTTCAGTGTAAGTTTCCACACCAAACTCGACAAAGGTCTGCTCAGCAGGCTTCAGATGGTGAATGAGATGCTGGATGATGCCGTCTTCGCCCCATTGAGAGAACACTTTGAACTCAATCTCGGAAAAAGGTGTGCCTGCGGGCTTACTCGCCAAACTCTCGGAAGCCAGCTTTCCGCAGAGTAGCTGCAGGCTCTCCGTAGAGCGCACCAGTTGCCGGGTTTCGTTCTCTTGCTGGAGTGTTGAGGAACGTATTTCCCTCAGTCTGCCGCCTTGTTCTTTGACTTTTGGAGACAGTTTTTTGACTTCTTCGTCCAGTTTCTGAATCTTGGATACCGAGTCGGCAGCAAGACGGAGATTGCGGCGAAAGTTTCTGAATAGCTTCATGGTCAGTCTAGTCTGGAGTCGCCGTAGCTCTGGCAAGACTGAGAGCGGACCTCGCAACGGCGGCAAGAGTTTTACCGTAGTCCCGGGCAACCTCCAAGTGATTCTGCAAATGGGTTGCTTCTCGTTCACGGTCCCAGACCGCATTGAGACTGGGCCAGTGTTCAACAAGCAGGCGGGCCAGCGAGTCGGAGTCATCACACCCAAAGAAGCCCAGGCTGCTGGGAGCCTGTTCTCTGTGCACGGGGATGTCAGAGCACATCAGTGGTCGCCCCAGAGCTTTCGCATCCTGCACAATGGTGCTCCAGCCCTCGAACCTGGAAGGCTGGATAATCAAAGCAGCAGCACGCATCAACTGAATCAGGTCGCGATACGGCACCTGACCGAGAGGGATCACCTGCCCCGAGAGCGCGAGTTTCGCAATGGACTGCAAAATCTGGGAAGTTGGCCCATTAGAAGCATCGCGAGAGTCCAATGGTAGCCCTGTGAGGACAACCGGGATGATAACGCCTTCCCTCCTCGCTGCTGCCACAGCATTGAGCACAGCCTGATGGTTCTTATGCGACCAGTACTGGTTGGCTACCAGCGCGTATCTGTCTGGCAGATGATACTTCGTAAGCGCGGATGAAGGTTGCTCATCCGGCATCGTCTCAAACACAAGGTTCGATGGAAATCGGGCCACACGCGCCTTGTCTTCCAGCAATGGGAATACCGAACGGAAGTCGGTTGCCACGGTTTCGCTCGAACAAAGAATGAGTTCTGCTCCTACTGCTCGCTCCTCAAAGGTCTTCTCCCGAACGGCGAGTTCATCTGGTGTGAAATGATCTCTCAAGTGAAGGTGCTGAAAATCTGGCAGCCAAGCTACTGTGCCGACTCCTTTAACCCAAGGCTGGCTGTTAAAGAGATCAACGAAACAACCGATGCGGTGAAAAGTCGCCGTCTCGGGCAGTGCTGTTCTTCCGTCCTTCATCAGAAGGGACCATCGACCACCCGGAAGTCCAGCCAACGCGTGCAAAGCATGGTCGTCTTGTCTATCGAAGACAACTCCCACCTCAACACCACACTCCTCAGCCACCAAAGCTAGAGAGCGCACGAACATGCGGTAGAAACCAATGCCCGCACCCCAACCGGGAATGCTGCTGAACACAACGCCGATGCGTAGTGGAGAAACCGCGTCTGCCTTCAATCCGCGAACGGATGAGATCATGCCTTCGCATGCCTGAATCTGTTTATGAACGATGGAGAGAGCATTCATGCCGCAGTGCTTTCAGCCTCCCAAGCCTGCAAAGTTTCACGCAAAGACTCGCAAAAGGGCCGGGGACTCCAATCGGGACATGCCTGTTTGAAGGCGCACATATCAGCCACCCAACGAGTGGGGTCTCCAGGCCGTGCGCGATTGAGGCATACGACTGGTTTGTTGGAACCACAGTCAGCCGTGATCAACTCTGCGAGTTCCCGCACACTCGTCTCGACACCAGAAGCCAGATTGAACACCCAGGGATCGCTGAGTCCTATTTGTTGCGAACAAAAACGCTCTGCAAAGTGAACAATCGCTCTACCGAAGTCTTCCGCGCTCAGGTAGTCACGGGTTTCGTGACCTGTACCTTGTAGGCTAACAGTCGATTGCTCAGAAACCGCCTGTTCAAAAAGCTCACGCACCAGCAGACGCTTCTGGCCCGAACCAAAAAGCGAGAACAAGCGAAAAACCACCACCGGCAGTCCATGCTCCACACGATATTGCCCAGCCAGTTCCTCGCACTCCACTTTGTGCCTGCCATAGGGCGAGATGGGGTTCAGCACAGAGGTTTCACAAACTGGAAGCTTGGCGGGGTTGCCATACACAGCAGCGCTGGAAGGAAACACGACTAGCGGTTTGCAACCTGATGCCTGTACCGCTGTCAAAAGTCTTTTCCATGTGCCCACGGAGCATTCGCGATCTTGCTCTGGATTTTTGACAGACTCGGCAACTGACGCTGATCCCGCACCATGAAAAACGACATCTGGCTTCTCGTGTGCGATCTGCTGGGTCAGATCGTCCCAAGGACGCGAAATCTTGACGACCGCGTGCCCATTCTTTGACGCATCCGCCGCGACACAACCGGACACGAAGCCTGTAGCTCCAGTGATAAGAAACTTGAGAGGATTTTGTCTGGAGTCCTGAGCCATTTGTTTCCTATCTTGGCGCTTCACCTCTCAAACGACGCTCGATGGAATGCAGGTGTTTCCCCACAAGCTTCCAAGCCCAGCTTTTCTCTAAAGTATTGAGTCGCTGCTTCTCTTTCAGCACTAGCTTTTCTAGCGTCTTGACCTGCTTCTCAGCACTCTTGATCTTCACTTTCTGATCCGCGACTTGCTTATCAAGTCGCAGAACAAGGTCGCTGTCTTTGTTGTGGTCTGACCAGCCAAGCGTCTCCAGATGGTGGGCATTGCTCTCCGTGATTTCAGGAAAAATCTTGTCATGTGTCCAGCCGAGAAGCCTAGCTACGGTAACCGGGTCTTTTCGGAAATGCGCCCCGCCAGCTTGCATGGCCCATGCCTGGCAATCTGCACCACCCGCTTGCAGCATGGTTTCAAGACGCAGCTTTTCTTCCTCGATCAGATGCGCGTGAGCTGCAGATCTCCTTGCAGCAGTGAGATCGCCTATCGAACTCTCACGAACAATCTCGAAGGGTATATCCTTCACAAAGTCAATCCTTGCTCCAGAAGCAGCGGCGTAGATCACATGGCTTCCAAGCTTCGGGGTCAGAATCACTTCAAACCCGGACATCAGGTGCTTCATGCGATTCAGACTTGTGGCATCGTAGGGATGTGAACCCGAAATCCACGGGATCTGCAGTTCTCTACAGGCTTCTGCCCAGCCGGTTCTCAAACAACAACTTGCCGTTAGGCACACGCACAGTTGCGAGTCCGGGTAACGTTTCTGGGCCAAGCCAAGCAGATCACGCTCGGACATCTTCACTGAAGCCTGCCAAGTCGAGTGTGGCGGCATGATCAGCACCGTATTCGGCAGCCTTTTGACTCCTAAGTCAGGCAAATAAAAGAACGGCAACCCAGCGACCACCACAGCATGCGCTCCTGCACTCTTGTAGATATCAGCCTCGATCTCGTTCCTGCACAAATGAAGCCAGTCATCATTACCGTTCCAACGAGCAAGCATTGCAAACTCGGCCTTGTTTATGCCCGGCACGTCGTAGTAGAACGCCCAACCATGAGACCAGCGAGCATGAGTGGGTGGCGGCTGATCTCCGCCCAGAGCACGAGCAATCACATGAGTGGCTCCATAAAACTGCACCTCACTGGCGGGTAAGAAGGGCTCCCGCTCTGGAGTCTGCTTCAATAAGTCACGCACATCCTGCCGCACCGTGTCAGGGACATGCCCCCCTGGACACAACCGAAGTTCTTCAGACGGGTCCACGTTCATTAGCTTGTCCACTCTGCGCTTTGCAGGTATTTGCTAGCAACGATGGCGTGGTCTGTCCTCAGACAGGGGATGCCTCCAAGAATCGGATAAGCAAGCATCGATTCAGGGCTGTAAAAGCAGTCCGCGTGACGCTGCATGGGTGTGTGATAGGTCGGACACGCATACTTAGGCTGAGTTGAAGGAGCCGATTTGTTTTTCTCGATCAAAATCAACCCTGTGGGATTCTGTGGTGAGTTGCCGCCTTTGAATAACTCATGCCGAATCACCTTCCAACCTCTGCTTCGGGCTATCTCTACGAGTCCACGACAGTAACCGTGAGATTCCATTCGCGCACGAGCATCGTCAGAAGCCAGTTCAAAGCTAGGCTCCAAAAGAATGAGATAGCGGCTGGTCACACGGTACAGCTCTTCGAGAATCGCTTCTTCACGCCCATGATTGGGTTCGACCGCGTGAGCGGTATAGACCACATCAAAAGAATCGTCGGCATACGGAATCGCTGTCAGACTTGCCGCGCTCAGTGATGCATTGAATCGGCCTTTTTGCTTCATCCACGCCGAACCGCAGGCCACTCTTGACCAACAAAGATCAAAACCATGCGCGTTGATGTTGTCAGCGTTAAGAGCCTCAAGAAGGAACCAAAGAGTCGTGCATTCACCGACACCTGCTTCCAAGATGCTGCTCGCACCGCCAAGCTCTTCGATCAGACACGCCAACTCACCTGAAAAGTGACGCCTGCGTGCCTCTCCATCAGCCGTTTCGGCTTTTGAGATGTAGGTGCCCGACTGCAAGTCATACGACATCTCAATCGTGCGCTCATGGTTCATTGAATCGCCCGTCGTAGAGCGAATCAGCTTCATGAGATTTTGACCCGCATCGTACGCAGCTTTCAGCTCCCAGGGCTTGGGCAATCCGGCATTGCCAGTGGGTTTGCTTGCGTCACTCATGGCTTCCATTCTGGTCTCAGCCAAACAAGATCACCTTCAGCAGTCGGCAGCCCCGTATTTCGATCATAGGTGCCACGGCGGAACCAGTGCTTGCGCTTGAGCTCGTCTTCCGTGCCAACTTTAATGCCTGTGCCGAGAGCTGCGGTTGCATGCTTCGTTTGCTGCACCATCTCAGCATACTCGGGAAAGGTCATGGCGAACGGATGGTCTGGGCCTTTGGCACCGCGATCATGCGTAACGTGCTTTTCAATAATCGTCCCCCCGAGCGCCACAGCCATCACGGGCGCAAGGTAACCTGGTCCATGATCAGATAGACCGACATCCACTCCGAACTCGGCTTTTAACGTGGCAATAGCACGCAGATTCATGTCAGCCCACTGAGGCGGATAGGACACCACACAATGCAGCAGGTCCACTTTGCTAGCACCGGCAGAACGAAGCGTGTTCAGCGCCTGATCTACTTCTTTGAGACTGCTCGCTCCGGTGGAAAGGATGACTCTTTTGCCCGTGGCACCTACGCGCTCCAAGAGAGGCAGGAAAGTGATGTCACCAGACGCGATCTTGTAGAAATCCACGCCGCACTTTTCCATCACATCGACTGCTTCAAGATAGAATGGTGTGCTGGCAAACTGAATGCCGTTCGCCCTGGCGTGGTCCTTGAGTTCTTGATGCCACTCCTCGGGAAGACCAACGTTGCCAAACAGCGGCCACCTTGGATTATCGACCAATTGGCCCTCAATGACCGTTTTCTGGGCGAGCAGTTTCTCCTTGGTCAAGGTCTGGAACTTGATAGCGGAAGCGCCTGCTTTGGAGGCCTCCTCGATATAGGTTTTCGCCAGTTGGAGATCGCCACCAAAGTTGGAACCTACTTCGGCGATGTGGAAGGGTTGTCTTGCTTCTGAAGCCTGCATTTTGCCCTATCCGAACACAGCTCATTCCACAGAGCAAGCGCAATCCTGCCCGCGCCTTGGCCGCGAAAATGCTGACGTGACGCACTGGAAATCTCACGAGCATGACCAACGTCAGCGAGCCACTGGTTCATCGTCTGTGCGATGAGGGCGGGATTTACGTTTTCTGCGTCTCCCATGAATGCACCGGCCCCAATCTCGGCCCAGGCGCGCGCTGCACGCCTCTGGTTCTCCACAAAGGGCAGCGTCATCAAAAACAAGCCCATGGAGGCCATCTCGTAGCATGTCACTCCACCCGCGCAAAAACCAAAGCGTGCCTGGCTCGTGCTGTACTGAAGCAGTGGCTGATTCAGCACGAGTTTCACTGAGTGGCGGCTGCTTTGCACGCACGCTTCGATGCTGGAGATGTTCGGGTTTAGTGATCCGGTGTAAACCATGATCTCCAGCGGTTGAGATACTTGCTCCAGGCCCTGCAAAATCAGTTCCACCGTGCCACGGTCGTCTCCGCCACCCATGCAAACCGCCACCTGATTGTCTTGCTGATCGGGCAATGGTTCAGGCAGTGCGGAATACAGCGCAAAATCTGCTCCTCCGAGGTACTCGGTGTCACTGCTACGCCTCAGTTCACGCTCAAACGAGTCTTTGCGGACGATTGGATAAGGATCCACCAGCCAGCGTGCCCAACAAGGCACTCGACCCGAACCATCAATCACCAAGAACTTCGCTCCTGCTCTGAACAGTCTCTTTTGCAGTGACTCGGTGTCCCCCAGAAGATCGAGCACATGAATGTCACCGGATTGCATGATGGCCTCGAACTCGCCGTCCTCATCTGACTTCGAGATGTCGATGACTGGGTAAGGAATGTCGGCCAGTTCTTGGGTCAGAGTCTCCCCGGATCTTGTCACGAAGCCAACTTCTGCATTAAGCCGATGCAGTTCGTTGGCGAGCAACATGCACCGCCTCACGTGACCGAGTCCGATGGCAGCAGAGCCTTCACACCGGATCGAAACACGCATGGTCGGTACGGTTAAAGAATGGGGCAGATGCTGCGAGAAGACACTTGCTCGTACGAGGCGCGCACGCGCTTGCGGTGCTCCACTTCCTCGCTGGGCACGCTGGCTGGACCCGGCATGCGGTCGAGTCCTGCCGCCCTCAGGGACTCCAGCAGATCAGCAGGCTTGCCTCGCCCAAAGTCAGGCTGATAACCCAGAGCCTCCATCTCGTCCCAGCACACGCTTTCGATGTAACGGATCTGGTCTTCGTGAAGAGACTGTCGATACTTCTTGTGGTTGGTGGAGAGCAGCGGCTTGGACAGATTTTTCCAGGCAGTAGTGGCTCCTGCGAGAGCTTGATTGGTGGCATTTTCACCAAAGGCAAGCATCTGCGGCTCATAGTCGAGCCCAAAGCATTTACAGACACGCTGGAGTTGGTTCTCTGCGTCCTGGAGCAGATCTTCGTATCGCAGTACGACCACATTGGCAGTTCCTGCTTCCTGAAGAGCATGGTAAAGCCGTAGCGACTGGCGCTGATCGTTCTGCCAAATCTGTGTGCCGCTTGAAATCTCGCCTTTCCTGGACGGTGTAGCCATGTGGGAGAGCACCATGTCACGCGGATCGCGGACAAAGAACAGCACGTTAGCATCCGGGAATCCTGTGAAGATCAGCGGTGCCAAGTGATGCATCTCATTCTCTTTGATGAACACGCGATCCTTACCCGCAGCTGCCGCTTCAGCCAGAAATGTCGTCCTAACCAACTCCGTGAGACGACGACTTGTGCAGGTGGTCCTCAATTGCTCACCTGTCCACGAGGTCTTCCATGGCACCATCGCGCTATTGATCAGACAAGCCACGTCATCCGTCATCGCGTTCCAGTTGGCATCATTCGACAGATCGCCGTAGCGGATGCGATTGAAGAAAATCTGCCGCACAAAGTGAGTCGGCGGCGGGCCGCATACTTTTGAGTGCGAATCAAAAATACGAGTGATGAGATTGCTTCCAGAGCGCTCAGAGCAGAGCAGAAAGGTGAACGGCGACATGAGATGGGTTTAGTTAGCAGCAGCGGAGACCGGCCATCAAGGCGGATTCGCGGTGGGAGGCAGAGTTCCGGCACGTATCAAGCGCGCGGTCTCTTCCGTGCCGCAATGCAGCAGGGCGTCGATCACGCTGAGGTGGGACTGAAACTCACCTTTCCCCTGCTCATATACTGGATGGCTGAAGTTTTGATAAACAAGCTCCAAGTCACTGGCGCGAAACGTGCCGTCCGTCTCCAAATAGTCAGCCGAGCCCACTGGAGATAAGTATCTTGTGGCACCGACTTCATGGCAAATGTCCACCAGCCGCTGAGAGCGCTCTTGGCTGGGCTTGAGATCCCTGGAGTCAACAAACTTGCTGTGGATGCCGAGCATCCCGCACAGTTCGCGGATCAACTTCATGTTGAACTCGCCCAGCAGGTTTGTGTCTGTGCCTTCGTAAACTTTTTGCAACTCTGGGAACACCGCGCGGAAGTGTGCAGCGCGCGCATACTCTTGGCGGATCACTCCCAGATGTTTTCGCCGCCAGGGTTGGCGGGGATCAAACTGAGTGTTGCAAATCAACTCCCCCAAATGCTGTTGAACTGGCAACGTTAGCCAATGAATGCGGCCGTCGGCCATGCGGATGCGATTGCGCTGCTGCCAACTCTGCTTGGTAAACTGAACGTCAGTGAGAAATACAAAGACATCCGCTTGCTCAATGAGCGAGAAATAGCCCATCCACGGCAGAAAAGTGGGCTGCATGATGACAGCGGTGCTCACAGACCGCCCCTTT
This sequence comes from Verrucomicrobiaceae bacterium, assembly GCA_016795485.1. Taxonomy (GTDB): domain Bacteria; phylum Verrucomicrobiota; class Verrucomicrobiia; order Verrucomicrobiales; family Verrucomicrobiaceae; genus JAEUHM01. The sequence continues at coordinate 499,951 of JAEUHM010000041.1, read as the reverse complement.
CTGACACGCTGCTCCACATTTGGCGGATCACGTCCATCTCCGCATTGGAACCACGTGCTTTATTGCCATCGCGTGCAGCGGGCCAGTCGAGTTCGGGCACAGCCACCTCGGTTCCCGCCAGACAAAACGCTAGTAACTCACGGGTCACGCCCTTCATGTCAGCCACCAGGGACTCGTAACTGAGTTTCATGTAGCGACTTGAGTCTAGCGTGCTCAAAGAAGACTCGATGAACGCATGGGTCTTGAAAACTTGGTCTGCTACACGCTCCAGTGGCGACGTGTATGCAATGCCCTCCGTTCCTGGCGGGATGGGGCCAAACCAGCCATCCCCGCTGGCGTAGTAGCGCTTTGCGGACTCAAGTGTGGACTGGATGATGTATGTCGGATCACGCTCAATGAACAGAAACCGAGAGTGAGGAATCTCCCGCGCCAGTTCACTGATATGGAAGTCGTGGTAGATCGGATTCTTGAACACCAACGGCAGCCCACCGAAGTAGTGTTGCAAAGCCGCGAGTTCTTGGCGTAATCCCTGCCAATTAACTTGATTCAGCGTCTCTGGCGTCATCCGATGCGTCCCTGGCAGTTGAAACCAGCGCTTCCAGAAATAACTCGCTTCATGGGGCTCCAGGCAGTCCTTAGTAAAGCCCAAATCGGAGGAAAACTCCTTCCGCTCACCAAATCCACCATCAAGCGCCGCCTGCAAAACAGCTCCCACTACAGGGGATTCCCAAAAGCGAGCTGCAACGTTCGAGATATAGCCGAACAAACGAGTGGAAGCCAACATTTGCACCAACAGCGTGGTCCCAGATCGCTGGCAACCCACGATGAAAACAGACGGAAGCTTTGGTTCATCGTGTCCTGAGAGCAAGTTGGCTGACAGGGGTGCCAGGGCCGTGTTCATCTGGCGGAAGATGCTCTCTTCCACCTCTCGCTTCACATACGGTGCGCTTTTTTGGCCGCTCATGTCACTTGGGTTGGTGGCGTGCGTTGCTGAGCGCGATCTCTTCCGCGCGCGCCCAATCGTCTTCGGTGTCGATGTCCACTACTGCTGAACTAGGCAGATGAACGGCCTTGGTGTGTGGATGAACGAACACGGGTGTGCAGGAAACAAATGCCTCGCGGTGTCCCCAGTAAAACTGCCCGGCATCGTAGAAAGGAACAGGGAAGTCAGCGGCACTTTTGAGCCGATTCTCGGGCCAAAACATGTGGGGCTTGCCATTTTCATCCAACGAGAAAGTGCGGAAGATCGAAATGCCACATTTGCAGGCAGGGAAAACATATCCGCCCTCTGACTTAGTCAGCACTTCATACGCAGATGCCAAGATATCTGCCGTGAGCAATGGCGCCGTGGGCAGGATGCAGCAGCAGTAGTCAAATCGGCCAAAGTGTTCCTCAGCTTGTTGGAGCGCGTGAGCAATGGTGGGGATCAGAGGCGTCTTATCGTCGGCAAGATTGGGATCGCGCAAAAACGGAACACTTGCTCCATGCGCTCTGCCGACTTCTGCAATCGACTCTGCATCTGTTGAGACGATCACTTCATCAAAGAGGCCGCTGCTGCGTGCCAACTCGATGGAGTAGGCAATGATCGGCTTCCCTAGAAATGGCCGAATGTTTTTGCCTGGAATCCGTTTGCTGCCGGATCGGGCGGGAATGATCGCAATGGCTCGACTCATGGTGATTCGTTGTTTCCTACCACGGCGGGGTTCGAGTATTGGGCTTGATGATCAGTTGCGGGGAGGAGCCAAAGACTAGCGAGTTGTCTGGCACATCCGTGTCCTTCACGCAGGTGTTTGCGCCCAAGATGACATTGTTTCCGATGTGGCACTTGCCGATGATCTTCGCCCCACTGCACATGGTAACGCGCTCGCCAATCACTGGATAAATGCCGTTGTTGTTCCCAACAGTGCAGTTCTGTGAGAAAGAGAAGAAGTTGCCATACTTGGCTCTGCCCATGACGGTGCCAACAGGATGATCGAGCCGGAAAATGGCAGGCAGTTCGATCTGATGGAAGAGATCACAACCATTCAGCGCCTTGTTCAAAAAGTAGATCCGGTCGGCCAGGCTGGACGGTGCAGGGGCTATTTTCCCAGCCGCACGGGAGAGATAGTAGAGGAAGACGCAGTACTGACCCGAATGGAAGGGGTTGAATCGAGCTGTGCCGTTGTCTGAATAGTATTTGTTCGGGTTTGGGATAAAACAAACTTCACTATCAGCAAGAGCTTGGCTCAGCGCTTGTCGCAGAATCGATTCCTCTGTTTCAGCAGAGTAGATAAACAAGTTGGAGAGCTGCTTGGCCACCAACTCCAGTAGCGATTCCTCAGTAAGGTCCAGTTTCATACCAAACACTTCTCCAGCGCCTGTTTCACCCGCAAGACATCATCATCCGTCATCCCTGGAAACAGCGGCAGCGTGATCGCCTCAGAGTAGTATTTTTCTGCCTCCGGGAACATGCCCGAGACGAAGCCAAGCTTCTGATAGTCTGGCTGAAGATGCACGGGGATGTAGTGGACGTTCACTCCGATTCCTTGCGCTCGCAGGCCATCAAAAATCTGTCTGCGGTGGGCTGCATCCACGCGGATCATGTAAAGATGCCAACCGCTGATGCTTTGTGGATCGCGCTTCAAAGGACGGACGGGCAAGCCCGCCAGAGCCCGATCATACAAAGCCGCTAACTCACGTCTGCGTGCCGCAAAATGCTCCAAACGGCTCATTTGACTCAAGCCCAGTGCCGCCTGGATGTCGGTCATGCGGTAGTTGTAGCCTAACTCGATCTGCTGATAGTACCAGGGTCCATCCGACTCGCTCACCATACGTTTCTCATCACGCGTGATGCCATGCGTGCGGAAAGTAGCCATTCGCCAGGCGAGTTCGTCGTCGTTGGTCGTGATCATGCCGCCTTCACCGGTTGTGATGATCTTCACCGGATGAAAACTGTGCGTCACCGCATCTGACCAGCGGCACCCGCCTACTTTTTGATCTAAATAACTCCCGCCGAGAGCGTGAGCCGCGTCTTCCACGATCTTGAAGCCATACTTTTGGCCCAGCGCGTGGATGCGCGGCATATCGCAGCTTTGGCCGGCGAAATGAACTGGCACCACAACCTTTGGAAGTTGCTCGGCAGTGCTTAACTTCGCCTCAAGCGCATCCGCGCTCAGATTGATGGTGCCAGGATCGACGTCCACGAAGTCCACCTTGGCACCACAGTAGCGGGCTGCGTTTGCCGAGGCCACGAATGTGATCGGAGAGGTCCAAACCGTGTCGCCATGCCCCACTCCGAGTGCTTTCATTGCCGCATGAAGCACCGCTGTGCCATTGCACATGGCGATGCCGTGCTTAGCACCGCAATACGAGGCTACCGCAGACTCGAACTTCGGGATCGCAGGCCCTTGAGTCAGAAAATCGGAACGCAACACCTCAACGACTGCCTGGATGTCGGCATCGGTGATGGACTGGCGTCCGTATGGCAGAAATGGTTCGGGCATTGGTAGCGGTGACTTCTTGGCTTGGGCTAGGTGTCGGTTCTAGCACGGCAGCCAGATGGGCGCAAGGTTGACACCCGCAGGCAATGATTGGACTGCTTTCCTCTCCCTATGCTCCCACTTCGATCTCTGACCACACGCACCCTGGTAAAGCTAGGTAGCGGAGTGGGATTGCTCCTCGTGGTGATGACGGCGATCTCCCACTTCCTTGTCTTCAGAGAAGTGGAGCAGCGGGAAGTTCAGCATTTGGGCCACTTCCTCCGGGAGCGTGTGGAGCGGCTGGAGAAAGAGTTGGCCCAGGTGCCTGGCAATCTTCATCTCATGCGGGAGGCATTCCTTCGTGCCTGGGATGATGCTGACACGCCAGATGAACTGGAATCCTGGAGCGACGATATGGTGCTGTACCCGGACGGTGCTTGGCGGGCTAGGCATCCTGCAAAGGAAGCTCCTTACGATCGGCTGGTGCTTTGGATCAAAAAGGGTGTTGTGGTGGATGATAAGCTGAAGCGCAAGCTCGTGGCGCTTGGTGCCATGTGCCGCAAGTTTCAGCCTGGCTGGGCTCACGGCTTCCGCAGTTGTTATGGAAACAACTTCGATGGCAGCACGATCACGGGTTTTGATGCCGAGATGGCTGGATTCGATCTCCCGGCAGACTTCGAGACGACGAAAGACCCCACGGTGGTTGGTTGCATCAAGGAGAACAACCCAGAGCGCCAGATCGTATGGACGAGCGCTCATTCCGTTGGGCCGGAGTATTGCATGGTGTCGGTGGTGATGCCGGTGGACATCGACGGCGAGCACCTAGTGAATCTCGGGCATGACCTGCTGGTGAACAATCTGGTGACGGAAACCGAACGCGCGGCTGATCTCGGGATGAAGCATGTCATTTTTCGTGATGACGGGCTGCTCATTGCAAACCCAAAGCAGACGAAGGAGATCCACGCGGCAAACGGCAAACTCACGATGCTGACTTCTGGTGATGTCGGGTGGGCGACACTTTTTCCGGCGATCAAAGATCGCAAAGAGGCTGATTTCACGGGCTATGATGCCGCTAGCGGTCTCTACTATGCGGGGCATCGCTTGAAGGGGCCGAACTGGATTTATCTGGCTGCCATCCCACGTGCAATCCTGCACGCTCAGGCATTCACTACGACCCGCTGGGTGCTCTGGACTGCCATTCCGGCATTCGTGCTCGGCCTGATGATGCTGGGGCAAATCATGAGCCGGAATATTGCCAAGCCGATTGATCAGCTTGTTAGTGCAACGCGTGCACTCGCCAGCGGCGGCAGCCGTGTTCATCTGCCAAAGGATCGCGAGGATGAACTTGGCATTTTGGCACAGGCCTTTGACCAGATGGTGCATCAGGTGACGGATGAGAAAGCCAATCTGGAGCGGCGGGTGGCGGAGCGAACGGTGGAACTGGAGGCGGCTCTCGCCCAGCAGACAGAACTCACGCGCATGAAGTCTGACTTCGTCTCCCTGGTCTCTCATGAGTTCCGCACGCCGCTCGGAGTGATCATGTCCTCAAGCGATGTGTTGCGGCGCTACCAGGACCGATTGAGCGCCGAGCAGCGCGGAGAACAGATTGGCATGATCGTGGAAAATACACGGAATCTGGCGGGCATGGTGGATGAGGTGTTGATGCTTGGCCGTGTAGAAGACGGGCGTGTGGCCTTCTCACCACGACACCACGACATTGGATCATTGATCACCAAACTCGTCCAGGAAGCGAACGCGGCGGCTCAGGCACGCGTTCATGTCGCGCTAGAATGTGAGTCGGACTTGCCGCTCGCCCTAACAGATGAGGGCGTAGTTCGCCACATCTTGGCCAATCTCCTATCGAACGCCGTGAAATACAGCTCAGATCACTCCGAAATAACGGTGCGAGCTTATCGTGAGGGCGAGGCACTTGTTTTGTTGATTCAGGATCGAGGCATCGGCATCCCATCTGCGGATCAGGCACGCCTTTTTACGTCGTTCTCGCGGGCGAGCAATGTGGGGGATCGCCCGGGCACCGGTCTTGGGCTGGTGGTGGTTCAGCGTTGTGTGGCGTTGCATGGCGGCACGCTGGCCATGAACAGTGAAGAAGGGCAGGGCACCACAGTGACCGTTCGGCTCCCGATGTTTTCAGATTCCACCTCCCGATCATGAAAACCATTCTCGTCATCGAAGATCAGGCTCAGATGCGGAAGAATCTCGTCACGATTCTTTCCATGGAAGGCTACTCGGTGCTTGAGGCCCCAGATGGCGCTGCCGGCCTGGAACTGGCGACCGATGAGAAGCCGGATCTTATCGTTTGTGACGTGTCCATGCCCGGGCTGGACGGACACGGTGTGCTGAAGTCGGTGCGGGCGGACAGAACCATTGCAGGCACTCCTTTCATCTTCTTAACAGCCAAGGGAGAGAAACAAGACTTGAGGGTCGGCATGAACCTGGGTGCCGATGACTATCTCATCAAGCCAGTTGAGGCAGAGGACCTGCTCGCAGCCGTTGAGGCCCGATTCGCAAGGGAACAGGCACGGCATCGGCCCTTCGAGCTGGACTTTTCGTCCAGCGCGCCATTGGAATCGCTCGGGCTATCAACTCGTGAAGCGGAGGTGCTGCTCTGGGTGGCCCAAGGGAAGTCCAATCCGGAGATCGGTGCGCTTTTGGACATGGCAGCCGGCACGGTGAAGGTTCATCTGCGTCATATCTTTGAGAAACTGGGTGCGGACAACCGCCACGCCTTGGCGATGCGAGCGCTGGAGTTTCTGGCTGGCACTAGGTGACCATACCCCGATGGAGGTATAGCGGAGTAACGCGAAACAAACGATCCCTAATGTCTTCGTCAGCACCGCCAACATCGGGTTGACGGTGCCCTTTGTCTTCCCCCCTCCTGCTTAGTTGTATGACCTCGCGCCTGCTGGCTTGTTTGCTTCTCACAGCCTGTGGAGAGTCATCGTCGAAGATCAACGGTACTGCTCTGGCTGAGCGTCGTGCGACGACACGCACACTTGCTGCAAAACTGCTCACGAGCTCGAATCATGCGTTTCTCGGTCGGGAGGACCTGATCATCCGGGATGAGCGCCTCCTTTCGCCTTTGCTGGACCGCATCATGAGCAATGTGGAGTCATGGATCGACGGCGATGAGGCCCGATTGCGGTTCTTCCTTGAGTCTCAGGTCAATGGCGCACGAGACGAGCTCATTACTAGCGATGACGGCATCAAAGCGCTCAACTCACTGGCACAGGCTGCATTCGCCGATCCGAAGATCGAGCGACATGAAGGCAAAACGCCAGGACGCAAAGCGAGCGAACTGGAGAAACAAGCCGCTAAGGTCGCCGGCACCCTTTTGTCTGGCCGGCCCGCCGAAGCGCGTGACCTTCCCGCCGTTCAGTGGGTCGAAGTGCATGCCGACTTCGGCCTTATTCCTGCACCTTTGGAGAAGAATCCGCGCAACAAGCAGAGTGTTTCGCTCCTAAGACATCGCCAGGATGCAGCCAAAGATTGGCTCAACGATCAGCATCCAGTAAGACCACGCTTGGAGGTCATCGCGCGCTTAGCGAGAGACTTGATGCACCAACATCCTGATGCCAAGCGGCAGGTCCTGCGAATGATGGTGCTGCGAACGAGCGGAGAACCGATCAAGTGGGAGTTCATCATTGAACCTTCCGCCAATAAGGAGTTCAATCTCTCAGGAACAGCCACCGCACCCGGCTTTCACGACGACTTTGGTTCGCACCTGCTGAAGCCATGAAATTGATCTCTATCCTTTTTGTCACAGGGCTCACGTCATGCGAGTTGCCGCCAGGGCCTTTCGTTGGGGCTCCACCGCCACAGGGTGCGGCTGTCGATAAACCCCATCCTTCTTCGCCCTGGGCTGCGCCTTCTGACTATGTGGCGTACCACCGCTCGATCGGTGAGCCAGTAGCTGGCACGGTGATGGACGGTAGCGAGACGATGATGTCACCCGGCGATCGGGTGTATCGAGATCGTCAGAGCGGTCGCATTCTTGGCAGCGCTTCCACGTCTCCTTCGGGAACAACGACGTATCGTGATGCGAGCGGCCGCATCACAGGAAACTCTGCTGCTTCGCTGAGTGGTCGCACAACGCATCGTGATGCAGAAGGTCGGATCACACTGACCTCAGAGGCTGATGCGAGTGGCACAACGACCTTCCGGCGTGACGGTATCATCGTTGGACAAAAGTATGTGAGCCCAGCTGGCAATGTCACTTGGCGAGACGGCAACGGAGCCATCATCGCAGGACCGGAGGGATTCAAACCATGAAGGCTATCGGACGCATTCTTATCGCCAGCATAGGCCTTTTCATTTCCGTCGGCATGGTCTGGGGTACGGTACAGATTCTTGCAACGACGACCATCAAGGACGACCCCATTCTGGTCGAAACCGTTGGCCTCACTGGCTTTTTCATGGCGGCCGTTGCATCAGGAATCGCCTTCATCAATGGCATCGTTCTTGGTGCGGTTACTTCAGGCGAGCATTTGCTGAAGCGGATGTTGTGGCACCTCGCTGTTTATCTGATGCTAGCCGTGGGTTGGAGTGTCTACAGCATCAAGTCCGGCTCCGGCTCGGATCTTAGCACCTTAGTGAGTCGTCACAACTACGCTGCCTTTGAGAAAAGGATCGACGGCCATCTGAATGAAGCCTGGGCTGCTGCGCTCATTCACGCCGACCCTGAAGCAATGAAGCTCTGCATCAAACATGGTGCCGATGCCAAGACCTGGGCTCGAGTGGACACAAGCCTGTTTGCGTCACAACCCAACGAGCCGCCTATTGAGTTGATCATATCCCACCGTTATTGGAGCAGCCTGATCCCCGATCAACAGCGAATGGCAAAGGAAAGCCTCAAGCTTCTGTCCGAGCACGGAGCTGACTTGAATGCCAAGTGTGTTGAAGCAGGCACCAAGACTCCACTTGAGTACGCAACGGAGAAGAAGCTCTCGGCTCTCATTGATGCACTTCACGAACTTGGAATAACGCGATGAAACTGCTCCCATCATGAAAAACGGCTGCTTCAAGATCTTCGTTGGCATCATCGACTTGAACATCCGCACCGCGCTGTGAAGACGCATACACTCCAACTGCGCACCACGCTTTCCTTGGATGAAACCATTGAGCGTCTTCGCGCGAGCATTGACCACGAGAAACCGGATGAGTTCACGATAACGACTGCGGTCAAAGGAACGCACGAGGTCATTGGCTGGTTGAAGGACAATCAACTTCACATTCGCCGTTGCATTCTTTACAGCAGCCTATTCCAGCCCGCGCTCAGTGCCAGATTGATCCAGGAAGAAGCAGGCACGGTGATCGAAGGCACGATAGCAATGCAAAAAGGCGCGCGGACTTTCTACTTGGTTTGGTTCATCGCTCTGTCGGCGTTAGTAGCGGTGATCTTCTTTGCCACTCTGATGAAGTTCATTCAAGAAACGGCTGCCCATGGCACGTGGACGGGTTTTTTACTGCCCATTCTGCCCCTGATACTCTTGGCAGGCTATCGCCGCTACTCACGCCGTGTGATCAAGCGTGAGAGTGAGTTCATCACGCAGTTCATCCGCAGAACCCTTAGCATCTCTGATCCGCAATGAAGCCGATCCAACTCCGCTTTGAGACATCGTTTTTCGTCAGGTGGGGCCTGATCGCTGGGCTGATGCTGCTGATGGCCATGGTCCCCGTGCTCATCATGCGAACCGGCGGGTGGTGGAAGATGGTCATGCCCCTCGGAGCCTTGCTTCTTCTTCTGCTGCCGTGGCGTGAGTGGAGGATGGCCGTACGGATGATTGATGATGAAGGCGTGACGCGACACGACGGCAAACGCTTCCTCTGGGCGGATCTAAAAAAGCTGCAAGAGGTCAACTTCGTGAGTCGCTATGGCCAGACTGGCGCGTTGAACCATCTGGACATCTACTTCGTCTCCGGGCATGCACGCATCCTGCCATTGGTGCTGGATCGAGGTTACGAGGCCATCCGGCACATTCAGCAGCAACATGGCAAGCCAGCGGCGAACAATCTTGTGCAGGTCACACCATCGCCACCAGATCCCCAACCCGCGCCGAAGTCGGAGCGTTGTTCACTTTGTGGCGATTTGGGCGAATACCATTACGCCATGCAGAAACATGGTCGTGAAGACGAGGATACCTCCCTGCCGCCCGCGCTCGCAAACCTCAAGTTCGTCAAAGAACTGCGCCCAGGTTCTAACCGCTCTCCTGAGCTGCTTCGTTGCCCGGAATGCGGCTCGTACTTTCTCTACAAGGTCGGTTATGAGTATCTCGCGACTGGTAGCGAGGACGAACAGGAGCTGTGCCGCATGACAGAACAACAAGCCGAGGAGATTCTCGCCACAAGATGAATGCGCTCACCAACCTCATCCACCTGTGTGTCATCGCAGTCACCCTCTTGCCAGTTTCTTCGAGTTCGGGCTTCCTGCCACCTTATGAGCAGCCGATGCGTTTTGTCGGCAAGCACTGGAGTGAAGATGCGGGCGACCAAGCGATCACGGCGACTGCGACTCTTCACGAGCTTGGCAAGGGAGACTTTGGCACCGCCATGGAACTGCGCATCACCACTTCCAGTCCCAGCCGCCGCATTGAGCCCCTGCAGTGGGTGCTGACGCCAGAAGGTGCGCTCTATGATGTTTGGTTTGGAGAGGAAAATGCCGACTTGAAGAAGTGGATGAGCGGTACGAGCAAACCAGACTTCTCTCTGGCTGATGTGCGCATTCCTGCTCGTGATGCAGAGAGCGACGAGCTCAAAAAACCAACGGATGAATCTGTGACCTCCTCTGAGGAGAGTTGGCTCTACACCATGGGACTCACGAGCATCAGCATCCGGCTCAACCCTAACCGCGATGTAGTTCGTTATGCATCTCTCCACGAAGGAAACTCCAACTTCAGCACCTTCGTCTTTCAAAAGGACATTGGGCTTGTGCGTATTGCCCGTGGCAGTGGTGCGCATCGCGATGGATGGGAGCTTGATCGCGTTTTTGTGCCTTCGGAGAAAGTAGCAGCCACTGCGGATGTCAGTCAGTTGTTCGCCGCTCTACCCATTGAAGCCATGCCCAATCTTGGCTCCCTAGCCATGCTCGTTAATCCTGTTGAGCGCAAAAAGTTGCTACAGCAGCCGACAACACCACCTCAAGGTGTGCGCGATGTGCGGGTTGATTTGAAAAACGGCTATCTTTCGATCAGCTCTGCTACCGATGGAGAAGGTGACGTCCTCGAAAGCGCTCTGTGGAAACGCAAGAACGGAGCGCGTCTCCTTGCAGTGCACGTCAAGCACTGGACCGCAGGCCCAGAGGCTACCAGCGATGTGCGTTTGTTCGAGTTCAAGAACGGTGAGTTCAGAGTGGCGACGTTTACCGATCTTCCACTGCCGGAACCGAGGGACTTTTTCAGCAAGCCCGATGAACAGAACAATAGCGGACCCTTCATCGCAGGTGACTGGAAGTTGCCTCAGAGTGGCACAGCGATAGTCATCCGGCCCGAGTTGGAAGATGATGAAGACATGCTGGACGGCGTGAAGTGTGCTGCTGATCAGGCCATCGAGCTAAGGTGGAATGGCACCAAGTTCAGCCGCATCACCATCCCACGCGCCAAAAAGCTGCATTGAAGGCGCTCGCTGAAAAAGACTACAACCAGACCAACCGCCCCACATGAAAGTAAAGCCAATCTATCTGCACCTTGCCGCTCTTTTGAGCGCTGCCAGTTTGTTTGCTGCCGGACTCACTCCTAACGTCCGCATCACCCCGCCCGGCAATCATGCCGGCGAGTTCATCGGAGAGCCCCGTCACTCGGTGGCAAGTGCCAATGGCCTGATCGCGGTTGGCTCGCCGCTTGCGACTCGCACGATTGCAGGGACCACGCTTCAGACAGGCGGCGTCCATGTTTTTGATGCCAAGAGCCACAAGCTTCTGCGCACCATCTATCCTGCTGATGGCATCACGGGCGGACGATTCGGTGAGGCGGTCGCTGTGTCCGGGAACATGCTCGTGGTGGGTTCCCCAGAGTGGGGAACCGCTTCCGTGAGCAAGCGTGGTGCTGTTTACCTATACAACATCGACACTGGAGCATTGGTCCGCAAAATCGAGCCTTCTGAGACTCCTTCCGCTGATGACAACTGGGGCAAATCCGTGGCTATCGAGGGAGATACGGTCGTTTTTGGCGCGCCCGGTTTTGATGACACACTTGCAGCGTCAAACATGGGTGCGGTGGAGACCTACAGCATCCGTGCCGACTCCGCGTTAGTCACCCTTGTGGGCGTGTCCGTGTTTTCTGGGTTGGACTTGCGCCAGTTCGGAACCTCTGTTGCGATTTGGAAGGGCATGGTGGCCGCAGGCGCACCGGGTTCCAACTCAGGGGATGGCCGCGTGCTGTTGTTTGATGCGGTCGGAGGTTCGACGATCGTGCTTCTCTCGGACCCTAAAGGCATGGGTGCAGCGGGGCAGTATGGCTTCTGCGTGAGCATGGACGATGCCTTCCTGGTCGTGGGTGCCCCGTTCACTGCGAGCACCGGCATGACTCCGGGGCCTAATGCCGGAAGCGCCTATCTTTATGATGTGACCATTCCCACGTCACCTCAGGCTCGCTTGGGTGGGATTGATGGCGCGCCGAATCAAAATGTGGGAGCCGCAGTGGCCACTTGCAATGGGATCACAGCCGTGGGCATCCTCGGAGCCGACTACACACCACCGGGGCCAGGGCTTGGTCAGCCGGTGATGGATCACGGCGCTGTCGTGGTGCTGGATCATCGGGCTCGGACCCTGGATCAGCTTACTGCCATGGCATCGGGAGTCGGAGGCAGGTACGGTTCTTCGGTCGGTGTCACGCCAGACGGTTTTGTGTTAGGCGGTGCACCAGGTGATGACGTGGCGGGACCTGATAGTGGTGCTGTGTGGAAGGCGGGACCGTATGCACATGATGCTTCGGGGATGTTCCAGGTGCTGGCATCTACCAAGACCACAGCACTCGCATCTGGAACCGCCAGCTTCTCCGGCTTCGGAGAGCTCACCGCTTTCAACGGCGTGAGCTACATCGCCAGCATGACGGGTCCTGGCACTGCTGGTGGAAAGAACCACGGTCTCTGGAGCACCTTGCAGAGCGGGTTTGGTCCCATCCCAGTTGCCGTGGCAAACACGCCAGTGAACATGGGCATGCCGCCGTTTAGCTCTACGGAGACTGGGAAAAAGGTGTTCCGCCCTTTGTCCAACAGCCCGCTGGATCTCTTCATGCGCATGACAGACGCCAGTGGCGTGACTTCTCAGTATTACTCCGATGGCGGAGTAGCCACTGGGGTGGTAAAAGTCATCGACAACTCCAGCGCCACTTATCCCTCCCTGCAAAACGTAGCGGTGAAGTCGATCGGTGAGTCACGCGCGCCGTTTGAAACAGGCCTTTTCCTGGGAATGCCACTCAAGTTGCGTGCTGGCACCGGCGCTACGCCCGTCACGCCTGCGAGCGACTCTGCGATCTTCACGCTTGGAGTAGCTTATGTCCGGGAAGGTATTGATAACGTGCCCATGCCCGGCCTTGGCAAACACGGTGAGTTCAGTGGACGCATTTCTTTCGCAGACTCAGCTCAGTGCATCTACAGCGGCTTCATCCAGAGCACACCAGTGACCTCCGGCATCTTCGTCAGCAATGCAGCCACACTCGTGCTCAGCGGATCGTTTGCACCAGACGCCACCGGAGCAGCCACGACGAGTTCACCTCAGTATTCCAGCTTCCTCGGCCACACCGGGCTGGATGGAACGATGGCACGCACTTATTTGTTCCGTGCTACCTTGGTCTTGGATGCAACCAAAGGTGTCACGCCGGCGAACAACGAGGCGCTCTACAGCAATGTGGAGAGTGTCGGCATCAAACAGTTTGCCCGCAAAGGAGACATCATCCCCGGAACTTCTCTCAGGTGGAAACGATTCCTCGAATACGGCATCGACAATCGAGGCAACATTCTCGTGCTTGCCACAGTGAGTGGTGCAGGCGTCACGCCCGCCAATGACACCGTACTGGTCGTGCACGTGCTAAGGGCACCCTTGCCAGACGCGACCATCGTCCTGCTCAGGGAGGGAGACATCATGCCAGATGGCCAGGGCGGACGCATTGCCACACTTGGAGCCGTGGACATGGCGTTCACTTCCGCTGCATCGAGCTACGGTGTGCTCGTCACTTTGAAGCCAGAGAAGCGTGGGGCCACTGCCGCTGACAATCTCGCGTGGATGGTAGGCGACATCAGCAACAGCAACTCCAACTCGCCCTCGGACTACCTGCCGCGCGCCCTGATGCGCAAAGGAATGCGTTTCTCCCTGTTGCCTGGCCGCGAAAAGATCGCCAGCATCTCTGTGCCATCGTTCTTCCGCGATAGCTCGGGTGCGGGCAACACTGGGCTCCAGCACTGTGTCGGCGGCAGCACCACGCAGCCAGTCTCCACAGCCGTGGTGACCTTCCCGGACACAGTGAAAGCCATTGTCCGGCGTTAGCCGATCTGAGCGAGAATGGCAGAGGCGATCTTGTCTGCTTGGGACTCAAGATACTCGACGTCTCTGCCTTCGATGAGCAATCTCACCAGCGGCTCGGTGCCGGAGTAGCGCAGGAGCACGCGCCCGTAGTCCCCGAGTTTCTTCTCGGTCTCTTTGATGATCTTGGTGGCCTCTATGAGTTCCGCAGTGGGCGGCTTGGAGCTGACACGGAGATTGCGTGCTGCCTGTGGGAACTTCTTCAGGCACTTCCGCAGTTGAGACAGCGGCTCGCCCGTCTCCTTCATGATGCGGAGGACTTGCAGCCCCGCGATGAGGCCATCTCCGGTCGTCGCCCAGTCGCCAAAAATGATGTGCCCAGACTGCTCACCGCCGAAGTTGAGCCCCTTCTCCCGCATCACCTCCAGCACGTAGCGATCACCCACGTTGGTGCGGATGACTTTGCCGCCTAGGCCAGACACGAGATCATCCAAGCCGTAGTTGGACATGATGGTTACGGCGATGGTGTTCTGCTTGAGCGTGCCTTTGCGGAGCATGGACTCGGCGGCGATCGCCATGAGTTCATCTCCGTCCACGACGATGCCGTTTTCATCACAGAGAGCGATGCGGTCCGCATCTCCATCGTGAGCCACGCCCGCGTGAGCCTGAGTTTGCTTCACGAGGCGCTCCAACTCCTCGCCATGCGTGCAGCCGCAGTCTTCGTTGATGTTAAAACCATCTGGCTCCGAGTGAAACACCCGCACATCCGCTCCGAGCGCTTCCAGTGCGCGAGTCGAGGTGATCGAGGCCGCTCCGTGCGCGTTGTCCAGCGCGATGGTCATGCCGTCCAACTTCACTCCGCCCATGCTTGCGAGCGCATGCTCCACATACTCGTCGATGGCGCTGGTAATGCGATGCACCCGACCCAATCCACGGCCTTCTGGGCGAGGCACAGGCGACTCCGAGTTCCCGAGCACGATCTTCTCGATCGCCAGCTCCGTCTTGTCGTTCAGCTTGTGGCCATCGCCATGCACGAACTTGATGCCATTGTCATGGAAGGGGTTGTGAGAGGCGGAAACGATCACGCCGAAGCCCTTGCGATGTTTTGCCGTCAGCATGGCCACGGTAGGAGTGGGCACCACACCCGCGAGGTAGACATCCACACCCGCAGAGTTGAGCCCAGCCACCAGTGCAGCCTCCAGCATCTCACCCGAGGCGCGAGTATCTCGGCCCACGATGCAACTAGGCCTCTCTCCCGGCCCTGCTTTGGCTCCGAGGACGACTGCCGCCGCCTGCCCGAGCCGCATGACGAACTCGGGGGTCATCGGATGGCGATTGGCTACGGCGCGGACACCATCGGTGCCGAAGAACTGGCGTTTTTCCTGTGACATGAAGAGGCCGGGTTTACCGCAGGAGAGACGCAATGTCAAAGGCTGGGCACCGACTGTAGGCCCTCTGTGTGAGGCAGCGGGCGGGTTGGGGGTTCATGGCCTTGCGCTCGGGGTGTTGTCTCACGCCTCCTGGCTCACAGAGCCAGGCAACAGTTTGTCCTGCGTGCTGATTTGGCTGGTAGCGAGATGAACTTTGCGTCCACAAACTTGGGAAAGGCGCTGAAGGGGGAGCATTGGGCGAAACAATGTAACACTGAGCCAGAACTAGGGGGAAACACCGCCAATCACTAAGACAGAACGGAAACCGTAGTCGCTGCTGCGATAGTCGGGCGTGCGGATGAGGCGACCGGACGAGAGCAGAAAGTCGCCGACGTGGTCGACCCAGGAACCGCCGCGCAAAACACGGTGTTTTTGCTCAGCATTGTACCAATCCTCACACCATTCCCAAACATTGCCCCCGAGATCGTAAAGGCCGTATCGGTTGGCTGGGTAGCTTCCCACTGGCGCTCTCCTGGCATAGCCATCGTTGTAGCCCTCTATGTAGCCAAGAAAGGCAGTGTCTTTTGCCTTAGCCGCGTCATCTGCATAGTTTCCCACTTTCCCCGTAGGTGGGAAGTCGCCTCCCCAGGGATACACTGCGGCTATTTTAGCATTCTTTGCCTCCGGGCTGGCACTGGCGTCTTCTTTGTCTCCTATCCCCACCGCATAGCTCCACTCTACGTCCGTCGGCAGACGGTATTCATCCTGTGCGCCGATGCGTCCTCCCTCACGCTCCGTCTTCGTCAGCCATGCGCAGAAGGCCTTGCCATCCGCCCAGCTCACACTCACTACGGGATGGTCAGTCTCCTGGCCTATAGGCACACCTTTGTATTCCTGGGCCTCCCATTCCGTATCCACTCCAATGTTCTGCACTGCATACGCTGCATAGTCCCGCCGCCGTGTTTCCCAGATGCTGAAGAGGACTCTCTTGCCGTCCTTGTAGTTCAACACCGGCACAAACTTCATGCCCAGGCCGTTCACAAACGGGGCATCCTTGGTGGCGGTGGCTGGAGTGCCGCTACGGGTTGCGGGTGGCTCGGGTAGTGTCGGTACGGATGGCACCATCTTGGCCACCTGCACGGGAGGGGCAGTCGAGCCCCCTTTCGCAAAGAAAAACGGCCTCAAGATGCTCCCGCTCTCCCAGGTGCGCTGTTGGCCGCTGGTCAGCGTGTCTACCTCAATGCGGATGTTGTCGAACATCTCACTGTGTTTCACTCCGGCGGGTATCCACTTGGCCAGGGCTTGGGCGTAGGGACCGTTGTTTTTTAGGACGCCTGCTCCACTGACGAGTGGCTGGTCCTGTGCGTTCTCTCCCGGACGTGCCGCAAAGGAGATGATGATGTCTCCGGTGATCTTCATGTCCTCCAGGCCTCCACTGGAGCGTCCACGGGTGACCCACTCGGCAGCCGGCTTCTCCCGGCAGCAGTCCAGAAACAAAAAGGACTGACTGGCACCCGCCGAGAGCATGGCCACCGCGAATGTCTCTGCCTCCATGGACTCCTCTCCCAAGCGCGAGCGTGCCTTGCCCTTGGCATTGCTACAGAGGATGTAGTTCCGCTTCTCAAACTCGATGCCATGTGCCGCCAGATAGATGACTGCCGTGCCGCCCTTGCTGATCTTGTTCTCAAACTCCGTGAGCTTCTCATCCATCACGGACTTGGTGGCGTCTTCCGCATACACCACGCTGAAACCTACGCTCTCCAGAGTCGTCTTCATGAGCCTAGCATCCCGCACTGCATTTGGCAGGTCCCCGTAGTCGCCACCCGCCTCATCCGGGTAGGCGCTGTTGCCAATGACCAACGCGGCCTTTTCAGCAGACAAAAGCATGGAGCATGGAGCTAGGAGCAGGGCACAGAGAGCAGCTTTCATGGGGGTGAGAGTAAAGTGGAGAACAAGGAGTGTGCCAGTCCTATCGCCGGAGACGGGGATTTGATTGGGAAAAAGTGGTTCTTTGTCCGAACCTGCCCAGCGGAGTTCGTAGTTCGAGCTTCAGCTCGTTCAGGAGGCTCGGGGAACGAGCTGAAGCTCGAACTACGAGCCCTTACTACAGCCCGCTGGACTGCTTTAACGAGTGCTCCTCCGTGAAGCTCGGCAAGGGCAGTTGCCGGATCTCGCTCTTTACGATGTGCCAGAACAGAAACGCTAGCACGATGGCCAGGAGTTTGACCTTCCAGTTCCGCGTGACCATCAGCCGCACTTCTCTAGGCCAGTTCGCGGGTGGGTTCGTCTTTGTGGTCGTCGTTGTCATCGATCATTCCTGTGGTTAGCACCGAGTTGAGCTTCTCCCGCACGTCTTCTGGGCTCAGGTCGTGATAAAGTAGCCCGCGGTAGCCTAACGAAAGTGCTCCTGTTTCTTCAGAGACGATGAGGGCGACCGCATCGGTCTCGTCCGTGACGCCCATTGCGGCGCGGTGCCGCAGGCCTACCGCGCGGTTTCTCACCTCGCGCTGTGACACGGGGAAAACACAGCCCGCGGCGAGGATGCGGCCTTGGTCCACGATCACGCCGCCATCGTGCAGGGGTGTTTTTGGATGAAAAATGGTCCCTAGAAGCTCGCGGGAGATGATGGCATCCACTTCCACGCCTGTTTCGGCAAACTGCTTCATGTCGATGCTGCGTTTGATGGCGATGAGCGCGCCCACTCGCTTGTGAGAAAGCTCCACCATGGCCTCGATCAACATATCCAGGGAGCGGTCATCGGGTCGATTGAAGCTGAACAGCCGCTGGCTGCCTAACTCCGCAAGGACGCGCCTCAACTCCGGCTGGAAGATGATGACTAGCGCGATGGCGAGGAACACGGACAACCGCTGCAACAACCAACTGATGACGGTGAGTTGCAGAAACTGCGAAATCAGGGCCAAACTCAACAACAGCACCAGCAGGCCCGTCAAAATGCGGGCACCACGGGTCGCCTTGAAGAAAAGGTACCCATGATAGGCCAAGGCAGCGAGGATGAAGATCTCCACGCCGTCCCGCCAGTGTTTCTGCAGGAAGTCCCAAAGCATTGTGAATCAATAACGCAGGCTGTCGGGGATGGAAACGAGGATTTCGCTGGGATCACACACGCTCGAGTTTAATGGGGTAGGTGTTGCCGGAGTTGAACTGAGCCACGTAGATGCTGCCCTCGTCATCGATGACCAAGTCATGGGGATGAATGAACACTTCTTCCTTGTGCGCCATCTTCTGGAGGTTGCCTTGGTCATCGTAAACTGGGGCCGTGCCGGCGATGTTCGAGAGCACCCGAAGCTCAGCATCCAAAACGGAGACAAAGCCACGGCTGGCACGATCTGCGGGCCAGTTGTCCGCCAAGTGCGCGATGTAGTAGTGGCCTTCGTGTTTGCGGATCTGCCTGGGATTGCCGCCTGGCAGGTCGGTTTTGCCTATCTTCTCGCCTGTCGTGCTGAGCCGCAGAAGGTGCTGCTGGTCACTCATGGCGATGAGCAAGCTGGGGCTGCTAGCTTTGTCCACATCCAGCATGCCTCCATGCGGTCCCCAATGCTGAATGCCGCCCGCCTGGCCTCCAAAGATGCGGACGAACTTACCGGCGGCATCGTAGTGCGTGATGAAGTCCAGTCCGTAGCCGTCCAAGACAAAGAATCCGCCATCGGGCAGATGAAGCGTCCATGAGGGCTTGTATTGATCTTCCTTCTCATACTTCCCGGTTTGCTCGGGCCACTTCCATTCATTGAGCATCTTCCCATCAAGCGTAAAGGAGCAGACGCGATGGGTTTTCAAGCACGTGACAAACAACAACTCTCTGTCACCAGCACTCACCAACGACAAGCCATGTGCGCCAGGGAACTCCGTGCCCCATTTGCTGACTAAGCGGCCCTGCTTGTCGTAGATGATGATGTTGTTCGCTGTGTGATCGGTGAGCAGCACGATGTGGCCTTCACGATCTCGCACGATGCCGTGGCAGTTCTTGACGGGAGTAGCCGAGTCCAATACGCCCCAACCAGGAACCACTTGGTAGCGATGCTCGCCCTGGCCAAGGACTTGGACGCCTGCCGCCCGTGCCACACCAGGAACTGCGGCCAAAGCCGCCCGCTTGAGAAAGGTTCGTCTCGAAGTCTGCATGGGCGTGGAATCAAGCCACTCCCTGCATGGCTCAAAACGAAATCTTTACCCCGAACGTGCCGCCAATGCCGGGCTCATTCGATCCGCTGCCGTGGGCGCGGTAGTCTTCATCCAAAATGTTCTCCAGTGAGGCGAGGAGCAGCACATTCTGTGTCACTTGCCAGCCGCTACGGAGCGAGAGCAAAGTGTAGCCAGGGGTTCCACCGGGAGGAATGCGCTGATCATCTTCACGATCGGCAGAGCTGAGTTTGTCGGCGCGGCTTGCTGCGGTGCCGACGAGTTCTACCCAGAAGTTTTTCGATTCCGTAGCCCACCGCACACCAGCGTTAGCGATGATGGGTTGCATCTTGCTGATAGGTTCACGCTGACTCTTTGGACCGTCTCCAGGGAAGGCTTCGGATTCGCCTTCCAGCCAAGTGAAGTTGCCAAAGACAGACCAATGATCGTTGAACTCATAAGCTGCATTGACTTCCACACCATGAATGAAGCCGCTGCCGGCATTGGCCTTTGTGACTTCCTTGTCTCCTCCCACCGTGCGGCCTGTGGGGCGACGGACGATCATGTCATTGATGTCGGTATAGAAGTAAGCGAGCCCACCGGTGAACTTTCCAGTGCTGGCCTTGAGGCCGATCTCAAAGTTGGTGAACTTTTCAGGGTCGAGATCGGTGACTGGCGTCTCCAACTCACCGCTGCGAGCAATGTCGAGACGGGAAAGGTCGGAGAGATTGGGAGCACGGAAGCCTTGAGAGACGCCGCCGTAGAGTTTGAAGTGACCTTCTTTGTCCAAGTCCGCAGTGAGGCGTGCAGAGAACACGGCATTGTCCCAGCTGCCATTGAATGAGTTCTGCTGCTCGGTCTCTGGGTCCTCATACTTGCCAATATCGGCCTCAGCATGGCTGTATCTCCCTCCCAGGAAGAGGGTAAAGCGATCATTGAGCTTAACCTCGTCTTGCAGGTAAACGCCGAGCAAGTCGTAGCTGGAGTCATCACCAATGGGCCCCTGGATGCGAACTTTGTTCAAGGCACCACTTGGCTTGTAGTCACGGCGGAAGCTGTCCACGTTGTCGTCGTAGTAATCCACGCCGTAGACGAGCTTGCCGAGGCCTGTGTCGCTCTCCAACTGAATGTCGACACCGTAAGTTTGAATCTCGAAGCCGGAGTACTCTCGCTTACCATCGTCTTTGATGCGGTCCTGGATCTCGTCACCATTCTGATACGACAAAGTAATGGTCGCACGGTCGATGAAGCCATTCAGATCGGTGCCAGAGAGCTTCAAATAGGAGAGCTGACGGCTGTGGTCGAACACACGAAGTTTATCCGACCCGATCTCTGTGCCTTGCCAAGAGATGCCGTAGCGCGTGCTGTGAGTCCGCCAAGCATCGTCCTGATCCAGATACTGATGGGCGGCGGTCAGCTCCCAGTTAGGGCTCAATCGCATGTCCAGACGTGCATCGTAGCTCCATTCATCGTAGCCAGTTTTCTCTTGGGTGCCCACTTCCGCGCCGATGACATCTCCAAAACTCTTCAAGGAAGCCCCCAAGTGAAGTCCCCACTCTCCGCCCACGCCCATTTGGGTCTCAACTCGCCCGATGTAGCTTTGCTCGGCTGTGGAGTAACGGTGGAAGGTGTTTCCGTGAATGAAAAACTCGCCTGCTGTCTCAGATTCGTAAGCCGCACGCTTGGTGAGTAAGTTGAGCGTTCCGCCAATGGCATCGCTTCCATAAAGCACCGAGCCTTGGCCTTGCACGAGCTCAAAGCCGCTCATGGATAAAGCGTCAATGGTATTCCAGTACTCGTTGGGACCATCGCGGAAGATGGAGTTGTTGAAACGCACTCCGTCGATGAGCGCCAGCGTGCGGAAGCCGGTGAATCCACGGATGTAAGGTGAGCCCTGGCCATTGGAAGTCTTTTGCACCGAGATGCCAGACATTTGCCGCAGGGCCTCAGGCACACTGCGAGCCTGACGCTCGATGATGTCATTCGCCTCCAGTGTCTCCACCACGTGCGGAGCGAGGTAGGGGTCCAACTCTGAGCGCGTAGCAGTGACGACGACCTCCGACAGGTCAGATTCCTGAGCCAAGGCGGCGGTTGCGGTGAGAAAGAGGAGTGCAGTGCGAAACATTCGGCCTCATTTCAACATTAGGTGGTCGCTTTCGGCAATAGACGGGCATGATCGAGTGTTGACCATGCCGGTCAGAAAATGTGCACTAGCGTTGTGCTCCCTACAAATCACGGTTGTGCCCTGCTCTGGAGTGCCTACGTCTCTGCCCTGTTCACGATTTATGCGTATTCTTTCCGGTCTCCAGCCCAGCGGGCGACTTCACATTGGTAACTACTTCGGCATGATGGAGGCCGCACTGCGTCTCCAACATGAAGGAGAAGCTTTTTACTTCATCGCGGACTATCACTCGCTCACCAGCATCCATGACGCCAAGGCGCTTCGGCAAAACGTCCGTGATTTGGCCATCGACTTCCTGGCTTGTGGGCTTGATCCGACCAAATGCGTGTTTTTCCGCCAGAGTGATGTGCCCGAAGTGGCTGAGTTGTCCTGGATCTTGAGCACGGTGACGCCAATGGGCCTACTGGAGCGCTGCCACAGTTACAAAGACAAGACTGCCCGCGGTATCGCTGCTTCCCACGGCTTGTTTGCTTATCCAGTGCTCATGGCCGCAGACATCTTGCTCTACGACAGCGACATCGTGCCGGTGGGCAAAGATCAGAAGCAGCACGTCGAAGTCACTCGTGATATCGCCATCAAGATGAACGAGGCATTTGGAGAAGGCCTTCTCAAGCTGCCCCAGCCACGCATTCGGGAAGAGACAGCGGTTGTGCCTGGTCTTGATGGGCAGAAGATGAGCAAGAGCTACGACAACACCATCCAGTTGTTTGAAGAACTGCCCGCACTGAAGAAGAAGATCATGGGCATCAAGACCGACAGCACACCCGTTGAGTCGCCCAAGCCAACCGAAGGTTCCGCCTTGCTGGAATTGTATAAGCTCTTTCCAGCGAAACCCGGCAACAAGTTTGATTACGAATGGGCAAGGATAATGTTTGAGAATGGAGGCATTGGTTATGGTGAGTTCAAAAAGCGTCTCCTAGACTTGGTAACAGATTACTTTGCTCCATTCCGCTCACGCCGTGCAGAAATCGTGGCCGACCCAGCTTATGTGGACCGTGTGCTCGCGGAAGGTGCCGAGAAAGCCCGTGCCGTTGCGCGGCCTGTGCTTCAGCGGGTTAGGTCTGCTGTGGGTCTTGGCTAAGCTCGTCTTTCGGCGGACTTTTATAGGTCTCCCAGATGAAAAATGCCAGGGTGCCCAGCACCACGGCTCCCAATCCGTAGATTTTGATCTGCAAATCAAAGCTGGCGATCAAGAACAGCCAACCGGCGAGTGCAATCATGCAAGGCAATGGATAAAGCCACATTTTGAATGGCCGCGCCATCTGTGGCTGATGCTGCCTTAGCCAAATCAACGCCGCGATCTGCCCGATGAATTGAACCGCAAATCGCGTGATCAACAGCGCGCCAATGATCGTGCTCAGTGACATGAACGCGAATGCGATGGAAAGCAGCCCAATCACCACCAGAGAGAGATGAGGAAAGGCTCCCGTGGGATGCAGTTTGCCAAACACCTTAAAAAAGCCGCCATCTCGAGCTGCTGCATACGGAATGCGTGAGTAACCCAACGTCAGCGCAAATACTCCGGCATAAGTGGTCCAAATGATCAGGAGCGTCAGCAGAATCGCGCTCGAACGGCCATACCACTTCTCCATGAACACGGCAGCGATTGGGAAACCATCTTTGCCGCTGACCTCACGCCAGGGTAGTGATCCGAGGAATGAGAGATGGATGCAGAGGTAGATCAATGCCACGCCCACTAAGCTAAACAAAACGGCCCTCGGGATGGTGCGCCCTGGGTTCTTCACTTCGTCACCGATGTAACAGATGTCGTAGTAGCCGAGGTAGTCGTAGATGCCGATGCTGGAAGCACTGGCGAGCCCCATCATGAAGCCCATCCAGTATTTGAGATTGCCATCGGGTTGCCACCAGCCTTTTGGGAAATCGAACGCAAGCTTGGGGTCAAAATGCATAGCTCCGACGGCAATGACCACCGCCACGGTGATAAGCACACCGACCCACAGCGCGACTGTTAGCTTAGCGATGCTGTCGATCCGGCGATACAACAGCCAGATGATGACCAGAGCCATCCCCACGCTCACCAACTGAGTGTGCAACTCCGTCAACTGTGGCCAAACATACGCCAAGTACGGCCGGATACCGACGAGCGCGCTCGCGATTTCCATGGGGCCGCTGATGATGAGTTGCCAGATAAAGAGGAAGGCCATCAACCGACTCACCAACGGACTGAAAGCACGCCGCAGATAGCCATAAGTGCCACCGCTGTGTGGCATAGCCGCGCCCAGTTCCGACCAGACAAGTCCATCGGCCAAAGTGATGAGCAGAGCCACCGCCCAGCCCAACATCGACTGAGGACCGCCCATGGCAGCAATCAGCAGCGGGATGGTGATGAACGGACCCGCGCCGAGCATGTTCGTCATGTTCAGCGCGGTGGCTTGCAGGGTATTGAATCGGCGTTCCAGCATGTTGGGGCACCTTTACGTTCAGAAGCTGAGCAACATTCCGGTCAATCCAATGACGGCATGAGCAAGCATGGCTGCCATAAGGCGCTGAGTCTTGAGTTTGATGAAGCAGAGCACCAAAGATTGGATGAGGGCAACACCCATGCCCGTGGGTGTGGTGTAGGTTTGCAGTCCAGCGTAAAGCAGGCTCACCAACAGCGCCCCGAGCCATGGGCCGCACCAGTTTCGCAACGCACTCAACAGAAACCCCCGGTAGATGACGCCTTCGACAAACGGAGCCAATAGCATCATGCGAAACGCGACCAAGATGCCGGTAAAGCCCGCTGGAATCACTCCCACCGAGCCGCCGAGAATGCCAAGTGGCACTCCAATGCCAACCGACACCAACCAAAGCCGCCAGTCGCGCAGATCATATTGATCAAAGCCGAGGATCTCATGCAGCCGAGCAGATCGTCCACCAACGAGCTTACAGACCAACCACACGAGCGCGAGCGCCACCACTGCATTCCCAATCGAGTTAAGTTGCACCAACAACTGCACCGAAGGTTCTGGCGGCCAACGTAGGCCACCAACGAAGAAGCGATTTACAAAATCGACGACAAACTTGCCCGCCTGAGCCGAAACTCCGCGCAATCCGATGGCCAGTAGCACCAGGGGAAGTGGCCAGAGTGCTTGGAGGCGCTCAGCCCACACGAATCGCGGCCACGGATGACGAAAGAGCAGCAAAAGTGCCGGAAACAGCGTCAGCACAGCACACACTACCAACAAGGTGCGCGGTGCCGAAGGGCCAGATTGTTGCGCAATCTCCTGAACGGCTTGTGCATTGCGCGAAAGCCAAACAATCACCACCCAAGCTGGCAACAATACCGCCACCAGGGGCCACAAAACTGAACGCTGTGAGATCCGATAACCGAAGAGAGGCATCCGAGCCGCTAACAAGCCACCGATCCGCAGTGCGGCAAACGGGATTCTCTTACGCCTCGTCGCTCTCCACCAATCCAAGCCGCCGCAACTTCTGCCGGAGTGTTGTGCGGTTCATTCGCAGTGCGTTCGCTAAGTAAGTCGGCCTGTCTTCAAATCGACCTAGCAGATGCTGAAGCACCATGCCTTCCAGTTGGTCCAGCAGTTGATCGTAATTGCGCTCATCCTCAGGAATGGCCTCCAAGCAGCCATCTAGCCAACGTCCAAGCACTGCCTGCATCTCCGCAGGAGCGAGCGGGCCAAGTTTGCGTCCAGCAGACTCGGCAAGATGCGGCGGCAAATGGCAGGGCAGCACGGGTTTACCTTTACCAGCAAGAGCAGACGCCAATCCTAACACATGCTTGAGCTCTCGGATGTTGCCGGGCCAGTCGTAAGCCTGTAGAAGACTCATGGCCGCAGGAGCCACCTCGCCGTCTGGCAGAAAATGGGCGGTCAGTGCCGGGATGTCGCTGGTGCGTTGTTGCAATGAAGGCAGCTCCAAATGCAGCGCACTGAGAGCATAGTACAACTCAGGTCTCAGCGAGCCTTGGCGCATGGCATCTGAGGGTGAGAGACTGCTTGTCGCTAACCAACGAGGCCCGCTTTCCTTTCCAAGAGCCTCAGCCAGATGCCGTTGAAGTCGTGGAGTCAGTTCCGTGACCTCTTTGAGTAACACCGCACCCTCTTTCTGTGCATCAAGCACTGTCTCCGACTCGATACTGCTGCACTCCAGGACCGAGAGGGGCATGTTTTTCGCGAGGCTGTTGGCATGGATGACTTGCGCGGCCAAAGCCTTTCCAGAACCTGATGGTCCCGTTATCAACACCGGCTCACGAGCGATGCAGGCACGTGAGATGCCTTCAAAGACGCGTCTGAGACACAAGGCAGAGCCGATCATCTCACCGCTCGCCTCCAATGGGCGTGCAGCGCTTTTCTCGCTCGCGCGTGAAGGAACATCCGTGCCACCTTTGCCCGCCAGAAGTGCATTCACGGTGCTCTCCAACTGCTTCAGATCGAGCGGTTTCACCAAGTAGTCCGTCGCACCATTCTTCCGCGCTGCTATGGCGTGCTCCAGCGTGCCGTGAGCGGTGACTACCAGCACGGCGAGCGATGGATTGCTTGAGCGAAGTTTCTGAATCAAATCCAGACCACTCATGTCTGGTAGACCGATATCGATGATCGCCGCATCTGGCGGAGCCTTTCGCGCATGAGCCATGGCTGCGGCCCCGGATGCCGCGAGAGAGGGCAGGTGGCCCGTTCTCCGCACAGCAAACTCGATCGCTTTGCCGAGTGCGTGCTCGTCTTCGACAATCAACAACTGCCTTGGGTTCATGAGGGTGGATTAGAGGTTGGACATCAGTCTGATGACGACACGCGCACCGTGTGGCTGACGGTTCTGCACTAAAAGCACACCTCCATGGGCTCGCGCTACTTCAAAAGCAGACGCAAGCCCAAGCCCCATGCCCCCCTCTTTCTCTGAGAAGAACGGCTCGCCCGCACGGCCTAACGCTTGCTCGCTGAATCCTGTTCCTTCGTCATCAATGATGATCTCCACCTCCTGGCCAGACCGCTGCGTGCTCACCGTGACTTTGCCACCATTAGGCTGTGCCTGAATGGCGTTGAGCAGCAGGTTTGCAAGTGCTTGAACGAGCCGTTCTCGATCCACGCTCACTTTTTCAACACATCCAGACCACTCGATGCTGACCCCAGCATGTGCCGCTTGGGCCGAGACACGTTTGACCGCGGTGTCGATGAGAGTTTGCAAGTCCTCCGTGACCAAGGCGGGTGGCTCTGGTCTCGCAAAGTGCATCCACTGCCGCACCAAGCTCTCGATACGCTCTGCTTCCACCGCGATCAGCGCCCTGGAGTCCTCGGCTTCGGCTGGCGGTGCCCCCTCCAGGAGTTGAGCATGAAGACGAATGGCCGAAACTGGGTTGCGCACCTCATGGGCCAAGCTCGCGGCCATCCTTCCCAGAATCGCCAGCCTCTCAGCCGCGCGTCTGCGATCGCGCTCTTCCAGCAACCGCTGATGTGCCTCTTTGAGGGCTCTCGCCAGCTCGCCCACTTCGTCCGTGCGTTCCTGCGGCAGTTTCGGCAAAGGCTTATCGTCCGCCATGCCCGGCAGAACCTCCGTCAATTGCTTCAATGGTCGGACCAAGCCACCCGCAAACCATGCTCCAAGCCCGAGGGAGGCAAGCCAGAGAGTTCCAAGGGCCATCCAAGTGCGGCGACGATTCAGAAAGGCCCATCGGCCAGCAGTTTTCTGGCTGAACGTGACTGCAGATTGAGCATCGAGCAGCTGCGTGATGACCATCTGCTCGCCCTGCCGCATCACATGGTTTGACTGAACCTCCTTGGCGCTGCCAAAGCGAACTTCAGCTCCAATCACAGCACCCAAACGCTGCTCCATCTCCTTGCTACGAGGAAGATTGGATGTTTTGAGGAAACCAGCGTTACTCGCAGCAAGTGCGGCAAAAGTTTCTTCCTCCTGTTGAAGTGCCAGTTGCTGAAACACGGCCAACAAAGCGAGGGAGGCGGCCACGGTGAATACCCCAATGCCACCCAGCAGCCACCAAGCCAGAGATGTGCTCTTAGCATTGGTTTGAACAGGTGTTTGAGCGTTCGGCATGCTAACACTGTAGCCGCGCATCAGTCCGTTGGGCAAACATCTTGATTGCCTGAGCCATTGCGAGATCATCGGCACATGTTCTCCGTATATCGCGCTGCTTTTTTGGGCTTTCCCTTCACCATAAACTTGGTGGAGGCGCAACAGCCAGCACCTAAGCCGCAGCTCGAGCTTCGAGTGCAGCACGACTACTTGGCCCTGCATGTGAATGGCAAGGCACCCGCAGGCACGACCGCAGTGGAGTACCGCTTTGTCGATGCTGGCGAGATCTCAAAAGATGCTCCGTGGAAACCCTTGGCCACTTCCGGCCAAGATCTGAGTTTCAAATTGGATATTCCTTTACCCACGTCACGTTGGTCGGAAGTCCAAGTCCGCGCGATGAAGGGTACAGAAGTGCTCGTCTCTCGCGAGTCACACTGGCCAGAAGACAAACTTAAACTTCTCACCCCAGACCGCATCCAACGGCTGCCTGACAACCAGAAACGCGAATGGGAAGCTTACCTGTCGCGCTCCAAGCTGAGGTCCGAATCAGAATACGACTTCATCGCAGCAGAATGTCGGAAAGCAGGCTTGGCCGCTTCCGCTCCTGCACCCGCATCTAAAGCAGAACTGGAGGTCGATAGCGACACACCGCCGGAATGGTTTGCAGGTGAGAACGCCCAAAAGCTAGCCAGTGGCATCATCAGTTATCAAACTCCGACAGGAGGTTGGTCCAAGGCGGTCGACTTCACGCAACAACCGCGTATTCCAGACATGCACTGGACGAGCAATGAAGGCAATCCTTGGCACTACTGCGGCACCATCGACAACCGCGCAACCACCGAGCCGATCAAGATCCTCGCAGGTGTGTACTCAGCCACCAAACGCGAGGACGCATTGGCCGCATTGAAGCGGGGATTGGACTATTTGTTTGAAGCGCAATATCCCAATGGAGGTTGGCCTCAGAACTATCCACTGGAGTCAGGCTACCACGAAGCCATCACGCTCAATGACAATGCGATGGTGCACGTTTTGGAGATATTGCTAGCCATTGCAGACAAAAAACCTCCGTTCGTTTTTGCTGACGATGCTCTTTCCGCAAAGGCTAAAGCGTCCTTCGAACGCGGCATAGCTTGTTTAGCCGGAATGCAGTTAAAGCTCGACGGTAAGTTGACAGTTTGGTGCGCACAACATGACCCGATCGACTTCTCACCCGTCCAGGCCCGCACCAAGGAGCCGCCCTCGCTCAGTGGAGCTGAGTCCGCCGAGTTAGTGAAGTTCCTCATGCGCAAAGCTCCCCTTTCAGAGCAAACCAAGGCCATGATCGAGCCGGCCATCGCATGGTTTGAGCAACATCGCCTCACCGGCTTGCGCAAAACCAAGAACTCACTCGGCAGAACGGACTATGTGGTCGACTCAGGGTCTTCGGAGATCTATTGGGCACGTTTCTACGACCTTAAGACCGGCAAAGCGATCTTTCCTGGCGCTGAAGACGGCATCAACTACGCCACGCACTCCGAAATGGCCGCGAAGAACAAAGTCGCCTACGACTTCATGACCACTAAGCCACGAGACCTGCTAGCCAAAGAAGTGGACCGCTGGAAGAAGCGCTTCGAAAAGAACCGATGATCCTTTATGCGTCTCATTGAGTTCCTCCTCTTGAGTTCATTTTGCGCGGCACAGCCGCCAAACCTCTTTCTTGGCACGCAGGCCATCGGCGGGCGGTATCATTTCACGGAGGCGGAGCCGTTGATGGAGAGTGCGAGGCTGATCGCGGAGCTGGGGTCGGGGATCATGAAGCTCTCGATCTCGAAGCAGGCCTCGTTTGGCAAGGTGAAAGCGAATGTGCTCAACGATGCGCTGGGGCTGCAAACGCTCGCGGAGATCGCCGCGAAGGAGCCGACGCATCGGGCGGTGCTCGACATGCCGTTCACGCATGTTTTCATCTGGGCTTATCCCTTCACCACGCATGGCAGCGCGGGCAGCTTCAAGCCTGCGGAGCGCGAGTTGGAGTATCGCGAGATGTTTGACCTCGCCGCGCATCTGCTGCGCACTTACAGCGGCAGCGGCAAAAAATTCTACCTCGGCCATTGGGAGGGCGACTGGCACCTGCGGCCGCACTTTGACCCGAAACAGCCCTTCCCGGAGCGCTTCGGCGACAACTTCATCGCCTGGCTCAAGGTCCGCCAGCAGGCCATCGACGACGCTAAGCGCGACACGCCGCATAAAAACGTCGAAGTGTGGCACTACACCGAGGCGAACCTCGTCGAGCCCTATCTCAAAGGCGGCCAATGCCTCGCCAACGACATCCTGCCGCAGGTCGATGTCGATTTCGTCAGCTACTCCAGCTACGACAGTCTCCAGCGCGTGATCCGCGATGACCTGCACGCCTCGCTCAACCACATCGAGTCGAAGCTGAAGCCCAAGCCCGGCATTCCCGGCAAACGCATCTTCATCGGCGAATACGGCTTCCCCGCGCGTCGCTACTCGCCCGAGGTGCAAAACGAGAAGAGCATCGAGACGATGATCGCCGCTCTCGAATGGGGCTGCCCCTTCGTGCTCTACTGGGAACTCTACGACAACGAAGGCACGCCCGAGAAACCCGGCGGCTTCTGGCTCATCGACGAAAAGAACGAGAAGCAACCCATCTGGCACACGCATCAACACTACTTTGAGTGGGCGAGGAAGCATCTCGCGGACAACAAGGATCGCACGGGCCAGTATCCGGCTGATGAAGAGTTTCGGGCCGCAGCGCTGGATTACCTGCGGCAGCAAAAGTAGCTTTATCGATCCTTTCAACCATGACAGCACCTTCTGGCCAACGCCGATTCACAACCCAGCAAGCGCTGGAGCAATGCCGTCGCAATCGTCAGCAGGACACGTCACGCGGTGCATGGCG
Organism: Verrucomicrobiaceae bacterium; assembly: GCA_016795485.1. Lineage (GTDB taxonomy): Bacteria > Verrucomicrobiota > Verrucomicrobiia > Verrucomicrobiales > Verrucomicrobiaceae > JAEUHM01. Next base: position 469,452 of record JAEUHM010000041.1, on the reverse strand, counting down.
TGGGCTGAAGTCCTCAAGTCCGTCTACTTTGGAGTCACGGACAGGTTCCTCGATCCCGCCCTCGGATTCAGATAAGGCTCAAAGATGAGGAAATGATCACCTCCCGATATGATCTCAATTGTTGCACGCCCGAAGCAACCATCGGTGAAACGAAAAAAGAAATCCTGTTCAAACCGGGAGTTCCAATTCGGGTTGGTCTTTCCATCAATCATCGTCGGCATATCAATCTTGGTATCGCTCGCGTAGCCGTCAGTCGGGGCCTCGAACGAGAATTCACTCGCTCTTTTCTGCATGCCACCGTCGAGAACTTTGATCTTACTACGCCAGTTGTAAGATCGGTCGTTGGGGGATAATGGATCTTCAGTCCAGGTGCGGACTTCGATTTGATGACGATCATCGAAATTCAAAGTCAGTGGCGTGCCATCCTTTGCCATGCGGCAGCTCATCTCTCGTCCATACACGAGGTCTTCGGCTGGTGGTGGCTTGAAGAGATGAAATATCTCGCGTTTCCGAGGAGAAGAAACGTGTTCGTAACCGCCCCAGTAGGCGCGTTGAGACTCTTGAAGTCCTTTTGGCACGTTGTCGTTGAACAAAGGCATGTAACCGGATTTGGACGCCGACACAAACAAACCCGCGCCAAAGATGCCAACGTAAGAGAAACAGCCTTCGGCGTCGGCCTCGAAAGAGGTGCGCTTGCCGTCAAAGCTCAGAACCGTCAGATGTCGGCTGATCTCGATCTTCGCATGCGGAACCGGATTACCATGTTGATCCAAAACTTGGCCGATGAAGCGCGAAGGAGTGATAGCACAGCCTGCGATGGAAAGCGGTGGCAGGACATTCACGCACAGCAGGATGGCTCCAAAGGCCGTTAAAAGATAAAATGGCCATTTCCTGCTCATTATTGGTGAATCACATGAAATTCTACGAATTGAGCGAGAGCAAATCAACTTCTAGCTCGCGTTCTACCACACGGACCCCTCTCATGCGCCTCCTCCTCCTTTCGTCATTCGCCATTTTGCACTCGTCATTCGCCCAAGACTCCACCGCGTGGCTGGAGAAAAACGCGACCCTGGTCTTTCATGATGCGTTTGAGCGTGAGGAAAACGGCAACCTCGCCAAGGCCATTGGCAACGGGTGGAACAGCGCGACGGCGGACCGGGTGCCGGACGTGAAGATGGCGGATCTGGATGGCGGGATCCTGAAGGTGGCGAGCGCGTCGGAGGCCGCGAAGCATTCGGCGCACATTCATCATGAGGCGGGGTTCACGGATGGCGGCGCGGTGGTGCGGTTCCGGTTTCCGGGGCTGAGCAAGGGCGAGTCCTTGCAGCTCGGTTTTGTGGACCGCGAGACGAAGGGCATCTGGGCGGGGCATTTGTGCTACGGCATCCTCAGCCAGAGCAGTGTGACGCTGGTGGATCACAAAACCGGCGTCATGAACCTCGAAATCCGTCGTCGCCGTGAGGAAGCGGCCGCGAAGAAGCAAAAAATCCCCGCCGACCTCGAAGCGCTGCTGAAGACAAAAAGCGTCAACGTGCCCTTCAAGGCCGACACGGAGTGGCATGAGCTCATTTTGCTCACGGTGGGCGATGAGATGCGTATCACGCTCGACGGCAAACTCATCGCCAAACACCGCTCGGAGGGTTTTGCACACCCGATGAAGCGCTGGTTCAGCTTCTTGATCCCCAACACCGTCTGGATCGACGACGTGAAGATCTGGAAGATCCGGTGAAACTACTCAAGGCCTTGCACGCGCACGTCATCGAGGTCGAAACTCGACTGTGCGCCCGCAGCGCTTGGGACCACCACGAGCTTTCCGATGTTCTGGATCGTTTCACGCCAGGAGAAGCCATTGGCTGCTCTTTTCCATCCTGCGGACTGAGCTTCTTCATCACTCCAATCGTACCTGAGCGTGGCGGAGATCTCCTGCCAGTCGGTGTTGAATGAATCATCGGTTTCATACTGCCAAGCACCAACGTCATTAGCAAAGATCTCAACCATCGCGCGACCACCTGCGACTCTGCTGCGTATTCGGCAAGAAATCCGTGCTCCACGACCACCGACGACTTTGGTCCAATCACCAACGATCGGGGATTCGCTAGGTTTGACCGATGAATAGGCAATGGGCAGGTTCCGTCCGCTGCGAGACACGGTGAGAATGCCATCGTGTGCAGTTGCTGCATCCACTCCCTTCCAGAACTGCTCACTCGTGTCGAAGCTGAACGTATACGATTTCACGGGCTGCGGTTTCCAGTCAGCGCTCTTCAGTGGATTGAGTTCGACTGGCAGGTTTTTGTTAATCAGTTCCACTCCTTCAAGGCCGTAGATTTTGCCACTTGGGATCACGAGGTGAAAACGAACGACTTTGCCTGCCCACGATGTCTGTTCTACCGGAAGCCCAGCTTCATCTGTCGCGGTGACTTGCACTTTGTCATCATCAGCGATGACTCGAAAAGGCTCTTTTGTGACGCGGAGCAATCGGGTGGTCAGTTTAGCGGGCTTGCTTTGGCTAACTGGCTCGAATCCAGCAAATCCGTCCTCTCGTAGAGTTGCCAAGCATGGAAGACAGTGGCGCTTCCAACCCGTGTGGGGAAAATCATCGCCACCGTAGAAAATGAGGTGCCGCCCATCTCGAACGATCGGTGGCCCAGCCATGGCGTAGATGCATTCGCTATCGTAACTCCCCTTCTGACCACGAGGAATCAAAGGAATACCTGGAGCTACTCGTTGCCACTTCAAGCCATCAGGGCTCCAGACGAGCTCGCAGTCTACCGTGCGCCCATTTCCGACGTGGTACATCATCAGGTAACCGAGATAGATACCAGCGTAACGAAACACTGGCATGCAGTAGGTTTGACTGCCGCGTCCTTCGTTTACTCCGGAACGCAGCACGAGGCCATTGTTCTTCCACTGCACGAAATCATCGCTCTCAAGCCGCGCTACGAGCCGCTCACCGAGATAAAGCTTGGTGAACCAGACATATTTGCTGATGCCTTCATCCCAGAAGGCATTGTTGTGAGTGTCACCGTTCTGCGCCCCAAACCCTTTAGCATCAATGACGTCACTCCAGTGGATGCCATCTGGTGAGAATCGCACTTGCGGCTTACCGAGCCCAACGTCACTCACCATTTTGTATCGACGTGTCGGATCTACATCATGGAGATCTTTGAACACGCCGACATTTGGACAATCTCGCGCTACGATGTTCGTCGCTTTCGTACCTCCGAAGGCATGAAGCCCCAACTTGGGCTTTTCCCACTTGAGACCATCCTTGGAGGTCGCGTAGAGCAGATACCAGCCGACATCGTGGACGGTGCTTGGCCCGTCCATCTGAGCGATTGCTTCCTTGTCCGCGAGCACGCATTTGTACCACATCTTGAAGATCTTTTCCTGATCATCCCAGATGACATTCGGATAAAGATTGTTCAGTGAGTTCTCCCAAGGTTTGTCCGCTTGAAAGAGAGGATTCCCGTCATGCTTAATGACTGTTCCGGGTCGCAGTTGGGCATTCTCAACACTCTCGATCACTCGCGAATCGAGCACGAGCAGTTTCTCAGCGAGTAGCGGTGAAGTGAGCAGCAGAGTGCTAACCAAAAAGCGGTGCATGATGGATTCCCCTCATAACTCAGTGCGACTTCAGACCCACAGTGTTCACGCTGATTACGCGATACTTGTGGCTGGTTCCTGCCTTGGCTTTGGCGTCTACGAAGTTCATAGACACCAAAGGATTGTTGGGCGTGTCGCTGTACTGCAATCCCTGAAAGATGGGACGTCCAAACGGGTTCTTTGCCTGATCTGGAACCGTGGCGATCTGTTCTCCGTCACGCTCGATGATGAAGTGCGCGATACCACTCTCAAGGTCTGCCTCTGCACTCCACTCCAGCTTGTTTCCCATGACCACGAGGTTGGTTGGCGCGGGCGGCGGTGTTACGTCGGGCACAGCGGTGTCTTTGACATAGTGCATCCAGGCTTTCGCGGTCTTTTCATCAGGCAACCAAACCGCTTTGTTAGCATCGCCTTTGTATTCAGAGTAAGCCGTTGCCGCAGTGCCGAGAAGAGGAGCCAACCATGCTTTCTTCGGGTCCATTGCTTTGAGTTTTCCGCCCGACTCGTTTGGCAGGCGCGCCGCTAGGCATGCATCCAGCCACGCAATCGCCATGTAGCGCTGATTTCCGCATTCGTGAGCTGTCAGTGGGTCTACGGCAACTCCGACGAGTGCTCCTTTAGCACGCATGGCAGTGAAGAAAGCTTCGTTGGATGGCCAAACACCAGCAAAACGACCTTCTTTGACGGTGACGCCTTCCTTTGTTCCAGGATTGCACATGATGGGCACGCTGAGAGCGGCGTCTGGGATCGTATGGGTTTTGATCGTCGAGCGGTCTGGATTGGTTGTCAGCAGTGGCACGCCTGAACGCAGCCAAGCGGCAGCTACACGCTCGGGATGAGTCAAAACCATGCCGCCGGCCCAGTGACCTCCACCGCTGTGACCCCAAAGTGCCCAAGGGATCTGCGATAACTCTGGGTGACCACTTTGCTTGCCAAGATCGACAAGGCATTGCTTGAATGCCTCAGCTGAGCCATTGCGTGGATCGCACCACATTTGGCATTCCTCTTTCTCCTTCATTTCATAGGCTGGGGCCAGCAGGGCGCAGTCGTGCTTTTTTGCTAGGGCTTGCCAGTGAAGATCGAAGGCCCCGGTGAGCCCCGACTTGCAAGAACCCTCTCCGCACCCGTGCTGATGCACGATGACACCGCGCAACTTCTCCACTCCCGCTGGAACCCAGATGGTGTAGTTCACAGGGAAAATGAGCCCGCCTTGCTGGGTCGATGCCTCATAGCGCACTCGATAATAAGGAGGCTTGGCTTCAGGAAACACGTCATACGGTGCCTTCTGGGCATAGGCGGCTGAGATAAGAGCGAAGAAGAGAATCGAAAGATGTCGCATGGGAGGAGTGAAACAGAAATCGAGCGGGATATGTTGCACGCAACAAGGCTCAAACCACGTTCCATTGCTTTATGATCATGCCCCGGCTCTTTTTTTGTGTTCTTCTGCTAACGTCGTCTCTGCGAGCTGAAACTCGCGATCTCATCATTGTTGGTGGGCAGTCCAACGCTGTTGGTTTTGATGCTTACGCTTCAGAGATGCCAACTGATCCAGCTGACAAAGAGGTGCTGTTCTGGTGGAAGGTGGGCGATCCGCCACCCGATGTGCACGATGTGACCAGTGGCGGTGCATGGCAGACTCTGCAACCACAGCCCAAGGGTTCACCCATGATCATGAAGACGCCGGAAGAGAAGAAAGCATCTCCGCGTCAGTACGGTAACTTTGCCAGGAACGAAGGCGGCTTTGGTCCAGAGATAGGGCTGGCGCGCGAACTGAAGGCCAGAGAGGGCAAGCCATTAGCCATCGTCAAAGCAGCCTTCAGTGGGACGGCCGTGGCTCAAGACTGGAATCCAGATGATCCCGGCATAGGTGGTTCGTGTTATCGAGCCCTTGTGAAGGAGGTCATGGACGCAATGGCAGCCGCAATGGCAAAGAATATCGAACTGAAGCCACGTGCGCTGGTTTGGGTGCAGGGGGAAAGTGACGCCACGGCAGCTTTTGCTCCTCTTTATGAGAAGAACCTTAGTTACATGTTAGGAAAACTGCGGAGAGATTTATCCTCCCCAGAGCTGATTGCTCTGATTGGCGTGAATGTGCGGTTCGGTAATGACAAGAACCCGAACATGCCAGTTGTGATCGCTGCTCAGAAAGCGGTGGCGGCAAAAGATGCGCTCACTGAGTATGTGGACACGACTGGAGCAGAGACTTTGGGGCCAAGCCACACGCATTTCACGGCAAAGGGAACCTTGGAAGTTGGCAAACGCTATGCGCAAGCTCTACTCCATTTCAAAGCTGTGCCGAAAGGAGAACCCACCAACGCCACCGAAGCAGCGGCCCAGAAAGCAAAGGCCGATGCTGAACTCGAGAAAAGGTATCAGGACTTGGTCGGGAAGCTTCCGCCGGATCAACAGGCGTGGGAACGTGTGCTTCAAGACCAACTCGGCGGCTTCTACCTGCCTATTCATAAACGCGAGAAGGTGTCTGGCCGTTCCAGTGCCTGGGACTTTGTGCAAGACGATCCCAAACTGCCACGAGTGTTGCTGATTGGTGATTCAGTGTCGCGCGGTTACACTCAAGCCGTTCGCAAGCTGCTATCTGGCAAGGCGAATGTTCATCGTGCACCTGCAAACTGCGGCCCTACGGCAAGCGGCATCAAAAACATGGATGTTTGGCTTGGAACTGGAAAGTGGGACCTGATTCACTTCAACTTCGGCATCCACGACCGAAACACCCCGGTGGCTGAGTATCAGCAACGCCTAGAGCAACTCATCGAGCGAATGAAGAAAGCGACTGATCGGCTAGTTTGGGCAACGAGCACGCCATGTCCCGACACGACCGACGGCAAATACAAGTCTGCACCCATCATTGAGCGCAATGCAGCTGCTTTGCCCGTGATGCAGCGGCATCAGATTCCCGTAGACGATCTCTTTGCTGCCATCACTCCGCATCTTAAAGAGATGCAGAACCCTGACGACGTGCACTTCACCGCTCAGGGCTATGACTTCCTTGGGGGAGTCGTTGCAAAGGCCATAGAGGCCGAGCTCAACAAGTGACAATCACTTTTGCGTGATGTCGAACGCATCCAGCCATGGAAGGGTGATCTGTGGGGGCATTCCACCGAAGGGTTGATACACCGGAAGTTGGATGACGCTCATGCTGTGGGGTTGGCTGGCGATGAAATACAGTGCTTCAGCACAGTCCTCTGTGCTGATCATCGCTTCACGGTGCTTGAGAGATGGCTGCACGGGGCGTTTTTGAACCAACGGTGTATTCGCTTCTCCTGGCGCATACTCGGAGAGCACGACACCGAGGGCATTGAGCTGCATTCGAGCTGTGAATAGCATGCCATGCACGGCCCACTTGCTCGCTGTGTAAGGCACGCCTGCGTAAGAGTCATAGCCGTGGCCTGCAGTTGACGAGACGACGACAATCCGCCCACCACCGCTCTCAGCCATCGGCTTGGAGACAGCCTGGATCATGTTTGCCACGCCAAGGACATTGATTTCCATCACCTTGCGCCAGCTTTCCTCAGAAATGATTCGAGTGGGGTCAGCGTGCGCCATAAAACGGTCAGGGGTGTTGATTCCTGCCGTATGAATCAGAGCAAAAGGTACTCCACGGTGGAGAACTGTTTTCATAGCAGCAGCGACACTCTTCGTGTCGGCCACATCGCAAGCAACGGGCGTGATGTTTGGCGATAGTGCAGCCGTTTCTTGCAGTGAATCCATCGTTCTGCCGAACACAAAGGTGCGCGCACCGGCCTTGGCAAACCGGTATGCTGCGGCCTGTCCCATTCCGCCGCCACCTCCCGTGACAACGACGACTTTGTTGTTCCAATCTTGTTCCATTTCCCGAGGCTAGCGAGTGACTCAGCCGCGTCCAGCGATCAGAAAGTGGTTGCTACACTCAGCGGCCCAGCAGACCGATCCGCACACTGTTTATGCGCGCATTTGCTTTTCTTCTTCTGCTTTTTGCCTCGTCATTCGCCCAGGATGGCTTCACGTCTCTCTTCAATGGCAAAGACCTCACCGGCTGGGACGGCGATCCGAAGCTCTGGAAGGTGGAAAACGGCATCGTCATCGGCACCAACCCATCGCCGGAGGCCATGGCGAACAACAGCTTCCTCATCTGGCGCGGCGGCACGGTGAAGGATTTTGAACTGCGTGCCACCGTCTGCGTCATCGGCGACAACAACAGCGGCATCCAGTATCGCAGCCGCGAGCTGAAGGACGTGGCCCCGTGGGTCATCACCGGCTACCAGTGCGACATCCATCCCGCCATCGAGCACACCGGCATGACGTATGAGGAGCGTGGTCGCGGCATCTTCGGCCTGAACGGCAAAAACGTCCTCCTCGACCCCGATGGCACCCTCTGGCAGCTCAGCGAGCACGCGCCGGTGAAGGTCGATGTGAGCCAGTGGAACGAGTATGTCATCATCGCGCAGGGAAACCGCCTCCAGCACTTCATCAACGGCCAGCCCACCTCCGAACTCATCGACCACCACGCCGACAAACGCACGCTGGAAGGCCTACTCGCCATCCAGCTCCACAAAGGCAACCCCAACCGCGTCGAAATCAAAGAGCTGAAGCTCAAAGTGCTGCCCGAGGCTGCGATGGTGCCGTTTGAGGCTGGGAAGCTCTCCACCGCCACGAAGATCGAAAAACCGCGCACGAGTCGCCCACAGGGCACCGGACCTGTGGTGCCGGTGAAGAAGTGAGCAGGAACCGTGATTACGACGTAGCTGCCCAGAGCATTTAAACCGAAAGACTTGAGAACAAGATGGCCATACAAAACCGAGATGTGAAACTCTTGTGGGGAAAAGCGGCAGGTCGGTGTTCAATTTGTCGCATACCACTGGTCTCATCTACAGGCGACAGTGAGGTTCCCTCCAACGTCATTGTTGGAGAGATGGCACATATTGTGGGGGAAAAACACTCAACTAACAGTCCCCGTGGGATTTCCAAGCTTCCCGAGGAGAACCGTAATGACTACGCTAACTTGATCCTACTCTGCCCGAACGATCACACGATAATCGACAAAGATGAGAATGAATGGCCGGTTGAACGGCTCCACGTCATTAAACGAGAACATGAGTTATGGGTTGAAGAGCAGTTGGGTAGCAAGCTTGATGAGAAAACCCGCATCTATGACGATTTCATCGACCGTGTAGCGCTCACATTTGAGTTGGAACATTGGGAATATCTTTGCGACAACTTGTTCCGGCAAATAATGCCGGTCGATTTTCCCGATGGAGTGTATCAGTTGGGGTTCGAGCATTTTCGCGCGATCATGCCGGGTAAGGAACCTGATTTTGAAACTGCACTCGAAGCATTGATCGTGCATTCAAGAGTCTATGTGGATCATTATCTATCGGAAGCAAAGATGACCCCCGGAGATCCGCGGATCATGGCTCGAAGACGTTATCGGGACGATACGGATGAAGATTTTCTCAAACACCAAGCGCTGGTCGACGTGCACAACAAATGGGAGCGAAACTGCACCATGCTGTTGTTTAACTGCGTTCATGCCTTGAATCTGTTTGCTGATGAAGTCAGAAAAAAACTGCGCCCTAATTTCTTCATTAGGCAGGGTAAGTTTTGCGTTCACGACTTTATGGGTCTGATGGGGGCTTCGATGGTTGAGACTTGGCATTTACCGGAACGCTATTTCACAAAGGAAGATCTCGATGGGCCTCTAAGGGAAAGCGGCGACACCAATACGGAGTAGTAGCCATCTCGCGGAGCGAGATGGCTACTTTGCTTGCGCCGATTCGTTGCCTTTCCACCCTATCTCCATGCGCCTCCTCCTCTGCCTCTTCGCCCTCGGCTCTTCGCTCTGCGCGGCTGCTTCGCCGCCAAACATCATCATCCACTTCATCGACGACCTCGGCTACGGCGACATCGGTCCCTTCGGCGCGGTGAAACAGAAGACGCCGCACCTCGACCGCATGGCGCGGGAGGGGATGAAGCTCACGTCGTTTTACGCCGCGCCGGTGTGCAGCGTGTCGCGGGCGCAGATCATGACCGGATGCTATGGCGCACGCGTTTCCGTGCCCGGCGTGTATGCGCCCGGTAGCAAAAACGGGCTGCATCCGCAGGAGCACACCATCGCGGATCGCTTGCGGCCGCTGGGCTATGCCACGCAGTGCATCGGGAAGTGGCACCTCGGCGACCAACCGGCGTTTTTGCCGACGAAGCAGGGCTTTGATCACTACCTCGGCATCCCGTATTCGAATGACATGCTCAAAACAGCGAGCGTGGACGGTCGCCGCGTCGTGCCGCTGGTGCGCGATGAGCAGGTCGAGCGCCTGCTCGATGAGACGGACCAGGATCGCATCGAGGAAATCTACACCGACGAGGCCGTGAAGTTCATCCGCGGCAGCAAAGAGAAGCCCTTCTTCCTCTACTTCCCGCACACCGCCGTGCACACGCCCATTCATCCCGGCAAGGCCTTCCAGGGCAGCTCGCAAAACGGCCGCTTTGGCGATTGGGTGCAGGAGGTGGATGCCAGCGTCGGCCGCGTGTTCGACACGCTGCGCGAGCTGCAGCTCGACCAGAACACACTCGTCATCTTCACCAGCGACAACGGCCCCTGGCTCATCAAAGGCCCCGATGGCGGCAGCGCCGGCCCGCTGCGCGGTGGCAAAGGCAGCACCTGGGAAGGCGGCGTGCGCGTCCCCGCGCTCGCGTGGTGGCCCGGCAAGATCGCGCCTGGCAGCGTGTGCGATGCCGTCGCCGGCACGATCGACGTGCTGCCCACTTGCATGAAAATCGCCGGAGCCGAAGTGCCCGCGCAGCCCGTGATCGATGGCCGCGACCTCTCCCCGATGCTCTTTGGCCAAAGCAAAGACTCCCAGCGCGAGGCGCACTACTACTTCGCCAGCTACAACCTCCAGGCCGTGCGCCAGGGCCCGTGGAAGCTCGCCATCGCCACGCAGCCCGAAACGATGGGCAAACAAGCCGCCAGCGATGCCCAAACGAACCCACGCCTCTACAACCTCGATCAAGAAATCGACGAAAAGACCAACCTCGCCGCGCAGCATCCCGACATTGTCGCCAAACTCACCGCGCTCGCCGAAAAGATGACCGCCGAGATCGGAGGCAACGAACCCAAATCCCGCCGCCCGCCCGGCGAAGCCGAAAACCCCGTGACGCTCTATCCCACGAACGACAAACCGAAGGCCAAAGACTCACCCAAAGCCTCCACCAAGCCCGCCGACCTCTCCAAGCTCCAACCCGGCGACAAACTCGACGCCGACAATGCCCCGCAAATCGCCCGCAAGCCCTTCACCCTCACCTGCGAGGTCACCACTGCGCAGCGCGATGCCATCCTCATCGCCCACGGCGGTGCTAGCACCGGCTACGGGCTCCATCTCAGCGACGGCAAGCTCATCTGGGCCATCCGTCACGGCAAAACCCTCACCACCGCCCAAACCGACTACCCCGCCGACAACCAGCCCCACCGCATCACCGCCACCCTCGCCAAAAACGGCCAACTCTCCCTCCAAATCGATCAAAACGAGCCCGTCAGCACCCAAGGCCCCGGCCTCATCTCCAACCAACCCAAAGAAGATTTCTGCCTCGGCCACGACAACAAAGTGCCGGTCGCGGCTTACACAGCGAAGGGGAAGTTTGAGGGGAAGATCGTGAATGTGAAGGTGATGCATTAGAGATAAAAACTCTGCATCTGGGCTCCTCCGCCCCTCTGCGGCAAAACCAAGCGTCCTGGACGTCCTTTTTATCGCAAAGGGACAAATGGACAGACTACTTTGCCACCAGCAACCCCTCCGTAGGCACCAGGAAATCAAGATCATCCCGACTATCGATCTCGGGATCTGGTTCACCGCAGTAGATGAGGCTTTCAAATTGGTGTCCTAGGCACCCAGGGACTCCAGCGCGGTGACTTTCAAAAGTCCCTTCGTGATGCGTGCCTTCATGGGATCGATATACTTCGAATAGAAGCGCAGATAGTCGTCCGAGAGGCAGAAGCGGGCGTCAGGCGGCCTGTTACGCCCGGATTTTGGCTCAAAGGGCCCACCGTGGCTGATGAAGCCCGCCTGCTCCTCGCCGCGTCCGATGCAACTGTTTGAACGGATGCTCATGTCGATTTGGTGCCGAAAATGGGCGCTGATGCGCTGGCACGAAATCGACCAACTCAGCCAGAAAACTGCTCGCCTAGGGTGCGGAGGTAGTCCCAGGTGTAGATGCCGGTGTTGTGGCCGTCACTGAAGTCAAACTGGAGTGCGTAGCCTCCTACGTTCTGCCAACTTTTCACTGTGACACCGGGGAACTCTTTTTGGTCGGTGCCGCCGATCTGATTGCCGAGTAGGTCGCGCTCGCCGGTGTTAGCGGCACTTGGAGAGAATGCGCGGAGGCGTTCCATGGGAACGTAGTGCTCAACACCATCCGGCCAACGAATGGCCACGAGGTCTCCTATGGCTTCGAGATGCAGGGGGGCTTGCATGGCCGATCAACTCTGGTGCTTGGTGAGGTGATTGCTGAGGGCGGCTTTAACGAACCCGAAGAACATTGGATGTGGATGGTTGGGCTTGGAGAGAAACTCTGGGTGGAACTGACAGGCGACGAAGAATGGGTGGTCTGTGATCTCGACAATCTCAGCGAGTTTGCCATCTGGTGATGCACCGCTAATGCGGAGCCCACGCCCTTCCATCTGATCTTTGTAAGCAGAGTTGAACTCGTAACGATGACGATGACGTTCCGTGATGGTGGCGCTGTGGTAGATCTCGAATGCCTTGCTGCCGGGTTCGAGATCGGTCACCCAGGTGCCAAGCCTCATGGTGCCGCCTTTTTTGACCACTTGTCTTTGCTCATCCAAAAGTGTGATGACTGGGTGTTCACCATCGGGATCAAACTCGGTGCTGTTGGCGTTCTTCAGGCCGCAGACGTTGCGCGCAAACTCAATTACAGCGATCTGCATACCAAGACAGATGCCAAAGTAGGGCACTTTGTGCTCACGTGCATAGCGCGCTGCGATTACTTTACCTTCGGTGCCACGATCACCAAATCCGCCGGGGATGAGAATACCTTGGAGCCCCGCGAGATAGAGTTCCGGTCCTGCTTTTTCAATGCTCTCTGCATCGACCTTAACAATCTCAACTTTGGCGTCATTTGCCGCGCCAGCGTGAGTGAGGGCCTCGTAAATGCTTTTGTAGGCGTCCTGAAGTTCGATGTATTTTCCTACGACGCCAATGCGCACGTGATGTGTAGGGCTGATGACGCGTTGGACAAACGAGCGCCAACGCGTGAGATCTGGCTGGGGTGCCTCCAGGTTGAGAAGTTTGCAGACGAGGTCGTCGAGGCGCTCTTCGTGCAGTTTCAATGGCACTTCATAGATGGTGTTCTTGACATCGCGGGCCTCAATGACGCCTTCGATGGGCACGTTGCAGAACATACTGAGCTTGTGACGCACGTCTGGCTCAAGCGGTAGTTCCGTGCGGCAAAGAACGATCTGCGGGCTGATACCGATTTCGCGGAGTTTAGCGATGGATTGCTGAGTGGGCTTGGTCTTCAACTCACCTGCAGCGCGGAGGTATGGGACAAGCGTAGTGTGGATGAAGATGCAGTTGCCATGGCCTACTTCGAGGCTGAATTGACGGATGGCTTCAAGGAATGGCAGACCTTCGATGTCGCCGACGGTGCCGCCGATCTCCGTGATGATGACGCCATCTCCCATGCGTTCCGCTACTTCGCGGATGCGCGCTTTGATCTCATTGGTGACGTGTGGGATGACCTGTACGGTGTGGCCGAGATATTTTCCATCGCGCTCCTTTTGCAGGACACTGGTGTAAACTTGACCGCTTGTGAGGTTGTTGAGGCGGGAGAGGTTGGTGCTGGTGAAGCGCTCGTAGTGGCCGAGGTCGAGGTCCGTTTCTGCGCCATCGTCGAGGACATAGACCTCACCATGTTGGAAGGGGCTCATGGTGCCGGGATCGACGTTCAGGTAGGGGTCAAACTTTTGCAGAATGACCTTGAGCCCGCGGTGCTCCAAAAGTGTGCCGAGGGATGCTGCGGCAAGTCCTTTGCCGAGAGAACTGACGACTCCGCCAGTAACGAAAATGTATTTTGTCATGGAGTTTGAGGGTGTGGGTGGTTGCCATACCGCAGGCGAGAAGGCCCGCTGAAAAACCGGGTGGCTGGCCAGAAGAGGCGGCAAGTTTGGGCGAGGATCGTTTCAGATCCCCGGCTGGCTGAGTGTGCGACGAAAGTGCGGGTCTGTGCGGCCAATTTGTGCTCCGGTTTTGAGCACTTGGCGTGAAGTAGAGCGCGGTGCAAACAGTTTCTCTGAGTCACCGAAGATCGAAGCAGAATGCAAATCCAGACATGATTCCTGCCAATCCTGGCGGGGCATTTTGCCTCATGATAGGCAATGTTGTTCTAGCCGAATGAAAACGATGTTTTTAATCCAAGGGGTTGTCGCCATCGGTGGTACGGGGCTGTTGTCTGCGAGTGAGCCGACTGCATTTGATGGCGGGAGATTCTTTGAGCAACAGGTGCTGCCGATTCTTGAGCAACACTGCTTTAAGTGTCACTCCCGAGAGCACGATGCAGAGGGTGGGCTGGTTTTGGACACAAGAGCAGGTTGCTCCACGGGTGGAGAAAGCGGCCCGGCTGTGAAAGCGGGTGACTTGCGAAACAGTCCGGTGATTCAAGCGGTGCGCCATGTTGACCCAGAGACGGCAATGCCTCCGAAAAAGAAGCTGACACCGATGGAGATTGCACTCTTGGAGACCTGGGTGCTACTGGGCGCGCCTGATCCGCGTCCAGAATGAGGGCTGCGGCTTACTTCTTTGTCTTTGGGATATCCAGCTTTGGCCAAGGTTGACCGCCGAGCTCCGTCCAGGCTTTCTCTACCTGAACCATGAGGAAGTCGCCCACGTAGCGAGCAATGCGTTCGTTCTTTTTCAAGTTGGCCATGATGGACGGCACGGTGGCTTCCATTTTGGACGGGTCCTTGCCCAGATGAGCCTTCACTTCGTCTAGTAGCGATTGGAAGAAAGCTTGCTGATCGTCCAGGAGCTCCGGACCGCTAATTGGGCCATGGCCGGGGCAGACGACCTTTGGCTGAAGTTTCTTCACGGCCTCAAGTGTCTTGATCCAGTCTCTGATATCGCCGTCTCCGGTGTAGTTGTACGGCCCATTCACACAAGCATCGCCTGAGAATAGGATGCGTTCTTTTGGGAGCCATGCCCAGCCATCTCCGTGAGTGTGTGCGGTTCCAAAGTGCAGGAGTTCAAGGCGATGCTTGCCATCGTCAAAGATCATCTCGGTCTTATAGAGCAGGGTGGGGGCCTTGAGCTTGCTCTCGGCCACGTCTTTGCGGCCTTTAGCGGCTTCTTCCCAACGTCCTGGGGCTGCTCCGAAGTGACCCGTCTCATATTTCTTCATCTCATCAATGGCTCCGACGTGAGCCACAGGTGTGGAGCCGTTCTGGTGCCAGAAATAGTTTCCGTAGGCGTGATCACCGTGATGATGAGTGTCAAAGGTGAAGCGGATGGGACGGTCGGTGAGTTCCCGGATTTTTGGCAGAATGACACGCGCACCTGAAGGGAAGTTGGCATCAATCACGACGACGTAGTCTTCAAAAATGATCCAGCCATTGTTGCAGTGCCCAGATGGCCTGATTTCGCCTTCATGGAAGTAGACATCATCCGCTACTTTTTGAACCTGGTTTACCTCTGCAAGGCAGAGTAGCGGCAAAACGAGGAAAAGGGAGGTGACGGTGGGTAGGTGCGGCATACTGGAGTGGCGAGTGTGAACGATTGGCACAGATCTGGCAATATATGTCCGCTAGAATCCAACTTGAAATGGGACACATGGCAGCGATGCGAGGCTTGCGTCGAGATCATGACAACGCTCTGTTCGGGATACACCATCTGCCACCGTCATGCTTCGTCCGCGCAAGAAATACACTGTCTACGACCTGAGGAAACTCAAAGGAAAGCGCTGTTTAACGCATATTCATGTTAAGTCGCCCGACGAGGCTGCTGCGGCTGAGGCAGCGGGTGTCGATTTGATGAGTTGTAGTTTCGATTCACCTGAGTCTCAGGCGCGGCTGCCATTGCTGGTTGCGGCCGCTCCAAACAGCTTCCTCTCCGGAGCCACTCCGCACGGGCTTGCTAGTCAGGAAGAAGCGATTCGGGTGGGGTTCAAGGCGCTCGAGTTGGGAGCCAGCTCCGTGTATTGCTCTGCCAGTCCGTTCATCATCGAAGCCATGGCAAGGGAAGGCATTCCGGTGGTGGGGCACATTGGCATGGTGCCAAGACACGTGACTTGGACGGGCTACCGCTCCATCGGCAAGACTGCGGACGAAGCCCGGCTCTTGTATCGCAAAATGAAGGACTTAGAGAACGCTGGAGCGTATGCGGCAGAGATTGAGATCGTGCCGCACAATCTGGCGACTTGGCTGTGCTCGCAGACGACTATGCTGCTGATGTCCCTAGGGTCTGGGAGTGGTTGTGACACGCAGTTCCTGTTCTCAGACGATATTCTGGGCGACTACAGCGAGCGGCTACCGCGCCACGCAAAAGCGTATCGAAACTTTGTTGAAGAACATCGTCGGCTACAGCGGGAACGCATTGCCGCATTCAGTGAGTACATTGCGGACGTTAATGAGGGTCGATTCCCGGAGAGGTGCCATCTCACCGAAATGGATCCGACGGTGCTCGAGGAAGTAAAGCATACTGCCTCGTCCGACTGAAACGTGGCACAATACAGAACCCATCTGGCGTGAGATGACGGTGAATCACTTGTCCCAACCTTTGCAGGCTGTCACCGAAGTGCTTCAGGCACATGGCATCACGCCAGATCGCTACGATCTGCTTCAAGATGGCAATACGCTGGTCGTAAGACTGACGGAGACGATCGTGGCCCGCGTGGTGCAGGATTTGACCGGCCCGCGAGCAACCACGGAGTGGTTTGAGCGAGAGATCGCGCTCGCTCAGCATCTCACCAGCCGCGGTGCTCCTGTTATTCCACTTCATTTCGCCCTTCCTGCTGGTCCCCACCTTCACCGAGGGTATCCGATGAACTTTTGGCAGTTTGTGACGCGAACAGACATCGTCCCAGAACCTGCCGAGATAGGACGAGTCCTAAAAAGATGTCACGAAGCGCTGGCGGACTTCTCGCCCGAGCTTCCGCGACTCGGGATCATTACGGAAAGCATCTGTGTCCTTGATAAAACAGAAGGATTCGAACCCAAAGTGAAGCAAATGCTGCATCAGAAGCTCACGGAGTCTCTTGAGACCTTGGCAGATTTGCCTTACCAGCCTTTGCACGGAGATGCACACCCTGGGAACCTGATGCAAACGACGGTGGGCCTTCTTCTCACTGATTGGGAAGATGCCTTCAGTGGTCCTGTCGAGTGGGACGTGGCATCGTTGATCTGGAATGCGCAAATCTTGGATGGTGACTACGAGTTTGTAGTGGCTCTGAAGGATGCCTATGGCCCGCTGAATGTTGAGGCATTGGAGCAGTGCTTGGTGGCGCGCGCGGCCGTGATGACGGCGTGGTATCCAACGCTTTACCCTCATCCGGATGCTAGTCGGCGTGAGAAACTTCAGCGGCGTATCGACTGGCTTGCGGGCATCCCTTGACTTGATTTTCGGGCCAGTAGTGATAAGCCCCGCGTTCCCTGTCCATGTCATTTCAATCCGGCTCACCAATGCGGTCTGTGGCGCAACTCGTTTGCGTCATAGGCATTGCGGTGCTTGTGCCGGCGCTCATTTGCCGCAGTGACTCATTGGAGAAGTCCCTGCGAGTCCGCGATGTGAAGCAGAAACGCGTGATGCGTGCTTCTGGTGGTGTGGAAGACGCACCCACCGGACGCGCCATCTTACAGGCTGCAAAACCTGAGTGGGTTTTGATCGGCAACTCCATGTTGAACTCACGGATTGAGCCCAACTACCTGACCGGCATCAGCGGTCAGAGGCTTTACAAACTGTCCGTGAGCGGCACCAAGTCACCCATGTGGTATCTGTTGCTAAAGTTAGTCGTGGTGGAGTCCGGTGTTAAGCCAAAGTGTGTGACCATCTTCTATCGTGATCGTGATCTTACCTGGCCGGAACTGCGGATGCACCGAAATGAAGAAATGGTGGACCGGATGAAGGGCAGAGAGCAGCCCGAGTGGCCCATCGTGATGGGTGCCTATGACCGGGCGCAAGCCATGAGCTGGCCGGGGATGATGAAGCGCGTCTCTGGTACCATGGATGGGCTTTTTGCGGCAGAGAAGATGCGTGAGTGGGCGCGCTGGAAGATGAAGAAGGTCGCATTCAAGTTCACTGCCCTCGGCCCCGAAATGACAGATGAAGACCGTCGAGACGAACTCAACGATGCGCTCTCCATGGACTATCAACGGAGTGACTGGGCATCTACGTTGCAAGGAGAGGACGCCGAAGTGGAGGCTCAGGGGCCTGACCCAGGCACGCGTGATGGTGAGGAACCCATCGTGTTTGATCCATCGCCCCAAGAGTCTTTCCTGCCTTATATGGTCGATTTGGCGAAAAGGAATGGCTTCATTCTGCACTTTCATAAAGTGAAGCGGCGGCCAGATCCTCCTACCGGGAGTGAAGCAGAACTCACTCTGCCCGCCTACACCGAGGCGCTCAAAGCATGGCTCAAGGAGAATGGTTGCCTATTCACTGACGAAGGTGGCGAGACAAGCATCACTGAAGAGATGTATCACGACGGAGATCACATCAAAACGGATCCCCAGTATCAGCGGCCTTACATGGAGATCTTCTGGCGCAATGTTCAGCCGACGATCGAGGGAGTGCTGGGGCCTAAAGCAAGAGCGAAATGATCTTTCAGAGCGTCGAGTATTTGATCTTCTTCACGCTGTTGCTTTGCGTGTATTTCTGGCTGCCGCGCAAGGGCCAGAACCTTCTGCTGGTGGTCGCCAGCTACATCTTCTATGGCTGGATACACCACTGGTATGTGCTGCTGATCGGCATCACAACCTTGTTTGACTGGGGTTGTGCGATTGGGATGGAGAAGAGCACTTCTGACAAACAGCGGAAGGCGTATTTCATCCTCAGCATCAGCGTCAATCTGGCCATCTTATTTGCCTTCAAGTACTTTGGCTTTTTCATCGAGAATGTCACCGCAGTTCTCACGGCCATCGGCCTCATGCCTTCTCCCATTTTGCTAAAGATTGCACTTCCGGCAGGCATTTCGTTCTTCACCTTCCAGAGCTTGTCGTACGCGATCGACGTCTATCGCAAACAACTGCCTGCATGCCGTTCGCTGCTGGACTATGCGACCTTTGCGGCGTTTTTCCCACAACTCGTAGCGGGACCTATCGAGCGCGCTGGACACATGCTGCCGCAATACCAGGTAGTGAGGCGACCACAACTCGAAGCGATCCGTTCGGGCTTTGTTTTGATTCTCTGGGGCTTGTTCCAAAAGCTCGCCATTGCTGACAGCACGGCGATGTTGGCCAACAAAGTCTTTGCCTTGGCGGACGCGTCCTTCCCGGTGCTTTGGGGCGGAGTTTTGGCCTTTGGAGTGCAGATTTATGCAGATTTCAGCGGCTATACGGCCATTGCGCGTGGATCGGCACGGATCATCGGCATCGAGTTGTGCCCCAACTTCAACCACCCCTACATTTCGCAGTCACCGAGCGAGTTTTGGCGCAGATGGCACATGAGTTTGGGCAAGTGGTTCAAGGACTACATCTTCATTCCATTGGGTGGCTCGAGGGTGAGTTCCTCTACCACCATTCGCAATGTCATGTTCGTTTTCTTCCTCTCCGGCCTGTGGCACGGTGCGGGTTGGAACTTCATTTTCTGGGGTCTCTTTCATGGATTGCTGCTTTCCATCTGGCCTTACTTGTCCAAAGCAGTGCCGCTGTTTGGCAAGGCTGGAGGTCCGGCAGGGATTGTGTTCCGGGTGGTGTTCACATTCGCCATCATGCACGTGGGGCGAGTTCTCTTCCGGGAGCACAACCTTGCGATGATTGTCCATCACCTCACGCTGAATCCGCTGGCCGCCACGCTCACGGAATGGCGCATTGGATGTGGCATCGGCTTGGAAGCTGTGTTGTATGGGCTGCCGCTGACGCTGATTTTCCCGCTCGTGGAGTATCTTGGGTGGATTCCCTCACCTGAGGATGAGCGCCTCAAGACTTGGAAGTGGACGCTGATCCAGTCATTCGCTGCGGGCCTCATTCTTCTCGGCATTGTTGCACTCTGCTCCACAGAGGGTGGCGACTTCATTTACTTCCAGTTCTAGCTTCGGATGGTCTTATGAAAGACCGCCGCTTCGGTCCAGGTTGATCTCCTCTGTTATGATTCGCGCGCTTACCTTTGTTTTCATTACCAGTATCGGCCTTGCTCAACAACCTGCGTCCAACGATCAGGCCCAGGCAAAGAGCATAGGAGTCGGTGCGGCTCCAGTCGCTGGTGCTGAGTTTATTTTGGACGGCTCGCGTGCAATGCTCGACGAGAAGTGGATCTATTGGGAAGGCCCAGGGTTCAAGTCATCCATGCCTATCAAGTGGAAGGTCGTCGAAGATCCGGTAAACGGTGGTACGTGCATCATGACGGATGATCGAGCGGCGGATGGCGGTAAGTATGGCGCGGCGGACATTGTGACTCGCAAGCCTTACAAGGACTTTCGCCTCCACGTTGAGTTTTTCATCGCCAAACCCGGAGGTAATAGTGGTGTGTATCTTCAGAACCGCTTCGAGATTCAAGTGCTGGAAGGAGATCGCACCAAACACGGTATGGGAGCGGTGATCAATGAGACGGAGTCCCCCTACGAGCAGTTCGCCGGAGTCGGAAAGTGGAACGCTTATGACATCGTGTTTCGCGCTGCACGATTCAAAGATGGCAAGCTCACGGAGAAGCCGCTGGTGAGCATGTATTTCAACGGAAAACTGGTGCACCAGAATGTCACCATCAACAAAGTCTGGGGCGGTCCACGCTCAGGGGTGGATGGTGGAAATGATGGCGGCAAAGGCATCACCGACACTCCTCAGGGCATCAAACTACAGGCCGAGGGCCACGATGTGCGTTACCGCAATCTTTGGATCAAGGAACTGGCGTTGGACCAGCCAGACACCAGCTTCAAAGAGTGAGATTGTTGGCCGCCGGGCTTAGAGATTGGCCTGCAGCCACTTCGTGCTGCGTTCCAACTCTCCTTTTTGATAAGCTGTTTCTGCTGCTTTTTTGTCAGCGCCTTCCGGTGCCTTGAATGAGTCGATTGGTTTGCCGCGCTTGCTAAGCGCTACCCATGCGGCAAATCCGGCAGCGGGAACTGTGCTGTAAGGTGCCCAAAACTCTTCTTTGAGGTAGGTGAACGGTTTGGCGAATCCAGAAATGGTTTCCACATTCAGAGGCGCTCCTGGAGCGAGTTCGGCAAAGCGCTTGGTGTAAGCCTTGAAGTCCACGATGCCTTCTCCTACGGCTGTCCACTGCACCATGGCACCTTCTTCCGTCTCCCAGATCATGGAATCGCGAATGGATGAGCAGATCGTGTATGGCCCAAGCACTTCAAGATTGACCATTGGGTCCTCCAGTGACCAGACGGCATTCCCTGGGTCGATGTTCGCTCCAACGTGGTCTTTTCCGGCTGCTTCGATCAGTGCCTTGAGCTCGTAGCTCTGCATGTCGCCTGCGTGGTTCTCGATGGCGATCTGGACGCCTTCGGCTTCACAGCGGCTTTTGACTGCCTTGAGCACACGCACGCATTCCTCGATATGTTTTTGGATGCCACCATCGGTTGTCCGGTCTTTGGCATTGCCGAGGACGCAACGCGCAACAGGTGAGCCCAATGTTTTGGCGATGCGGATAAGATCTTCGGTGTAAGCGACCGGGTCGCCCTGTTCTGGCTTGTAGGTATTGGATGATTTGCAGATGCTCATCCCTCCGGAGTAAATCTTGAGCCCTGCTGCGTCTGCCTGAGCCTTCAACTTTTTCAAGTAGGCTTCGTCTTTGCTCTCCAGTGGACCTAGTTCGGAGATGAAGATGATGTCGAGCTTCAGTGAGGCCGCATAGTCGATGAGCGCTGGGGCCTTCATCCCCGCTGCACGTACTGCAAAGTGATCCAGGCCGATCATTGGGCGCTTGCCATCAGCGGCGAGCAGGCGGGTGTTTGATAAAGCGGCAGCAGCAGCCGAAGCAGAGGCGACGAAATGGCGGCGATTCATAGAAGTTAGCAAGTGTCAGGGGACGATGGCGCTACTTGTCTTCTTTCTTTTCCTTGCCGCCAAAGATTCTGCCGAGCCAGCCTTTCTTTTTCTCAGGCTCTTGTGGGCTGGGATTCAGTGAGGTGCCGGGACGAATGCCCGCCGGCGGAAGCGTGCCGATGTTGCCATTGGCTTGAGGCATCGGTGCCACATTCCCTTGCTGAGGGGAGGTAGGTTCGCCCTGACTGCGATCCAGTTTTCCCGGGAGCCTGCCTTGGCCGGTCAGATCAATGCTCGCAGGTCGCATGTCGGGCGATGTCACGTTGTCGTAGTTGATCACTTTTGGTGCCTGCGCCTTGCCTTGAGCATCGTACTCAAAAACAATCCGCTGATAGACCTCTCCGTTTAGGTTCATCATGCGCTGTTCCGTTTGGCGCTCAAACTGGTCGAAAAAGATCTGAACCCGCGATCTGAGTTGGCCGCGTCCATCATAAACATTACCTTGGACGGGAACGCCGCGCTCATTGAGCAAGTAGACGCGCTCCGCAATCTTCACATTTTGCTGATTGTAGGTGATGTCCCTTTGTTCGCGGGTAGTTGGGTCCTGAGTGGACTCGGTGTAGGTCCCATCGGTGTGGTAAGAGGTGCGAGCCTTTACCCCTGGGGCCTGACCATGCAGGGTAGTGATGCCCAGCAGTGCCAGGGCCATGATGGACGAGAAGGTTTTCATTGGAGCGTGGGATTTGTGGCTGATTGTCCGCCTTTTCCGGCTGCTTTTCAAGTGCCCCGCTGGTTGCCAAAGAGATCGATGTGCAATCGGGGCGAGTAGCGCCAGCCGTAATGCTTGCATGCCTCTACCAGCATCGCACTGCGGGTTCGTATGGCTTCCACGCTTGTTCCTTCGGCCATGATCATCACTTGTGTCGGCTTGAGAGGCAGGGGTTTGATGATGGCGCGCATTTCTTCGAGATCGCGCTCTGTAGAGATCACAAACTTGAGCTGAACGTCGTAGTCGGCACACCATTGATGAAGCACTTCTGGCTTAGCACGGGTGGCTTCATGGCGTTCCACCCAGGTCACCCCGGCTTCGGCAACGCTGGGTGTCGAGTTACTGAGTTTCGGGCTGATGGACGCTAAATCGCATACCACTCCCGATGGAGCCACGGTCCCGGCAGTCTCTATAGTGATGTGTTTGCCTGCTTCTCGGAGGCGGATGAGAAGCTCTGCCATTCCCAACGCGATCATGGGCTCTCCGCCCGTTACTACCACATGTTGGGCTGGGTATGTGAGCACGGTCGAAAGGATCTGCTCCGTGTTCATCTCTTGGCCTTCCGGCTTCCACGAGGCGTAAGGTGTGTCGCACCAGCGGCAGCGGAGATTGCAGCCGGAAGTGCGCACGAAAACGGAAGGCACGCCCACAAGGCTGCCTTCTCCCTGAACGGAGTAAAAAATCTCCGAGATGCGCATGGTAGAGGGCATAGCACAACGCAGCTGATGAAGAAGGTTGTTTATTTGATTAAGATCGGTTAATTAAATGCTGTGACACTTCGCTTTTTGCTTCTCGCTCTTACCTGTGTTGCGCTCACGCAATGCAGCTCTACCCCATCCCATGTGGCTCGGGGTCCTACGCGTTGGTATTATTCTTTCACTCCAGGCAAAACGGCGGTGATTCACTCTAACGGGCTCGCATCACTTCCAGCCTACGCTCCGATCAGTGTGCACAATGCCATTCAGGCCGCCAACCAGATCGCGGGCAAGCCATACGTTTATGGGGGAGGCCATCGGAAGCTCTATGACAGGGGCTATGACTGCTCCGGATCCGTTTCGTACGTTCTAAATCACGCGGGTCTCCTGCGTGGTTGCGGCACTTCGGACGCATTTCGGCGCTACGGCCAATCTGGAAAAGGCGAGTGGATCACCGTTTATGCCAAAGATGGCCACACATTCTTGGAGATCGCTGGATTGCGCTTCGATACTGGTGGTCACGGCAGCAACAGCAGTCGTGGGCCTCACTGGAGCACCAGCTCGCGACCATTGAGCGGCTTCAGAGCTAGACACCCAATTGGGCTTTGACTTGATGACAGCCGTGGCGGGTCCGTTTCGTTGAAACATCAGTCATCTCTGCCTCTTCCAGATTCTCCCAATGCTAGCCGTCCCACTTATCCTGATCCTTGCGGTCTTCTTTGTTAGCAAGTGGGCGTTAGGCAGGTTTGAGTCTCGCATGGAACTTGGCCGCCGCGCCCAGGCACCTGAGAACATCACAGGAGCACAAATCGCTGAGGAGTTCCTGAATGCGCACGGTGCTGGGGATGTTCAAATTGTTCCGCATGATGGTGTCATCTCCAACTACTTCGATCCATCCCGCCGTCGGCTTTTTCTGAGCAAAGACGTGAGGGAGGGCAAGCATCTGGCCGCCTGGGCGCTTGCTCTGCATGAAGCAGCCCATGCCTTGCAGAAAGGGGAGGATAAAGACGCCTTCGTTTGGCGCCGCACTTGTATCAGGCTCAATCGCTACATACCCATGTTTACAGCGTTTGGCTGTGGAGCGCTGCTAGCGTTCATGAAGATGCCATTCCGCAATGTTTTCTTCGTTTTTGTCGGCATCTGTGTGCTCGTCATGCTCCTGAATCTCGGCACGATAGCCGTGGAAAACAACGCCAACGCCCGACTGAGGAGGTGGATGGAAGAACGTTTCTCTAGTAGCCCGAGCGCTTTAGAAAAAATGGAGATTCTACTTTCCGCAATTGCTACACGTGAACTGGGCGATCTTGTGAACTCCCCCCGCTATTTCTTCTTTAGCGCCTTGCCTGGGACAAGCGGACCTAGGCCTTAAAGCGCGGTTTTTGGTTATTCAGGGGCAAAATCAATCAAGCAACCCGAATAAGTTTTGGGCGATTTTATAAAATAACAATAATCTCAAGGAATAAAGGAAACTAGATTCCTCGACCGAACCGCAGTGCTTGGAGATTTTCGAACACACTCGAATCACCAAAGCTGCTATGAACAAATATACGCTCTTGCTTGCCCTGATGCTTTCCCTGACCGGCGCTGCTCGCGCTGCCGACCTGATGACGGTCCAAGGCCGCTCTTATCAGAACTGCAGAATCCTCAAGGTGAGTCCCGATGGCGTCACCTTCCGGCACACGAAAGGCGTGGCGCGCATTTTATTCAGTGACATGACCACCGCATCCCAAAAGGAGTTTGGCTACGATCCCGATAAGGAGCGCGCTTTCGAGAAACAGCAGGCCGAGGAGCGCGCTCAAAAGCGTGAACTTGCCAGGCAAAGGGCGGAAGCGGCTGCAAAAGCTTACGCAGCAGCTCAGCAGACTGCCATGGAGCATCGCACACATCAGGCGCTCCAATTGGCAGCCCTTGTCCAAGCCATGTCAGCCCAACAGAATGCCGGTTTCGGTCTGGGGGGCTTTGTTAGCATCGGTGGAAGCAATGGTAACCTCCTGCTACCAGGTGTTGGCCCCTATTTTGCCAACAATGGCTACGGACGAGACTTCCATCGCTTCGGCTATCGCACCAATCGCGCCCCAACCTATTTCCAGGGATACTCCGACAGCCTCTTTGGCAACTACGGGGCCTTGGTCAACTACGGGGCACGCACTGGCGGCGGAATCATCACCCGCAATGCGGCCAATGGTGGGTGTCCTTCAGGCATTGCTCCGGTTTCACGTGTTAGCCGAGCCTCAGCGCCACGTGCTCCGGTCGTGGTCAAGAGCCGGGGCTAGCATGAGTTGCAGAGAGCTAATCGAAAAGAGTTGAGACATTGGGGGCGTTTCGAGTGCCCATGTTTCGCGCGATTGTCCTCTTTTTCGTTGTTTCTTCGAGTCTTGTCGCTCAGACGGTCATTGATGTGTGGCCCGAGGGCAAAATGCCGGGTGCTGGAGCAAAGGAGGCTGAGACAGAGGTGAAGCGCCAAGATGGTTTCTTGCGCATCACGAACGTGAGCAAACCGACTCTGACCTTTTTCAAGGCTGAGCGCCCAGATGGATCTGCCGCTCCTGCCTTGATCGTATGCCCTGGTGGTGGCTATGGATACTGCGTCATGGACAAGGAGGGCTCGGAGATTGCTGCATGGCTCAACAAAAACGGTATCAGCGCTTTGGTGCTGAAGTATCGCACGCCAAACAATCGCGAGGGTGCCTTTCAGGACGTTCAGCGCGCTTTGAGCTTGGTGAGGGCCAACGCTGTTGAGTGGAAGATCGACCCGAAGCGACTGGGCGTGATTGGATTCTCTGCAGGAGGCAATCTCGCGGCCAAGGCAAGCGCCCCAGTGGTCCAGCGCTCATACTTGGCCGTCGATGTGATCGATCAGACGGGTTGCCAACCCGATTTTGGCATTCTCGTTTACCCCGCTTATCTGGATGATAAATCTGGCCAAGTCGCTTCTGACCTCAAACTAACCGCCGATATGCCCGCGACACTTATCATTCACAGCGAGGACGATAAGCGGCATATCATCGGCAGCAAAGTTGTCCATGAGGCACTGAAGCGCGCAAAGATTGCTCATGAGTTCAAACTTTATGCAACCGGGGGCCATGGCTACGGCCTCCGTTGTGAGCGCGATGCAAAAGTCTGGCCCGAAGATGCGCTGAAGTGGCTGAAGTCTATAGGTGTATCCCAATAGGAGTGCTTGTGTGGAAATAGTTTCCTCCGCTTTCAACATCGTCGGTTCTGAGTTCGTTCTCAGGAGATGATTATTGATTGCCACAACCACGTTGGTGCCGACTTGCTATTCTATTTGCACGGTGACTTCCCCTACGCCCAGCACTTGGTGGCGATGCATGACGAGGGTTTGGCGCTGGGAGTCTCGCGTTGGATGGTGTTTCCTTTCGTGAGCCATCTTGCTCTGGATGTCAGTGCGTTTCGTGACGGTGAAATCAAAGACGCCGCCGGGCGGTTGCATGATGTGCCTTATGCTTTCGAGAACCTGAGGTTGCTCAAGGAAATCTATGAACTCTTCCCTGATGAGGGCCGGCGTATGCTGCCGCTCATTATGGCAGATCCCATGCGCAATACCGCCGCTCAGGCGGTCGAACTGCGGAAGTTGCGCGCGCGTTACCATTTTTACGGCATCAAGATGCAGACAACTATTTTGCAGGCTGACATCAAGCACCTCCGGGATCGTGGCAAAGTGTTTCTGGAGCTTGCTGAGGAGTGGGATTTGCCCTTTTTGATCCACTCCAGTGTAGCAGAGAGTGATCTTTGGGCACAGGCGCGGGATATTCTGGACGTTGCAGAGGAGAATCCCCAAGTGCGCTTCTGCCTCGCCCACTCATGCCGCTTTGACAAGGAGTGCCTGGATCGCGTCAATGCTCTGCCCAATACGTGGTTCGACAACTCGGCGCACTGCATTCACTGCCTGGGTGTGGTGAAGGACATGCCCTTTGTCGCACCCAAATCACGACGGTTCGACACGGACTACACCAATCCTGCACGTGTGATCGCTGATTTGGCAGCGGCTTACCCTCGCAAGTTCATGTGGGGTAGCGATTCGCCGTTTTATAGTTACGCGGCAGAGATCAACGGCCAAGTGGTGCGCCTCATCAGCACCTATAAGGCCGAAGTGGATGCGCTGACAGCGGCCGGCGATGAAGTGGTCAAGCGCATTGCTTTTCAAAACACGGTGGACTACCTAAAGCTCAAGGATGAAAGCATTCTCTCTTGAAGGGCACGCGGCACTGGTGACGGGATCGTCACAAGGCATTGGATTGGCCATCGCCACGCAACTAGCAGAGTGTGGGGCGGCGGTTGTGCATCATGGTCTGCAAGCCGAGTCTGAACTGCCGAAGTACTTGCACGCTGATTTGCTTCAGCCGGATTCAGCGGAAGCTCTCGTGACCGCTGCTTTCGAGTTGGAGCCGGAGTTGGACATCTTGGTGTGCAATGCGGGAAGCTTCTTCGACAAACCTTTCTTGGAAATGACTTCTGTGGAGTGGGAGCGCACGATGGCTTTGAATCTACGCGCGCCCTTCTTCTTGGCCCAAGCTTTTGCCAAGAGGAGGCGGGGCGGCAGCATTGTTATTGTGGCTTCTACCAATGGCTTCCAGGCTGAAACGGACAGCGTGGCGTATGACACGAGCAAGGGCGGATTGGTGATGATGGTGCGTTCACTCGCGGCCTCTTTAGCAGATCGTGGAATCAGGGTAAATGGCATTGCTCCGGGCCTCATTCGCACGCCACTGACGAGCGTTTGGATGGAGCCTCGCAAGAATGACTTACTCAGGCACTACGAAAACAAGATCCTGCTCGGCAGAGTTGGCGAACCAAGTGATTGTGCGGGAGCTGTCGCATTTCTTTGTTCGGCTGCGGCCAGCTACATCACGGGTGAGATCATCACGATCGATGGAGGCCTCACCACAGTGCAGATCGGCAAACCAGTATGATAGACTCTACACTGTTTTCACTGGAGGGCCGGGACGTTTGGGTCATCGGTGGTGCCGGTTATCTCGGCCGCGAGGTTGTGAATGGCTGCTGTAAGCTCGGTGCCCGAGTGCTGTGTGCGGATCTTGGTTGCAAGGCAGCTGAAGTGGGTTTTGGCGAGAGCGTGACGCCTGTTTCGTTGGACGCGTCTGATTTGGGCCAAGTGGAAACCTTTGTTGAGCAGCAAATGGCCACACGCGGAGTCCCGCATGGGCTGGTGATCATGACTTACGCGTCTACCGCAAAGAAGTTTGATGATCTGACGGCAGAGGATTTTGACAAAGCCAACCACGGCAATCTGACCGCAACTTTTGTGTTAGCCCGCAGTGTCAGCCAGCGAATGGCCGTGCGAGGAAGTGGCAGTATCGTGCTATTTTCCAGCATGTATGGCACAGTCTCGCCCGATCCTTCCGTCTACGAGTCGCCAATGACGCCGAATCCGATTGAGTATGGCGTTGGAAAGGCGGGTCTGCAGCAGATGACGCGCTACCTTGCCGTGCATCATGGTAAGGGTGGTGTGCGCTGCAATTGCGTTTCGCCCGGACCATTTCCAAATCCGACTCTTCAGAGCGATAAGCATGAGTTTGTGGCTCGATTGGCGAGAAAGGTGCCCATGGGCAGGGTAGGGCAGTCGCCAGAGATTGCTGGTGCAGTGCTGTTCTTGTTGAGCGATGCGTCAAGCTTCGTTACTGGCCAAAACCTTGCGGTCGATGGCGGCTGGACGGCTTGGTGACGCTAAGCAGTGCCTTGTTTTGGCTGCTGGGCTGAGGCGATAAGGCCAGTAATCATCGTGATAGCACATCCTAACAGGCTAAACCAGACAAACGAAACAAGTTGTGCGGGCTTTTCGCGGGTGAGGATGCCATTTTGATAGAGATAAATCATCAGCAGCGAGGCGAACCCAATCAGGCAGCCCCAAAGCGCACCACGCGCGGTGGCAGATTGGGTGAACATGCCCAAGAAGAACAGTCCAAGCAGCGGCCCCCCCACGAGACCGATGATCGTGTTTACGGATTCAACCAGATTTCCACTCATGAGGGAGACAAGGAAGGCAAAAGCCATGACCAGAATGCCGTAGAGCACCGTAATCCATCGTGCGCGGCCCAGTTGAGTATTAGCTGAATTGGCATCACTGCTTTTCCGCGACTGAAAGTCCATGATGGTCGCAGAAGAGAGCGAGTTAAGACCAGCTGAGATGGTGGACATACTGGCAGCGTAGATTGCGGCGATCAATAAACCGGGCAGCCCAGATGGCAGCTCGGTGATCACGAAGTAGGGCAGTATCTGGTCTGCTTTTTGGATTAATCCAGCGGCCAGTGGATCACCGTGTTGCTTGTAAAACGCATAAAGCACTAGCCCCGTGCCATAGAAGAGCACTAGAACCGGCAGGATGAACCACAACTTGAGCCACAGGGACCTGCGGGCTTCTTCCAGGCTCCCGGCCGTGAGATAACGCTGAACGGAAACTTGATCCGTGGCCATCTGCACTAGATGCAGGAATGCTCCGGCGATCAAAACAGCCCCCAAATTGACCCGGTCCGCCATGTTGAAGGAGAGGCTCAAGTTGAGGCGACCATCATTCACAGAAGTTTCCCATACCGTGGCAATGCCGCCCGGTATTTTACCCACAGCCACTAACACAATGATGAACTGGCCGCCAAACAGCACGATCAACTGCATGACATCTGTCCAGATGACAGCCTTCATCCCGCCCAGTGCCGTGTAGAGTGTCGTGAGTGTTCCAGACGCCAGAATCGTAAGCCATAGCGGCATTCCGGTTACTTTTTCCAAGGCCAGAGCTGGAGCGTAGGTGGCTGCTGCAAGCCAGAGGCAGACGCGAAAAATGAAAAGCCCGGAAGCCAAAAGGCGTGCCGTGCGGGAGAATCGCTCCTCCAAGAACTGGTAGGCCGTGAAGTACCGCGAGTTGTAGAACAAGGGCATCATCCAGTTGGCGGTGAAGGGAGTGGCGATGAAAAACGCGAGCACCACGTAGGCAAAAGCGAAGCCATTCTGATACACATCTGCAGGCCCAGCGATGTAGCTGATACCTGAAAAAAGAGCCGCAAGGACGGACATCGCCACCACGATGCTGCTCATGCCACGACCTGCCAAAAAATAGTCTCCTAGTGACTTTGAGCCACGGGCTGAAAGCAGGCCCACCCCGACGGATGCGGCCAAGTAGGCCACGAAAATCACATAATCCAGAAGGGAGAAGCGGGACATCATAAGAGCGAAGGATACGAGAAAGCCGAACGTCAGCGCAAGACCCGTTCATGCCGCTCTTGAATCTCGAGTTTCTGCGGCTAGTGATTAACGCTCGTTTCGACCCCCCCCAAAATGTTCAGCCTCAGGAAACACGCGCTGCCGACGCTTTTCGTTGCCACTATGGTGGCAGTTGGCGCTGCTTTTGGCGCTGAGGAAGGCGAGAAGAAGGGCTGGTTCGACAAAATGAAGCGAGTGGTTGGGCTGGGCAAAAAAGAGGAGGCTCCGCCCCCTCCTCCCCCGCCAGAGCCAAAGAAAGAAGAGGCTCCGAAGCCCAAACCCAAGCCGAAAGCAGCACCGCTAAGCACCAAATCCAAGAGTTCCGGTACTTCCAAAGCCTCCACCGCAAAGTCGAAGCCCGCCGCCAGCAAAACGGTGCCAAAGGAAACGCCGAAGCCACAAATGAAGGCTCCGACGGAAGAAAAAGCACCACCGCCGGTGGCAAACGCAGCAAAGACCGAAGAAAAAGGCAAAAAAGAAGCCACGACGGCTCAACTTCCGCCGATGGGGCCTCCTGATTTGTCTCCAATGGGCCCGCCCGTGCCGAAGGAAATGATCGTGAAGGCGACGGTGGTGCCGAAAGTGAATGCACCCACTGCGTCTGTGCCCGCAGCGGTGGAGCCCAAGATGGCTGAGGCTTCATCTAAGTCTGAGTCCACGAAAGAATCTGCATTCACTCCCCCAGTACCTGCAGCCAATGCCGGTGTGGACATGAACTTGGACTCCGAGTTCGCCACGCTGAAAAACGATGATGAGCCCACGCCAAAGGCAGGCACCAAAGCAACGGGATCAGCGCCCCCGCCCCCTACCGTCACGCAAGACTTGCCAGCCGCTCCGGCAGCGTGGCAGATTTACCAATCAGGTGGGATGGACTGGGTCACTGCTGAGAGCATCCATGCGTTCTATCGGTTTAGTGAGTTCAAGGTGAGCGGCGAACAGCTCTGGTTCAGGAATCCCACCATGTTTTTGAAGGGCCGCGTTGGCAGCCAGGATCTATTGATCAACAACATCAAGTTTGTGATGAGCTACCCCATCACGACTCTGAAAGGGAAGGTGTGTGTTTCGCGCGTGGATCTCAGCAAGCTGCTCGACCCGGTGATTCGTCCTTGGCTGATTACGCAAGGGCGGCCCTTTGATACGGTGATCATTGATGCAGGGCATGGGGGCCATGATTCTGGGGCCAAGGGCATCTACGGCTATGAGAAACAGTACACGCTTCAACTGGCTCACGCGGTGAAGGCAGCGCTCATCAAACGGGGTTTCAAAGTGGTCATGACGCGCCAGGATGACCGATTTATCTCGTTGGGTGGTCGGGCACAGTTTGCCAATAGCATTCCCAACAGCATCTTCGTCAGCTTGCACTTCAACTCCGGTGGTTCGGCTGCTTCCGGCATCGAGACCTTTGCGCTTACGCCGCAGGGAAGCTCATCGACCTCAATGGGCACGCGAGATTGGGATAACCGAGCCTTCACTGGTAACATTCGCGATGCAGAGAATATCGCATTGGCCACGGCAGTTCACGCCATGGTTATTCATCGCTACAAGCTGGTGGATCGTGGCATCAAACGTGCGCGATGGTCCGTGCTTACCGGCTGCAATCGTCCAGGCATCCTCTTTGAGGGTGGGTTCGTGACCAACTCGAAGGACGGATCATTGATTGCGTCTCCCACTTATCAGAATGGGTTAGCTGCTGCTATTGGTGATGCGCTGGTGCGTTACCAAGCAGCGTTGTTTAGCAACACCGCCCAGAAGTCAGGCCGCTAAGTGCCCAGGGCTCACTGCCCGATGCAGTAGAGAGCTTTGTTGGATCGGATGAAAAGCTGATTTCCGTCTACTGCGGGGCTCGCATTGAACTGACTATCATCGAGGTCGATGACATTGCGCGCAAGGATCTCGTATTTGGGTGCGGCGGCCATGACAAAAGTGCCATTCGTGCGGCTAACACAGTAGAGCTTGCCATCGGCCAGAACGGGTGAGGCATAAAATGGTTTTCCACCTCCACGTCGACCGCCTCCGGCGGATTCCATAACTCGCTCCTCGAAAACAACCTTCCCAGTCGCCGCCTCCATGCAGAGGGCCATGCCTTTGTCGTTGATGACGTAGAGGTGACCTTGGTGGAAAACGGGAGTGGGCACGTAAGAACTGTTGTTGCTGGTCCAGCGGATACTGGAGGTGATGTCATTGCGTCCGCCTAGTTTGATGGCAGCGCTCCCTGTGCGCGGGTAGCCGCCAAACACGAAAATATCGGAGGCATCACCAATAACGACTCCTGGCGACACATTGCCAGGAAGCTCATGGGTGGCGTACCAGCGGAGTTTTCCATTCGTGGGGTTCATTCCCCAAATCTCCTGTGGCACTGCCAGCACCAAATCCTCTTCAGCGCCATTTTTCACGAGCACCGGAGTGCTGTAGGCGAGCTCCAGGCCTTCCGCTGGGGCCTTCCATGCGATTTTGCCAGTCGCTTTCTCTAGACCAAACACTGCACTGCCCTCATCCAAGGCATTCACCACAACGTGATCCTTTGTTAGCATCACGCTGGCGGCGCTTCCCCAACGGCGGCTGTTGGAGCGAGTGCCAAGACCGGTTTGCCAAAGCTGATTCCCATCGAGATCGAAGGCTAACGCACCGGTCTTGCCAAAGAATACGTAAATGCGCTCACCATCGGAGGCTGGGGTGTTGCTTGCATATCCATGTTCGGTTGCGAGAAAGCCGGAAAACTCATCCTCTGGCATGACCGCTGGCACGCTTTTGTCCCACATTATCTTCCCAGATGCTTTCTCGATGCAAACAAGGTGTCGCTTGAGCTTCTCAATGCCTGCATCCACTCCTGAGTAGCAGGTAACAAAGACTTTGCTGCCCACAATAATGGGGCTGGAAGCTCCAGCTCCCGGAAGGTCGGTTTTCCAGGCGAGGTTCTCGCTGTTGCTCCACTTGAGCGGGGGCTTACTACCTTCAGGTGCTGTGCCTGTTCCGTTGGGACCGAGAAGTCGCAGCCAATCGGCATTGCTGTCAGTGCTTCCCAAGATGAGGGCCAACGTGGTGAGAATGGCTTGAGAAAAAGTCTTCATAGGTGAGTGGCTTTAAACTTCGTTGGCGGCTTCGAGTTGCATGGTCACTTCAAGCCCGCCGCCATCACGATTTCGCGCTTCGACGGTCCCACCGCAGCTCTCGACACACGTTTTGACAATCGCCAGCCCGAGACCGGTACCGCCAGATTCGCGGGTGCGCGCGGCATCCACGCGGAAGAAGGGTTCAAACAACCGCGCCACGCATTCCTCCGGTACGCCTGGGCCACGGTCGGCGATGGTGAGCACCACGTGCTGACCTTTTTGCCGAGCGGTGATCTCGATGATCTCGCTCTCCGGAGCGTGGCGGGTGGCGTTGCGCAAAACATTGCCCACCGCGCGGCTCAGCAGTTCGGGCCGTGCAACGACGGACCACTCGCGTGGGATGCTCAACCGAAGTTTCTCGGGTGGAATGTCCTCACGCTCGGCAGTGGCGCTCATAAGATCAAGCAAGTGAACGGTCTGGCGTGGAGTGGCCTCTCTGCTCAGAGCGGCTTTTGAGAATGACAGCAACTCTCCTACCATCACGGAAAGTTCTCGCACTTCACTTCGCACATCGGCGAGTCGTTCCTGTTGATTGGCTTGGATCTGGCCTTCCAGAATGCCCAATCCCATCTCCATGCGTGCGATCGGTGAGCAGAGTTCGTGGGCGATGTCGCCGAGGAAGCGTTTTTGTCCGCGGACATAGCCATCGAGTTGCACCGCCATCGTATTCACTGCCTGACCGAGCCTGCCTAACTCGTCACCACGTGCATCGTCCACGCGCACGGTGAAGTCACCCTTGGCGATTGCTTCTGTGGCGTGCATTGTCTCGCGCACAGTCCGTGTGATGCCGCGCACGAGAGGGAACCACATCAAGGCTGAAAGGGCTAGCGCGCCGAACACTCCCCAAAGCCAGGGTTTGAGGTCAAAGAACAGGCCGTTGCCGGTAGCGGAATCGCCCGCAAACATTAGAAACAGTGGAGCACCAGGCGGTCGATTGAGTGCGCGCAAAGGGGGCAGAAGCGCGCCTATCCATTGTGATGGGTGTGCATCTGGGAGGTGCTTCATGAACATGCCCATCCGCATAGGCAACAGTTCTTCAGGGGGCCCATCAGGCTCTGGCCTTCCATCGGGGCCGTGTTCGGGCGGAACTGGCTCAAACAAGGCGCCGAAAGCGCCATCATCCGGAGGGAATCGATTCTCGTTGGGCCCTGGGGGAGGTCTGCGGCCTCCACCTGGACCTGGGCGCTGACGTGCAGGCCGAAGTGCTTCCATCTCAGCGACCACCGCGTCTGGGACACTGAGTTCATGGCCCACGATGGTGACGGGAGGGGCCCCCACGATCGCGATCTTCAGACCATAGGTGCTGCCCAGCTCTTTGAGATACGGGGTCCAGGTCTTTTGGTCTGTGCTGGCCAGCTTCACATAAATGCCTTCAGATATCGACTGCACACGGTCAGAAGCGAGACGCCCCAAAGCGGATCCGAACCCGCTGCCGAACTGATGACGCATCACGGCAAACAACACAACCGTGAGCACTCCGATGTTGGCTAAGAAAACCAGCAAAATCTTTGCATAGAGTGGCAATCGAGGCCTCCACTTCATGACACTGGCTCCTCTGGGATAAACATGTAGCCGGCTGCTCTCACTGTGCGGATAAATCGGGGTGAGTGTGCATCATCCCCTAGTTTCCGCCGGAGTGCGGCCACGTGCACATCGATGCTACGATCAAATACCTCCCACTCACGATCTCGCAGTGAGTCTAGCAGTTGTTCCCGCGTTTTGACCCTGCCCTTGGCCTTCACAAGCGCCGCTAGCAGATCGAACTCCACGGGCGTAAGCACTAGCGGCTTTCCGTCTTGGACTACTGCTCTAGCATCTAGGTTAATGCGGAGATTGCCTGCGACCAGTTCCTGGATTGCTGCCTCGTTCTTTACTACTTTGACTAGCCCCGCACGGCGTGTCACAGCCCTCAACCGCGCAAGCAACTCACGCGTGGAAAAAGTTTTTGGCAAATAGTCGTCCGCACCGATCTCTAGTCCGACAATACGGTCTGCCTCGTCACCCCGGGCAGTCAGCATGAGCACCGGGACATCCGACTTTGCCCGGATTCGCTTGAGCACCTCGAATCCGTCACAGCCTGGCAGCATCAAATCCAGGATAACTGCGTGCCAGGGGCCGGAAGTGGCTAAATCGGCACCTTCCGGGCCGGAATGAATCATCTCCACGTGATAACCCAGCGGCGTCAGATAGTCGCGCACCAAGCCGCAGAGCTTCCGATCATCGTCGATAACCAGAATGCGCGTAGGTGCCTCAGCAAAGGAATCGTTCATTGAGAAAGGTGGTTCACACACGGTCCAGGGGACCATTTGACAGCAACAACCATCTCACTTTGGGAGGCGGGTGGACAACTTTTTACAAAGCCTTAACAATTTTTGTTCGGTCGGGTTCAAACGGACGTGCCGGCAAAGTGTCGAAATGCGCTATGGCTTGCTGTACCAAGATTCGAGAATCAACTGGCGCGAGCCACAAAGAGGGCGGTCAGAACCCAGGTTTTCCAGTTTTTATTAGAAACCCAAACAATAAACGACACCGAGGCATTCGCCCTACCTTGTCGAAAACACTCATTGCCAGAAAAATCGCTTTTTGGTAAAAACGTCAGTTCTACCCGTCAAAAAATATCTCTCCGTCATCTCTTCAACCACCAAACCGCGCATGAAATCGCTACGTCGCCACAAAAGCATCATCGCCAAGTGCATGCTTGTCCTCCTTGCCTCATGGCAAGTCGGACAACCTCTACAGGCTGCTACTTATTACTGGGATACTGATGGGAGTGATGTCGGTAACAGCATAGACGGTACCAACCTTGGAGGAACTGGCACTTGGGACACTGTATTGACAAATTGGTGGGATGGGACCAATCCCCTGGCGGTTTGGCCCAATCTTAACACTGACACTGCAGTCTTCACCGGAACCGCAGGCACTGTCACACTTGGATCTGGATTGATTGCTAACGGGCTGAGCTTTAGGTCAAATGGTTACCTGCTGACGGGCGGTGACCTGACTTTGGGTGGCACGAATCCTGGCGTTTCGGTGGATATGGGCATGTTCGCAGCGATTGCGAGTCAGTTGTCGGGAGTGGATGGATTCATCAAGAGTGGTCGTGGGACGTTGAAGCTCACCAATGCTACTAACAACTATACGGGAACAACTTCCGTCAGCAACGGTGTGCTTGTCATTTCGGACGCGGCAGCCCTTGGTTCTGATACCTCAGCTGTGGTGGTATCTGGCTCGGCAACGCGCGGCGCTCCTGGCGGCACGTTGGTCCTGGAGGGTGGCTATTCTTCTGGGGTTACTTTTACGCGCGACCTTTCTTTGCAGGGTCTTGGAACCTCTGTAGATCGCGGCGGTGCATTGATTTCGGTGGGTGACAATACCATTAGTGGTGCCGTCGGGATTGGTACCGCGCCAGCCCAGGTGAACACCCGATTCATGTCGGCTCAGGGCAATCTTACCCTGTCGGGTGGGTTGAATGTTCCGGGCGCTGCGGCCACTAACTTCGCGATCGTGGGTGGCGCTTCACAAATAGGCGGCGCATCAAGGGTGACTCTGACGGGTCCGCTAACTGGGACGGGAACCCTGGAGAAAGCTGGTGGCGGCGTGCTCGTTTTGTCACCTTCCTCGGCCAGCGGATTTAGCGGAACCATTCGGTTGAGTGCCAGTGCCACCACTGGCGCTACGAGTGCGATTCGAATCCTTACACCCAATGTCCTTGGAACCAGAACGTCGACAACTGGCGGTTCGGTGTTGGACTTCAATGGTGGTCAGTTGGAAGTGATGATGGACACTCCTCTTGTCCAGTCTGGTGCGTCTCCAGCCAACGCAAACGTCTATCAAAGAGGCGCGGGCACTCTCTTTGTTGATCACGCCCCGGGCACCACTGTTCAGAATGGAACGCTGACCTTGGGCGCTCTCGCCTTTGAAGAAAACTTCACCTTCACCTTTAACGCACGCAATGGCTACAACATCACCTTTGGCGCTGCTCCGGTGCAAGGCGGAACGAACAATAGCACGTTCACCAACAACTTGAATGGCGGCACGTTGACCTTCACTGGTGCGTTCTGGAGCAATGGTGACAGTGTTAGCCGCACGATGGTATTTGGTGGAAACGGCAACACGACTATCAGCGGCAACCTGACTGCTTCCAATGCTACGGCAAGCGTTGATCACTCGATCACCAAACAGGGCACCGGAACGCTCAATATCACGAGCACGGCGGCGACTCTTGACGGTAACGTCAATGCGCAGAACGGCGTCATCCAGATTGCCGACTTCCGCTCCATCAACATGCAGACGGGCGCGACCAACAACGGCCAGATCAATATCGGCACTGCTGGAACGACCGGAACTTTGACCATTGGTAATGCGACTGCCGCAACGGCCCTAGGTCTTCAAACGACGAAGACGATCAACCTCTCTGGAAGCACGGGTGGCGCGATCATCAATGCCAACCAAGCCGGAGCCAATCCCGTCTCGATTTCTTCAGTGACTGCTAGCCAAGGGGGCAACAAGACATTGACTCTTGGTGGCACCAACACGGCAAATAACCTCATCAGCGGCGCTATCCCAAACAACACCACCTTTACCACGTCGCTAATCAAGACTGGTCCTGGAACGTGGGTCCTGTCTGGCGCAAACTCCTACACAGGTGCTACAACGATCAGCAACGGCACGCTGAAGCTCACCGCGAACGGTGCTGCCTCAACTGTTATCGCGGATGCCAGTGCTATTACCTTCAATGCCAACACTGCTGCTGGCACGGCTGGTGGCACGCTACAGTTCACTGGAGTTAGTGGAACTCCCACCACGGAGGCGCTTGGTGCGCTCACTCCTACTGCTGGCTCTGGAACGGTCATTCTTACCTCGGGTGGTGCCGGAGCCGCTGCAAACCTGACGTTTGCATCTTTGGGCACAGTCAACGGGACATCTACCGTCAATTTGAACACAAGTGGAGCCGCAGGTGGCACGATTACGATAACGGGCGTTGCTACTTCCACGGCAACCACGTTGCCCGGCAACGGCCACATCTTCATCAACGGTGCTAACTTTGCTCGCTCCAACGCCGGTGTTATGGTGACTCCCGTGTATGGAACAGATGCTGGTTTTGTAAACGCACCGGCTGCTCTCACTGCTGCTAATCATAACCTCATCACTGGCAGCTTCACTTCCGGCGCTGTGTCAGTTAGCTCGCTGAAGATGACCAACCACACGTTGACCATGAGTGGTAACCTAACGCTAGGTGCTACGGGTTCCCTGCTCCAAGCTGGTGGAACTTCGAGCATTGTCTCTGATAGTGGTACCGCTCGTCTCATCTTGGCTAGTGCGGCCGCGACAAACATAAATATCCGTGTAGATGGTGCGTCCGACGTCCTCAACATCGGTTCTGGTACCAACCCCGTAAACATTGGCTCCGCGCAAACTGGTGGCTTTACCAAGAGTGGCGCTGGAAAATTGATCTTCTTTGGCACCAACGCTCAGACCGGCACTACTGCTATCAACGAAGGCACTGTTGAGCTCAACGGAGCCAATGCGCGATTGGCCGCCCTTGCTGGAACCGCCACCATTGTTCGCCAGAATGCCTTCTTGGACTTCAACACATCCGTTGCTTTTGCGGCTACCCCCACTGTCGCCGCCTTGGATGGAGCTGGAACTATTCGCAATGTAGGATCCACAGACGTTACACTGGTTCAGACCGGTGCTGGAACTTGGGCTGGTACATTTAGTGAAACCGGTAGCGGAAAGTTGAACGTCAGCAAACTCGGCACGACAGGTGCACCCACCTGGAGCGGAACCAGCAACTACACTGGCGTCACCACCATCGGTGGCACCACGGGTTTGGTGACGATTCCCACCATCGCCAACATTGGCGTCAATAGCCCGATTGGACGTGGTGATAACACCGATGCAGCTACCAACGCCGCCAGCTTGGTCTTGGCTGCAACAACAGGTGGTTTGAGCTACTCGGGCACGGTGTCCGGGTCTACGGATCGTCTGTTCACGCTGGATAGCGGAACGGCTGGCGGCGGCGGCCAAATCGCCAACGCTTCGGCGACCAACGCTCCGCTCGCGTTTACGAACAGTGGTGCCATCGTCTTCGGTCCGGGGGCGATAGTGGGTCAGACTTTGACGCTGGGTGGTGCATCCACGGCTGACAACACCTTTGCTCCTCAGATTACCGACAACAACTTGTTGCCAACCAGCCTCAGCAAGATTGGCGCTGGCGTCTGGCATTTGGTAGGAACTTCAAACAGCTACACCGGCCTAACGACCATCACCGCAGGTGGTTTGGGTGCGGGTGCAAACAATGCCAACATCCCTACCAACAGCCCAATCGTCTTTGGTGGAGGTCAATTGATCAGTTCTGGGACCTTCACTCGCAATCTGGTCGCAACGGCCACTGCGGGGAATGCTAGTGAGGTCAGCTTCACGGGTGCTGGTGGTTTTGCCGCCAACGGAGACAAGCTCATCGTCGCAATCGGCGGACTTGCAACACCCACAGCGCTCACTTGGAACTCCGGCGGATTCGTTCCTACGGGCTCGGCATTGACCTTTAACTCCACTGCCAATTCGATTGGTGAAGTGGAGTTTCGCAACGCTATTGACCTAGCGGCGGGTGCTCGGACCATCCAAGCCGACGACAATGGTTCGACGGGCTCTGAGTTCGCCACCATCACGGGAGTGATCAGCGGTGCCACGGGCAGCGGTCTTGTGAAGACTGGCTCTGGCATTCTTCAACTGTTCGGCAACAACACCTACGAAGGCACCACCACAATCAGTGCTGGCACGCTTACGGTTCAAAGCCTGGGCAATAGCGCCGTGTCAGGCCCATCGAGTATAGGAACCACCGTTGGCGCGAACACTGCTGCCGGAGCACTTCTGATGGGTAACGGGACGACGGGTGCTGGTATCCTTAACTATGTTGGAGTCGGAGAGACTTCAGATCGCTTGGTTCGGATGAATGTGACGACTGCCTCGAACCAGATTCACGCCAATGGCTCAGGTGCATTGATTTTGACCAATGTCGAAAACTCAGTCACCGGAGCAAAAACACTGTTTTTGCGCGGAAACAACTCCAGCGGCAATGCCATCACTTCCAATCTAGTAGATAATGGCGCGCTTGGAGTGACGATCGATGGTGGTGCGACGTGGATCTTGAGTGGAAACAACAGCTTTACAGGCGTCACTACGGTTTCTACTGGTCCCTTCGGTATCGGTCACGACAACGCGGCGGGTGCTACTCAGCTTGCCCTCGGTAACTCCATCGTCTTTGCCCACGGTGGTGACCGGACGGTAAATACTCCTTTAGTCACGCAGAGCAACAATACCACGGCCGCATTCACGGGAGATTACAGCCTCACGATTCCAAACTACACCAACAACTCGGGGGCCAACTCAAACTCGATCAACAACTACATCTCTGCTGGAAAGTCGCTCACGATTGGCAACCTCACCAGCAACGCCATCACCGCATCAAGGTCACTGACATTCAATGGCACGGGTGACGTGAACATCACCGGGAACATCACCACGTCCACCGCATTCAATTTGAACCCAGTGTGGTCTAGCACAGGAACTCTTACCCTGAGTGGAACGGCCTCTACTCCCTGGCAAGACACGGTCACCGCAGGCTCCTTGACCATTAACAGCGGAACGTTGCGTCTGGGTGCTTCTGAAGTGATTCCGAACGGTGCAGGTGCAGGTAGTAATGGAAACCTCATCCTCAGCCCCGCCACCGGAGTTTCTGCCACGTTCAATCTGAATGGCAATAACGAGACCATCAACGGATTGACAGCCACTTCTGCCGGTAACATCACGATTACCAACTCAGCGGTCGGTCCAGCCACCCTTACGGTGGGTGATAACAACGGCGTAGTCGCCATCGGAGGTGGGTCTGGAACCTATGCCATAAACAACACTGGCGGTGGAGCGCTCAGCTTGGTGAAAACCGGATCGGGTGCGATGACGATTGGGGCTACCACCAGCATGACCTACACCGGTTCGACCAGGTTCTTGGGCGGCACATCGACAGTTTCTGCTGCCATCAATGGCACGACAGGGCTGGAGGTCCGCAACTCGGGCACTATCGCCAACTTGAATGGAAATCTGACGTCTCCAGGAGTGATTACCACCTTGGTTGCGGAAGGCGGCACCACCCTCAATCTGAATGACGGAGCTGGAAGTGACTTTGCGAACCTGACGACGCTTCAATTGGGGTCCACTGGCGGCACGATGACCACACTGGGTCTCAATGTCGGAGACAGTGCCACCGACATACTGACGCTTCTTACCGGGGGAACGCTGAGCTTGTTTGCTGGAAACCAAGTCACCTTTAATCTCACCGACTCGGGTCTTGCTGGCGGAACTACGTACAACCTCATTAGTGTGGTTGACGGCGGATTGACCCTTGGCGCTCTTGGGATCTCTGATTGGCTCTTGGGAGCTACCCCAGGCGGATTTACCTCCTTTACCCTGAACGTCACAGACACCTTGATCTCAGTAACAACCGGAAGCCTCATCACCAACACGCTCTATTGGACCGGTGCGACCGACAATGCTTGGAACGGAGCCTTGAATAACTTCTCCACTGACAAACCAGGCACTATTGCTGCCGCATCCTCTCCTGGAGCGGGCACGGACGTTGTGTTTATGGCGGACACGATTGTTGGTGGCGCTGTGTCCACCACGCTGGAGCAGAATTTCAAGATCAATAGCCTGACCTTTGAACAGAGCACGACTCCCGCAAATACACCGACGTCCGTCACCATCGCCGCAGGGGCCGTAGCGACAAACCGGTTGGAAGTTGCGCCCCAGGTCGCCACAGATGGTGTGGAGATCTCCGCTGGAGGCCCTGCCGCTGTCAATATTTCGGCCCCATTCCGTCTCGGTGCCCACCAGACATGGACGGTTGCCGATGCAGCCACTGTCCTTACTCTGTCTGGCGGTCTACAAGGCGACAAAGATGTAACCAAGGCTGGCTTGGGTAAGGTGACGATCAGCGGAGCTGCTGATCCTACTTTCAACACCGGCCTCAACTCCGATTTCACCGTCAATGCCGGCACACTTGAACTCACCAACCTGACTGGCTTGGGCACTGCTACTAACGCTGCAAGGGTAAATGTCGCTACTGGCGGCACTTTCTACTATAACAATGCTACCGCCGGTACCCTCCCCCTTCCATTGACCCTGTCAGGCGGCACGCTCTCAGGTGGTGCGGCCAACCACACCTACAGTGGTACCGTCAACATCAGTGGAAACTCGTTCATTAACATGCGGGATAACGCTTCTGCTGTTGTGACCGATCCTGCGCGAAACATTACGCTCTCAGGAGCTGTTTCAGGGACCGGAAGCCTAACCATTGATAGTGTAAACACCGCTTCAAACGGCAACCAATTCACGGGCACTGTTACCCTCAGCAATGCAGGAAATACTTGGAGTGGCGATGTCAATATCACACGGGGCACTCTGACCGTAGGGGCCAATGCAAGTGCTGCATTCGCGACAAACAACATCAACTTTAATTTGTTCGGTCGCACAGTGATTCAGGGTGTGAATGCGGGCACGCTCACTCGGACAGGAACGCTCAATATGGCGGCAGCTGCCATTGCAGAGTATCAGATCGACAACACAAGTGGAACGCTTACCAGCAACTATACCGTCGATCAAAGCGGTGCTATCTCTCTGGGCGCTGGTTCGGGCCTTCGTGTGTTCCTCCAAGACACATCCAGCCAAGCTGTATTCTCAGGACCGATCACCCTTGCTGGTAACGCCAGCGTATCAGTTGCGGGTGGCGATGCTGATTCCATGCTCGTTATCAACAGCGTAGTTTCCGACGGTGGGAATGCTTACTCTCTCGCGATCAACGACGACCTCGGGGGTTGGGCTCAGACCAATACACGCGTTCAACTCAACGCCATCAACACACACACCGGAGGAACAAGCCTTGCGGACGGTATTTTGATCCTTGGTAACAAGGACGCTCTCGGCACAGGCACCTTCACGGTGACTGGAGGCACGCTTCAAGGATCGGTTGACCTATCCTCGGGCGGAGTGGGGCCTGTGGCCAATGCTGTTGTCATGAATGGTGGCCTGACAGTATCCGGCACGAACAATATTACCTTCGGCACCACACTCACCAACAGCAATGGCAACCGCACGCTGACAAACAGCCTCACCGGTCCTGCTGCATTGCTGATCAATGAAGTTCGCTTGGCCGAGGCTGGTGCCCTGGCCGTTCGCACCTTCACCGTTGCTGGTGCGGGAGCCACCACCATCAGCAATGTGGTTAACAACGACCAAAACAATAGTTTGATAAACA
This sequence comes from Verrucomicrobiaceae bacterium, assembly GCA_016795485.1. Lineage (GTDB taxonomy): Bacteria > Verrucomicrobiota > Verrucomicrobiia > Verrucomicrobiales > Verrucomicrobiaceae > JAEUHM01. The sequence continues at coordinate 425,591 of JAEUHM010000041.1, read as the reverse complement.
ATCAGACGGTCAACACCTTGATGATCGGCTCGGTCGCGCTTTCAGACAGTGCGCTGGTGGGTAGAACGTTGACGATGGACGGAACTGGCCTCACGACGGTCACAGGGTTGATCGAAGATATCGCAGGCGGTGGCGGCCTATCTGGCAGTTTGACCAAAGCAGGCACTGGCACCCTAACCCTCCAAGGCGCAAACACCTTCACTGGCAATGTTGCCGTGAATGGCGGCTTCCTTGATTTCTCAACCGTCACTAACATCAGCGCAGGAGCTAGCAATCTGGGTAATGGAACGGCCATTTCATTGGGAGCGGGCACCCTGAGGTTTGTTGGATCCACAAATCAGACTACTGACCGTCCCATTACGGTGACTGGGGCAGGCACCCTCAGCACTGCTGGTACCTCAGGAACAGAAATCAGCTACACCGGAGCTATCACCGCTGCTGGTAACTCTCTCACCCTTACGGGAACAGCGGCAACAAACATCGGCAATCTCTCTGGAGGCATCACTCAAACCGGCAGTGCTGCAGACCTCAATGTGAACTCAGGGACCTGGAACCTGACGGGGATAAACACCTTCTCCGATGATATCATCGTCACCGGGGCAACAGCAGTTCTCAATCTGAACGCTACAGGAACGGTGGCTCACACAGCAGGCACAAGCAACGGTCTCTACTCCCGCACAGGTGCTACCATTAATCTCAATGCCAACGACGTTAACGGTGCCGCCAACGCTGGCGGGAATGACTTTGTCATCGTGGCCGATACGGGTACGGGCGCTGCCACCCTGGACATGAATACGTTCAACTTTACAACCCTGCGTCTTGATGTTGGCCAGACAACCGCAGGCCTGACTGGCTCCATTCTTGGCACTGGAACCATGACGGTTACCACAGACTTCAACCTCTATAGTGGCCTGATCGAGGCAAATCTCGCTGGTGCAGGTCCGGTGGAGAAGTTTGGAATGGGAACCATCACGTTGAAGGGTGATAACACCAACCTTACAAGCACCACCGCCGTACGTATTGACGCAGGTGTCTTGGAACTCGATTACACCGACAACAACGCCACCAAGCTTCGTGCCGCTACGGGTCTTGATATGCGCGGCGGTGCATTGACCTTGATTGGCAGCGACACGGCACCTACCAGCCAGGCGGTTGCAAGCCTCACCTTGGCAAGTGGTGGCTCCAATCGTATCGCCGTAACCGGGGGAAGCGGCCAGACCGCAGTGCTTAACTTGGGTGCAATCACTCGCGCTGCCGCAGCAGGCACTCTTCGTGTAGAACTTCCCTCAGGAACGCAAGACGCGACCAATGGCGTCATCACTTCAACCGCAGTCAACGCGTTCGGAACTCTGCCAGGTTATCTGACGGTGAATGATGGCACAGGCCTTTACTTTGCTGGCAAAAATGGAACGAACAACATTGTAGCGCTTGCGTCTACCGTGTCGCTTGACGCAAGTGCTTGGACCACTGGTCTAAATGTGACCAACACTGGTGGAGCATATTCCGGAACTACCGGTCTTCGCACGATCAACTCCCTCGCGTTCGATAACGCAACTAGTGGCACGATCACGGTCGGCAACACTGCCTCTCTGGACATTCTGAATGGTGGTATCCTTCTCACTACCAATGCTTCAGCTGGAACAGCGACGATCACGGGCGGCAGACTCACATCTGGTCTTACCGATGTGGTTGTCACCCATGAAGGAGCAGCGGTCTTGAACATTGCCTCCCAAATTGGTCTTAACCAAGCAGTAACCAAAACGGGCAATGGAGTTCTTCGACTTTCCAACACCATCAATAACTTCACTGGTGCCACCAACATCCAGGCTGGCACGTTGCAAGTTTCTGGTGGGAATGCCATTGGCGACACGTCATCGGTAGTTTTGGCCGACGATCGGCAGTCAACTCTTCAACTCCTCGCTAATGAAACGATTGGAAACCTCTCGGGTGGCAATGCCAGTGCAGGATTCGGGTTTGGCACGGTGGCACTTGGCACCAACAACCTTACCATCGCGTCAACTGCCAGCGGCACTTATGCAGGGGTATTTACGGGTAGCGGTAGCATTACCCGCAATGGCAGCAGCGGGGTTGGTAACCTCCTCTTCACTGGCGTCTCGGGCGCTGGCTACACTGGTGCACTGGTAGTCAACGGTGGCTTAATGTATGTCGAAGGTGCTGCTACCATGGATGCTTCTAGCCTAACGATAAACAAGGGGGGCAGCTTCTTGATCAGCAATAACGGTACCACTCGCTCAGGCACACGCTTCCTCGACACGATGCCAATCACGCTGAACTCCGCTGATGGGGCCTGGAACAGTGAAGCTCGTCCAAGCGGTCTTGCTATCAGAACGGATCAAAACGCCACCACCAACGAAACCGTTGGAGTTTTGACCTTCGGTTCGGGTGCGAACTACTTCCGCGGAGATGCAAGCGGAACCACGGGTATTGCCGGACTCATCACCAGCAACTTTGTAAGGGTGAATAGTTCAACTCTCACAGCGCGTGGACGCAATCTGGGAGGCAGTGCAAATGATCGCAACTTCCTGCGTATTGCTTCGGGCACGGCTAACGAAACAGCCTTTGCGGGAACCCTCGTGGGCGGGCTTGGCGCCGCTGGCACGAAGAACATATCGATTGTCCCTTGGGCCATCGGTGAGGTTACTACGGCTGCCCTCGGTGATGCAAATATGGGCAACTCCCTCATGACGTATGTTGTTGCAACCGGTTCGGGCTCAGGCCTTCGTCCGCTGGACCTCACTACGGAATACAACACCTTTGCCACCCTCGCAGGTGCCACAGACAACATCCGTGAGTCGTTGGCGGCCGATCTAACTGGAGTCGGGATGACGACGATCAATGCTCTTGTCGTCAACAACAGTAACACCGCTGCCGGAACCGTGAATGTCACCGGCAACGGCGCGGGCCAGACCCTTGTGGTGACTTCGGGAACCATGCTGTTTACCGCTACAGCAGCCACCACAGGAACTCCCGCTATGGGGGTTACTCTCGGTGGCTTTGACAGCGGTATTTCTGTGGGTGGAACCAATGAATACGTCATTTTCGTTCAGAACCCAACCGCAGCAGCCGCTGGCGGAACTGTGACAGCAACGATCTCGTCCCCATTGAGTACTGCTGCTGATATCACCAAATCTGGTCGTGGAGTACTCGTGCTAAGTGGCGCAAACACCGCAGGTGGAGGCTCTCGCAAAACCACACTCAACGAGGGCACGCTGGAGATTGCTGGCCTGTCCAATATCGGTGGGGCAACAGGCGGGCTTGTCTTCGCTGGCGGCACCTTGCGTCTCGGTGCTGGGTTTGTGGACGACATCTCGACTCGAACCATCACATTCCTGAGCGGCGGTGGCACGATCGACACCAATGGAATTGACTTGGCACTCGCTGGGAGCCTTGGCTCAGGTGGAGGTGGATTCACGAAGACTGGAGCAGGTAATCTGACCCTCAATGCAGCATCCACTCATACTGGCGGAACCACCGTCAGCGGTGGAACGGTCACCGTTGGTGCCAACAACGCTACAGGTGGAGGTAATCTGACGGTTGGAGCCGGTGCAACTCTCGCACTTGGTGCCAATAGCATCAGCCACACTTTGGTGAGCACGACTGGGGCAGGTCCAGTGATTACTGGCACGGGCACGATTAATGCGTCCACAGCGTTCTTGTTCACCAACACAGTAGACACCACACTGGACGCGGTCCTCGCTGGTGCTGGTAGCTTCTTCAAGAACCAAGCGAACACATTGACGCTTAACGGAACAAGCACCTACACCGGTGGGACTGAGATTCAGAACGGCACAGTGGCAGTGGCAGTGCTCGCAAATGCGGGAACTGCAAGCTCTCTAGGTGCTCCAGCAGCAGGAACCGATGCTTCGGTGATCCGTATGGGACTCACGAATGCCAGCACCGGTTTGAGCTACATAGGTTCTGTTGGTGCAAGCACCAATCGTATCATCGCCCTTCAGGGCACAACCGGTGGTGTCACCCTCAGTGGTAATGGCACTGGGGCAGTAGATTTCGCGGGTGGTGCTGCGGGCTACTTCTCTGGAGCCAAAACATTGACACTCTCCGGCACCTCCGGTCCAAGCGTGATCAACCGCATCACCAACGTCACGGATGGAACCGGTGTCATCACCCTCGCTAAGTCTGGGGCCAACGTTTGGGAGGTCTATGGCACAAGCAGCAGTTATACCGGTCAGACCCAGGTCAACGAGGGTACGCTACAAATCGCAAACGCAGATGCTCTGCCAGTGGCAACAACTTTGCGCATTGGAACTGGCGCAACCGTTGGAACGTTCGACACCAATGGTTTCGACCAAACGATAGCCTCACTGCTGTCTCAAACCAACAGCAACTCGCTGACCAATAGCTTGGTAGTGGATAGCGGAAATACCTTCACGGTGACTGGCGCGGTGACTATCGGTGCCAACGTAGACGCTTCCACGACTCTCTTCGCTGCAACTGGTGGCGGTGCGTTTGTGAACAACAACACTGGAGGAACATTCTTGGTGGGCGGTGCCACTGGTGCCACAAACGAGAATGCAGCTACAGCGGATTTCAGCGGACTGGGTAGCCTGACCTTGAACATGGGATCGGCTGGCTTGGTGCGCGTGGGAGACGTTAGCACCGGAACAGGAGCCGGGGCAAACTCAGTGCTCACGCTCGCCCCTGTGAGCACCATCACGGCGGGGACTCTGAACATCGGAGCTGCCACAACCTCCTCCCTTCAGACTCTGCACCTGGGTGGTACCACCAACAACATTAACGTGGACACCATCAACGTGGGAGCGGGAGACCGCTCCAGCGGTCTGCTTGATTTTGCTGGCGCAACGGGCAGCGTTCAAGTTCGTGGTTCAGATGGAACCAGCCGTGCGGCCTTCAATTTGATCAACAGCACATTCGGAACTGGGGCTAACCGCACTTCTACGGTGGACTTCACCGGCCATAGCGCTGATCTACTTATCAGCACACTGTCTCTTGCTGTCAGAACTGCCAACACGGGCAGCGCAACAGCGACGATGAGCTTTGACCAAGGTACACTGGATGCGACCTCCTTAGTGCTGGCGAGCAGAAGCTCGACCGGCACGGGTGATGCAACCGGCACCTTGAACATCGCAGGTGGAACTACCACCATCGGTTCTGTGAGCATGGCGGTTAACACCTCAGCTGGCGGCACGGTCATCGCAGACATGAATCTAAGTGGCGGCACCATTAGTCTGGGAGCAATCAACATGGCTAATGCAGGAACTGGTCGCACCGTGACATCGACTTTGGATATCTCTGGCACAGCTGCTGTTACCCTTACGGGCAACGTCACCCGCACCAACGGTGGTGGAACTGAGAATGCGACCATCAACTTCACCGGCGGCAGCCTAGATGCAGGCGGCTTCTCCGTCGGTAGTGGCACGGCTGCCATTAGCTTCAATGCGGATGCTGGAACCCTCACCAACCTCGCGGAACTCAATGGTGGAACTGGTAGCGGGCTGAACAAGGCCAATGCGGGCACCCTCACCCTTGGCAACGGCAATACTTACAGCAGTGGCACCACTCTGACCACTGGCACCATTGTTGCTGCCAACACAACGGGCTCGGCTACTGGTTCCGGAGCATTCACCTCCGCCGTTGGCACGACACTTACGGGTGATGGCTCTATCGTCTTGGGCAATAACATCAACATGACGGTCGGCGGCAATCTCGTCGTAGGCACGGTGGGTGGTGTGGCAGGCAGTGACCTCAGCCTCACAAGTGCTGGCACGGGAACCATTGCTCTGAACGGAAAAGTCAGCTTCGACATCTTTGATGGCGATGGTGATGGCGACAATACCGCTCTTCCGCTAACAGCAGATCTTCTTTCCTTCGGATCTGGTAGCACGATTACCCTCGGTGGCACACTCGAGATCACCAATACCAATGCCCTCACTGCTTGGGCAGCTGGAGATATCTGGAAGCTGTTCGACTGGACGGGATTAAGCGTCACCGGCACATTCAGCAACCTTACCTCCACACAAGGCAACTTCACCGATCTGCCAGACCTAAGTGCGTTTGACCCTGATTTGGCTTGGGATGTTTCCAACCTCTACACCTTCGGAACGATCTCCGTGGTGCTGATTCCTGAGCCTAGCCGTGCGATGCTGCTGTTGTTCGGTCTACTAGCCCTCGGATTCCGCCGCCGCAGGAGCAACTAATCGGAGTTGCATCAAGATTGCATTCAAGTTTCAGCCGCCGAGTCCTAGACCGGCGGCTGATTCATTTCTTGGCCACCAAAGCAGGGGCTCACATCAACCCTTTGATCGGCTCGCCCTCATAGTAGAGGTGGGGCCGATGAGCGAGATCAAGCCAGGTCCGCGCTTTCGGTATCCCAAGCGCATCGTAGATAGTAGCTGCTAGGTTCTCCGGTGTTTGAGCATCGGTCTCTGGATAACCCCCGTTTTTGTCACTGCTGCCGATCACATTTCCTCCCTTGATGCCACCTCCAGCAAAGAAAATCGACTGAACATGGCCCCAGTGGTCTCTACCGGGCAATGCCTTGCCTCCTGGCAAAGTGCTGATCTTGGGTGTGCGTCCAAACTCACTGCCCATGACAATCAAGGTTTCGTCAAGGAGGCCGCTTGCATCCAGATCCTCAATCAAGGCAGCTACCGCACGGTCCATCGGAGGCAAAAGATAGTTTTTCAGGTTGGGCCAGGCCGACTGGTGCGTGTCCCAGGTCTCGTTGTTGCCCAAGTTCACCTGAATCAGCCGAGTGCCAGCCTCCACCAATTGCCTCGCAACTAAAAGGGACCAACCAAAACTATTCCGTCCATAAGCGTCAAGCCGCCGCTCGTCGACTTTGGCGAGGCTAAATGCAGTGTGGACTTTCTCGTTGCTCAACAGCCCAACCGCCGCTTCTCGATAGGCGTCAAAAGAAGGGTCACCATTCAGCTTAGCAAGATCGGCGGCTTGCTTCTCTAACTGATCTCTGAGGCCAATCCGGCTTCTCATTCTGTCAAGAGTCACATCTTCTGGGAGTGACAACTGAGGCGGCCTAAACGCGAGCGCCCCATCCTTTTGGAAGCCCTTCTCATGATGAAACAGATACTCTGGGAAGGCGCCGTAGTGTTCTGGGCGATAGGGAGACATCTCGACAAACCATGGGTCTGCTTGGGCACCCATCATGCCGCCAAACTGCCCAGGAATGACGCGACCTGTGCGGTGGATGAGCTTGTCAGGCATCACCAATGCCGGCGGTAGATTGTTGGTTCGTGCCAGAGCGGCATTTGCAAGAGCAGCGATGCTCGGCCAGTCCGACGACCCGGATTTGGTTGGATCAAAACCGACGGGGATGTCACTTCTGCCAGTTAGCATGACGTGGTGCCCCTGGGAGTGCTCGCTGTGCGGATGAGTGAGTGAACGAAGCAATGCCCACTTGTTCGACAACCGCGCCAGCCGAGGAAGGTGCTCACAAATCTGAATACCGGGCGTCCGAGTCGAGATCGGTCGGAACTCACCACGAATCTCACGTGGAGCATCCGGCTTCATGTCAAAACTCTCATGCTGGGCAAGCCCACCCGACAGGAAAATGTAGATTACGGATTTGGCTTTGGGTGCTGGGGCTGACGGTCCCGCCAGAGCCCGCAGACCCGTCAAATGCTCCAGGCCGAGATTCATCAAACCAACTGCCCCAGCCGAAATCATGCTACGGCGGGTAAGCGTTGGATGTTGGAGGGTGCCAGAGGCCATCGGACGATCAATACCTACGCCACACCGTCGGCAAGCCTTGCGCGTTGGTCGATCTTGTGGAGGCTGGTATCCACTGATACACTGAAGGCCAGCAATCCCTGTAAACACCCAACCCCATCGAATCATGAAAACCAAGATCACATTAGTGGCGCTTGCTCTCGGCCTCAGCCTTGTAGCTTGTGACAAAGCCAAGGTGGATGACGCCAAAGCCAAGGCCGACGAGGCGGCGGCAAAGGCAAAAGAAGCTGCTTCGGCCACCGCAGACGCCGCCAAAGCTGCCGCAGATGCTGCTGCTGATGCAACCAAGAAGGCCGCAGATACCGCCGCCGAGAAAGCCAAAGCCGCCGCTGGGCAAGTCGCGGAGAAGGCCAAAGAGGCTGCTGGTGCCGTGAAAGAAGCTGCAAAAGATGCCGGAGCAGCCGCAAAGGCGGCCGTCAATGAGGCAGCGAGTGCGGTGAAGGATGCAACCGCACCCACACCACCATCGAAATAGATAGAACTGCTCAGTCCGGCGCAAAAGCACTGCTGCCAATCAGAGTGATGTCGCCCAAGTGGAGGCATCACTCTTTCTGTTTCGCATCGGTCCCTATTTACGACGAAAGAAGGCTATCAAAATGGTTTGGTTTATCGTCAGACGACTGTTGAGCTGCATCGTTGTGCTGTTCTGTGTCGCTTCACTGACTTTTCTTCTGGCCAGAATGATGAAGGGTGGGCCATTTGATCGCGAGCGAGAGCTTCCTGAGCACCTCAAGGGTCATTTGGAAGAGAAATACAAGCTCAACGGCACCTTGTGGCAACAATACCAAGCGTTCATAGCGGATCTTGTTCGCGGGGACCTGCGAGCATCGACAAAATACCGAGATTGGAGGGTAGATGAACTGCTACTTCAAAAGATGCCCACGTCGCTTGCCTTGGGAGCATGTGCATTCGTCATCGCTGCAGCAGGCGGAGTGCTTGCGGGTGCTTGGGCTGCCATGAGAAAAGATTCGTGGGAAGATGTATTCGCCATGTTCGCCGCGCTTACTGCCATCTCGGTGCCCACCTTTGTTCTTGGGCCGCTCCTCATTGCTATCTTCAGTTTATGGCTCGGTTGGCTGCCGGTCGGAGGTTGGGGACTTTTCAGTCAATTGGCTCTTCCGGCGATCTGCTTGGCCGCCCCCTATGCTGCCTACGTTGCTAGGCTGATGCGCAACTCTCTCATTGAGGTTCTCCAGTCTGATTTCATGCGCACTGCGCGCGCTAAGGGCTTGGGAGAATGGCAAGCGCTAGCGCGGCATGCGATGAAGGTCGCCATTTTGCCAGTCATTGGATTTTTAGGCCCACTCGCGGCCAATCTCCTAACGGGAAGCATGGTCGTTGAATCCATTTTCAACATTCCCGGGGGCGGCGTCATCTTCGTGAACGCTATTCAAAATCGAGATGTCATGTTGCTAGTTGGGGCGGTGATCATCTACAGTTTCTTGCTAGTGTTCTTCAACTTCGTCGTCGACTTGGCTTATAGCCTTCTGGACAAACGCATTCGCTTGCATGGCTGAGACGATTGATAGATCGAAGAGTGAGAATCCTGGCGGATGGCGAGTCCTCTCAACGAACAGGCGCGCAATGACCGCTCTTTGGTTCATCGCCGCAATCGCTTTGGCCTCACTTTTGATTCCACCACTGCTGGATGATCAATTGTCGCAACCGAGCGACTCTATTTTCCTTCCACCATTGGCTAAAGGCGTGTCTGGAGTCACTCATTGGTGTGGAACTGACCAGAACGGACAGGACTTGCTCTATCGGACGCTGACAGGCGCGAGAGTTTCGCTCGGCATCGGGCTTGTGGGGGCACTTGTCAGTCTGGTGATCGGCGCGCTTTATGGCATGGTCGCCGGATATGTTGGAGGCAAGGTCGATGAAGCCATGATGCGAGGTATCGACATACTCTACAGTGTGCCGCGCATCCTCTTCATCATGATAGTCATTGCGGCGCTCGATGCCCAACTCAAGGCGGGCCTAGATGCACTGCGTCTATGGGCACAGTCATCGGATCTGTTGCTGATTGAGAGTTGGGCGCAAGGCCTGCTGCCCTATTCGCGCATTCTCATGATGATAGTCGCCATTGGCCTCGTTGAGTGGATGACTATGGCGAGAATAGTGCGCGGACAGGTGCTAGTTTTGCGTGAAATGACCTTTGTCACAGCAGCTAGGGCTATGGGTCAAGGGACGTCGAAGATTTTGACGAAACATCTTCTCCCAAACCTCTCCACCGTCATCTTGACCTACCTTACACTGACAATCCCGGCGGTAATCCTCACGGAGTCATTTTTGAGCTTTCTCGGGCTAGGCATTGAGGACCCTGCGGCTAGCTGGGGTAGCCTCCTCAAGGACGGTGCACAAGTCATCAACCCTATCGACAGCAAATGGTGGCTGCTGCTTTTTCCTTCAGTGCTGATGTCTAGCACGCTCCTTGCGCTCAACTTCCTCGGAGATGGCCTGCGGGATGCCTTTGATCCACGTGATTCGAGGGGCTAGGTGGCACCTGCGCCTGAGGATGTAGTGGCTTTGACATGAGCCGCGCATCGCGATCACTGCTTTTGAGCGCGCCGTGTGACAGTGCCCAGGCAGCAGCTTGATAAACGGCTGTGGCGTCATCCAGTGCGGTCTGTGACATAGGAGAGTCATCGGGAAAGAAGTCGCCACTTGTTGTCTTGAGTTGCCCAACCACGGCACCTTGCTTGGGCATTAAGAGTGCGAGCGCCTCTGGAGTGATCATCGCAATCTTTTGATAGTTGCTCACGAAAGCACGGCGTTTCTCCTTCGGATAGGCCCCTACCCGCAGCACATCGTGGCCAAAAAAGCGCGAGGTGTAGCTCCAGTTGAGAATGCCAGCAATGGTGGGGGCAATGTCGATCTGGCTGCACATCCCCTTCAAGACGCCCGGCTTGATGTGCTCTGGGGAGTAGAAGAGGCAGGGGATACGATACTTGGTGACGTCGAGTTGAACCTTACCAGCGCTTCCGTGGCAGTGATCGGCAACAATCACAAACAGGGTGTCTTTGAACCATGGGCGCTTCTTCGCTTCATCGATAAAATGGCCTATACACCAGTCGGTATACTTAACAGCCGCATCCCTGCCAGTATTGGGCATCATGTCAATGTGACCCTCGGGGAATGTGAACGGCCGATGATTGGACACGGTCATCGTATGAAGAAAAAACCTCTTCCCTGAAGCATAATCGGCATCCGCCTCCTTGAGTGTCCACTCAAACAAGTCTTCGTCTGCCACACCCCAAGCGTTGTTGAAGGTCCAGTCGTTCGGCGACTTCGTTTCTCGATCGACGACACGATAGCCATTGTTTGAGAAGAAGTAGCGCATGAAGTCAAACTTGGCGTCTCCTCCGTAAACGTAAGCAGTGTCGTAACCGCGAGCCTGGAAGAGGCTGCCCAGGGTAAAGAGGTGCTCATTCTTTCCCTCACGCCAGACGATGGACTGTCCTGGTGTTGGCGGAACACTCAGGGTTAGAGCCTCGAGCCCTCTCACCGTTCGAGTGCCAGTAGCGTAAAGATCACGCAACCAAATACCTTGATCAAACAACTCATCCAACCGCGGAGTAACGGAGCGCTGTTGTTTTGGCTTGTAGTGCTTGAGAAACTCCGCGCTGAGGCTCTCCACGCTTACCAACATCACGTTGAGTTGCTTTTCCGGTCCAGTTCCTCGCACGATACGACGCAGATCATGAATGTCCTCAGGGTTCGCGAGAGGTTCTTCCGGGGAAGCAAGCAGTTCACGGGCTCTGATGAGCGCTTTGTCTTCAGGAAGCTTCCGATAGAAGCGCTCAAAATCGATCTCACTCTCCCAAAATGCCGCGCAGAAGGAATACGTTCCATTCTTTGCCAGTTCGCGATTGAACTCATTCGCAAAGGTCGGCAGTTGACGTTGGCTGAACAAAGTAGCGGCACATGCGGCTAGCCCAAAGTAGCTACCTGTGGAGACAAGAACCGACTTTATTCGGTGATCCCCCGCCACAACCCATTCACTTAGCATTAGCTTAGCGACAAGGAACGCTAAACCTATCCCAGTTGTCGCGAGAGCACCAATCACTAGCGGCATGGGATAACTCTGGTCGATGTTGTCCCACACTTCCTGAGTGAAGACCAAATAGTCTACAGCGATAAAGTTGAAGCGGACTTGGAACTCGTCCCAAAAAAACCACTCCGCAATAGCCGTGAAGACGAAGGCGATTCCGTAACTTGCAGCGATGCCCGATACTAGCCACTTGCCCAGTTTGTTCTTCCAGATGAGGGATGGAGTAAGCGTAGCTATTACCACCCAGATGCCGGCGGAGAGGAATCCTGCCATAACGTCGTACCACATGCCCCAGCCAAAACTTGCCAGCAGCGCAGTGGGTTGGAATGACAGATCCACTCTTCCCTGATAGAGCAATGCTAGCCTTGTGATGAGTGATACAACCAAGTGCAGGCAAACAATCAGTATGGCACCCCGGGCTACAAGGGGACTGGTGGTTAGGTGGCGAGTTACAGAGCGGAGCATGAGAGGGGGCAAGGTTTTTTGGCGCTCAGCGACATGATGCGGAACAACGAAGATCAACGATCACTCGACAAGTAATGTTTATGTTGCTGGTCGTTCGCCGTTAGTTGGGCGCAACGGTCGCTGCGTCTGAATCGCTGATTTCGAGGGGCTTGCCGCGCTGCAAGCACCAATAAGAAGCTATCACCGCTGTTTGCAAATAAGGTCAATCCTGAATGATGCATTGTTGCAACTGCGATGCAGTCTCACGGACCGTCTCGAACGTCTGACTATGCGAAGGAGTCAGCGAAAATGTTGTTGGCCCACTTATACATTTCTTCGAGTGCATCGCCGGAAGGTTTCGGTGCTTCCGCAAACGAGGCGTCCACCCGTTTCATCGTTTTGGTCGCCGGATCGTATTGAAACGATGCAGTGAGCCATGCTGCCGTCTTGGAGGTGATAGGGCTATAACATGCTGAGCTTGTCACCGGGTTTGGGTCTGGCTGCTCTCCATTGAAGGCACGGATGATTGCATCAGCACAGACCTTGGCCTGTGAGTTCGCCATGTGCCCAGACTTGGGTTGCCCTGTCGCCTGAGAGTCACCGAGAATGTGGATGTCCGGCTGAGCGGTGGATGCGTAGCTCAGCGGGTCTACAGTGGACCACCTACCAGTTAGATCGTTGGCAAGACCCGCAGTGGTAATGATCTGACCTGCTCTCTGATTCGGAATGATATTGAGGACTGCACCTGCAAACTTACCCGCTGAAGTCGTTATGCTCCGGGCTTGTGAATCGACTTCCGTTATTGATGCGTTAGGAACGTAAGTCAGCACGTCTTTGTAGACGCCATTGAAGGCGTTGCCAAAGTTTACCGGCTCTGCCTGGATAGAGGCATTGGCATCTAGCACCACGATGCGCGCTCCGCTTTTCTTGCGCAGGAGGTAGTCAGCAACAGAGCATGCCCTCTCGTATGGTCCCGGTGGGCAGCGGTAGGGAGCCTTTGGAATAGTCATGACAAAGGTTTGGCCTTTAGTCATGGACGAGAGTTGATTCTTCAACAGCAGCGTCTGGGGACCTGCCTTCCAAGCGTGAGGGGTGAGTTGATCGTTGTAGTTTCCTGGTGGTGCGATGAACTCAATGCCAGGTGCAAGCACGAGCTTGTCATAGGAGTAAGCATAAGAGGTTCCGTTCACCTTTACGGTGACTTCTTTGGCCGAAGGATCAACTGCAAGCGCCTCTCCTTGGACGACATTCACCCCACGCTTGGATCTAAGACTGTCGTATTTGAGCTTGATTCGGTCCATCGAGAGCGCGCCCGTCACCACTAGATTGGAAAGGATGCAGGCGTAATGGCTTGCCGCCCGGTCAACGAGCGTCACGTCGATGTTACCGCCCCACATCTTCAAATACTTGGCCACGGTGGCTCCTCCGAATCCTCCACCGATAACCAACACGTGAGGCGGTGTAGTAGCCGCGCTGATAGCCTTTGGGAAGCCCCAGGCAGTGGCCGCAAGACTACCTAGCTTTAGAAAATGTCTCCGATTTGAGTTCATAGTTGGGTCTGTTGTAAGAGTTGATGGCTTTGAGGGGGATCAATCGTCGTCGCCCGACTTTGGTGCCTTCGGCAGGGTGGAGAGATAGTTGGCGATCTGTAGCATCTGGCCAGGGGTGTAAGCCCGGGCCTGAAGGTCCATGATACTTTCGATTTTCTTTCGTTTGCTCATCTCCAGGAGTTCCTTGTAAATCTCGCGAGAGCTTTTGCCTGCAATGCTCTCAAACTTGATCGCTTGGCCGTTGGTCCCATGGCATTGGAAACACATGGATGCCAAAAGCTGACCGGGTGGGGGTGCGGATTGGGCAGTTATGGACGCAACGATCAACATGATCGCTGCCAAGGTCTTGTAATTGATTTTCATGGTGGGTGGCGGTGTGCGGATGGGATAGGTCACGGATGTGACAAACGATAAAAACGTGTGCCAGCGGTCCCGCTGACGGTGGCGGTGCTCGTAGAGCCTACCGTGCTGATGATAAGGCTGGATGGTGACCAATTGGTTAGATTCGGGCTTTCCTCGAGCACCCAACCGGTTGTGTCGCTCGTCCATTGAAGCTGGAGCACACCCGGTGATGGCACCGTTGATGTGATGTCTGGGATCGCGTTCTCTGTTTGAGTAGCTAGCGCGAAAGGAGACAGACTATCCGTCGTCACGGTAACCAGATGGTTCACTGTATCCACACGAGGGACTAGCTGTTCCCACTGACCGTTTACAAAGTGACGAATGGTAAGTTTGGACTGATCGTATCCTGGTGGCAGCAGTGCAGGATTGTAGTGAAACGTTAACTGGATGCGACCGTTGTGGCTTCCGCTATAGTTGAGGTTCCAAAGTTGGGTGATTGTGCCGTTGGGTGTCTCAAATGTTGGCAGCGCGAACTCGCCATCATCTTCTCGCTCCACAAGTTCGTCGTCATCTGCTTCTGAATACTCACCAAAGAATGTTCCTTCGGCTTCAATGTCCTCAAACTCAAAGTCGAGCCCACCTACATGATCACTGCCACCGTTGCAGCTGCCGCCTCCAGGGTTTGTCGCTCCCCCACCTGTGATTGTGACGGTTGTTCCCGTTAGCAGGCTGAGGACAATGTCGAAATTGATGGACTGATCATTTCCCAGTGCGCCGAGATTCCAACGCTGGCCACCTGATATCCAGCGGTCGGCTGGTGCAAAGTAGTCCCGATTCTTCCTAGCGAGGTAAGGCGCATTTTGCCAATTGTCCTCAATCGAAAGATGCACGCCATCACTTGGCTTCCCGCTCCCGTGGTCGTCTATTCCATTGGATTCAATGCCATAATGACCGATTTCAAAAGCCGTGGGCGCAATCCTCGAGTGGAAGGCGATGTAGTCTTCCAGACCGGTGCTACTGCTGTCCGGTCCAACACTTGAAGCATCCACGCCCGCTAGGGTGGCATCATAGCGGTAGGTGTTCAGCTTCCCACCATACAAGCGATTGTCATAGACGCCACGCTGTGAGGTGTAGCCATGGAGCAATTGGAACAACTGCAGATTGCTCAATGTCTCGCCGCTGATGTTCTTGATCGTGAATGTTTGATTCATCACGTAGCGATTGCTGTTCACAGACTTAGGCGCGCTACCACTGCTGGCAGCAGTCACACCCATCGGCGTCCCGGTGACTGTATCTACCATTTCGAATCGCAGAGTGATCTCGAAGTCATTGTTCGCAATGATCGAGCGTGCAATCGGCAGGCCATCAATGTTTGTGCCTACAAGGCGAATGCCTTCCACGACATGGAAATCAGAGTTCGTTGTCCAGTCGGGGAACATGAAGTTTGGCTCCATCCATCTCGGTGAGACTGTGTTTCCGTTGGCACGAGTGTAGCCGATAGCGCTGCCCCACTCGCCACTCAGATACTCACGACCGACAAAGCCGGGAGTGTTGTCCAACAGGAAGTCGGAGTAACCGAAGTCTGTGAGGGTAATATTCCAGTTTGGGTTAGCTAGCGTAAGGGTGCCGCCAAAGTTCCCGCCAGGGCTGACGACGATGTCATCAACAAGGAACTTTTGTGCCCCATCAGGAAGCCCGGGCAGTTCTATACGGATTGAATCAAATGCACCGTTCGCCGAGTTGAAGGTGAGCGTCCCCGAGGGCAGTGAGTCGCCAGCGGTTACGGTGCCATGAGCGATGGCAGTGCCGACGAGTATAGGCTGACCGGTGCTGTTGTCGTAGGCCGTAAGTTGAATGTCAGAAGGCACTTCGACGTTGAGCGCTTCCACTGTGGCAAACGTCAGCTCGACGCCCGTGATTTGCTGATCGAACGCGACTTCTATCACGGTTCCAGTTTCGGCTGAGGGTGCCAGATACTTTCCACTGAACTTAGACAAGGTATAGCTGGAGCTGCCAGCGTTCTGTACGGTGGGCGGACTTACGTTCTGTGTGCTGAAGGTCGCTGTGATGCCCCCAGAGAGCTGGGTTAGTGGAATAGCCGTGTCAATAGCCAGGGCTGGGGTGCCCGTGTCGAAGTTGAAGTGCACGCCGACGATTGCCGCTTCGTAGTTGGCCGTAAACGTGTCGCCAGATGTGGGTGTGAATGTGTAGCTAGCGTTGGTACTGACGATGTCGCCCTGGCCGTTGGTCCAGTTGAGGAAGTTGTATCCTGGGTTGGCCGTGGTGGTGATGGTTGTGCCACTACCGGATGGGACAGAGCCTCCACCAGTTGTAGTCCCTGAGCCAGGAGGCGAGACTGCGGTCTGGATTTCCACTCCGCTAGCAAAGTGTGCGACAAGCGTGACATTGCCCGATGCAAGGAAGTTGTAGCTCGCATTGTTGCTCACCACGGTTGGGCCTTCGGTCCAGTGATCAAAGATGTAGCCCGGATTGGGCTCGGCGGTGAGCGTTACATTTGCACCGCTGTTGTAAATCCCTGCTCCGACGATGCTTCCACCTGCGAGTGGCGCTGGATTGGCGGCGATGGTGTATTGCACCACGGGCACAAAGGTTGCGACCAGGGAACGACTGACTGTGGCGTTGAACGTGTAGTCGGGAGTGGTGCTCACAATGGTGGCACCTTGCTTCCAGTTCGTGAACTCATACCCAGGATTGGCGATGGCGCTGACCGTCACACTGTCACCAAGCAGGTAACTTCCCGCACCCAAAGTATCACCACCAACTAGTGGCGAGGAAGAGGTGTTTATATTTACACCGCCAATCAGCGCGAAGTTGGCCACAATGTTGCGGTCGCTGGTGACGTCGAACGAATACGGATTGTCGGTACTCACCTCTACACCATTCTCTGTCCAGTTCACGAACTCGTATCCCGCGTTGGGAAACGCATCAGCCCTTGCGTTCTCGTTGAGTTTGTAACTCAGGCTGTCCATCTCAGTGGTGCCACCAGCCACAGGGAATGAATCAGCTGTGACGTAGTAGACTCGCACAAAGCTAGCGGTAAGAGTGACATTTGCGCTGACGGTGAAAGTGTACGTTTGGGAAGTGCTCACCGTGGTGCCGCCAATCTTCCACTTCGAGAACTCGTAACCTGGAGCGGGGGTAGCCTCGACGGTGCAACTTGTGCCATCGGCATATTGTCCAGCCCCTGATAAGGTGCCACCGGCAGCTGGGCTGCTGCTTGTGCTGACAGTTCTTATCGTGGCCCCGATGACTGAAAAGTTAGCAACAAGTGTCCTGTTAGCGGTGACTGCGAACGTGTAGCTCGCATTTGTGCTCACCTGCGTGCCATTCTGCGTCCAGTTGACGAAGAAGTAGCCAGCGTTAGGTGTAGCGGTAACGGTAACATTTGCACCAGAGAGGAAACTTCCGTCTCCGCCGGTGGTACCGCCGATCACCGGAGTAGCACTGGTGACTACGGTGTAAGTCGGAAGTGGCGTAAAGTTTGCGACCAGATCACGGTCAAAGTTGGCGGTGAAACTGTAAGTCGCATTGCTGCTAACGATCGTGCCACCCTCTGTCCAGTTGGTGAAGTGATAGCCTGCGTTAGGGGCGGCAGTAACGGTGACGTTTGTGCCATCATCATAAATCCCGTCACCTGTAGTGGTCCCGCTTGCTGCTGGAGATTCAGCAGTTGTCACGTTCCACTGCGGCACATCCAGCGTGAAGTTTGCGATGAGCGAGTGATTTACATCCATGGCAAGCGTGTAGCTTGGATTCACGCTCACGATCTCATTGTTGTCCGTCCAATTAACGAAGCGATAGCCTACCGCAGGTGTTGCGGTGACCGTGGCATTCGTTCCTTGAGCGTAAGAACCATCACCGGTGGTTGTGCCTGAGCCGACTGGTGCTGCCACGGTGTCGAGTAAGCTGTTCGCTGGAAGTGCCGCATTCAGGGCTGCGATGCTCATCGTGTAGTTCTTCTGTACATCTGGATTGATTCCATCACTGGCGGTAACTTTGAACTGGTACTGGCCGGCGCTTGTGGGTGTGCCGCTGAGGACTCCCGTTACATCGTTGAAGCTCATACCCGGCGGCACCACGCCATCGTGCGTGCAGGTGAAGGGCAGCGAACCCTCTACGACGACCGCGCGAGGAGCGAATGCTTTGTTCACCTTGCCCTCGCCAACGTGGTCGATCAATCCAACGGCTGCATCCACGTCCACCGCTGCCATTTGTGAGCCGGTGAAATCGCCTACAACTTCAAAGTCAGCCATGTCGTTGGTCACCGTCACCCATTCACCTCCTACCATGTGATGATTGTAAGTCCTCATCCCTGTGCCGTGGACGCCATCTGGGCCTACTGCGTCCGCCATTGCTTCCCCGCTTTCTTCATCGAGTGGGCCAGTGTATTTGTAAAACTCGTAACGGCGGGTGACTACCTCATCGCCATCCGGCAGATCTTCGGGAGCCGCAGCGAGTTCTCCGTTCGGACCTCCATCTGCAGCGCTTGTTTTCTTTTGGAGGATGCGCCATTCGACTTCTACCTCGTCAGGCTCGCCATTCGCCCAGTTCTTGTCATCCGGGTCTTCAGGGTCGTCAGAGACGAGTTCGCGCAACTTGATTT
Organism: Verrucomicrobiaceae bacterium; assembly: GCA_016795485.1. Taxonomy (GTDB): domain Bacteria; phylum Verrucomicrobiota; class Verrucomicrobiia; order Verrucomicrobiales; family Verrucomicrobiaceae; genus JAEUHM01. The sequence goes on along the minus strand of JAEUHM010000041.1, from coordinate 406,831 downwards.
TTTCTTTGTTGTGCGTGGTGGTCTTGATCTCCTTCACCCACACTGCTTTGCCAAACTCCTTCACTGGTGGCACTGGCGGTGGTGGAGGTTGGATGACAGCCTGGACTTGGGCAGGTTGTGCCGCGACTGGCGGGTAGTAGGTGAATGTCGGTGTGGCGACTTGCACAGCACCCCCGCGCACAAGTGCTCCCGCACCGTTGTCGATCAGCCAATGGTAGAGCACTGCTCCAACTGCCTTCTTGAAGCCCACACCGAAGTGCTCACCACCGAAGTTCAAGCTAGGGTTGGTGAACATGTGACCATTCGTCGGCGGGATGGATGCGGATGGGATTGCCGTGTACGAGGCCCAAGAACCATCTGGCTTCTTCTTGCTCTCCCAGCGGATGCGGCATTTCGGATGGCCTGGCACGGTGTCATCCTGCTCAATGCGCGGCACACCGTAGTGGTTGTAGTTGTAGGTGTAGGTAACGTCAGTGCTCTGACAGTCCTCAATTTCGATCTCGAATCCGTGGCACTCATGGCCGGTATCATTCACCGTATCGAAGTTGTTTATACTGCCGTAGGCTATGCTCGCGGAAGCTGAGGTGACACCCAGCAAGGAGAGGCAGAGGATTATCGGGATAATGGAGCGCATAACGGACCTTTCGGTTACTTGATGATGATCTTGGCTGTTCCGGTGGAGGTCGTATTCCCCGCCTTATCAAAAAAGGAGATGTTCCCTAGCCATGAGCCGTCCGGCTGCTGAAAAACGACTGCTTGTCCCGCCTGCTCGTAGTTGATGCTGTTGTAGCTCCAGGACAGGCTTGTTCCTTTGGTGCCATTGGCAAAGAACGAACCAGGATAGTTCTTTCCGCTTATGTTATAAGTTCCGATGTAGCCAATGCCCCAACTTCCCGCTCGGAAAGCGCGTTGAGCCTTAAACTTGATCGTGCCAGACTTTGCTGGCGTCACGTAAGTGCCGCTTACTTGCGGAATGGCAGCATTGACTGGAGTCGCCTGAACCCACAGGAGGGTAGTGAGCAGAAGAAATAGACTGTGGATAGCTTTGTTTTTCATGGTTAGTGACCTGTGATTGACCGGAGTATGCTCCTTCGGTCCATGATGATCACGTTACCGTTTGGTGAGGATTGGGCTGGTAGATTGCCCTGGGCCGCCTAACGGACTACTCTGTCCTATGAAACTCCTGGTCGTGGAAGATGACGTGGAACTGGCCCGCCAGCTTGAAGCTGAGCTTCGGGCTGAGGGTCATTTGGTGACGGTTAAGTCGGACGGCATCGAAGCGGGCAGGGAAGCGCTCAAGCTTGGCTGGGACGTTATCGTCATGGATGTGCAACTGCCCAGCGCCACAGGCTTCCAGATTATTGAGGTCATGCGGCGGAAAAAGATTGAAACACCGGTCATCTTCCTCACTGCCAGGGGTGATGTGAAGGACCGTGTGCGCGGTTTATCCCTTGGTGGTGACGATTACATGGTAAAACCCTTTGCGATCGACGAACTGAAAGCGCGGATCCACGCCCTTAGCAGACGCAGCTCACCTGGGAAGGCAGAAGACTATGCACAATTGCCTGCTGGATGGAAGATCAACGCTTTTCCAAGGCGTCTCAGCATCAATGGGCAGGATGTGGCGCTCGCACCTCGTGAATGGTCCCTCTTGGATTTGTTTCTGAGTCACCCAGGCCAGATTATGACAAAAAACTTCCTCCTGGACCGAGTCTGGGGCATCCAGTTTGATCCGGGCACGAATGTAGTGGACTCCATGATTTGCCGTTTGCGGAAGAAAGTCGACCCACCTGGGCGCTCATCTCATGTGGAAACAGTCCGAGGACGCGGCTACAGATTTCAGCGTGATGTCTAGGCCAGGATCGTCTCTTTGGAAACTTTCGTTCATGCTTCTCGCCGTGATGGCCACGGCGCTGCTGCTGATGTGGGCTCTCTCATCCTGGGCGCTAACTCGTTCGTTTGACTCTGTGGGTCGTGCGGTGGTCCTCGATGACATTGATGAGTATTCTGTTCTCTACGAGCGAGATGGATTGGATGCAGTCAAAGCCTTGTTCGTGGCTGGAGAGCATGAGCACGATCAACTCCTGCGGCTACTGGATGCCCAAGGTAAAGTGTTGCTGAACGTCACTCCTGATGGGCAATCTCCTTTCGTGTGGCCAGATCTCAGCAAGAAGCCTCTCGACCCGTCTGGCGTTGTAGCTTGGCACAGAGAACCAGAGGCAGATGGCTCCACCCTCACCATTGGGCGAAAGAGATTGCGAGACGGTGGTGAAATCTGGTTTGCTCGCACGGATCGCCAAGATCGAGAAGCGATTGCGGAAGTACACCGGCTCATCTTGTTTGCCATCGTTGTGACCGGCTTGCTGCTTGCCGGGCCTTTGGTGTGGTTTGCAAGCCGCGTTTTGAAGCCCGTGAGGACAATGATCACCAGCGCACATCAGCTCAAGGATGAAGTCAATTTGGCGCATCGCCTCCCCACTACGGCAGCCATTCCTGAGCTGAATGAGTTTGCCAATGCGTTCAATGCCAGTCTGGACCGCGTTCAGTCCCTCAATGATGAGCTAGAGGCCGCCAACGACCAGCTTGCTCATGAGTTACGCACTCCGCTTGCCCGGATCCGCGGAAACATTGAAGGCGTGATGTCGCAGATGTCAGATCCGGTTCTTGTGCAGAGCGCGGTTCACGCCCTTGAGGAAATTGATCGCGCCAGCAGCCTGATTCAGACGATTCTCACGATCCGTGCCGGAGATGCACGCTCCATGCGCCTGGAGTTGAAGCTGGAATCACCGCTGACTCTTGTAACAGAGATTTGCGAGCTCTACTCTGCATCAGCCGAAGAAAAGAATGTCGAGCTTGAGCTGTTGTTTACGGGTTCAGACGTTCAAATGTTGTTTGATCGGCAGCGGATTCAGCAAGCTGTGTGCAACCTGCTGGACAATGCCTTGGCTTACACGCCATCAGGAGGGCAGATCGAGGTGGAGTTGGAGGTTGATGCAGATTCTGTAACGATTCATGTGCGTGATTCAGGGCCTGGTCTCAGCGACACCGATCCGCAGCGCATATGGAGGAGGTTCATGCGTGGGTCTGCCGCCTCTGCCAGCACGCCGGGGATTGGGCTGGGTCTGAGCCTTGTAGCTGCTGTCGCCAATGCACATCGCGGTGAAGCAGGAGCAGAGAACCGTTCAGAAGGAGGAGCGCATTTTTGGATTAAGCTGCCACTGCCTCAGCATCAGTGAGGTGCTCAATGGTGTTGTGAGACCGTTTTGCCGAACGGTGCCCGGCCATGCGATACAGCACAGGAAGTAGGATTAGCGTTAGCAGCGTGGAACTCATGATGCCGCCAATAACGACGGTGGCGAGTGGCCTTTGAACTTCTGCCCCAGGGCCGGTGGCGATCGCCATAGGCACAAACCCAAGCGAGGCGACAAACGCTGTCATCATGACTGGGCGCAATCGGCCGAGAGCGCCGTAAAGAACCGTATCGTAGAGGGAGTTGCCCTCTTCTAACAAGTCATTGAAACTACTTACCATCACGAGGCCATTGAGCACAGCCACACCGCTCAGCGCAATGAAACCAACTGCAGCTGTGATGCTGAAGGGCATATCTCTAAGCCAAAGAGCCACCACGCCGCCCACTAGCGCAAGTGGAATGCCAGTGGCGATAATCAACATCTGGCGGAAACTGCGAAATGAGAGATAAATGAGCAGTAGAATGAGGAAAAGCGCCGCAGGCACGATGATCATCAGCCGCTCCCTCGCCTCTCGGAGGTTTTTAAAGGTTCCTCCGAACTCAAAGGTGTAGCCAGCAGGCATTGGCATGGCTTTCTCCAGCGCGGAGATGGCTTCATTCACAAATCCTTCCATATCCCGGCCTTGAACGCCAAGCATTAAGCCGATTCGCCGTTGTCCCACTTCATGAGCGATCGGCTCTACCACCTTTTGCCGCGCGAGGTCGATCACATCTCCCAAGGGAAGCATGCCATTTTCACCCACGCGGATTGGCAGGGCCTTGATCACGGATTCATCAGCACGCTGATGTTCCGGAAGGCGCACGACGATGTCGTAGCGACGATTTCCTTCTACAAGCCTGCCCACCGTCTCCCCACCAAGTGCTACACCAACGGCATGATTGATCTCATGCGCGGAAAGGTTGCGTTTGAGCAGTTGATCTCGTTTAACGGTTAACACCAAGTTGGTAACTCGGCCATCCACTTCGAGATCGGCACTTCCACCTGGCACACGATCAATGATCTCCTTGGCACGGCGAGCTAGACGTTCAAGCTCATCAAAGTCCGGTCCGTAGATCTTGAGTGAAAGGGCGGCTTTGCTTCCTTCCAGCATCTCGTTGAAACGCATAGCGATCGGTTGTGCAAACTCAAACGTGTGTCCGGGCACGGCCTCGTTGATGGCGCGCTCAATCTGTTCGCACAGCTCGGCCTTCGTTTGGGGACGTCCGGCTGTTTTGGGCCACTGAGACGGCGAGTGGTAAAAGATATAGAAGTCATTCTCGTTGGGCGCCATCGGATCGGTGGCCACTTCACTGGTGCCGATCCGGTTAAAGACGTATTTCACTTCCGGAAATTGATGGAGCACCACGGCTTCCGCCTTGAGTTGCATTTCCAAGCTCTTGTCCAAACTCATGCCGACATCCTTATAGACCATGGAAGTGATGGCACCTTCATCTAGTGTGGGCACAAACTCCGCACCCAGGCGTTCATAAAGCCAGCTACCAAAAAAGCAGAGCGCCACGGCGACAGCGAGCACCAGCCACCGCATCATGAGCGCCATTCGCAACATCGGGCGATAGACAGCCTTAATGGCACTGATAAAGAAGTTATCCTTCTCCGCAATGTCACCTCCCAAGAACAAGGCACACATCACTGGCATCAGAGTAAGGGATAACGCCAGTGCACCAACCAGAGCGAGAATGACAGTCATCGCCATCGGGTGAAACATCTTTCCTTCGATGCCACTGAGACTGAGAATGGGCAGGTAGACGATGGTGATGATGAGTACGCCGAAGACCATGGGCTTGCCCACTTGTTTTGCCGCTCGGCGAACGATGGCTATGCGCTCTTTCTGTTTCAAACGCCTGCCCAGGTGATGCTGGGCCTCTCCGAGTTGCCGCACGATGTTCTCTACCATCACAACCGCCCCGTCGATGATCAGCCCGAAGTCTACTGCTCCAAGTGACATCAAATTGCCACTGATGCCCCAGTGATTCATCCCGGTGAGAGCCAACAGGAAACTCAGGGGAATGGCCATGGCTACGATTAGGCCCGCACGCCAGTTTCCGAGCAACAAGAGTAGCACGACGACTACCAAAGCGGCACCTTCAAACAGGTTCTTCTTCACCGTGAAGATGGTGCTATTCACTAGATCACTGCGGGCATAAACGGTGTGAATCTCCATTCCCGCCGGCAGCTTCTTTTGTACTTCTGGCATTTTGGGCTCCACGCGTTCACACACAACCCGCGCATTTTGGCCCGCTAGCATCATGATAGTACCCAGAACGCACTCTTCTCCATTGTATGTGGCCGCGCCTACACGGTAGTTGGCACCCACATGCACCTTTGCCAAATCTTTGACCCGGAGTGGACTCACTCCGGCACCGAACTTGACCGGCAGGTCAGCAAATTGGTCCACTGACTGAGCCTTGCTCACTGCCCGGATGGTAAGTTGTTCGCCGTTGCTTGCGATGATCCCACCGCCCGCATTGTCTGCGTTCGCCTTGATGACATCCGCGAGGTCAGCCACAGTCAGGGATGCTTCAGAGAGCCTTTCGACATCGGGCTCGATGACGATCTGCCTTTGATAGCCTCCATTGCTATTGATCTCCGCTACTCCTTGTACTGCCCGCAGCATTGGTTTGATCACATATTCTTGTGTCTCTCTCAATTGCATGAGGGCTTCTTTGGAATCTGCGGGCCGCTCAGTTGCCCCAGACTTCCAGCGCACGACGTAGTACAAGATTTCTCCCAATCCCGTGGAGATAGGAGCTAGCTTTGGCACGACACCATCTGGAAGTTCCACTCCCTGCATTCGCTCGGTCACGAGTTGACGGGCTCGGTAGATATCGGTGCCGTCTTGGAAGTTCATTGTGACCTGGGCGAGGCCAAACTTGGTGATGGAACGCACCTCTTCCACACCAGGAAGCCCTTGCATCTCGAGTTCAAGCGGCCGAGTCACCGCTAGTTCGGATTCTTCTGCAGCAAGCGCTGGAACCTCGCAGTTGATCTGCACTTGAACCCCTGTGAGGTCCGGGACCGCATCAACCGGCAGATTGACAGCCGACCACGTACCAACTGCGACAATGACCACAGCGCCCATCATGACGAAAGCGCGCTGCCGGAGTGAAAAATCAATAATGGAGTCAATCATGGCTTAAGCAGGCAGGCGTTGGTGAGCAGTTCGATCTCTTGCAGCTCCAGGAGGGCTTCGGCTTTCGAGCTAAGGAGTGTCTCAAGGGCGTCCAGGTAGCTTTTCTGGAGTTCCAGGTAAGTGCTGACGGGGATAGCTCCCAGTTGGTAATGTCGATCGCCCTGTTCGGCTGCATCGTGAAACAGATTCAGGGCCTCTGGCGCGGTGTCATTAAGTTGGGCACGCAGTGTGTTGTAGAACTTGCTGTGCTCCACCACTTGGCGGTCGATACTTCTGGAAGTTACCAGAAGAGAGGTCTCCAACTGAACACGGCGAGCTTCGGCAGCGGCAATGTTTCCTTGGTTGCGATTCCAAAGGGGCAGGGGAATGCTCACGCTGATACCAGCATTGATCTCCCTCTCCGGGCCGGCTTGTTGTCTGGCAACGAAGGGCTGCACCGTCACGCTAGGTCCGCGCTCATTGCGTGCGAGTTCAACCTCGAAGCCCTGTTGCTGCACTTCCGCTTGTCTCGCACGGATGTCGAAGTTTTGCTTCTGCGCGAGAGTGAGAAGTGAATCCAGTGACGGAAGAGCTGGCAGCTCAAGGTTGGACGCGGTTAGATGCAAATCAGCCTCTGGGGCTGCTCCACGGAGGAAGTTGAGCTCTAGCTTGATGCGCTCCTTCTCTTTGGTCGCATCAGCTATTGCTTTGTTGAAGGCTAAGACTTGGGCTTCCAGAATCCGCATTTCGAGCAGGGGAGCGACTCCTGCAGGATCACGCTGAACAAGTACATTCAGCACGCCCTTGAGCCGGCTGAGAGCCGCCTGGGTTGCGTCCAGCTTCTCCTGCTGAACGAGAAACTGCATCCCAACACCGCGAGCTTTTGCGGACAGAGATGCTTTCAATGACTGCAAGCCAAGTTCGGCAAGCGCGATCTGGCGGTCAGCGATCGCCTTTCGCAAAGAGATTCGACCCGGCCATTCAAATGTTTGCGAGACTGCGGCCTGCCAAGCCGGGCCATCACCCACGCCCTTTACATCCCAGGTTCCAATTTGCGCGGTGAGAGTGGGGTTGGATTTTTTCCCGGCCTCAATGCGGCGGCCTTGGGCGATCTGGATTTGAGCTTCGTAGAAGGCGATTTCTGGGTTTTTGCTCACACATTCGCTGCTGAGCGAGTCAAGAGTGAGAGCTTGGGCGTTTATTGCGGCCGTCAAACATAGGCCATGGAAAAGGAGACGATACATATACAATGACAATGGAGCACAGTGGAGGTTGCAGGGGTCTAGGGCCGCAACGTTGCTGCGGAAACCTCTAGGGGGTGGACTAGAACAATTGAGTTGTCCCGCGCTTCAAACCTGCATCCGAACGCCCCTCGGGCTTGGCTTTACAGGCAGTGCGCGGCTGAACGATGGCAGCAACTGTTTGCGCAAAACGCTGTATGAAATGCCTGACAAAGGTGTGACAACTTCGGGACAGGAGCAAGCGTCCGAGAAGGTTCTGCTATCGGACTGAGAGGGCCAACCGTCTCCAGACGCAATGGTCAGTTGATGATCAGCATGATGCGATGAGTCGGTATTGGCCGCGAACCACGACAACCAGTTGGAATGACGATGGTGATTCGATGCGGGCAGCACGTGTGTGAGCCGGATGCCCACGGATTGGCGACTGCAAGACAACTCAACCGCATGTCCTCCATCGATCCTGGCACAGACCAGCAGTGTCAGAGGCAGCACCGAAGTGTTGCTCAAGACAAACAGCACCAAAAGCACCAAACGGCGGAAACTTAAGTGAGAGATGTCAACGAGGCGCGTGCGCATTTGAACGATTCACCAATGATAACGTCCCAGCAGGGTGTAAATCTTTGATTCTCACGTGAAGATGACGAAATGGTAATGTTTGATGTCCCTCCAGTTAACTGGTTTCATTCACCATGGCTGAATCCACTCACATGAAGTCCGCACCCCAGTCTCACAAGGACAGACGTGTGCTGATCCGTGAGGTGCCCAGGGACGTCATGTGCGGTGCCGAAGAGCTTGGTTTGCACGAAGAAGAGGTGCTCTTTTCTGTGCCGTCGGATCTGGATCATCATGGCGAGGTGATCTACGCCTGGCTGGTGGTCACCAAGACGCATGCAGCCGTCTTTCGTGAGGAGAACCATGACTCAAGACCGATAGCCGGGCCATACGAACTGCGGAAGGTTGAAAAGGTGCGGCTACTGCAAACGGTTGGCAGCGCGTTCTTACAGTTTCGGATCGACGGAGTGTATCTTGACGTCACGCGGCTGAGCAATGGCTATCGGGAGATATTTGGTCGGGCAGTGACTGAGCTAAAGCGCATGATTGCGGGGGAAGAGCCGCAATTGGAGAACCTCAATCGCGACTCTGAGACGATCTGCAAGGACTGCTCCATGACGCTGCCCGCGCCCAAGGCTCCATGCCCACGCTGCACAAAGAAAGGCAGCATCTTCTCACGGACGTTGAAGTTGATGCAGCCGTATTTTGGCAGCATCCTGATGTTACTTGGGGCCATGATTATGGGGGTGCTGTTGGATTTGATGCCTCCGGCGCTCATGAAGGTCCTCATGGACGAGGTGCTCACGCCACGGAAGAACATGCATTGGCTTCCATGGGTATTAGGGGCGCTAGTGGCTGCTGCTTTGCTGCGAATGGTGGTCAACATCTTCCTGGGGCGCAGAAGTAGTTTTGTGGGCACGCGCATCACCAAGGAGTTGAGGGAACGTGTGCAGCATAAGCTCCTCGGACTCAGTGTGGATTACTACACCCGCAACAGTGCCGGCGGCCTTATGAGTCGGGTCATGGGCGATGTGGAGTTCTTTCAGAGCTTCGTGCAGCAAGTGGCGCAAGGTTTTCTGCTCAATGTGCTCATGGTCGTCGGCATCGGAGCTGCGTTGTTCTACAACAATGCAAAACTCGCTACTTGGGTGCTACTTCCCATCCCGTTTGTGTTCATTGGGACATCCATCTACTGGAAGGTGATCTATCCACGCTACTACCGCGTGTGGGACAGTCAGAGCAAGATGTCGCAGCAGTTGCACGGCCTACTTCAGGGGGTACGACTCGTCAAAGCCTTTGGCCAGGAGCAAAGAGAGCGGGATCGGTTCGCCAAAAGCGCTTCGTACATGCAGGATGCCAAGCGCTCGCTTGAGATGAGTGCGGCTACATTCAATCCGATCATGGGTTTTGTTTTCAGCCTTGGGGGACTCATCGTGTGGAATGTTGGCGGGCGCGATGTGTTGGATGGTGAGATCACCGTGGGCACGCTGATGGCATTCTTTGGGTATCTCGGAATGTTCTATGGGCCTATTCAGGCCCTGAGCAACTTTAGCACCTGGCTGACGGGATTCATTGCTGCCGGACAACGTGTCTTTGAGGTCCTGGAGTCCACTAACCAGTTGGAAGAAGATGAACGCGCGCTGTCTATGCCTTCCATGAAGGGCAGGATCGAGTTGAAGAATGTGGTGTTCGGCTATGACCCTTATTCTCCAGTGCTCAAGGGCATCAACATGACGATCGATGTAGGGCAGTTCGTGGGGATCGTCGGCAAGAGCGGCAGCGGAAAGTCTACCATCTCCAATCTCATCTGCCGCTTCTATGATCCGCAAGAAGGCGAGGTGCTGATTGATGGCATTAACGTCAAAGAAGTGAAGACAACCGATGTCCACAAACACATCGGCTTAGTGCTTCAAGATCCGTTTCTTTTTCGAGCCAGCATCGCGGAGAACATAGCCTACGGAAGGCCTCAAGCTCCGCCCATGGCGATTGTGGATGCTGCAAAGACCGCCAACGCCCATGACTTTATCGCAAAACGCAATGCGGGTTATGACACTAAGCTAGGTGAAAACGGCGCTGGTCTCTCAGGGGGCGAGCGTCAGCGTATCAGCATCGCGAGGGCACTGCTCTGCAATCCAACCATCCTTATCCTCGACGAAGCCACCTCGGCCGTGGATACGGAGAGCGAGCAGATGCTTCAGACAGCATTGGCGAAGATTTGCAAGGGCCGCACCACGATCGCTATTGCTCACAGGCTCTCCACGCTCAAGAACGCGGACGTCATTTATGTTATCGATGAAGGGAAGGTGGCTGAGACCGGTTCCCATGAGCAGTTAATGGAGCACAACGGCATCTACGCAAAGATGGTGAAGATACAGACCGAACTCACAAAGATCGAAGGGATGTAGGCGTTGCTTCGTTTAATCGCATAACAGCCTTTGAGCATGTCACTGATAGAGCGTCTACTTGCCGTCCCACGAGTTCGTCGTGGGATTTGGGCACTTTGGTATCCATTCCTTACCAAGCGGTTGCGGACGGATCGGGTCTTCTTCCTCAACTACGCGTTTGATCCCGCAGATGGGCCGCGAATCGACCTTGAGATTGAAGATGAGCCGAATCGCGGGTGTATCCAACTCTATCACCATGTCGCCTCCCAAGTGGATCTGAATGGAAAACACGTGCTGGAGGTCAGCAGTGGCCATGGGGGTGGTGCGGCTTGGATTGCTAGGCATTTAGGACCGTCCAGCTACATAGGGATGGACCTCAATCCCGAGGGAGTCCGTTTTTGCCAGCAGCAACATCAAGTTCCAGGGCTCAAGTTTGTCCGCGGAGACGCTCAAGCGTTGCCCTTTAGGGATGCGTCTTTTGACGCGGTCATCAATGTCGAAGCGTCCCACTGCTATCCGGACTTCAGCCTGTTTTTGAAGGAGTGCGCCCGTGTCCTGAAACCCGGGGGCCACCTGCTTTACGCCGATTTTCGCTTCAAAGACGATTGGTCAGCATGGGACTCTGCGATTGCGGCTGCACCATTTGAGATCATCCAAACTCGCGACATTGGCCCAGAGGTCTTGCGTGGAATGGAGCGCAACGCCGCTCACAGCGAGGCCCTGGTGAAGTCCCGCCTCCCCAAGTTTCTGCACTCAATCGGCCGTGATTTTGCCGGGGTCCCAGGCTCTCGAGTCTACGAGGCCCTGAAGGCTAGTGAGATGTCTTACCGTTCCTGGTGCTTGAGGAAGCTTCAGGTTATACAAGCGAAGGAAAAAGGAGACGGCTGATGGTCACTGGCAGTTGTGAAGAATTTTGATATACTTGGACGAGCGCGGATTGGATCCTGCTTGGAGAAAAGTGTTCTTTGGCCTAAAAATCATGTCATGAAGCATCTGCGCGCTGCCATCATTGCTATCTTGCTCGTCACCACTGCCGTCTGGGCCCAGGTTCCGCAACTGATCAACTACCAGGGCCGTGTGATAGTCGATGGAGTCAACTTCGACGGGCAGGGACAGTTCAAGTTCGCTCTCGTCAACAGCGCTGGAAACACAACCTACTGGAGCAACGACGGTACTAGCATCGCAGGCAGCGAACCCACTGCGGCAGTGACCCTGACTGTTACCAGAGGACTCTACGCCGTGCTGCTGGGAGACACCACCCAGCCCAACATGACCATCGTCTCCGCAACCGTTTTCACCAATCCAGATGTTCATCTCCGAGTCTGGTTCAATGACAACACCCACGGCTTCCAACAACTCGCGCCTGACAGAAGAATCGCAGCAGTAGGCTACGCCATGATGGCAGCTGATGTGCCGGATGGGGTGATCACGGCATCAAAGATTGCACCGGGAGCCGTAGGCAGCAGTCAACTTGCCAGCGGACTAACACTGGCTGGAACGACAACTGGCACATTTGTTGGAAACGTGACCGGCAACATCACAGGTAGTGCCAGCAATTTTACTGGGATACTGGCTGGCGATGTGACAGGCACTCAAGAAGCCACAGCTATTGCTGCATCCATTGTAACCGGCAAGACGCTGTCTGGATTGACCGCTGTCCCTGGTGTCATCACATCTTCAGATTCTATCCTTTCCGCTATTGGAAAACTGAGCGGCAACTCTGGCCTCCTCGCGCCCCTCAGTTCTCCAACCTTCACAGGGACAGTGACTTTGCCACTGGGCACAGCCACCAGTCCGCCCCTCATCTTGCAGGCGGGCAGCAATCTCACCAGCCCTCTCTACGGTGCTGTTGAGTTTGATGGCACTAACGTTCATGTAACCAACAACAGCGCTACTCCTACACGCAAGACAGTGGCCTACACAGATACGCCAATCAATGCTTCCCAGATCGGAACTGGTTTAATCACCTCTTCGATGATGGCAGCGGGTTCGGCGGCTTCTAACTTGGCTGCTAGTGGTCAGACCGGAGTGCCTAGTGGGGGCATCGTGATGTCACTGAGCGGGAATGACACGAACCTGATTGGCTTGGGCTATGCGAGTATCGGAAAATCTGATCTAGGCGAGACATTCGAGCAAAGACCGAGCAGTGGGACCGCTCCAAGTGCACGGGCTAACCATGCCGCCGTCTGGACGGGGACAGAAATGATCATTTGGGGAGGTAGAGACACCGTTCCTCTCAATAGCGGCAAAAGATACAATCCGGCTACCAATGTTTGGACTGAGATGACCACCACAAATGCCCCTACGCCGAGAGGAAACGCATCTGCTGTCTGGACCGGTAGCGAGATGATTATTTGGGGAGGCAATATTGGAGGCGGCAATTGGACAAGCACTGGCGGTCGCTACAACCCTTCCACGGATACTTGGGCATCAATATCGAACACAGGTGCGCCAACACTAAGGCTCCAAAACACGGTTGTGTGGACGGGCACTGATATGATCGTCTGGGGTGGTGAAGATGTAAACACTAGCGTGCGGATGAACGATGGTTTTCGCTACACCCCAACCACAGATTCGTGGTCTCAGATTAGCCCCATTGGCGCTCCAAGTGCACGCTACAATCACACGGCAGTGTGGACGGGCACAGAAATGATTGTGTGGGGAGGAGGGGACTTCGGGTCATTGAACAACAATGACGGAGGGCGCTACAATCCTGCCACAAATAGCTGGTCCGACATTAACACTGGTTCTGCCCCTATGCCTAGGGTTAGTCATCTGGCTGTGTGGACGGGTTCTGAAATGATTATCTGGGGCGGCTATCGGAGTGGCTCGGGATATTTAAACTCAGGAAGTAGATACAACCCAACAACCGACAGTTGGATACCGCTGCCTTCTGCTGGTGCACCGGAGGGGCGTATCCAATCTGTTGCTGTTTGGACGGGGAACGAGTTGATTGTTTGGGGTGGCTACAACGGAAGTTGGTTCAATGACGGTGGCATATGTCGGCCAGACTCCAATCGGTGGAGAATCATGGAGATGCCATTTTCGCCACCTAGTCGCTCAGGGCATACCGCTGTTTGGACGGGGCGCGAGATGATTATCTGGGGCGGCAATGCGGGGTCAACTGTCTTTGGTGATACCTTTACCTACAGCCCTCCGAAGGAAGTCTACCTCTATCAAAGACCATGAAGGCTGGTGTCCTTAACTCGGTGCATATTTGGTTGGTGCTTGCTCACGGACTATTCTTTTTTGCTGGCAACATCCTTTTTGCAGGGGCCCGTAGCAGTTCCAACTTCTCCGTCAGTTACGATGTTAACGCTTCAGCAGGCGCACGATCGGCCTCGCTGAACTATCTTTTGGTTGATGTGGTTGGTGAAATTGACGGTGTTTCCATAGCGGCTTCACCCTCTATTGCGGCTAAACATGGGTTTATTGGGCAACTAAATGAGACCGTTGGTATCCAGGTTACTTCTACCCCTGCAACTGTGGATGAGGGGGATGAAACGCTAGTGAATGCAGCAGCCGAATTGGATGACGGTACAACCTTTCGCTTATTGGGTACGGATGTGAACTGGAGCGTGGTGAGTGGGCCTGTGACCGGATTGAATGCCCTTGGTGTGGCGAGGGCGGGGACGGTCTATGCGGACGCGAATGCAGTGGTTCGGGGGGCTTGGATGGGCTTTACAGACGTATTCTCGCTCGTAGTGAGAAACTCCGCATCTGACAACTTCGGCAGTTATGCCGGTGACGGATTGGAGGACGGGTGGCAGGTGCAGCATTTCGGCGTTGGGCACCCACAGGCTGGCCCCTTGTCCGATATAGATTTAGATGGGCTCAATAATCTGATGGAGTATGCCTTTGGCTTGCATCCTCGTGAAGATTCCTCTTCCCAACTGCCGCAGGCACAGCGGTTGGGTGGTGATTTCATCATTTCCTTCCTCACACCTGTCGGCGTCCAAGGGATCACCCACGGCATCGAGTGGAGCACATCTTTACTGCCCGGCAGTTGGAATGATGTGCTCAATACGGGCACGGCCCCACAGAACCAGTTTGTTGTGCCTATTGGTAGCAATGACAAGGTGTTCTTTCGCTTTAGGGTGACCATTCCATGACGCCTGTGGCGTATCGCGTTTTCGCAGAACAGCATCACCGCCTCCAAAAACGGCATTTTTGCCACTTGCAGGGCTTTGGGATGCCCCTACTATATCGGCCCCTTTTCCGGGGAAGCTGTCGGCAACTGTTTGTCGGTGGTTTTTTATCAACTCCAAACTCGCCTGACTGGCCGGATCGATCATTTCGATTGAGCGGTGACTTTTTTCAAAGAGTCCCGTGCGGACACTGGGCAATACAAATACTACATGTCAAACATCCTCGCTGAACTCGTTGAAGCCGGCGTCCACTTCGGGCATCAAACCCGCCGCTGGAACCCGAAAATGAAACCCTACATCCTGGAGTCCAGGAATCAGATTCACATTCTGAACATTGAAGAAACCGTGGGCCAAATCGACAAGGCCGCTGAGTTTCTCGCTGACTTGGCCCGCAAGGGTAAGAAAATCTTGTTTGTGGGCTGCAAGCGCCAAGCCCAGGAAGCTGTGCGTGAGGCTGCTGAAGCCTGTGGCCAGCTTTACGTTAACCACCGCTGGTTGGGTGGCACCCTCACGAACCTTGAGACGATCCGCAAGAGCGTGGCTCGCTGGGATTACCTCGACAACATCGAGAAGAAGCCTGAGTACAAGACCATGTCCAAGAAGGAACTGGCTGCACTCATGCGTGAGAAGGCCAAGCTGGAGCGCAACCTGAAGGGCGTGCGCGGCATGGAGAAACAGCCTGACGCCGTAGTCATCGTGGATGCTCATCGCGAGCACATCGCTGTGCACGAAGCACGTCGTTTGCGCATCCCGATCGTTGCTCTGGTGGACACCAATGCCAACCCCGACCTCATCGACTACCCAATCGCGGCTAACGACGATGCCATCCGCTCTATCCGTATCATTCTCCAGAAGTTGATCGACCCTGTCATCATCGCTTCTGAAGGTGCTCGCCGCTAATCCGACCTTGTTTTACCCCCTTATCTGAAAAATGGCTGATATCACTGCTGAACTCGTCCGCACGCTCCGCGACAAAACCAACGCGGGCATGATGGACTGCAAAAAAGCCCTCACCGAAACGAATGGCGACATTGAAGCCGCCGAAACCCTTCTCCGCAAAAAGGGCATCCTGAAGGCAGGCAGCAAAGCTGACCGTCAGACGAAAGAAGGCGTCATCCACGCACTAGTGAATGGCACCGCTGGCGTGCTGATCGAGGTGAACTGCGAGACTGACTTCGTGGCCAAGAACGACAACTTCAAGGCTTTCGTCACTGCTCTTAGCGACAAGCTTGCCTCCGGTGCGGAGAGCGGCAGCGCTGAAGTGGACGAATACGTGAAGTCCAAAATCGCCGAGATGGGCGAGAACATCGTTCTTCGTCGCGTGGAGAAATATGCCGCCGCCGATGGCCTGCTCGCTAGCTACATCCACTTGGGTGGACGCGTGGGAGTGCTGCTACAGGCGACTGCTCCTGACACAGACGCCGCTCGCGCTGTGCTGAAGGACGTAGCGATGCACATCGCTGCTTCCAATCCGCGTTTCCTTTCCCGTGATCAAGTCTCTGCTGACTTTATCGCCCGTGAGCGCGAGATTGCTGCTGAGCAGGTCAAGGACAAGCCCGCGAACATCGTGGACAAGATCGTTAGCGGTAAGATCGACAAGATCCTCGCTGAGAACTGCCTGTTGGAGCAGTCCTTCATCAAGAACCCAGACATCAACGTCAAAGACCATGTGAAGTCTGGCGGCGACATCACAGTGCAGCGCTTTGTGCGTTACGCTGTGGGTGAAGAAGCATAACCTTCTTTTCTAACAAGACTCTGAAGCTCCCCATCGAATAGGTGGGGAGCTTTTTTGTGGCCTAGGGTTGAGTTAGGATCGCTTTTCCGCTCAAGATTGGAGCACTTGATGCTGGCTGTCCAAGAGTTGGTATCTGCGGTAGCAAAAAGTAGCCCGCAGAAAGGTCAGCACTTGCCGACCGCCTCACGATGACTCCGGAAAACTTACCGGTCCGCCGCAGTTGTAGGCTGTTTTCTTGAAGGATGAACTCGCCGCTGAAAAGCCCGGTGGATCGGTTGAACTTGAGCGCTGTCTTCCCAGGATTGAAGCCCGTGTTAAACGAAGGTAACGAGAGAGTATACACGGGGGAGCAGCTAAAAGGCACATCAGGATTGACGTCAGACTCATCCACTTTGGCACCAACAAATCTTAGCGAACCATCGCCTGGGTTTGGGAGGCCAAGGATGATTCCCACGCCGGATTTTGCGCTGAGATACTTACCATCGGTATTGAGCAACGTTGGGTTAAAGCCAATCGCATAAGCTTTGCTGGCCGTGTCAGGTTTCATCCAAGACAATTGGCCGCTGACCGCGTTATCAGCGGGACTTATGGCTTCAGAAACATTGAGTGTGCCAGACAATGAAGCGCGATGGCCATAGAGGGACTGGTGGAGGATGAACTGACCTGTCGGGCCCATTCCACAGGAGGTGGCTATGCTTTGGGCATCGGCTGTCTTGCCAGAAATGCTAATAGCACCTGAAGGCGCGATGGTGAGGGCGATAAAGCCACTGCCCTGTGGAATCTCCGCTGCCGATGATTGAGGGTCCAGAGCAGCGCTGTAATAGCCAGCCCTCGTCATCGCAGGACGCACGGAGGAGTGCCAGAAGTGCTTGTAACCCGAGACTGCTGCACCGCCATGATTGCCCGTAAAGGTCTGTGTAAGACTGTCGAACGTGAGTTCGAGAATGTGGCCGTTGATGTTTGTGGAGATCTGGGGAGCCGTTCCGCCCAAGGAGCCGGATGCACTGCGCTTGGTGCTGCCGGTTGTGACGACCAAAGTGAACGCTCCTGTTGAGGTGGTGGTGAGGGACACTCGCGAGCCCAAGTCCGCATTGACCGCTGTATTCCGCGAGACGAGTCCAGAGAATGAGCCAAGACGGCCGGTTTCAATATCCCGAATGGTAAGTGGAACGGTAACAGCATTCCCCGTGCCCGCTGTGTTAGACGCGCTGACGATCACCGCGAATGTACCAGTCAGTGTTGGCCTCCCGCTGATGAGGCCCGTGCGTGTGGAATAGCTTAGGCCCTTCGGCAGGCCGAGGACTTTGAACGAGGACGGGTAGTTTCGCGCTGCCAATGGATAGCTGAATAACGTCCCTATGTAGACGGGAGACCAGTTGATGGGTTCGATGATGGGTTTAACAAATGAAGACGTGATGACGATGCGAAATGCTAAGGCGCCGACATTCAGCGCTGTGTCGGAAACCCTAAAAACACCTTCGTATGTCCCTGACATCGTAGGTGTCCCCGAAAGTGATCCGCTACTGCTGAGGGTGACGCCCGGCGGCAGGCTGCCGTTGGCAAGGACCCAAGATTTGCTGCCGGAGCCACCAACGGCAACAAGCGACTGTTGATACATCACGCCCACGACGCCAGAAAACAAGGAGTCAGGCCCAGTATTGATAGGCGATGCACTAACCTGGATGGAGAACTCCTTGGTGGCGGTCATTCCGTGAAAGTCCGTAGCCTGGATGATGAAAATGAAGTTGCCGCTTTCGAATGGCAGTCCTGAAAGGGTGCCGTCTGAGGAGAGAGACAGGCCAGGTGGTAGCGTCCCGCTGTTGAGTGTCCACGTGTATGGGGCAGTTCCCCCTGAGGCTGTCAGGGTCTTGGTGAAATTGGCGCCCACGTCACCATCAGAAAGTGTTGGGCTGGTTTGAATCACAAGCGGATCTGCCACAGTGACGATGGTAAAGGATTGTGTGGCTCCTGGGCCATTTGAATCGCTGACCAACAGATTGAATGTCGAAGTGCCGATGGCCGAAGGTGTTCCGCTGATTAGACCTGATGATGAAATCGTCAGCCCGCTCGGCAGCGTCCCTGAGTCGAGCATGAAAGTATAAGGAGCAGCTCCTCCTGTCACGGTGGGAGTGTAGCTGTATGCCGCTCCCAATGCTGCACCTGGTAGTTGTTCATTACCAGGAATGTAAGGCCAGGGCTGGTTGCCTGAGAGGTTGGGGTCGATGACCTTCAAAAGGTTCAGCCGCCCACCGGTAGCCGTTTTGCCTGCAAATGCCGGCTTTTGATCCACGGCACTGAGGATGCGCACTTTTCGCACGCTGCTATTCTCGTTTGGATAACAGAGCGCGGCGAGGGTCACTGCTGCAGCGACGTGTGGAGTGGCCATGGAAGTGCCATTCAGAAAGTGAAAGCCTTGTTCCATGCCCACTTGGGCGCTGAGTGGTAACGCCGCTTTGATCGCTAGACCATCCGATCTGCTCAATGACCGAACCGGAACCCAACTGCCAGGAGTGATCAATGTGCCGAGGTAGTTGCCGGGCGTGACATCGTTGTAAATCAATGCCGCGATTGCTCCTGCAGCCATGGCATTTGTCACTTTGTTTGCAAATGTTAAGCCACCTCGTTCGATGAGGGCAACGTTCCCACTTACGGTGGGCGGGAAGTCGCCCACTCCGCCGATTCCGCAATCGATGACGGTGCCTGAAAGGGAGAGCACTTCACCACTGAAGGTCAT
Organism: Verrucomicrobiaceae bacterium; assembly: GCA_016795485.1. Taxonomy (GTDB): domain Bacteria; phylum Verrucomicrobiota; class Verrucomicrobiia; order Verrucomicrobiales; family Verrucomicrobiaceae; genus JAEUHM01. The sequence continues at coordinate 387,677 of JAEUHM010000041.1, read as the reverse complement.
CGTATTGGATGGGTAGGCCGTGCCTCCAGCGGTCAGGGTGAGTACCGTTGGCTTCACGGAGAGGATGTTGGTGCCTGGGGCAGCCAGATCGACGCGATCAAACCCATAGTTTGAAAAGCTAGCTAGTTGATCATTTTGGGTGCTCGCAGCCACCACAATCATGTTCTCGAGCCGGTAGTTGGCAGGGTAAACATTCACCACATCATTGTTAGAGCCATCGTTGCCAGCAGCAGCAATGAACAGAATACCTGCATTGGCTGTAGCCTGGATGGCTTGCAACTCGTTGACGCTGTCATTGGGACCGCCAAACGAGGCATTGATGGCCACAATGGGTTCGCCACGGTTTTTCATCGCGACCGTATACTCCAACGCATCAATGAATGCAGCGGTGTCGATGGTGCCGCCTGTGGCGGCTACACGAAGTGCCATGATCTGTGCGTTTCGGCTGACCCCAGCGATACCAAGCGCATTGTCTGCCACCGCAGCGATGGTGCCCGAGACGTGAGTGCCGTGGGTGCCTGCGTCCACGGGGATGTTCTCCCCATTGGCAAAATCGTAACCAAAGATGTCGTCCTTATAGCCATTTCCGTCGTCATCGATCCCATTGTCGATGATTGATCCGTTCACGAGTTCTTGGCTGTTAATCCATATGTTATCTTTTAGGTCTGGGTGTGTGTGATCCACTCCTGTATCAATCACAGCAACGATTGGCCGTGCGGTGGAGGTTCGTGCTCTACGGAATGCCTCCACGTAACTGATATCTGCCCCAGGCGTTCCGACAGTGCCGTTCACGGTCTGGCCGCTGTTGTTAAGGCCCCACATTTCCGTAAATCGCGGGTCGCTGGGCAGGCCAAAGGGTCGGCGGATGTAGTTGGGCTCGACGCTCTCCACATCTGGATCTGCGGATAACTCAGCAATCAATTGCTGGGTGGTTTTCGCTTTGGCGCGGATCAGACCCGTCTGCTTTTGTTTGAACTTACTCAGACCTTTGAAATGGCGTGCCATGGTCATGGCACGCTTTGCTACTACCGCTCGGGACTTTGTTTCAGAAGCCGTTTTCTTGAAGGTTACCAACACTTCTCCTTCTACATACTGGGTAGTAGGTTGGCCGAATGCATGTCCGGCGACCACCACTGCAAACATGCCCGCTAGAAAATGGCGTGAGATGTTGGTTTTGAGCTGGATTGGCATTTCCTGGACAAGCTAAGCCTGTTTACGCTAGAAATGTTACCGACTTATGACCCCCTGTCTTCTGCGTATTGTTTTTGGTCTCGCCTTGGTTGGCTCGTCGGCTCTGGCGCAGCAGCCAGCGGCTCGAACCTGGAAGAGTTCCGCCGGAACGTCCATTGAAGCTGTGTTTATGGGCATTCAGGGTGCCAGCGTGAAGCTCAAGACAAAGGATGGCCGGGACCTGAGTGTCCCTTTGGATCGACTTTCTTCAGATGACCAGCAGTGGATCAAGAGCCAGTCAGGAGGAGCCGCAGCAGCCACTACAACTCCACCTGCTGATGCTCAATGGCCCCGATCCGTGGGTCTGGATGACAAGCCAGAAGTGGTGGTGGTCAAAGAGGACGCTGAGAAGAAGGAGTTTGTCTACCGCTCGCCCCATTACGAGTTCGTATGCGATTCACGCCTGGGCGGAAATGTAGTGCGGGAGTTTGGGCGGATGTTTGAGGCGACTTATGTGATCAACTGTAAGTTCCCGCTCGACTTGAAACCGAAACCGGAGGCCTTGCGGGAGTTCTTTCTCGCCAGACTTTACACCAATCGGGAAGACTACATGGCCAACGGAGGAATCGAAGGCTCTGCTGGGGTCTATCGGAGTGTGGACAAGGCGTTGTCGGTTCCGCTGAGCAGTCTCGGAGTCAAGATGGTGGGTAGCAGGGTCACACTCGACAAGGCGGGTGATGACGATAATGCGACCCTGATTCACGAGATCACGCATCAGATGATGAATCACTGGCTGCCACTGATTCCGACTTGGTATGCCGAGGGTTCGGCAGAATATGTCGAGATGCTCGAGTACAACCCGGTAGGGCGATTTTCCCTGGCGGGACTGAAGCAGCGGCTGGAAAGCTATGTGGTGAAGCAGAACCGCTGGCAACCGGGCACCTTCACGATGCTAGATGTCAAGGACCTCATGGAGATTGAAAGCGATGCTTGGGCGCGAGCCTTAACGGACGGCTCAGCTTCAAGAAACTACGGGTCTGCAGGCCTGCTGACCTATTACTTTTACCACCTGGATGGGAAAGGTGATGCGGCCAATATCATCGCATACCTACGAGAGCTGGAAGCCGCTGGCCGTGAAGCGGACGAGCCAGCAGCGGCAAAAAAACATCTGATACGTGAGCGCTCCTGGGAACAGCTCGCAGAAGACGTGAAGAAGGCCCTCAAAAAGGAAGGGATTGACGTGGAGTTCGCTCCGAGAACGAGCTCGGGCAGCTAGATCAGCTTGCGGACGTTATTCAGTCCGTCCGCTGTGGTGATGCTGCCGTTGCGGCTGGCGATCATCCAGTCCACGTAGTTCTGCCACTGCATCGCCCGCAGCGCTCCGACTCCGACTCTGCGGACGAAGGTGCCATGGTCTGCGATCTCCCAACCAAACTGAGAGTGGCGATTGCGGTACTCCTGGCGATGAATCCACGCTCCGCGTTCATCTTTCCGCCAAATAGCAGGATCGTTGCCGGACACGGCTAGAGCTTGGCCCCAGACGCGGTCAATGACCTCCCGGTCATACCCAGCCAGCGTCAGGGGATCGGATTCCATGGCGGCATGAAAAAGCTGTTAAGCCCTATTCCACCAAGCTTCCCAGTCTTTTGGAGCAAGCGCTGTTTCGATCCCGTGAGCGATGCGTCCCTCGTTCTCTGGCACGAAGGTGGTGCTCGTGCCGTAGACCATGATCAGGTCTTTGCTTCCCGCGCATCGAATAGCATGTGCCACACCTGCAGGAATGATCACACCTACGTTGTTAGGCCCAGGCATGTCATCACCTTCAATAAAGAAGCGCACCTTCCGGCGTGGCATGCCAGCTCGCTCGTCGATCAGGAACATCTCGGCCACGCTTGTGATGAAAAACATGCAATCCCATTGCTCCTTGTCATATGGACGCAGGCTGTAGTTCTCTGGCTCCTTCACAAACAGCCGCTGGAACCAGGCTTCTGCTGTCGTGTCCTCTGGAATGTGTGGTGGGTGGATGTGGAAACCCTTTGAGGTGCCTGCATACATGAGTGCAGTCGCCCACTGGCGTGGCCACATGCCGATTTTGCCCAAAAGCCCTTCTCCAACACGTGCAAACTCACCAAAATGGCCGCGATAGCGCTGTTGGAAAATGCGCCGATGGAAGACTTCCACACCAGGGATCTTCATTTCATCGGGTATCTCGCCTGTGACGAGCTGCCTAGCCTCGATTGGCTTGACCGAGTAGTCTCTGGTGGCGAGTGCTGCGTGAGCTTCATTGCTGAGGCCCTTCCAAAGGTCTTGAGTAGCGGATTCTGACATGTTGAACTGCATGTTGGCCTACGGCGCCCGCTTACTCAAGGCTCAATGGCAGCAATCGAATCTACCGAGCCCGAAGCGGTACCCGCATCAGCCGCAACGGAGGAGAAAACCAGCTATTTTGGTGCATTGCCCGGCTGGCCAAGCCACTTCACAAAGAAGTCGTAGATCGCAGCATTGGACTCTTCATTTGGATCGTGCTTCTCACGGTTTGTCATCGCCACCCGGTCGTTGAATCCTAACAGTTTATTGACTTCCAGCGCCCAGAAGAGTGCTGACCAGCGCTTCGGTGGGTCTTCAGCGCCGCCAGATACCAGAAAGGGTCGTGGAGCCATGAGCACATGAAGCTCATGAAGATTGTGCCCGCGCTCCATGAGCACCTTGTATGCACCGGTGCGTGGACTCTCAGCGCGAACGAGGCCTGGGGCGCGTGTGATTTCAGCATCAAGTCCCAGATACCAAGGTTCTTGGTAGTTGATCGACGCACGCGTTTCGTCAAACACAATGCCGGGGTCGGACCAAGCAGCACAGGCGTATTTGTCCCAGAGGCACGAACCAAAAAGGGACCATTTTCCGCCGTACGAGTGCCCAGTGATGCCGATTCGGCTGCGATCGACTTCTGGCATGGCAGCGAGCGCATGCCATGCATTGGCAGAGAGGTAGGCCAAGAAGGATAGCGGCTGACAACGGGTACCAGTTGGCATCACTGGCTTCCGCGCATCGCCGCCAGGAGAACCGATAGCGAGAGCGACGAACCCGCGCTTGGCCAGTTGCCACGCAAAGTCTCGGAGGGGCTTGTCACTCAGGCCGACGGACGTCTCTGGGTCATAGTAGGGAACGAACACGGCCGGGAAAGGGCCGCTGCCCTTGGGATGGAGGGTATAACCATCAAACCATTGATCCTTTGCCAGTTGGATTCGCACTTTTCTCTGGGTGATGTCTTCACGTTGAGTGGATTCTACGAGTTCAATGGCAGGGCGTTCAATCAAGGGTGGCCATTCACCCATGATGCCGTGCCATGTCGCCAGAATCTCCGCCCTTCGCGCTTTCCACTCCTCGGCAGTAGTCACCTGATTGCCGTTGTTCATCCTCAGCGGAGAGCGGAAGCCCTTTGGTGCCAAAGCAACTTCATTTGGGGCTTGGGCAACAGCAGCACCAAGCGCAAGAAAAAGAAGGAACGGGGTCAGAAGCTTCATTGGAGGGCGAGAGTGGCGCGGATCATGGTTGGATCGTCGGTGGTTATGCCATCTACGCCAATGCTTGCCAGTTTTCTGACATCCGCAGGCTTATTCACGGTGTAAGCAAAGACTCCGAGGCCCGCAGCGCGAATCTGGGCGACCATTTCAGCCGTCCATGGCCAGTCTAGGCCGAGGTCGAGTCCATCTAGCCCTGCCGCTCTGGCCTCAGCGATGAGTGCGGTAAGATCGACAGGCTGCTTCTTCGAGTTCTTAGCTCCTGAAAGCTGGTAAACTTTAAGCCAGGGCATGGCCTTCTTCGTGGCTGCGGTAGCTTCTTTGTTGAAGGAGATCACAGCGAGTTGCGAGGCCTTTTTCTCATACCCAGCGAGCTCACTTTGCAGGACCGGGACAATTTCTGGGCCGCATTTGATCTCAATGAAGAATCTGCGATTGCCTTTGGGGAGGGTGGCTAGCGCTTGCTTGAGGGTCGGGATCTTTTCGCCAGTAAATGCACGATCTTTCCAGCTTCCCGCATCCAAGCCAGCGAGGTCGGCCCAGTTTGACTTGGAGATGCTCAACTTGGTGCCCGTGGTGCGCTCGGTGTCTTTGTCGTGGATGACGGCGATTTGTTGATCCGCTGTCAGGTGTACGTCTAGCTCACATGCATCTGCCTTGCTCTTCCAAGCTAGTTCAAATGCGGCTACCGTGTTTTCGGGTGCACGAGCGGAAAAGCCGCGGTGGGCGATGATTTCGAGGGCGTTGGCCATGGCTGCCGCGAGGTGAATACAAATCAGAAGATACCGCATCATGCCACGATGTCAGTCACACCCCGTCTATGCAACGATGATCAACCTAGCTGGATGACGAAGGTCATGTGTGACCTTGTGCGAGGTATCAGGCGGCTTTGCGAGGTGTAGGAGGGCCGATGCGCTGATTCTCTTTCACAATCATGCGGCCATGGGAATCGACTTGGACCGGAATGGCCCTGGGAAGCGGAAGGGGCGCGGCTGAGGCCGGGCTGCTCGTTGGAATTGGGGAGCCGACTTCATTTTGGGAACGCCGTGGAAGATCGTTTGTTGTGATATCCACCGTGGCGCCGATGCCTACTTTGTTGAACACATCAATGATGTCCCTTGCTGACATTCTCACACAGCCGTAGCTGGCAGGAACTCCGAGCCGCTTTTCTTCGGCTGTGCCGTGAATGTAAATGCAGCGGCCATAAGCATTTTTGTTCTGCCCCTCGGTGCCACTGAGCCAAAGAATGCGTGAGACGATCGGATCGCGGCCAGGTGCGTTCGGCTTCACGACTTCACCGTTCCAGTGGCGGCTTTTGAGAACGGCTCCTTTGGGCAGACCGTGTCCGATTTTCGCCACCACTTCATGGCGGCCTAGCGGTGTGCAGTTGCTACCGGGGCGGTCTCCGAGGCCAAACTTAGAGGTGGATACCTTGTAGGTTTTCACAAGCTTGCCGGCTTCATAGACGCCAAGCTTCTGATCCCTCACCGAAACGATGACGCGTTGGGCACCGGAACTCGACTTGGTGGATGAGCACTGAGTGCAGCAAACCGCCAGAACGAGGCAAGCAGCGAGTCGGAAGAGATTGAAAACGCAAGACATCGGGGATGAAATAAGTTAGAACATCTTGAATATTTAGCAAATGCTATAACGAAACACTATTCCTCATAACGAGTTAGGTCGCAAGTTTTCTCAATTTGAGGAGAACAGGACAACAAATCACGCTCTCTTCTCCAGCAAACACCATGCCACAGATTTTCTTCGTTACCGCCGACTACACCGTTATTGATCGTGCACCACTAGAACTTGTTGCTGGTCAGCGGGTGAGGACAGGGCGCACCGACATCGATTGGCCGGGCTGGGTCTGGGTTACCGCAGACGACGGGCGTGGCAGTTATGTGCCAGAGGACATATTGGAGGCAACAAAAGATGGCATCGCCACTGTGAGCCAAGCTTTTGCTGCCCATGATTTGAGTGTCAAAGCGCGTGACGAAGTAGAGTCGATTCGCCATGTGAAGGGTTGGCACTGGTGCCGCAACGCGATGGGTCAGGAGGGCTGGCTACCCGCCTACCTACTGATGCCAATTCATGCAAAATGAAGAGACGGTACGTGCTTCCCATCCTGATAGTAACTGTCGCTGGATCTGCTGCGGCAGCACCCGATTGGCCCGCTTCCTCGAGTTTGTACATCGACTACAGGGCACGTCCAGCGATCGCGGACATTGCCTCCCACAGCCATAGCATTGTCGATGCCACGGCCCAACTGGATAAGGCTGCTGCAAAAAAGAATGGCACAAAACTCCTGGCGTATTTGAGTATAGTGGAGGTAGCGGCCAGTACCGAGCGGGAGAAGCAGGCACAGGCGCGGGGGGTTGAGTTTGTAGGTCGGAATCAGGCCTGGGAGAGTAGATTGATGATGGTCGGCAGTCCGCAGTGGCATGAGTTTGTGATGGTCGATGGCATTGAGCCGATCATGCGTTCTGGTTTTGACGGCATTTTTATAGACACGGTGGACTCCTTGCAGCTTTTGCCAGAGCCGAGGCAGAGGGAAACGGCAAAAAGGGCGATTGTGAGGGCGATTGGCGAGGTGAAATCCAAATGGGCAAATGCCGAGATTTGGTTGAATCGAGGGTTTGAGTTGTTGCCCGAAGTCCGTGGCTCGGTGAACACGATTTTGGTAGAAAGCGTGTATCAGACATTCGACACAGCAACTCGAAAGCATCATTCCGTCCCTGTGGAGGGCAGTGCTTGGATAGAAAAAAAGATTTTCGAGGCACAGCGACTCGGCTTTCGTGTCGCGGTCGTCGATTACGTGCCTCCCGTGAGATCCGAACTGGCCATCGAGACTGTGGAACGCTTGCGGAATCTCGGAGTCCTGCCTCTTGTCACCACCCCCGAGCTAACGGGAGTAGTGGTCGCTCCGAGGCGTCCGACTCATCCGCAGGTTCTAGAAACACCGTCATCCCGAGTGCCGAAGTAGTTCACAATTGAAGATTTGAGTTGTCGAAATGCGCCCAATCCGGTAAAAACCCGGCTGCACTTTCGCAAATAGCTCCCTACTATGGTCTGGAAAATCCTCGCCTCACTCGCCGCCGTCTTTCTTGGCGCCGCGGCTTACTTCGCCAACGCCAGCAAGACTGACATCTTGAATGAGAAAGGTCGTCTTGACCGCTCAGCTGAAAACTTGAAAGAGGCCCAAGCCTCAAACAAAAAAGGGGCGGAGGTTCTTGATTCCAAAAAGAAGATCGCACTTCAAGTGAGCCAAGACCTTGAAAAAGCGAAGACCGACGTGTCTGGTGCCGAGAGTGATGTGAAGCAAAAAGAGGCTGAGCTGGAACTGGCGAAGAAGAATCTGGACCAAATCTCTCAGCAACTCGCAGCCGTTGAGAAGAAAATCGAAGAGGCCGGCGACATTGAGAAGTTGCTCGCCCAGGTGGCGGCTCTGAAGAAGGACAAGGAAGCTGCTGAACTTGAGGTAACTAACCAAACCCAGGCGCTTGCAGCAATCGCAGAGAAGATCGCCACCGTTGATACTGAAACGAAGCGCTATCGTGAAATTGATGCTCGTCAGCGGAGTGGTGTGATGGAGGCAGACTTCCAGGCCCGCATTGCCCAGTATTTTGGCGAGTGGGGATTCGCCGTCCTCAACAAAGGAAACGCAGGGGGAGTCGTCGCCAATGCGGAATTGGACGTTAAGCGTGGCCAGGATGTTGTTGCCAAGCTCAAGGTTAGGAATGTCGAGAATGCAATTTGTGTCGCGGACCTAGTCCCAGGCAGCTTGATCGAAGGAGAGGCTCTTCGTTCGGGTGATCTTGTTGTTCCTGCGCCTAAACCGGTGAAGGCTGAGCCCCCTCCGACTTCGGCACCGGCTAAAGCGGGTGCACAGCCTGCACCCGGAGCTGCTCCGGCCGCCCCAGCGCCAGGAGCTGATCCTTTTGGTGGAGGCATGGCCCCCGCCCCTGCTCCTGCTGCTGGTGCAGATCCCTTCGGTGGTGCTCCCGCGCCTGCGCCCGCCCCGGCTGCAGCTGACCCGTTTGGTGGTGCACCTGCGGCCCCAGCTCCTGCTCCAGGAGCGGCTATGGATCCATTCGGTGGCACTCCGGCTCCTGCCCCCGCCCCTGGCGGTGCTCCGGCTGGCACCAAAGAGAACCCCTCGACCGCAGATCCTTTCAAGTAAGCTGTCAGTCACCCCTGTTTACAAGGTTAGGCTCTACCGCAAAACTCTTTTCCCTCTTTAACCCATCATGACAAAAGTCCTTTTCATCCTTGCCGCGCTTGTAATGGCAGTTGCGGCAGTATTTGCGTTCCAGAACGGTCGCAAGCTCACCGAGTTGCGCAATGACGCGATTAGCAATGAGAAGAAATCGAAGATCGAGCTTCAGGCGATCGCTGCTGTGGTCGAAGACATCAACAAAGTTGTGGCAGACACAAAGACCATCCAGGGCAATCTTGATACCGAGCTTGAGAAGTTGAAGAACTTTAAGCTCAAAGCCTCGCAGCTCACCACTGAGGCTGGTAACGTGGCTGCTGACTATAAGTCCAAGGAAGGCAAGATGTCCGAGCTCAACGCCAAACTCGCTAAGCTGCCTGCTGGATTTAACCCACAAACCATCTCTGAGGACCTGAACAAGATCCGCCAGGAGATCGTTGAGTTGCAAACCGCAGCCGAAACGAAGAAGGGCGAAGTTGCGAAAGAGCAAGAAAAGCTTGGCTCGTCTGAGAAGCAGCTCAGTGATGTGGTTGCTAAAGTTGAGGCAAGGAAGAAGGCATTCGAGCGAAATGGCATGGAAGCCACTGTTGTTGCCGTCAATGCCGACTGGGGCTTTGTGGTGGTAAACGCTGGCGAGAAAGAAGGGATCACTCCTGATACTCGCTTGCTGGTCACCCGCGGAACTCAGACCGTCGGCAAGCTCAGCATTCTTAGCGTTAACGGCAATCGCACCGTGGCCAATGTGATCGGAGACAGTTTGGCCCCCGGAATGTCGCCAGCTCCTGGTGACAGGGTGATGCTTGAGAACCTCGTGCAGTGATTTTTTGCCGTCGGGCGCTCTTATTGGCTCGTATTGTAAGCAGTCGACGGTCTTTACTTACCCACTTGTTATGAAGCGCTACTTGCTGCCCCTTTTGATGCTCACTGTGCTTGTGTTGCCGTCGTGCGAGTCAAGCAAGCCCAAAAAGCCGAAGCCAGTGCCGCCCGGTGCTGACTCTGATGTGAGCGGATTGCCTTGGAATCGTCCCCGCTCATGGGAAGGTGGAGCAGGTTTCGGCGGAATGATGCCGCAGTCGCGCTAACCATCGCGACGATGATTTCTGGGTCTGCCACCGCCCGCACATCGGCGGCGTTTCTGATAGCGGTTGCGCTCTCGACTTGGAGCGCAATTGGTTTTGATCTAGCGTCAGAGGTGGCCAAAGCCAACGCTGCAGGTGGAGGTGAGGTGGTCGTTCCGCCTGGTGTCCACATCTTACCCACAGGCTTGAAACTTCACGATGTAAAGGGGATCACGATCGTTGGATTTGATCGCGACCAATGTGTTCTCCAACTCCCGCCTGCGGTCCATGGCAAGGTAGCTCTGCCTGCTGCTGGAGGTGAGCAAGTATTGGTTCTCGATGCAGCCAAAGGCATCTCTCCCGGCATGACGCTGCGTATTGAAGCCGATGGTGACATGGACCCGTTCACTGGGAAACCAAAGCCTTACGTTCTTGCAAAAGTTTCTAAAACAACCGGCACGCGGGTGAGCCTTGAGGGCATTTTGAAGCACCCGATTCCAGCTGGTGCCATTGTGCGGGACGAGAATGCCCCAAATCTGATCGAGATCACGGGCAAGTCCGAAAATATTCACTTACGCAAGCTCTCGCTTGATGGTGGCATGGCTCCTGACGGGCCTGAGCTACGTGGTCACGCCCAGCTATGCGGAGTCATGGTCCAAGGCAAATACAGCTATGAAAATGGGCCAACTGAACAAGGGCCCAAAGGCGTCAAAGTGACCGATTGCATCATCAGAAACTGCTATGGGCGGGGTATTGCTTTCTACAGTGCAACGGATTGCGTGGTAGAGACATGCACGATCATGGATACCCAAGACGAGGCCATTGATCTCGATCATTTCGTTCGTGGGACCATCATCAAGGACAATCACATTGCTCGTTGTCGCGTTGGGGTGGAAGTGAACGATGCCAGCGCGTGCGCAATAGCATTCAACGAGATACGCAATTGCGGCACCGGCCTGCATGTCTGGCGTTGGTGCAAGCAGCCAGGACTGAACGAGAAGAATCAAATGATCGGTAACTCGCTGACCAAGATCGCCGGTCATGGCATCCAACTTGGCACAGGATCTACTGACAATTTGGTGGCGGAAAATGATATTGACGGATGCGGCAAATCGGGAATAACGATTTACGGCCGAAATCAAAAAGTCGTAAAGAACCGCATCACACAGACTAACTTTAAAGCCATCGCCATTGGCGAGGCAGAGGAAACGCACACGATTGAACCTTGAGTTGGTTTTCGCACGGCGTTGATCCTATTTTGACCACACGCATGACTCTACCGCCCGCACCGCTCACCCAGGCCGACATTCAGTCTGCTGCCGGGTTTCTTTTGGACGCAGCCGCATCGGCAGAAGAAAAAGCCGACTACCTTGCGGCCCTCAATGCTCGGGGTGAGACTCCCGAAGAAATTGCAGGTTTTGTGCAGGAGTTTCTCAAGCATGCGGTGCGCCCTCCGATAGACCCGTCAGCGCTGAGAGGCCCCATGATCGATGTTGTTGGCACTGGAGGAGACAAGCTCAATCTCTTCAATGTCTCTACTACTGCGATTTTCATCCTCGCCGGCGGAGGACTTACCGTCGTGAAGCACGGCAATCGCGGGATTACCTCCAAGGCTGGTGGTGCGGATGTTCTTGAAGCGCTCGGTATCCGGATTGATTTGCCCGCAGATCGAACGGCAGTGGCTATTCATGAAGTCGGATTAGGATTTCTCTTCGCTCCGCTCTATCACCCGGCGTTTAAGGCGGTTGTCGAGGCCAGGAAAATCCTCGCCGCACGTGGGCAGAGAAGCATTTTCAATATTCTGGGGCCGCTGTTGAATCCTGCTAGGCCCGACTACCAACTTGTGGGGGTCTTTGATGAGGCACTGACGGAGCCCTTCGGGCACATCTTGCAGAACCTGGGTCGCAAGGGTTCATGGGTGGTGCATGGTGAAGCAGATCGCGGCCGTGGAATGGATGAGCTTTCAACCGTTGGGCCTAATACGATTGTGCAAGTCAGTCCCACAGGGCTGGAGAAGAAGACATTGTTTAGTGAAGACTTCGGATTCCGCCCAGCTGAGGTGAATGACCTCATCGGAGGGGATGCTCGGCACAATGCAGAGCTTGTTGAGGGGATTTTGCGTGGTGAAATCCAAGGACCGCGGCGTGACATTGCGGTCTTGAATGCATCTGCAGGCTTTGTCATCACGGGCAAAGCATCCGACTTGCATGAAGGCAAGGTCCTCGCCGAGGCTTCAATCGACAGTGGATCCGCTTGGCAGAAACTTGCTGAACTGAGGGTCTTCTCGGTTGAATAGCCGCTTGTAGCGGTTGTTTGGGTGATGACTCAATCGTGAACCCAGCGGAAGCGTGACAAGAAGAAGCCACACTCCAGACCGTTGTGAATGGGACCGGTGATTCCGACCAGCAAAACGCCCGGCTGGCTGTTCTCGTCATAAACCTCTCGCACGCAATAGATATGACCTCTGACCGGTGGCCCTGGGGTGTAGGACCGATGAATATTTGAGTCATTTATGCACAGAAGTTTCGCACCAGGTGCGACTGTTGGAGTTGCTTGCACCTCAGGGATCAAAGTATTTGGCAGGGCATTCATAACATTGAGAATCTTTATGCAGAGATCAACGCTTGCGCTGCACCGCTTCATGCAGAAGCGGCAATTGTGAGGCTCACAACTTGGGTGCTGGTGGCTTTAGTGGAGTCATCGTAGCGCTGAGGTAACCTTTCGCTTTGGTAGACCGTTTCCATATTCTGTGACCATCGCTGATGAAGAGCTCGTTCATGGCTGATCCACCAAAACACACATCAGTGGGCTCGGCGGGACACGCGATGATAAAGTTGACGCGCCCACATTGATCCAGCACTTGAACGCCGAGACTGGTGGCCACATAAAGCCAGCCATTCGTGTCCACGCACATGCCTCCTGCGTGGAACTCACCATCGAAATCTGCTTGGAGGTCGAGATAGGGCTGCGTGTGAGCCACGTCGCCATTTGCGTTAACTTGGGAAATCATTCCCCAACGCTCATTTGGCTTCACCGAAACGAATTGAGTTTGATCTGGCAACCAAATGGAAGACTGGCCCTTGGCAACCTTTCCGTCTTTGCGTTTGTTCCGGAGCGCTGATGCAAAAACAGTTGGTACGGCGGCGGTCTCTTCCCACATCCCTTCCCCGATGACCTCGTAACCGCGCCACTTGGCAGTTTTGTCTGGGTTGGCCCTGACCGGCTGATCCGGGTAGCCCTTCCACAGCCACCGCAGGACGTCTGGGAAAATCGCACTGGCATGCTTTTGATTGTGACCGCCCGTGCCCCAGGTGTGAGCGACTTCGTAGCCATTCCAGGTGAGGCTGCGTTCCATGGTTTGGTTGGCCATCCACCAATCACCGCAATAAAAGTTGTTGTCCTGCTCGCCGCTTTGCAAATACACCCGCAATGCCTTCGGTTCTTGTTTCCGGACGAGGACAGGGAGTTGATCTGCGCCATGCAGGCCAATGTAAGTCCCTACACTGGTGAAAACTCGCCGGAATACGTCCGGCCGATGCCACGCCACCATGAATGCACAAATGCCACCGCTACTGCTACCCGCGATTGCTCGCGCATTTGGGTCTGTACTCAATTTGAGCCCGTGACGAGCGACGATGACCGGCAAAAACTCGTCGATGATGAAACCCGCATACCGGTCAGTGATGCTGTCGTATTCAAAACTGCGGTTGAAGCGTGGCAAGGCATTCTCATCGGCTGGTGGGACAACGCCCGGGCGGACAAAAATGCCCACCAGGGGAGGAATCTCCTTTTTTGCGATCAAATTGTCAAAAACGGTAGGCGCCTGATAGATGACCCCATCTTGAAACAGCATCATCGGGGCAGCATGTTGCTTGTCATGGCCCGCAGGCAGATAGATTTGATATTCCCGGCTAGTGCCTGGGAAAACGCCACCCTCTCCTGCCTCATAGACTCCCTTGATGATTTCGCCCTTGGGCACTCCGGCTTGCGGCTTGGAGTCCGCAGTGAGTGGAAAGTCATCTTGGGCAGCAGAAACTGCCGCCAAGCTCAGGAATGCAACAAAAGTGAGTTTATTCATTTGTGGGACGCGGAGTCGGCGGCGATGCGAACCCGAGCGTTGCCACAGCTTTTCACGGGGTGATTCGCGCACCTAACTTCGTTAGTTCCTCAACGATCTTTTTCGAGGCGTCATTCAGAGGATTGCCCGTGAGACGCACGTCACAAAAGGGTGCCCACTCTTTAGCTCCATCGAAGTCCTTTTTCATCATGCGCTGGAGGGGAGTAAGATCCGCGACCTTGTTTCCAGTAAGAATGAGGAACTGAAGATCAGTTAGTGGCTCAAGCGGAGTGAGATCCACGACTTCGTTTTTGTCCAGAGAGAGCATAGAAAGCCACTTCAGTTGGCCGATACCGTCTAGTTTAGCCACTTTGTTCCCATCCAAATGCAAAGTCCACAGCTTGGAGAGCTTCGACAGGCTGGACACATCGGTGATCTGGTTATTGGCTAGGTAAAGCGAGTTGAGGGTCAAAGCAGAGCCAAGGGGAGCGATGTTTGAGACTTTATTGCTGCTCAGATCCACGAATTGGAGGCTTTTCAGAGTGCCGAGAGCGGTAACGTCCTGCACTTCGTTTTCAGCTAGGTCCACGAACTGCAAACGTTCCAGGCCCTTCAGCGGCGTGAGGTTGCTAATCTTGTTTTTGGGGAGGGTGATTGAAGCCAACTGAGGGCACTTCTCCAAGCCCGTGAGGTCTTTGATCCCCAACCCGCGTCCTTCTATCACCGCAAGGTTCGCCACGTCCTCAGCCGTGATGGGTTCTTTGTTGTCGCGCTTCGCAAAAACCTGCTTCCGCACAGCCTCCTCCAGCGCCTTGTCTGGGAAGATCGATACCGCCTTCGGTGCTGGAGCGGGCTTTGCGGCTAGGGAAGGGGTGGCGGGCTTCTTGGGATCTACTGCAGCTGGCTTAGGAGCTGCCGGAGGCGGCGGGGTTGGCTTTTTCGGCTCTGTCGGAGCTGGTGTGGCGGGTTTAGCCGCTGGAGCCGGGGCTGGTTTCGTCGCGGGTGGAGTGGCTGGCGCCGTTGCAGCCGCAGGTTTAGCCGGTGGAGGAGCCGCTGGCGTGGGTTTCTTATCTTGAGCGAATACGCTCAGGGAAAAGGTGGCGAGGGTCAGGGCAGAAAGCCACGGTTTCATGGTTGGAAGGAAGGTTGTGGGTTTATTTGAGTCGAAAGAACGACCGATCGAGCACCACCCTTTTACGAAAGGATGGCATTTTCCATACGCGCGGAAGTCAACCGAGGCAAAAAATCTGCGAAAGGAGCATTTTATTGTTGATATTTCTGATAAAATGAAATATTTCACTGAGTATTCTTTCAACATTCATTAGAGAAGATTGTGAAAATCTGCTCAAAATGAAACGTTGAACTCATTCTGGCTATTGCCGGAAAACCACAAACCAAACCAAGCACAACCAACCACCATGACTAAGCTCACTACCATCCTCTCCGCTTTGGCGCTGGCCACGGCGGCTAACGCAGGCACTTCCGCTCCGGCTCCCTCGGGCAAAGCTTGCAATTCCTGTAACGCCTGTGCCACACCAGCAGCCGATACCCTTGGCTTTGGCATAAGCGCTTCTTACAACACCCACTACATTTTCCGTGGCGTCGAGTTTGGCGAAAACTGGGTTCAGGGCCGCGTGGACTACACGCACGACCTCACCGACACGACCAAACTTGTGTTTGATGCGTCCTACGGATTCCTCGCTGGTGACGATTCCGCACTCAACTCACTTGTTGGCACTGACCTTTCCTATCAGCGCCTCGAACTTGGCGCTGGCCTAGTGACTGACCTCGGTCCGGTTGAACTCGGCGTGGGATATCGCTTCTACCATCATGACGGCGACCTCGGTAACATCCTCGAAGACACCCATGAAGTGGGAGTGACGCTCGGCAAGAAAATCGGCGCGCTTCACCTTGGTATGGGTGCCTACTACGACATCACCAACGAAGGCTGGTATTTTGAGGCCAAGGCAGCAACCGAAATCAAGGTTTGCGAGGGCTTCAAACTCGTTCCTGCTGTTGGTATCGGTTACGCCGTTGACTACGACTGGCAGTTGGTCACTGACGCCGCGCAGCTGAACGGCTTCACCGCAGTGAATGTGAGCCTAGCCGCTCCTATCACCGTTGCCAAGAACGTTACCATCACCCCTTACATCGCCGCTAACCTCCCAATCGACGCTCTCGATGACGCTGGTGAAGACACTCAGGTCTACGGCGGTGTTTCCGTGACCATCAAGTTCTAATCCCAACCCTTTTTGCGAGTAAACATCAGCTCACCGGTTTGAGTTGATTTCTGGTTGAGCCTCCCGGTCTCTCTTGAAGAGGCCGGGAGGTTTCATTTTGTCCAACTCCATCCTTTACTAGTCACCTATGATCATGCGTCTGTTGCTGCTCTTGTTCGCTTGTGTGGTCGCCAACGCCCAGGTGCCTACGCGCAAGGAGATTATCCGATCGATCATGGCTGGCGACAGTGCGCTCGGCAAAGTTAGTCTTTCGGAGGTCGTTGAGGCTACGACCGGGCATAAGACACTAAGTTTCGATACGAAAACAGACGCAGTGGCCCAGAGAACACTTGCCGCAGTCACCAACGCCCTCCGCACTGTCCTGTCGCGGGCCAACTCGCCAACCAGTCCGCTGGGGCGTGTCTCTAGGATCAACGAAACATCCCGATTCTTTGAGGACGGGCTGCGTGAAGTGCTCAATGCCACTCCAGGCTTCCAATGCACGATTCCAAGGACCAAACAGGGCAAAGAAATGCGCTCTGGGTATCCCGATTTGCGACTGGTCCACCTCGAAACCGGCCGAGTGACCTACTTGGATCCAAAGGTCTATGCTGCTGACAGTGAAGGCAGTTCCTTTCGCACCTTCTATTTTGAGCCATCTGAGGGCACTGGCAAAATCAATGATGACGCCCATCATCTCATCTTGGGCATCGCTCATGATGGCAAAGGCAAGCCTTGGCATTTCATCGGTTGGAAAGTCGTGGATGTCTCAACCCTCAAACTTCAGCTCAAAGCCGAGTTCAATGCCTCCAATCGCGATGTCTACGAGCCCGGAGCCGTGCGTGCTAAGCAAGAACGTCCTTGATCACATGAGCGGGATTGACGCCCGTGAGTCTGAAGTCCAGCCCCTGTGATTTGACGGTCAGTTTTTCGTGATCAAGCCCCAACTGATGCAGGAGTGTAGCGTGAATGTGCCGGACGTGAGCCGGATTTTCCACCGCACCAAACCCAAACTCGTCAGTAGTGCCATAGATAGTGCCAGGTTTGAAACCACCGCCAGCAAACCACATGGTGAAGGCATCAATGTGGTGATTGCGCCCAGTGCGCTCCCGCACTTCGCCCATCGGGGTCCGGCCGAACTCGCCGCCCCACACGACAATGGTATCTTCCAACAAGCCACGCTGTTTGAGATCCATCACCAGGGCAGCACACCCTTGATCAATATCCCGGCACTTTTCGGGGAGATGCATCTCCAGATTTTCAGTGGGGCCCCCATGGTGATCCCAGTTCGTGTCGTAAAGTTGAACGAATCGCACACCCCGCTCCACCAGTCTTCGGGCAAGCAGGCAGTTTCGAGCAAACGAGGTCTCTTTTGGGTCCTTAATGCCGTACAAATCTAGCGTGCTCTGCTTTTCGCCGCGGATGTCCATCAGTTCAGGGGCGCTTGTCTGCATCTGAAACGCCATCTCATAGGCGTTGATCCGTGTATTGATCTCTTGGTCCCCAGTTGCTTGTAGACGTTGGGTGTTCAAGGCGCGCACGGCATCAATCACTTCTCGTTGTTGGGCCGCGCTCACCTCTTTGGGCGAGGAGAGATTCACGATCGGATCGCCCTGGTTTCTGAGTGGGACGCCCTGGTAAGTCGTTGGCAACACGCCACTGCCCCACAGCACGGCACCGCCACGCGGACCACGTGGTCCGCTCTGCAATACGACAAATCCTGGAAGATTATCGCACTCACTGCCTAACCCATAAGTGATCCAGGCACCCATGCTGGGCCTGCCAAAAAGGCCGCTTCCAGTGTTCATGAACATCTTGGCTGGGGCGTGATTGAACAAGTCCGTCTGGCATGTCGTGATGAAGGTCAATTGATCAACCATCCGAGCTGTATGCGGCAAAAGGTGGCTCACCCACATCCCCGAGCTTCCATGCTGCTTAAAGTCGTAGCGCGACCCCAGAAGATTGTTTCTGTGGCTGCTGTCCATGAACGCAAAGCGCTTACCTGCCGTGTAGCTTTCGGGAATCGGCTTGCCGTTTAGCTTTTGGAGCTGCGGTTTGTACTCGAACATGTCCAACTGGGACGGGCCACCCGCCATGAACAGAAAGATGACGTTCTTCGCCTTGGCTGGCAGATGCGGCTTCTTTGGTGCCAAAGCAGCGTCTCTGGCCATGAGCGAACTCAGTGCCATTCCGCCCAGTCCCACGGAGCAGCGGCGCAGAAAGTGTCGTCTTTGGATGTTGTTTGAGTCCAGCATGGTCATGTTACTCGCGGGTAAAGGTTTCGTCGAGGTTCAGAAGGGCTCTGGCAGCGGTGAGGCTGTCCAGTTTCTTGAGCACTGCGAGTTCGTTGGCGGATGGTTGACGCGAAGTGCAGCGCTTGAAGGCAATCTCCATGCCTTCTTTGACGATGATCTTCTCCATGGCTTGCGCGCACTCGAAGAATGATGTGTCATTCATGAGGGTCAGTGCTTGGAGCGGCGTATTGCTGCGGATGCGGCGTGTGCAGCTGTTAAATCCATCCGGCGCATCAAACACAATGAGCGATGGCGGCGGAGAAGCTCGATAAACAAACGTGTAGAGCCCTCGGCGGTAGCGATCCTCCCCCTTACTCACCGCCCACACGCGTTTCACCTGCCCTTGCCCCATCACACCATCTGGGATCGGTGGGTAGACCGGAGGCCCGCCGATTTTTGTCGAAAGCAGACCGCTTGCGGACAGACAGACGTCACGGACCACTTCAGCGTCTAGCCGGAGACGTGATTGCCTAGCCAGCAGGTAGTTGTTCGGGTCTTTTTCTTTCAAATCCGGCCTCAACTTGGAGCTCTGTAGGTAGGTCTCTGAGGTGACGATCAAACGATGCAGTGCCTTGAGGTCCCACTTCTTCTCCATGAACTCCACGGCCAGCCAATCCAACAGCTCTGGGTGGCTCGGCACCGTGCCCTGAAGGCCAAAGTCGTTCTCCGTCTCCACCAAGCCTCGACCGAAGTACTGTTGCCACACGCGATTCACGATCACCCGAGCGGTGAGCGGGTTATCTCTGCTCATTAGCCACTGAGCCATGTCCAGTCGGTTGGCCAGACGTCCCTTGGGGGCATTGAAGGCGTGCAGCACCTTTGGTGTGCCGGGAGTGACCTCTTCTGCCGGTCGGGTGAAGTCTCCCTTGATGAAAACCGTCGTCTTTCTTGGCTTGGGCAACTCTTTCATCACCATCGTCGTCACGCCCTGATTGAGAATCGTGTCCAATTCCTTGTGCCGGTCATTCAGCTCGCGGAATGGCCCCACTCCGCCAATGCCCGCGGCAAACAATGTCTGATTCTGTGCAAAACTCCGTTTTACCCTCGGCGCGGAGAGGATCTTCACCACGGCACCATTCAGACTCTTCTTGATTGCTGGAGTGATTCCGCGTTCCCACTCCCGCAAATCGGCATCGTGCTCCTTCATGTAGGCAGCCATCTTCGCTTCTAGTTCCTTCAACTCAGCCGTCATGCCCTTCACATCCACGTTCGGATCAAACACCTTCATCGTGGGTTCGTCCTGGTTGTTCAGAAACGCAAACAGCTGGTAGAACTCCTTTTGTTCGATTGGATCAAACTTGTGGTCATGACATTGCGCGCAACCAACCGTTAGTCCCAGCCACACCGTTCCGGTTGTGCCCACACGATCGAACACCGAGTCGATCCTGAACTGCTCTTTGTCGATCCCGCCCTCTTGATTGATCTGCGTATTGCGGTGAAAACCCGTGGCGATCTTTTGAGCCTCAGTCGCTTTTGGCAACAGATCGCCTGCCAGTTGCTCAATGGTGAACTGATCGAAAGGCATGTTTGCGTTCAGCGCGTCGACCACCCAATCGCGGAACTTCCAAATCTGACGTGGCGCATCGATGGAATAGCCATTGGAGTCAGCATATCGAGCTTGATCCAGCCACCACCGGCCCCAGCGTTCACCGTAGTGCTTGCTTTGCAGAAGGCGCGTAACCTCCTGCTCATAAGTGGATGGATTTGCCGCAAAACGCGCCGCATCCGCCGGGCTGGGAGGCAGTCCAGTCAAATCCAGCGCCACCCGCCGCAGCAACGTTTCCGGAGCAGCACGCTCAGATGGCTTCAAGCCAACTTCGGCCAACTTGGCGCGGATGAAATGATCCACGGGATGGACGCCCTTTGCCACCTCAGCCTTAGACGGCGGGACGAAAGCCCAGTGGCGCTCATACTTTGCTCCTTGTTCGATCCACTGCTTAATGATCGCCCGCTGACTCTCGCTCAACGGAGGCCGATTTGACTTCTTCGGCGGCATGATTTCATCAGGATCGGTGCTGTTGATGTGTTTCCAGATGTCAGACTTCGAAACATCGCCCGGAACGATCCCCCGCGCACCTTCCCGATCTTCGGTGGCGCCTTCAAAAGTATCCAAACGCAGATCCGCCTCACGATGCTTTGGGTCAAAGCCGTGACACGCAAAGCAGTTCTCGCTCAGGATGGGACGCACGTCCCGGTTAAACGAAATCGTGCCCGCTGCGTGCAATGAAACCGCTAAGGCGAGGAAACAGGAGATCGTGGCAGGGAGATGCATAGATACAGGTAATGACATATACGTTCACGCCCCATTTGTCTGATCATTTTCTGGAGCGTCAGGGTCGGGTGGATAGTCTTCGTTCCAGGCGTCATCCATCGCTTCTTTACGAACGACTTCTGGTAACTGGGTTCGACAGATGCTAAGACAGTGCGAGTCTGTGGGATTTGTTGTGCCCGAGGCTTCTAATCCTCCCGCCATCCATCCCTTATGAAAGCACTTGGATTCCTTCTTTTCACCGTTGCTTTGCACGCCGCTCCCAGCATCCCTAACCCGAGCTTTGAGGCGAACGCTGTGTTCACCGTCTTCCCCGGCTACATCAACGGCAATAGCCCGATCAACGGCTGGACGGCGAGTGACCCTGGTCGTGTGGGATTGAATCCAGGGGCTACGTTTTCCCCCTTCTCAGACAATGGGGCCATTCCAGATGGATCGCGGGTGGCCTTCATCCAGAGCTTGGGCAGCACCACGACCTTGAGCACCACCATCACGGGCCTGACGAAGGGGAAGGTGTATCACTTGAAGTTCCGGGCCAACGCGCGGAGCAATCCCACGTTTCCCACCGGCAGTTACCGCATCAATGGCGAGGCACCGAGCGTGTTTTTTGTTCGTCCGGTGGGTGGAGCCAACGCCTACATCACGATTGGCGACTTCTTCACCGCCACAGGCACCACTGCCACCCTTGAGATTAGTAATACCACGCCGGGGGACAGCACGCTACTGGTGGATGCGTTCAGCATTGAGGCTGCCACTCCTCTGGTAGTGACGAACACGAACGATTCCGGCCCTGGTTCGCTGCGGGCGACTCTTGATACGGCGGATGGCACACCAGCATTCAATATCATCACCTTTGCTCCGGCATTGAATGGAGGCACCATCACGTTGGACAGCCAGTTGGCGGTGAATGATGCATCTGGCATGGCTATCGATGCCTCGGGGCTGAGCAATGGTCTGACCATCGACGGCGGGGACAATGATTACCGCATTTTTGATGTCAGTGGTGCAGCGACACGGATGTACTTGAGGCGGCTGACGCTGACACGTGGGAATGAAGCGGTCAATGGAGGCTACGGAGGAGCCATCTTGCTGAGTGAAGGCTCCCTTACTCTTCAAGTCTGCTCGTTGGTGGACAACATCGCGGCTTTTGGTGGTGCGATTTACTCCGAAGGCTCGCTCACGCTCAGGTCCTGCACTGTGTCAGAAAACTCTGCCATTGAGGGCGGGGGCATCCTAACAAATACCAACTTAACAGGCAAAAGCGCGACTTTCATCCGCTGCACCATCGTTGGCAATATTGCCGCCGGTGTGGGGGGTGGTATTGAGAATGGGATTGGCCACACCTTCTTGAGTCACTGCACCATCTCGGGCAACAGTGCTGATGTCGGAGATGGTGCCGGAGTCGCCTCAGCAGGAATCTCTAATACTGAAACCGTTGTGGATCGATGCATCATCACCGGAAATGCCCACAACTCGGATGTTGATCTCGTCGTTGATACGTTGTCCAACAGCTTCACCAGCGGCGGTCGCAACATCATCGGCGGAGGAGACGCCACGGCTGATTTCAACGTAAACGACCTGACCGGGCAGAACGCCCAGCTGTCGGTACTGGCTAACAACGGCGGGCCGACCAAGACCATGGCCATCGCCCCCAGCAGTCCGGCGCGGAACGCGGCAGTGGGCTCCGTGATCACCACAGACCAGCGGGGGCGGCCCTTGTTTGGTGGGGCGGATGCGGGGGCCTTTGAGCTGCAGTCTGGCACCTTCTCGCTCAGCGCCAGTGCTTATAGAGTGCGGGAGGGAGAACCGGCGGTGATCACCATCAAGCGAGGAGCCGATATTGCCGATTTCACCACCGTGCGTCTCGTCACCAAACCGGGCACGGCCACTGCCGCAGACATCACGCCAAGGGCGGATGACAACAGCTCCAACATCGACTTCGCAGAGAACGAGGCCTCGATGCAGGTGAGCATCCCTACCACAGCGGACCTGCTGCTAGAGGGCGACCACAGCTTCACCGTTGAACTCAGTCTTTTTGGCGTCACGGATGGCTCGGCTATTGTCACCGCTCCTATCACCGCCACGGTCACCATAGCTGACCCCATCCAAGTCACCACCACGGCGGACGACGGCCCCGGCTCCCTGCGCCAGGCCTTCCGCACCGCAGCGGCAGTGAGTGGACCAGACACGATTCATTTCAGCCCCAAGCTCAACGGCCAAACCATTACCTTCGGCAGCGAGATCCAGGTGAATGACACAGGCGGCGTGGTCGTGGATGCAAGCAGCCTGCCGATGGGCTTAACCCTGGACGGCGCAGGCTACAGCCGGTTGTTCTACGTGGCCAACCCCGTAGGCACGCCATTCACCCTGCGCGGCCTGACCCTCACCGGCGGGAATGGCACAGGAGTCAGCAGTGGCTCGGGCGGGGCCATTCGTCACCTATCAGGCACCCTAAATCTGGAGCGCTGCACCCTGTTTGGCAACTCGGTGCAAAACGCCACTGGTGGAGCCATTTACAATGCGAGCACAGCAGTTCTCACCCAATGTACGCTGTCCGGGAACTCTGCGCCTGGTGTAGGTGTGGCGGGCGGCGCCATAGCCAATGCAGGGAACCTTACACTGACGCATTGCACTCTGGCGAGCAACTCAACCGATGGCTCCGGAGGTGGCATTTTCAACTTCGGCTCAGTCAGCCTGAACCGCAGCATCGTATCTGGAAACACGGCTGCTGCATTTTCAGCGAGCGGAGACCTCTTCAACACGGCACCTTCAGGCGTCTTGAACGTTGAAGGCACCAGTTTTTCCCCCTTGCTCCAGAACAATGGAACCCTCAATGGCAGCGGCACCATCAGCACTAGTGATCCGCAATTGGCCCCACTGGCCGACAACGGCGGCCCCACCATGACGCACGCCCTGCTTCCTAACAGCCCAGCGCGTGATGCTGGCACTGGCTCTACTTTTACCAAAGACCAGCGTGGAGTGAGCATCATCGACACACCGGACGTAGGTGCTTTTGAGGTGGACCTAGGTGGTGTTTTTGCCTTCAACCAAAAAGGTTACCTTGGGTATGAAGGCCAGATGGCAAGCATCACCGTGACCCGCAGTGGCGGCTTCTCGGACAGCTGTCCCGTCACGCTCACCGTTGTCCCTGGCAGTGCCAGCGGTGCAGACCACACCTTGACCACCCAGACGCTCAACTTTGCTGATGGCGAGGTGTCCAAGACTGTGAACTTCACCTGTGCTGGCATGGATGGAAATGAGCCGGACGAGTTCTTCACCGTCAAGCTCAGTGTCTCCGGCCCCGGCACCAGTCTCGGAGCCATCTCCACCGCCAAGATTTACATCGTGGATGAGTCCGCCATCAGCGACACCACCCCGCCCAGCACGACCAAAATCCTCAGTCCCAAAGCCAACGCCGCTGTCGGTGTGGATGTGGGAGGCGCGGTGACTATCTCTGGCACTGCGTCCGATAATCGTGGTGTACGGTATGTAAATGTCTTCAATGCTCTGGCCGTTTTTATCACCACTGTGACGGTAGATTTCCCTGGAGCCAAGACTTCCACCTGGTCCACCAAACTCACCCCTAGCACTGGAGCCAATACCTTTATTTTCTCCACGGGAGACTCCCGTCAGCCCGTGGAGAATCAATCCACCCTCACACCGCACAACTTCAAAGTGCTGCGTCCACTCTTGGTCAATATCTCCGGCTTCGGCAGCGTGACCAAGGGCTACTTCCCCAAGTCCTACCGTGAAGTGGGCAAGCCCCACAGCCTCACCGCCACACCGGGCAGCGGATACCTTTTTGCCGGTTGGACCATCCTCAGCGGACACTCAGCAGGCGACATCGGCGTCACGCTCAATGCTTTGCAACTGCCCACGCTCAACTTCATCCAACGGGAAGGACTCGTGCTGCGGGCAAACTTTGCGCTTAGCCCCTTCACGCCTCAGGTGGCGGGCACTTACACTGGGTTCATTGCCCCGAACGTTGGCGGTGTCTATGCACTGGATAGCTTGGGGCACACCACCATTAAGGTGCAGAGTAACGGAGCCTTCACTGGCACGCTCAAGCTAGACGGTGACAGCATCCCGTTGAGCGGCATTTTTGATAGTGCCGGTGTGGCGCGGTTCGGTGCTAGCAGGCAGGAGATCATCACCCATCTACGGAAGGACAAGCCCGCCCTGCAAGTAACCCTCGGTATCGACATTAGCCCTCCGCTCGCTGGCGAGATCATGGGCGGCATCCGCATTTTGCAATCTATGCCACGAAACCTGTTCTTTCAGGCCCAGCTCTGCCCCTACAGCAAGACCAATCCTGTGCCCAGCAGCTACTTGGGAGCCAATGGCACTGATGGCATCTATACCGCCGTCATCATGCCAAAGCCAAACGCCGGCTTCAATGATGACGAGTATCCGCAGGGCACCGGGTTCTTCACCACCAAGATCAGCCGCACTGGCACCATCACCATGAAGGGCGAGTTGGCAGATGGCACCGCCTTCAGCATGACCACCCTGATGCAAATCCACAACAACTGGACCTTGTTCAGCTCACTTTACGGAGCCAGGGGGCTGTTGCTTGGCGTTACCGGCCCACCTGTTCCAGACCCCACCTTTGACTTCACCATGGTGGACTCCGTTTGGATCCGTCCTGTGCTGGATACCCAACACTACGCCGCAGGCTGGCCAGAAAGCATCAGAGTGGACGTCGGAGGAGCCAAATACACCGCCACCGCAGGCACCAGCATCGTGCCCGGATTGCCCGGCACCGGCAATGCCACCCTTCAGTTCTCCAGTGCAACCCTTGGGCTCAATCAGTTCCATCCCATGCTGATCTCCCCGGCAGACATCGCCACCCCGGCGGCTGGACTCAGGATCAAGATCGACCGGAAAACGGGCATCTTCAGCGGCACCTTTGACTATGGCTCCCACCCCGGCGTACCTTACAAGGGCATCATCTTGAACAAGGAACAGACCAACACCTCCCCCTGCCAGGGCTACTTCCTCAGTCCCACGCCAAAAGTAAAAGACTACACCGGCCAAAGCGGTGCCGTGAATCTGATGCGGTAGACTTCATGGTCTTGCACACGACCCGCGATCACAAGCCTCCAGCGGCGAGCAGGCGAACCTTCCGGGGTGGTTCACGGAACCTCCAGAGCCCCCGATGGCCACCCCAAAGGGTGGTGATCGCTACCCCGAAGGGTCCCATTACCCGACTCCAAGCTCTGGCATCGCACCCTGAGGGCCCCCGTTGGCCACCCCAAAGGGTGGTGATCACCACCCCAGAAGGTCCCATTACCCGACTCCAGGCTCTGGCATCGCACCCTGAGGGCCCCCGTTGGCCACCCTCAAGGGTGGTTATCACCACCCCGAGGGGTCCCATTACCCTGCCCCAAGGCTCTGGCATCGTACCCCCAAGGCACCCCCTTTGAGGCCCTGGAACGTCCAAAACATGGCCCTTGGCGCTGAAAGATGACTGTCAGGGTAGGGAATGAGTTCTTTTGGGCCGGCTAGAAACTACAAGATCCCTCGCACGAGTTTGCCGTGTACATCCGTCAGGCGATAATCCCGGCCTTGGGAGCGGAAGGTGAGCTTGGTGTGGTCGATACCTAGCTGGTGGAGCAGGGTAGCGTTGAGGTCGTGAACGTGCACAGGATCGCGCTGCACGTTGAAGCAGAAGTCATCCGTTTCGCCGTATTGAAGTCCTGGTTGGATTCCACCGCCTGCTAGCCACATGGTAAAGCAGGCACCGTGGTGATCGCGCCCGTGATTCGTGGCTTCCAGTTTGCCTTGAGAATAAGTGGTGCGACCAAACTCACCTCCCCACACCACCAGTGTCTCTTCCAACATGCCGCGTTGTTTGAGGTCATGGATGAGTGCAGCGCACGGTTGGTCGATGTCGCGGCACTGAAGGCGCAGATCGCTAGGCAGATTGTAATGTTGATCCCAGCCGCGATGATAAAGCTGGATGAAACGCACGCCGCGCTCGGCCATGCGCCTAGCTAACAGGCAGTTGGCGGCAAATGTTCCAGGTTGTTTGGCTTGTGGACCGTAGGCATCAAACGTGGATGTTGACTCAGTGCGGAGGTCGGTCAACTCAGGCACACTAGTTTGCATCCGAAACGCCATTTCGTATTGGGAGATGCGCGTTGTGATCTCAGGATCACCGTGAAGCTCATACTGCTTGCGATTGAGCGCTGCGATGACGTCTAGTTGATCACGCCTTGCAGCTGGATCAATGCCAGACGGGCTTGAGAGATAAAGAACGGGATCACCCGTGCTTCGAAGAGCTACTCCCTGGTGATTGGAGGGCAGGAAACCGGAACCCCAGAGCCTCGCGTAGAGAGGGTCTGCCGGACGAGCGGCACTGCCTCGCGACACCATCACCACAAATGCCGGGAGATCTTCACTTTCGCATCCGAGGCCATAACTTAACCATGCACCAAAGCTCGGGCGACCAGGTTGCTGGTGTCCGGTTTGCAAATAGGTCACCGCAGGGTCGTGATTGATCGCCTCCGTGTTCATGGAACGGATGATGCAGAGTTCATCGGCGATTCTGGCCGTGTGTGGCAGCAGCTCGCTCATCCAAGCACCGCTTCGGCCGTGTCGTGCGAACTTGAACAGCGATGACGTGACGGGTTTGGACTTCTGAGACGAAGTCATGCCTGTGAGGCGCTGAGTTCCCATCACTGAGGCTGGAAACTCTTGGCCGTGCATCTTGGTAAGGCCTGGTTTGTGATCAAAGAGATCCAGTTGGGACGGCCCTCCATGCATGAAGAGGTAGATGATCCGCTTTGCTTTGGGCGCTATGTGACCAAGCGCAGAGACATTACCTCGCAGAAGACTGGCCAAGGCCATACCACCCAGACTGACGCCTGTATTGCGAATGATCTCTCTGCGTGCGAGTGACAAGCTCATCTCTTGGTGATGGTTTCGTCCAGATTCAGGATTGTGTGAGCCACTAGCACCAGTGAGCGCTGCCGCGCGTGGAGATCTGTGAGAAGCTTTAGTTCATCGGCAAGGGGATCACGTTGAGTGATACGCTTGAACATCCAGGTAATGGCATTGGCTTCATGACTTGCTTGATCGGCTAGCCTCTCGGCAGCGTGAACGAAAGTCTCGTCGTTGAGGAGCATCAGTGCCTGGAGAGGTGTATTGGTTGTTGGGCGCTTGAGCGTACACTTTTCACGTGTGGGACCGTCAAGGATGAGTAGACCCGGTGGAGGCGCTTGGCGCTTCACATACGTGTAGAGGCTTCTGCGCCAAAGGTCATCGCCACTTCCAACCACATACGTCTCCTCACCATTGTATGACACCGCCTCCCACAATCCTGGAGGCTGAAAGGGCTTCACACTTGGGCCGCCAATCTTCCGCGCTAGCAGACCAGATAATGCGAGTGCCTGATCTCGAAGCACCTCGGCGGATAGCCGCCCCGATGGTCCACGCGCGAGCAAACGATTGTCAGGATCGGTCAAGTCGTCACGCATTCTAGACCTCTGCCGATACGTCCGCGATGTGACAATCTCTTTGAGCAAGGCCTTCACATTCCACCCGCTAGATCGGAAGCGCCCAGCGAGGAAGTCGAGCAGTTCAGGGTGAGTCGGCGGCTCTCCCTGGGAGCCGAAGTCATCCACGGTGCGTACCAGGCCTTCACCAAAGCACTGTAACCAGAACCGGTTGGCAGCGACTCGTGGCGTGAGGGGATTAGCATCACTGAAAATCCATTGAGCAAGCCCAAGGCGAGTGCGCGGAGACTTGCTAGGCCACGGAGCGATTGCGGGGGGCACACCTGGGCTCACCTTTTCTCCAGGTTTGTCGTACTGGCCCCGATCCAATACACGTGCGACCCTCGGCTTGGGCATCTCCTCCATCACCAGCACCGTGGGAACGGCTTCCTTAGCGGTTTTGACCTTCGACTGAGCCAGCTTGAGCCGCTGCCGCACTTTCTTTGCGGACTCTGCACCATGATGGGTCAAATAGTAGTCCAGGAGCGTCTCCTCATCGCTCGTGGAGCGTGCCGCAGTCTCCTTTTCGAGGATGCCAGAGATGCGTTCAGCCCAGAAACGCTCGGCGACTTCAGCGGCTTCACTTTGCACCAAGCGCACTTCATCGAGCATGCCGTAAAAGCCCAGATTGTCATCTCTGCGGCCAATGCGCATCGGTTCGCTGGTCTTTGTCGAGCCCAGAAGTGTATCCCTGCGGACTTCGAGGGCAGTGGTCACGCCATCAAAAAACACCTTCAACCCACTGGCTTTCTGACTACCATCGTAACTAACGATGACATGACGCCAACTCTTCGTTGGCAATGCTCCTATGGTCGAGACTTCAATGGCTTCGGCGCTCCAATCATGCACGAGATTGATTTGAATACGGCCTTTTTGCCAAAGCACCTCTAGGCCTCGACGTGCCCCATCTGGCTGAATCATTGAAAGCGGACAACTCAAGGAACCCTCGCCATAGATCCAAAAGGAGAGATGCCAAGGCTTGTCGGGGTCAAACGCTGGCAGGCGCGTTTCAACGTGCTGCGTGGCATCGAATCTCCCCGCCTTGCCTCGTAACCCGCTTTCAAGATTCAGGGTGGTCCCTTTTGTTAGGCGTGGGGCCTCTGGTTCAAAAGATTCATGAAACAAAGGCTCAGGCAGAGCAACCAGTTCGACTTTTGCACGTTTCTCCCAAGCGCTGATCTCTGGCTGTAACTTCTTCTGCACGGGTACAAATGCTTCGTTGGCTTGTTCCAGTTCAGCGGCTGCAGCAGTGATGGCTGCTTCCTGGTCCTTTGTCGGCACACGGAGCAGCGGGGGCGGATCATCCTCTTTGATGAGACCTTGTTCCGGTACGTTATTGAAGAATGAGAAAAGGCTGTAGAACTCCCTCTGTGAAATGGGGTCATACTTGTGGTCATGGCACTGCGCACACCCCGCTGTGATGCCCAACCAAGTGCCCATGGTCGTGTTTACACGATCCACGACATACTCAACGCGAAACTCCTCGTCGATGCTGCCACTTTCGTTATTCGCCATGTGGTTGCGATTGAACGCGGTAGCAATGCGTTGCTCTACGGTGGCGTTTGGCAGCAGATCTCCCGCGAGTTGCTCTGTGCTGAACTGATCATAGGGCATGTTGGAGTTGAACGCGTGGATCACCCAGTCACGCCAAAGCCACATTTGGCGAGGTTTATCGCCAAAGTAGCCGTTGGTATCGGCATATCGTGCTGCGTCCAGCCAGGCAACGGCGAGGTGCTCGCCAAAGTGCGGAGATTGCAGGAGCTTGTCCACGGCAGCTTCATAGGGCAGGCCGAGCAACTCAGTTGGAGGGGGCAGCCCTGTAAGGTCTAATGCTACTCGCCGCAATAAGACAGCGGGCTCTGTTTCGGGCGCAAAATCCAGGCCCCGCGCATGAAGTGAGGCAGCAACACACTCATCGATGGAGCGAAATGATCCACTTTGAAGTGGTTCAAACGCCCAGTGGCGCTGATAGACCGCACCTTGGTCTATCCATTCGCGAATCTTGGCCTTCTGAGCAGTCGTGAGTGGCTTGTTAGCTTCTGGGGGCGGCATGATTTCGTCTTGGTCATGAGACTCTAGCCTTTCCAGGACTTCCTTCATGTCAGCACCCTGCTGATCCAGGCGCAGTTTGGCCTTTCTGCCTTTCTCGTCTGGTCCGTGGCACGAGAAACAGTGATCTGAGAGCAGTGGACGTATGTCTTTGTTAAAAGACAGCTCAGCGAGGCCAGTCGTGGTAGTGACTAGCAGGCCCAATAGAGTGATTGGCCGCGCGAGCATGAGTGAGGAGCATCAGGTGATAAGACCTTTGATGTCGATTAGATGCAGTTGACGTCCGTTCTTACCGTCCGGGGCATCAATGCAGACATAGCGCTCGTCACGGCTTGAGCGTGGGTGATTGTCCACTCGCCATTCGCCTTTGTATTCCGTCGGCGAGTGAAATTGGCCGATGTCGATGCGGCGGCCAGACTTGATGTGATAGAGGTGGGGCGTCTGAATGCGCCGAACGCCCTTGGGGTAGGTGTCGTTGAGAATCCACTCGTTGTTGTGCAGGTATGTCAGATGCCCACCGGAATCCAATACACCGTGACCGATCTCTTCAACGATGCCGGAGTCTTTATCCTCAAAGAGGAAGTCACCCCACTCCTTGTTCCCGAGCCAGTCTTTGGCTTGAGAGAGGATATGGTTAGCGTCTCGCCAGATGAAGTGTGAAGCGTAGCCATTTGGAATGACGATGCGCAAGTCACCGCCGTCCATGTTGGCTGTGATGAGTCGCGTGAGATGTCCACCACCTGGTTGTGTCCAGCGATGGAGCATGATGAAGCGCTTGCCATCCGGCCCGACCAGCAGGTGATACGCATGGTGTTTGGAGTCTGGATGGTTCTGCATGACATCGCCGGTATCGGAGAGTTGCTTGTGACTGATGATGAGCTTCTCCGCGCCTGTTTCGAGGTTCACGTGGGTGACGCCGGTGCTAGCGGGAGCCATCTCATCGAACACTTTGTCTCGGATGCCTGCATAACCATAGCCGGGGCGGCAGTCCGCCACGCGCGAAAAGTCGCAAGAGACCGCCTCTTTGCCGTTAGGGGCGATGGCGTAGATCGCGGAGGGGAGAGTGTGCTTCTCTCCGGTTTTCACGTCCATGATGTGACTCACAAAGCGGTCTTTTTCCCGATCGTTCCAGATGATCTTCGATTCAGTGCCGGGGATCCATTGCAACATGCAGCCCTGTTGCCAATTCCATGCCCGTGTCTTGCCGAGGGGGATCCATTTGTCGTTGTCTTCGATGTCCACCATTCCGACTTCAATGACATCATCGGCTACAGGCGACCGATGCTCAAAATTGACCTTGTTGCTGAGCACGAAGCGATTGGTCGGATCAAACTGGAACTTGTCGTAATAACCGAACCAGTGGAAGCCTGGGCCTTTGGTGATGATACGGGTGGGAGGAAAGGAGGTATCCTGAGCGTGGCTAGCGAGGGTAGAGAGTGCGGCGGTGGATAGGAAGTTTCTGCGTGTGAGCATGGGTTTATTACGTCGTTCAGCCGTGAATCTGCCTTCAAAGCTGGGCGAGAATGCTCTATGGAGTGATATCTGCCATGCGAAAACGATACCGCGCTCTTCTGTTTGCCACCTCTCTGCTCATCCTTCTGGGAGTGGCGATCCAGCACGCACGCAGCACGGTGCCTCCCACGCTGGTGGATGGCGTGACCAAGGAGAATGTGAAGTGGGAGACGAGCGAGGGCGATGTGTCGACGTACGTTTACTATCCAGCCTTACCCAAGGATGCGCCTGTGGTGATAGTGGTGCATGGGTTTACCCGCAGCAGACGCTACATGGCAGGCTGGGGCGTGCATTTGGCTAGACAGGGATTCGTGGTGGTGGTGCCGACTCAGCCGTTTTTCTCCAATCACGTCCGGAACGGCAGAGCGCTGGCTGGGATTGTGAAAAGCATCCGAGCAGGCACAAAAAATCTCAGATCAGCAGATGCCAACTCAGTGGGACTGGTGGGTTTCTCCATGGGAGGGCTCACCACGTTGCTGGCAGCAAAGCAGGAGAAGGTGCAGGCGTGGGTGGGACTTGATCCCGTCGATATGAATGGCATGGGCAGGCAAGTTGCTGGCAGTTTGCGTAGCCCTTGTGCTGTTCTAAAAGCTGAGCCGGGAATGTGGAACATGCATGGCAACGCCAATGCAATGATCGAAGCAATCAAGGCGCCGAAACTCGCATTCAAAGTCGTAGGCTCCAAGCACCTCGCGCCTGAAGAGCCCACCGACTTGCTTGGACAGCTTGCTTGCGGGTTCAAAGATCACAAAACGACAGTGTTGTTTCGCGACTACACCACGGACTTTCTCAAAGCGGTGCTGAAGAACGATCCAGAGGCGCTTGCAAGGCTGCGTAATGCTGGAAAAGATGCGGGATTGGCCGAAGTGGTGAATACGTTCAACTGAGCAATGATGGCTGACACACTGAGGACATCTTTTCTCGATCGTCTGGTGAACAAGCACGGATGGTTCTTACTGCTGGCGCTAACGGCGCTGCTTTATTTGCCCGGTTCAGGTACGCTGCCAATGATGGATCGCGATGAGCCGCGATTCGCCCACGCAACAGTGGAAATGATGCAGCGCGGCTCTTGGGCAGTGCCCTATTTCAACAACGAGTATCGGTTCGATAAACCACCACTGACATACTGGTGGATGGCGCTGCATTACCGGCTCATGGGGGTGAGTGAACTCGCCGCGCGGTTGCATACGATCTTCTCCGTGTGGCTTGTGTCGTTGGTGCTCTTGCGTTGGGGAGGCTTCAGAGCGGGTCTTGCGTGGTTGGTTACCTTTCAAGTGTTCGTGCATGGGCGACTGGCGGTCGCTGATATGCCGATGGTTCTCTTCGTCACCCTCGCCATGTGGGCCCTGAGTGAACTGCTGAAGAGTCCACGAGCCGCGTGGTGTGGATGGCATGGGTTGCTTTATGCGTCACTTGGACTGGGATTTTTGGCAAAGGGTCCCATCGCTTGGTTGGTGCCGGGGATTGGATTGATCCTGTTCCGCTTTGCCTTCTGGAGAAAGCCAGTGACGTGGGGTGCAATGAAGATCATTCCTGGGGCCTTGGTGACCCTTGTCATCGTGGCGGCTTGGGGTGTTCCTGCACTGATTCAGACCAATGGTGCTTACTGGAACATCGGGATGGGTGAACACGTGATTGATCGCGGAACCAGAGCCTTCAATGGCAGGCTGCCATTACCTGGCTACTACCTAGTGACTGCTCTATTGAGCTTGTTTCCTTGGATGGCCCTACTTCCCGATGTGTGGAGGCACGTTAGGAAGGAATGGGATGTGCAGCAGGCCTTTCTGGTGAGCTGGTTCGCGGCCCCTTATTTGATCTTCACTCTGTATGCCACCCAGTTGCCTCACTACGTGATGCCTGGATTCCCAGCTGCCATACTGTTGATGACCCAAGCCAAAGTGAAGGCGTCTGGCAGATGGTTTTGGTTTGTGATGGGCTTGTGGGTGTTGATTTCAATCGCAGCAACTGCGTTGGCCTTTGGGTTCCACTGGCCTTCAGGTCTTGGGACGGTCCTTCGACAAGGCGCGATGCTTGTCGCAGCAGTGACGATGATGGGCTTCCTGCTGCTAAAGCAGTACCGAGCGTGGATAGCGATGGTGCTGTTGGTTGCATGGCAATGCCAGGAGGTTTCGGCGGCGATTCGCTCAGTTCATGCCGGGGCACAGCTAGCGATGGACGTGAATGCATCAGACCGTCTAGTTTCCTGCCAATTCAATGAACCAAGCCTCGTATTCCACTTTGATCATGCATGGAAGTTCACGAGCAAACATCGCGATCTGGAACGTGAACTCAGCAAGCCGGAAACCAGATTTGCCATCGTGCTAAAGCGCGAATGGACTTTGGCTGGCCTTTTGAAGAGCTCGGGGGCAACAACCGATGAGTCCAAGATCGTGGAGGCTTTAGCCGCACGGCACGCTGAGTTCAGCGCACACACAGTTGAAGTGTTTAACGCCGCGAGGAGCAGTTGGGCCGAACTCTTGGTGCTCCAACGCGGAAAGTAGTACCGGCAGCGGGACTCGAACCCGCACGGGGATCGCTCCCCAACGGATTTTAAGTCCGTTGCGTCTACCATTCCGCCATGCCGGCAAAGGTGCGTGTGCAGCCAGTCAATAACACGTCAACTTGGTCTGCGCATCTCAAAGATGTCGCTCGTTCTGCAATACCAGTGCGGACTTTGCATTCTGCCGATGGGAACGTATGAGCCGGGGCGGACCAACCACGTTTTGGGATCAAATACATCGTCGCGAACGTGGACTCTGAGCACCTCGCCGATGATCAGTCGATTTTCTCCGATCTCGACGGTCGTATGCTGCCTGCACTCCAGGCTTGCTGGGGCCTCTAGGATGCGAGGAGGCACCACGACGTCTGATGCGACAGCGGTGAGGCCGGCGTGAAGCAGTTCATTGGCTCCTGGTGGCAATGAGGCCGCACAAAGATTCATCTTCTCGGCAATGGTCTCGTCTACGAGATTGACGACGAACTGCTGGGTGAGGCGGATGTTGATCGCGGTGTCTTTGGGCACACCTGGAGAGCGATCACCAGGGCAAAAGCCAACGATGGGCGGTGAGTCGCCGAGGACATTGAAAAAGCTGAACGGGGCGGCATTGGGACGACCCTCGCCGTCAACCGTAGTCACTAAGGCGATGGGCCGCGGAGTGACGAGGCCAGCGAGGATGAGGTAGGCATCGTCCTTGTGAGGACCGGTGAGATCTAGGGTCATGGATCAGCACCTTCTTCGACACGCAGTAACTGATTGCCGGTAAAGCGCTCTCCTGGGCGAAAAAGGAAGCCTGGGGAGGTGTTGATGACCTCGTAGTTGCGAATGTAGAACTCAGGGAGCACGAGGTTGCTGTTGGGATCGTAAACGCGTCTGCCAGAGAAGTCGCCCCAGATCCGGTACTCGGTGTTGTGGTCGTAGCCGTAACGCTGGTCTGCGGTTTCACTCTCGGCAAAGCGGTCTGGCTGGCGGCTAAAGCGCTCAGAAAGGACGACGAGTCGTGCTTTATCCCAACTCTGGCGTGGACGCCGCACATAACCCCACAAGTGGGTTCGTTCGATGTGGAAGCGGCGTCCGATCCAGTAGTCGCCTGGCGGTTCCATGGCTATCTGAGCATCACGCGCGGCCATGAGCGCAGAAGCATTCGCCGAGCCTCCAGTGGTGCCACACGAAGTCAGGAGGACTACAGCACCGAGGGCGGCAAGGAAGAGGCGAAAGATCATGACCGAAGGTGAGTGGCGAGATGCTGGTTTCAAATGGATTCCGCTTGGGGCTTTGGCTTAACCCGGCAGACGTTTTTCGAGTTCAGCGAGGCGTGCTTCAAGGGCCTTCAATTTCGTCTGTAACCCAGGGACTAGACCTGGAGCAGCAAGGAGTTTTCTGCCCTCATGAAGAGGTCTTGCTGGAAAGCCAGTGTAGTGACCTGGACCGGGAAGATCCTTGGTCACTCCGCTTCGGCCAAGCACGGTCACTTGATCTCCGATGTTGAGATGTCCTGCGGACCCAGCCTGCCCACCCATGACTACGTAGCTGCCTAGTTTGGTGCTTCCGGAGATGCCTACCTGCGCTACGATCACGCAGTGCGGGCCGATTACAACGTTGTGCGCGATCTGGACGAGGTTGTCGATCTTTGACCCGGTGCCGATAATGGTCTTGCCAAATCGGGCGCGATCTATGGTGGTGCAGGAGCCAATCTCGACGTCATCTCCGATCTCGACGATGCCTACCTGGTCGATTTTGACGTGCCGTCCTTGGACAAACTCGTAACCGAAGCCGTCTGAGCCAATTACCGTGCCGCTATGGACGACAACACGTTCGCCCAACTGGCAGTAGTCTTTGATGACGGCATTGCTGTGAATGATGCAGTTGAGGCCAAGCTTTACCCCTGGGCCAATACAGGCTCCCGCGTGGATGATGCAGCCATCCCCGATCTCGGCGTCATCGTCAATGAATGCAAGCGGACCGACGTGAACCTTTTCCGCGTTCAACTTGGCTGATACGGAAACGACAGCACTAGGATGAATCCCAGGCGGCCGACTCTTCTTTTCATGCCCGAAGTAGCTGATGACCGCGGAGAAGGCCAGAGTCGGGTTGGGCACCGCGATGAATGCGATTCGCTCCGGGCGTTCTGTGAAGTCTGGTGCGATGATGACTGCCGCAGCCTGTGTTTTGGCGACTTGGGCAGCATATTTCGCGTTGCCGAGGAATGACACATCGCCCGGCAGAGATTCTGAGAGCGAGTTGAGCCCGGTTATGACGGTTTCGGGATCTCCCTGTACGATCGTTCCCTGAATGAGGTCTGCCAGAGCCTTGAGGGTGATGGATTTAGTCACTGGGTGTGGGTTCGTAGTGGGTGAAATAGAAACGGCGGCTCTGATGGGCCGCCGTTTTGGATGGAATGTTTAACAAAGGATCACGTGCTGCCGTCTTGGCGGGCACATCACTTCTTGGACTCTTTCTTTTTGTCCGCGTCCTTGCTGTCGTCTTCCTTCTTGGCGCTGTCAGCGGCGGGAGCAGCCTTGTTCAGTTCGACGATGACCTCGTCAGTGAAATCGGTGGCTCCTTTATGATGCAGAAGGGTGGGAACGCCGTTCAAACCTGTGCGCGACTTGTCGAACACGAAGTCATAAGCGTCGTCTTTGCTTTTCTTCTGAACCACATCGACGATTTCCTGATAGATGCCCTTCTGGAGGTCCATGTCTTCCTGGCGGAGTTGCATGGAGCGTCTCTGTTGGAACTCGCTGATTTCTTGCTCCATGAAGCGCACCTCTTTCACGAGGTTATCGTATTCCGCCTTGGCCTTGGCTCGCCCTTCCTCGGTGAGAATGGGGTCCTGCATGGTTTTCTGTTTGGCCTGGACGTCTGCCACCTTTGCTTTGTATGCAGCATAGCGCTCATTCATGTCCTGCGCGACTTTGTCGCGGTTGGTTTTCATGACGGTGCTAGCGTCCTTGGTCTTGTAGAACTCCTGGAAGACACGCTCAATGTCGACGACCCCAATCTTTAGGTCGGCGGCAGAGAGTGCTCCGGCAGCAGCCAGGGCGGCGATGATGAAAAGGTGCCTCATGTGCGAGATGCGATGGTGCCGGTTGGCTAGGTCAGCTTAGAACTTGTAGCCGACGTTAAACTGGAACTGACCGGAGTTGTCGTTGAACTCGTCCGATTGAACCGGGATACCGAAGTCGATGCGGATGGGGCCGATAGGCAAGAAGAGACGCAGACCCACACCCACGTTGGAGTTGATGTCGCCACCCCAGTCGAAAGAGCTATCGCTCACCATACCGACGTCGTAGAACACCGCTCCACGCACTTTCTCCATGATGGGGAAGGTGTATTCGATGCTGGCATAAGCTGATGTCAGACCGCCGATTGGCTCGCCAAACTCATCTTTTGGACCCACATCACGGTAGTCGAAACCACGAAGGTTGTTAGCACCACCAAGGAAGAGACGCTCAAAGATCGGCACATTGTCACCGCCGTCTACTGTGCGGAAGGAACCTTCCACACTCAGGATCGTGTCCCAGGGCAGATGGAAGTATTGAGCGGCATTCAAGGTGAAGCCATACACGTCCACATCACCACCAGCGGACACCATGCCGCCGATTTCAAACTTGTGGCCTTTGCGTGTGATGTAAACGCTATCGCGCGTGTCGTGCACCCATGAGAGATCGATTTTGCTCTGAAGATACTCGCCTTCCTCGGCCTTGATGATGTCGGACGCATTTTCATCAATGTTGTGGATCTTCACGTTCTGAAGCGTGTAGGTCAGTTCAGCATAGGAGTGCTCACCCAGTGGCTTCCTCCAGTTGAGTGACAACCCGTAGTTTTGCTGATCGAATACATCGGAGAGGTAGAATAGATCGCGATAGAAGAGCTCAGTGGTGAATGCGAGCTTTTGACCGAGGAACCAAGGCTCCGTGAACGAGAGTTGGAAGTCGCGGCGGCGAGTTCCGTATTTGAGGCCGAGGTGGAAGCGCTGTCCTGCACCGCGGAATCCTTTGCCGCCGATGTTGAAGTTGGTTTGAGTGAGGTCAAGGAAGCCAACCAAGCTATCGATCGAGCTGAAGCCTGCACCGAAGTTGACTGTCCCGGTGGATTGCTCGGTAACGCTAACGTCGATGTCCTTAAAGCCTTCCTGCTCAGTGTCATTTGTGCGGATGTCGACCGCGCTGAAGTATCCTGTGTTTTGCAGACGATTCTTGCCAGCGTCAATCTTGACGGTGTTTACTTCATCTCCTGGGAAGATGGGAAGCTCGCGGCGGATGACTCGGTCCTGTGTGGTGACGTTGCCCGAGATGTTGAGTTTGCGAACAAGAGATTTGCCGCCCTCGGTGATGCGGTAGAGGATTTTGACCTGATTTCCTTCGGCTGGCACGATGCTGGTGTCCACACGAGCATCGGCGTATCCACGCGAACCGTAGTAGTCTCCAATCATTTTCTCGTCAGCGCGGACATCGCTGCCAGAGTAGGGGAAGCCGGCCACACAACTGAGGCCTTTGGCGAGCTCTTCTGGGGTGAAAACGGTTGTTCCATCAAGGGCAACTTCAGCGACATCGTATCGATTGCCTTCGTTGATCACATAAGTGATGTCTACATACTTGCCGTCGACCTGCTCGCGGCGAACATCGACGATTTGCATGTATACGAAGCCTTCGTCTTGATAGAGCGTCTCCACTGCTTTGCGGTCTTCCATCATGACATCGTCAGTGATGGTCTTGGACTTGCCACGCCACACGCGATAGAAAGACTTTTGCTTCAGTTTCAACTTGTCACGAATCTTAGAGGCAGAGATGGAGTTGTTGCCCTCGAAGTTGATCTTTCTCACCAAGCCCTTTGCACCTTCAGAGATGGTGTAGATGACTTTGGTGAAGCCCTGAGCGTCTGGCTCGGTGGAGTAATTGACCAAAATACCGGAGAAGCCCTTCTTCTCATAAAGTTCGCGGATCTTTTGCTGGCCAGCAGCCAGTTTTGCCTCGTCCACTGGCTCACCGATGCGCAACTCAATCTCCTTGAGCAGCTTGTCTGGATCATAGGCGGTATTGCCAACGAACTGAACATCTCCGAGAGCACCACGCCCGGTGATAGTCACTGTCACTGCCACGCCACCAGCGACATCAGATGAGCTGATGTCGACATTGTCCACAGCACCGGTGCCATAAAGGCTACGGATGTCCTGCTCCACGTTCTCGTCTGTGAATGCCTCACCTTCACGCGTGGCCATTTGTGCACGGACTCGAGCTTCACTGATGGAAGACGGGCCCTTGAACACGACCTTCAGGCTTTTGACAATCTTGCCAGCTACCGGCGCATTCACTGGCGCGTCTTGCGCATGCGAGTGTTGCGGGGACAGGCAAATTGTAGCGCTCAGCAGGGCTGTAGAAAGGACAAAATAGGGGATACGCATGGGAACGAGTCTTGGAGTGGTGACTTCTCGGGCAAAAACGAGCACATTACTGTCGGACAGGAGGCCCTGCGTCAAGGTGAAATACTTGCATAAGTGAGAGTTATTCACAACCAAGGTGTCAATAAGTGCCAAAAACCCCTATTTTTGCCTAGATACGAGACCTTGAGTGCCTGTTTTTGGTATTTGGCACCCTCCCTGGCTAGCTGAAGAGGTCAGTCTTTTGCGTTTTTCGGTCTGGAGTCCGCCTATTTCCGACTTTGTGAAATTTTTCACAAATAGGGCTTGCCTCGCATATGCTGCCCGCTAAGCATCCTACCCCGCTTGTTTCAACCCGGACATAGCGGTCTCTCAGACCCTTATGGATTTCCTGAACAGTTCGCTTGCCGCTACGCCACTGCTTCTTGGTGTACAACCTGCTGCCTCCGAGCTTGGCAACATTGGCTTCATCACCAACTCAGTGATTGTGGGCCTGTGTGTGCTTGGCATCGTCTTTTGGTTTTCGGGCAAAGCGACGAAGAACATGTCGCTGATTCCACATAAGGCTCAGAACCTGTTTGAGTTTCTGGTCGAGTTTCTCTACAACCGCATTGAGGCAATCGTTGGCCCGAAGCAAGTCAAACTCGCGTTTCCTCTTTTAGGCACCCTGTTCATCTATATCCTCGTTTCCAATTGGTTTGGCCTGATCCCTGGCGTTGGCACTGTTGGTTGGGGTGAGCCTACGGGTCCCCTATCTGTGAAGGAGGCTCACGACCCTCTTTTCCGTCCTCCGACGGCTGATTTGAATGCAACTCTCGCGCTCGCGATGTCTGCATTTCTTGTTTGGATCTACCTGACCCTCAGAGAAGTGGGAGTTTGGGGATTTATCGTCCACACCTTCGGTCCCAAAGGTGGTCTTAAGGGCTTGATGGGTTTCGTGGTGGCGCTTGTCTTCCTTTTCGTGGGTGTCATTGAGATCGTTTCCATTGTTTTGCGCCCGATGACTTTGTCGGTGCGACTCTACGGCAACATTTTCGCCGGTGAGAGCGTGCTTCACACGCTGGCTGGGCTTCTGGACAAAATGGGAGCCCCGTGGGACTTCATAGGCAGCGTGCTCATTCCTTTCCCATTCTATTTCATGGAACTGCTGGTCGGTTTGCTTCAGGCCATCGTTTTCACACTGCTTTGCTCCGTCTACATTCAGCTCTCCACGGCTCATGATGATCATGGCCATGAAGAAGGGGATTCCCATCACTAGACGACGCCAATTTGGCTCGCAGGACCATGCGCAACGTGTGGATGTGGGCCTGAAACACACCAAACAAGACACTAAATATGATCAACGAAATCCTTCTTACCGCTCAGGCTGCTGCTGCACATGGTGCTGAAGTTGCTACCGGCGTTTCCGGCAACATCACCCAGGCTGTTGCCGGTGCTGGTGCTGCTATTGGCGTGGGTCTGATCGGCTCCAAGGCTGTGGAAGCAGTCGGCCGCAACCC
Source organism: Verrucomicrobiaceae bacterium (assembly GCA_016795485.1). Lineage (GTDB taxonomy): Bacteria > Verrucomicrobiota > Verrucomicrobiia > Verrucomicrobiales > Verrucomicrobiaceae > JAEUHM01. The sequence continues at coordinate 346,446 of JAEUHM010000041.1, read as the reverse complement.
AGGCGCTTTTGGTAACATCCTGACCCTTGGCATTATCGCCATGGCCCTTGCTGAAGGTCTGGGTATTCTTGCCTTCTTCGTCGCTAAGTAAGCCTTCTGGGGGTGGCGGTTGGATAGTCCAACCGCCACTTCCCATCTCCTTTTACAGTTTCTTTCTTTCGCCCGACTTCTCTATGAACCTAGTATCGCCCCTCTTTGGTAATGTCGCACCAGTGCTCGCTGCTTCTGGTCCCGTTGGCGACATGATTCAGAAGTTCGGTCTGGCTTGGCCCAAGTTCCTGGCGCAAGTCCTCATTTTCCTGGCCGTCTACTACGTTCTTAACAAGTTCGCTTTCGGCCCTATCCTCGCCATGCTGGAGCAGCGCAAGCAGCGTATCGCCGATGGTGAGTCAAAGCTCGAGAAGATCGCCAAAGACCTCGCTGAGGCCGAGAAAAACGCCCAAGCCATCGTCGACAAGGCCAATGCAGATGCCAGTCGCCTCGTGACCGAAGCTGGCGAAAGCGCCAAGGCTCTTGCTGAGCGCAAGCAGCAGGAAGCAGTTCATGAGGCAGGTCAAATCATGGCCAAGGCTCGTGAAGCTGCCCGCCTTGAGCACGAACAACTCATGAGCCAGCTCAAGCGTGAGTTTGGCCGCATGGTGGCAGACGCTACCAGCCGCGTGACAGGCAAGGTCCTCAATCCCGACGATCAGGCGCGCATCAACAAAGAAGCCGCAGCAGAAGTCTCGGCCTAACGCAGCCTCAGTCACGTAGTCGCCATGAAGATCTCCAAAGAAGCGCGCCGCACTTCACGACAACTGTTCAAGGCTTGTTTCGTCGAGGGAAAGCTGGACGAGAGCCGTGTGCGAACCATTGTCGCCAAAGTGGGTGAAGCCAAACCCCGTGGCTATATTGGCATTTTGGAGAACTTCAAAAACCTGATCGCCAACGAGCAAGCTCGCAGCGTTGCGGTGGTAGAGAGCGCTACCGAGCTCGACGGAGCTACCCGCAGCCAATTGCAGAGCGGTCTAGACGCCAAGTATGGTCGCCCACTTGCGCTCAGTTATACCGTTAATCCTGAACTCCTCGGCGGCGTTCGCATCAAAGTCGGCTCCGATGTATGGGACGGCAGCGTGAAAGCCCGTCTCGAAGCACTCCAAAACGCGCTCGCCTGAACCGGTAGTAAGTAGGCAGAGCCAAATCGACAATCCACATTCTCAAATCCAAAATCAGCAATGAGCAACATCCTCCAAGAGATCGAATCCCAGATCGCCGGCCTTAAGACCGCCGTGACGAAGTCCAACGTCGGCATCGTTCGTGAGATCGGTGACGGTGCCGCACGCGTGGAAGGCCTTTCCGACGTGATGCTCAACGAGATGATTGAGTTCCCCGGCGGTGTCTATGGCCTCGCGCTCAACCTTGAAGAAACCGAGGTCGGTTGCGTGTTGCTTGGCTCTGGTGAGAACATCAAGGCCGGCGATGAGTGCCGCACCACGGGTCGTCTTCTTTCTGTTCCTGTTGGCAAAAGCCTCCTCGGACGCGTGGTGAACACACTGGGCCAGGCCCTTGATGGCAAAGGCGAGATCAAAGGCGAGGCTCAGTACCCTGTAGAGAAGATTGCTCCTGGTATTATTTCCCGTAAGTCGGTTTCCGTTCCAGTGCAGACCGGCATTATGCCGATCGACGCAATGATTCCCATTGGTCGTGGACAGCGTGAGTTGATCATCGGTGACCGCTCGACGGGTAAGACCACCATTGCCGTGGACACCATCATTGCTCAAGCTCAGCAGAACAAGCTTGCTGAGCAAGGCAAGCTTCAGGGCCACAAGCCTCTCTATTGTATCTACGTTGCCGTGGGACAGAAGCAGTCCAACGTTGCTCGCGTGGTTAAGACTCTCGAAGAGGCTGGTGCCATGGAATACACCGTTATCGTGAGCGCCTCGGCTTCTGACAGCGCGGTTAACCAATACCTCGCTCCGTACACTGGTTGCGCCGTTGGAGAGTGGTTCATGGATCAGGGAATGGACGCGCTCATCGTGTTTGATGACCTTTCCAAGCAAGCTGTGGCTTACCGTCAGGTTGCACTCGTTCTGAAGCGTCCTTCCGGTCGTGAAGCTTATCCTGGAGACGTTTTCTACCTCCATAGTCGTCTTCTTGAGCGTTCCGCCCGTGTCAATGAGAGCTACGGTGGCGGTTCTTTGACCGCTCTGCCCATCATTGAGACCCAAGCCGGTGACGTCTCGGCTTACATTCCTACCAACGTGATCTCGATCACTGACGGTCAGATCTTCCTTGAGACCGACCTCTTCTATCAAGGTATCCGCCCTGCTATTTCCGTAGGTCTCTCCGTTTCTCGTGTGGGTTCCGCCGCACAGACCAAGGCCATGAAGAAAGTGGCAGGCACTACCAAGCTCGACTTGGCACAGTTCCGTGAGCTTGCAGCGTTCGCTCAGTTCGGTTCTGACCTGGATGCTGCTACCAAGGCCAAGTTGGATCGTGGTGCGCGCATCGTTGAGCTCTTCAAGCAGCAGCAATATCAGCCCAAGAGCCTTCCTATCATGGTTATCAGTCTGTATGCCATGCAGAAGGGTTACTTGGATAACGTGGCCGTTGATCGCATCAAGGAGTGCCAAACCAAGCTTGAGGACTACCTCGGCACGCGCAAGGCCGCTCTTCTGGAGCAACTCGGTAACGAAAAAGCCATCGACAAGTGCGAGGACGAAATCAAAGCCGCTCTCGAAGACTTCAAGAGCAGCTGGAAGTAATCTCCGCGCCTCACCCGGACCCTAACCTCAGGAATCTCCAATGCCTTCCACCCGCGACATCCGCCGCCGAATCAAATCGGTCAAAAGCACGGCCCAAATCACCAAGGCCATGCAGCTCGTTGCGGCTGCCAAGATGAAGAAAGCTCAGGACTTGGCCACCAATGGCCGTTCCTATGCCGAGTTGATGAACAAGATCCTCGTCGCCCTTCGGGATGCGGCGGAGGAAGGTTCTCACCCCTACTTCGTCGAGGGCAAAGGTGATAAGACGCTTTGCATCGTCATCGCCAGTGACAAGGGCCTTTGCGGTGCCTTGAACACCAACCTGTTCAAGAAGCTCCTCAATGCCAATCTCGAAGGTGAAGTGGACTACGTCACCATCGGCAGAAAAGCCACTCAGGCGCTGACTCGTTTGCGCAAGAACGTCATCGCTGATTTCCCGGTGAAGGATCCCGCCAAGTTTGCTGAAGCTCGTCCGGTTGGCGTTTTCGCTCAGGAGAAGTTCCGCAGTGGCGACTACAAGAAAGTGGTCGTAGTGTTCAACAACTTCATCAACACTGTCACCATCGTTCCTACGGCGGAGCAGCTGTTGCCAGTCGACAAAGTCAAACTCGGTGGCAAGCGCAGTTATGAAGGCATGGGTTCCGCTCTGGAAGTGAAGGAAACCAGCACTGATGTGCCGGAGTACACCTTTGAGCCAAATCCAGCGGCTGTGTTTGAATCCATTTTGCCCCAATACGTGAACAATACCTTGTTCCAGATGCTGCTTGAGGCCCGCGCCTCTGAGCACTCTGCGCGGATGGTGGCCATGAAGAACGCTACCGACAACGCCAAGCAGATCATCAAAGATCTCACCCTGGAGTACAACAAACTTCGTCAAGCTAGCATCACCAACGAGTTGTTGGAGATCACCACTGCCAAGATGGCGCTTGAATAGCCACGCTGAACTGCCGATCCGCCATGAAAACGCTTACCGCCGCTCTTGCTCTTGTGCTCCTGGTCTCCAGTTGCGCAACTTTCGTGCAAATGCCTGTGCGGACTCGCGTGGACTCCACACCCTCGGGTTTGTCGTTCAAGATTGTTAACTCCGGTGGCGTGATCGTCCGTGAGGGAGTCACCCCTGCCATCGTGTCCCTGCCCGGCAAGCGTCAATACTTCCGCGGTGAGACTTACACGCTCACCGTCTATCGTCAGGGACGTCAGATTGGCTCGGCTGACATGTCTCCCGGCCTCTCGCCATGGTATTTTGGCAATCTTTTGTTGGGTGGCCTTATCGGCATGGTGGTGGTAGATCCTATCACGGGTGCCATGTGGAAGATGCCAAAGTCCGCCCATGTGAGTGAAGGCGGTCCGGTCCTGTCGTCTGCCGCTCAAAATGATCAGCAACTCCACATCGTGGCCCTGTCCGATGTGCCCGAACAAGACCGCGCAAAACTCGTCCGCCTCTAATTCCCCTTTCTGAACTCCGAAATCCCAAATCTGAAACCAAACATGAGCAACATCGGTAAAATCGTCCAAGTCATCGGTCCCGTGGTGGACGTGGATTTCTCCGCCACTGGTACCCTTCCCGCCATCTACAACGCGCTGGAGATCGCTGTGGAGCTGGGTGGAAAGAAATCACGTCTCGTTTGCGAGGTTCAACAGCACCTTGGTGACGGTTGGGTTCGTTCCGTGGCCATGACCAGCACCGATGGTCTCAAGCGTAACATGGATGTCCTTGATACCGGCAATCCAATCACCGTTCCGGTCGGTGAGGCGGTTCTTGGCCGTATCTTCAACGTTACAGGCGACCCCGTGGACGACCAGCCAGCTCCTACTGTGGAGAAGCGCTATCCGATTCACCGCCCCGCTCCAAAACTTGTCGACCAGAACCCATCCGCTCAGATTCTTGAGACCGGCATCAAAGTGATCGACCTCATCTGCCCCTTCACCAAAGGTGGTAAAGTCGGCGCGTTCGGTGGTGCAGGTGTGGGCAAGACCGTGGTGATCATGGAGCTCATCGCTAACATCGCTAAGGGCCACGGTGGTTATTCCGTGTTCGCTGGTGTGGGTGAACGGACTCGTGAAGGTAACGACCTTTATCACGAGATGATCGAGTCAGACGTTATCAAGGTGAAGAAAGACGGCCACGACATCGTGAAGAACGAAAACGGCGGCTACATCACCGAGGCTGGCTCCAAAGTGGCCCTGATCTACGGTCAGATGAATGAGCCTCCAGGTGCTCGTCTTCGCGTTGCCCTTTCCGCGCTCTCCATGGCTGAATACTTCCGTGACGAGAAGAACCAGGACGTGCTTCTCTTCGTCGACAACGTCTTCCGTTTCTCCCAGGCCGGTTCTGAGGTGTCCGCTCTTCTGGGCCGCACGCCTTCCGCCGTGGGTTACCAGCCTACCCTCGCAGCAGAGATGGGTGCCATGCAGGAGCGCATTACCTCCACCAAGAACGGCTCCATCACTTCCTTCCAGGCCGTTTACGTTCCCGCGGATGACCTTACGGACCCAGCTCCGGCCAATACCTTCGCTCACCTTGACTCCACCGTCGTGCTTGAGCGTTCCCTCGCTGAGCTTGGTATCTATCCTGCCGTGGATCCTCTCGCTTCCGTGTCCAAGGCCCTCGCGCCTGAGATCGTCGGTGAAGAGCACTATCGTGTCGCACGTGGCGTTCAGCGCGTGCTTCAGCGCTATAAAGACCTCCAGGACATCATCGCCATCTTGGGCATGGACGAGCTTTCTGATGACGATAAGCAAATCGTGTTCCGCGCTCGTAAGCTTCAGCGCTTCCTGAGCCAGCCATTCTCCGTGGCAGAAATCTTCACCGGCGTGAAAGGCGAGTACGTGAAGATCGAAGATACTGTCCGCGGTTTCGGTGAAGTGCTCGATGGCAAGTGGGACCACGTCCCCGAGTCCAACTTCTACATGAAGGGTGGCATCGACACCGTTAAGAAAGACTAACCAGACGTTTGCTCGTGTTCCGCGCTCCGATTGAAGCGGAAAGCGGAACACGGAAAACAGCTAACGAGCAAACCTTACTGTCATGCCCCTTCTACTCGAAATCGTCACGCCTGAAGCCCGGATCTTCTCAGATCAGGTGGAGTCCGTTGTGTTGCCTGGATCAGAGGGTGAAATGGGCATCCTGCCCGCGCACGCACCGCTCGTTTCAGCTCTTCAACCCGGCGAGTTGCGCTACACCAAAGGCGGCAAGACCACCGACCTCGCCGTTGGTGAAGGCCTCGTCGAAATCACTGGCGAACACGCCCGCGTTCTCACCGACATGGCCATCGAAGCCGATGCAATCGACGAGAAAGCTGTGGAAGAAGCCCTTGCTCGTGCAAAAGCCGCGTTGGAGAACCTCAAGTCTGCCCACGGCAGCAGCGATGATGAAATCGCCGCTACCATGGCCATGATCCAGCGCTCCACCGCCCAGCTTCACGTCAAGCGCAAGCGCCGCACAGTGTAACCCGTAGCGGATTGTTAGCCGATACTCACCCTTGCTGGTGGGTTCTCACCAGCGACCAGAGTTCCGCGATTTCCTCATCGTTGATTCCAGGATTGGCAAAGATGGCCTCCTCGCGGAAGAAGCGCTCGGCTTGAGTCTTTAGCGTGCGGTTAAAGAACGCTTTCAGCCGCACCGCTGTGGTACCGTGTTTTTTGGCCATTTGGTCTTGGGTGAGCGCGGGCGGGTCTGGCCAGCGGTCTAGCAGCAGTTGAGGCATCAACTCATGCACCAGCACCTCATTCATCGTGCCCAGATGGCGTGCGCGGAGTCGTGCTTGAGTTGAGCGCCAGAGGCTGCGTGCTAACGCCAAGTCTACGGCGCTTGCTTCGGACAGTTGCGCCATTTGGGCATGTTGGTGGCAGCGCTCGGCAAAGTCCGTGTCGTAGGACACGAACTCCTGGTCCCCGCCGCGCTTTTTTGCGGATTGGGCTGCCCGGTGATTCAGCTCCATGTTGCGGAAGCAAGTCATCAGCCACGAGCTGAAACGGGAGCCGTGCGCTGGATCAAACTTCATCAGCAACTCATCCTTGATCACCTCCATGAAGAAGTCCTGGGTCCTGTCCTCTGCATCTCCCACATCCAGGCCTCTCATCCTCGCAAAGCTGTAGATGGCTGGGTAGTAGACCACACAGAACCGCGCCACAAAGCTCTCCCTGGTTGTAGGGTCTCCTTTTTGGATGTGATGGATCAGTGTGCTGGAGGTGGCGGGGAACAAGCGCTGTGTATTGGCGATGAGTTTAGTCTCCTTTGAGTCGTTCGGCTTGGTAGGCAAGCGCTGGTTGCGGTCTTCGGGCATGTTTTGGTATTGGCTTGGCAGATTTTGTGCCGATTACCCGTTTAACCTGATGCCTGTGACACCTCTGGTCACACATTTGGTCTCCCGAACCCTCCCGACATGCCCTTGGACGAGCCCCCGCCATCCACTGATCCACTTCCATCTCGCCACCTCTGGCTGGCGGATCTTGGTTGGGAGCAGCGCTATCGTGTTTTTGAGCGTCTAGGTGCCGGCGGCATGGGGCAAGCGTGGCGCGCGGAGGAGATTTCCACCTCCAGCGCTCCTCGCAATGTCGCTATCAAGATCCTGGACCCTACCCGTGCGGGTGACGAGCATTTGTTGGCTCGGCTGGATACTGAGGCGGCCGCGCTCGCCACCTTGCGGGATGCTGGGCACCACGAAGGCATCGTGCCCATCCTGGACTTTGCCATCACCGAGACAACGGCGGGCCTTGTCATGGAGTACATCCCTGGGCAGGACCTCCGCTCCTGGTGTGAAACCCATCGGCTAGAGTTGCGGCGGCGGGTGGAGTTGCTCACAAAAGCCGCCCATGCCGCAGGTTGGTGCCATCAGCACAACATCGTTCACCGCGATCTCAAGCCCGCGAATATCCTTGTCCACAGCGCCACGGGTGAGCCCGTGTTGGTGGACTTTTCCATTGCTAAACTCGATGAGTTGCTGCCCCTCACGCTCACCGGGGAGGCCCTTGGCACCGCGCCCTACATGGCCCCGGAGCAGATTGACCGTCGGTTGGCCCCGGTTACGCCCGCCACAGATGTTTACTCCCTGGGTTCCACCCTTTACGAGCTGCTCACCCATGTGCATCCGCATCCGGGCGACTTTACCCAGATCGTGCGGCGTCATGCAGAGGAAATCCAGCCCGCCCCGCCCTCAGCGCTCAATCCCCAGATCCCGCGCGACCTCGAGTGCGTCCTGCTCAAGGCCCTCTCCCACCGTCCCGCAGAGCGGTATGAAAATGGAGCCGCACTCGCGGCAGATCTCGATCGCTTTTTGGCCGGGGAGCCCGTGCTAGCGCGTCCCGTGTCACGCCTCACCCGCGCACTCAGGCGTGCGCGGCGTAAGCCAGCTCTCACGGCTGCTCTGGCGGCGTGTTTAGCCCTGGGAGCCTTCATCCTATGGAGTGTGCCGCGCCAGACGGCCCAGCGGAACCGCTTTGCGCTGCAATCCCGCCTCACCAACGCCATGCAGCAGAGCCTGTGGGACCTGCAGAAGCTCGCCGAGGCCGAGGCCAACCTCACCGCCCTCCGGGACTACAACGTCCCCCTTGCTGAGCAACTCCGCCAGCGGCTCTACGACGACGTTTCTCGCGACAGTGAGGTCCGCCTTCAGCAAAAACTCCTCCGGGACGAGGATTACACTTGGTTGCGAGCCATGGCCGGCTGGTTGCAGACCCGCCAGCCAGACGAGGCCCGCCGACTGAGCGACCTCATTAACGAGCGCGCTGGCCGCTGGGAGACCGTTGCTGAGGTAAAGGCACCCTTCACCGACAAACAGGGCCTCTTTCCCGTCTCCCGCCTCAAGGTCGCCACCGAAGGCGAGGGACTCCTCTACCCCCTGTATGACCCTGGGGAAATGCCCAACATCACCGTCACCAAGTCCGTCTCAGTCCCCATGGAGTTGGACGCCACCTTCGTGGCAGAGGCAGCCAGCTACGAGCCCCTCACCCTCGTCTACTACAATCAGGGCACCCGCTTAGCCGCAGGCCTCTACAAAGTCCGGCACCTCAGCCAGAACGTCATCCAGAAGATGCCCGTCATCTCCCCAGACCCAGAGAGCTATGTGCTCGTGCTCAAACTCAACAATGAAGACAACCTCCTCTCCCACATCCCAGAGACAGACCTCCTCAGCCAGCCCTTTCAGCTCACCGTGCGGGTAGAGCGGGAGTGGGCCGTCTTTACGCTCAACGGCGGCCCCCAGCTCCGGGTAGAAGCCCCCTTCAGCTTTGGCAGCGGTCGGGTAGACAACCTGTGGCGCATCACCTGGCCAGAGCAAGTAGGCCTCAAGCACCTAGCCCTCCGTAGCCGCCGGGCAGACGTCGCCAGTCCCTTAGAAGCAGCAGACCTAGAGGCCATCCACCAGCGGTATGCGCACGCCATCCGGCTGTATGAGGAGCTCCGGGGCGACCCCCAGTGCGGCATCGAGGCCAGCTACAAGAGCGCCCAGTGCTACTTGCGCATCGGAGACCACGCTGCCGCCATGCGCCTGTGGGAAAGCATCGCCGAAGGGCCACCCTCAGACTGGCAGGACCGCAGCCGCATCCAGCTCTGGGTCCAAAGTGTTATCACCCAGCAGGCAGACTCCCCTCGGCACCTCGCCCGCCTGCCAGATCCCCTCCCAGACCGACTGTTTACCAAGCTCACTCCGGCCGACATCGATCAACTCACCTACTGGTATGCCGCCTTCGGCATGAACGCCGCCCTTCCCAGGGTAGACAGCCAGGGCTTGATGGAGGCCACCAAAGCGCTCCGCATCCTCCGCACCTCCCCAGTGCAGCTCGCCAACCGCTTTGCCCTTGCCCACCACTCCGCCCGCCTGGACAAAGAAGCCCACAACCTCTACCAAGACGGCCTCTATGATGCCCTCACCTCCCGGCTCACCCCAGAAGCCCTCGTAGCCCTCACCAACTGCCTTGACCAGTGGTGCCGCATCAGCCCCAGTGAGACCAGGCAAGACCAAACCACCATGCTACGCTTGTGGGAGAAAAAACGCCGTACAGACCCCACCGTGCAGGCCATCTGGCACATGGAAAACGCCCGCATCGCCGTACGCGCCGGACAGCTCCGCGCCGCCATCACATCCATCCAGAAAGCCCGGGAAATCCCCGCCAAAGGCATGGACGACCGCCTCCAGACCAGCCTCTGGCTCCTCGCCGGCACCCTTTACCACCTCCAGGGCACCCAAGACCGCGCCCAGGACGGCTGGCTGAAGGGCATAGCCATCGCCCGCACCGTCAACTTCAGGCACCCCCTGCACCTCATGGACAACGTCATGCTCCACTGCCTCACCCGCAGTTGGGACCTCCAGCGCCTTGGAGATATCCTCCCAGACCTCCTCACCAAGCACCTCCGCTCCCAAGAGCGCACCGCCGCCAAAGTAGCCATCCACCAGACCTTCCTCACCGACCCCGCCTGGATCACCACCTTCAACCACGTCCTCCACAGCGAGCGCGGGCAAGCCTTCACCCAAGACTACGTCTTCTGCCGCCAGCCCCCCAGAGAGCTCACCCTCCAGTTCTACCGTCTCCTCTTTGAGCAGCACTTCCGCACCACCGCCTACCCCCAGGGCACCGTAGACCAGCTCCGGTTCGTCCGCCGCATCGTAGACAACCTCGTCACCGAGATGGCCATGAACCCACGGCTCACCATGAGCCATCTCCACAGCTACCTCCGCGCCTGGGCAGACCCCACCGCCCCCGCCAGCAACGACTACCCCTGCAGCCCCGCCCTCCTCAGCGGCATGACCAGTCTCCTAGCGCAACGGCACAGCACCCCAGACCCCAACAGCGCGCCCCCAGAGCAGGAGACAAAATAAAAAACACTCCAGCACTGTCACCGACGGCACTCCCCTACGGTAAGCACCCGTAGCATGACGTTCTGGCTACAAAACCCCTTGTTTCCGCCCCTCAGGGAGCGCGGATTCACCTGGGAGCCACTTCCCCAGCGAGAGGAGACACCGTTTTTGCGAGAGGAGACGTGTCTCCAGCCGCGAGAGACCTGTCCCTTGGAACGGGAGACCAGTCACCCCCCACGCTGGAGACACGTCCCTTCTCGCAAAAGCAACGTCTCCAGCGGAAAAACACCAGTCTCCAGCCGCAAAAGCCATGCCCCCCGGCGCAAGAGACACGCCCCCAAGGAGCTAAAACCGCGTCTCCAGGCGCAAAAAATCCGTCTCCAGGCACAGAAAAACCGTCTCCAACCCGAAGGGACAAGCCCATTTTTGTATGAAACCGCTCACCTGGGACTCCGTAGACGCCAACGGCCAGCCCTACCGATGGGACAACAAGAACTTACGCTGGGGAAGCCCCAGTTACGTACTAGAACCAGGTGACCCTGGCTACACCCCGCCATCTGTCTCCACGCCACCTCAAACCAAAACACGCAAACGCATGAAACGCCAACGCTACTACCCGTCCCGCCAGGCAGATCAACTCGTCTGGCTAGAGAACTTCCGCAACAAAATCGGCGCCTACGCCACCGCGCTCGGGCTAGAGACCGAGGAAGTAGACGCCCTCGTGGTAAGGTGCCGCTGGCTCATCTATCTCATCGGCTCCTGGCTCCCTGCCGTCCGCGCCTGGAACCTAGCCTGCACCCAGGCCCTCAAACTCGCCGAAACCGGCACCGGCGGCCCAGTCGTCCTACCCACCTTCACCCCGCCCGCCCTGCCATCAGGCGTCACCGCCCAAGATGAAGGCGCCCTAGACTTCATCTTTGACCGCGTGGCCGAGATCAAAGAAAACGACGCCTGCACGGACATCATGTGCAGCGATCTCCGCATCATCGGCAGCGAGCACGGAGTACCCGACTTCAACACCCTGGCACCCGAACTCACCGCCGTCATCGCCGGCAACAAAGTCGAGCTCGGTTGGGGCTGGAGCGGCTTCAGGCAGTGGCTGGACCAGTGCGAAATCCACGTGGACCGCGGGAACGGCTGGCAAGTCCTCACCTTCGACACCACCCCCGGCTACAACGACACCGAGCCCTTCCCCGCCGTGCTCACCCAGTGGAAATACCGCGCCATCTACCGCATAGACGACGCCCAAGTAGGCCAATGGAGCGCCGAAGTCAGCGTCGTGGTGGGGTGACAAAGGCCGGGCATCCTGCTAAAACCTAGCAGGATGTCTCTTTCGCTGTCTGGACAACGAGCCAAGCTCTCACGTTGGCTACCCAGCCTCATCGCTGGCTGGTGCCTATTGGCGTTCCTCTACGTCCAGCATCAGCAGGACTTAAAATCCTCGTTGCCTGACGCGCTGGCGGTCCACGCCAGCCGGACCATGTGGTGTGCGGAAGCTGAAGGCTCCACAGCAGCAGAAACCGATGAGATCCGCATCTTGCGAGCTGCCTATGAGCGGTTCGACGGCACGAAGGACCTCGAGTTAGCCGTCCTCGTACGTTGGCTTGGTGACCAGGAATCAGACCCTGACAAAAAGCAGCGCCTCATGGCTGAAGCTAGGTCATTGGTCACGAACCTGAGGTGGCCTGTTTCAGCCACCGCCCATGCTCCGTTTGCAGTGCGCCTTCTGAAGGACGAGAAGCTCTCCGCCAAAGAGGCCAATGACTTGAGCGCACTACGCAAAGAGTGGCCGAGGTCCTGGTCCATCATGCACTTGACGCGCTTGGCCAACCTGGAGGTCAACGACGTGTCCCCTAGCGCAGAGAGTGTCAGTCAAAGTGCCATGCAGCATGCAAGTTGGCTCATTCGCTTGGAGATAGGCATCGCGGTTGCAGCCCTCGTGTACTTGCTGGCGGCTGCTAGGGGAAGAGGGACTGTTGTTGCGCCGAAAACCCGAGCCGGAACCGCGGTGCCAAAACTCTGGCGGCCAGAGAGAGTCATCCTGTGCATCTTCCTGACCATGGTGGTGCTGTTCCTCACGAATCACCTCCTCGCGGTGGCGGCCATGAGTTACTCCTTTTACAGTCAACTCATCGTTTACTCGCTTGGCGGTGCGGCCCTTCAGCTTTGCTTCCCCTTGCTTTGGATACTCCATTCATTTGTGAGGAAGAGGCGCTGGTATTGGTCTGCAATCCAATTGAACTGGCGGGATTTTCAGAGCGGCCACCTCATCTTGCAGTCATTTGGCATCGCCGCACTAGCCTTCACCATCCAAACAGCTTTCATGCTGCTTTTAAGTAAAGCAGGCGGCACGATCGACCTGCTGGATTCGCTTTCGCGCTCCTTCTGGGCGTGGGGTGAGTGGTCTTTGCTGCTTCACCTTTTCTGGGGGTGCTTGGTGGCACCAGTTTCGGAGGAGATCATGTTCCGCGGCTTTCTTTACCCGGCATTCAAAAATACTTTGTCGCCGATTTGGGCAGCCGCCGCATCAAGCGCCGTCTTCGCGCTCATCCACGGCTATTCCGCATGGGGATTCGTGATGATTTGGGGTATTGGAGTCTTGCTGTGCTTGGTCTATGAGCGCACGAACCGACTCGCACTCGCCATCATGGTTCACAGTTGGGTCAATCTGCTGATTGCTCCATTCGACTGGCTGTGGATGAGGCCCTAACAAATCGCCGCCACTTTCCGGATGGGAAGATGGCGGCGGTGGGATTTCTGAAGGTCGGAGAGTGAAGGTTAGTTCTTCACGGACTCTTGGTTTGTTGGGAGTTCTTGAAGCAGTACAGGACGCCGTCATCGGCACCGAAGAGGATGAAGTCGCCCGCCATGGCCGCGCTGGTGCGTACGGCGGCTCCGACCTCGTATTTCCACAACTCCTCGCCATCGGCGAGATTGAGTGCGTAGACGTAGCCGTCACTGGAACCGCAGAGGACTACCTTTCCCCCGCAAATGAGGGGGCTGGAGTCGATGGTGTCTTTGGTGCGATACTCCCATTTTCCTTCTCCAGTAGCGCGGTCGATGCCGTGGATGCGTTTGTCGCGGCCTGCGGCGGCAACCATTTTGTCCGCGATGCCCACGGCGGCGTAGTATTCAAAATCGCGCTCGCCGTACTCCCACACTTTTGTGCCAGTCTGGATGTCAAAGGCTCCCACGCGACCCCCGTAGTGGGTCACGTAGACGATGCCGGCGGCAATGGCGACGTTGTTGCCAATGTAGTTGCCGACGTCAATCTGCCGGAGCTCTTTGCCGGTGAGGGCGTCGTGGATATGGAGGACGGCATCGCACCCGCCGAAGACGACCTTGCCATCAGCAACGGCTGAGCCGCCATTGACGTAGTTGCCAGTGGGTGCCTCCCAGACCTTTTTTCCGTCGGCGGCTGTCAGGCAGTAGAGGTTGTTGTCATGGGAGCCAATGTAGACGTAGTCTTTATTGCTCTTTGGATCGGTCCAAACATTGACGGCGGCGTGGACTTCTCCGTGGGTCTCGAACTTCCACGTTTCTTTACCGGTGGTGGCGTTCCAAGCGTAAACGAAGCAATCCGTACTGCCAGCGATGACGAGATCGCCGCTGAAGCCAGCCGCGCCGTCAAAGGATGCTTTGTTGGCCGTAGCAGTCCAAACGGGCTTGCCGGTAGCTAGGTCTAGGCAGAAGAACTTCCCATCCTTGTTGCCGGCGTAAACTTTGCCGTTCTTGACCACAGCGGAGGTCACGAGCATCTCGGCTTGGCCTTTTGGTTGCTCCATGGACTTGTATTGCCACTCCAGTTCTAATGGGAGCTTCAACTCCGTGCTGGTGGCCCCGGTCATCTCTGGATTGGCGCGAGTATAGGCCCAGTCGGCGCTTAGAGGGCAAGCCGCGGACAAGCAAATGGCAACGAAAGTGAGTCGACAGGGGTTCATGGGCGATCTTTTCCCCTGACAAACGCTCTGGGGAGGCGAATGGTTTCGATAGAACGATATGCACGACCTGAGTGGAGACGACCAACCACCACCGATTCCAAGAGAACTGGAGTCGGAGTATCTCGATACTCGGTTCAAAAACTGCACTCGCTGTGGCGAGAGCTTGGCAGACTTTCCGGGAGGTTTTCAGATTTCCAAGGCCTGGAAGAAGGGTGAGTGCGTCTTTGAGTACGCTTTGTGTGATCACTGCCGGACCGCGCTGATGGAGGAGTTCTCCAAGGAGTCCAAGGAGCGCCTGGCTCGGTTTCAGGACGAAAATGTGAATCTTATGGGCGGGCTTGATCGCTGCTCGGTCTGTAACAGAGAGAAGAATGCCCTCAATGAGTCAGACTTCGTTTTGACGGGTGTCTGTGAGGGTGATCGCCTGCTGCACGGCATCATGGTGTGCGGAAAGTGCGGTGAACGCACGCAGGAACTGCTCTCCAAACACACCAAAGATACTTGGCGACGATTCCGGGATGAAAACTTCCCTGGGCCGCCAGGAGATGAGGTTTTGGACCCCGTGGAGCCGATCAGCGTGCTGATGTAGGCTTCTACTTTTTCTTGGGCGGGGCCACAGGCTCACCTTTGACTTCAGCAGGAGCTAGCAGGGCATCGAGCTTCGGAGGAGGTGCCTCCGGGCGCTTGGCTACGTTTGCGGGTGATGGGGCAGGGGTGGTAGGCTTGCTAAACTCCCGGTAAATGAGGATGCCTTTCAGTGCATCTACCGCGCGCTCAAACTGCCGGTCACCGAGGTTGGCCAGTTCCAGCGCGGCGGCCTCACCTGAGCGCGCCGCACTGCGGAAGCGCGCCACTTTTTGCTCCTCCTCGGTGGTGAGGGTTGAAATGATGTTAGGAGTGACGCCATGCTCATGGATAGTGCGGTGGCTGGGGGTGTAATACTTGGCCGTTGTGACACGGAGTGCGGTGCCATCTTCCATGGGTAGGATCGTTTGGACGGAACCTTTCCCAAAAGTGGTGGTGCCTACGATGATCGCGCGCCGAAGGTCCTGCATAACGCCAGCCGTGATCTCTGCGGCGGAAGCAGAGGAGTGATTGCACAGCACCGCAAGAGGGTACGTGCGGTGTGGTTTGCCGTCCCGCTTGGGCGTGCGGTAGGGAGGGGCGTTTTCAACGGAGGAACGCCCTTCCGTGGTCACGACCACGGTGTTCTCCGGCAAAAACTCACCGCATACCGCGATCGCGCTGTCGAGAAGGCCACCTGGGTTGTTTCTTAAATCGAGAACGAGGGCCTCCATGCCCTCCGCTTCCATTTTGTCCAATGCCCTCGCCAGATCCTTGGCACTGGACTGGGTGAACTCGGATATGCGGACGTAGCCGATCTTCCAGGGTGACGCGATTTTGGCGTGCACCAGCATAGGGTCGTAAATGGAGGACTCCTGAAGCACCTCCCGGACGATGGTGAACTCAAGGAACTGACGCGTGCCGGGGCGGTTGATCGTCAGCGAGACCGGTTGGCCCGCTTTGCCCTTCAAAAGACGCAAGGCTTCTGCCACACCCACGGAATCCGTCAGCACCTCACCGATCCGCACAAGGAGATCGCCTGGAAGCACACCAGCTTTGGATGCCGGGCCGTCATCCCGCACGGTGACGATCATCAAACCTGCTTCTTTGAGCGCAATGGTGATGCCCACGCCTTCTGAAGTGTCCGACTGCTCGCGCTGCATGTCCTCAAACAACTGTTTGCCCATGTACTCGCAGTGTGGGTCTAGGCGGCTGAGCATGCCTTCCAGAGCGCCCTCGACGAGTTCCTTGTACGTGACCCGTTTTTCATCCACGTAGTGCTCCCGGATCATGTCCATCGCTTTTGTGAGCGTCTGGAACTGAATGTACGGGTCGTCCGCGTCATTTTTTGGCTTTGGCGCAGGAGTAGCAGGTGCCGCAGGGGTGGGTTTGACGGGTTGAGGGCTGGATTGGGGCTTGGCCGGAGGATCAGCTTTTGGTTTGGTGGCCGCCGGTGGAGTCGCGGCTGGTTTTGTGGCGGGCGGTTTGCTGGCAGGTGCCTTCACCTGTGCCTCGGCAAGGCTACAGGCTGAAAGTGCCAGAAAGATGTGAAATGCGGCCCTCATGCGCGTCTATGATGCACGGAGCGCGCCACCGTGCACAGAAAAATATCCCCGCGCGCCACGTATTATCCTCCCCCAAAAATCAAAAATGAGAGCTGCCAGCCGCTTTGTTTCGCTACTCCTTGTTGTGTCGGCCCAGGCAGAACCTTTGCAGTTCAATCGGGACATACGGCCGATCCTCTCTGATAAGTGCTTCTTCTGCCACGGCACGGACGCTAACCACCGCAAAGGGAACTTGCGCTTAGATGAGCGGAAGAGCGCGACGACCCCTGCAGAGTCTGGAGCTGTGGCGATCACTCCAGGAAAGCCTTCCGAGAGCGAGATCATGAAGCGAATCCGCCTTCATGCTGATGACAGTGATTCCATGCCGCCTGAAGAGAGTGGAAAGTCCCTCACCGAAGCAGAAAAGAAGAGGCTAGAGCAGTGGATAGCCCAGGGCGCTCAGTATGAAGACCACTGGGCATTTGTCCCGGCCCGTCGTCCGCAGCCTCCTCCATCTCCATCAGGTCCCATAGATGCCTTTCTGGAGGCAAAGCAGAAAACATTGGGCCTCACGATGAGCCCGGAGGCGGACCGGGCGACCTTGATCCGCCGTGCAACTCTGGACATTACCGGACTGCCGCCAACCCAGGCTGAGATTGCAGCGTTTGAGCAAGATGCCTCCCCTGATGCTTATGAGAAGCTTGTGGACCGACTCTTCCAGAGTCCGCATTACGGTGAGCGTATGGCGATGCAGTGGCTGGACTACGCCCGCTATGCCGACAGCCACGGATTCCAGACTGACAGCAGTCGCTCGCAATGGCCGTGGCGGGACTGGGTGATCAAGGCGTTTAACACGAACCTGCCGTTTGATCAGTTCACCATTCAACAACTCGCTGGGGACCTACTACCGGGAGCACCGCGAGAGGCTGTCGTTGCCACCGGATTCAATCGCAATCACCGCCTCAATGGTGAGGGCGGTATCATCGCGGAAGAGTGGCGGATCGAGAACAATATCGACCGCACGGAGACCATGGGCCTCACCTGGCTGGCACTAACACTCAATTGCGCTCGCTGCCATGATCACAAATACGATCCCGTCTCGCAGAAAGACTTCTACTCGCTCTTCGCCTTCTTCAACAACGTGCCTGAGAGCGGGACAATCCAAGGGGCGAGCAATCGCTCAGGAGGTAACAGCCCGCCATTGCTCACGGTGCCAAACCAGCAGCAGGAAACGGAACTGGCTCGTCTGAATGAGCAGGTGAAAAGTGCTGAGAATGCTGTCCGTGCACTCGAAGGTGACCTGCCAAGGCTGGTGGCAGCGTGGGAACCTCGTGCAAAAGAGACGTTGGCCAACTTGGAGTCACCGTGGACACTTTTGAAACCATTCAATCTGGAATCCAAAGCGGGCTCTACGCTCAATCCCCAGAAGGATGGCAGTGTTCTCGCCACTGGGACGAATCCTCCGCGCGATGTGTATGTCTTTGATGCACCGCTACCGGATGCTGGGGCATCTGCTTTCTTGTTAGAGTGCCTTACTGACCCCACATTGCCGGGTGGCGGGCCGGGGCGATACGGCAACAGCAACTTCGCCCTCACTGACTTCGACGTCTACGCCGAGATCCCTGGGAAGAAGCGCGAACAACTCAAAGTCGTGCGAGCAGTGGCTGATTACTCACAGCGCGGTTGGTCGATCGACAATGTATTGAAGAAAGGCAAGCGTGGCGGTTGGGCAGTGGATGGACCGACCAAGAAAGAGCCACGCAAGGCCATGTTTGTGCTCGAAAAGCCCATACCGCCCCAAAAAGGGGGCAAACTGCTGCTTCGGCTTCGTCATGAGGCACTGGATGGGCACAACATCGGCCGCTTTAGGCTGTCGGCTACCGCAGTGTCTGGCACAAACTTGAAACTGGATGGTGGCAGTGTGCCCCAAGAAGTAACTGAGGCATTGGCGACTGCTTCTGACAAACGCAAGCCCGCACAGGTCAAAGTATTGCACAGCTTCTATCGAGCCAACGTCGATAGCCCAATTAAAAAGGCAGACGCTCAACTAGCTTCTGCAAGAGCCGCACGTGACAGGTTCGAATCTGCTCTCCCCACAGTGATGGTTATGCAGGAGCAGCCGCAGCCCAGAGATGCGTTTATTCTCTACCGTGGAGAATATGATAAGCCACGCGACAAAGTAGTCGCCGCACTTCCTGCGGCACTTGCGCCGAACAAAAAAGAGCAGCTGAACCGTTTGGATCTTGCTCAGTGGATCGTGAGCCCGCAAAACCCGCTGACAGCTCGCGTGTGGGTGAATCGTCAGTGGGAGCGCTACTTTGGTGTGGGTATCGTCAAAACCGTGGAGAACTTCGGAATGCAGTCCGAGTATCCCTCGCATCCGGAGTTGTTGGATTGGCTCGCTACGGAGTTCGTGCGTCTGAAGTGGGACATGAAGGCGATCCAAAAGCTGATGGTTATGAGCAAAGCCTATCGTCAGTCATCGGATGTGCGCCCGGAGCACCTCGCGACTGATCCGGAGAACAAATATCTCGCCCGAGCCTCCAGGGTTCGTCTCGCTGGTGAGGTCGTGCGTGACCAAGCACTTGCTGTGAGTGGACTTCTGGTGCCCAAGGTGGGTGGCCCAAGTGTGCGGCCCTACATGCCAGAGGGAGTATGGGACGAGACGAGTAAATATGGCGATATGCGCGGCTATAAGCCAGACACAGGTGAGGGCTTGTATCGTAGGACGATGTATACCGTGTGGAAGCGAACGGCCGCACCTCCCACAATGCTGCTCTTTGATTCACCAACTCGCGAGATATGCACCGTGAAGAGAAGCAGGACGAACACCCCGCTTCAGGCATTGGCGCTGTTGAATGAAGTGACATTTGTTGAGGCCGCGCGTGCTCTTGCAGAACAGATGTTGAAGCACGGGGGCTCATCCAAAGAGGATCGTATCAGTTGGGCGTTTCAGCGTGTTACGGGACGGCCTATTTCTGACAAAGAGCGTGTGGTATTGGTGAAAGGATTGGAGGCGCGGCTTCAGCGCTACCATAGGCATCCAGATGAAGCCTCCAAGCTTACGTCTTTTGGCGCTTGGAAGTCGGACGCTGGCCCGGCATTGCCGGAACTCGCCGCTTACACCTTGACTGCTAACGTATTGCTCAACCTCGATGAAGTTGTTACTCGGCCATGATCCCATCTCTCCATTTGAATCGACGCGTTTTTCTCCAGCACAGCACGCAGATTGGCGCTGCGGCCCTCGCCAGCCAGTTGCTGGCTGAGAACACCTCCACGCACTTCCCCGCCAAGGCCAAGCGGATCATTTATCTGTTCCAATCGGGTGCACCCAGCCAAATGGACTTGTTTGATCCCAAGGCGCAGATGGAAGCACATCGTGGGGAAGATCTCCCAGCATCTATCCGCATGGGACAGCGGCTCACCACGATGACGAGTGGACAAAAGAGCTTCCCGGTAGCTCCGTCGATGTTCCAGTTTGCCCGTCACGGTGAGTCAGGCATGTGGTTTAGCGATTTGATGCCAAACATGAGCAAGCTCGCCGATGAATGGTGCATGATCCGTTCCATGCACACGGAAGCGATCAATCATGATCCTGCCATCACCTTCTTCCAAACGGGCTCTCAGCTTGCTGGACGTCCAAGCATCGGAGCCTGGGTCAGCTATGGCCTAGGCAGCATGAATCGTGACCTGCCAGCCTATGTGGTGCTCACGAGCTTTGGCAGTGGTAGAAAGGAAGACCAACCGCTGTATGATCGACTTTGGGGTGCTGGCTTTCTCCCATCTCAACATCAGGGCGTGAAGTTCAGAAACACAGGTGACCCGGTGCTTTATCTCAGCAACCCACCGGGAGTTGATCGTCAGGCAAGGCGCGAGACGCTGGATGAGATCAATGCGCTCAATGGCTTTCGTCATTCTACAGTGGGCGACCCA
Organism: Verrucomicrobiaceae bacterium; assembly: GCA_016795485.1. Lineage (GTDB taxonomy): Bacteria > Verrucomicrobiota > Verrucomicrobiia > Verrucomicrobiales > Verrucomicrobiaceae > JAEUHM01. The sequence goes on along the minus strand of JAEUHM010000041.1, from coordinate 325,924 downwards.
GAGATTCAGACGCGGATCGCTCAGTATGAGATGGCGTTTCGCATGCAGGCCAGCGTTCCTGATTTAACGGACATCTCTAAGGAACCAAAGCACGTCTTGGAGGCCTATGGGCCGGAAGTGAATCAGCCTGGAACCTATGCTGCCAACTGTCTGCTCGCGCGGAGACTGGCAGAACGAGACGTGCGCTTCATTCAGCTCTTCCATATGGGCTGGGATCACCACGGCGGACTGCCAAACGCGATCAAGGGCCAATGCCGAGACACCGATCAGCCAACGGCAGCTCTCATCAAAGATTTGAAGCAACGCGGACTCCTGGACGATACTTTGATCGTGTGGGGTGGTGAGTTCGGGAGGACGATCTACAGCCAGGGAGCACTAACAGCTACCAACTACGGTCGCGACCACCACCCGCGCTGTTTCACAGTGCTGATGGCAGGTGCCGGGGTGCGCAAAGGCTACACGCACGGAGAGACAGATGACTACTCTTACAACATTGTGCGTGATCCGGTGCACGTGCATGATTTGAACGCTACCATCATGCATCTGATGGGACTGGAACACACTAAACTCACCTATCGGTATCAGGGCCGTGATTTCCGTCTCACGGACATCCACGGCAACTTGGTCAAGCCTGTGCTCGCCTGAAGCGTTCGCGCTAGGCAAACAGTTCCATGATGGGCTTTCCTTTGTCGCCGACCGTGAATGGGCGGTTGCTGGGTGACATCACAACTTCGTCCACGGGCAGTCCCATAGCGAATCCGATGGTGCTCAGGAAGTCCTGGATGGTGGTCCCTTTATCTGCCACTTCAAAGCCTCCCTTATCGCTCGCACCGTAAATGAAGCCTCCTTTGACGCCTCCTCCCGCCAGCAAAGTGGAAAACACCTTCGGATGATGATCGCGCCCGCCGTTTTGATTCACCTTGGGACCTCGGCCAAACTCTGAACAAAGAACAACGAGTGTCGACGCAAGGAGTCCGCGTTCCTTGAGGTCATCCAGCAGGGTGGAGAGTGCAATATCTAGCTCGACCCCTTTGTCTTCTAGCTCTTCGTCGATGTTGTTGTGCATGTCCCATCCATTGCTTGCCACTTCGATGTAGCGAATACCTTTCTCGACGAGGCGGCGGGCGAGGAGACATCCCTGGCCAAACTGGTTTCGGCCGTATTTTTCTTTGAGGGCTTCTGGTTCATCGGAGATGTCGAAAGCCTTCAAGTCCTCACTGGACATAATGCGCACTGTATTCTCGTAGAACTCAGTGTAACTCTTCACTCCGGCTGTTTGGAATCGTGAACGAAATCCTGCGTCTAACTTATCGAGGAGCGCTAGACGTTTACTGAAGGTCTCTTGGCGAACTTCAGGCGTTGCATTTTGGAGGCCAGCTTCGGGGTCGAGGATGGGCAGTGGTGAAAGCGCTGCGGGGAAGAAGCCATTCCCATTGTTCGGCTGTCGATTGACGCAGACGGAGCTTGGGAGCGTCTTGTGGCTGGCTCCAAGGAAGTGCTCGGCCCAAGCGCCCATAGCTGGGTGTTTGATAGTGCCGCGTTGCTCGTAACCAGTGCGGATAATGTATTGCCCGGAAGCGTGAACACCCGTCTTTGAGGTCATGCTGCGGATGATGGAAATCTTGTCGCCGTGCTTGGCAAGGTTCTCCATCGTTCCGCCTAGCATGAAGTCTGCATTGGTCTTGAGCGGTGCCTTGGGTCCTTGGGTGGGACCTTCCTTTGGGTCCAAGGTGTCGATGTGAGTCATCCCGCCGATCATCTGGAGGAAAATGACATTCTTCGCCTTGCCGGCTGCTGCTGCCGTCTCCTCAGAGAAGCCAAAGCGAGACGTGTTGTGGAGAACGGTAACACCGAGAGTGGAGGCTGCCAGGTTCTCCACAAAACGACGACGTGAGAGTTCAGAAATCATAGCGTTAGTTGGGTTAGATTACTCCACAAAGACGAACTCGCGGGTGTTGAACAGGACCCACGCGAGGTCGCTGAGGGTCACGCCGCCAGTGATGGCTTCTTTGGCAGCCGCGACTTCTTCAGCAGAGGGCTTTCTGGTAAAGAAACTGACATAGAGGGCCTCGATTTGCTCTTCAGGATTGGCGAGTGTGCTTGCGGACTGCACGGCTAGACTTTGGCTACTGCCAATGACGCGTTGCGCGTCTCCGTTCATCAGCATGAGTACTTGGGGAATGTTTCCTTCATCACTGCTGCTGTCAGCAATCTGCCGGTCACTTTGGCCGAACTGACGGAGGAAGTGCTGGTCCCTTTCTGGCTGAGGTAACTCGCTGGCTCGGGCGAGAACAAGCCCGCCGAGTGTAGGCGGACGGGTAGCAACGCCCTCCTCATCGTCAGACTCCTCCATGCGCCGCATCATAGCGGCCTTCTTCTTGCCTTTCACCTTCTTGCCATTGCCAGCGGCAGTTCCGGCCTGACGCACCGCCATGAGAGCTCCACGCACTTGGTCGGCAATCGTTTCTGGGTTGGAGATGTCTATATTCATGGCACTCGCGTACTTCTCACCGCGATGATTCGTGAAACCGTCTACTTTGTCGCCTACGGCAAGGGTAACACACGAATCCCATGCTTGCTCAGCGGTGACGCGGCGGAGAATGGGGCCGGGAAAGTTATAGGGTGTGCCAGCTTCGAACTCAAAGCTGGTAGCTTCACGCTGATAAGCCTGGGTGTTGTAGACTAGACGCATGAACGCTTTTAAGTCGAACTTCAGACGCACCATTTCTGCGGTGAGGTGGTGAAGCAGCGGCGGATTCACGCTTGTCTCGGGGTCATCAATATCAGTGACTGGCTCTTTCACCCCAACACCAAAGGCCCGCTTCCACATACGGTTGGCTATCGTCATAGCAAAGCGTGGATTGTCCGGTGCGGTAAGCCACTCAGCGAACTCCTTCCGCAACGCTTCTGGTTCTTTCGTTTTGGTGTCTTGATAGGAGCGAAGATACGTGTCTCTCTTGTCCCATGTGACGAGTTTTGGCTGCACTTTGTCTCCAGGTTTCGCGTCTTTGTATTTGTAGTCGTCTGGAAGCACGAGGTCGTTGTTCGATGTGTCATGCACGGCCATGGCATTAGCACGAATCACATTGCGGGCCTGTTGCTGAAACTTGCGATCCTCATCTTTGAGCGCCTGGCGGATCGCCATCATTTCAGGTGATTTTTGGCTGCCTGCATTTCGGTAGCCAATCGTGTCCGTTGCCCCCATGAAGGACGCCATTTGGTAGAACTGCATCTGTGTCCAGTCGGCAAATGGGTGATCGTGGCACTGCGCGCAAGCCACATTAGCACCGAGGAAGGTTGAGAGAGTGAGGGAGAGATTGTCCAATCTCATCCCAGCATCTCTGAGCAGATAGCCAGTAGCGCCATTGTCCAGTAGACGTCCATCGGCTGTGATCATCTGGTAAACAATCTTGTCCCAGGTGGTGCCCTTGTTGAGTTCACCCTTGAGCCACTCCTGGTAGGTGTAGAAGCGGCCCTTATTGGCCACGTCGGCCATCCGCATCATGTCGGCTAGGTAGTTGAAAAGGTGGCTGTTGTAGCCGGGCGAGTTCAGCAACTTATCAACGAGTTTTGCGCGCTTTGACAAACTGGTATCGTTCATGAATGCCAGCGCTTCTTCGCGTGTCGGAATGCGGCCCACGATGTCCAAATAGACTCTGCGGCAGAACTGCTCGTCAGAAGCGAGCGGGTTTGGTTTTTGGTTGGCCTTGGTGAGGCCGGCGTTCACCAGCATGTCGATCTTTGCAGCTGCTTGAGCAAGATTTGGGTCCGCCGGAATGCCCAGGCCCTCAGGCTTCAAGGTGGCGGCCACTTTTTGATCTTCCGCGCTCAGACGTTCCAGTGGCAGACGATACACATAGCCATTTTTTGCCTGTAGGAAGACGTTACCACCCTCAACTCCACGGAAAGTTGCCTCCACTTTGCGTCCTTGAGTGTCTGTCCAGGTCCGAAACACTTCCTCGGCTACAATCGAGCCGGCAAACAAGGCGAAGAACAGACAGGCTGTGGCTTTCATAGTGGTGTAATGGCGCTTTAACGCGCTGCTTGTGCGTAAGTTGCACCAACTCTCGGTTTGGAACTAGAATGTCCTCCTGACCTGACGGATACGACTTGAATCATGGCGCATCGCTCCAAGTTGATAGCAATGTCAGATTTCCGCTCCAATGCCCGAAACCACCTCCTCAGCTTCCGCAATGAGCAAGGCTGGTGGGAGGGCGAGCTTTCCAGTAGCGCCTTGTCTACAGCCACCGCGATTGTGGCGCTGCATTTGGTGGACGAGCGGGCGCATGCTTCGTGGATTCATCAGGGTCGGGATTGGTTGATCCAACATCAGAATGGGGATGGAGGTTGGGGGGATACTCCCATTAGCAAGAGCAACCTGTCCACGAGTCTGCTGGTTTGGTCTGCCCTAGGTCTCGTTGGAGGCACGCCAGAGCGGAGTGCGGAGGACTACATTCGCACGCACACGAAGACTCTGGACCCGAGCGACATCGCTGCGGCAGTGATTGGCCGATACGGAAAAGACAAGACGTTCTCGGTGCCGATTCTGATGTTGGCGGCGATTTGCGGGCGGTTAGGGCCTGATGGATGGCTTCGTGTGTTGCCGCTGCCGTTTGAGTTGGCTGCATTGCCTCGTACATGGTTCGGTGCGGTTGGTTTGCCAGTGGTCAGCTACGCTCTCCCAGCTCTCATCGCTATCGGGTATGCTCGGTTTCATCATGCGCCTCCGTCAGTATTGAATCCGTTGCGATGGCTGCGGGCACTTTCTTGGGGCAGAACGGGTCCGCTGCTGAAGGTGCTTCAGCCTTCTACTGGTGGTTATCTGGAGGCAACACCACTCACGAGTTTCGTCACGATGGCGCTCGCCAGCTCAGGCCAGAAAGACCACCTTTGCGTGCCTGAAGCTGTTCGGTTTCTCAAAGAGTCGATGCGCGTGGATGGAAGTTGGCCCATTGATACCAATCTGGCCACGTGGGGAACGACACTCGCGGTCAAAGCCCTCGGCTCCGACTTTGACAGCGTGGACGGAGTCAAAAAATGGCTTCTGGATCAACAATACAAAAGCGTGCATCCGTTCACGAATGCTGCACCGGGCGGATGGGCTTGGACAGACCTTCCCGGGGGCGTGCCGGATGCCGATGACACCAGCGGCGCACTGATTGCGCTGAGCATCATCGGTCCCGAGTGTGTTGAAGCGGCCGAACGCGGGGTGAGATGGCTCCTAGACCTTCAGAATCGCGATGGGGGAGTACCCACTTTTTGCCGGGGATGGGGAACGCTCCCATTTGATCGGAGCACGCCAGAAATCACAGGTCATGCTTTGTGGGCGTGGACTGTGTGGAGTGACAAACTGTGTTCCGAGATCCAGGGGCGGATCGCTTCAGCTAAAGCGCGAGCTTTGCGCTACCTTGAGCGCGCGCGCCATGCCGGAGAGTGGTGCTGGGAGCCGCTATGGTTTGGAAACGAGCATGCTCCTGGAGAGATCAATCTCATCTATGGCACATCCATGGTTCTCCATTACCTGAAGCAGGCCGGAGTTAGCGGAATGCTGGTCGATGGCGCCACCGAATGGCTGAAACGACAGCAGAAGCCAGACGGTAGCTGGGGTTGCATCGAAGAAACGGCGGTGGCCATGACGGCACTTGGAATCACAAGCAGCGAGTGGCTAAAGCGTGCGACCAATGAGGGTACGGAGTTCCCTGCAAGCCCGATCGGCCTCTACTTTGCCCGTCTGTGGTACCACGAGAAACTGTATCCCGTGGTGTGGGCGCTGGGTTCAGCTCAAGAATGAGCAAACGTACTGGCAGATGCCCTCGCTCACGCTGATAGTGAAGCCGCTCTTGGCTGGAACATCAAAGAAGGTGCCGCTGGCGTATGTTTTCTTCTCAGTTTGGCCGTCCAATGTTACTTCGCATGTTCCATCTGTGATCTCCATGCGTTCGGCAGCATCCGTGCCGAAGTGATAGGTGCCTGGATAGATCAAACCGAGGGTCTTCTTGCTGCCATCGGCGAACAAGATGCTGTGAGAAACGACTTTGCCATCGAAATAGACGTTGGCCTTGGCTACAGCGGTAACGTTGGAGAACTGCATGAGACCTGTGGATTAAGCGTGCGCTAAAGCCCCGGCAAATGGTTTCACGCGTGCAGATCGTAGAACCGCCGTGCGTTGCCTGACCACAGGGCACGTTGTTCACGCTCTGGCCTAGACGAAACGATCTGTTTCAGAGCACCAAACCAAGCCGAAAGCGGGCCGCCCAAGAGGCAGACGGGCCAATCACCACCGTAGAACACTCGCTCAGGACCAAACGCTTCCAGGCAATGATTGACGACGGGCGCAAGGTGCTCTGGCTGCCACTTTCCCGGTGGAACGAAGGCGACAATCCCCGAGATCTTGCACATGACACGAGGGATGGCGGCAATGGCGTCGATCCCACGTTTCCACCCGTCAGCGGTGCACCCACGCTTCTCGTTAGGAGCGAGTTTTGGCCAGAAGGCTTTTGGATCGCCGTTGCCACAGTGATCGAGCACGAAGTTGGTATCCGGGCAGCGCCGAATCAGTTCCGCACCGTCCTTCAGTTCTGTGGGACGCATCGTGATTTCAAAGTTCATGCCGTGTCTGCCCAGTGCCTGCACGCCGCGGATGAAGTTGTTGCTCAAGCAGTGCCCCTTTGGTGTTCCAGCACCGTGCAACACTTGTCGTAGGCCTTTGACATGTTTGTTGCCTGCATAGCGGGTGATGTAGTCCTCGAACTTTTCGCTGTCCGGACGCCCACCGATAGTGGCGGCGATGGTGGGAGAGGTGCCCTCCGCGCATTTGGCAGCGATCCAGTCTGCTTCCTTGATGTGATCTGTAGGATCAACATCCACCTCCATGTAGATGGCCTTTACGTTGACGCTAGAGTTGGCCTTCACGTAGTCAGCGTCTTTGAAGTCATGCCTCAACACCTCAGGTGCGCCCGAAAGCCAAGGTAAGTTCAGGTGCGTGCGGTCCCACAGGTGCTGATGGGTATCGATCACAAGGCTGTCAGGTGCGCCGGAGCTCAGACTGGCACATCCAGGTAGCAACGAGGCCGAAGCCGCGGCGGTGGACTGAAGAAACGATCTGCGATTCATGGGCATGGACACACCAACGACGAGCAGGAGCAGGTTTTGCCAGTTCGCTACCAACAAAAAAGCGGAGGCCGCATGGAAGCAGCCTCCGCTTGACGAAAATCGAATGGTTAGGTCGGATCCGGCTTGGGCGTGTCTGGGCCGCTTGCTGGGAGTTCGGGCTCTTTGATGTAGTCAGCGGGGATTTCTCCCTTGAGGCAACTTAGGAAGCTAATGATGGACTTGGTTTGGTCCTCACTCAGTGTTTTGCCAAGTTGATGCTCTGCCATCATATTGACCATGCCGGGGAGATCTTTCACCGAGCCATCATGCAGGTAGGGGCCAGTTTCGCCGATGTTACGAAGGCTGGGGACCTTAAAGAAGTATTTGTCTTCCTCTTTCTTGGTCGCCTCGTAGCGTCCGAGGTCTTTCAGATCGGGCCACGCCTTCACGAGACCGAGTTTTTGATAGAGCATACCACCCACAGCCACTCCGTTGTGGCAGTTGGCGCAACCAACGGACGCGTAGGTTTCAAAGCCTTTTTTCTCCTCGTCGGTCAGAGCGGATTTGTCACCCTTGAGATACTTATCCCAGCGAGAAGGGGTCATGAGCTTGCGCTCAAAAGCTCCAATGGCTTTGCCGAAGTTGTCGTAGCTGACGGGGTTTGCCTCATTGGGGAATGCTTTCTTGAAGGCATCTACGTAGCCGGGGATTGACTTGAGGACGGTTTCCACGGCATCCTTGCCTGCCATTGCCATCTCGATCGGATTGAGAGGCGGGCCTTTTGCTTGCTCTTCGACCGATGGCGCACGGCCATCCCAGAACTGAGCGATATGAAGTGCCGCATTGTAGACCGAAGGGGCGCTGCGGCCGCCTCGTTGTCCTTTGTGTCCAGATGAGTTTGGCGAGCGGTCCGTGCCGTAGTCCGAAAGGCTATGGCAGGAGTTGCAGGAAATGTCGTGATTCTTGGAGAAGCGCTTGTCGTAGTAGAGCATGCGTCCCAAAGCGATCTTCTCTTCAGTGAGCTCGTTATCGGGAGCAGGCTTTTCAGCTGGCAGCGGCTGAAAGAGCGGAAGGAAAGCATCGGCGAGTTCGGCTGCGGATGCCACAGTGGGTGCCACAGCGATACCCAGAGCGAAAACAAAGTGACGAAGGCGGTTATCGGGTTTCATGATGGATAGATAAACGGAAGCTTAGCGGCAGTGATACGTGGAAGACCCAGGAAAGGTTTCCTTTGATGTTGCGCGCCAGGGATTTAGACTGAGAAATCATGAATCGGACTATCAAGAGCTACGTATGGGCAATCTTCGCCTTCACACTAGTGGCGGACCTTCGTGCTCAGGACGGTGAGGGGCAGAAGAAGGAGCTTACAGAAAGTCAAAAGCGCGTGATGAAACTGCTCACCGAAGCGCATGATCTTCAAGGCCGAAAGCGGTATGTCGATGCGCTCGCTAAAGTAACAGAGGCTGAAGCCCTTAGCCCTGATAACCCCGAGATATTCAATGTTCGTGGTTCGATATACCTCGCCGCTCAATTGAGGGATTTCGACAAGGCGCGCTCCGATTTCAATAAAGCGAAGGAGCTGGCACCTGACGCGGTGCCACCGCAGTTCAACCTCGCTGAACTAGAGTTTGTGGCAGGAAACTTCTCTGAGGCGGAGAAAGGGTTTGAGGGACTGACAAGCAAGTTTGACCGCATGCCGGTATCGATGCGCCACCTGCTCAAGTTTAAGATCTTCATCTGCAAGGTGAAGCAAGGGCAGCGATCTGCAGCCGAGAGCTACCTGAAGGAGAACTTCACGTTTATGGACGACACCCCCGCTTATTACTTTGCCAAAGCGGTGTTGGCCATGGAGGATAAGCAAGACCGCCTGAGCAACGAGTGGCTAGCTAAGGCGCAAGTCATCTTCAAGAAACCCGACACTGCGGCCTTTTTGGATTCGCTCTTGGAGGCTCACTACATTCACTCCGTCGATATCCCAGAGGCCGATGGCCAGGCAGCGGGCGAGGCATCCAAATAAGGCTGAGCATTAGCGAAAGACAGGCAAGCGGAAGGCTTCATGACCGTCACTCTAGCTCTTATCCTTGGTGCCGCAGGCGGTTATGTTGTTGGTGCTACGCCCTTTGGCTACCTCGCCGGAAAGCTAAAGGGAATCGATATCCGTGAGCACGGCAGCAAGAACATCGGTGCGACGAATGTCTGGCGCGTGATGGGTCGTGGTTTCGGTTTGCCGGTGTTTCTGCTTGATGCTCTCAAAGGTTGGTTGCCGACATGGCTCGCCTTGGTGTGGTGGACTGGGCAACAGGCCAGCATAGAGCTAACGACACTGGGGGCGATGCTGACCGGTTTTGCCTCAGTTTTGGGCCACAATTACACCTTTTGGCTGAGCGGAAGGGGCGGGAAGGGTGTTGCAACGTCCGCTGGAGTGTTGCTTGCGCTTGCTCCGTTGGTGATCGGTATTGCTCTGGTCACTTGGGCGACATTGTTTTTTGTGACTCGATACTCTTCGGTAGCGTCCATGGGTGCTGCGGTCGCTGTTCCTATCACGATGGCGGTTCAAATGGCGTCCTCTGGAGCATGGAACGTAATCCTTCTTGGCTTCGGCATCGTACTTTGTGTGCTGACCATTTATCGCCATAAAGCCAACATCGGGCGGCTCATGGCGGGCACTGAACTTAAGGTGGGCCGAAAATGAATCGCGTCACCGTGCTAGGTGCAGGCAGTTGGGGCACTGCGTTGGCCAGTTTGCTGGGCTCCCGTGGCGTGGATGTCCAGTTTTGGGGTAGGGACGAGGAGTTGATGTCGAGGATTCGAGTCTCTCGCCGAAATGACCGATATTTGCCAGAAGTGGAGTTGCCCGAGAGCGTGCTGGTCACCAGCGACCTCGGCTCATTGAAACCTTCAGATGCGGCGCTCGTTGTTGTGCCGTCCAAGGGTTTCGGATCAGTCATGAAATCGGTCGCTGACTTAGACCTCGGCGTGTTGGTGTCCTGCACGAAGGGGATCGAGCTCGATTCTGGGCTTCGGATGAGCGAACTCATGAGTGCCGCTTGTCCTAACGCATCGGTGGCGGTGCTCTCTGGCCCAAATCACGCTGAAGAAGTGGTAAAGCAATTGCCCACAGCTGCGGTCGTTGCGTGTGCAGACGAAGAGTTGGGAAGCCGACTCCAAGGTCTGTTCGCGGTGCCTTGGTTCCGAAGCTATCGCACCACCGATGTCATCGGAGTAGAGTGGGCGGGAGCACTGAAGAATGTTTACGCGATCGCCTCTGGCATAGCCGAAGGTCTGAAGCTGGGCGACAATGCTGTGGCGGCACTTGTGACGCGGGCGCTAGCCGAGATGGTGAGGCTGGGCACTGTGATGGGTGGCAAAACCGAGACTTTTTACGGCTTAAGTGGCGTGGGAGACTTGGTAGCCACTTGTTTCAGCAGCCACAGTCGCAATCACAGAGTGGGTTTGGCTTTAGGCAGAGGCCAGAGACTGGGGGACATCGTAGCTGAGACAAGCATGATCGCTGAAGGGGTGGGTAACTCACAAAGTCTTTACCAAGCAGCGCGTAAGGTAAGTGTCCGCACCCCTTTGTTGGACGCCGTGTATGCAGTCGTTCATGAGGGACGTAATCCCCAGGAGGTCCTCAAAGAGTTGTTTGCCCGTGATGCTGGGCGGGAGACGGAGTAGACCGGAGATCAATCGATCCGCACAAGGATTTCCCGCGGTTTGGCACCGTCTCCGGGTCCGATGATTCCTCGGTCTTCCAAGATGTCCAACATCCGTGCAGCTTTGCCATAGCCAATCCCAAGTCGCCGCTGAAGGAGGCTCGTGGAGCACTTTTTCTCTTGCCTGATGACTTCCAAGCAGCGCTCAAGCGTCCGCTCGTCCTCTGGGCTCACTTGCTCTTCAGCGTCCTCTTCGTCACCGAAAGCAAAACCGCCTTTGGTGGCCATCGATTCGCCTTCCTGATCAAACATAGGCCTGCCTTGACTGACACAGGCCTCAATGAGGGCATGGATTTCATCATCAGTTACCAAGGCACCTTGGGACCGCACAAAAGATGCTGTTCCAGGTGGAAGGTAGAGCATATCTCCTTTGCCCACGAGGTTCTCAGCACCTTTGCGATCCAATATCACTCGGCTGTCGGTGGAGGATGCCACTTGAAAGGCAATCCTGGAGGGTACGTTCGCTTTAATGACACCTGTGATGACGTCCACACGAGGAGTCTGTGTTGCGAGGATGAGATGGATGCCTGCGGCACGTGCCATTTGAGTGATTCTGGCAATCGCACCCTCAATGTCGGCGGGTGCCGTCTGCATGAGATCAGCCAACTCGTCGATGATCACCACAACGTAAGGCATGGTGTCAGGAATGATCTGTTCCTGGCTCCGATGCGGCACAGAAGGCGGCAACGAATCGCCGGCCCATTGGCCATTTGAATCATAAAGATCAGGGTCCACTTCTGCTGCACCGTCTGACTTCACTTCGGGGAGGAAGTTCTCAGGGATCGGTGGTGGCTCAGGTGGAGTGTCGCGATTAGCAGCCTTTTTTTTGCGATTTCGATTATTGAACGTCTCGAAGTTACGGCAGCCCTCTTGAGCAAAGATTTGATAGCGTGTCTCCATTTCTCTCACTACCCAACGCAAGGCCAGGAGAGCCTTCTTCGGATCGGTAACAACAGGCAATGCCAAGTGCGGCAGATCAGCATAAGCTTGCATCTCCACGACTTTTGGATCGACGAGCACAAAGCGCAGTTCATCGGGAGCGAATCGGCAAATGAGGCTGGCAATAATGCTGTTGATGCACACCGATTTACCGGACCCTGTGGCGCCCGCTACCAGCAGGTGTGGCATGGCGGCAAGATCAGCGATGATTGCCTTGCCGTAGACGTCTTTTCCTAGTGCGAGCGGTAATCGGGCTTTGCCGTTCTGGAAGAGATCGTCTTCTAGTAGTTCTCGAATGGGAACGACGACCTTGTTTTTGTTCGCGATCTCAATGCCCACGGTGTCTTTGCCTGGGATCGGCGCTAGGATGTTGATGCGTTCAGCTTTTGTGGCGCGTGCCAAATCGGCATCCAGTTGAGCGATGCGACTGACCCGCAAACCGTCGACCGGACGCACTTCGTACCGGGTAATGGCAGGACCTCGAGTGATGTCGCCTTTGCTCACTGAGATTCCAAAGCTCGAAAGCGTGCGAACAATGACTTCCTGCATCTCTTTGAGCTCTGCGGGGTCAGTGGGTGCTACCATTTCGGGATCAGGCCAGGACAGCAAATCCAACGAGGGCAACTTATACTCCTTGTAGCGATCCGTTAGGCTCCCCATTGGTGCAGCACCCGTTTGTTTGATTTTCTGCGCTCGTTTCTGGGCCCAGACTTCCGCCAATGCTGGCTTAGAGTCGTCCTTCTCGGGCATTTTGGGTGCCGAAGCATCGATGATCTTCGGCTCAGGAGGTGGGAACTTCAGATCCAATTCAAGGGTTTCTAACGTCTCAGCGCTCGGTGGCACCGTGGCAGTGGATGCTCCGATGGCAGACGGTATCGGCTGCTTGCTTTTCGCGTTGCGCTTGGCGATGACAGGCACGGGTTCTGGGACTTCAACGTGTGAGTCGCCACTGCGAAACTGTTTCCACCAGGTGCCAAGTGCTTCCATGGCATTGGGTAGTTCGGCACGTGCACCGCTTAATACATCAAGCGGGTGGAAGCCTGTGGTGAAGATGATTCCAATGCAATAAAGTGTGCCTAGCACTAGCATGGAACCAACTTGCCCAAGGAGATTGTGGAAGATAACTCCACCGATTAAATGACCCATAGCACCGCCTCCCCCATGTGGCGTGATCGCGTCCTGACCAAAATTGATGCCTGTGAGCTCAAGAATCGCAGATCCGCTCAGCACCATGAGTACGAGGCCCAGCCACGAACGACCAGTGACTCGGCTTTTGTTGGCGATCTTTCCCACTCCGAACCAGATGAAGCTCAGCGGGATGAGAAAAGTGCAAACCCCCATCAGTGCAATCGACACAGCAGCGCCCATCGCACCCGTCCGTCCGATGAAGTTGACTGGATCGACGTTCTGCGAGTCGGTGGGGTTCAGAAAGAACCAGGAAGGAAGATCGTGAGGGTCAAAAGAGTAAAGAGCCAGGAGATAAATGATGCCAGCGAGCAAAAAAAGTGCTCCTTGAACGTCCGTGATCGCTCGCTCGGGCTCCTGCATGGTGGATCGGGAGCGGGATTTTGCCGGCCGAGGGGCAGGGCTAGTCGCCCGCGACTCGATGGCAGGAGAGCCGACAGCCCTTGCCGTAGCAAGGTTTGACCGGGATGAGGAAAGCTGTTCAGACATTGAATATAAAGAATAACATATTATTTGGCTATCTTCAACAAGCCACATCGTAACTTGTGCTCCACGCGCTTAATCTTGCCGCCGTGAGCCGGAGAAGAATCTGGAGTTGATTTTGGCCGCCAATGGGGTCAACATGAAGGCCTTCGGTTGGGAAACATTAATATTTAACTGCAACTAAACAACATGAAGCTTCTTCCTTTCGTCGCATCCGCAGTCGCTGCCATCGGTCTTGTTTCTTGCAATGCGCCAGGCAGTTTCACGGACGGTGGTTCTTCCATCAAAGGCGGCAGAATGAGGATTGCCTCGGTCAAGACAACTGCTTACACCCACTCGGAGTCTGATCACATTGTTTACGGAGCCAAGTCTGCTGTGGGCACTCCGCTGAAGTACGGTAACGTCAACAGCGCGGCTGCGGACTGGTCGGTGTATCCGGTTGGGACAGTATTCAAGATCGAAGGTCAGCCAGGTGTTTATCAAGTCGACGATTATGGTTCAGCTCTCGTAGGGACCAACACGATTGATCTCTATCGCCCCTCAAAAGGTTCCATGAATCAATGGGGAAGCCGCAAAGTGAACATCCAAGTGCTCAAGTGGGGTTCGTTCCGCAAGAGCCTTAGCATCATGCAACCCCGGCAGGACAACAATCACATCCGTCGGATGGTTCAGCGTATCCGCCGCTCGATCTGAGAGGGAGGTCTTCGCATTTGACAAAGGCGGAGCGCGTCAAGTTTATCCAACGGCATCTGGAGGTACTCTACCCAGAGACTCCTGTCCCACTTGACCACACGGATCCCTACACGCTGCTGGTTGCAGTTCTTCTTTCTGCCCAGTGCACTGATGTTCGCGTGAATCAGATCACTCCCAAGCTCTGGAATCTTGGAAAAACACCCGCTGAGCTCGCTGGACGGTCAGTTGAGGAGATAGAAGCGATTGTGAAACCCTGTGGACTAGGACCGCAGAAGTCTAAGGCGATCAAAGAGCTCTCTCGACTGCTGGTAGAACATCACGGGGGGCAAGTTCCCAAGTCATTGGAGGAGTTGGAAAAGCTTCCAGGGGTGGGGCATAAAACCGCTCAAGTGGTGATGGCCCAGGCCTTTGGTGTGCCGTCGTTTCCAGTCGATACGCATATCCATCGGCTAGCACAACGCTGGGGCCTCAGCAGTGGAAAAAACGTCGTGCAGACTGAGCGTGATCTGAAGAGACTCTTTCCCCAGTCCGCCTGGAATAAGCTGCACCTGCAGATCATTTTTTACGGGCGTGAGTACTGCACCGCTCGTGGTTGTGACGGCACCGTCTGCGAGATCTGCACTACCTGTTTCCCAGAACGAAAACGCCCTGCGAAAACTCGCAGGGCGTAGTCAGGCGATGAGCTGATAGGGCAAAAGGGGACTACCTGGAGCCCAGTAGGCCGATGATGCCTCCGATGATAAGGTCTTCTGGGCGCATGGTGCGTGGCCTATCGTAGTGGCTAGGGCGCGAGACGGGTCTGTGCGGCTCAAAGTGAGGCCTAGTTGGGGCAATGTCATGAGCGAAGCCGATGGCTTCCATTAGATTCACCGCATGGCCAAAGTCCCGCATGGTCTCTCGCAAATGCCTGCACACCCGAGCGCGGTCGGCAAGATGGACGACGGTGCAGTGGGCGCTCTTCAGGGAGCGGAAGATGCGCTCCTGACATGAACAGCTCTCGCCGCTTTCAATGCTGCTCCGGAGATCGTCAGCTAGGCGTTCGAGCGAGCAGATTGCCCGGCTTAAATCGGCTTCGATACCACAGAGTCTGCGGCCACCGTATTCTTGCTGAAACTCTCTCCTGACCGCATCACTCTTGTAGTCGAGAACGGCTGCCTGCCGGATCATATCGCTGCGGCATGCCGCGTCTGCAGCGACTGGGGTGAGAGAGATGCTGCTGATGACAGCGAGCGCCAATGAGCGAATGATGTTTTTCATGTCTGTGTGAGACGATTGAGTCTCTTCTGCACAGACGAAGACCTCTCCAGGTTATTCAATCATCGTCGCCCAGGCTTGAAATGCCGGCATAATCTGAGGGGAATCTGCGTTCGAGTGCTTTCGGTGTGACGTAAGCGAGGAGTTGTGCTTCACCCCAATCTGCAAGACCCCAGTAAGCGTGGGGGAGGCTTATCATGACTGCCGCGCACGTGGGCATTTTGGGGATGGAAGCACGGGAGAGGATGGAATCGCAAAAGTCATGCATGCCTGGATTGTGACCCACGATGACGCCATGAACGAGGTTTTCATCAAGTCCACGCACGACATCCAGAATCACCTGCTTCTCGGCAAGGTAGAGTCTGGATGCTAGCAAGACGCGCTCACGCTCCAATCCAAAGGCTGCTCTTAGATGTTCGGCAGTGGAGGTGGCTCTGGTAGCGGTACTGGCTATGATTTGATCTGGAGGGACGACGATTTGGGCACCGCCGCCCTTGCCAAAGTAGGTGGTGGCGAGAAAGCGGCCCACTGCGGGTGCCGCGAGGTTGCCACGCTTGTTTAGCGAGCGGTCATGGTCTGACAAGCCGGGGGTGTCCCACGACGATTTGGCGTGTCGGATGATGGTGAGGTACTTCATCTACCGTCCAAGATCGCTCCTTACTCACCTGGTAGAGGTTTATCTGGCCACGTCTCAATCCATGGCAACCCGTGGGCGTTCAGGTCAGCCATGAAGGGATCGGGGTTGAGCTGTTCCACGTTCCAAACACCTGGTTGGCGGTATTCTCCCGGGTTAGTTAGGAGTTGTTTGGCGGCGATCATTGCTGGCACGCCGGTAGTGTAGCTAACTCCCTGGCTGTTAGTCTCCTGGAAGCAATCTTGGTGGTCCTTCACGTTGTAGACGTAGTAGCGTTTAAAGCTGCCGTCTTTTACTGTGCCCTCAATCCAGTTGCCGATGCACGTTTTCCCTTTGGTGTCAGGGCCAAGTGTGCCTGGCTCTGGCAGAAGCGTCTTGAGGAACTCGATCGGTATGATGGGCACTCCTTTGTGCATCACTGGATCAATCCGGGTCATGCCGACATTGACGAGCACTTCCATGTGTTTGATGTACTGATCGCCAAAGGTCATCCAGAAGCGTGCGCGGCGGATGTCGAAGTGCTTGGTGAGGCTCTCAAGCTCCTCGTGATAAAGGCAATAGATGTTCTTGGGTCCAATGCCGGCGGGGAAGTCAAACGAGCGCTTGATCTCGAGTGGCTTGGTCTCCACCCAGTGGCCGTTCTCCCAGTAGTGTCCATTTGCGGTGACTTCACGGAGGTTGATCTCGGGATTGAAGTTGGTTGCAAACGCCTTGCCGTGGTCACCTGCGTTGCAGTCGATGATATCGAGCGTGTCGATCTTGCTGAAGTGATGTTTCAGAGCGTAGGCCGTGTAGACATTGGTCACACCTGGGTCAAAGCCACATCCGAGCAGTGCAGTGAGGCCCGCGTTCTTAAACTTCTCCTGGTAAGCCCACTGCCAATGGTATTCAAACTTTGCAACGTCCCGAGGTTCGTAGTTAGCAGTGTCTATATAGTGAACCCCGGCTTCAAGGCAGGCGTCCATGATGGTGAGATCCTGGTAAGGGAGTGCTACGTTGATGACGACCTCCGGTTTGAAACTTTCGAGCAGACTGACTAGCTCGGGCACGTTGTCTGCATCGACAGCGGCTGTTTGGATGGGCCTATTCAACTCAGAGGCGATCTGATCGCACTTGGACTTGGTACGTGACGCCAGCATGATCTCACCGAAAACATCCGGCAGCTGGGCACACTTATGAACGACTACGCGGCCAACGCCGCCCGCGCCAATGATGAGGACTCTGTGAGACATGGTGAAGACATCTTCGTTAGCGCAGTTCCACTCCGGTGCAAATGGTTGGCTCGCTAAGGAGCTTTTCCTGCAAGAGAGCGTTTGCGGACGCCAACTCCTGATTCGTCTGTGGAAAAGTCAGCCAGGATCGACTCCCAGGCCTTCTCGTACTTGCTCGTGTGCTCACCCAAGTCCCGAATGATCTCGCTGGAGTCCATCACTGGCTTGGAAAGGCTGATCGCCGGCCCGGTGAAGAAGCTGTAGGGCACTTTTTGCAAGCCGCCTTTGTTTGGACAAATGTATCCCGTCCACTGCATGTTCTCGGCTGCGACATCGGGCTGCAAAAAGAAGTCGATAAATCTGTGCGCGAGGTTTTTCTCTCTCGCTTTTGATGTGATGCCCATCATGTCACAGGCCAGTACGACACCTTCGATTGGTATCAGCACACCGATGTTTTTGTGCTGTGTAGCGAGCCGGTGGAGATCACCGCTGTAACCATGTGCTAGGTGCAACTCACCACTGACCAACGCGGAGCGGTAGGCGTCATTGTCGAAGCGGAGAGCATTTTGGCGCCATTTTTTGACCAATGCTGCCGCTTGCTGGATCTCATCTTCATTGATGGTGTTGACGCTGAAGCCCAGGAGCTTCAGTGCTGAGCCCAGTGTGTCTCGCACGTCATGCAATAGGCTAAACTTGGCGCGGATAGAGGGCTGATTAAATACTGCCCAGGAGTGCTGAGCTTCCTTGATCTTGTCTTTACGATACCCGATCACGCCGAAACTCACGGCGTATGGCACCGTGTGCGTCAGACCTGAGTCTGGCAGTTTTTCGCGCAGATTGTCATCTACTTGGCCAAGATTAAGAAGCGCCTTCTGATTGAGGGGCTCCAGCAGACCCTCGCGTGACAGCACTTCGGCCATGTAGGAGCTTGGCATGACGATATCGTAAGTGCTTGCGCCACTTTTCAGAGTATCCCGAAGTTCTTCGTTAGAAAGAAACGTATCCACGATGACCTCACAGCCACTTTCTTTCTCAAATCTCGCAATCAGTTCAGGCTTTATGTAGTCCACCCAAGTGTAGACTCTGAGTTGCTTTTTTGAGCAAGACGTTACCAAAAAGAGGGCCACCACTCCGGCGAGTAAGTGACAGACTCTATTTCTCATGCGGGTTCGAGTGCTGGAGCGTTGCTATTAGGTCTCGAAATACGTGTATCCACGAAGACCTTCCTCAAATGCGGCCATGATCTCTTTGCGCTCGGTTGCAGTGATGCGCTTTTGCGTCACTGCGCTCTCGGCAAGCTCGCGGAACTTGGTGACGAGCACCTTCGGATCGTACTCCACGTAGCTCAGCACCTCACTCACGGTATCGCCCTCCTGTTCGCGTCGATAACGGAGCTTGCCGTTGTCCAGCGAGACACTGACAACATTGGTATCACCGAGCAGGTTGTGAAGATCACCGAGGGTTTCTTGATAGGCTCCAACGAGGAAGACGCCGAGCATGTAATCCTCGCCACCCTCGATGTCGATGTCATGCAAAGGCAAGCTCTGATGCAACTCGCAGCCGTGGGCAAAGTGGTCAATTTTGCCATCGCTGTCGCAAGTGATGTCAGACAGCACCACCTTGCGAGTCGGCTTCTCCTTGAGACGCTGGATGGGCATCACCGGGAAGATTTGGTCAATGGCCCAGAGGTCGGGCAGACTCTGAAACACGCTGAAGTTGGCGTAGTAGTAGTCTGTCAGCACGTGTTCGACGCGGCTCATCTGCCCGCCATCGGCTCCAGCTTGCTCCATGTGCTCGCTCACCCAGGACAAAAGCTTCCAGTAGAGTTCTTCGCCCTGAGCGCGCTCACGCAGGCGTACCTTGCCGTAACTAAACTCGCTCCTCAACTTATCGCGGTAGTATAGCGCGTCGTTGTAAGTCTCTTGAATCCTTTCGCGAGTGATCTTTTTGCCGCTCTCTGTGACCTCTACCCACAGATCGTGCAGATTCTTTAGCAAAGCAGGAGAGTCGTCTGTGACCTTGATGATGCCGTTGCCTTCAAAGCGGTTGATATCAAGCACGTTGATCACCAAGACGGAGCAATAAGCGACGATGGCTCTGCCCGATTCAGTAATAATGTCGGGGTGAGGAATCTCGGCCTCATCGGTCACCTCAGCGATCGCTTCGATGACGTCCGCACAGTATTCTTTTGTCCCGTAGTCGCTGGAAGCCGTCGAGTTGCCTTTGAGACCATCGTAAGAGATGGCCAAGCCACCGCCCAGATCGAGGATGCCCATCCGCGCGCCCTCTTGCACAAGCCCCACATACACACGCGCTGCTTCAGTGGCCGCACTTCGGATTGCGCGGATGTTGGGAATCTGAGAACCTTGGTGGTAGTGCAGCATCCGCAGGCAATCCAGCATCCCCTCTTCACGAAGGTGATCGACCACGCGCATCACTTGAGAAATATTCAGCCCGAAGACGCTCGCATCACCACCGCTGCCTGCCCAGTGACCAGCACTCTCGGTTGAGAGTCTGAAACGCACGCCAAGCGTTGGTCGCACGCCCATCTTTTTGCTGCGTTCAAGAATCAGCTTCAGCTCACTCGGCATCTCCAAGACCAAAATGACCTGAATGCCCATTTTCTGAGCATAAAGCGCCAAGTCGATGAACTCCTCGTCCTTGTATCCATTGCAGACGATGTAAGCCTGCGGGTCATGCATGTAAGCCAGAGCAGCGATGAGCTCCGGTTTGCTTCCGGCCTCAAGACCGTAATGATATTTGCGCCCATAGCGAGTGATCTCCTCGATCACTTCCTGCTGTTGGTTGACCTTGATCGGGTAAACGCCGCGATACACTCCTTGGTATTTGGCTTCTCGGATGGCGGTGGCAAATCCTTCGTTGAGTTCGTCAATACGCCAGCGCAACAAGTCGCCGAAACGGATGAGCACTGGCAACTGTGTGCCGCGATCTTTCAAGCCGCTGATGATCTGAGCAAGGGAAACGGGTTTGGTCTTGCTGCCGTCCTTGAGGTTCACGACCACCTCTCCTCTGGCCGAGACGTTGAAGTATTCGTGCCCCCATTCGCGGATGCCATAAAGGCTCGCGCTGTCTTCGATACTCCACACGGGGGTTTTGGCGGAAGGGCGTTTCTCCATTTCTTTCGTTCGATGGTGGCTGGATTTTGGGAGGCGGATTATCGGGCATTGCGCCCAAAGTGAAAGCACACTTTTCAGCTGTCTTCGTCATCCTCAGCGAGGGCACTGCGTCTCACAGGGCAGATGCCTTTTCGGCTGGGAGCTTTCACGAACTCGATCAAACGTTGCCCAGCGTCTGGCCACTCTAGCTTTTCAGCCTCAGCGATCGCTTGGGAAAGGTTCAAACCCGAGCGGAATAGCAGATCAAAGGCCTTTTTCATGGCAGCGCGGTCGTCTTTGCCAAATCCAGCACGCCGCAGTCCGATGACGTTAAGTCCTGTAATGCGATTCACACGTTGGGCACAGCAATAGTGGGGGATATCTTTGCCGAACGATCCGTTTCCCTGAATGATGCAGTAGTCTCCAATGCGGACGAACTGATGAAACACTGCAGAGCCGCCGATGAAGCTATTGTTGCCCACTTGCACGTGTCCTGCCAGAAGCGCTGCGTTCGCCACCACATTGCGGTCACCGAGTTGCACATCATGAGCAAAGTGAACTGCTCCCATGATGAAGTTGTTGTTCCCGATTCGGGTCACATAGCCGGCCTTTGAGCCGCGATGAATGGTCACTTGCTCACGGATGATGTTTTTCTCCCCAATCACGACCGCACTTTCGGTGGCAGGATCGAACGAGAGATCCTGCGGTTCACCGCCGATCAAGGCGGCACGACCAATCTGTGTCCCCGTTCCGATGGTCGTGTCGCCCATGATCTGAGCATGCGGAAGAATCTTCACGCCTGCCCCGATCTTCACTGGACCCTCAACGATCACATAAGCTCCAATTTCCGCTGTGGAGTCAATCTGTGCCCGTGGGTCGATGAGTGCTGTGCTGTGAATCATGCTAAAGGAGCGACCGTTGCCCCTCGGTGAGAAAAAACAACATCACTTTCTGCATTCGCGAGTTACGATGCGGCAAGTTGCGCGCCACCGCTGAGCTTGCCATCAGGTTGAGGGACGACTCCTTTGGTGAGTTGATTTGGGTTGGCAGATGGGAATCCGGTTTCGATCTCACCGGTGGCAGTTGGCAACAAAGTTGCGCTCAACAGGCAAACGCATCCGGTGATGGCAGAAGGGAGACGGGTCATTGCTGCAAGGTAGCATCTATCGCAGAGAAAACAGTCTTCTCACTCCAGATGAAAGGAGTGTGATGTCAGGGCGTTGACGGCGCGTGATGCACTGTCTCCTCCTTCCCATTCTCTTGAGTTTCGTCGCCGTTTCGTTGACTGCGGCCGAGCGCCCCAACGTCCTCATCATCGTTGCGGATGATCTTGGTTACAATGATGTCGGCTTCAATGGTGGCAAGGACATAGCGACCCCCCACCTCGATAAGCTCGCTGCAAGATCAGTTCGCTGCACGAATGGCTATGTCTCGCATCCTTTCTGCAGTCCAACGCGGGCAGGGTTGCTGACAGGACGCTATCAGCATCGCTTCGGACATGAAAACAATCCTGCATGGCTTCCGCAAAGCACAAAGGATGGGCTCCCAATAGATCAGATCACTCTCCCCCAACTGCTAAAGCGAGCTGGTTACGCCACCGGACACGTCGGAAAGTGGCATTTGGGCGCGCATCCGCAGTTTCATCCCATGAAGCGTGGGTTCGATGAAAGTTTTGCTGCTCTTGGGGGAGGTCACCTCTATTTTGCCGATGGCAAAGGTGGTGAAGAATACAAAATACCGCTCAATCGAAATGGTGTCGACGAGCCTCAGCGCGGCTACCTCACGGATCAGTTCGGTGACGAAGCGGCAGCGTATGTTCAACGTCATGCTGATGGAAAGCCCTGGATGCTCTACCTAGCATTCAACGCGCCGCACACTCCGCTACAAGCACCTGAGAACTGGCTTGCCAAGTTCGCCGACATCACAGACAAGAATCGCCGAACATACGCGGCTATGGTTGCCTGCATGGATGACAACATCGGGAAGGTGTTGAGTGCTTTGGAAACAACGAAGCAGAGCGAGAACACTCTCGTCACCTTTGTTAGTGACAACGGAGGGCCGCACCTCGCTCGGAAAGGCAATGGCATGACCGACTTTGCTGACAACAGCCCTCTTCGAGGATGTAAAGGTGACGTTTACGATGGCGGAATCCGGGTTCCGTTCCTTGTAAGCTGGCCTGCCAAGCTCAAGCCGAGTGTGTATTCCCAACCAGTGATAGCGTTGGACTTCTTCGCCACCTCCGTTTCGGTCGCCAGTGGTGAGATGCCTACAGACCGCGCCATGGATGGTGTGAACTTGATTCCCTATCTTGCGGGAGAGAAAAATGAGGCACCTCACAAGATTCTGTTTTGGCGCAGTGGCGGTCTGAACGGTCTACATGGTGCCCGCATGGGTGACTGGAAGTATGTTGCCGCCGCAGGCAAAGCACCGGAACTCTATGATTTGGCGAGTGACATCGGTGAGACCAAAAACCTTGCTTCTGAGAAGCCTGACGTGCTCAAAAAGCTTCAGGATGCAGTAGCAGAGTGGGAAAAAGGCACTGTTCCGCCTGTTTTTGATGGAGCGAAACAGGGCAAGCCCAAAACAAAGAAGAAATCTAAGTAGATGGCAAAAGTCGTCCGCCTAGCAGCTTAAGCTTTTGTGTCTCTCCGCATACCGCGCGCAGTAAGCACGCTCTTCACCAGTCTGAGCAAATCACTTGGCTCGTAAGGCTTGGGAAGCACCGCGCTAAAGCCGTAAGCAGATGGTTTCGCCATCACTGGATCATCGGAGTAGCCTGAAGACACGATTGCCAGAACATTGGGATCGATTTGGCGAAGACGCTCCATTGTTCTTACGCCGCCGAGTCCATTTGGAATCGTGAGATCCAGCACTACCAGATCATGAGGGCGGCCTTCATCGAATGCTTCCTGATAACGCTTGATCGTGTCATTGCCGTCACAGGTTTCAACGACTTCAAATCCTTGAGTGACCAAGTTGCGAACGATTAGGCTGCGAACAAGCGGATCATCTTCGAGGATCAGTATGCGTGGTGAGTCGCCTGTGGTCGAGTCCATGCTGCCATTGGCGATACCCAGTGAGTCTGAGGCGTCTTCGTCAGCATCCACGGGCAGGTAAAACCGGACGGTTGTGCCATATCCGAAATCACTCCTGACTGACAATGAGCCTCCGTGGGCTTTGGCAATCGACTCACACACCGTCAAGCCCAGTCCCGTGGCATTCTGTGCTTTTCGTGTGCTGAAATACGGCTCAAAAATATGAGGAAGGTTATCTGGCGAGATGCCCTCACCGTTGTCCTTCACTTCGATGATAATGCCCTGAGGTGACTCACCAAACTCAGGCACCATTTCTTTGCCGTAGAGTTCCTCAGCGTTCGGTGCCGTGCAGCGAATGATGAGTTCGCCGCCTCGTGGCATTGACTGCTCAGCATTGCGCACCAAGTTGCTAATCAGTCGCCGCACTTGGTTGGGATCAACCGCAATGCTTGGCAAGTCCTGCTGAATCTCGATCCGGTAGTGAACTCCCGTTGCACGAGGATGGTGCTGCATGAACGTCTCAATGAGTTCAGCGGGCTTCATCTGCCGTTTGATGGGTGCTCCACCCCTGGCGAACGTGAGAAGTTGCTGCACCAAACTTTGTGCCTGAAGCGTGGCTTGTTTCGCCGTGCCTAACTCAGGAATGCGATCGGTCTGGCCGCGCAAACGCATTTCAGCCAGCGATAAGTTTCCGAGCAGTACCGTGAGCAAGTTATTGAAATCGTGTGCGAATCCGCGTGCAAGAAGCCCAAGCGACTCGAGTCGGTCCATGCGATTGCGGCGCTCCGCTTCTTCGTGGCGTGCCGTCGTGTCCTTGAGTAGCAACAACAAGCCTTCCCCAAAAGGATAAGCTCGAAGCTCCAGCCAGATTTGCAGGGCCTCGAGGTAGAGATCGCGGCTGATTGCTTCTCGATGGAGCATGGCATGAGCCAAAGTCTCGTGGTGGGCCTCTTTGATGACTGCTGGCATCAAATCCCAGAACCCAGTGCCGAGGATCGCCAATTTTTCTCTATCGAAGAGTTTCGCCGCCGCCGCATTGGCGTAGGTCAGCCGCCACATGCCATCCAGGGCGATCAATGGGTCGGAAATGCTCTCCACAACATCCACCAGTGGTGCTTGCGATGCTGATGGTGGTGGGTTTTGCGGTCGCTGTTGCTCCATGGGCTCGTCCACAGGCTGTTGGGCCACGATGGGAGGCGGTGCAGGAGTGGTGGATGCCACCATGGGCGCAGACGGAACGGGTGCTGCTGCAGGTGCGAAGACTTCCTGTTGAGATGAGATGGGCACCGAGGGTGCGACAGGAGCAGTAGCAGGATGTGCGGCCACGATGGGCGCGGTCGCTCTCTCAGTGCGGCGGAAGAGGATGACGAGGCCTGTCAGGCTGTTGTGTTGGTCGCGGATCGCGGTTGTGCGGTCGTGAATCGGCACTCGATCACCCGATTTTGCTGTCAGCCAGACGGTGCGTTGTGGCCCCATACCGGACTCATCCACCACCTGGACCTCAGCAGGGTCCCCGTTTTGATTGAAGAGTCGAAACACCTCGTTGAGTGACCTGCCCGCCACCTCTTCACACGACCAACCAGTGATGCGTGCTCCTGCCGGGTTCATGAAAATGACAGAACCGGCCAGATCAGTGGCGATGACGCCATCTGCTAAACTCTGGAAGGCCTCCAGATAGCTTTGCTCGCGGCGGCGGCGCTCAGACTCTTCCAAATAGCGTGTGGCGGCGAGTTCCACGGTTAATCGTAGTTCATCCTCGCTAAAGGGCTTCAGTAGATATCCGTGAGGTTGGGTCTCCCGGGCTCTCGCCACAGTATCCAAGTCAGCACAGGCCGTGACGTAAACGATTGCTGCTGGGCTGCCCTTCTTGATGACGATAGCCGTCTGGATGCCGTCAAGCTCTCCGTTGAGGTGAACGTCCATCAGCACCAAGTCTGGACGGAGCTCTTCGACCGCACGGATGGCATCTTCCCCCGACGTCACGGTAGCGACGACAGAGTAGCCGAGATTGGCTAGTTGTGTGGCCATATCACAGCCCACCAAGCCTTCGTTCTCGACGATCAAAATGCGGAGGCGGTCGAGAGGGTTCATTAATTTTTCAGTAATGCTCTAAATATCAACACATCTCATAGGAAAAAGCAAATCAAAAAGGACACCTCCATCTTCTATATTTTTTAGACTCACTTTTCCGTGCAGTTGATCGGCAAAAATCCCCAAAACCTTCAATCCCATGCCTGTCGACCCAGGGGAGCCAAAATGAGCTGGCAAGCCCACCCCATTGTCCCTGACTCGCAAATGTGCACCGTCTTCCTCACAGCAGAGACTCATCTTGACCCTACCGGACCTTGAATCGGGATAGGCATGTTTGAAAACATTGGAGACCGCTTCATTGAGGATCAGGGCCAATGGGACAAACCATTCCGGGCGGATTTTGACGCCAGTGAGATCGACTTCTACCACCACTCGGTCATCAGAGACCTCGTAGCACTCCCTAAGTCGCTGAGTGAGTTCCACAGCGAACTCCTGCAGGCCTGCCGATTGGCCCATTTGCAAATCGAACAAATGTTGCTGCAGCGCGGCCACAGCGCGGATGCGGTTTTGGGTGGACCGCAGAATCTGGCGAGTTTCCTCTTCTACCTCGTTGCTTTGTAGATTCAAAAGGCTGGACAGTATCTGGAAATGGTTCTTCACCCGATGATGAGTCTCCGAGAGAAGCAACTTTTCGCGATCAAGGTCACCGACGGATTGCCAGAGGTGCGCTGGCCCGGGAGCAATGATGTAGGATGCAGCTCGGCCTCGCGGCTTTTCATCGGTTCCATTTGAGAGGTGATGATGGCGAACTTTGAGTGAAACGGCACACGGTCCATCGGACAGAGGCTCGATCACAAAATCAGCTTCTCCGCGGCGACCTCCCGCGCCATACCACGCCCACTTTAACGAGATGTCTTCTCCGTTCCCCGACTCAATGAGACCCTGGAGTTCAGCATAAAAGCCAGTCGCATCAGATGGCCGAAAAAGTTGGTGAAGCCAGTGCTCCACGATGTCTGCGCTTGCATAGCCCATGAGCGCTTGACCCACTTCTTCATTCCAATAGCTGATTCTGCCCAAGCTATCGGTTTTCAACAGCAACGCCGTGGACGTTTCACCCGCCGGTGCCGTCGTTGAAGCCTCGATGGTTCCCGCAGGGGACCGCTGATCGTCCAGATGGTTTCTGGCAACGAAGTGAACCAGTGCATGAGGCCGCCCGTTGGCCCCTGGTATGATTCCGATGGTGATGGTGGAAGACACGATGCCCTCAAGTGCGGTTGGAACCTCCGCATCGATCCGAGTTTGCGTGAGCCCCGATGACACGGCTTTTTGCAGTGCAGTCCGGCGCGCTTGATTGCTCTCTTCTGTGAGGAACGACTCAATGCTACAGCGACGAAGCTCATTTCGGGACTTCCCAGTAATCGTTTCAGCCTGTGGATTGGCATCAATGATAGATCCGGCCGCATCGGTAAGGAACAGCGGCAGGGGACAGTCGCGCAAAAGACTCCTGAACTTGGCTTCTACAGCGTGTAGTTGTTCCTCAAGGTGGCAGGACTCCGATACGTCATGAATCGTGAGGAGGAGCCCACCCTGAGGAAGCGGAGTGGGTCGAAACTCCAAGTCCTTGATAAAGCCATCTGCAGTATTGAGGCTGATGATGCGTGTAAGCTGTCTGCGCCAGACGTCTTCACGCCAGACGCGTGTTACTTCATCCCTAACTGATAAGTCCTCACAACACTCGGCAAGCCAATGTTCAACGGAGGCGCCAGTGCTCAACTCACGCCCTACAAGTTTTTTCACATGAGCGTTTTGGAAGATGGGTCTGCCACGTTCGTCCAGCACCACGACTCCGCCCGGCATGGTGTCAAACAACTCTCGGTGTCGCTCTTCCCGTCTGCGGTAGGCCTTTTCCAGTTCCCGCAGTGCAGTGAGTTCCTGGGTGATCTGCGCCATTTGCGCCTCAAGTAGCTGGACCTTTTCACCAGCTTGATCTAGCGCCCCAGAGTTGCTAGCTGACGAGACCGGCTCGGGCATGGCAGCATGGGCAGCCGAAAGTGGTGCTACGGGCGTGCCGATCAGCACTGCTGCCGCGCTGGAGTCACGCGATGCACATGCTGAAAGTGTCCACGCAAACTGCTCTCCCGCTCCAGTAGTTCTTTCAGCAAACAGAACTTCTGCCGGACCTCCAGACAAAACGCGAGCCAGAGCCTCTGTCACATGGTTATCCACCACATACTTGTCAGGGATGCTGATGGAGGGAAAAAGGCGTTCCGCTAGAGAAACTTCTGGTCCCGCTATGCCTATCAGATCAGTAAAGGCCTGATTGGCATTCAACACCCGTCCTGTCGCGTCGAGCGTTAGGACGGGCAGCGCATAGTCGGTGACAGCAGCCGTATCAGCGCTCGGCGAGTGATGGCCGTCACGACGCGCTGGCAGCACCGCCAAGAACTTTTCGCATGTGACCATGATCCCCATCACGCTGGCATCCTGAGTTTTGCGCCAAGGCCTTACTTCCCACCGAAAGACCATTGGAGATGCGCCTGGTCCCTGAAGCACATCGTGCTCACTGCGGACCACATGACCTTGCAAAGCACGCTCGTAGACGTTTTTCCACGCATCGCTCAAATTGGGGAACACCTCAAACTGGCTCCTCCCGACGAGCGGCAGCGACTCCCTGAGATTGAAGTCCGAAATCCACTGCCGATTGGCCAAGACATACCGCATTTGGCGGTCGAACATTGCCATGGCCACTGGCGCATTCTCCACCAGCGCGGTAGTGATCAACTCCATGTCCTCCAGGTCGCTTATGCTCTCCTTTGGCTTCATATTGCGCGGCACCTTCGGCAGAGCCGGCGGGCGGGCATGGATAACACTGGAGAGCACAGAGCTGCTACGGGACATTGCTAGCTATAGAAGTCTGTATTTGCGGAAAAGCCACTCCAAGTTCAGAGAACATTTGCGCCTTTGAGTCTCAATCGGCTGAATGCTGTCTCACTGGAGGAATCGCTATTCTCGATGATACGGTTCCTTCCTCAAAATGGTGTGGGCACGGTAAATCTGTTCCATTAGCACGAGAGCAGCCAGCTCATGCTGAAGGGTAAAGCTTGAAAGGGACCATGACTCCTTAACAGCAGCGCGAATGGCGTTTCCGTGACCATCGGCTCCTCCGATGAGCAAGGACACACATTTACAACCCTCCAATTGCCGTTTTTCCACCCACGAGGCTAGTTCCAAGCTTCGGAAGCTCTTGCCGTGCTCATCCAGTAACACTTTGTGGCCTGACGATGCACTCCACATACGCTCTGCGACTTGATCTGGAGTTCCGTCCTTCACGTAGATGGTGTCCACAGATGCCACACGGCCCAATCGCCGCTGATAATCTTCGATTCCTTGCTTTGCCCAGGGCAGAGCAGGCTTGCCCACCGCGATGATTCTCCACTGCATCAACCATCATTCTACGTGACAAAACAGAAGTCCAGATTATAACTACTATAATTAAAGACTCATTCCGGAGCCTTTTTGTGTTCTCATACAAAAAAGGTTGTTGCATATTCTAAAAAAATCTCTAGAATGAGACTCGTTATTCAAAAAAACCTGTCTAACCGAAACGTCTCCAGCATTATGGCCTCCTCCAACCGCCGTTCACTCATTCTCCCCTTGGGCGCACTAGCCCTAGGTTCTCTGGCATCCTGCAGCCTTCCTCCTGGGGAAGCTTGGCGGGAGATTCAAACTCGCGGCTTGATCCCCTACGTTGCCGCTGAGGTTCGTGGAAACTATAACAACGGTCAGAACCGCCCAAGCGCGGCACCGGTCGCTGAACAGAAAAGCAACACAGCAATCGCAGCTAACACGCAGGCAGCCCCGGCTCCCGCTTCAAGCCAGTCTCAAATTGGCCCTGAGCGCCCTACAGCCCCGGTGATTTCTGGTCCTTCGGTTCCACCTCCGTCGCAACTGTCCGCAGCAACCTTGCCGGTCGCAAAGCCGGTCGAGGGTCTCTCCGGTTATGTGCGGTCCCCGTTCACCAACCCGCCTCGCCTTGTCGATGTGCGCGGGATGACCGCAGGCTCCAAAGTGGTGTGCCCATATACCCGCAAGCCATTCTTGGTTCCAGCCGGAGCCCAGTCGGCACCTGAGGCAAATATCGCTGCCAATACAAAGCCAACTCCAGTGGCTACTCCGACCCCAGCACCTGCCCCAGTCACGACACCGGCACCAGCGCCAGCACCCAAAGTCATGCAGCAGCCTCCTTCGGCACCTACCCAAGTCGCTGCCAACACCGCTCGCAGCACTCCGGCCCCAGTCAGCAAGCCCAATCCCGCGCCTGAAGCTGCTACCAAGCCAGCCCCCACTCCTCCGACTCAGCCTGCTCCAGCACCAAGTGCACCTCCTGCAGCTAATGAGATCCCATTCGGCACCGCCGTTGCAGGCCGTCCAGGATTCGTGAATAGTCCGTTCGCAGCCAAGCACCAACTTGTTGACGTCACGGGACTGCCCACGGGTATGGAAGTGAAGTGCCCGTACACCGGAAAGCTCTTCCGTGTGCCGCCCCAGGCCAACAAAGCTCAGTAACTTGAGTTGACGCATATTCTCGCTCATCTTGGAAGCCGCTCGTTAGGGCGGCTTCTTTATTTTCCGCCTTTCTCATGCCTCAACCTCCTTACCGTAAGCCAGCCCACGGACGCCGCCGTGAATCCACACCTGCTCAGGCTAGGCCTCCGGTTCCAGGCAAAGGCTGGGACAATGTCGCGAGTTGGTACGACAAACTCGTGGGCGACAATGGTTCCGATTACCATCAACACGTTATCTTGCCTGCTGCGGTTCGCCTTCTTCAACTTCAACCAAGTGAGCGCGTGCTCGACATGTGTTGTGGGCAGGGTGTCCTGGCACCGCTCGTCACAACTGCGGGCGCTGAGTACGTGGGGGTCGATGCGAGTCCGAAACTCATTGAGTCTGCCCGCGAGCGGATCAAACATCCAAAGGCACGTTTCCTGATAAGTGACGTCACCAAACCGGCCAAATGGGCAGACGGCAGTTTCGATGCCGCAGCTTGCCTCATGGCAGTGCATGACGTTGAGAACTTGGAGCCCATGTTCCTGAATCTTGCCGATTCGCTCTCTCCAGGTGGTCGCGCGCTGCTTATCTTCATGCACCCTTGCTTCCGCATCCCTCGCCAATCCCACTGGGGATGGGACGAAGAACGCAAAATCCAATACCGTCGGCTTGATCGCTACGGCCAGCCTATGGCGATTCCTATTCAAACTCACCCTGGACTGGCCTCCACACTGCACACGCAGTTTTATCATCGTCCGCTGGCGGGTTATCTCAACGAACTGGGTGCTGTTGGGTTGGGCGTAGTTGGTTGTGAAGAGCTTTACAGCCACAGACGTTCTCAGGCCGGCCCCAAAAGCCGTGGAGAGCATCGGGCGGCAGAGGAGTTTCCGCTGTTCCTGGCACTGCTAGCCGTGAAACCTGCTGAAAGTTTTGTTGAGATCGGAGATGAAGTCTGAAAATGAAAACGGCAGGTAGTCAGAGACCACCTGCCGTCATTCGCAGATTATCGGATCAGTCGATTATTTGCCCTTGTGCACATCGTGGCACGCCTTGCAGTTTACAGCCTTCTTGTAGTCACTCGTGGCGGCCTTGTTCCCACTTTTGAGGGCGGTCACAGCCGCGATGAGCGCGTCACACTTTTCCTTCCAGCTGGATGAAGTGCCCTTGGCTGGGGTTTCCTTGGCCATGTCTTGATAACTCTTCAGAATAGCGCTCAGTTCTGAAGCAGAAGCCTCACCGGAGGCCACTTTCTTACATGGAGCAGTTTCTCCTTTGTGAAACTTCTTCATGGCATCAGCGATGACTCCTTCACCGGCAAACAAAGCGGGTGAGAATGCGACAGCGGCGAGCAGGGCTACAATACGATTTAATTTCATGAGGGTAGGGTTATGAGCTTGGGGTTGGACTAACGAAAATGCCAAAAGGCGCGGCATTTCAGCACAGACTACGCTCCATTGGCAAGACTTCCTGAGCAAAAATAACGCCAATCGAGGGTTGTCACACAGAGGGGCTCTTTTCCAGACCACGGCGTCCATCATGATAATGTATCGGGCACATCTCTCGAAATAAAGTCCCTGTCTCCTCTGATGAACGAGACGTAGTATCCGTGCCAAGCAATCTACAGGGATTGGTTGTGCTGGGCGGGAATGGTGGTACGATGCAGCCATTCATGGCCACAGCAACTCAAACACCTTCTTGGAGAACCAGCCAGGGTTCTGGCTTCCGGGTGCGTCGAGATTCCACGCTGAAGTGGTGGTTCATGTTTGCCATTATCCTCTCCTTTGTCTTCCATGGAGTGCTGATTTGGACATTTGAAAACTTTGATCTCCTGCCAAGCACTTCCGCAGCGCCTGAACGTGTGTTTACCGAGCGCCTGAAGATCGATCCACGGTTGCTCCAGCAGCAAGAGGCGATTCGTGACATTCCCAAGACCCTGGCACCAGCAGACAAACCGGACATTGAGGCGTTTCAGCCCAAGTTGGATGATTACGAAAAGGCCAGCATGATCCCCGAGAATCAGGAGATCGACCTTTCACCCAATGTAAAAGAGATACAAAACCTTGTAAGGGCGACTAGTCCTGAGCAAAAACAGGGCACTGCCCAAACGGCGGGTCGTCTTGCCGACATGCTGGCGGCAGCACCCATGGAAGGTCCTTCTCAAGAGGACATCGCTAGTGCTATGGCTGCCGTGAAGAGCACCGTCCTCTCCAAGCCATTATCCAGTAAGCAACTTGTGCTGGAAGCCGCGCCCAAGGGCAAGGGCGATGCGAATATCGGGATGGCGATCCTCGATTCTTTGGGAGATGGCAAGGGCAAGACAGCCGCATCCACCAAGGTGCCTGGTTTTTCCAGCCTCGACGATCTGCTAGCTTCCGGTGGTCAGGTTGGCGGCAGCACAGCACCGATTTTGATGCCGACGGACCTCTTGTTTGAGTTCGGTAGCGATCAATTAGCCGAGAAGGCCCGCCTCAGCCTCATGAAGCTCGGGTTTTTGATCCAAAAGAACCCCACGTCCCTCTTTATCATCGAAGGACACACCGACACCATCGGCTCTGAGCAGTCCAACATTGATTTGAGCCAGCGGCGGGCTAATGCCGTGGTCGGTTGGTTGATCAACTCGCTTCAACTCGGAACGGATAGGGTGCAGGCGATTGGCATGGGGGAGCGCTATCCTTTGCGAGGAGTCGATCCCGACGGAGACAAAGATGAACAAGCGATGAATCGTCGTGTGGAGATCAAGGTGCGTCCGCGCCAGTAGCCGAAACTGTCCGCGCCCCGCCAACCGCCCGATGCCCGACGAGACGCCGCCTCAAGTTCCTCAAAGTCGTAAAGCCACCCTTCGTTGGCTCGTGATGGGGGTAGCGCTGATTCTTACCTCGGTGACTTATCTCTACATTGGCGATCTGCTGCTTCGGCAGACGAACTACACGGACCAGGACATGCTCGGTGGTGATCAGGAAAACAACATTCGCCTAGCTTTAGCGACGGCCAAGGATTTGAGCCCAGACTTCAGCCAAGGGGTGTCGGAGCCAATTAAAGGGCTGTTTCCTCATCGGACCGATGGTGTCGTGAATCCCCTCTGGCCGTGGGTTGCCGCCTGGATGGTGGATCCCGGCCATGTAAGGAAAGCAGGTGATCCCATAACGGATGCGGATCGAAAGCTGTTCGAGAAAGGCCGGCGCTTTCACTTGGGCTGGACCCTGGGACTGGTGTTGATTATCGGGATTGCGGCGGCTCGATCAGTCTCCCCTCCTGCGGCGGTCAATGTGGTGCTGCTGGTGGCATTCGGTGCCTTTCTTCCGCGGACAGCCTTTTTTCAGCCAGAACCGTTGTTTTACGCGCTCTTTTTGGCGACGTGGGTGGCTTGTCTCCTAGCTCTGGACCGCAATACACTGTGGATCAACGCAATCATAGGAGTGTTTGGAGGACTTGCGTTCTTGGCGAAAGGCTCAGTGCAGATTTTGCTCGCTGCATACGTGGGCATAAGCACCTGCCGGTGGGCATGGGGATGGATTGAACACAAGTGGAGTCTCTCGAACCCGACTAGCGTTTGGTTAAGGCGCAATCACTGGCTTGGGATGATGATGCTCGGTTTTTGCTTCCTGATGACCGCCGGCCCCCGCATGGCCTACTCTGCCAGGGCTTTCGGTGATCCGTTTCACTCCTTTCCTGGCTACTGGATGTGGTTTGACAGCTTTGAAGATGGCTATGCTTGGATGGCCAAATACAATAATAAAGAAGCCCTGGATTCTCTTCCCAAAAGTGAAAAGCCTTCCATGGGCAAGTATTTGCGAGAACACAGCACAGAGCAGGTTTTGACTCGATTGATGGACGGAACCGCCGCAAAACTCAGCGAGTTCTTTTTTGCCAGGACGACCCTACGTGGCACCAAGGAGCCTAAGCCTTGGAAGGGCGTCCTTGAGTGGCGGGGCTGGTATTTAGCGACGGTTGCTCTCATTTTTTGCGGCCTGATTGTCATTTTGAAGTTCGCTGCACCAAAGCCCGCCAATGCAGCTCAAAGGCTCCACCCGGAGGCGGCGTCCAAAGCACTACTCGTGGTCGGTTCGTTTGTTGTTTATAGTTTGGCATACGGCTTTTACACGCCCATTGGCCGCGGTGATCGCTTCATGATGTCGCTCTACGCTCCTCTTGTGATCAGCCTGATCTGGGCGTCCGAGAGCCTTCTCCGCCGCATCCGCCGGAGGAAGGCACCAGAATGGATTGGAACTGCTTACAATGCCGCGCATACCCTTTTGGCCGCAGCGATCGTGTGGAGGTTGATCGAAATCGTCCGGCATCCGGTTTTTTTGAATGATTGAGCGGAATGAGCAAAATCGAGCATCCTTTTTCCTGCCTAGTCGTTTAACTTTTCGGTTTTACGGATGCCTGCCTCAAATGCTGCAATCCCCGCGTCTCCTGCTGCCGCCGATCGACACGATGCGGACACCCTCGCGTTTTTATCCCAGGTTCTAAGGTCTGGCCACGATGAGTCGCGCATCCGGGAGGCAGTTTCTCAGGCTCAGCGTGAGAAAGGAGAGCGTTTGGAGTTGCTGGTTAACGCAGCTGAAATCGCGGGGATCAAAATAGAACCGTTTCGGTTATCGCTCGCTGACGCAGTGTGGATGGCCCGCAACCATCAGCCGATCATTCTATGGCGCCCGGATCCTGGAGAGTGGCTGATTTTGAGGAGGCACGGCTTTTTCAGCGTGCGCGCCTGCACAGCTAACAATCCAGGGCAGATTTTCACGATCAGCCGTAGTCAACTGGCGCAGACTCTTGGTCTCAAAAGCATCAATGAAACGGTAGACTTAGGAGTCGTCACTCCAGAGCGGCCCGCAGAAGGCTTGCGTGGTCGGGATGTGGAGCAGTCGGCTGCGTTAATGCCATCGTTTCACATCAATCCTGCGGATGGTCATCACGAAGAACACGTCACGCCGATCAAGCGCTTCTTTGGGCTCTTGCAGCCCGAGATGAAGGATGTTTGGACCATTTTCGTTTTCAGCATCATAACAGGCTTGCTTTATTTAGCATTGCCGTTGGCTGTTAATGCCTTGGTTAGCAATCTTTCGTTCGGGGGTCAAACTGCGGCGTTTCTTCAGGCACTTGTGTTTATCGCGCTAGCGCTTTTTGCATTCTTGCTGCTATCCGCTGTTATTCGAGGATTGCAGTTTCACGTGGCCGAAGTCATCCAGCGCCGGATTTTCGTTCGTGTTGCCGCTGACATGGCCTACAGACTGCCGCGCGTGAAAGCGGACTCATTGGATGGCATCCACGCTCCCGAAATGGTCAATCGTTTCCTGGATGTGGTGACAGTGCAGAAGAGCACTTCCTTGCTACTGTTGAATGGTATCAACATCGTTCTCGGAGCCATTATTGGTTTGGTTGTGCTCGGTTTTTATCACCCATTCCTGCTCGCTTACGCATCGGTTCTCTTGTCGGTTCTGCTTGGCATCGTGTTTGTGCTCGGCCGTGGCGCTGTGCGCACCAGCATCCAGGAGTCCATCTGCAAATACGATGTGGTCAACTGGCTTGAAGAACTCGCACGCTATCCCCGCCTGTTCAAAGGGCCGGGTGGTTATGCCCTTGCGGCAGAGCGGGCGGATCAGTTGGTGCGCAACTACCTGCTGGCAAGGACAAAACATTTCCGGATCTGGATGAGGCAGATCGGAGGCTTGCTGCTCCTGGAAGTGCTGGCCAGTGCGATTTTGCTCATTGTGGGCGGATGGCTGGTGCTTAATCAACAACTCACTCTGGGCCAGTTAGTGGCTGCGGAACTCATCGTGAGCGCGGTGCTCGCTTCGGTATCAAAACTCGGGAAGCAATTTGAAGCTTGGTATGATGCATTGGCTGCCGTGGACAAGCTTGGACATCTTGTGGACATCGAAATCGAAAGTGAAGACGGCGATCACCCCACTTCAGCTTCGGGCGGAGCCCATGTCTCAGCCTCAGGGCTCACTTTCAGCTACCCTAACGGATGTCATGTGTTCAGCGATGTGAGTTTTGAGCTCGCACCAGGTTCCAGCGCTGCCTTGATGGGCGCTCAGGGGAGTGGTTGCAGCACGCTTCTCGACGTTCTGTTAGGTTTGCGGTACCCGACTGCCGGACATGTGAGCATTGATGGCTTTGATCTGCGCTCCTGGTATTTGGAGAAGCTGCGTTCTTGCGTGATGCTCATCCGCAGCACGGACATCGTGCACGGCACTATCCTTGAGAATATCCGCCTGGGCCGCCCCGATGTTGGATTAGAGCAGGTAACTCATGCATTAAAGCTGGCGGGCCTTCTGGAAGACGTTCTTGCCTTTCCCTCTGGCATGCATACGCCGTTGGTCACTGGCGGACTTCCACTGTCTTCTCGTCAGCGCATCAGGTTACTTATCGCTCGGGCGCTTGTGCTGCAACCACGCCTGCTGCTGCTTGATGACATCTTTGATGGCATGGATGAATCTAGCATGGAAGAGCTGACTCGAATGCTTCTGCTGCCGGAGCGGGGCTGGACAGTAATCATTGCTACCAGAGACCCACTTGTAGCGGCCAAATGTGATAAGCGAGTGGTGCTTGGGGAGGTAAGTAAATGAAGACTCGCTCTGCTTTCAACCTCAAAGGCCAATTGCCAACGATCTGTCTTGCCGGCGGCACGGGGACACCTCGGATCATGGCCAGACTGCTCGCTGTGGCGTTCGTGTTTTTTCTTTTGGGAATCTGGTTTCTCCCTTGGCAACAGTCCGTGCGCGGCAGCGGCAAAGTCATTGCCTTTGATCCGTTAGAACGACGGCTCAACGTGGAAGCACCGGTTGCCGGTCAGGTGAAGAAGTTGCATGTTGTTGAGGGAGCCACAGTAAAAAAGGGTGATGTGATTGTCGAGATTCAGGACAACGACCCCAATTTGCTGAACAATCTCCGAACGCAGCGAGATGCCCTCATTGCACGACGTGCTGCTGCTGCCCAACGTGTGGATGACCTTGAACTCCAGGCGCGGCAACAGGAACAAGCGAAAGGCCAAGCGATTGATGCAGCCCGACAGCGTGTAGCTGCTGAGCGCATCACCGCTGAGACCGCCCAGCTCAACTATAACCGAACCCGCGAGTTGAAACAGCCAGGACTAGTTTCTGAGCGCGACTATGAGCTTGCCAAGCAGATCAAAGAGAGTGCGGATGCCAACTACAATGCCGCCGAGGCCAACCTCAAACGTACGGAGAATGAGTTTGATGCGACCATTGCTGGTATTCGCGCTCAAAAAGGGACCGCAGAGGCCGACTTGCAGAATGCCACTCGTGACATCTCGAGTATCGACATCCAAATCAGTCAGAACCAGCGCCAAGTCGTTGAATCCCCGCGAGATGGCATCGTTTTGAGTGTTGCGGCAACAGACGGCACTTATTTGCGCCCTGGTTCACTGATCTGCGTCATCATCCCAGAGACGGAGAGCCGATTCGTGGAAATGTATCTGGACGGCAATGACGTTCCCCTCGTCAGGCCACGTCAAGGTGATGTTCCTGGCAGTGAGGTGCGTGTTCAATTTGAAGGCTGGCCAGCCATCCAGTTCGTAGGTTGGCCCAGTGTCGCCGTGGGAACGTTTGGCGGAGAGGTGGTATTTGTAGATGCCGCCGACGATGGCAATGGGCGCTTTAGGGTGGTTGTAGCACCAAAGCCAGATGTCGTGGAGCGGGATGGGAGGGTGGAACCCGTCAATTGGCCAGGGAACCGTTGGCTCAGGCAGGGTGTCCGTGCCAATGGCTGGGTGTTGCTACAGCAGGTGCCACTCTGGAAAGAAATCTGGCGGCAACTGAACGGATTCCCGCCTGTAGTGGCTGACAAAGAGCCGGAGGCGAAGAAATAACATGAGCATTCGTGTACTTTTCTTGCTGTGCCTCGCTGTGCCTTCATGGCTGAAGAGTGCGGAGTTGAAGCTCCAGACGGTTCTGGACTGCGTTAAGGGCAAGTACCCTCCCTATTTGATGGCACTGATTGAGCGGGATGTTGCGGCGGGCCGATTGAGGCAGGCTCAAGGAGCGTTTGACCTCAATTTTCTTGCTCGTGGCTCGCTCACGCCATCGGGTTACTACGACGGGCGCAGTGGAGACTTTGTTTTTGAACAGCCTCTGCCCTTTTGGGGTGGAAATGTGTTTGCGGGTTACCGTGTGAGCAGCGGGCCGCTTGCTGATTATGATAAAAGCCGCACGCAGATCGACGGTGAGGTGCGTGCGGGCATCCGGCTCAATCTTTTGCGGGATGGTGTCATCGACTCCCGACGTGCGACGCTCTGGAAAGCACGACTTGACCAGGAGTTGGCAGATCCATTCATCCAGCGTCAACGCATCGACATTTTGCGAGCGGCCATTCGGGCCTATTACAATTGGGTGGCTATGGGTCTGCGCCTAGGTGTTACAGAAGAGCTTCAAGGCATTGCCAGAGATCGTGATAAGGGGATTGCGGAGCTTGTTGAACGGGGACAAGTGGCTCCCATCATCAAAGTGGACAATGAGCGCCTGGTGATCAGCAGGAACATCGCTGTTGTTCAGGCTAGGCGCCGATTTGAAGCTGCTGGGATTGAGCTTTCGCTCTTTCACCGTGATGCCAAAGATGAACCACGCATCCCAGCACGCAATGAACTGCCCAAGAACCTGCCGCAGTCACTCTTGATGGCTGAAAAGCAACTTGGTGCGGATATTGTCAGCGCTTTTGCCCGCCGCCCAGAACTCCGTCGTATTGCGCTAGTGATGGACAAGCTGGGCATCGACAAACGATTGGCTCAGAACGCACTCATGCCGCACCTTGATCTCACAGCGAGTGTCGCAGAAAACCTTAGCAGCGGACCATATAAGGACCGAGACGAAACCGAAGCAAGTGTCGGGATTGAACTCCGCATTCCATTGCAGCGAAATGAGGCCAAAGGTCGGCTCCAGGCGACAAATGCTGAACTCGAGCGACTTGCCGCTGATGCGCAGTTTGCCCGTGAACGTATTGTCGCAGAAGTTCGCGATGCGTGGTCGGCCCAAAAGGCTGCTGCAGAACAGATCGGGCAAACCAGCCGGAACGTAGAGCTTGCCTGGCAACTCGAAGAGGCTGAGAACAAGCGTTTTCAGCAGGGTGCGGCGGATTTGTTCGCACTCCAGATCAGGGAGCAGGCCACAGCTGACGCGCGACTGCTGGAAGTCGATGCGAGGGCTGATTTTTTCCGCGCTTTTGCCGACTATCAGGCCGCCACCGGCATTCTTGCCGAGCCCTGATCACACCGGGCTTGCAGTGGGCGGCATCCGGCGCTTTATCCATCATCTCACACGGCATGGCCGCAGCACCCAAGCATAGCTTTATTCTCTGTTTTGATTTTGATGGCACGCTCGTACACCACGAGGCGGAAATGAAGTTTCACCCTTCTCTTGGTGACATGATCCGAGGTCTTCGTTCTCAAGGAGCAGCTTGGGTGATTAATACTGGACGCACCTTGGATCAGACGCTCGTGGGGCTGGCTCAGTATGGGATCCTCATGGAGCCGGACTACATCATCTCTCAGGAGTGCGATATTCATCGGCCCGGCTTTTTCAATCGTTGGACGGACTTTGGCTCTTGGAACAAACAGGCGCGCAAAGCACATGCCCATTTCATGAAAGAGACCGGGCCATTCCTTAAACACATGAAGACCGTGGTGGAGACGGAAACAAAAGGGGAGTTCTTGGAAGGTGATTTTGGTCAAGTCGGGATCGTTACGCGCACGACTGAAGAGATGGATCGAATGTGTGAGTTGATTGAGCGAGAGCGGGACCGTTTTCCTTCACTTGGCTACCAGCGAAACAGCATTTATCTGCGCTTCTCGCACATTGATTACAACAAGGGCAGCGCCTTGGGCGAACTGGCGCGCTTACTAGGCTTGGATGCCACACGTTGCTTTGCTGCTGGGGACAATCACAACGATATCAGCATGCTGGACACTCGTTTTGCGAGGATGATTGCGTGTCCTGGTAATGCGCTTGATCCCATCAAATCCCATGTGCAGCGTCAGGGTGGATTCGTAGCAGCAGGTGAAGCCAGCATCGGCATGATGCAAGCGCTCACGCATTACTTCACGCGGTAGCGCACCCGACGGCTGTTTAGCCAACGAACGCCGAACATGTCCATCGTGGCTCGCAGCGCTCTGTTGCCAAAGCCGTACTTACTCACGCCTCTTGTGCGTGGCCTATGGTTGACGGGCACCTCGGTTACTTTGTAGCCTAAGCTCGCGATGAGGGCTGGAATGAAGCGGTGCATTCCATTGAATGGCAGCAGCGCCTCACGACATTCCGCTTTCATTGCTTTCAACGTGCAACCAGTGTCACGCACCCCATCTCCGATGAACGCACGGCGCACGTTGTTGGCGATGCGGCTCTGGATGCGCTTGAACGTCGTATCTTTCCGCTTGGCGCGATAGCCGCAGACGAGATCGAAGCCCTCCTTTAACTTGGCCAAAAGCGCGGGGATGTCCTTTGGATCATTCTGTAGATCTCCATCCATGGTGACGATGACAGAGCCACGTGCGGCATGAATACCCGCGTGCATGGCAGCACTTTGACCAGCGTTCTTTTCAAAGCAAAGCAGCCTCACGTTGGGGCCGGTCACTACTCGACTCACAGTTGCGTCTTTGGAGCCATCATCCACCAAAACGAGTTCGTAGTCGATGCCAGCCAATGCTTCGTCAACCTCACGTTGCAAATCCGCAACGTTCTCTTCTTCATTGTAGAGAGGAACGACGACGGAAAGGGTGGGTGCTTCTGGCATGGGAATAAGGGCGGGGTCAAAACTCCGGTGGCTGGTAGCGGTGGCAAGCAAAGATTTTGAGTGTTCGCAGCTCCATGCCCGCGTGCATCACACGGGCCACGCTTAGCACTTCTGTATGGTCAAACCGCTTCTGGATCTCGGCGGGAGGAGATTTAGCATCGGCTGAAGTTACAAAAAGAGCGCTGGCACCTGCAAAAGGATCATGCCCGTCCGTCACTGAGTCGTAGCGCGGCCAAAGAGAGTGAGGACTCGTTAGCGCAATCGTTTGTGGCGCGTGGATCCGAGGATGTCTGACAGTAGGACGAATCAAATGGAGCCCCTCCGGCAAATAAAACTCAGTTGCTGCGGCCATCTGCCAGTTCTCAGCGATCACGAACCAAGGTGCTTGAGGGCCACTGTTTTTTTGGAGCACGGCTGCAAGGGTGTTCGCCTGCTGACGCCAACCCATCATGCCACCGGACGGATCGCGGAAAAGAAAACCTCTCCATGTATTTTTCTCAGTGAAATCCTGTGAGAACTTCCACGGCAAGCCAAGGCTGCGAACAAAGTCACTACGGAGCAAAACAAGACTGAGCAGCATGGCTAGTGCAAAGGTGCCAGTGCGAAGTAGCACTTTTCGGCTGAGTTCAGAGGGAGAAACTCCTGTCGTATGGTCTGCAAGCATGACCAGCGCAAGTGCCACCCAGATCAACCAGCCCATGCTCGGCCATCGCTCAAGCGGACCCCAAAAAAAGTCCAGAAGAGTGTATGGCAACGCGAAGACGAGAAGCTGACCGTGGCCCGCGCCAACCCGCCAACGCTCAAGCGACTGACGCAATGCCCATGTGACACCGCAGAACATCAGAGGTGAGAGCAATACCATCCACCGCAGCAGATTGGATACCGCAATCCACTCTGGCGCGGCTGACCCGATCTCGCCTAGAGGCCAGTCGTGCATCTGATTCCAGAAAACAAATGCACCGAACGACACAGCTGCGGCACCAGTGATACTGAGAAAGCCAATTTTGAACAAATGATGTCTCCGACGGAGCGGAATGCCCAATGCCGTGAGCGCGCACAGGTAGGTGATGCCGTTTCGCCAGTCGGTTAGGATCGCTAAGGCAGTGCATAAGGCCCCAATGAACCATGAATAAT
This sequence comes from Verrucomicrobiaceae bacterium, assembly GCA_016795485.1. Taxonomy (GTDB): domain Bacteria; phylum Verrucomicrobiota; class Verrucomicrobiia; order Verrucomicrobiales; family Verrucomicrobiaceae; genus JAEUHM01. The sequence goes on along the minus strand of JAEUHM010000041.1, from coordinate 284,107 downwards.
GTCTGGGGCTTGCGTGAAGGAGCGCTACACGAATAGATACGACAACGCCAAGCGCTGCAGTGAGGCTCACGATGGAAGTCGTCATGGTCGTCGCGGCAACATTGAATCCTGGCACCACCTGAAGGCCAACGACGGCCCAGGATGCAACATTTGGGTTGGCAATGCCGCGTCCCAAGCGCCACAGCAGACCTGACGCAACGAAAGCCAACAGCGGCGCCCAGACGCGAACGGCAAACTCGTTCATCCCAAGCAGTGAGGTGCTGATCTTCACCAGCCAAGGCACTAACGGTCCCATCTCGGCATGCCACAAATCTGGACGGGCCGCGTTCATGACAGCCAGAGCCTCATCCGGGCTCAGTTCTGTGGTCGGGAGCAGCGCCATCCGACACACCATGATAAAGGTGAGGGCGGAGATCAGAAATCGCTGGCGATCCATCGGTGGCCCCATCATACTCAGCCATAGCCTGCGGCAACCTTCTCTATGAAGTTACGGATTCGGGTTGGTTTCCCGCCAAGGCTTCTGATTGCGATACTTCGCGATCTGTTCTGCCAATTGCTCAGCATAAGACTGATCGCCCACACCGTTGGCCAGTTGATGGGCTTTGTTGGCATAAGTCTGTGCTTGTGAGAAATCGCCTATCTCTGCAAAGGAAGCTGCGAGTGAGCGCAAAACTCGCGGCTCGGTGTATTGGGTGATTGCGGCTGCTCTTTGAGCAAGGGTCAAAGCTCTATTTCCGTCACGGATGCTATCATCGGCTGCGGTCGACAACACCCAAGCAAGCTCCGAGAGGCTGTTGACGTGATCAGGGCTGAGTTTCAGTGCCCCCTCGTAAGCTCGCACAGAATCTGTGAGACGGCCTTGTCGAAAAAGGCAGAGGGCGAGGTTATGATGGGCATTAATGCCAGCTTTTGCATCTAGTGCGGCTCGGAGTTCTCGCTCAGCATCGGCCAACTTACCCAAATGCATGAACGCGGCTCCCAGGTTGCTCCGCACATCGGGTGAGTTTGGACGGTGATCGAGTGACTTTTTGAAGTAGGCGATACTTTCTTCCACTCTGCCCGAGAGGAGAAGAGCAAGCCCGAGATTGTTGTTTGCATCTGGGTGGGCGGGATCAATCGCAAGAGTGGCACGGTAGCTTTGGATCGCATCCTCAGTGCGGCCATTTTGGAAAAGCGTATTGGCCAAATGATTGGATGCATCGATGTAAGACGGATCGAGCTTTAACGCGTGGCGGAACTCCGCAAGGGCACCTTCCAGTGTGCTGTGTGTGGCCAGACTGAGACCAATCGCCGCGTGAACACGAGCGTAGAAGGGTGACGCACCAGTGGTCTTTGGCCACGGCATCCGAACATACGCTATGAGGACGATGCCAAAAGCCAATGACGTCAAAACGACAGCCGAGGTGGCGATGATCGGTGCCGAGGGGCCGTGAGACTTCGTTTGCTTCATTGCACGGGCTCCTTTCTCTTGAACGCTAGGAAGCAACAGTCGAAAGAGAGGAGTCCTTGACCGTAAAGATCGAGTTCTTCCAGTTCCTGAGTGACGTCAAAAACTCTAACAAGTTCATAAGGCAGCCCTGGAGAGCCAAGACCCGAAGAGAAGTGCTTGACTAGCTCCTGTGGTCTGACCACCACCCAATCCGGCTTCAGGCGCTGAAGCAAACAAGACCAGTCAAGACCGCATTCACGCGTTAGAGCGACGACTGTTGGTGAAGAAAGCCCCGGCCAATCATGCGTGCGCAACTCGGAGTAGTAGCCAATGTAGCCCAGGCATTCCATGAATACGGTGTCTGTTGGCCGAGCGTTTTGCTTGAGCCACAGACCGATGTTTTTGCGATTCCCACCATCTACGATTTTCTGTTGAGCGGCAAAGGTGCGCGCGGATTGCAGAGACATCCAGATGGCGAGCAACAGGAATGCTGCGGATGCACTCCAACAGGCCTTTTTGAGAAGCGAACCATGTCTGAAACCAAGTTCAAACAACCCAGCAAGCCCAATGAGGCCAAACCAGACCGGGCCTGGCAAATACCAACTGGCTGGGTAGGCGGGAAAGTAGTCGAGATAAGCCAGAAAGATAGCGAACACAAAAGAGCAGACACGAGCCTGCCACCTCACCCATGGTAATAACCAAACAACGTAGCAGATAAGCCCAAAAATACGGCAGCCAGCTTCTACAACATCAGGCCAGCCCCCGAAGCGGATGTTGGATGGCGCAAAGGCTGCCTCAAGGACCCCAGGCTTAAAGAGTCCAGTGAGCGGAATCTCAATGAAGGTCCAAACGAAACCAAGGAGAGGCTTTGCCCCTGCAATGCTGGCTTTGGCAGTCACTGTGTGCGGCACAGGACTGCCATAGTAAAGCCACGCACCCAAGAACCACGGCAGATAGGCGAGCGCACAAATGCCCGCAGCTTGTAAGAACAGCTTCAGCCACTTCTTTCGCGAGAGCCGGCTATTTGCCTCGCTACCAAAGATGAGCACACCTGCGCCCATGGCCGCAATAGTGATGAAGCTATCAGGTCGCGTCCACATGAGCCCTGCCCAAGCGAGCCCGAGATGAAGCCAAGGGCGCGGAGAAGTACACGCAAAAAGTGCCCATGCCGACCAAGTGATGAAAAGAAGCAGTAACGAGGTCTCCATCCCATTGGCAGAGAAGTCCTGCGTCTTGTTGTCTGCTATCCACCACGCCACAAAAAAGCCAACGGCTGCTTTGTGGATTCCTGATCCAATCGCTGTCAGGTAACCTAACACCGCAGCACCGCCAAGAGAAGCGATGCAAAGAAGACGAAACAGCCAAAGAGCTGCGATGTCGGACTGATTTCCCGTGACGAAACTGCACAAAGCGGGCAACAGCACTCCCAACGGAGATGTAAAAGTGTGAAGCCGTTCTCCAGGTTGATGCACTAAGCCATTTCCAGTAGCGAGGTTCTTCGACGACCGAAAGGTTATCCAGTAATCTTCCCAAGTGTGGTCCGTGGCTAGTGTGTAGGCGAGCGCTACAATAACCACGGCAAGAAATACGGCGGCTCGGCTGAAGATAGGTCGCTCAGTCAATGACATGGGTTACTGGGCCGCCACACAACGCTGGCGATTCTATCTGTCTACCGAACAACCTGCACTTTGCACAGTCTTTAGTTGGAAGATCGGTCCGCTACCCTAACGGGCTGGCCAGACTCGAGTACCTGCAAGGTCGCTCGTATGCTTGCACTTGGCTGACCTTGCGACTCAAAGAGTTCCAGCGCTCTTCTAGCAGCAGCCACGGCTTCTGAGAAACGACCACACTCGCCATAAGCTGCAGCGAGGGTGTTGAGCACACTGCCATCTTGGTGATTTGTCAGAGCCGCTGCTCTTTCGGCCAGTTCAACAGCACGCTTACCATCGCGGAGACTACTGTCGACACTTGTAGCCATGATCCGTGCTGCATTGGTGAGCGTGGGTACCATGTCTGGAAGGCTCTTCAACACTTCCTCGTAGTAATACAACGCCTCCGCCTTGCGACCCTGCCGATATCGTAGAGTAGCGAGCGAGTTTAGAGCGAGTTGATCGCCCGGACGCACATTCAGTGCCGTCTGTAGATACTTCTCAGCCTCGTCAAATTGGCCGATAGAGGATTGAATGCTCCCGAGGTCGTTGAGAGCGGCCAAAAAGTCTGGTCGGAGTTCCAACGCTTTGCGCAAACTCGCTTCGGCAGGTTGTATTTGCCCAAGACGGATGAGCGTGAACCCAAGATTGTAATGAAAAAGAGGATCAGAAGGGTCTTTGGTGATGGCGGTCTCAAAAGAGCTCTTTGCCAACTCGGATTTGCCCATCGAGTTGTAAAGTGAGCCGAGATTGTTGTGAAAACCGCCGTTGTCAGGATCGAGAGCAAGCGCACGCTGAAACTGATCTTGAGCTTCTTTTAGCCGACCAGCACGCATCAGCGAGTCGCCATACGCGCTGTGAGCCACTACTGGATATGGATTGCCCTGAATGGCATGATTCCAAAAAACGTCGACATCCCTGTACTTGCTGGCCTGCAATCCAGCAAGAGAACCTAGCAGGGCGAGCAGAGTGGCGGCACACGGTGTAAGCAAAGCTCGCGGACAATACTTCGTGAAGAGTGCGCTGAAGAACAAGCACGCCAGTGGTAGAGAAAAGTATGCCCAACGATCCGCTACCCACGCAAAACGCATGCCATTCACGTTCAAGAAACCAAGTGTGGGCAGCAGTGGTATAGCGAACACCAAAACCAGGATCCACGCACGACGAGATTTGCTTTTCCAAAGAGCCCATAGTGCACCGAGCAGAGCCAGAAGCGGAAGCCACTGCCACCACTGAGTTGGATCGAGCTTCCACCGGTAGTAAACTACGCAAACCGGATGCGGTGCCAAGAGTTTGATCACATAGAACCACAGCGCCTGAGCAGAAAGGACGATCCGCTTGGGCCAAGTAAGATCATCAAAAATTGGGCCCAAAGCTCCCGCTTGATGCTTCTCCAGCCACGCAACAATCAGCCCAAGCCCAAAAGCTGTGAGGAACATCGGAAGTGCGGGGAGTAGGTCATATCGCCAACTCAGACGACCGCGCTTCCACCAGGCGAGCAGTACGACCACAGGGGGAACAACGAAGGCAGAGATTTTTGCTCCTAGTGCCAAAAGGAACAAAATCAGAGAGAGCAGATACCAGCTCACACGAAACTGCTTTGGCTCGGTCCAATCTACAGCCGACTTGATCCATGCGAGCACGGAACCGAGGGCAAACATAAGACACAGTGTGTTTTTCCTCTCAGTAATCCATGCCACGGACTCAACTGCCACAGGATGAACGGCGAGAATCGCCGCAGCGAGCCAAGCTCCAGGCACAGCAAGCTGCCGAAGCACGCACCAGAACAACACGCAACTCGCTCCATGCATCAGAATGTTCTCGAGATGGCGCGGAAATGTCTCCCAACCGAACAATTGATAGTCCAGCCACACAGAGCTTGCCGTGACAGGATAGTATTGCTCCAACAAGCGGAGCTGAGTCCAGATGCGTGACAGTCCATGCGGGTCTTTGAGTAACCAGTCGATGCCATGACTCCAGTTTCGGTCATCCCATAGGAAAGGACCGTTAATGCATGGCCAGTAGACGAGAAGCGGAAACAACAACAACAACACCAAGCCCCGCACCCAGGTGGGTAAAAATGAAAGCGTGTGGATGCGATCTGTCATGGACGAGGGTATTTCTTGGACATTCCGGGCTGGTGGGCAACCTTTCCCGAATAACCAGCGTTCTCGCCCGTCCCACAAGTGTCATGAAGAAAACCCTCGCCCTGTTTGCCATTTTATCTACCACCCTTTGCAGGTTGGTGTTTGCCCAGGAGTCACCCCCAACTGCTGAGGAGGTCATGCGTCTGGTGCGACTGAGTTATGCACTTCAAGATCACAAGCTTTCAGGGGCGCTCCGTGACAGTGACAGCGGTAAGGAGGAACCCTTCGCCCTCGCCATGACGCAGCAGGTCATTCGCTTCCGCTTTGAGAATCCAGCTCAGATTGTGCATCTGGATCTCACCACCTCACCTCCAACGTTGCGTGAAACCAAGCCGGGGGCCGCTGCTAACGTCCCGCTTGAGCGATATGGGGAGAACGTGCGCGGATTCCAGCTCAACTACGAAGACTTGTCTTTGAGGTTCATCGAGTGGCCCAATCCTAAGATCCTTGGTGAAGAAGGCATCGGTGGTGGCCAGAAAGCATGGAAGGTTCGCGTGGTTACCCCGGATGGCAAGGGCCCATATGGCACGGTAGACATGTGGGTGCACCAAGGCTCAGGTGGCATGGCAAAGATGGAAGGCTGGGACAAGCAGGGCAACCTGATCAAGCGTTTTCAAATACGCTCCGTACAAAAGGTAGGTGATGCTCACATCCCCAAAGAGATGCGCATCGAGACGTTTGAGCAGAACGGCAAGAAGATCGTTGGTCGAACTTACATGACCTTTGACAAGCCTGAGAAAAACTGACTTCGACATCCCGGGGCACAACCTCTGCACTTCGGCGGAGTTTCAGTTCTGTCATGAGTGCATCTTCGTTTTTTCACATCCGCCTTGATCGTCGTCGTTTGTTGCAAAACTTCCTTGTCGTCACGGGTGGTGCGATCACTGGCGAGATCTACGCTGAGGCGCTCACTCTGACGCCTCGCGCAACAGAAGGCCCATACTACCCGGACCATTTGCCGCTGGATCAAGATAACGACCTAACCAAAATCATTGATGGGAAAGCTCCCGCCGGAGGAGTTATTGCGGAGTTTGGCGGCAGATTACTCAACCCCGATGGCAAACCGCTGGCCAATCACGTGATCGAAATGTGGCAAGCAGACACCAACGGCTGCTACATTCATAGCCGTGGGGTACAACGCGGAAAAGAGCGGGACCCACACTTTCAGGGATATGGGAAGATCGAAACCAACGCAAAGGGAGAGTATCGCTTCCGCACCATCAAGCCCGGCCTGTATACGGGGAGGACCCTTCATTGGCATATCGCCGTCAAGAGGGCGGACAAGCGTATGCTGACCACTCAACTCTTCATCGCAGGCGTACCGCAGAATGATCGCGATGGCATTCTCCGCAGTATGGGCACAGAGGAACAGAGACTCTCGGTCATTAGGGAGTTTAAGCCAAAGGAAACGGGAAGTGCAGACCTGTTGGCTACTTGGGACATCGTGATCGGAAGCACTCCCGAGGAACCAGAGCAAAGGAGACGTTCAATGCCGCCTGCAGGTGGTGCAAACCAGAATCGCGATGGTGCTGGCCGGGCATCTCCGCCCGCAGGGCAGGGTCGTCCAGAGCCACTCACTGACCGAGAACTTGAAGAAGCAATCTTTGGCAAGTCGCTGTTTTGAAGAGCTGATTTCACCGCATGTAGATTGTCTTGCCTATCGTTTGTCGCCCTGAGGACATCCATTGCTGAAGCGAAAAGCACGTCCCCGAGCGGCGAGCCGAGAAGTGTAGCATCCTTGACTTGGCTTGAGCGCTCGCAATGCATCCAACCATGCCGAGATTTCTTCGTTTTGCTATTGTCGCTGTTGTTGCCGTATTTCTAAGCGCTTGCGGCAAGTCCTCTGCACCCAGTTCAACGACTGGCAGACCCAAGATTGCGCTCATCATGAAGTCTCTCGCCAATGAGTTCTTCCAAACCATGGCCGAGGGTGCGAAGAAGCATCAAGCTGAACATTCTGCCGACTACGATCTCATCGTGAACGGCATCAAAAACGAGACTGATCTGTCAGAACAGGTCGGTCTCGTCGAACAGATGGTCTCCCAGGGTGTGCAGGCCATTGTTGTTGCACCCGCCGATTCGAAGGCGCTCATCACCGTGCTCAAGCGCGCTAAAGATGCGGGGGTGCTAGTCATCAATATCGATAACAAACTCGATGCGGACACGCTCAAGCAAGCCGGACTCACGATTCCCTTTGTCGGACCAGATAATCGAGCCGGAGCTAAAGCAGTCGCCGAAGCGCTCGCAAAGAAGCTCAAAGCCGGCGATGAAGTGGCCATCATTGAAGGTGTCACCACCGCTTTCAACGGACAGCAACGCCGTGCGGGATTCGAGGACGCGATGAATGCCGCCGGAATGAAGATCGTCACCACGCAAAGCGGACAATGGGAGATGGACAAGGCCAACACAGTAGCTAGCGGTATCCTCGCCGCCAATCCTAACGTGAAAGCGCTGCTTTGCGCCAATGATAACATGGCTCTGGGTGCCGCTGCTGCGGTGCAAGCCGCAGGCAAGTCCGGACAAGTACAGATCGTCGGCTTTGACAACATTGCAGCCATCAAGCCCATGCTCGCAGACGGCCGCATCCTGGCCACTGCGGATCAACATGGCGACCAGCTAGCTGTCTTCGGAATCGAGGCAGCTTTGAAGATTCTCAAGGATAAAACTACGCCCGCGGATCAGCAAACACCGGTGGACGTGGTGACAAAGTGATAAAATCACTGTTTGAGCAATTTAAACTAGCAGTTTAAATTACTCAAAATGAAATCCATCGACCGCGACATCACTCCGCACCTGCTTACGGCGGCTAAACACTTCCCGTGCACGGTCATTACAGGGCCGCGCCGATCAGGAAAGACCTACTTGCTGAGGCACCTCTTCCCCAAAGCTGAATACTACCTCTTTGAGGATCCGGACATCATTTCCCGCTTTCGCCAGGACCCGCAGGGCTTCCTAGATGGGGTGAAGCCACCGGTCATCTTGGATGAAATCCAAAACCTGCCAGAGGTCTTCAACTACGTCCGCAGCCGCATCGACGCCAATCCACGCAAGATGGGACAATGGTTCCTCACCGGTTCCCAGGAGGCCGGACTCATGAGGAACGTCACAGAATCCATGGCGGGCCGTGCTGCCGTGTTGCAACTGCTACCGATGAGCCTGAGTGAGACACCCAAGGTCTCCCTATTGCACGGCGGTCACCCTGAGGTACTCGCACGTCCGAAGGCCGCACGCCTGTGGTTCAGTTCCTATTTGCAAACTTATCTGGAGCGGGATGTCCGCGCTGTCACCGCCGTACAAGATCTCGGCACCTTCCGCCGCTTCATGTCGCTCTTGGCTGCTCGCCATGGCTCCATCCTCAACAAGACAGATCTCGCAGGTCCGCTCGGCATGAGTGTGCCGGGAGTAGGCAAGTGGCTGGACATTCTTGAGACCACAGCACAGATCTTTGTGGTGCAGCCGTTCTTTGAAAACATGGGCAAGCGCATCATACGGTCGCCCCGCATCTACATCGCAGACCCTGGCCTAGCCTGTCATCTGCTGGGCATTGATACGGAAGCCGAGTTGGAAAAGTCTCCATTTCTCGGAGCAATCTTTGAAGGTTTTGTGGCAGCTGAGATCATCAAAGCCCAGGTCAATGACGGACTACGGCGTGAGCTTTACTACTTCAGAGACCAGCAGGGGCTGGAAGTGGATTTTGTCATCCCAGGGAAGAACGGATCCATGAAGTTGATCGAGGCAAAGGCCAGTCGGACCGTAAAGCCGGACATGGCAGGCCCCATGCGCCGACTTTCGGATGCATGGAAGAAGCACTTCGGCGACAGGCGTGCGGTCAAGAGCATACTAGTTCATCGCCCCGCAAGAGCCTCGATTTCGTCCAAAGCGATCACGGAGGATGTTGAAGTTTGTTCCTGGAAGGAACTTGCCAACCACGTTATAGACTGATCAAAAACCACTCGCCTATTTTGAGCATTTTAAACTGCCAGTTTAAAATGCTCATTTCTATGCCGCCTCCAATTCAAGTCGAACTGATGCCCCATGATCCGTCTTGGGCCCGTTTCGCGGCGCTTGAAGCCGAAGGGCTCCGTAGCGCTGTTGGACCATCACTTACTGTTGTTCATCACATTGGGTCAACATCAATCCCAGGCATCGTTGCCAAGCCCATCATTGATTTGATGCCGATTGTCACTTCCCTGACTGAACTTGATGAGCATCGCCATGCGCTCGAAGCACTGGGCTACGAATGGTGGGGTGAACTGGGGATCGAAGGCCGCCGCTACTGCACGAAGACGGATGCGGTGACTGGTCGACGATTGGTGCAGCTTCACTGTTTTGTCGAAGGCTCGCCACACATCACCCGCCATCTTGCCTTCCGCGACTATCTCCAGCAGCACTGTGAGATTGCCTTGGCATACGATCAAGAGAAGTGCCGCTGCCACACGTTGCACCCAGACGACTCTCACGCTTATGGCGATTGCAAGAGTGCGTGGATTGCTGAAATAGAAGCCGCTGCCCTTTCGTGGTGGCATGTACACACCTCTTCCCATGCGCCGCTGGACTGACTTCTTTGTTCTCATCGCCGTCCTCACCGCGATGATCCTTTTCTTTGGTGTGTTGCGAGAAAGCTTCTTTAGCGCGGCAACGCTTGGCAGTGTGGCGAACCGCATTCCGGCTTTGGCACTCGTGGCCACAGGCATGACGCTAGTCATGGTCACTGGCGGGATTGATCTTTCTGTTGGATCACTGCTTGGGCTGTGTGGTGCGGCCGTCGGTGTGATGATGGCAGACTGGCATTGGGGGCTGATGCTTGCTTTAGTCGGTAGCGTTTTTGTTGGTGGGCTGATTGGTTCGACTACAGGCGCGGTGAGTGTGAAACTGGGGCTTCCTTCGTTCATCGTCTCGCTTGGAATGTTGGAGATATCGCGTGGCCTGGCTTTTCTCACAACGGACTCACAGACCAAGTACATTGGTGCGGACATTGAGTCGCTCGGTGCGCCGATTGGCGGACTTGTGATCTCGTCTGCATTTGTGATTAGCGTATTATTCGTAGTGGCGGGTCAGGTGTTGCTCTCTCACACCGCTATTGGTCGTCACTGGATTGCTGTTGGTGCCAATCATGAAGCTGCACTCATCTCCGGCGTGCCAGTGGATCGTCCACGCATTCTCGCGCATGCACTGCTCGGTGCGTTGACTGGACTTGCGGCTGTCTTCAATTGTTCTCGGCTTGGCTCTGCAGATCCAAATGCGGGTGTTGGCTTTGAGTTGAGCGCGATCGCTGCAGTTGTTGTTGGAGGCACAAGTTTGATGGGTGGACGTGGCTCGGTGGTGAAGAGCTTCATGGGCGTGCTGATCATCGCAACCTTGGAAGCCGGACTTGTGCAAATCGGTGCTAGTGAGCCTGTGAAACGCGTTGTTACGGGAACTGTCATCGTCATAGCCGTGCTCGCCGACACCTGGAGACGCAAGTAAGTCATGAAACGCCTCATCCTCTTTCTCTTTTCTCTCACTTCTCCGCTTATTGCTGAGAAACCAAAGATCATTTTCGACACCGACATCACTGGCGATGTCGATGACGTGCTGGCGCTAGCCATGTGCCACACGCTGGCGGATCGTGAGGCTTGCGAGTTGCTCGGCGTGACGGTTTCAAAAAACAACCAACTCACCGCGAGCTTTGTCGATGCGCAGAACACCTTTCACGGTCGCCCGGACCTTCCGGTGGGGGTCACGCGGGATAAGGAGGCTCAGCAGCGCGAGAGCAAATACCTCAAGCTGGCCGATTCTCCCGACTACCCGCATGATTTGAAGCGCAACGAGGACGCCAAAGATGCCGTGGAACTCATCCGCGAGCTTTTAGCCGCACAACCTGATCACAGTATCACGATCATCAGCGTGGGCATCGCGTCGAACATGGCCAATCTCCTCAAATCGCCCGGCGGAGTCGATTTGGTGAAGAAGAAGGTCAAAGCGCTGTCGATTATGGCGGGTGCGTTCGCGTTCTGTAACCGCACAAACTACCACCTCGAAGCAAACGTCATCAACGGCATCGGCTACATGCAGACCGTGGCCGACCAGTGGCCCGAAGAGGTGCCCATCGTGTGGAGCGGCTATGAGATTGGCGAGGCGCTGCCGTTTCCGCGCATCGTCATCCAGCGCGATCTCGACTACCTCCCGCATCACATCGTCAAAGAAGCCTATCTGCTCCACAGCGGCCCCGAGCACGACCGCCCCTGCTGGGACGAGAGCAGCGTGCTGTGGGCCGTGTATTCCGAGCGCGAGTTCTTCGGCCTGTCGCAGCCTGGACGCGTGAAAGTGCTTGATGATGGCTTCACACGTTTCTTGCCGCAAGGCAAAGGCCAAACCAGCCGGCGTGATCGTTTCCTCACGATGAACTCTGTCCAGCAAAGCCGTGCGCTGGAGGCCATCGTCCATCTCACCATCCAACCGCCGAGGCGCTGAAACGGCTGTCTGCCTATCAACGTGGCCGCGAGCGGTGATGAAGATCAGTTCCCCGCGCCTCCGGCTACGATTTCAGCACCATTGACACGGATCACAAGTCCGCCGCCATCGTTTCCTAACAGGCCAGCGCCATCATTGGCGATGAGTCCGCCGCCATCGTTTCCTAACAGGCCACCGCCGTCATTAGCTAAGAGACTGCTAACTCGGATGAATCCGGCGCTTGTGGGCACCATCACGGCGCCATTGCGGCTGCTTTTGAGGGAGTTGCCGGTGAAGTTGCCTGCTCCAGCCGCAACGATGCCACTGCCAGTGACGGTAAAGTTGCCCGCACCTCCTGCCACGACCCCAGCCTGAGCGAGAGAGCCGGGAGTGAAGCTGCCGCCGTCGTTGGCGAGGAGTCCACCGCCATCGTTGGCCAATAGGTTGCCCGCGCCTGCGGCTATGATGTTGCCCGCGCCACCTGATACGATGCCCGCTGCCACGGATTGTAGATTGGCGGTGCTGAGCGCGCCGACGGTCGCCACGTTGATGGCGTTTCCGGCTCCCGCGGCCACGATATTACCTCCACCTGCGGCCACGATATTGCCGCCGCCAGCCGCCACGATGTTTCCGCCTCCGGCAGCGACGATGTTGCCACCCCCGAGTTGCATGATGAGCGCTCCGTTGGGCAGCACGATGCAATCTGCACCATTGACGCAGTGAAGAGTGGTCTCGGAGGATAGATTGCTCACAGCGGTGTCAAGAATGACGACTGAGCCTGAGACGGTGCTTCCTATCGCGGATTGGGAGGCTCCCCACCACTGCCACGCTGAGGCAAAGGGATTGGTGGAAAGCACAAGCTGTACGGCACGGCCGGGGGCATTGGTTTGCTTCACTCCGTTAAACGTGCCTTCGGCTACAGCAGAGTTTTCACTGATGAACTTGCCTTCATGCGCTGGCACGTTGCGCACTCGGAGCATGATGACCACGATTTGAGCGCTGTGGGCATTCAGATTGCCCAGGTTCCAGCGGTAGATATTGTTGGCTTCCTTCTTGGACCACGGGGTAGTCCCGGCTGTGACCAAGTCTGTGCCGAAGGGTATCTGCATGGCCACTGTGACGTTTGTCAGAGCCGCGCTGCCAGTGTTTCCGGCCGTTAGCTTGATGGGATAAACTTGACCGGGCCGCACGATGGTGGGCAAATGCTTACTGGTGACGAGACGGGCGTAACTGAGATTCAGCAGAGGCACGGTGACGTTGACTAGGCCCTCACTCGCAGCGGTTTGAACAGTGGTCTTGTCTGCTGCGATCGCGGAGAAGAGGCGGTAGGTGCCGATCGAGCTCTTGTTCGTCACGGAGTCCCGTCCGATGATCTCCACGCGCTGACGGAGACGGCCATCTTTGGGGAAGTTGGCTGGGCGGACTGCGGGGATGCGCACGACCATCTGCGCTGTTTCTTCGGGAGCCGCTGAGGCTAGAGCAGCTCCTGTCATGGTGCCGATGTCGAACTCGACTTGGCCATTGCTCAAGACGGTACCTGGGCTGCCGTCGAAGTCACTGCTGACGAGTGTGGTGCCCACAGGGACGGTGGCGCGCATTTTGGTGCCTTGCGCGGTGTTTGAGCCGGTGTTGCGGAAGGTGATGGTAAATGTCACGTCCTGATCGGCTCCGTTGGCGATGAGGTTGGGTTTGTCAGGTCGGGTCTCGATCTCGAACGAGACGGGACGCATGATGTAAACGGGCACCTGCCATGGTGTGCCTTGTGCGGGGTTCTTTAGGCTGTCTGACTCGATAAACATCGTCTTGCTAGCGATGAAGCTCTTGGCGGGTGTGGGCTTCTCGTTGGTAGCCTTTGGGATGGGAGGTGAGTAAGCGGCGAGGATGAAATCCACGCTGCCGCTTGAGTTCCCAGCTACATCGCCGAGGCGGATGATCATCCGGCGGACCTTCTTCATCTCGGTGCCGAGATTGGCTACAGGGATGATGCCAGATGGGCCGAAGAAGGTGTAGTTTGACGCTAGTGAGTCAGCGATGCTGTTGCGGCGGAAGAAGCCAAGCATCTCCGCGTTATCTGGCACTTCATAGCTGATGGAACAGTGTCTGGCGGGGGTGGGGCTGGTGTTACGGTAGTTGAGCTTGGTGCGAAAGATGCCGCCCTCGGCAAGCACGGCCATGTCTTCGTTGCCCACGCGGATAGTTTGTCTGTAGCTGGGCTCGGAGGCTGTGTTGGGGTCGGTGCCAGAAAGCGGCACGCAGTCCATCTGGAAGCTTAGTTGTGGCCGCGCGGAACTCGCCACGGCGTCCACGCCAGCGAGCAACTTCGGGTAGAGCTTGGTTTGAGCAGTGATCGGCTTGTTGGTGGAAGTAACCCCCACGGCATTGAAACTGGAGAACTCCACATCGTTCTCGGCTAGTACACCGTTCCGAATGGACTCCGAGTCCACATCGTAGCGGAGGCGCAACTGATACTCCATGGTGCAGGCATCTCCTGGTGCCAGCGAGCCAATGTTCCAAGTCAAGACGCGCCCTGATGCACCTATTTCATACTTCGGGTTGGTGCTAGCGTCTGGGTTAGGGTCTAGCGTGCCAATGAAGTTTCCACTTGGTGCATTTGCCGGAGCGCGCGGTCGCACTCCCTCAAGCGAGAAGAAGTCCTCCAGCGTGTCTGAGACCGTGATGTTGTTGATGGTCGTGGGGCCATAGTTTTTCACCTCCATGGATACTGTCACCAATTGTCCAGGGCCCACCCGATCTCCACTCAGTGTTTGCTTCACGGTAAGTGGTGGGAGCACATACACTTGGGCGTTGCCCGCGCTCGCAAGTATGGGTTTGAAGCTGGCTCCGGGCGCGCTGCTGTAGACTCCGAAGGACTTGGTTGAGGACAGGTGTTTCTTAAAGAGGTCAGCCGTCGTGGGAGGATTGCTTTTTGTGGCGTCCGCGACCTGATTGATGACGATTGGCTTGCCTTTGAGTGCGGCCATGGCCGTGGGTTTGACCTTCACCGAGAAGAAGCGGTTGGTGTTAGTCCCGGGAGCTAGGGTGCCGATGTTCCAGGAGACAACGGTGGCCTTGGCTGGGTCGGTATTGTCCAAAAGAAAACCAGGGCTGTGACTGGTGCCGCTGGGCCGATCAGTGAAGACGGTTTGCAGGGGAATGGCCGCTGCCACGACCACGTTCTGAGCATCAGTCACCCCATCATTGCGGTAGTTGATGTAGAAGGTGATGAACTCGTCATCATGCGTGAACTTGTTGAACTGTGGATCGCTGTCCGGAAAACTCTCTATCGAAGCGGCGAGATGGGGTGCCCCGATGCTGCGGACAGCTTGTGAGGGCAGGGAATACGAATCATACACGCCCGCAGCACTTTGACTGGCAGAGGTGGCCCAGCAGCGGAAACGGAGGAGCCCGACAGGGACTGATGGCACCGTGGCAGTGAAGTTGGTGCCTGACCGTCCAAGAGTGCCGCCGGGAAGTGTTGTCCATGGCCCATAGTTCAACTGATACTCCACTCTTGCTATTATGTCCGCAGGTGGCTTGCCAATCGCGTAGCTGAACGTCCATGGCCGGCCTGCAATGCCGCGTGTGGCAAAGGGTGAGGCTCCACCCGGCGTGAGAGCCGTCAGCACTGGAACCGTCAGTGCGGGAGCGGCGAGAACTTTGGGCGGAAGTGCCACGAGAAGCGGCTTCTGATTGGCCAGCAGTTCAATGTTTCCATTGTCTGAGTTGGCCAGGATCACGTCGGGCAGCGCATTGCCGGTCAGGTCTGCGAGTTCGATTCGACGTGGCTTGCCAGAGATCGTGCCAAAGGTTTGCACTCCATTGTCGTTGCCGAGCATCCAGTTGAGTTCACCAGTGGCGTTTGCCGGAGGCAGAAAACCACTGTCAATAGCTCCAGCTGGACTAACGCCATCAAACTGACAACTGACAATGTCCGGCATCACCCTGTCACTCAGGTGACCGACCGCGATGTTGAAGACATTCTTGTCGGTTAGCGTCTGCGAAATCGTCGCCAGACGACGTGTCGGGGCCATCTTGAACGCTCCGCCAATCTGCCCAACTAGCACACGGTGTTTGACCACATGAGTGACCGACGGGTAAAGGGTGTCGGGGTCACCAATGATGCCTACGATAATGTCCTTCTGGCCTGCTACATGGCCTGAGTAATCGGCGATCTTGAGATCCACGATTTCTTCGTCGTTATCCGGATTGGTAACGAACAAGGGAGCAGCGGGCGAGACCAGAGCGCCGCCCGGAGTCCCTTTGTAAACGAGCACCTTCTCCGTGGACGACACAACATCCCTGTAGGCAAAAACAACATCAGCCGCCCCATCGCCATTGAGGTCGCCTGCCGTCAGGGCGCGCGCATCGAGCACCAAAGGGATCATGTCATAAGTCGGTGAGGAGAAGCCGGATGTGGTGAAGGCTCCATTTGTGGAGTTGGCGGTGGCCTGACTGAGATAAACCGCTAGGAAGTGGCCGAGTTGAGGACCTGTCGTCTTTAACACGATCGCGACAATGTCATCTGCACCATCACCGTTCACATCTCCAACGGCTACCTTTTTCACTGCGCCATCGACTGGCAGTGAGACGCTGTGTTCGGCAAGGGATGGTGCGGCACCTGATTTGTTAACGACGATCTTCAATCCGCTTGCCGTGGCCACAACGAAGTCCATGATGCCATCGTTTTTTCCAGTTGTTGGCGGCATCAGGCGGCCTGCTGCGGCATCGATGACGGCCGTTCCGAGCGTGATGCTGTTCTTGGGACTGTTGGCGGGGTTGCTGCGGTTGCTGTTGTAAACAGCTGAGATTTTGCCGGTGTCCCGATCCACCGTCGTGACCTTCACACTGGAAGAGCCGGAGCCCGACTCTTCAACAAACATCTTGATGATCGAAGCGCCTGCATTGGGAATCAATGTAGTGGTGGCGGCAGCCACGCTGACGCCGAAGCTCTGGTCAGCAGTTGGCAGTGCTCCCTTTTTGATGTCATAGGCCAGCGTGCGTGAACGGTTTCCCGCTGCATCGATGCTGCGAAACTCGACGCGAAGATCTTCCACGGTGTCGAACGGAATCGCCGGTGGATAGTTGAACGGGAAATAGAGGGCGGTTTCCCATGTGAAGAAGGTCCCTGCACCAGACTTGAATCGGTATTCAAACGCATGGCTGGCGTTGGTGATCAGCGTATCTGATTCGTAAGGGGCCAGCGCTACATCATCATTCG
This sequence comes from Verrucomicrobiaceae bacterium, assembly GCA_016795485.1. Taxonomy (GTDB): domain Bacteria; phylum Verrucomicrobiota; class Verrucomicrobiia; order Verrucomicrobiales; family Verrucomicrobiaceae; genus JAEUHM01. The sequence goes on along the minus strand of JAEUHM010000041.1, from coordinate 267,232 downwards.
CAGTGACTTCAAAGATGCCCATGCGATTCGTTCCACCCACATCCTGAATGACCACGCGTCTCAATGCGATTTCAGGTCTGCCAATATCGAAAGTGTAGTTGAAGATCTTGCCGCCAACTGCACTAGCGCTGTCTGTAACACGGATCATGACTGCTCCTGAACTGCTCGCCGTCGGAGAGCCCGAAATCATTCCATCACTGCTCAAAAGAAGTCCCTGAGGCATACTGCCACTGATAACTTCAAAAGTGTATGGCGCTGTGCCGCCAGTGACGGTGAAGCTGTTGCCCGGTGCGGGCAGTTCGGTGTCGGTGATCTCTGGGGTGGCTGAGCTGCTGCGAACCTGGAAGGCATTCAACGTGCCGAAGCCGCTGGCATTGTCGGAGGTGAACTCAAAGGTAATGCCTGGCTCGTTCGCAACGAAGGACGCAGTAACCCATTGGCCAATGCCGCCGTCGGTCCCTGTGGTATTGGGATCGAGCGTCACGCTGCCGGAAGATGTGGTGATGACCGTGTTATGGTTTGCGGTCGAAGCTCCGGTATAGGAGCCGTTTACCCAGAACTGCACATCGTACGTGTCGCCAATGGTGAGACCATTCAGCGTGAGTTGAAACGAGCGCAGCGAGGCATTCGCACCGAGACGCAGAATGCCAGTTTTCAGCAGTGTCTGGTAGCTGCTGTCGAGGTTCGAGAACGGCGTGCTGGCTGAGCCGAAGTCACCGTCCCAGGGATAGCCGCTGCTGAGTTCGAACAAGGCATTGCCCACACCGCCATAGCTGATGTCGCGCGCCTCCGTGAATGGAACTCCATTGACGGTCACATCTTGGTTGTTGCCCGCCAGCACCCCCGCATTAAGCAGCGTCTTCGCCAGTACCAACGAACCGCCAGTAATCACGTCGGACGGCTGGCTGATCAACGTGGGTGTTCCCCAAGACACCGTGTTCGTGCCGCCCTCGCCATTGATGGTGATGTTCACCGTGAACTGGCCCGGGTTGTTGAACCAACCGCTGCCATCAAGCGTGCCGAGATACAATCGCGTGGCTCCAGTTGGAACCGCAAAAGTCTGACGCACGCTGCCAGCACCAACGCCGTTGCCGATGAAGAAGGGCTGCTTCAACCCCGGACTTTGGCTGCCTGCATCGCGAATGCCCGATGATACTGAAAAGTCCAGTGAGGTGGGTTCTGAACCTGCCGCAGGCGTGGAGTCATCCAAGAAGACGCCGATCAATGCATTCGCCGGTGCATTGTTGATGCCGCCGATGCCGTTCTCCATCGAGTGAGTCATTTCCCAAAAGGACGATCCGCCAACACCATCCGAGGTCGTCTCTGAACCGGGCGCATAACCAGCCATCCCGGAGACGTAGAACCGCAGCAGGTCCCCAGCATCCACTTCCACCAGTTGCACCAGCACGGGCGACTGTGCAGGAGCTTCGTCCCCGCTGCTTGCCGTTGTTCCATTCGCTGCACCTGCGAGCCAGGGGTTGGCAGAGCCAGGAACAGTGACTGTCAGTGCGCCGGTGGTGCTTGGGAAGGCAACGTAAAGGCAGGATGCTAATGCAAAGGTGTGGGCGAGCTTAATTAGACTCATGTGATTTCAAACTGAACCGTGCACTGTGAGGTTTTTCAAAGTGATTCCACTGCCGTACGAGCTTTTTGGTAACTAGCACACGATAGCGCTTGGGCTTGTGCTTCGTTGGTCTCAGCTTCATGAAACTGATACTGGTCTTTCTTTTTGTCGTCGTGCCCTCCTTACTTCCAGCGGCGCCTGTGAAGCTCATTTTCGATACTGACATGGGCAATGACATCGATGACCTCATGGCGCTGTGCATGATCCACAATCTGCAAAAGCGCGGCGCGTGTGAGTTGCTTGCCGTCACCGTCACGAAAGATCATCCGCAGGCCGCTGCCTTCGTCGATGCGGTAAACACGCTCTACGGTTATCCAGACACACCCATCGGAGTGGTGCGCAATGGCGCGGCCAAAGAGCCGGGGAAGTTCAATTTGCTCGCTGACAAGCATCCGCACGACCTCAAGAGTGGCACGGACGCGCCTGAGGCTTGCGCGTTGATCAAGGACGTCCTTGCCAAGCAGCCAGACGCAAGTGTGGTCATCGTCCAGGTGGGTTTCTTCACCAATCTCGCGCGCTTGACGGATGACGCTTCTGCCAATGCCTTGATCACAAAGAAAGTAAAGTTTCTCTGCCTCATGGCAGGCGCATTTCAGACGGTGAACTTCGACACGCGGCACCTCGAATACAATGTGAAGCTCGACGTGCCCGCCGCGCAGAAACTGGCCACCCAGTGGCCTACACCGATGATCTGGAGCGGCTTTGAGATTGGAGTAGCGGCGGCATTTCCTCACATTTCCATAGAGGAGGATCTCAACTACATACCGAACCATCCACTCAAGGAGGGCTACTACCTCTACAACCCGCCGCCGCACGATCGCCCCACCTGGGACCCGACTGCAGTGCTGTACGCCATCTACCCGGATCGCGGATACTTCGACCTCTCGCCTCCCGGCAACATCATTGTCGAGAATGACTCCGCCACGCTCTTCCGCCCCGTGAAAAAAGGAACCGGCAAGCACCGCTTCCTCATCATGAGCCCCGAGCAGGCCTCCCGCGTCCGCGAAGCCATCGTGCAGCTCAGTGTCGAACCTCCGCAGGCGAAGAAGTGATGGAAACGAAGAGTCCCAGCATCGTCGTCGTCGGATCGTTGAACGTGGATCACACGCTGCGTGTGCCGCGCATTCCTGCACCTGGCGAAACGCTCACGTCGAGCAGCATGCTGACGTGTTTTGGCGGCAAAGGAGCGAATCAGGCCGTTGCCGCCGCCCGATCCGGCGGACGCGTGACGATGATCGGCTGCGTGGGCGTGGATGACTTCGGCACGCGCTACATTGAGGCACTCAAAGCCGAGGGAATCGACACCAGCGGCATCTCACGCTCCGAAACACCCACCGGCAGCGCTTTCATCGCGGTGGATGATGCGGGCGAAAACTCGATCATCGTCAATCCGGGCGCGAATCACGCGATCTCACCCGCCGACGTCGAAAAACAAGCCCAACCCATCCGCGCCGCCGATGCGCTGCTTTTGCAGCTCGAATGCCCGCTGCCCGTCGTGCGTCGTGCAGCGGAAATCGCCCGTGAAGCCGGTGTGAAGGTCATTTTGAACCCGTCACCCCTCAGCGAGGCATTTCTTGCCGATCGCTTCGACGTCGATGTGCTCATCGTAAACGAAGGCGAGGCGGCGAAGATCACCCCAGATCGCGATTTGAAGCAGGCGAAGTGCCGTCAGCTCATTATCACCCGCGGCGCGGAGAGCACGCTGAGCCTCAGCGAGGCCGGTGTGAGTGAGTTTGCTCCGCCGAAAGTCACGCCGTTGGACACCGTCGGTGCGGGAGACACCTTTGCGGGCGCGTTTGCCGTCTCGAACGACATTGCCTTCGCGAATGCTGCTGGAGCCCTCGCTACGCTTAAAGCAGGCGCGCAGCCTTCGATCCCCACACGGCGTGAGATCAACGCATTTATTTCGCGGTGAGCAAAAGCTAGTTCCGGGCCGGCTTCTTGCTCACAAACTTCTGCACCCGGGCTCCGGTGGCCTCCGCGACATACACAGCTCCATTCGGACCGATGGTGATGTCGTGACCGAGCTGGAACTGGCCCGTTGCCTTGCCAAACGAGCCAAAGGTGTCCAGCACCGTGCCAGCCGCATCGAGCTCCACCGCCTTGCCGCGCTGCTCTCGTCGCACGGAGGGCGATCCGCCGTCGATGAGGAAGACATGCCCGTCCGGCGCGGTGGCGATGCCATAGGGCTTGCCGAGGTGCGGGCCCTTCCACGCCGCCAGAAACCCGCCACGGGCATCGAAGAGCTGCACGCGTTCGTTTTCACGATCGCAGACGATCACACGACCTTTCGCATCGAGAGCAAGGCCGTGCGGCAGGTGAAACTGGCCGTCGCCGGTGCCCTTGGTCCCCCATTCGTGCTGGAAGCGGCCGTTGGCGCTGAATTTCATCACGCGGGTGTTTTTGTAACCATCGCTCACATAAAACGAGCCATCGTTCATCACGGCGACATCGGTGGGCAGGTTGAAGTGCTGCGCGTCCGTGCCCGGCACGCTGGCCTCACCGAGCGTGAGCAGCGTTTTGCCTTCCGGCGAGCATTTGAAGACCTGATGCAGGCCGACATCCGTGAGCCACACGTTGCCCTCCGCGTCGATGCTGAGGCCGTGTGGCATGATGAAACGCTTTTCGCCCCAGGTTGCGAGCAACTCTCCTGTCGCGCCGTCGATCACGCTGACTGTCGGTGCCTCGATGGGCTCCTTGGGAAACGGATTTGACCACGCCCGCCCGCTGCGATGAAACACAAACACGCGGTTCTGCGCATCCACCCCGACTCCGGCACAAACCCCGAGCACATGCCCCTCCGGCAGGCGAGGCCAATCAGGCACCACCTCATGCTGCTGCTCCGCAAAGGCGGATGTGACAAAAAGAAGGATGAAGCAGGCAATGCGCATCTTCATTTCAGCCTCCACACCTTCACATCATCCACCTGGGCGGGCTTGTTCACGGCGAGGGTGATCATGCGTTTCGTCGGGTGGGCGATGCCTTCGCTGGAGAAGGTGCCGGCGGGCTGGTCGTCGATCTTCACGCTCATCGTGTTGCCGGACACGGTGATGTGCAGGGTGTGCCAGTCAGTCGGTTTGAGGTCGAGTTTGAAGGCCTTGGTCTTGGTTTTGAGCAATGCGGCAAGCTCGGGGGACTTGTCACCTGCCTGGCGGCGGTCGCGGATCTTGTTGTCCATGCCGCCGGTCTTCGAATCCGTGATGGTGAGAGCTTTGTTGGTCACGCGGGCCATGCAGAGGTGACCCGCATGGACGGTCTTGAGCTCGCGATCGACGAAATCGACGCCGAGGTCGTCGCCCTCGCCGAGCTTGAAGCGCAGCTCGACGATGCCGTCTTGAAACTCGACGTTGTGGAAGATGGCCACGCCGTGATCAGCCTCGGCATGCTTGGTGACGTGCATGACGCCGTCAATGAGATCGACCTGTTGATGCCCTTTGGCCCGCCAGCCGCTGTTGCTGGTCCAGCCATTGCCGATGTCTTCCTTGCCGGGTGTTTTTTCGTCGCGGGCAAAGTCATCGGTGAGGAGCAGCGTGGGCTCGGCCGCGATCAAATGGCCGCAAAAGATCGCACAAAACGCAAAGAGAGGCTTTTTCATGGTTTGAGGTAGTGGAGGTCGATTTGGTTGAGCTTGAGCGATTCGATGTGGAAGTCGAACCAGGAGGCTTTGCGGCCGTCGATCATCTTCTTCTGGTTGTGATCGAGACCTTCGACCTCGAAGTAGCTGTGCGGCACACCGGCCTTCGTGAGCGCCGCGTGGTATTCACGCACGGTGATGAGGTGCTCGGGGTCCGCGGTGCCGCAGGCCACCTGGATGTGGAGGTTTGTTTTGATGAAGGCGAGGTTCTTCTCGAGGTTGAGATACGGATCGTTGGCCTTCAGACGATCCGGATCGTCGCCGAGGTAGGTGTTGGGTGCCTTCGAGACATCGGAGACGTGATAAACATTCCCACTTTGATTGAAGAGCGAGCCAAACAGGTCCGGATGGCGCATGGCGAGGTGCGTGGAGCCGCGTCCGCCCATGCTGAAGCCTTCGATGCAGCGAGCCCTGCGATCGGCGAGCGTGCGATAAGTGGCGTCGATGTGCGGGATGAGCTCCTGTATCATCATCGTCTCCGCCATGAATCGGCCATCGCCGCTGTCCTGATACATGGTGGAGCGTCCGCCATTTGGGAAGACCATGATCATCTCCGGCAGTGTGCCTGCGACGATGCCCTCGTGCAGCACGCTGGCGGAATACACGCTGCGCGTCTCATTGCCGCCGGCACCATGCAGATGGTAAATGACGGGATAACGGCGTTTTTGGTCCTTTGCATAACCCGGCGGCAAATAGAGGCAGTAGCCCACCTCGCGCTTCATTGATGCGCTGGTGAAGGTGTGATGCGTCACGTTCAACGGCAGCTCCGGCACGGGCAAGGTCACCCACATGTCATCGGAGTTGGTCTGGTTGGCCCTCTTCTTCGCTTTTTGAGCGTGAAGCAGCGGACAGAGTGAGAAAAGGAGCAGAGCAACGAAAATGAAGCGCATCCGCCATGGAACGCACATCGAGTATAGGTCTCTCAATGCATGTTCAGCCAATCAATGATAGCGCTTCTTGCCCGCAATCCACGCGCGTGACCCATTTGGTTCAGAGCGGATTCGCGTAAGCAGCACATCTTGAGTGCCAGCCGCTCAGCCACTTGGTTTCATTGCGTGAGGGCGGTGAGTTTTTGACTCTGCTGGATAACACAACTTTGGCGGAGTTGGCAAAAGCGGCGGGAGCTTCCTGAGGAGTCGCCTTCTCCATGTTGCCGAGCACTTGGGCGAGGCCCCAGCCTTGTCCGTTGTAGCGCTCGGCGGGATTAAGACCATCGCCCTTGAAGTTGATGTAGTCGATCATGGCAAAGAGCCCTTCGGGTGTCTGTGACAGCACTTGGTAGGATTGGAAAGCCACGGCCCCACCTTCTGAGGCGAGTCGAGGAATGGTGCGGTTGAGGCGCGCGATGATGAACTGAGTCTGTTGCCTAACAGTGCCCGCGAGAAGTTGCCGCAGTGAGCGCTGGCGTTCACTTTGGGAATCGCGAATGAAACTTGCGCGATCCGGCCAGGGGCAGTCAGGTGTTTGTAGTAGCCAGTTTGGCACCTGGGCACCTGTTTGTTGAAGGTACGCAATGAGCGGCGGAAAGCTCTCCTCAAACGGACCAGAAGCTCCTGCTGGGTACCAGATGAAATGACCAATGCCCAACGAAGCAAAGTGCTCACCTTGATTCCATGAAGTGAGTCCTTCTACGGTTCCCGCACATTCATTTTGCCAGATACGCCGTCCGACTCGGTCCAGTTGAGCGGGCGAGAGCGCGGAAGTGGAGGCTGGCGGTGCTGGAGGGACAGCGCATGCGGTTAGGACCGCAATCAGCAGGGGCATGGTGGCTTTGATCATCGGACGAAGCAGAAAGGGTGAAAGGGTTGCAGAGTGGGGCAGGCCGCCTTATGGAAACTCTCCCCCCCAAACGCATTATGACAAGAGAAGAGAACCTGGACATGTTTTTTCGTGATGGCCGCACGGTCATCTTGCCCATTGATCACGGAGTGGCCATCCCGGTGCCTGGTTTGGAGAAGCCTTTTGAGCTCATCGAGAAGGTGAATCCGTTTGTGGATGGGTATGTCATGAACCTCGGTCTTGCTATGCGCTCTGGCGATCTCATTCAAGGCAAGGGCCTGTGCTTGCGCACCGATGTTTACAACACCCGACTACTCGGGCCAGGGGCTGGTAGCATTCCAGTGTACGGCATTGAAACTGCGGAGATGCTAGGTGCCCATGGCGTGATGAACATGCTGTTCCCGTTCTCGGAGAATGAGGCTGACGTCACCCAAACCTGTGCTGACCTCATCACAGACAGTCTTGAGATCGACATTCCGGTGATTTTGGAATCTCTGCCCTACGGGTTGGGCCAAAAGGATCGCTACACAGTCGACAATGTGCGTTTTGCTGTGCGATTGGCGGCTGAGTTGGGTGCAGATGTGGTCAAGACGGTTTATCCTACCAACGGAACGGTGGACGACTTCCGCTCAGTCGTAGCGGAAAGCTATGTGCCTGTGATCGTGCTGGGTGGGGCAGCCATGGGCGATGACGCAGGCCTCTTCAAGATGGTAGAAGACGCGATTCGTGCCGGAGCATCAGGCATTGCGATCGGTCGTAACGTGTGGCAGCACCCAAATCCTGCGGCGGTGGCACGGAGTTTGTATGCGATCGTGCACGAGGAAGCCAATGCCCTGGAGGCGCTGGCGCTTATGAAAGAACCGGTCAAGTAAACCTGTTTTGCTGCCACCATGAACCCAAACCTCCGCCCGCTGGTACTGACCTTCATTCTGGCCGCAGGTCCGGCATTTGCTCAAGAAGACGCACCTCGTCCTGAAGAGAAAGGTCCGGCTGCGTCTGCTGATGCTCAACTCAAGTCGTTCGTTATCGACTCCGAGGGATGGGAAGAGGGCGTGCCGCCTAAAGACTTGTTCGTCTTGGACGGAACCGTAAAGATTGCCACCAAAGACGGTAGCAAAGTGATCATGGTCGAGCCCAATCCGATCGTTGATGTGGGCATTCAGGTCGGGGAGTCAGCTGCGGGCACTTCGGTAGCGCAGATGAAGGTAAAGGCCACTAAGCGCGGCCGAAGCACGCCGAGATTTGGGCTCAGTGTTCACGGTTTGACGGGTCGTCGGCTGTTCGTCAATTGCGCAAAGAAGCAATTGGAGTTGGTGAGCGGTGAAGAAGTGATCTCAAGTGCTCCATTTGCTTGGGAGACTGATACTTGGGTGCATCTGAAGCTCGTTGCTGAACTCACTTCTGCTGGCCAATGGATGATCATCGGGAAAGCGTGGAAAGACGGCACGCAAGAGCCTGATGCACCGATGGTGAAAGAGGAGCAGCCGAAAGAGAAGATCAAAGGCAATGGCAAAGTAACCCTGTGGGGCACTCCTTTCTCAGAGACACCAATCTACATGGATGATGTAAAGGTGCAGGTGGCTACCAAGTAGCCGAGCATCTTAGCGCCACTCGATTACCGTCTCTCTGTCAAAACGCACCTTCGGCAGCGCCGCATATTTGTCGGTGTCAGAACGGTATCCGAGCGGACAAAGAACGGCGGTAGTGAGTCCCTCTGCGTTGAGGTTGAGTATTTCGTCAAACTTGGCAGGCACAAAGCCCTCCATGGGGCATGCATCGATTCGCAATAAAGCCGCTGCCGCCATCAACTGGCCGAGCGCGATGTAAGCTTGGAGTTTCGCCCATTGTTGAAGCCAGCCCTCAGTCTCGGCCTTGGCCCGGAAGCCTTCCATCATGTCGCGATAACCTTTCAGAGCTTCTACAGAGCCTCCACGCACATCGACGTTCCGTTGCACAAACGCATCCACATCTGCCGTGCTGAGGTTTTGTTTTACGGTCATGACGACAAGGTGGGAACAATCCGCCACCTGACGCTGGCCCCAACTGTGAGGAACGAGTTGCTCTCGAATCGCCTGATCCTGTACCACCAAGAACTTCCAAGGCTGCAAACCAAAGCTTGAGGGCGTCAAAACAAGGGACTCCTCAAGCGCTGCCCACTCCTTGTCAGGGATCTTGCGGGCTGGATCAAATGATTTGGTCGCATAGCGCCATTTGAGGGAGGAAATCAGTTCTTCTGGAGTGGTCATGACAAGTTGGGGATGGCTAGCTTTACGATTCAGGTCGGCAAGCGGTTACTCGTCCTGGTCAATGTAAACGATTTCTTCTGGTGCAGTCGAGCGGGCGGCAGCGGCTTCCATGGCAGCTAGATTCGCGGCAGCGGCGGCGTCTTTCTGGCGCTTTTTCTCCGCTTCTTCGGCCAGTTTTTTTGCCTTCAGCTGGGCAGCGGCTTGTCTCAGTGCGTCTCGCTCTGCCAAGGCGTGAGCGCGTTGAGCTTCAGCAGCTTCTTTGGCTGCTTGCTTCTCTGCGGCGATGCGAGCGCGCTCCGCAGCCGCCGCCTGTTTGGCAGCTTCCTTCTCTGCTTTCTCCTTGGCGCGCGCTTCGGCACGCTCGGCGGCCTGTTGTGCCTTCAATTGCTTCTCTGCCTCCTTTTCAGCAGCGATCCGGGCCTTTTCTTCCGCCGCAGCCTGCTTAGCAGCTTCCTTCTCAGCCTTTTCACGGGCCTTGGCTTCGGCTTTTTCAGCATCTTGTTGTTCCTTCAGCTGACGAGCCGCCTCTTTTTCAGCCGCGATTCTGGCTTTCTCTTCTGCCGCAGCTTGCTTTGCAGCCTCCTTCTCCGCAAGGGCTTTAGCACGAGCCTCAGCTGCTGCAACGCGAGCAGCTTCACGTTCAGCGGCGATCCGCGCTTGCTCTTCGGCTTTCTGCTGAGCGGCCAGGGCCTTTGCTTCGGCTGCGGCTTTCTTGGCCTCTTCGCGCTCTGAGCGCTCACGAGCTTGTTGTTCTGCTTTCTCGCGGGCTGCTTGCTCTTTGGCAGCTTTTGCTGCGGCTTTCTCGGCTTCTTTTTGTGCCTTGGCGGCAGCCTTTGCCTCCTCAGCAGCTTTTTTGGTGGCCTCGCGCTCCGCTTTTTCACGCGCTTTGGCCTCTATTGCAGCCTGACGATCAGCTTCGTCCGCATCCTGTTTTGCTTGGAGCGCCGTGGCTAGTTCCTCTCGGAATGATCTCAAATCAGCGCAAATCTGGGCAGCTTTTGACCTCAAGGACGGAATGGCATCGTCCAGCACTTGATCTTTAAAGCTAACGACGTCGATCTTTAGCGCGGTGTTGGCGATCAGGATGAGAAACTTGGCGTCAGGGGTGGTGATCATGTCAGAAATCGTCTTGGTTTTTCCAGGGGGGGCGGCATTCCTACCGAATGAGTCCGCGTTGGAAAGTGGAGTTTTTTCCGAAGGAAGCGCCCCGGATTGCGGAGTGCAAAACCCCGCTGGTTTTGTAGCTTCCTCCTGCCTATGACCGCGTATCATCACATAAACCCTCTATTCCTATGGTAATCGACCCGACTTATTTGATGATCATTATCGCCACCACGGCATTGTCCGCCTGGGCCTCTTGGCGCGTGAAGAGCAACTTTCAGCGTTACTCCACCGTCAGGGCTTCCTCCGGCCTGACCGGAGCACAGGCGGCCGCACGGATCCTGCAAGCCAGCGGCATTCGTGACGTCCAAATCGTGCCCACTCAGGGCACCTTGAGCGACCACTACGACCCAATGAACAAGCGATTGGTTCTTTGCGAGGAGAACTATTACGGCCAATCCGTGGCGGCAGTGGGAATCGCTGCCCATGAGGCCGGACACGCGATTCAGCATGCAAAAGCCTATGCGCCACTGCATCTCCGCATGGCTGCGGTGGGCATCACCACCAAGGCAGGCTGGATTGTATCCATCCTTGGATTTGGAGGCATGTTCCTCGTGGGTGCCAAACTGGCGCTCCTTTTGTTCACCGTCAGTTTTGGCGTGATCATGCTCTTCCAACTCATCACCCTGCCCGTGGAGTTCGATGCAACAGCCAGAGCCAAGCGTTTGGTCGGTGAACTGAATCTCGTCTACCCAGGAGCGGAACAACAAGGCATGAACAAGGTCCTGGACGCCGCCGCTCTCACCTACGTGGCTGCATTCCTTTCCGCCCTGCTGACTTTCCTCTACCACCTGATGCACCTGCTGAACAGCGACAGGAGGGATTGACGATTTTCAGCCAAAAGTGGGGTGTCAGGCGCGGTCCTGGCACCCCTTTTTCATTTTGAAGGGGGGATATTCCCCGGTTGCACACCCAAGGAAATGTGAGACACTCCCGGCCCTCTGGTCCCAGCCACCGCCTCATTGACCAGTTGTTAAGAGGCTCGCAGCATTGATCTCGGACGGGTTTTTGCGGCGACACAACGCGTCCGAAACCTGAAAACAACACACACTCATGAGCGCACAAGCTCTGTCGGAACTGATCGCTAGCTCGTTCCGCACATTCACCGAAGGCTCCATCGTTAAGGGGCGCATCCTGGAAATCAAACCGCAAGTTGTCCTCGTGGACATCGGCTACAAGTCAGAAGGTGCCATCCCTTCTTCCGAGTTTGAAGATGAAGAAATCAACATTGGCGACGAAATCGAGGTCCTCCTCGAGCGCCTGGAAAACGACGAAGGCATGGTCGTGCTCTCCAAGGAGAAAGCCGCCCACAAGCAGAACTGGGAGAAGATCGCCAAAGTCTTCCACGAAGGCGGTCTCGTCCGCGGCAAGGTCAAGGGAGTCGTCAAAGGCGGCCTCATGGTCAACGTCGGTGTCGAAGCCTTCCTGCCTGGCAGCCAGATCGACATCATTCCGCCAAAAGATCTCAACGAATACGTGGGCAAGGTCTACGAGTTCAAGATTGTCAAAATCAACGACGACCGCAAAAACGTCGTGCTCAGCCGCCGCGAGGTTATCGAGGCAGAGCGCGCCGAGCAGCGCCAGAAGTTCCTGGAGAGCGTCATCCCTGGCAACAAAGTCGTGGGCGTGGTCAAGAACATCACCGACTTCGGTGTGTTCGTGGACCTCAACGGCATGGACGGCCTGCTTCACATCACCGACATGTCCTGGGGCCGCCTCAATCACCCCAGCGAGATGCTTTCGATCGGTCAGTCCATCGAAGTGCAGATCCTCGAGGTCAACCGCGAGAAGGAGCGTGTCTCCCTCGGCCTCAAACAGATGCAAAACAACCCATGGGAGAACATCGAAGGCCGTTACCCCGTCGGACACAAAGTCCGCGGCAAAGTCACCAAACTGGTGGCCTACGGTGCGTTCGTGGAAGTCGAAGAAGGCGTGGAAGGCCTTGTGCACGTTTCCGAGCTGTCCTGGGTCAAGCGTATCGCTCGCCCTGCAGACGTTCTCACCCTCGGTCAAACGATCGAGGCCGTGGTTCTCGGCATCAACAAAGAAGAGCGCAAGATCAGCCTCGGCGTCCGTCAGCTCGAGCCCAATCCTTGGGACGACATCGACGTCCGCTACCCAGTTGGCACTGTGGTCAAGCGCCCTGTGCGCAACCTGACCGCTTACGGCGCCTTCGTGGAGCTGGAAGAAGGCATCGACGGCATGATCCACGTGTCCGACCTCAGCTGGACCCGCAAGATCAACCATCCTTCCGAAGTCCTCAAGAAGGGCCAAGAAGTGGAAGCCACCGTGCTCGGCATCGACAAGGCCAATCAGCGTATCAGCCTTGGAATGAAGCAGCTCGAGAGCGACCCTTGGAGCAAGATCGACGACCGCTTCAAAGTGGGCGATCTCGTCAAAGGCAAAGTGGCCAAGATTGCCTCCTTTGGAGCCTTTGTGGAGCTTGAGGACGACATCGACGGCCTCGTGCACATCAGCCAACTATCCGAAGATCACGTGGCACGCGTCAAAGACGTGCTCAACGTGGGAGACGACGTGGAAGCCCGCGTTATCAAGGTCGACAAAGCCGAGCGCCGTATCGGACTGTCCGTCAAGGCAGTCAACTACAGCGAGGCAGACCTCAAGCGCGAGTCCCAAGCCTTCGAAAGCCTCCGCCCCAGCACCGATCTCGTCGGCCTGGAGCAGGCCTTCAAGTTCGCCACCGAAGAATGGCGTCCAGGCCAGGAGTAATCCTGATCTCGCTACAGCGATCCAATCAAACCCGGAGGGGCCTCGAAAGAGGCCCCTCTTTCTTTTTGGTTGCGAGTTTGCGTTCCGCTAGGCGTTTTCACCGCATGAGACTCCTGCTCGCGGTGTGTTTTCTTGTTTCAGTTTCAGCCATGGCCGCTGGGCCGAACATTGTCATCTTCTTGGCAGATGATCTCGGCTATGGGGACCTCGGCTGCTACGGACACCCGAAGTTCAAAACGCCACGAATCGACAAGATGGCAGCTGAGGGTGTCCGAATGACGCAGTTCAACACCCCGGCTCCTTTTTGCGCGCCAACGAGGGCTTCTCTGATGACTGGGCGCTATCCGTTTCGCTGTGGGATGACTCAAAATCCTGCCCCTGACGGCGGACCAGCCGCAGACACGATGGCAATGCCGAAGACGGAAGTCACCTTGGCCCAAGTGCTGAAGAGCAACGGTTATGCCACGGGAATGGTGGGAAAATGGCACCTCGGACACAAGGATGGCGTGCTGCCCACTGACCGGGGTTTTGACGAATACTACGGAATCCCCTACTCCAACGACATGCGCCCTGTCCAGGTGCTTGAGGGAAAAACAGTGGCGGAGTATCCGGTTGTGCAGGCAACATTAACACAACGATACAGCCAGCGCGCAGTGGATTTTATCCGCAGAAAACATGCGAACCCGTTTTTCCTCTATTTTGCTGAGGCAATGCCACACAAGCCCCTCGCCGCCTCTGAGAAGAACTATCGAAAAAGCGGGGCAGGGCTCTACGGGGATGCTCTCCTCGATCTCGATGACAGTGTGGGAGCAGTTTTGGACGCTCTCAAAGAAACTGGTGTCGACAACAACACGCTCATCTTTTTCACCAGCGACAACGGAGCTTGGTTTGGCGGCAGCACTGGCGGGCTTCGTGGGATGAAAACAGCAACCTATGAAGGAGCTTATCGAGTTCCGATGATCGCTCGTTGGCCCGGCAAGATTCCAGCAGGCTCTACCAACCACGAACTGGCAATCATGATGGACTTATTTGTGACCGTCATGGAGGCCACAGGCACCAAGATGCCAGATGATCGATATCTGGATGGCATGAATCTGCTACCGGTTCTGATACAGGGTGCCAAGTCGCCTCATCAGTACTTATTCGGTCATCAGGGGCCGAAGCTAGCCTCGGTGCGCGATGCACGATGGAAACTCCATGTGTTGCCACCGAAGCTCTTGAAGCTCGCTTCAGGCACAAGTGAACGCTGGGACGATCCCCGTGCACCTGATGGCGTGACGATACTCGCACCGTATGAGCAGTACAACGTTGACGCTCATCCTGGTCTCACCACCGGAGTACCTGCGGCACCTATGCAGTTGTTTGATCTTCAAAATGACCCAGGAGAACAACAAGATGTCGCAGCCAAACACTCTGACGAAGTTAAAAGACTGCGGCAGGCTTATGATCTACTCAATAAAGAAGTGCCTGTAGTCGAAGAAGTGAAACGTAAACCATACAGATAGTGGGCGTGGATGTTCGACAGGTTTCATAACACTCACTTTGGACCGAGATTCACTCGCCCAGAAAGGATGTCAGATGTGAGCAGAGTTGTAGTTGGTGGACCAATTTGTGGGAGTTCGGAAAGCAAGAAGTGACCAACTCCACGCTCGATTCCAGTGCGAGTCACGACGAGCCCGTAAAACTTAGCATTACGTGTCAACAATCTGATGGGTGCTACGGTGTCGGTTGGGTCAGGATCATTTTTCAGGTCAAAACTTCCGAAGAATCCACCTGTTGCCGCGTCCAGTTTAACGTTAAGGCCCGTTGGATTCGCTGCCCCAGTTGGCAGAACGAGTGAGTTCGTTGTGGTTACGCGAAAGGTAGTGCCATTCAGTGGCGCGTATTGAGCTGACGTGCTGATTCCTGCTTCGGAGAATGTGAGCTTTGCGTTAGTTGTGCCAGGACCCCCATCAGACAAACCCAGGATAGGGCTTACGGGCGGAATATATCTACTACCCATTACGGTTAGTTTGTGAAGGCTGAATCCCGTTATGTAATTGTGACTGGTTGACGTTGGCGCCTGTTGAGATTTGCCCCAGTCGATAGAGCCATCCAAATCTGGAGCGGAAAGTGTCAACCATCCGTGGATGGAGCCTGTGTTTCCATAAAGCATCAAGTGGAACGGAATCTTCGAAGTGCTACCAATCGTAGTAGAGATTGTATAGGCAACACCATCTGCCAGTCGGCCGTTCCAGGAAATTCCCGCAGCTGAAACTGTGAGCGTGCCGAAGCCTGATCCTTGTGGATAGTCTGGATCACCAATCGGGTTTGGAAGTTGGCTAGGTGTGAGGTCGATCACCGCATTGTATCTGCCAAAAGTGATCGCAGGTGGTGCTGTGTGTCGCCAGCCGCTGAGACCAATCGGAGCTGTAGTAGCACTTCGAACGTTACCCGTAAGCTCTCCGGTTGACGGATTGATGGCGAAATGGACAGAGTATGCACCCAACTCGATCGTACCGGTCGGAGTGCTCGAAATAAATGTGTCCAGCCACACCTTGGTAAATGGCAAAGTCACTTTACCCATTCCGAGCTTACCCGTCATCATTCCGTCTGAAGCGACCGTCAATGAAAGGCTGCCTCCGTAGCTTTGGTTCAACGAGCTATCTCGATCTACCAAACCATTGTAAGTTCCAGCCGCTCCAGGTGTCAGAGGGGAAACCACCAGTCTGACTGGCACTGTGTGACTCCCTGATCCATTTGTTGCGGTGATCTTCACGCTGAAAAAGCTGCCTGAAGGAGAGGCCAGAAGTGGTTTACCGCTGATTATCCCTGATGTCGGATGAATCGACACGCCTTTGGGCAAGCCCTTTGCTGACCAGGCGACCACGGCACGCTCGGAAGAAGTATCTGCCGGAACCACAAAGCTATATGTGCCACTAACAATCGCTGGCGGAAGCATCGAATCGACCGGAAGCATTATTATGGGAGCTTTGTCGTATACCTGTAGGTCGATCACTCCGCTCTCGAGAGTTTTGTCACCCATTCTGATCAAACATGAGTAGTGCCCTGTGTCCAAAAGACTTGCTGTTTTGATAAGCAACTTGGAACTCGTGGCTCCAGTCATCTCTGCACCGTCTTTTTTCCACTGATGCAAGAGTGCCTCACCTGCGGCACTCACGGTCAGTGAGACTACAGTGCCGACTTTGGCCTGCTTGACCGTGGCTGTAGTGTCTACGACTCCGAGGCGGGCACCTACGGTCGAAATCGCTCCTCCGGTGTTCTTCGCTTGCATGTAGTAGACTCCAGACGAGCCAAGCGATATTGGATTCATGGCCAAGGTGCCGGTGGTCGACAGGACAGAAGTCAGTCCCTTCTTTCGCCAGGCTAACGATGGCGTTGGGGTTCCAATCGCTGAAGCCCCAAAAGCAACCGCGCTTCCAACTGGAGCCAAAATGGACTGAGGCTGATTGACAATCTCCGGTGCTCCCGACGTCCCCGGCTTTGAAATCGCTAGCGTAGCAGCGTCACTGATAATGCTCCCAAAACTGTTTGAGACAATCACTGTATAGGTGCCCGCATCAGTAGCGGTTGTGTTATTGATTACCAAACTTGAGCTAGTGGCCCCTTGGCGCTTAACACCGTTCTTCCGCCATTCATACGTTATTGTTCCAGCCCCAATCGCGCCAACTTGGAAACCAACCATCATTCCAGTTGCCGCGATCCGGGATGCAGGCTGAGAAATGATTCGTGGAGGTCCTCCAAAAGTGCGATTTACGTTTACCGTATATGTTTTTGTTGTCGCGTCCTGAGCAGTCACCACGATTTTTACCTCATTTGGGCCTGGAACGATCGCAATAGGTAGGCTTGTTCCTCCAGATTGTAGGCTAACATCATTTATTTTTAACGATGCAAATGCGTTGGCCGCCGTGGGGCTAAATGTCACGGCACTTGTCGTCTCTGACACCGACAGATCGTACTGGGTGACACTAGCCTGAAAGGTAGGCTCAAGATTGCCGATGTTGGTTAGGAGATTGGAGAGATCTGCATCGGAACTGGCCATGCGCCTCACCACTACTTCATAGCTCGTGGTTGAGGTGGTGTCCTGAGATGTGACTCTGATGGTAATGTGCGTATCTCCCGGCACAAGACCGATTGATGTGCTGGGCACTCCGCTTGTGGCTGCAATTTCGTTGATGAACAGAGAAGCGCCAGATGCACTCAAAACAGGTGTGAAGGCGATGGATTCTGTCTCCAAGGTCACGGGCAGCAGGTAAGACGTTTCTGCAAAGTGGAATACCGGATCAAGTGTGCCCGAACTGGTGGCTAAACTCTGTAGGGATGAACTACTACTCTCTGGAGAGCGTGTTACATTGACTGTGTAAGTTCTGGAACTGAGATCTTCGGCGGTCACTGTTACCAAGATGATATTTGGTCCTTGCGACAGAGTGACCGGAACCGATGGGATGCCTCCGTTCACGGTGGTAGTTGCGAATGCGTCCTCGGCAAACGGACTCACCAGCAAAGTGCTCTGTGCATACGGAACGGTTAGGGTGTAGTTAGGGGTATTCTGGTCGAACTGTGGGCTCAGGGTGCCACGCTCGACGGCAAGATTTGCCAAGAATGAGTTTTGGCTTGGGGCTGTTCGGGTAATCGCAACAACGTAGTCTTGAGTGCTGCCATCTTGTGCAGTGACCCGCATAGTAATGTCATTGTTCCCGACCAGCAGCCCAACGGGGACGGCTGGGGATGAACCATTCACCGTTACGGATGCATACGTTGAAGACGTGGTAACAGAAAATGCGATGGAGCTAGAACTGTATGGCACTGTCACTGAGTAGTTGGTGATCGCACTGCCGAAAGCAGGTGTAAGTGTGCCTGCGCTCAGTGACAAGGAAGACAGATTTGTGTCATTCGACAATGTGAAGAATACAGATGGAGTGGAGTATGCTGTTCCGGCGAGGTTTGTTGCATATGCAGAAATCGCATACGACGCGCCGGGTTTCAGGCCGCTGACCGAAGCCGTATATGCGCCTAGTCCAGAACCAGATGCCATCTGAATGACTCCGCCTGCCCCAATAGTCGGACTTGGATTCAGGGTGCTGAGTGAATACACAAATCCCCTTGTGGTGACCGTGCCACCACCATCGCTCTCAACAGATGAGTTGAAAGATGCACTTGTGGCCGTTAGGGACGACGTCTGAGCAAGTGCTACTACCGGTTGTGTGGCAGTGATGTCAAAGACGTTGCTGGTGATGCTAGTGAGTCCTCCTGAAGTCGCCAAAAGCCGATACCCAGTGCCCGCACGATCTAGGCTGAGATTCGAGAAGGTTGCAACCCCCGCAACGGCGGTGACCGTGAGGGTTCCTGACAGAGTACTGGCACCGGGATTTGTTGACAGGGCGAGTGTGATGTTAGCAGTGCTGGAAGTGGGATTGTTGGCGGCGTCCTGGATCTGCACTTGGACGCTAGATGGCAACACCGCACCTGCTACGCCGTTTGACGGTTGCCCCAGGAAAGCTAGTTTGCTGGGTGGACCCGCTGTGTAGCTGAAGCCCCCAACCAGAGGTGCAGACGCACCTCCGGTTGTCGTGGTGACGATCACGTCCACGGTACCTTCGGCGTGTGGGGGTGTGGTGCAAGTGATGCGATCAAATCTGCCCTCAGTTACGACAACGTTTGTCGCAGCCACCCCTCCAAAAGTTACCACTGGTGCGTAAGCGCCTGTGCCACCGAACCTCGTTCCAGTAATGGTTACATTCGTGCCCCCCGCACTTCCGCCCGTACTTGCTGCGACTGATGTTACCGTGGGCGGATTCTCGTTCTGGAGCGCTCCTTGATTGATCCAGTTCGTTAAGCTAGTTTTTTGCCCTGCGGTGGCTACCCAACTTCCTCCCTTGTGGTTTGGTCCATTTCCCTGGGCTACGATAACATGGTAGATCGCACTTTTGCTGCTATTGGCAAAGTTTGGCCGCACACGGTGGGAGCTATACTTTCCGGAAGAGACATTCACGGTGTTGGTGTAGCTGCTAGTCTGAAGGTTCAAGCCAGCCTCTGCTCCGCTGCTTCCGTGGCAGGTAATGCAATGCGCGTTGTAGATGCCCTGAATAGTGGAGTAGGCAACGCCAGCAGCTTGCGCTGACGACCCAACAATCAAGAGTAAACTGAATACGAGTTTTTTCATTTCTTTGCTAATCTTGGTCAATTGCAACCACACCCACCGCCTCCGACTCCCCGTCCGCCAGATGCCGCTTCACGTGAGAAAAAGACGTGCTCGCTTAACGAGGAAGCAGCAAGATCGCGGTCTGGACGCATTGTGTAGTCGCCGAGCTTGTCACGTTGCCAGATCAATCCTGGAGCGCATTGACACAGCAGCATGGGCAGGAGGAGGCAGGAGAGTTTGGACAGTGTATTCATGGAGCTATATTATTGATGAGGAAAAGCGGTTGGTTGTGTGCAGCTCGCCTTTTTGCCAAAGCGCTCCTTGCGCCATTGGTGAACGCTGAATGAGTTCTAGACCCTCGGTCGCTCCAAGTATCAGGGTGGCTGTCGCCAAAACGCCTGCTTCAGTGCAAGAAGGAGCGATTACCGTTGCCGACTGAGAGCCATTTTGAATCGGTCTTCCAGTCCTGGGGTCGAGTATGTGACTATAGTAGCTTCCCCCGCTGTGGAAACCTCTCAAGTAGTCGCCGGAGGTGGCAACTCCGGATCCGCAAATCATCACGCCACCCCAGCATTGACCAGGAACGGTCGGATTCTCCAGGCCGATCCGCCATGGACCACCGTTGGGTGAATGTCCTAGCCCACGGACGTCCCTCCCGAAGTCTACGAGAATATCCTGGATGCCAAATCCAGCAGCTTGTTCAATCACTCGGTCCACCGCATACTCCTTGCCGATTCCACCGAGATCGACTGCCATTCCCTTTGTCGGGAGGCGAACACACCCACGCCTGCGCTCCAATTTGGTCCAGCCAACCAGCTTCAATGCTTGTTCAATCTCGGAGTCTGATGGAATACGCGGGCGCTCGGCTTGATAGTCCCAAGCCCTGAGTAACGGAAGCGAAGTAGGATCGAAGACGCCACCGGTGCTCCAGTGGTAGTGGTCACACAACGCAAAAATCGACTCGAGTTCGTCGTCAATTTCAACCCAGTCGCCTCCAGCGGTGCGATTGATTGCGGAGATCAGACTGGAGCTGCGATAACGCGAGTAACGCTCCTCAAAGTCTTCAACCCAGGTAAGCATCTGGCTCTTATAAGCACTGGCTTGCTTATCTGAAGGTGCTTGGAAAATGAGAGAGCAAGCGCTGCCCAAAGCATTGAACTGAACTCGGCTCCAGCCCTGCAGTTCCGTCCCGCCGTGGCGGGGAGTTCGACTCACCGTAGTCTTGGAGGTCAATACCATAACTTGATTCCAACGGTGAAAATGTTGGCTGATGGATATGCATCCGCAGACGTGCGCCCACCGTCTCTGCCCTCCATGATGTACCGGTCATATGCAGCGCTCACTTGCACCTTGGAGCTTGGCTTCCAGACAACCTTGAGACCACACGTCATGGAACGGAGCTTAGACAGTCTGTAGTCGGCAGAGAAATACTGTGGATTGCCTTCAAATGCCGGAGCGTAGAAGTCAGCCTCACTTTGTTCGTAGTATCGAAAACTTGGTGCAATCACCCAGCTTTTGCCCACATTTTGGAACCAGGTTAGTGCATAGGTGTTAGCAGAAACGCCAAAGGTATCCTTGTAATAGCGATAGGAGGCCTCAATGCTTCCATCGACAGGAGTAAACATCTTGTTCAGTGTTATCATTCCGACCCAGCGTGTTCGAGCGTCAGGTCGCACCTCGGGAATAACCTCGCCATCAACCATGGCAGACTTGTATTGGTCACTCAGATAGCCGGTGGATCTTCCAGCAGTAAAGCTGGCATTCAGCAGCGTTGTCGGATTGATCACTTGGGTAATGCCAATGATCCCATCAGTGGTGTCTTTATCTTTCCACTCATCATCCCACCGAACGAGTACGGAATCGCTGGTGAATGATAATGCTGCACTGAGAAGTGTGGCTTTATCATTGAACTCCCGCCCCACTTTTATCGCCCCAGTCAGTGATTCATAATCCTGCTCGGTGCTATAGGCTGCTGAAGGAGTAAATACCCAATTATCTATAGCCCGGCTTTCCCACTCGAGATTCACACCAAGTCGCGCATCTTCAAACTGCTGAAGAGGCAATATTGGTTCGCCGTATTCTTCTAGTACGGTTTCTTTATTGGTGACTTTGCGCGTTGCACGCCGGGACCTCCCAGATGGACCACTGACTGCGTTGTAAGTCTCAGTCGATGTAATCGTCTTTGTTACCTCTCGAACAGGCTTGGTTGGCGGTGCCCCTGTTGGAGATGCTCCTGAGACGACATCGTATACTGCCTGTAAGCGAATCAGGGACGTTGTTGTTAGAGGCGTCTCCCAGTTCAAAACGGGACTCCAGACCTCAACGCGATTGTGGTCCTCTAGGTAGTAACCAAGTGTCAGGTCTATCCGCTCTTCAGATGCACGAAGCGGCGAGACCCAGAGAATAACAGCTAACGTGAGACTGAGATGTAACTTTGACACCCCAGACGATAGTTAGCGCTGTGTTCAGCCGCCAATTACCGTTTGGTAATGATTAAAGTGCGAAATCGGCTTTACTTGGCCCAACCGTTGTCTTTGAGCCATTCACCAACTCTCAAATGCCATTGATTGACGGGCGTCTGGCCCGTCTTCATTCCGAACCCGTGACCTCCTGACGAATAGATGTGAAGTTCGGCGGGAATGCCGAGCTTTTTGTATTCGAGGTAGATGAGAGCGCTGCCGGACGCCGTAATACGGTCATCGCCTGCGTGAATGAGGCAAGCGGGGGGCGCATCTTTGGTGACGAGTATCTCTGGTCTTAGTTGAAAGTCATTTTTGTCGACGGTGAGGTAAGCGGGGTAGATGGGCACCATGAAGTTTGGTCTTTCATCTGCTTGAGAGTGAAGGGCGGTCATGACGCAGAGATTTCCGCCTGCACTGAATCCCAAGATGCCAACTCGGTCCTGTTTGATTCCCCACTCGTCGGCATTTTTCCGAATGATGCTCATCGCACGTTGAGCATCTGCGAGAGGAGCTTCCCACGGCTTATCAGGATCACGGCGAGGCACTCGATACTTCAGCACGATACCTGTGATGCCGATGGTATTGAGGTAATCGGCAACTTGTGTGCCTTCGTGCTCAATGGCGAGGATGTTGTATCCACCTCCAGGGCAAATGAGCACCGCGGTGCCATTCGCATTCGGTGCTTTATAGACCGTGAGTGAGGGCTGACTTACATGGCTTACACGGCGGATGCCATCGTCCTTCTTCACATCTTCCTCTGGCTGGGACTTGAAATCAGGCTTCTCCGGCACTCCCTCCGGCCACAACGGCAAAGTAATCGGCTCAGCAACAAGCTGTGAGAGAACTAATAAGGAGAGTATGGCAGTGATGCACTTGATCATGCCTATGACAAACGCGAGATACCGCTGTTTCTCAACCGATTCGGTTCCGCACTCTCGATCAAATCCTGTCGGATGTTCGGTTAAGCCTGACGACAAAGCCGAAAACGAGGTCCGTGGTCAAGGGTGACGACGTTGTTGGAGTCGGTCGAACGAGTAACATGTTTTTGCCTCAGCGTTTGTAGCAAACCGGAAGAGCTTTTGTTCCTCCACATGGGCTCCGAGTCGTCTCCTGAACGTGAAAAGTTCAAAACCCACAACCCGTGTATGCCCATCGCTTGCGAACAACAATTTCATGATGTCCGAGCATGTCGCCCGACTGCGATTTGATTGGCTTACGAGCCATCTGGGTTGATGCATCCAAAGGCCCCTTCGTCTTCCGTTCAACGATTTCGCTTTTTGACTGATCTGGCTCTGACCTTCTTGGTTGGCCGCACAGATTTCTCTACTGCTGCTTTGGGAGCAGACTTCTTTCTGGGTGCCGGGATGCTTTTGCTGAACCACTTTGAGCCAGATGCGCGCCATTCAGTTCCCCACTGCTCAGGGGAAATGTCTTGGTCATCGTCAGTGTAGCCCGGCTCAAACCCGCACGATGGACAGATTTCATGAGATGCACCGCCGCTGCTGCTGCGTTGTGGGGAGCCGAGGCCAGTGAAGCCACATGCCGCACAGATTTGTTTTTTGGATGCCATACTTGAGTTCGGTTAAAATGGAAGTTCGTCTGGCTTGATGGGTCGCCCAGGCTGACGTGACCAATAGGTGTCGCTGTTTGGACGGAAGAACGTCTTGGTGGTCCCATTCGCATTATAGGCAGCAAATGCTCGTGATCTGGGTTCCCACACACGCAATGTGCGGTCGGCTGAGTCCCACTTCATGGGAAGGTTGTTTCGTTTGGCATACTGCAAAAACAGCCACGCCTTTGCGGCATAGTCCTCTGGCGAGGTGCTTTGGAAATCGCGGCCATGCCTGTCGAAGTGGTCTTGCAATGAGGGAATGTAGCCCCAGGTTTTCGAGGTTGGAGGCACCTTTTGGGGCGGCGGTGCGTTTGCAGGAGGCTTTATGGGTGCGGGCCTCGCGGGCGTTAGTTTTGGCAGTGGCTGGGACTCGGCTTTCTCAAGTTCCTTCGGTTTTGCGGGGGTAGGGTTCGCCGTTGAAGTATTTGTCTTGGAATCACCTTTCTCTGTCGTGATGACTACTTCTCCCGAAGGTGAGAGCGTGAGTGTTCCGCTAGTTAGCCATCTCTTTGCCGTGCCGAGTGAGAAGTGATAGGTTGGACCTGGTTCCAGGTCTTCAAGGGTCACTTCGTGGGTGATGCCAAGGCCGCCATCTTCCTTGAAGTTCAACAAGGCGGGCTGACGCCCGTAGTGCAGGCGGGTTCCGCTGATTCCGTCAGTAGTCCAGGTTACCACCACCCCTTCTTTGGAGAGCGTGGCAGTGGGCCCGGTTTTCAGCTCGACCGCCTTCGTGATGCTGAACTGGGCTAAAAAAAGCGCGCTCAGACAAAAGAATGATTTCCAGGACTGGTTCATGGCAAAGGTTTGAGGCCGCTAACAGACACGAGCAAGCTTTTCTTGTTCAAATCTTTGCTCCACATCGGTTTCGGTTGCGATTTTGCAGTAGCATGAATGCACAAAAAAGCCGCCTCGGTATTGAGGCGGCTTCTCTGAAAAGCTATTTGGTTCGCATCACGGACTGCGGGGACGTGGACGCGGACGTGGGCGGGCTGCACCGGAGGTTGGAGGTGGGGCAGCAGGATTTGCTGGGCGAGTTGCGCCAAATGCTGCGGATGTGAATTGGAATGGGTTCACGTTCGCACGGCGGGCGGCATCACCTTGAACGTTGCCGTCACCGTTACCGCCTTGTCCGTTTCCAGCCGCAGCTTTGTTGTTGTCTTTGTTGTCAGCAGCCGCTCCGCCAGCTTGGAAGGTGGGAAGCGCTTTGACGCTGCCCATCAAGCTGACGCCACCCACGAAGAATGAGGGAGGATTGAAATCAGGCTCCCAACGAAGCGCGACATAGCGTGCTACGACGGAGCGCTCAAAACGGGCTTTAGTGTAGCCAAGCCCTGCATTATCTTCGACAACAGCAAGTGGCTTGACGGTATCGAAGGAACCTGGGTCGAACGACATGCGACCACGCCAGTCTTCTTTCTCAGGCAACTCACGGTCTCTGTATGTGTAGGCGTAGAAGCGAACTGGGCGGGCTGAGTGAACAGAGCCAACTTCCGTCAGCGTGCGCTCACGGCCCAAGTCGTAAACGATCGTGCGGAAGCGCTCTTGGGACTCACCGAAGTCGATTCGATTGTAGCGGGTTGCGCTATCGTCCGAAGTGCTGGAGTTCGGATGCATGTAGATCACCCGTGTGCCACCCACACCACCAGCGAGGTTGACCTGAGGGCCAGCTGGGTCAGTGCTATCTTCAACAGGGAAATCTGCATCGGAATCTGAACCATAGACGCTCAGAGACCGGATGTCGCCGCCCTTACCGAGGTCAAATTGGAGTTTGATGTAGCGGGCTTGCGTGCTGGCAAACTTCATCGTGACCAGACGGTCTGCACTGGAGAAAACCTGCTCAGCTACTGGAGCCCAACTCTTGTTGTCGGCGCTTGTGGCGATTTCCACGCGACCCTCGGCTCCATCGCTGATCAGGCTCACGACTTCGACGTCGGCCTGACGATGAATGCGAATGACAACTTCACTGTTTCCAGCTCCTAACTTGGAGGACTTGGACACATCATCAGCGAGTAGATTTTCTGGCTGACCGATGGTCCCGGTTGATGAGACAACCGCCACATCCTTGATGGATGAGGAGGCAATGTCTGTGGGACGCTTGTCGATTCCGCCGAGTCGTTGCCAAGCCGCTGTGGCTGGGAGCGACATTAGAGCAAGCGCTGCAATCGGTAAGTAGTACTTTGCTTTCATTTTAATAGGTTGGTCCGTTTATTGTTCCGAGCCGGGGCGTCTCAAAAAATAAGCGATTTCTGGGTTGTGGAATCCTATTTGAATCACAAACGCTCTTTTCTGTAAACAGTTTTTGTGGTGAGCTGCCCAATACATGTTGAAATTTAACAAAAACAATTATATTTAGGAATGCTCTGCCCAAAATGTGCGACTCAATTGCCAGAACTGACGGCGGCGTGTCCGAAGTGCGGTTTTTGCGCGGCAGAGGTCGACAATGTTCTCGGGAATCAGGCGGCAACCATTGAACCGATCATGGATGTGGCTGCTTGTTTGCGGTTGGCGGACAGAAATAAGCTGGAGGCTTTGCTCGACGACTTTGAGCGCCGATTTCCTCAAGTTCACATCGCACTTTTTGTTGGGGTCCTCCCTCCGCCCCTTACTCCAGCTACTGCCGGGTTCTGGCTGCTTAACCACGGAGTTAGAATCAAGCACGGCAAGCGGAGGGATAACGCCATGGGCATTCTCATCCTAATTGAGCCAACTTCAGGACAAGCGGGGATAAGTCTTGGCTATGGTTTGGAAACTTTGCTGCCAACTAGCTCTCTAACTGCAGCATTGCAGGCTGCCACTCATCATCTCCAGCATGCAAACTTCGGTGCAGCTTTCCGATCGATTGTTCGGGCCATTGACCGACTGATCAGAAAAGCTGCTACAAGCCGTGCAAGAGGTGCTCCTTTTGTTCCAGTCACGCCCAAGCCTCATCATGTGCCTCTGGGACTTCCACAACACATCACGAGGCCAGCTCAACTGCCCCCTAAACAAGTGAAGGAGGAAGTTTGGTAATGCGAATCTGTGCTCTGGTAACTTTGGGCATTTACGCAGGCTTTGGGGCTATTGGCTTTGCGACAGATGAAGGCCCACAGCATCTTCCGACGTGGACGGAAGATGGTTGGCAGGCTCACATGAATGCTGCGGATCCCAGCCGCAGACTCGGCGGGCTGCTGTGGCCAGACGGAGCAGAGGCTTTTTATGTGCTTCCCCAGTTGAGGGAGGGATCTTCTGCCGACTCCCCTGACCTTGCGCAACCCCCTGCCGATTTGACGGGTTTTTTGCCACCTTCGCTCATTCGAGCAAGTGAGCCGCGTGTTGCTCGGATGAGCACGCCTGCAGACCTCCAAGACCTTAGCGCAGATGCGGTGACTGCGGCTTATGATAGTTCTCCGGACACATTGTTCATTGATCCGACCTACCAACTCACCGCGCATGAAAGGGATGACATGGAACGATTCCTATCGTTCCACGACCGTGATGCGATGATTACCGCGTACGTGCTGCTGATTGGTCAGCACGAGAAGCTCCCTGCGGATTTTGAAGCTGCTAAGCTCGTACAAGGGGGATTGCTAAAAGAGAATAGGTGTCTGCTAGTTGTGCCACACGGCGACCCTCAGCGCGCCCGTCTATTTTTCACCAGTAATCTTCATCGGGACACGGCTCCCGTGCAGCTTTCGGGGATTTTGGCTGATTGTGTAGCTCATGGTGCCTCTGCTTCTGACCCCCAAGAGCAACTTCATCGGCTGCTTGTGAGGTTGTCGATCCGTCTGTTTTGGCTTGAGAACGTGTTGCGGCCCGCAACAAAACTCACAGAGGTTCCCATCCGGTCGGTAGTCGCTGCCGATTTGCCAAAGACGCAAGAAACCAAGCCCCAAGTGACTCTAACACCATCCGTGATGCCAACTACAGTCACGGAGGTATCGGCGCCTCTGCTCGTAAGTGATGCTGCGATCCGCGACACGGCGGTCCAACCTGTGGAGTGGCTTGCCCTCTTTGGGCTATTGACGGCCCTTGGTGGGTTTGCGCTGTTTCGGTGGAGACGTTACAAGATGCGGCACTACGAGTGGTATTTGCCAGACATTCCCACGGCCAATCCACGGCTTGGGGGCCTTTCGTCTGGCGGAGCGGGTGCTTGGATTAACTTTGGTCGTGGCCAGTCGATATAAAAACCGATTGCCCTCGGGTAAAGGCAATCGGTTTCAGGTCTTGAGGTTTGAGAATGGGGCGCTCTACTGGCGCTGGTGACCTCTACTTGAGCAGGCCAGCAGCTTTCAGGGTCTTGTAAGCGCCATTTTTGTCCAGCGTCTTCAGAGCACGGGCAGAGAGACGAATGGTTACGAACTTACCAAGTTCTGGCACCCAAATGCGCTTGTCGCGGAGGTTAGGCATGATCACACGCTTTACACGTTTGGTGATGTGGCGACCGATACCGCCTTTTTTCTTGGCCAAACCGCTACGGTGAATCTTGTGGCCGCGGGTGATGCCAACTCCGGTGATATCGCAAACTCTAGCCATAACTTGTGGGGTTTAAAACGGGTGAATGAAAAAGGGGCCGAGAGAGTAGCTGACCTGCCACGGGAGTCAACCATTTCGTGGATTTCCTGAGATTTGCTTCCCACTGCCTACCAGCCAGGCCCGCCAGTAGGGCAAAAACACGATCACAAAAAACAGGATCCACAGCGTGCCGACACAACATGCCAGCCCCAGGCTGGCAATGCCTCTATTGCTTGTAAAACAAAGGCTCCCAAAGCCGATTACGGTGGTTAGGCCGGAGAAAAGCACAGCTCGTCCCGTGGTCGCCTGCACGAGGGCCACATCGTTGCCAGTTCGCTTCATGGCGAGCAATATGTGGATTCCGTAGTCCAGCCCAGTGCCCAGAAGAAGCGGTATCGCAGCTAGGCTTGCTAGATTCCATGTCCAACCAAGGAAAGACATGGTTGCGGCCAACGCGCCGAGCCCAGCGATGAGCATGATCAAGCTCAGAAGCAGGTCCCAACCACTTCTAAACGTAATCAGCAACGTTACCGCGAGCACGGCGAGGATTGGCAGCATCTGTCTCTGTAAATCCGTTCGTACCAAGTCGGACAAGGCACTGCCAAGAACCTCCCAGCCGGCGAGTTTGGCAGCAGACACGGACGAAATAGCCTGCTTTGCCTGTTCAACAGATCCGGTACCGCAACTGACTGAGCCCAGCACTGCCTCTGGCCCCAAAAAGCGACTCAGAGTGCTCGCTACAGGGGAGTCGGTTGGCTCGGCGGGCCAGTCTTCGACTGGTGATTGCCGCCAAGCAGCGATGACGGCCTTCCACAAGCCCATGGCAGCGGGAGTGAATCCTGCTTCTGTTGCTGCGGATTCAAGGCGTGGCGTTTCGGCCACCATCCATTCCAGATGCACTTTGTTTGCCGCTTGTGCTGCTGGGTCTGTCACCAGTTGGCTCGGCATGACAAAGCGGGTGATAATCCCGTCTGCCGCTGCCTTCTTCATGGCAACTTCGGTTTGGACTGCAGCTTGGCGAAGATGTTGACGACCAGCCCGAACTAAAACTGGTAAGCTCACTTCATCGTCACGACCCAAGCGCTGCTGCATCCAGTTGAGTGCATCCATCGCCTCGCTTTTAGAGGGTCGTAAAGCCTCGGCGCGCGAATCAAACTGGGGAAGACCTTTTTGCCAGAACACAATAGCGGCACCTCCAACAAGCAAAAGCGTCGAACCCGCGATGACCTGATGTGCTTGTGCGGACACTGGCTTCACGGAATGAAGAGCAATCACCTGCTGGCGACCCGCAGCGAGTTTTGGCGCGAGCCAAAGCATGATCCCATGGCCACAGATGACGCCCAGAGCTACCAGCAGGCCCAGTTCCGCCATGCCTGGAAGCCCACTAAAAAGCAGTGAGAGAAAAACCGTGGCGGTAGTGAGTGCTCCGGCGGTTATCCCAGGCCCAGCTTGGCTTCTTAGGGACGCTGCATCCGCCCCAGGATGTTGGCGTGCCTCTTGAATGATCAACACCGCGTAGTCCACGACGATGCCAAGCACGATCGCAGCAAAAGCGAGCGACATGATTGACAACTTCCCCACGATCAGTCCGCCGAAGCCGAGCGTCAGTAGCATGGTGAGAATGAGCAGCCCTTGAATCCAGATCATCGGCTTCAATCGCTTGAACATGAGCCAGAACAGCAGAGCGATGAGCACTTCCGTGAAGCCGACGGTGCCGGACATATCTCTTTCAATGCCAGCACCAATTTCCGCTTGGAATGCAGGCTCTCCGGTGAAGCGCACGCGGACCGACTGCATGGTTGGAAGCAGATTTTGCACCTCAGCAAGCCAAGCGGCAGCAGCACGATAGTTGGTCACGTCGGCAGCTGGCGTCACCATCAAAACTCGAAAAGCACCATCCTCAGAGACAAGGCCGAACATGCCACCCTCCAGCGCGTCCAGCGATTCACCCAGAGGTTCCAGCAAGCCAAATGGATCATAGGCCGCACGTTGGGATGCCACCAAGTCCAATGACTCGGACACCCGCCCGAGAGACGTTGCCAGCTTGTTGCGGGCTGCGTCACCTTCCAAGCTCTCCCTCAGCGCCTGCACCTTAACGGTGGGCGCATTTTGGACTGCCCAAGCCACAAGGCCTGCCGCTCTGCCTTCACCGGAGGTGATGGATTCCGCCCGCTGCACCTCTTTGACCAAGTCATGCCTCGCTTCTAACGCGCTTGCGGCATCAGACGCAAAAGCTTCAGCAGCATCTGCATCGTCCCCTTCAATTGCTATGACAAGATCAGTGCCTCCCGAGAATCCATCCCTGAGTTGCCGCAAGGCTTGCACCTCAGCCAAGTCAGGTGGCAAAGTAGCCAGAATGTCTGTTTCCAGTCGCAAGCGACTCCAGCCCCAGGCCACCAGAGGTAGCAACACCAGAGCTGGTAGCCAAGAGCGTCTCATCGGCGAGGCTTAGGCCTTGCCTTCTTCAAAGGCACATCCGTGCTTGCTAGGCTCAGGATCGACTTCCTCGATCGCTGCGTGGTTCTTCAAGAAGTTCAGCGCATTCTGAAGGCGCAAGTCATCGCTCAGACGCTCCATGAGGCGATTTTTCTTCGCTTCAGCAAGGAACTTCTTCGTGGGCAAGTTGCTGCGGGAGGCCATCATAGCCAGAGCGCTCTGAAGCTGTGCTTGAGTGACTTCAACCGACTCTTTCTGGGCCACTTCTTCGAGAATGAAGCTGACCTTGACGTTCTGACGCGCCTGCTGAGTGGCGCTGCTGATGATTTCTTCCTGATTCTTCTCGATGTCTTCGTTGCTCATGCCGCTGCGGGCGGCGCGGATGGCGAGATCATTGGTCCGGCGCTGAGTTTCGCGATCTACTGCCTCCTGCGGCAAGTCGAACTGAACCTTGTCACTCAAATGGGCGAGCACTTGATTGCTCAGAGATGCGTCTCGTGCTTCCTCGCGACGACGCTGAAGTGTTTCGCGAACTTCGGCCTTCATGGTTTCCAAAGTCATTCCCTCGCCGAACTTGGCGAAAAACTCGTCATTCAGATCGGGTAGCCGCTTTTCTTTAACGCCGAGGCACTCAGCGTTGAACTCGATGTTCTTATTTTGCAGAGCCTCCAGGTGGAAGTCGCCAGGCAGCGCGATCGTAAACTCTTTCTGGTCGCCTTTTTTCATTCCGCTGAGTTCGCCGTAGAAGCCGGGAATGAAATCATCTTCCTTGTCCAACATAAACCAGTTATCTTCGACACTGTGGAAGTATTTTGGAAGATCGGGATGTGTTTCGGAAAGTGGCTGGCCGTCCATGCTGACCACGTATTTGAGGACGACGACGTCTCCCATATCAGCGGGCGCTTCCTTGTCCTCGAAGCGCTGGTGGTGCTCTCTCAGGTGGAAGATCTCGTGATCCACGTCCTCGTCAGTGACGACAACTCGCTCCAGCTTGACTGGAATGTTTTTGAGGTCAGGAAGCTCAAACTTGGGCGCAGTTTCGATCTCTGCGGTAAAGGTGAAGGACTTGTCCTGCTGAAACTTCCGGTCAGAAACGGATACAACCTGAATCACGTCTAGTTTTTCGCGCACCACGGCTTCACGGCAGCCTTCATTGATCAATTGATGCTCAAGCTCGCCGTCGATCTCGCTCCGGAAGCGTTGGGTAACGATATTGGCGGGTATCTTGCCAGGACGATAACCCGGCAAACGGGCCACGTTGGAGAAGTAGTTGATGATCTCGCCACGGCGCTTGCTGACCGTGGTAGCGGGCACTTCCACATGGACTTTCACCCGGCAATTTGGCTGATGATCGACGTTGATGTTCATGAATCTCGTTCTAGAAAAGGTTTTGCTTCCCCCGCTCGCAGCGCAAAAGGGGTGGGCAGGTTAGGGCAACTTGCGCGTTTTGACAACGACGTATCGCTTCTTTCGAGATGATGAAGGTTTTTCAAAGGATAGAAGTCTGGGTGCTACTGCTCTTGTCAGCAGGGGCGGCTTGGTATGTTTTAAAGCCGTCCGGAGACCGGGACAAACCCTGGTTGGTGCAAAATCAAACCGCAGCCACCGGAGAAGCCACCTCCCTGAGGCGCATGATTCTTGAGCGTGACCACGGGAACGGGCGATTGGATCTTGAGTTACGCTACACCAACAACCACCCCAAAACCATCCAACTGGTGCCGCCCTGGGCAGTCCTTAAGACATCCGAAGGACGTGAAGTGCCCGCATTCTTTCTTCCCATAGAGCCACCTCCTTCGCTCCCCGCCAAAACAACGGCCGATATCCGCCTCCGGTTTTGGCTTGATCCAGCTGATTTCAAAACCGCGCTGACCTTGGAGTTAGACGGCACCCGCATCCCCATCAAAGCAGCGGGGATTTTCGATGTGGGTCAGTTGGAAAACAGCCGACCGACCGAGTTGAGTGGTCCTGAGTGGAAGATCAATAAGTAGCCTTGACCGGAACGCGTATTTAGCGATTTCGATGCAGTGCTAGCAGCCGTATCACCTGCTCATGCCGCCGCTGATTGAAGTCGTTTATCGCAAAGGGATTTATCTCCCGGAGACGGATTTGTGGCTGGATCCGCACTTTGGGGTGAAGCGGGCGTTTATTTCTCATGCGCATAGCGATCATGTGGCGCGGCACGCGATGACATTTTGCTCGGATGTCACGCATCGCCTCATGAAGGCACGCTATGGGTTCAAAGATGAGGGCGAGATGCGTGCGCTTTCCATGAGGGAAGTCATTGAGTGGGAAGGGTGGCAACTGCGACTGCTTCCGGCCGGTCACATCATCGGCTCGGCCATGCTGCATCTCACGCGGAAGGCTGATGGCGCTACCTTGCTCTATACAGGCGACTACAAACTGCGGCAGGGGCTGAGTTCCGAGCGTTGTGAGCTGCTGCACGCGGACACGCTCATCATGGAATGCACGTTTGGCCTGCCGCATTATGTGTTTCCACCCGCAGCACAAACGGTGGCGGCGATTCTGAAGTTCGTGCAGGAAACCATAGAGGACGGCGGCATCCCGGTGCTGTTGGGTTACTCGTTGGGGAAGGCTCAAGAGATACTCTGTGCTCTGGCAGATGCGGGTCATCCTGTCATGGTTCACAAGACGATCTGGGAGATGACTCGGGCAGTGGCACCTCTGCTGGGCAAGCTGCCGCAGTATGATTTGTTTGATGCAGCGCGTGCAAAAGGCCATGTTTTGTTGTTCCCGCCTTCCAATGGCAAATCGCTGGCGCTCAAAAAACTCAAGGTCTGCCGCACGGCCATGCTCACGGGTTGGGCGATGACTCCGGGAGCGCGGTTTCGCTATCAAGTGGATGAAATCTTTCCGCTCAGTGATCACGCCGATCATCCTGAGCTTCTGGAGACGGTGGACATCGTGCAACCACGCCGAGTTTGGCTCGTGCATGGTTACACACGAGAGTTTGCGGCAGAGCTCCGCTCTCGTGGTCTTGAAGCGTGGACCCTGGAGAGAGATGACCAACTAGAACTCGCCATCACTGGCACGAAAACGGAGGCACTGAGTCACACGACATCGGAAACGGATTGGGGAGACGGCGGTTTTGCTGAGTGGGCGCGGGTTTGTTCAGAAACGGCAGCGGTTTCTTCGCGATTGAAGAAAGTGGAGCTTCTCGCAGCCTTCCTGCGGCGTCTGGATGACAACGAGTTGAGGCTCGCGGCCATTTTCTCGTCAGGCAGCACTGGAGACGGCGCGCTGAACACGGGTTGGGCGCTGATTAAGCGAGCGCTGATAGAACTCAGTGGCATCAGCGAGCCGGACTACCGCGCCATCTCACGATCACAAGCCGATGCTGGCCGCACGGCTTATCTGGTGCTTCAGCGGGCTACGGTGACGCCTGAGAAATGCGAGCTTCAGGATGTGGCGGCCCTTTTTCAGAAGTTGAGAAACACATCGGGTCAGATGGAGCGCGTGACTTTGCTCCGCGATCAACTGCAACGGCTCAGTGCCTCCACTGGCTCGTGGTTGATTCGCCTTCTGACAGGTGAGTTGCGAATGGGGTCCAAGGAGGGACTCATTGAGGAGGCAATAGCAGCTGCTTTTCAGCAAAATGCAGACGCTGTGCGAGAGGCGGCCATGCTGAATGGTGACATTGGCGCTTCGGCAGTGCTGGCCAGACAAGGAAAGCTCCATGAGGCCACTCCACAGGTCTTTGTGCCGATCAAAGTGATGCTCGCCAGCCCGGAAGAAACAGCAGAAGCGATATGGGAACGACTGCAAGTGCCGCAGGTGTGGCTGGAGGACAAATACGACGGCATCCGCGCTCAAGTGCATCACTCAGCGGGCCGCGTGGAGATTTACACTCGCGACTTGAAGCCCATCAGCGGTCAGTTTCCTGAAATTGGTGAAGCGATGCAGTCATTGACTGACGAGGTTATCTTCGATGGTGAAATCATCGCTCACGCCGAGGGTAAAAAGCTCACTTTTTTTGATCTACAAAAGCGGCTGGGCAGGCGGGATCAGGCGGACTTGTTTCTGCCTAGTGATGTGAGCGTGAGGTATGTTGTCTTTGATCTGTTGTTTAGAAATGGCAGATCACTGCTTCCGCAATCTTTGGAGCAGCGGCGATCAGAACTCGAGTCGCTGAAGCTGCCAAAAGCGGTCAGCATGATCGAAGTCATCACTGCGAGCAGTGCGGAGGAGATTGAGGCGGCTTTTCTTGCTGCAAGACGACGAGGGAATGAGGGGCTGATAGCGAAAGACGCCGCAAGTTTTTACTCACCGGGTCGCCGTGGGAAGTCTTGGCTGAAGTTGAAGAAGGCATTTGCCACTCTGGATGTGGTGGTGGTGAAAGCAGAGCAGGGACATGGCAAACGCAGTCATGTTTTAAGCGACTACACCTTTGCGGTGCGAGATGAGGCTTCTGGAAACGCACTGCGTGTCATCGGTAAAGCCTACAGCGGTCTCACGGATGCGGAGATTGAAGAACTCACGGAGCATTTTACTCAAACTACGCTCGGTGAGAAAGGCCGAGTCCGCACGGTGAAGCCTGAGATCGTGCTGGAGATCGCTTTTGACTCCATCCAGCCGAGTGATCGACACGACAGCGGTCTTGCCATGCGTTTTCCTCGGATCAAAGCCATCCGGCGCGATAAATCGGCTTATGAGATCGATACGCTCGCTTATGCGATGAAGCTGGCCGGCGTGACCTGATGGTAATGTCTTGCGAAAAGTGAGTTTCGGTGTCGTTCTTTCCAGCCGCATGACATCACTTACTCGCACGCTACTCGCAATCTCCCTCACCACCGCCTTCGCCCAGGCGGAGAACCCCTTTGTTGGCCGCTGGGCGCTGACTATTCCAGGAGGTGGAGCAGGCTGGCTGGGTGTAGAAGAAAAAGATGGTGCGCTCAGTTCTAGCGTGCTCTGGGGTGGCGGCAGTGTAGTGCCGACTGCAGGAACGAAGGTCGAGGGCGATCAGTTGATCGTCACGCGTGTCTCAAAGGCCAAGAATCAGAAGAAAGGCACCGAAGAACAGGTCACGGAGACGATTACCGCCAAGATCGAAGGCGGAGCATTGAAGCTCAGCACCGTGAAATCGAAAGCTGATGGCAAAGCCTTCGGCCAAGCCGAGTTCACTGGTAAGCGCATCCCCGATCTACCAGCGGCTCCAAACCTCTCCAAAGTGAAGTTTGGTGAACCTATCCAACTGCTCAACGGCAAGGACCTCACTGGCTGGCGCTTGATCAAGCCGGACTCCGACAATGGCTGGAGCATGGTGGATGGCATCCTCCAAAACCGTGTGGTGAAGGCCAAGGACAAGCACTTCGGCAATCTGCGCACTGATGCAGAGTTCGAGGACTTCAATCTGAAGGCGGAAGTACGCACTCAAGAAGCCAGCAACAGCGGCATTTATCTCCGTGGCATTTATGAAGTGCAGATCATGGAGAGTTTTGGCAAGCCGCTTGATTCTCATCACATGGGCGCACTCTACAGCCGCATCACACCCAGCGTGAATGCCGAGAAGCCGATTGGCGAATGGCAGACGCTGGACATCACACTGGTAGATCGCCATCTGACCGTGGTCTTGAACGGCAAGACCATTATCGACAATCAACCCGTGCTCGGTTGCACGGGCGGTGCGATGACCAGTGACGAGTTCAAGCCCGGACCTCTCTTTTTACAAGGCGATCACACCAACGTGGACTACCGGAACATGGTGCTGCGTCCTGTGGTGAAGCCCGCACAATAGCCTGGGAACGCCGAGGGGCCACCCCACGAGCGGCGATGAGTCACCCCACAAGCGACGATGGGCCACCCCACAAGCGACGATGGGCCACCCCACAAGCGACGATGGGCCACCCCTCAAGCGACGAGGGGCCACCCCTTGAGCGGCGAGGAGGCACCCCACGAGCGCCGATGGGTCACCCCACAAGCAACGAGGGGTCACCCCACGAGTGACGAGGGGTCACCCCGGCGACCTCATTGAGGTAGCCTACAGGGATGGGCGCTTGGCATAGCGCCAGGGATTGGGGTCCACCGTGTTCTTTTGCGGCGCTCCGGGTGTGGTGCGGCCATCGGCGATGAGTTTCTCCAGTTTCGCCACCAGCTTGGCTACGATCTCGGGGTGCTTGGACTGCACGTTGGCCTTCTCGCTGATGTCCGTGTTGAGGTCGTAAAGCTGTATCGGCTCCAAGCCTGCCTGTGGAATCACCTTTTGCTTCCCTTTGCCCTTGGGATTGCCAGGACGTGGGTCACTCCAGCCGCCGGAGTCCGGGCAGAGGCAGAGTTTCCAGTTCCCCTCACGGATGACGAAGCTGCCGTTGATGCTGTGGCTCACCAAGTGATCTCGCACGGGCTTGCTGACTTCACCTTTAAGCGCGGGCAGGAAGCTGATGCTGTCCTCAGCAGCGTTTTCCGGGACTTTGATCCCGGCGATGTCCGCCGCAGTCGCCATGAAGTCCCAAAGACCAATCGGATGCTCATACTTGCCACCGCCCTTCACTACAGCAGGCCACTGCACGAGGTACGGCACGCGATGACCGCCATCAAACACATCCGCCTTGGTCCCACGGAAGTGGTAGCTCGGATTGTGACCGTGCTCGGCCAGCGTTTTGTAGTCCGCGCTCGGCGAGCAGCCGTTGTCGGAGGTTACGATCACCAATGTATTGTCCAGGACGCCGTTTTGCTTCAGCGCATCAATGACCTGGCCAATCGCATCATCCGTCTCCATCACAAAGTCGGCATACAGTGAGATGCCAGACTTCCCGCGCCACTTCTCTGAGGGCAAGATCGGTGTGTGCGGCGAGTTCAGCGGCATGTAGAGGAAGAAGGGCTTGTCTGACTTGGCATGTTCGCCAATGACCTTCACGGCTTCCTTCGTGAACTCCGGCAGCACATCCTCTCCTCTGAACCCAGGCGCTGCCGGTCCCTCGCGCGTGTAAGATTTGCCGTTCCGACTGGTGGCGTTCATCTCCAGCTTCATTTTCTCGGTGGGGTTGGCCGTCACGCGATCATTGCGGATGAAAACATACGGCACCATGTCCAAAGAGGCGCTGATGCCAAAGTAGCTGTCAAAGCCCACACTCGTCGGACCATTCGTAGTCGGCTGCGTGTAGTCCAC
Organism: Verrucomicrobiaceae bacterium; assembly: GCA_016795485.1. Lineage (GTDB taxonomy): Bacteria > Verrucomicrobiota > Verrucomicrobiia > Verrucomicrobiales > Verrucomicrobiaceae > JAEUHM01. The sequence goes on along the minus strand of JAEUHM010000041.1, from coordinate 229,792 downwards.
GTTGTTGACCTGATCCTCGGTCTCGATGGACAGCTCGCTGACTTCCTTTCCAGGCAGCTTCACCCAGTCCATACCGAGGTGCCATTTGCCCACGCAAGCCGTGGAGTAACCGTTTTCCTTCAACATGCTGGCCACCGTCATGCGTCCCGGCTCAATCAAACGCGGACTCAGACCGCCGAGCACGCTCTGCTGGAGCTTCGTCCGCCAGTTGTAGCGCCCGGTCATGACTCCATAACGAGTAGGCGAGCACACGGACGAAGAACTGTGCGCATCCGAGAAGATCATCCCTCGTGAAGCCATGCCATCCATGTGCGGGGTGGCGATCTTGCCCTCTGGATTGAGGCATTTCACATCCCCATAGCCCAGGTCATCACACAAAATGAAGACCATGTTCGGCTTGTCAGCAGCGGACAAACACAGCGGCAGCAGAAGAAACAAAAAGACGGATCGGATCATAGCGGGTGTGAAACGCGGGAACTTGGCACTCGCTTTCTGGAACACGGGACTTGCATGGTGGGATTCGTGTTCAAAACATGGCGTTCCTCGCGTTTTCTACCCGTCCATGACCCGTTTTTTGCCATTCCTACTCGCTACCGCGCTCCACGCCGAGTTTCCTGCTCCGTACAACACCGAGAAAGGCAGTCCCATGCCTGCGGAAGAAGCGGCGGCATCCATGCAGTTGCCAGAAGGCTTCAAGTGCGTGGTGTTTGCCGCTGAACCGGACGTGCAGCAGCCGATAGCGCTGGCTTGGGACCCGAAAGGGCGGCTCTGGGTGGCGGAGTGCTACACTTATGCCGAGAACCCTCAGCGTTGGGACACCAAGCTGCGAGATCGCATCATCATCTTGGAGGACAAGGACAACGATGGCAAACACGACGGACGGAAGGTGTTCTATGATCAAGCCACGTATCTCACCAGCGTGGAAGTGGGCCACGGCGGTGTGTGGATGCTGGCTGAGGGCGGGCTAAGCTTCATCCCAGACAAAAACAAAGACGATGTGCCGGATGGACCGCCGGAACTGCTGCTGGATGGTTTCAATACGAAGACCATAGGCCACAACATCGTCAATGGATTGCGCTGGGGACCAGACGGATGGCTCTACGGACGCCACGGCATCACCGACACGAGCGCGATTGGTGCTCCGGGCACTCCATTGGATAAGCGCACCAAGATGAACTGTGGTCTCTGGCGCTATCATCCCACGCGCCGGGTGTTTGAAGTCGTGCTGCACGGCGGCACCAACTCCTGGGGTCATGATTGGGATGCCAATGGCGAGCTATTTTGGATCAACACCGTCATCGGGCACCTCTTCCACGGCATCCCTGGCAGTTACACCGACCGCATGTTCGGCACGCATCTGAACTCACATGTGTATGAGACACTGCCGATGATAGCCGATCATTATCACTTCGACATCGGCAACGAAAAGTGGAGCGACATCCGCAACGGAGTCAGCAGCAAGACCCTAGAACTCGGCGGCGGTCACGCTCATGTCGGCATGATGATCTACAACGGCGGTCTGTGGCCGGAGAAATACAAAGGCCGCGTCTTCACCTGCAACCTGCACGGAAATCGCATTAACGTGGAGCGCTTGGACCGCCAAGGCTGCGGCTTCGTGGGCAAACACGAGCCAGACTTCATGCAAGCCAAAGACAAGTGGTTCCGCGGCATCGAACTCAGCACCGGACCCGATGGCAACGTCTTCGTCCTAGACTGGAGCGACAGCGGCGAGTGCCACGACAACGACGGCGTGCATAGGACGAGTGGGCGGATTTATAAGATTGTGTATGGGGAGGGACAGTGGGCTGGCCCGTTGGTCGATTGGACGGAGAGAATGGAATGGTCCAATAGGTCGGATAAGACCTATGCGGTCAAAGTCGCGTCTGAAGGACTGGCGCGTCTGCATGAAGCATCTGCTCTGCAAAAGCTCCCTCTCGCTGATCGCTGGCCCATCGCCACCGCACTCGCTCAGCGTGAAGAAGACGCCAGGGACCGTGATCAACCACTCATGATTTGGTATGGCATCGAGCCTGCCGTGGCGGCTGATCCGGCCAAGGGGATTGAGTTGGTTTCCAAGGCGAAGATTCCTACGGTTCGTCGGTTGGTGACACGCCGGATCGTTGAGGACTACGAGAAGAACGGCGCACACATTGAGGCGCTCGTAGTACTCGCCACCAAGTCAGATGAAGCCCGCACTGACATCCTGCAAGGCATGGCTGCCGCTCTCAAAGGCGTAGCCAGCGCTCCAAAACCGAAAGGCTGGGATGAGCTTGTAGTTCGAGCTTCAGCTCGCTCAGGAACATCCGAACGAGCTGAAGCTCGAACTACTAACCCTGAGATCACCGAGCTATCCCTCGTGTTCGGCAGCGGACGCGCCATCGACGATCTGATAGCCATCATCGAGAAGATCGAGAACGACGCCAATGCCCGCAGCAGCGCCTTTGCCTCGCTCATGAAGAACCCGAAGCCAGAGCATTTCCAACTCGTGCGCAAACAGATCAACGACAAGGTGCTCGGGGGCGCGGCTCGACTCGCCATGGCTCGATTCCCCAACGAAGACGTGCCCAAAGCGCTGCTAAACAACTGGCCAGAGCGTAGCATTGAGTGGCGCGCGGCCAATATCACCACGCTGACCTCTCGTGCAGCCTGGACGAAGCCTCTACTAGATGCCATGGCAGCCGGGATGGTTTCGCGCGCAGATCTGTCGCCCTTCCAGGCACGGCAAATCCGCGCTTTGGGTGATGAAGCCCTCAATAAACAGTTAACAACCGTGTGGGGAGAACTACGCGACACACCCGAAGCGAAAAAGGCCGAACTCGTGACCTGGAAGAAGCTTCTCACAACCGCTGGAGGTGATGCAACGAAGGGTAAGTTGATTTTCACCGCCGCCTGTGGTGCCTGTCATAAGATGTTCGGCGAGGGCGGCAAAATCGGCCCCGATCTGACGGGAAGCGATCGCAAGAATCTCGATTACTTGCTTGGGAACATCGTCGATCCCAATGCCCTCGTGCCCGCTGACTTCCGCGTAAGCGTCTTCAAGCTCAAAGATGGCCGCACTGTCACAGGCGTGATCCCAGAACAGACAGAAAAGGTCATCACCATCCAGACCCCAGTAGAAAAGCTAACCGTCGAGCGCACTCAAATCAGCGAACAAAAGCAACTAGCTCAGTCCCTCATGCCAGAAGGCCTGCTAACCGCCCTTGGAGAAGAGAACGTGAAGCATTTGATCGCGTTTTTGATGAAGTAGTGGCAGTCAGCGCACCTCAATGATCTGATTGCCCTGCTCGATATGCTTTATGATGTCAGGTAACAAAGGCTCAAACCACTGGAGTAATGCTTTGCGGCTCGCATTGCCTATTCGTAGCCATACGATGACGGGTCCCTTCCGGCTCTGTCTGTGGCGATAAGGGAAGTCTTCGTCTTTGGTGATCACGATGGCTTTATGCTCCAGCGCATATTCCCAGATGATCGAGTCGTCGGCCTCATTAAGCTCAATGTCTGCCACATGCTCGGCAGTATAGCCATGCTGAGTCAGTAGGCGTGCCAGCGCGGGGGGTAGCTGTGCATCAACCAAAAACAGCATATGTTAACGGGCAAGCAACACGGGGTGATCAGCCTCGGATGCTGCATATTCCAGGCAGGCAAGGATGTCTTCCCTCTCAAGGTAGGGATAGTCTTCAAGAATCTCGTCATCAGAAACTCCAGCGGCTTTGAGGTCTAGCACATCTTTAACGCGGATACGCATTCCCCGGATGCAAGGACGGCCCCCACACTGATTGGGATTGAAGGTAATGCGCTCGTTCATGGGGCGAAGATATAGGGGAAAACGGCTCGTTCAACCATCCTATAACTCAATGACCTCTTCCTCGCTCCCAGCAACTTCTCTGGCGGGCACGGCTAGGAGGATGTCTTTGTCTGGCTTGTCTTTGCCGACTTTGATGGTGTAGCTGCCGGGGGCATAGACGGGAGGGCGGAAGGTTTTGCCTTGGGTGCGGACGGTGTAGAGAATCTCGCTGGTGGCTTCCTGAATGACTTGGACCACGGCGGTGGGATGTCCTTCGATCTTGATCTTGGGCAGCCATGCGACTGGCTTACGACCGTCGTTTTTGTCCATATCCACGGTTATCGGCCAGCCGGGAAACTGTGCTTTATCACCATTCCTGGCATCGGAGAAGCGCGGCCAGCACTCGATGGTGATCTTCCGCGTCTTCTTGTTAAACCGAACCATGCCATAACCATCAGCGCGCTGTTTTTCGTCCTGAATATCGGGCGGATTGGCATAGGCCATGATGCTCATTTTGTTGCCGAGGCCGTCTTTGAAATCGCCGGTCCATAGCAGTGGGCTGTCTGGCACCGGATTGGGGCCGGGTTTCTCATCCAGCGGATGCCACCAGCGTCCGTAGATGGTATTGACCAAGGCTGGGCTGGTGAAGCCATACGGGCCATCCCCAAACTCATCGATGCCATGCTTCATGGTGACAGCGAGGTGCTGATCACCACACAGATGCACAGCCCAGGCACGGCGGATTTCACGCAACGCGCGATTGCGGCCCGCCTGTGGCCATCCGTTGCAGTCCAAGTCGGCTAGCAAGCGCTGATCTCTGCCACCATGCATGTGAACAGCTCCACAAAACGCCGTGGCTGAGAGCACCGCCTTCATATCGGCACCGGTCCAGTCTTGAGACCAAGTGTTGAGGAACTTCTCCTGGCGTTCACCAAGTAATTGCAGACCCGGCAAATCAATCGTCTTGGGATCATAAGACGGATCATTGATGTGGTCAGGGCGTGGTCCCATCTGCGGAATCTTACCTGCCGGACCTGACTTGAACTTGCGATCTTCCAAGATGGCAAAATCAATGCCTCCCACCGTCATACGGGTGAAATAGACGGTGATACCACGCTCCACCGGAGCTGGATCGACCGGATCAGGCAGATGCGAGGACTGCTGACGCTGCACCTGATTCACATACTCCACTGGATAGCGGTAGCCGCCATCAGCATCGCCTGAGATTTTGCTTTGCTTGCCGTTCTCACCCCAGAGATTGCCGTGACCAACGTCGTGGTCGTCCGGGATGCAAATCGTTGGCCGGTCGCGCATGATCTCGCGAAACTGAAGGCCGAACTCGATCCAACCTGCTGTGTGCTCGGTGTGACGATAAGTTTGATCACCCGCAAAGAAGAGCACATCGGGATTCTGTAGCTTGAGGTTGTCGATGATCTCCGGCCTTAGTCCTGTGGTGCGGCTGGAGTTGCAAGACATGTTGGCGATGAGGATCTCGTCTTTTTCGATGGGGTCATGTCGCACGAGGCCCTCAAACTCTGCCTTTTCACCATGGCGGACCCGGAAGGGCACGTCCTTGGTGTTGTCCCAGCTCTCGATGCGGAAGTGCGCATCCCAGCCCGGATAAAGCACCTTTGCACGAGCGGCCTCTTTCCATTCGCCGTCTTTCTTGAACTCCAGACGAACCTCACGCGCCTCGTCCGGCTTCAGTGGGTAGAGTTGTGCATTCACTTTCAGCACTCCGTTCTGGTGAGCGTAGATGGCAAAGGCAACGACCTGATCTCGCGGCACATCCATGGGCGGTGCAGAGGGTTGGCCCTTGCCTTTACCCTTTCCTTTCTTTGTGTTTGCGGCTGCTGCGGTGCCTTTTTTCCACCACTCACCTGTGGTAAGCGAATCGAGTGTAGGAAACTCCGCGCCAAAGGGTTGCGCGGCATCCTGGGCCTTCAAATCCAACGCCATCGAGCCAATACCTGCGGCCGTGAGCTTCAATGCATCGCGCCTGGAGAGTGAGGAGGGTTTCTGATTCATGAGTCAGCCGAAACGTGGACTCGATCACACCTTTTCAAACAACCTTCGTCTGAGCAAGAAATCGAGCCTTCTAGCCTCTACTGAACCGCGCATCCATTGAAAGCCGAGCACACCAACGGTTGTAGGTATCTGCGTCATGTCATTCGTGGGGAATCTGTTGCGCTTGTCGCTGTTACCATTGCTGGTAACTGGCATCGCTATGCCTGTGCGTGCTAAGGACGAGGGCCCAAAACCTCTGCCGTGGTCGTTCGCGCCATTGAAGCGGGTGGATTTGCCCTTGGTAAAACACAAGGATTGGCCACAGACGCGCATTGATCACTTCATCTTGGCCAAAATGGAGGCGGCGGGACTCAAGCCATCAGCCAAAGCCGATGAGCGCACGTTACATCGTAGGCTGTCGTTTGATCTCACGGGCTTACCTCCCTCAGAGGCTCCTCAAGGCAGGGCAGAGTTCCCTTCTAAGGTGACACAGCTACTCGCTTCTCCGCACTACGGTGAGCGGTGGGCTCGTCACTGGCTGGATTTGGCTCGCTACACCGACCACACGCCTGATTGGCTCGACTCCACCAAATACGCCTACCTCTATCGTGATTGGGTGGTTCAGGCGCTCAATGACGACATGCCGTATGATCGGTTCATCATGCGCCAACTCGCCACGGATTACATGACGGAGTGTAGTCCCAAGGATCTGGTGGCGCTTGGGTTTCTGGGACTCAGCCCCACCTACTTCAAAGAGCTTCAATTGCCGCCTGAGATCATCAAGACCACAGTGGCAGACGAGTGGGAAGAGCATGTGGATGCGATTGGCCGCACGTTCTTGGGACTGACCGTGGCGTGTGCACGGTGCCATGATCACAAGTCAGACCCGATCACCATCCAAGACTACTACGCTTTGGCTGGAGTATTTGCCTCCGTGAAACTCAGCGAGCGCCCCACCATGGGCGAAGAGTTTTGGAAACCCGTGGAGAAGGCGCGCAACGAAGTTACTTCACTCACCAAGCAAATCGCCGAGCTCAAAAAGAAGAAACCAAAAGATATGGCAGCTCAGATGAGCGCGATGGAGACGCGGATTGCTAAGATCAAGAAGTCGACGCCTCACTACGACATGCCCATGGCCAATGCTGTGGAGGAAGCGGCCTTGTTTGTCGTGAAAGCGGACAAGACGCACGGGACGAAGTTGGATTACAAGTCAGGCATGGCCCGTGATCTCGAAGTGCAGAAGCGTGGTAACCCGAATGACCTTGGCGAGACCGTTTCACGACGATTCTTGTCTGCATTCCCCGCCAAATCAGGTCGCCCACGTCAGTTGAGCACCGGAAGTGGTCGTTTGGAATTGGCGCATGCTCTGGTAGATGAAGCCGCGCATCTCACTGCACGCGTCATGATGAACCGCGTGTGGAAGCACCATTTTGGGCGCGGTCTGGTGGATACCCCGAGCGAGTTTGGCAATCTTGGTGAACTGCCCACTCATCCAGAGTTGTTGGATGACCTTGCGGGCAGGTTCATGGAGAATGGGTGGTCTTTGAAATGGCTGCATCAGGAGATCGTCAACTCAGCGACTTGGCAGCAGAGCAGCGTTTCACCCGAGTCTGAGCAACGCGATCCTGACAACAAGCTGTATGCGCGGATGACCCGGCGTCGTTTGGATTGGGAAGCATGGCGGGATGCCATTCTCTGTGCCTCCGGCAAGCTGGATCTCACGCTCGGTGGACCCGCCGCTCTTGTGAGTGAGCCAAATAACCTCCGCCGCTCACTTTACGCAGCTTCTGACCGCCAAGACATGGACCCGATGTTGAGGATCCACGATGTTCCGGACCCTGGAGCACACAATCCATGGCGTACCGAGACGATCACACCTCTACAGGGCTTGTTTGCGCTTAACGCACCTTTTATTCAGCAGCAAGCTGATGCGTTGGGTGAGTGGATTGCCAAGAATGACATTCCATCGGCATACGCTAGGCTCTTTCAGCGGCAACCGGGAAACAAAGAGGTTCAACTGGCGCGCCAGTTCCTGCAGGGGCGCGAATCTGACCGGGCGGTGTGGTCCCAGTATGCCCAAGCATTGCTTGCAGGGAACGAGATGCTGTTCGTCGACTGAGAGTTGCGCTACTTTGGGCGCTGTTCGTCGTTTAATCAGCCCCCATGCGTTTCAACCTCCGCGCCAAGCTCATCATCATCATGTCCGTTGTCGTTGCGGCGGCCACACTGGCCACCGCCTGGGTGTCGCAAGGCTATGTGAGAACCTTTTATGAGCAGCGTTACGAGGAGGAGTTCAAATCGGAGATCCGATTCTTTTCAGAGAAGCAGCTTCAGCGTCATGAGAAACTCCGTGTGTTCTGCCAAAAGCTGGCTGCACATGAGGAAATCCGCGATGCAGTGATTAAAGGTGACTCCAGGGCTGTGCGCCTAGTGCAGGATCAACTCCGCAAGGCCTACGAGGGCGAAATGCGATCGACAGACCTTCTCACTGGACCACGGACCATAAACTTGAAGGAGAAATACGTGATGCCGCCTGCCGTGGTCGAGATCATCGATTCGGATGGCAAGGTGCTAGAGCCTGGAAGCCTCAGTCGCTTCTTCCCAGGCCTGCGAAATCGAGTCCAGGGCAAGAAAACCCAGGGTATCAAAGATGAGTTGAAGCGGATGGCAGAGCGTAGTGGCAGCGAGCAGGAAGTGAACTACCGACTTCCTCCTGATCCAAACGATCCCGCCGGAAAACCTCGTGTCTGGGAATATATCATCACGCCAGTGCTAACTGAAAAAGATCGCGAGCCCGCTGGCGCTATTTTTGTGGGCTTGCCCATGCCTGATTTGGGCGAACAGCTTCTCCACGAGTTCACAGCATTCACCGCAGACGGTTCCAAGCGTGAGCGGGAGGCAGAGGCTGCGAGTTCAGGGCTTTGGCTCGGTAATGAAGACGGCAAGCCAACTTTGCTGACTCGCACAATCCCCGAGAATATTCGTGATGATGTGATGGCAGCGGTCTCACAAAGAATCGCCAACGGCCACGATGCTTCCCGGTTTGCTGGAGTAGACATTCGGGTCGATGACAAATCAGGAGGCGGACACTACCATGTGCTTCATCGCGTATTGAATCCAGATTCGCCGTTTGAGCCTGCGGCACAGGTTTGTGTGTTCTCGCTAGCGCCGCTAGAAGCCCAAGAAGCTCAACTCAGGAATAGCATTCTATGGATTGGCTTCCTGTCTTTGTTAGGAGCTGTCGTTCTCATTTGGTTTCTCACCCGTGGCATGGTGAGGCCTATTCATGAGTTGGTGGCAGGCACAGAGGAGATCAGGCAAGGAAGATTCGATGTCAAAGTAGCGGTGTCGTCCAGAGATGAGATCGGAACGCTCGCTGAGTCCTTCAATGAGATGGCCGAGGGGTTGAGGTTGAATCAAAAGTATCAACGTCTGTTGTCTCAAGTGGCGGATCGCATGGTAGCAGAGCAGTTGATGAACAACGAAGCTGCTCTCGGCGGTGAGTTGCGTGAAGTGAGCGTGCTTTTTTGCGACATCCGTGGGTTTACCAGTCTCACAGCCGGAATGCCTCCAGGGGAGGTGATCTCTTTGCTGAATGAGCACATGTCCGCACTAACGGAGCTCATCCATGAGCATTGTGGCGTGGTGGACAAGTTCGTGGGAGATATGATCATGGCTCTGTTCGGCGCGCCATCTGCCTATGGAGATGATGCTCAGCGTGCTGCGGAATGCGCGATGAGGATGGTAGAATGCCGCGAGCGCCTGAATGCCAACGGCAAATGGAACTTCCATGTCGGCATTGGTATTGCTACCGGCACAGTGGTGGCTGGCTGCATGGGCAGCGAGGAGCGACTGGACTACACAGTGCTGGGAGATCGTGTTAATCTCGCCAGCCGACTTTGTAGCATTGCGGGTGAGGCAGAGGTCCTGATCGACCAAACCACCTTGGAGAAACTCGGGGAGCGTGCGGCTACCACACCTCTGACCGAACTACATTTGAAGGGCTTCCCTGAGTCCGTGAATGCCTTCAGCCTTGAGGCGGTGCGCACAGAAGTTTTGCAACTTGAGTTCAATCCCGGCAAGGCTGTCGAGGCTGACATCGTTGCAGAGCGCACCAGCCCATGATCAAACCACTGCTCGCCCTATTGTTCCTCTCCACCGCTGTCATCGCGGTTGAGCAACCTCCCAACTTCATCGTCATCAACATCGATGACCTTGGCTATGCGGACATTGGTCCTTTTGGCTCCACGCTCAATCGCACGCCCAATCTGGACCGGATGGCAGCGGAAGGCATGAAGCTCACTTGCCATTATGCCGCGCCTGTTTGTTCGCCGTCCAGGTCGGCGCTCATGACGGGCTGTTATCCTAAGCGTGTGCTTCCTATTCCTGGAGTGCTGTTCCCAGCAGGAGCGGTGGGATTGAACCCAAAGGAGACTACGGTGGCTGAAGTGCTGAAGGAGAAGGGCTACTCCACAGCCTGCGTTGGCAAATGGCACCTCGGAGATCAGCCGGAGTTTTTGCCCACCTCACAAGGTTTTGATCACTATCTCGGCATCCCGTATTCCAACGACATGGGAACAGCCGCAGAAGGCTCTAAGAGTGATCTGGGAGAACGCTTGCCAAACAGACCGGCCACCGCTTCCGCCGCCGCGCTCAAAGCCAGTCAAGGTGATGACGAAACTGGCCTCAAAGGCAATGCGCAACCACCTCTACCACTCGTGGAAGATGGAAAAGTGATCTCTGGCGTGCCCCAGGACACGCATCAGCAGCTCGTGGAGATTTACACGAAGCGCGCGCTGAAGTTCATCGAAGAGAAAAAGGACAAACCCTTCTTCCTCTACTTGCCACACAATGCGGTGCACTTCCCCCTCTACCCAGGAAAGGCATTCCACGGCAAATCAAAGAATGGGTTGCTTGGAGACTGGGTCGAGGAAGTCGACTGGAGCGTAGGACAGGTGCTGGACGCTGTTCGCCGACTCAAGCTAGAACACAAAACATTGGTGATCTTCACCTCAGACAACGGAGGCACTCAGCGTTCAGTCAACGCTCCTTTGCGCGGCCACAAGGGCTCGACTCTCGAGGGTGGAATGCGCGTGCCTACGATCGCTTGGTGGCCAGGTCACGTCCCTGCTGGCACCAACACGGAAGAGATCACGAGCATGATGGATATTCTTCCCACATTTGCTGCGCTGAATGGAGCCGCTCTGCCAAATCACAAGATCGATGGTGGTGACCTCTCGCCCATTTTACTGGGCAAAGCCGGTGCGAAAAGCCCTCACGATGTGTTTTACTACTTCCGCGGCTTCACCCTAGAGGCTATCCGCCAGGGAGCCTGGAAACTCCAGCTGACCGGATCTGGAAAGCCAGGCGCAAAAGGCAAAAAGGCTCCTGTAGCCAAGTTCCCTCAGCTTTTTGACCTGAAAGTGGATATTGGTGAAGCAAATGACGTGTCCTCCCAGCACGCTGAGGTTGTGGAGCGCCTTCAGAAGCTCGCTCAGTCCATGGATACTGATCTTGGAACTAAAGAAGTCGGCCCAGGGTGCCGAGAGTTGGGCAGGGTGAAGAATCCCGAGCCATTGATTCATCACGACGGCAGTATCCGTGAGGCGTTTCGTTAAGCAGCGGTTGAGTCCGGGCGGGAATGCGGCACATTCCCGAGCTTGTGACACCGCTGCTTCCATCGCGCTTGGCTCACCGGCCCGTTTCGGGGCCGGTGGAGATGCCTACAGCCCCGGTGAAGCCTGTTGTGCCCAAGATTTTGCCGCCACCGAAGCAAAAACCCGCGCCCACTTCGCCAGAGCCATTGTGGCATGTCATTTTGATCGACGACAATGAGCATTCATTTCAGTACGTGATCGACATGCTGTCCGATATTTTCGGGCACCCACCTGAAGTCGGTTTTGAGATGGCCTCTGAGGTCCATGAGAAAGGCCGGGTCATCGTAGCTACCGTTCACAAAGAACTGGCTGAACTGCGCCAAGAACAAATCCACGAATACGGACCTGACCCGAGCATCAAAGAATGCAAAGGCTCCATGCGGGCCGAGATTGAGCCCGCCGTTTGATTCCCCATGCTGCTTATCATCGACAACTACGACTCCTTCACTTACAACCTCGTGCAGTACTTCGGGGAAATGGGCGCGGACATGCTCATTAAGCGCAATGACCAAATCACCTTGGAGGAGATCGCCAAACTCAAGCCAGAGCGCATCTGCATCTCTCCAGGCCCCTGTACGCCGAAGGAAGCAGGCATCAGTTGTGCGGTGATCGAAAAGTTTGGGCCAACCACGCCACTGCTCGGAGTGTGCCTGGGACATCAGAGCATTGGCTATGTCTTTGGTGGCGATGTCATCCGGGCTGATCGCCTCATGCACGGGAAGACCTCTATGATCAAACACACTGGGAAATCGGTGTTTGCAGGCTTACCCAATCCATTCGAGGCCACCCGCTACCACTCCCTGCTGGTAAAGCGTGACACGCTCCCAGACTGCTTGGAGATCACGGCTGTGGCTGCCGACGATGAGAGCGAAATCATGGGCTTGCGGCACAAGGAGTTTCCAATTCATGGGGTTCAGTTCCATCCGGAGTCGATTCTCACTGGTGAGGGCAAGAATCTGATGAAAAATTTCCTGGAACTGCCGCTCTAGTTTGGCTTAGCTGCTCGCTAGCATAATCATAATGGCTCGACTTTCTGCAATCAAAGAGGCGCTGGACCAATCTCCAGACAACGTTTCCCTGCTTTTGCTTTATGGGAATGCCTGCCTTGACGAGCTGTGCTTGGAGGATGCGCGTGATTCCTTTGCCAAAGTCCTGCAATTGCTGGCCGACCAGTCAGAGGCGCAACTTGGCTTGGCCCGGGTGCTGTTGATGGAGGGTGACCTTTCCGGGGCAGCGGTAAGAGTCGAGCGTGTCATCCAAGGTGATGCCAACCACGTAGGAGCTCATCTTCTCTACAGCCGCATCTTGCTAGCCGAGGGAAATCGCGCCAAGGCCCTGGATTGCTTTGAACGGGCGGTGCAGATCGACCCGACGGCAAGTGATGCCGCTCTGGAGCAATCACTGGGTAATGCTGCGGCTGATTCACGTCGCAACTCAGCCTCTCAAGGACTGCCCACTGCGAATGACGGTACCTTCAACGACAACTACACTGCTCAAGACCTGACGTCCGATCTTCCAATGCTGGATTTGCCGTTTGACGACACGACGAATGATTGGCAGCCGGAGATCCACTTTGCACCTGGTGATCCTGAACGCAGGCGTATCAATTTCTCCTCGGTAGGCGGCATGGAGGAGTTAAAGGAGGAGATCCGGCTCAAAATTGTCTATCCGCTGCAGCATCCTGACTTGTTTAAGGCCTATGGTCGCAAAGCTGGAGGCGGGTTGTTGATTTTTGGGCCTCCTGGTTGCGGCAAAAGTCTCATGCTACGCGCTGTGGCGGGTGAGGTGGGTTGTAGCTACTTTGCTGTGGGCCTCCACGAGATTTTTGATCCCTATTTCGGCAGCAGCGAGCGCAACCTCCATCAAGTCTTCGAGACAGCACGGCAGCATGCTCCGTGCGTGCTGGTGTTTGATGAATTCGATGCGCTTGCTGCAGATCGGCGCAACTTGAGAGAATCACAGATGAGGAACTTGGTGAACCAGTTCCTCTTTGAGATGGATGGACTCCGCTCGGACACCTCGCGCGTGCTTGTGCTGGGTGCAACCAACGCTCCTTGGCAGATCGACCCCGCTTTCCGCAGGCCTGGCAGGTTTGACCAAACAATCTTCGTCCCGCCACCCGACAATGCTGGGCGTGCGCAAATCATTGAGTTGCTGGCCAGGGACAAGCCCATGTTGAATCTCAATGCGGACGAGTTAGCCCGACAGACGCGTGGCTTCACAGGAGCTGATTTGCGGTGGGTGTTTGAGCGCGCGGCAGACATTGCTCTCTCAGAGGCTGTGCATACAGGTAATCCGGTTCCCATTACGATGAACGTTCTGGTGGAAGTGGCTCGTCACCACTGCCCCAGCACACAGGAGTGGCTCGATGGGGCCAGGTCTCATGTCCAGCAGCAGCCGCAGGACAGTTTGTATGCTGAAATGAAGAAGTTCCTTGGGCCCATGCCTGCTCCGGATCGCAGGACCAAGGGTTGAAACCAATTAGCGTTGGTTCTTTTGCTCAATCCGCATTTTTCCCGTCGTATTGATGGGCCATGCAACCGGCCACAGATTCAAATGTTGGGACGCCACGGCGTCAGTTTCTCAAGCAAGCTACGGCACTGACCGCTGGCAGCGTCTTCTACATCGCACGCACCTCATGGGCACAAAAGAGCCCAGGTGAGACGATCAATGTGGCCGTCGTTGGCTTCAAAGGCCGTGGATCAAGCCACATTTCCGGTTACGCAGGTCTCGGCAAAAAGGGTGAGGCGGTGCGCGTGGCTGCTCTTTGCGATGTGGACAGCTCGGTCCTCAACAAGCGGGCGGCAGAGGAATCCAAAGGCAAGGAGAAAGTGGAGGCCTACACCGACATCAGGAAGCTGCTGGAGAACAAAGACATTGACGCTGTGAGCATCGCCACGCCCAACCATTGGCATGCACTGGCCAGCATTTGGGCCATCCAGGCAGGGAAGGATGTGTATGTGGAGAAACCCGTCTCGCACTGCGTTTGGGAAGGTCGCCAGATCGTGAAGGCGGCAAGAAAGCATGGCAAGATCGTCCAAACTGGTACACAGGCACGCAGCAGCCGTGAGGGTATCTTCGGAGGCGTCAAGTTCGTGCAATCCGGTGCCCTCGGGAAGATCAAGCTCGCACGCGGACTTTGCTATAAGCGCCGTGACAGCATCGGTTTAGCAGGCAGTGTTCAGGAAGTGCCCGCCACGGTGGACTACGATCTCTGGTGCGGTCCTGGGCCAAAGGGAGACCTCACACGGAAGAAGCTCCACTACGATTGGCACTGGACTTGGGCTTATGGAAACGGGGACCTGGGCAATCAAGGCATCCACCAAATGGACATTGCCCGCTGGTTCCTTGGAGAGATGGCCTTGGCTCCCGCTGTGTGGAGCGTGGGTGGTCGCCTCGGCTACAAGGACGATGGCGAAACCGCTAACACCCAAATCGTCTACCAAGGGTATGAGAAAGCGCCGCTCATCTTTGAAGTCCGCGGACTTCCTCAGAAGAAGGGCGCCAAAGACATGGATAAGCTTAGAGGAGCTGGGGTCGGTGTCATCGTGGAGTGCGAAAACGGCTATGTCGTCGTTCCCAACTACAACAGCGCCATTGCGTACGATATCAGCGGCAAGGAAATCCAGAAATGGCAGGGCGCGGATGACCACTTCGCCAATTTCATCACTGCTTGCCGCAGCCGAAACATCGAGGACTTGCACGCTGATATCCTAGAAGGCCACCTCTCCAGTGCGCTCTGTCACACTGGCAACATCTCCTACCGTTTGGGTGAGCAGAAATCACCCGAAGCCATAGCTGAGGAGATCAAAGCCCAACCGTTCGCCGAAGAGGCCTTTGGCCGCATGAAAGAGCACCTCAAACTCAATGAGGTAGACATTTCATCAGACAAACTCACGCTTGGTCCGGTTCTGAAGATGGACCCACAAGCAGAGCGGTTTATCGGCAACGACAAAGCCGACGGAATGCTCAAGAACAAGTATCGCGAGCCTTACGTCGTGCCTGAGATCTCTTGATTTCAGGCTTTGGTCATCGTTCCCTGCTCTTCGTGCAAGAAGAGTGGGGAAGATGCTCAGCCGCCAAAAGCAGCAGTGAGCTTCTCCATCCAGGACTTGGCTTTGGATGCGTACGGGATACTCGGTTCGTCGTAGAGGATGCCACGGGAAACGTTCACCACGATAGGTGCCGTGCGTCCTGCGCCCTTTAGCACGCTGAGATCGCCACCTTGGGCTCCGAGTCCCGGCATGAGCAGTGGCACATCGGGAATGCCAGCGAGATTGTCTTCGGAGGCGTTGGTTAGGCCGACAACAAGGCCAACCTGATCGCTCGCTTTTGTCATCTCGGCTACAATCTGATAGACTTTGCGTCCGTCCTTAAGGGATTGCAGTTCTATGTCAGCTGCCCCAGGATTGGAGGTCACTCCGAGCAGGTAGATCCCCTTGTCTTTGTATTTGAGAAATGGTTCCAGCGTCTCGGCACCCATGTATGGATTGAGCGTGATAGCATCCACTCCAAACTCCTCAAAGGCGGCTCTGGCGTAGTAGGACTGAGTTTCTCCAATGTCGCCGCGCTTGGCGTCATAGATGACGGGAATGTCCCTCGGTACGGCTTTCAAGATTTGAGCGAGCATCCTGACTCCCTGCCACCCGAGTGCCTCAAAGTAGGCTGCATTTGGTTTGAAGGCGGCAGCGAAGGGAGCTGTCTCTTCAATCACCTTGATTGCCATTTGTTTGGTGGCCTCGTCTGCTCTTTCCGCACGAATATCCAGCCCCACGCACAAGTGAGAGCCGACTGTTTGTATGCGCTTTTCCAACTTATCTCTAAATGTCATCTATTTTTGATGGATGCGCGGACTATTGACTGCCCGCTTGTAGGATGCATCAGATTTTTCACTATCTTACGTCACGTTGTTTGTAATCGAACTGAACCACGGCTAAACATTTGTCTTCATGAGTTCTCCTTCCGCATCACCATCCGTTGGTATCATCATGGGCTCCAGTTCTGATTGGCCCACGATGAAGCACGCTGCGGATATTTTGGAACAGTTCGGCGTGAGTTACGAAAAGAAGGTCGTGAGCGCGCACCGTACCCCTGCACTGTTGTATGAATATGCCACCTCTGCTAGTTCGAGGGGCCTCAAGTGCATCATTGCTGGAGCTGGAGGTGCCGCACATCTACCGGGAATGGCTGCGAGCATGACGACGCTACCGGTGCTCGGCGTACCGGTGCAATCCAAGGCCTTGAGCGGTGTAGACAGCCTTTACTCCATCGTTCAGATGCCTGGAGGCATTCCGGTGGCTACTTTTGCGATAGGCAACGCTGGTGCCACCAACGCAGGACTGTTTGCAGTCGCCATGCTTGCCATCGAGTCACCCGCTTTGGCCGACAAGCTTTCCGCTTTTCGGGAGACTCAGAAGGCCAAGGTTATGGCCAGCCAGTCTGAACTTGGCGACTGATTCCTGCTTGCCAGGGGCCTGATCCTTGGAACCATGGTGGCCACGCTCCCCCATGCTTGCTGACATCTTTTTTCTCGCTGAAGCCGCCGGAACCAATCTGCGCGATGCTGTTTCAGTCATTGCCGGTCTTATCGTGATCGAAGGTCTGCTCTCCGTTGATAACGCGCTGGCTATCGCGGCCATGGCTTCTCACCTAGATGAGAGACGCCGCTCGATAGCCATGAACATCGGCTACATCGGAGCATACGGGTTCCGAATCCTCGCGCTTATTTTTGCTTCCTATCTTGTAGGAGTTGATTGGGTCATGTGGGTAGGCGCTGGCTACCTCATCTGGCTGATGTGCGCCCACTTTGCTAGCCAGAAGGAAGCCAAAGGTGAGGACGGTGAGGTGGCAGACATTCACCACCGCACGTTTGCCAGCACGATCATGATGATCTCGCTGATGGACCTGAGCCTTAGCGTGGACAACGTGGTGACAGCCGTAGGCCTCAGCCACGACAACATGACCTACGTCTACATCGGCGTGACGATTGGTATCATCACCCTGCGTCTAGTGGCTGGTATCGCGGTCAAACTCATCGAAAAATACCCCATCCTTGAGCACGCCGCATTCATCCTCATTGGCTATGTCGGTATGATTCTCGTCTATGAGGTGATCACCCATCACCACCTGGAGAAGTGGGTCAAGTTTGTCGGGATCGTCGTTATCCTAGCATTGTGTGTCATTTACTCCAAAAACGAGTCTTTCGCCAAGGCTTCCAAGCCCCTGCTTCGAGTGGCACTGCTTCCGATGGAACTAATCGCGGGTGTTCTCGGCGGGGTCTTTTATGCGATCACGTGGCCATTCAGAGCAGCATGGGCCTCGCTTTCCAGTCGGAAGGCTTAATTGCCGACAATACCACGTTCGAGCAGACCAAAGAGAACTTCCGTTGGCATTCCTGGCGGTGTTGCTTTTACTCGGCCTAGTTCGTTCATGCTCAGCTCCCTCAAAATCAAAAACCTCGCACTCGTCGAAGATGTGACGTGGGAACTGTCTCGTGGCCTTGTTGGGGTCACGGGTGAGACAGGGGCGGGCAAATCCATCATTGTTGGCGCACTGAAGCTGATCCTCGGAGAACGCGCAGACAGATCGCTCATTCGGACTGGACAGGAGCAATGCAGTGTGGAGGCATCGTTTGAGATCGCTGATACAGGCGCAATCGACCATATCTTGGATGAAGCTGGAGTCGATCCGTGTGAGGAAGGTTTATTGGTGGTGAAGCGAGTGGTTAGTAGCAACGGCACTAATAAGCAGTTCATCAATGGCTCAGCTACCACTACTCAAGTGCTTAAAGCTGCGGGTGAGTATCTCGTGGACCTCCACGGCCCACATGATCACCAGTCCCTACGTTCACAGGAGCGCCAGTTAGATATGCTGGACAAATATGCAGCGTGTGAGAGCGCGTTGGCTGCCTACCAGTCAGCTTGGAAAGCGTGGAAGTCGACGGCGAACGAACTGGATGAACTTGTGAAGTCTGAGCGAGCGAGTCAGCAGCAAATTGACATGCTGAAGCACCAGATCACCGAGATCAGCGGTGCAAAACTCAAACCGGGAGAAGATGAGCAGATCGAGTCGCGACATCGTTTGGTGGCTAACAGTGCTCGACTGAGTGAGTTGTGCGGCGAGATCATTGAGCGTTTGGGAGAAGGCAAGGACAGCTTGTTGCACCATCTCCGTGAAGTCGCACGCATGTCCCATGAGTTGGAGCGCATTGATCCCGCCAGCGCTAAGTTTTTCGAAGAACTGGAGCCAGCCACAATCATTCTCCGCGAGTT
Source organism: Verrucomicrobiaceae bacterium (assembly GCA_016795485.1). Classification (GTDB taxonomy): domain Bacteria; phylum Verrucomicrobiota; class Verrucomicrobiia; order Verrucomicrobiales; family Verrucomicrobiaceae; genus JAEUHM01. The sequence continues at coordinate 211,073 of JAEUHM010000041.1, read as the reverse complement.
GGAAAACAATCTCAGGGACTATGCTTCGGATCTTGAGCTAGATCCAAAAGAGTTTGCCGCGCTAGAGGAGCGCATGGCGGCCATACAGCGGTTGCGCCGAAAGTATGCACCCACGGTGGACGGCATTCTAGCCCATCTAGCTGAATGCGAACGCCAGCTTGCGCGAATGGAAGGACGTACGGATGAGATCGCGCGGCTAGAGACCCTGTTGCAGGCTCAGCGAGCCGAAGTGGAGAAAGCAGCTAAGGCGCTGACAAAAAAACGTACCGAAGCCGCTCCCAAATTGTCCAAAGAGATTTCCAAACACCTGGCTGATCTGGGCTTCAAACAAAGCCTGTTTGAAGTTCAGTTCACCCCCTTGACGGAGCCTCAACGTCATGGGCTCGAAGACGTTGACTACTTGTTCTCGCCCAATCCAGGCGAGCCGCTGAAACCGTTGCGCATGACGGCGTCCAGCGGTGAGATGAGCCGGGTGCTTCTGGCCGTTAAGAGCGCCCTTGCTAAGCAAGACAGTGTCGAGTTGCTCGTGTTTGATGAGATTGACGCTAATGTTGGAGGTAACATCGCCGAGGCTGTGGGCAAGAAGATGGCGGCCATCGGCAACGCCCGACAAGTCATCGCCATCACCCATTTTCCGCAAGTGGCCAGCCTAGCAGGCAGCCATTTCGTGGTGACCAAGGAAGTCCAAGACAACCGCACCAAGTCAACCATCCGAGAGATCAGGGATAACGTGCGCGTAGATGAACTTGCTCGCATGTTGGGTGGAAAGATCGACTCTGCTCGCGAGCACGCTCGAAGCCTGCTTGCAGGATCTCACTAACCACTACTAACACACTTCAAATGATGAATCGGCGTGATTTCTTCTGCCTCACGGCTGGGACGTCTGTGGCCGCGCCTTTTGCGGCCTGGGCACAAAGTCAGGGACTCGTTAAGTCGATTAAGAAGCAGGTTCTTCGTGGCTATGGTGCACCTGGGGGCACTTGGTTTCATCCTAGATGCTGCCTCGTGCCACGGAAGGAGAAGCCGTTAGTCTTGATGACCCTTCAGGGCATCAGCGGCAGTGATTTTTTTGGTCCGGTTCACTGGACCACCACCTCCGATGAGGGCACCACTTGGTCAGACTTTACCCCTGCAGACCCCCTTGGCTGGGTGAAGCTTGAAGACGGCACCAACGAAGCAGTTTGCGATGTCACGCCGGAGTATCACGCCAAAACCGACGGCGTCATCGCGCTTGGACACAATGTCTTTTACAAGACGACCCACTTTGATCGCAATCAGCCTTCACGCTGGCCGATCTACGCCATCTGGAAGGATGGGAAGTGGGGGCCACGGCGAAAGCTAGCGTGGGACGACCCACGCGCTAGTTACATCTATACAAATAACTGCGGCCAACGAGTCAACCTGCCAAACGGCGATGTGATGATGAGTTTCACCTTTGGGGTGAAGGACAAGCCGCGCTCTGTTTGCGGTGTTTTGTGTTCTTTTGATGGTGAGGAACTGAAGATCAAGCAAACCGGGCCTGCTCTGAACAACCCCGCAGGAAGAGGTCTGCTTGAGCCATCTCTGACTCGTTTTCAAGATCGGTTCTACCTGACGATTCGCGCGGAGGACAAGCGCGGCTACGTGGCTGTGAGCGACGATGGGCTCAATTACGAACCTCAGAAGGCTTGGGCGTGGGATGATGGCACACCCCTTGAAATGTCGACAACACAGCAGCACTGGCTTACGCACTCCGAAGCGCTTTTTCTGGTCTACACTCGCAAGGACGTAAGCAACACAGGTGTCATGCGGTGGCGCGCGCCTCTGTGGATGGCGCAGGTGGACACAAAGAAGCTCTGCCTGATCAAAAGCACTGAGCAAATCGCACTTCCTTTGATCGGTGACGGAGTAAATGGTGGCGATAAAGTGGCGTTTTTTGGCAACTTCGGCGTGGCTAATGTGTCCAAGAATGAATCTTGGATTACGGACGGATCTTGGTGCCCAAAGGATGGCAATAAAGGCGAACTCGCTCTCGTCAGAGTGGTGTGGGATCAGCCAAATGCCCTGATTTAGGAGTTCTAAAGAGGCTTCTTCGGTTTCGCGATGTGTAAGTACGCTTCGACTCCTTTGGGAGACTGCGTCACTTGGCATTGATCAACACTCACTTCATTTGGTGCGAGCGCTAACAGTTCCTCAGGCGTGCGGTGTACTAGTTTCCAATCCAGCACAAGGCGCATGAAATGCTGAATGGGATTAGCGGGCGTAAAGTTGCAGACCAACATGCTGCCCTGTGGCGCGAGTGAGTGATAGAGAAGCTCCGTGAGACGCTCACAGGCCCGGTCTGAGAAGTAGTCATACAGTCCTGTGCAGTAAACCACATCGTAGGCTCCAGGTCTGACTACCGCGTCTGGGTCGACACGACTTCTTGCTCGTGTCATCCGACAATCTTCAGCCACTAAGTTTTGTACGCTGCGGTTGACGGTCTGGATACGGGCCTGTCTCCAGCTGTGCTCAAGAGCCCTTTGCGTGCAGTTTCGTGCTTCAGCGAGTGTGGTTTCGTTAAAGTCGACGAGAGTAAACTCAGAGCCCTCGCTCAAATCATCCTCCGCGATGAACTTACCCGCTTCGGGGGCTGCTCCGCATCCGATGCTTAGGACACGAAGTGGACGTCCAGCGGCTCTGCACAACGCTGCTTGCTGATGCAATGTGTGAGTGAGAGTTTGAATCCTGTGCCGATAGGCCTCCCCCGCTGAGGTCAGCACCAACCAAGCATTGATAAGCCGTCCAAAGAGCGTTTTGCCCTCGTATGGATCACCCAGCAACTTGTCGAGAGCACCGAAGTCTCCAGCATAGCCCATAGGCTTAGCATAAATGTGCTGAATAAACGGCGAGGTCAGCAGATAAGGATGAAGCTGCTGTCGGACGAGCAGATGGTGAACCGAATCAAGCTCCTCAGGGAGTTCAGCACACACTTTTTCAAACTTGCTGATAACGGCGTCCAAAACTGGAAAAAGCGACTCGGAGAGTGCCATCAACGCTCTCTTCTGGGCATCGCTGAAGTTCTCATCTAGCTGTTGGGAAAGAGCGAGTTCTGTACGCTCGGTGATTTGCCTGCATTCTTCCAGAATAGAAGCCAAATCTGCCACCGCCGCTCTGAACACCGCGCTGATACGATCCAATATCCGGAGTCGATCCACATTCCGATGATAGGTCTGGCCCTTCCCTTGCTGGTCGTTCGTTGGATTGGCGATTTGCGTCACACTTTCACTCAGAATCCACTCACCTATGGCTAGGGTACCCGCAGTATCCAGATTCATGAGGTTAGCCGAACCTCGGTAGATGACTTTTCGACCTGAACGGATAGCCAGATCGCATGCATGCCACTTTGCAGGCGGGAACTGAACTTCTGCAACCACCTCGCCGACGAGGAGGTTGTTAGTCAGTTGCTTCACTCGGCCAACAAGTCGCCGCTCACCTTTCTCGAAGAGATCAAACTCGGTGGCTCCCTCCAGTTCATCGGCTGTGTCTTTGAGAAACGTCGACTTGGGTAGGACTACATCTAATGAAGCAGGGGACCCGCTAGTCGTTGTTGATGCGAGCGCTGTCCTGTTGATCGCTGCCGATTGCACAGCGAGATCCACATGAATCTCGTCTGAGATCTCATGCAGGATGGGCTGTGGAGGCACGAGTGACATTTAGAATGAAGTTACCAGTTTGATAAACTTAACATAAATTAACTATTATTCACCCAAGAATACCGGACGGAGAGATGGTCTTTTTTGTGCGACTTCCGAGGTGTGACACCTCAGACAAGGATCATGTCCTTGACCACTTGGCACCAGAGGAAGAAACAGCCTCTCCAAGTATAGCGAGTCATGCCGTCCGTCGTGGCTTCGAGAACGCCTACCGACAGATTGTGAGCGATTTGATGGCTCATATCGCCCTCTACATAAGTGGGCAGGTTCTCAAGGTCGAGGTCGCGCAATGAAGACTCGGTGACCTTATTCTTTTCCAGGAAGTCTTGATGGCTCGCAAGAAGATCTTCAAACGACACCGCTCCGACGTAACGATTGACCTTGTGTTGCGGCGCGAACTTCATGGTGAACGAGAACGGGTAGTTCGACGTGGTGTAAGTGGATCCATCCCGGGTCCGTGAGGTAAGGCTCACATAAGAGAGGGCAAACTCCTCCTGCTGAGCCAGATTGATTGCGGCCTGCATTTTCTTCTCCGCATGGAAAAACAGCCGCATGAAGTTGTCGGTAGCATCCCATTTCCAACCCGTGTTGTCCTTCTCTTCAAATCCGGCGCTTTCGACTTCGGCCGTGAGCTCGGGGAGTTCAGGGAAGTCATCGCGAGTCGGAGGGAAGCGGTGCTTCACAACGCTTTGGATGGGAAAACGCAGCTTCCGCACGCGACCGACGATCTCCACCCAAGGAAGCAGAATCCACAGCAACAGCGAGGCAGCACCCGCTACGTGACTGTCTGTCAGCCAGTACGCGGAGAGATAAGTCGCAGAAAACAACGCAAGGAGACCCACCTTTGCGATGAGGCGGCTTTGGCTGGTGCGGCAGGCCATGGCCAGAACGATTAGTGCCGCGATTACAAGAAACTCAAACATGGCAGCCGTGAAAACGGCCCACATCATGCCTCAACCAAGCCCAGGGTGCAACCTGGAAGAACCTCCTTTGGACACCGTCCCGCCCCCGCCTATAATCTCTCGTCTATGATCAAACCTGAAGTTGTTGGCCAGCATGTGTCTGTGTGGGGAGAAGGTCCCGTTTGGTGGGAAAACCGTCTGCTGTATGTGGACATCGAATCCCACAAGATCCTAGCGTTTGATCCAAAAACAGGTGCGGAGCAAATCTGGGATGTGGGGCAAAGAGTCGGCACCGTAGTGCCTCGGGCCAGCGGTGGCCTCGTTTGGTGCGGCGACAATGGTTTCTACTTCTTGGACGAAGCTTCCGGACAGAGCACGTTCATCGTCGACCCGGAGCCGGATATGCCTGACAACCGCTTCAATGATGGCAAATGCGATCCTGCAGGTCGTTTCTGGGCCGGGAGCATCTGTTTGAAGCGCCGTCCAGAAGGCAGTCTCTACTGCCTGGATACCAGCCTCAAACTCGAAAAGAAGTTTGGCCCAGTGACCAACTCCAACGGCATCATCTGGTCTGGCGATGCGAGCACGATGTTCTACATCGACACACCTAGCAAAAAAGTGCGCGCCTTTGACTATGACAGGGCCACGGGCACCATCAGCGGCGAGCGCGTCATCTGGGATACATCGGCTGATCCATCGTCACCGGACGGAATGACCATCGACAGCGAAGATCGCCTCTGGATCGCCTTCTGCCACGGTGCCAAGGTCGTTTGCTTTGATCCTGTGGCTGGCAAAGTGCTTGAGCAGATCGACTTCCCTTGTGTGGAGACCACGGCTTGCGCCTTTGGCGGCCCTGATTTGCAGGACCTCTACATCACCACCGGTCTCAAGCCTGGCGTGCAAGAGCAAGACGCAGGTCGCCTCTTTGTTTGCAGACCAGGAGCCACTGGCGTCAAGGCCAACGCTTTCGCTGGCTGATAAACCGATTGACGGCGGGCTGCCTGAAAACACTGTGCGGCCCGCCGAACCCGTTTTTCCTCACTCTCTCATGAAACCCACACTTCTCATTCTCGCCGCAGGCATGGGCAGCCGCTACGGTGGCCTCAAGCAAATCGACCCCATGGGGCCTGCTGGTGAAACCGTGATGGACTTCTCAGTCTTTGACGCCATCCGGGCTGGATTTGGCAAGGTGGTGTTCGTGATCCGTCGTGACTTTGAGCAACAGTTCAAAGAGCAAGTCGGCAGCAAGTTTGAAGGTCGCATTCCGGTGGAGTATGCGTTTCAGGCACTGGATGATCTTCCCTCGGGGTTCACTGTTCCCGAAGGTCGCACCAAACCTTGGGGGACTGCTCATGCGATGCTCGCCGCAGAGTCATTGATCAAAGAACCCTGCGTCATGATCAATGCCGACGACTTCTACGGTCAGGACGCTTATGCAGTGATCGCCGCTTATCTGAATACGGTGCAATCCTCTTCTTCAGACAAAGCCCAATACTGCATGGTTGGTTTCAAATTGAGCAACACTCTGTCGGATCACGGTTCCGTGGCTCGCGGTGTGTGCAAGGTGAGCCCAGATGGCCTGCTGAGTTCCGTCACGGAGATGACCAAGATCTTCAAGACATCCTCAGGCGCGGAGAATCGCGAGGACGAAAACGCTCCAGTGGCTCTCACTGGCAATGAGTCCGTGTCGATGAACTTCTGGGGCTTCACGCCTGACTTCTTTGGTCACTTGCGTGCTGCATTTCTGGAGTTCCTGCAAGCCCGTGGCCAAGAGCTCAAGTCCGAGTGCTATGTGCCCTTCGTGGTCGATTCACTCATTCAGGAGGGCAAAGCGGAGGTTCGCGTGCTTCCCACCTCGTCGAAGTGGTTCGGCGTCACCTATCCCGAAGACAAGCAGGTGGTGGTGGACAGCATCAAGGCACTCACTGACAACGGCGACTATCCCAGCCCGCTCTGGGCGTGAGGGGATCTACTTCGCTCCGCTCACCAACTGCTGAACAAGCTTGGTGATCTGTTCCTCCACGGTCTCCGTGTAAGGAGCGCGATGCCCGTACTCGAACATACCCGTGGTGCCCTCATAGCCTCCTTCTTTCAGCACGCGGAGACTTGGGACATAGCTCAGTAGATCGTTGTTGTAGCCGAACACCCAAGTGTCGTTCCATCCATAACTCGCTTTGAACTTCAGTGAGTAATCCACCACCGTTTCACCAGTGAGGGCGACCATTTTTAGACCTTCCCCAAACTGCCAGACCTGAACAGGATACCGAACATGATCTGGCGGCTCGCCGAGCGACTCATACTGACGGATGAACAACTCAAACTCACGCTTCGGCATCCCGCTCAAGTTGGGCAGCCTCGCTTTCAGTTCTTCCAACGGGATGCCGGGCTGCAAGAAGAGCCTGGTCTCACCCATGGACGCTCGCAGAGGTCCCATCAGCGGCTTCATCGGTGCGGCGATCACTTGGCGCACCGCTTCTGCGAGCACCTGACCATACATGGAGGCGAGATGCGTTGCCTCTGCGTCTTTTCCCCGAATGCGCGGGAGCGGATTCGCATCCCCACCGCAGTTCTGCACAAAGAGAGCCACCGTTCCAGGCAGAGACTTCTCCAACTCTAGTTGAGCAAAGCCCGCATAGTCACCATTGATGCTCAGCCCTCCTAGCGCTGTGGTGTGGCAGGAATAGCCAAATACCACCGCCTTGAGTGCGCCGTTGGCCTTCACCGTGATCACTGGCACGTCCTGATCCACTTGGCCACCCAGTGCACGTGACTCAGGGCCACGCGATCGCCTGCGATTCACCGCCACACCTGCCAGACCTTGTTCAAAGGCGAGCTCTGCGGGTTGAAGCGCTGCTATCGCTGCACCGATGACCTCATCGTAGCGCTCATACACCATCGCTGTGTAGCGGTCTCGGGTCTGACTCTCTTCAGCAGTGAACTCATAGTAAAGCCAGAGCACATCTTCGGTCACAGGGCAGGAATGGTTGTGAGATGTGTTCAAGATCAGCCGCTCGCGAGGCACCCCGTGCGTCTTCAGCGCCATCCCGGCAATGCGCTCCACCATCTTATCACTCAGGCCCACCAAGTCGGCAGTCACTAACACAGAGATGCTGCCAGCAGCATCGCGCAAAGCCAAAGCCTTCAGCCAGATGGGATGCTCCACACGCTCTGACATCCGTGTTTTGCCACCGTAGCCTGCTAGTGGGACAGGTTCCTTGGGCGTGATGTCCGCCCGGGCCACACCAGCGTGCCAGCCGTAGCTCACGCTCGCGCTCAGCACTATCAACAACAGAACTCGGAGGGTCATCATGCTTCGTTAGGGTCTGGGAAAGACACCCACGAAGTTACGCACCGTAGCGATCTCACTTTCGTAGATCGCCTCGCCACTCGCAGTTTTGCACCAGAGTCCGCTCGACTTGCCTCCATCAAAGTTAAGCGCGCGATTGATCTCAAACCCCGGTATCAACCCAGGAGCGCTCAGTATCCCCGCTAGCCCTGCCAATGACGAATACTCGCACGGACCGATCGCCCAGAGACCAGCATTATCAGTCGCGATGAACGTCCTCGACCTCTCCTTGGTCGCATCCAGCCCTGTCACAGGCTCGCCGTGATTCACCAGGCGAGGCCCAGCCTGCACCAGTTGGCTCACTCCATCCGCTGTGCCCATCTCATCTCTCCAGAGCAGCATCAGTTTGCCTCGCTTCACCAGCACCACGCCCCCTAACAGCGATGAGCGCATCCAAGTGCCCACTCTTTTGCCATCGGAGATCACCAGCCCCAGTGGCTGAAACTCCGGCGTGAAGAAACCCGCATTCACTCCGGCGATTGCACCCGTCTCACTCATCATGGCACCCAATCGCCGCGTTCCGCCCGTTCCATCTTGGTCCAGCACACGCAGCGTGCATCGGCGGGAGTCAAACACCACCACGCTCAAGTCAGCAGAGTCTTCCCCGCTCACGGACAACCGATGCAGCCTAGCGCCCGCAGCCAGTTCCGTGACTGGCTCGCGGCTGCTGACTTGCCATTGAGCAGAAGCCTGGCGCGTTCCCAGGAGGCCCGCAGAGACGAGCTTGATCGCTGTCCGCCGCTTCATCGATTCAGTCGCGCGGCCCGTTGTCTTGCCATCGCCCCGGGCAGGAAGAAGAACATCCCCAGCCCTGCTAGGCCAAAGATCAGTCCGAAGCCCGGCAGAAACCACGTCTGCGTGGACAGTCCCGGCTCAAGAACGCTCGATGCGGGATTCGTTGGCGAGTAGTACACAGGCAGTTGTTTACCCACCGGATACTTCTTCAGTTCCTCCTCCGCATGAGAGCGATCTCGTGAGCTGTATTCGCCAAACGAGATGCGCTTGGAGTCGTAGGTCTGTCCATTCACTTGGTAATCATACCGGACATCCGCGTGGTAGGTCGTCTTGCGCTTTGACTTGGTTCCTTTGTGCTCGCCCACACTTGCGGAGACGATTCTGCCCTGCACGGACGGCCAGGAGCTGCTGGCGCGGGCTTCCATGACTGAGTTGATACCCGTGTAAAGCAGACCGCCGCCCACAGCCATGAAGACAAGGGACAACAACCGAGCGAGAAGAGAACTCATGGGCGGATTCTCCCGCATAGGAAGTTATTCACAATCCATTTTTCGTCTTGGCCCACCCTCAGGAACTGATAAAACCAGCACACACCAACCACCCATCCACCATGACCGCGAACACACGCGTATCTCTCAAGCTCTTCGGTATCGCTGCCACCGCCGCAGCCGGAGCCGCCTTTTTTCTCTACACGCTCAAGGCCAACGGCGCACCCGTGGCAGCCAGCAGTGCGCTCAAGAATCCCCAGACCGGCGGCTTGAAGCTCCAGAGTGCCAGTTCGCTCTCCTTCGGTCCCGGCGGACTTCTATTGGTCGCTGAGTCAGGCAGCGCCAGTGTCGTCGCCATCGAGACAGGAGACATCGGTCCGCTTGTGAAGCTCAAGCAGCGTGTGGACAACGTGTCTGGCCTCATCGCCAATGGACTCGGCACCACTGCGGAGAACCTCACCATCAACGACATGGCTGTGAACCCAGACTCAGGCCGCATCTACATCTCCGCCAGTCGCAAGCCAGACAATGCCACCTCCGTCATCACCGTGGATGCAGAGGGCAAGGCACGGCAGCTAGATCTCACCAACCTCCCCTGGGCGCGCATCACCCTGCCCGGCGGCACCAACTCCAAAGTCACCCGCATCACAGATGTCGCATTCGCGGGAGATCGCGTCCTTGCCGCAGGCTCGTGCAATGAGGAGTTTGCTAGCAAGATCTTCTCCCTGCCCGTGCCACTGGAGCACGGAGGCACCGCGTCCATTTACAGTGCAGAGACCTATCACGTAGCGCATCGGAAGTGGGAGACAAAGGCACCCATCTCCTCCTTCATCCCTTATGAAGAGAACGGCCAAAGCTACGTCGTCGGAGCCTTTGCCTGCACACCCATCGCCAAGTTTCCGCTCAACGACCTCAAGCCCGGCTCTCAAGTCAAAGGCGTCTCCGTCATGGAGCTCGGCAGTGGCAATCGCCCACTCGATCTCTTCAGCTACAACAAAGGCGGCAAGCGTTGGCTCGTCACTCACACCCAGCGCTTCCACAAGCCCCTCTTTGGTCCTAGCAATCTCTGGGCTGCACGCGTGGACATGGCTTACCTCTCCAAGAGTGAGCCCACCGCCACCAACGAGAACGCCACTCGCCGCGATACCAAACAAAAGGCCGGTCCCGATGGCGTGGAGATCGTCGACTCCCTCTTCGGAGCAGTGCAGGTAGATAAATTGTCCGATGAAGAAGCCATCGTTCTCCGCGAAACCGCAGCCGGTCTTGCTCTTGAGGTGGCTGCTCTGCCTTAGCGGACTCCTCTTCGTTCAAGGTTGCTCTCCCAGCCCCCAGGAGCCGCAGTTTGATCTGCGAGCCACGGCGGATCACTTTGAAGCCCGTGCGGCCAATCCCGCCGCGCGCAGACTCTTGGCAGCACCTAACAGCAACCCGGCAGACACCTTTCAAGTCTTCATCCAGGGAGCCACCACGCCCCTGTTTGGCACCTACGCCACCCGTGCAGACAGCATCATCTTCCAGCCCGCCGCGCCACCCGTGCCCGGCATGAGTTATCGCCTTCAGGCAGGCAGCAGCAGCCACCAGCACCACATTCCTGCCCAACAAGCCACTGCACCCCCCAGAGTCATCGGCTGGATGCCGCGCGTCAGCATCGTCCCTGCCAACCACCTCAAGTTCTACCTCCAGTTCGACCAACCCATGACCCAGGGCGATGTCTGGAGCCACCTCCAGCTCCACTGTGAAACCGATGGCCAGCAAGTGCTCGGTGCCTTCCGTGAAGTCGAGCTCTGGGACCCCACCGGCACCATCCTCACCCTCTGGTTGCACCCCGGACGCCAGAAGACCGGTGTCAATCTCAACCAAGACGAAGGCCCCGTGCTCCACGCCGGCAAGCGCTACACCCTCCGCGTCCTCGGCACCTGGACCGCCACCTCCGGCACCGCCCTCGGCCAACCTTGGCACCTCCCCTTCACCGTTGGCCCAGCCGATCACCAACAACCCGCGCCCGAGAAATGGAAACTCAACATCAGCGCCGAGAACCAGCTCACCATCCAGTTCGACGAGCCGCTCGACTTCTCCCCTGCCACACCTAACACCACGGAGCGACTCTGGTTAGAGACACCCACAGGGCAACGACTCCCCACCCCGCTACAAGCCACCACCACCGGAGCCACCGCCCAGCTCGACCCCACCACCGCAAAGACCGCCCCCGTGCTCAAAGTCAGCCCCGACATCGAAGACCTAGCCGGAAACAGCATCTCCCGCCCCTTCGAGCGACAGATGGAGTGATGGGAAGTTGGCGGGTTATGTAGAAACCGGTCTGTTGAGGTGTATTTGGCGGTTTAGGCTGGAGCAGACGCTTCCATGCTACTTTTTGCCTCTCTGGCGCGTATCTCTTGGCGTCATGAGAATCCTTTCCTTTCTCTCCCTTGCCTTTGCCATGTCCTCTCCGTTGATCGCCGCTGACCTTCCTAAGTCTGAAGCTTCCACTTCCTCTGTCGCCGTGGTGGGCGGGGGGTGCTTCTGGTGTGTGGAGAGCACTTATAAGCTGATCCCTGGGATCAAGAAGCTGACCAGTGGCTATGCGGGCGGTAAGACAAAGAATCCTACGTATGAGGACATTTGCACGGGGGACACGGGCCATGCAGAGGTGGTGAAGGTGGAGTTTGACCCGGCGGTGCTCAATTACCGCAAGGTGATCGATCTGTTCTTTGAGATGCATGATCCCACGACGGTGACGAAGGAGGACATGATCAAGCATGGTAAGTTCTTGCCAAAGGGGACTCCCTACCAAGGCAATGACTATGGCACGCAGTACCGGAGCATCATCCTGTATGCCAATGAGGCGGAGAAGAAGGATGCGGAGGCGGCTAAGGCTGCCGCGCAGAAGGATTGGAAAGATCCGATAGCTACGGAGATCGTGAAGCAGACGGACTTCTACCCAGCGGAGGAGTATCATCAGGACTTTGCCAAGCGGAACCCGTTCCAGGGGTATGTGATGGGTGTGGTGCAGCCGAAGACGGAGAAGTTTAAGCACAAACTGGAAGCCAAGGGCGAGAAGGTGAAGGAGGAGTGAGGGAGGGTTGATTTTCCCCTCACACCACGGTGAAGTAGGGCTGTGGGAACTGAAGGAGCGTCTGGCACGAGCAAACTTGGTCGCACGGTGGTGGCTGCGTTGCGCGTGCTGCTGCTGGTGACGTGGGTCACTGTGGTCGTGGCTTGGCTGGTGGTGGAACTGTTCGCGCCATTCAATCGCCTCACGGGGCTTTTGGCCTTCTCGCCGCCAGTGTTGGGGCCGATGCTGCTGGTGGGGCTGGCGTTGCCTTGCGTGGGCGTGCGTGCCTTACGCCGCCCTTCGGTGGGGATGATGGTGACGGCAGTGCTGCTGATTTGTCCGGGTATCCCTCTCCGAACGCACTACCCGCAGCCAAGTCAGGTGCCGGGGCTGCGGATAAAGGTGCTGACGTGCAATCGGGGCCAGCACCAGGAGCACTCGATCCTGGACTTCATCCGCGAGACGCAGCCGGATTTGATCGCGATACAAGACGCGTATGCCCCGCGCTCGCATGATCCTGCGGCCTATCCACTGCCCTACTCGGCTCGCTCGGGGGACTTCTGGCTTCTGAGCAAGTATCCCATCTACAGCACGGAGGTCTTCATGGTGGATGTGGAGCGCTACGACCGGAAGCTACGGATTAAAACCAAGCTGAAGTCCATGCGCCACGTGGTGAAGATGGAGGGCAGGGACCTAGCGGTGTACAACCTGCACATGCCTACACCGAGGTTCGCACTGACGGGTAAGTCTGAGGGCGGGACGGTGGCTGCGGATCACTGGGCAGAGCAGCGTTCACTGATCCAGCAGGCGCTGGAGAGGATGGAAAGTGATCCGCTGCCGGTGATAGCCCTGGGCGACTGGAATGTGCCCGCCCGCGGCCCGCTTTACCGCCGGATGACGCGCAAACTCACAGACGCACACGCTGAAGCGGGCATCGGGCATGGTTTTACCGCGCCAGGAGATATGCGTGGGTGGTGGAGTTTGGGGAAATCGTGGCTCAGGCTGGACTACATCCTCTCCAGTGGTGAGTGGGAGCCGATGCGCTGTGTGACGGAGCCCGCTAGCAAGGCTCAGCATGGCGCGGTTTTTGCGGAACTGAGATTGAGGTGAAACTTTTTTGCGGGTAGATTGTTACAAGGCTCAGCAATGAACCCGCTCGAACCCAACGACCCCCTCTGGAACCTTCTCGGCAAAGCCCGTGAAGTGAAAGTGCGTGGCAACTTCGTGCAGAATGTGGTGCGTGCGGCCCGCCAAGAGCCGCAGAAGCAGCCGACATGGCTGGAGTGGCTGACTACTTTGCCATGGTTTAAGCCTGTGGCGCTGGCTACGGCCGCTGTGGCTGTAGCGGCGGTGGCCCTGTGGCCATCTGCCACTGCTCCACAAGCAGTGAGCGAGCCGCAGGTCGCTGCAGTAGCGCCTGTAAGTGCCGAAGATGCGGAGTTGATTCAGTTGGCAGAGTCTATGCCCATGATGCCGCTGGAAGCGGTGAATGAGATGAACGCGCTGCTGGCCATGGATGATACCTCGGCCATGACGGACCGGGAGCTTGCCTTTTTGCTCTACTAAGCTGGCCAAATCGGCTGGGAGAGGGCATCTTTTTTCCAAGGTCTGCGCTCATGGTGCGTATTGCCCGCCGACAGACGCAATCCATGCCTGAATCTGCCCAGTTCTTCCACCAGACGCTTGAGCGCTATGAAAAGCCGCTCATTCGCTATGCGCTGAACTTTGTTGGTCAGCTAGATGACGCCAGGGACATCGTGCAGGACGTGTTTCTGCGCCTGAGTCAGCAACTCGGCGGCGTGGAAGCAGATCGGATAGCCCCGTGGCTGTTCACGGTGTGCAAGAACCGAGCTACGGATCACCTGCGTAAGCACCATCGCCTCGTGACCACTGAAAACGACACCCTGGATCAGGAAGAGTCAGCCACCGAGGCACCTGGAGCGGGGCTGGAGCGTGAAGAAGACGCCAGCACCTTGCGGCAGTTGCTGGATCGGCTGCCAGAGAAGCAACGCGAGGCCATCCAACTGAAGTTTATCGCCGGACTGAGCTACAAAGAGATCAGTGAAGCCATGAAAACCTCCGTGGGGAACGTCGGCTACCTCATCCACCACGGCATCCAAACCATGAAGGAGCAATGGCACGCTCTCGAAGCTGCCTGATTGCCATGAATCCATCCCAACCGTCCCCGACTATGAAACCTGAACAACTGACTGCGTGGGTGCTAGACGAAGGCTCGCCAGAAGAGCGCGCCGAGATCGCTGCAGCACTGGAAGCGCGCCCTGACTTAACCTCAGAAGTGCAAGATACCCGCGACTTCTGCCAAGCGCTAAGCAAGGAGCTAAACGAAGGCGATGCTGGTCTGACTGCGATGCAGCGGAGTCTCCTTCTTCGGCAAACAGCGAGCAAGAAGTCGGCTGACTTCTCGCTACGCGCTCCGGCCTTGGCCCGAGTGGGGATCTTGCGCGTGGTGGGCATGGCGGCTTGTCTAGCGCTAGGTTTGTTCTTGGTGCAGAACCTGGCAAAAAGAATCGACCAACCAAGCGAACTTGTGACAGTAGCCGCTGCCATCAAGAAGGCGGATGCCGTTCCGGCACGACAAGTGCCGAGCTTTAAGGAGCAGACGCTCGGCCAAGTGAATGATGGCTATGTTATTAGTCCGGAGATGGATAGTCGGGGAGGCCAGGTGAGCAAGCCGATGGTAACCAATGCTATGCACACGGAGGTAAGCGGCCGAGCAAAACTAGCGGACATTGCTCAGCGAGAGATAGGAGTGCGGGCGATGCTAATCGAGCGTGAAAGTGTGGCCTTGTCCGATCAGTCTCGATCCTCCGAGGTTTACCAAAGTGTCCCAGCAAACTCGTTCTATGACACACGCACGAATCCGCTGTCGACGTTCTCGATCGATGTCGACACAGCTTCGTATGCCAACGTGAGGCGATTTCTCAATGAAGGACGTCGTCCGCCGAGAGATGCCGTGCGGATTGGAGAGATGATCAACTACTTTCCTTACAACTACGAGCAACCTAAGGATGGTAAGCCATTTGGTGTTCAAGTGGACGTGGCGGAAGCCCCTTGGCGGCCACAGCACCGTTTGGCCAGGATTGCCATTCAAGGCGCGCAGATGAACCGGGAGCAGGTCACGTCCAACTTGGTGTTCCTTGTGGATGTCTCTGGCAGCATGAAGGACTCCAACAAGCTACCGCTCGTGAAGCAGAGTCTTCAGATGCTCTTGGAGAAGCTGCAAGACAACGACCATGTAGCGATTGTAACGTACGCCGGCGAGAGTGGCGTTGCGCTTGAGAGCACATCGGACAAAAGCAAGATCCGCGCGGCAGTGGACTCCCTCGATGCTGGCGGCAGCACGAACGGAGCCGGCGGCATTAACCTCGCGTATCAACAGGCTCAGCGAGGCTTTATCAAAGAAGGGATCAATCGCGTCATTCTTTGCACCGATGGTGACTTTAACGTGGGTGTGAGCAGTGCTTCAGAGCTGGAGTCACTCATTGCCCGCAAGGCTGAGACGGGTGTGTTTCTCAGCGTGCTGGGATTTGGCTCTGGAAACCTCAAAGATCATGCGATGGAGACGCTCGCGGACAAAGGAAATGGCAACTACGCATATATCGACAGTCTGAGTGAGGCCAGGAAGGTGCTGGTAGAGCAGATGCAGAGTACGCTCGTGACTATCGCCAAGGACGTGAAGATTCAGGTGGAGTTCAATCCCGCCCAAGTCGCGTCTTACACGCTGATTGGTTATGAGAATCGCGTCATGGCCAAAGAGGACTTCAACAATGATCGCAAAGACGCAGGTGAGATTGGAGCAGGGCACTCGGTGACGGCACTTTATGAGATTGTTCCCGTTTCATTAATGGGACGGCCCATGGTTGATGACTTGAAGTATCAGCAAGTTGAGCCTGCCGCTAAACTAGACGCAGCTAGCGATGAACTGCTCACGGTGAAATTGCGCTACAAGTTGCCAGACGCGACTGACAGCCAGTTAGTTGAAGTGGCGGTCAAAGACTCGGGCAAAAGCTTGTCCGAGTCTTCGGGCGAGTTTCGTTTTGCCGCCGCTGCGGCTGGTTTTGGGCTGTTGCTCCGTGATGGCACAGCTGGAACGGAGCTCACTTGGGATGCTGTTCGTCAACTTGCGCTCAGTGGCAAAGGAGATGACCCGCAAGGGTATCGCGGTGA
Source organism: Verrucomicrobiaceae bacterium (assembly GCA_016795485.1). Lineage (GTDB taxonomy): Bacteria > Verrucomicrobiota > Verrucomicrobiia > Verrucomicrobiales > Verrucomicrobiaceae > JAEUHM01. The sequence continues at coordinate 194,688 of JAEUHM010000041.1, read as the reverse complement.
GTTTGTTCGCCTGATCGACAAGGCGCGGGGCTTGGTGGAGTCGCGGTGATTTGTCCGCAGATGACCGTCAGCGCGATTTGCGCTTCACGCTGACGGTTTTCTTGGTACGCTTGGCCGCGGGTGGTGGTTCTTCTCGCAGAACGGACTGTTCTGGGATGGGTAGTGAGTACCAATCGCGGAATCGGTAACCATTCACAACGCGAACGGTTGGGTCATGCGGATGCCAGTGGTTGATGGGCGTCCGACACACCAGAAGATGCGTTGCTGCAGCTGTTTGACCGAGATCACTGCGTACTTTGTGCATGGGTTTGAGATGAGAGGACTCGCCCCCATTTTCACTCCATTTGCATTCGATGAGGTGCAGACGCCCGTTCAACCAGATGGCAAAGTCCACCTCGGTTCCGTGAGCGTCTCGCCAGAAGTAGATCTCGGCGGGCATGTCTTCTGCCTCTCGTGATCGGATGAGCTGCCCCAAGACGAAGGTTTCCCAAAGCGCGCCTACAAAGGGAGAGGAAACCAATGCTTCAGGGCTTGGTATGCCTAGCAGGAATGCAGCGAGCCCTGTGTCTTTGAAGAACAGCTTGGGCGTCTTGATGAGCCGCTTTCCGTGGTTGCCCAAGTAGGGCTGAACCAACTGAATGATGTTGGAAGCCTCCAACACACTCAGCCATTGTTTGGCAGTGTTTCCAGTGATGCCCACGTCACTTGCGAGGCCATCCAAGTTGACCAGATTTCCTGTCCGCAGAGCACACATGCGAATGAACCGCTCAAAGTCACGCAAGCTCGTCACATTGATGAGTTGTCTGACATCTCGCTCAAGGTAGGTCGCCAAGTAGCTGCCATAGAACATGCGCGGAGACATATCTGGAGAGCGCCATAGTTCGGGATAACCTCCTCTCCACATCACTTCCTCCACAGGAGGAACGCTCATTGGCCGGGAATCCATGATCTCGGACGCACTGAGGCTCTCGAGTTCGATGATGGCGACTCGTCCAGCCATGCTTTCTGAAACGGACTGCATGAGCGCGAACTTTTGCGACCCAGTCATCAAGAAGCGGCCCATGTTGTGACGATCTTCATCCACGAGCATCTTCAATGTTCTGAAGATCTGCGGTGCATATTGGACTTCATCCAGAATGATGGGTGTCGAGTTGCTTCCCAGTGATCTGAGAAACGAGAGTCCGTTGTGTTCCGCCTCATATGCGGCGGATGGAAGGTCCAGCGTGGTGAAGGCAGCTTCTGGAAATGCTTCACGCAACAGGGTTGTTTTTCCTGTTTGGCGGGCTCCGGTGATGAGCACGGCTGGGTAGTGCCGTGCAACAGTCTGGAGGCGTGAAAGCATTTTTCTTTCGATCATGGCTTACACTAATGCGGATAATCCCAAATACAAATGCGGATTATCCAGAATATCAGCAAGATGTTTTCTCCCATTGCGGCAGGACAGGGCTAGGTTAGCTTCCAACGGGTCGGCCGGGGGCTGTCGCTCGTCGGGTTTCCTCACGGAAGTCGCGGATGGGAGGAAAGTCCGGACACCAAAGGGCAGCATGCCGCGCGCAAGCGTTTCGGGGGCTGTGGGCGTGAGCTCCGGTCACGGAAAGTGTCACAGAAAACAAACCGCCCTTCGTAGCTCGCAAGAGCGAAGAAGGGTAAGGGTGAAAAGGTGGGGTAAGAGCCCACCGCTCCAAACGTAAGAATGGAGGCACGACAAACCCCATGCGGTGCAAGACAGAACAGGAGAAAGGGCGGCCCGTCCGTAACCCGCTACGGCGGGGGATACCTCCGGGTAATAGTCGCGTAGATAAATGACAGTCACCAGTGTAGCGCAAGCTGCCCAGGCACAGAATCCGGCTTACACCGGCCGACCCACTTCTTGATCAGTTCAGTCCACGCAGTGCTTCCTTGACCAGGAAGTCCACGGTCACTGGCCGCCCTGGATCGGCGCTTTTCACCAGCGATTGGATGGTCTTCTGCGCTTCCGATTGCTTGTAGCCGAGTGCGATGAGCGCCAGAACGGCATCCGCTTGAGCCGCGCTAGCTGGATCAGAGTGAGCAGCAGCACTGGCAGCCTGCCATGCTTGGGTGACCCCGACCTTGTCTTTGAGTTCCAGCACGATCCGTTCGGCTGTCTTTTTGCCCACACCGCTGATTCTGCCAAGTGCAGCCGTGTCACCACGGACGACGGCGTCCTTAAAAGCGTCCACGGGCATCCCGCTGAGCACTGCTAGGCCAAGTTTTGGGCCCACGCCCGATACCCGGTCAATCAGCAGGCGAAAAAGATCCCGCTCATCCGTTGTGAGGAAGCCGTAAAGCGTGTGGCTATGGTCGGTCACGTGGTAGTGAGTCAGCAGTTGAACCTGGGCACCCAGTGCAGGCAGCCTGTCATAGGTGGAGAGCGGGATGCAAAGATGATATCCCACACCGCTGACATCGACGATGGCGTGATGAGGGAAAGACTCGGCCAGCAGGCCGCGGACAAAAGCGATCATAAAGCCAATAGGGACGGAAAGCCGTGACTGGTGCAAGCAATCATTGAAGATCGCCAGCGAGTGGGGCACACTCGCACCAAATGCGTCAAAGACTCCCAGTTTTGCTTTTCGCCCTTCTGACCGGGCTTGGATGCGGCTTTCAAATGCTTGCCCAGACAGCGGCGAGCGCATTGGAGCCATACGTGATGTTGCCGGAGCCATCATCGCTGCGCTCTTCTACATCCACCGTTCCAGAAGGTGCACGCCGGACGGTTTTTACCCCGGCCAAAGAAGCAAAGACAAAGCAGGGCGTGGAGACTTACTCCGCAGACGAGTTCAAAAAGATTGGTATCTCGGTGGACGCGTTCCAGGAGAAAGCCAAGGCAGCGGCGGATCGACGACTAGCCCAAGTGCATCCCGAGTACATCAAGGACGATGAGGGCGTCACTCGTTATGCGGTGTTTCGCGGAGAGAGTTCCCTGATCGCCAGCCTCGTCATAGCTCCCAAATTGGTGTCCCAGTTCTCAGCCATCTTTGGCGAGGAAGTCTGGGCCGCTTTGCCAGATCGCCACAGCCTCTATATCTTCCCGCCCAAGCCAGAACTGCTAGCCGAGTTCACGGATGACTTGGCCGCGCGCTTCCACAACGACCCCTTTGCGGCCAGTTGCGAGGTTTTCTCGCTCAAAGCAGGCCGGGAGCCCATCGTGGTAGCTGATTTTGGAGATTAGGCCGCCTTTTTCCCAACTTTTGGCCGTCGGCTGCGTTAATGCGTGGTGACTCATGAGTGAAGAGCCAGATCACATCCCCGTGGCCGCTACCGTCGTCGACGAGGGCGTTGTGTATGCGCCACCAGCGGACTTTGGCCGCCCCCCTGGACGTTTCTTAACGCTCTGGCGAAAGATCGGCGGTGGCTCGCTTACCTTCAGCTTGGTGCTCCACCTCGGCCTACTCTTCGTTGCTGGGCTCATTGTATTTGTGACCACCATTGAGGAGCGAAACGTGGACTTCCTTCCTGGTGGAGGCACTGCCCAAGGAAAAGCAGCATCCGATGCCGTTTCGCATCAAGTAGAGCGCAAGCGGCGCAATAGTCTCAGCCGCACCATGCCGCTTCAGAGGCTAGTGAGCACTTCCATAGACAGCACCATCGTGCTGCCTGAAGCACCACTGGAGCTCATGAGTGTGCCAGATCTGTCATCCAAGATGTCTGCAGGCATGATGGGCTCAGGCGGATTTGGCAAGGCAGGTTCAGGAGGCGGATTCGGAAACGGTATCGGCACGGGCGGGATGTCCGGCGTGACGTTCAAGCCAATCATCATGTTTGGCAGAGAACTCAAAGACACTCGGAAGATCGCCGTCGTGATGGATGTGTCGCGGTCCATGACTCGCTACCTTCCCATCGTGGCCAAGGAGCTAGACAAAGTGGCTTATGGCAGCCCGCTAGTGCTCTATTTTGGCTGTGGGGTCGCATCTCCGCGCCTCATCGGCAAGTCGCGCAAGCCCGAAGAGATCGAAGACAAAGTGTTCAAAGCAACTGGACCTGATTTTGCGCGCTTCTGGCAGCTCTGGCAGGGAAAGACCGCGCTTAACCTGCCAGCGGACGAACGCAAAAAACTGAAGTTTGACCCCACCTTGCCGATGCCGCTTCCTGAGATTTATCAAAAGATGGACAAGCGGCCCAACACCTATTTCATCGACTTCAATGGCATCACATACGCGTGGACAGCGCTTATGTCTGAAGAAGTGATGGAGGCAGATACCATTTACTGGTTTGCGGACTTCCAAGACAAGATCGATGCAGCTCAGGCTGAAGTAGTGGTTAAGAAACTCAAGCGGCGGAAGCAGAAACTCATCATTCACGCCTCCACCCGCGGCCGGAACTTCGACAACGCCAAGACCTTGCTTGTGGATCCACTTGGTGGTGAAGTGCTGGAGACCAAGGTCGAGCAGTAATGGCAGACAAAAGGATTATCGGACAGGCAATCATCACCGAAGTACTCGGTGATCGCACCTACCACGCGCGTCTTCCCAACGGGAAGGTGATCTTCGCGTTTTTCCCGTCTCATCGGAATGAGCCACAACTTGCGATTGGTGCTGATGTCCAAGTAGCGCTCTCGCTTTATGATTTTTCCGAGGGGGAGATTGTAGGCATCGAAAGCCTGTGCTCAGTTGGATCCTGTGGCGAGACTGAAGCCAACTGATACACCCACCGGAAGGCAGACAGCGTTGTGGACGCTACTCTGGCTGGCGCTCGCTGCTCTAGTACTGTGGATTGTTTTCCCGAGCACCTACCGATGGCATTGGGATGCCTTCTGGCAGTACAAGAATCTGTTTTTCAGAGGCTTTTTGACGATGCTTGGCATTTCATTGGTCGCCATGGTGCTGAGCGTGCTGGTTGGATTCTCGTTGATGCTCGGAGGCCGCGCCCCGTGGATTCCCCTGCGGGTAGCGGCCACTGGCTACGTCACACTCATGCGGGGGACACCGCTCTTGGTCGTGCTTTTGCTTGGTTACTATGGAGTGGTTTCGCCGCTCAATCTGTGCAGTGCTCTCGTAGCGGGTACGGCACTACTGGCGTTGTTTGAAGCGGCTTATCTCGCAGAAATCTTCCGTGGAGCATTGGAATCGATCAGCGCTAGTCAAAGAGAAGCTGCCCGTGCAGTGGGCTTCAATCTCATCCAGACCTACCGCTTTGTGCTCATCCCCCAAGCAGTCCGCCGGACGCTGCCAGGTGTTGCTGGAGAACTCGTGAGCCTTGTCAAAAGCTCGTCATTGCTCTCGGTGCTCGGCATTGAGGAAGTCACACAAGTGACCCGGCTTCTCAACTCTCGCAACTACACGGCGCTTGAAGGCTTTATCCCGTTGGCGCTTGCTTATTTAGCCGTCACTCTTCCGTTAACCTGGTGGGCCAATCGTTTGGAGAGGAGGTTTGCCTATGAGACTTGAAGCTCGTGAGGTGGTGAAGGTTCTGGGCAAGACCAGAGCGCTGGATGGAGCAAGTTTCTCCACTGGCGATCAACAAAAGGTAGTCACACTGCTTGGCCCATCTGGAGGCGGCAAATCCACATTGCTTCGTGTGCTCGGTTGCCTCCTTGTGGCCGATGAAGGGGATGTCATGGTCGACGGTGCTCACTTGCCCCATGAAGAAAAAGAGGCGCTACAGGTCCGCAGAGGAAATGGCTTTGTCTTTCAGGGCTACAATCTCTTCCCGCACCTGTCTGCGTTGGAGAATGTGGCCCTTCCGTTGAGGGAAGTTCATGGTTGGACGCAAGAAAAAGCCAGGATGCGAGCCCTAGAGATGCTTGAGCGCCTTGGTTTGGCGGATCATCACACCAAGCGCCCGGCACAGCTCTCTGGTGGGCAGCAGCAACGTGCTGCTATCGCGCGTGCTCTCGCACCGAAACCGAGTCTCTTGCTTTTGGACGAACCCACTTCAGCGCTTGATCCTGTGATGACGGGAGAGGTTCTCGATGTCGTTTCGGAACTCGCGGACGTAGGCCAGCAGATCGTGCTGGCCACGCATGAGGTGTCCTTTGCGCGCAAAGTGTCAGACTGGGTCATCTTCCTTGCTCAGGGCAAAGTCATTGAATCAAGACCCGCCACCGACTTCTTTGCTAACCCAGAATCCCAGCCTGCTCGAGACTATCTTGCAGGACTGGGACGCTATCGTTGATATTGGTTAGGCTGATTTTGCCTTCAGTTTCGGAGATGCCTTGGGTGCTGCCTTGCGAACAGGAGCTTTTCCAGGTCGGATCTCTACTTTCAGCACTGGAGGCACATTGATCTTGCGAATCTCCTCTGCCATGGCGTCCGCTTTGGCGCTCAGTTCATCGGCTACTTTCTTGTTCTCGTCCCACCACGCCGTGAATGCTGCTTTGTCTCCACCTTCTGCATTGGCGGCCCTGAGTTTGCCCTTTCGCTGAGCGTAGATTCCGCGCATGGGCCTCACGGCTTCATCGTTACGCTTTTTGTTCAACTCCAGGACTTTCAGCGCCTGCTGGCAAGTGGGTGAGTCGAGATCTTCCTGAACTTCCGCATGCACACCGAGCATTTTCTCGTCGTAAGTGCCCACCACCGAGCCATTGACCACCAAGTCATAGTAGCCAGGCTGTAGTCCAACAACCACATGCGACTCACTTCCGCCTTGATGTCCTGACTTGGTTAGCTTTGTGCCAATCGGGCAATCGACGAACTCCGCCCAAGGCAGCGCGCTTGGCTTTGCCGTGTAGGTCACCGTTCTTCCCGGCTCACCGGAGACTTCCGAGACTATTGCTCTATTTCCAGCCGCCCACGAGCCATTCAATATCTTCACTCCAGCGCTCATCACTGGCCCTACCTCTCCGCATTGCTGAAGCAGAGAATACGCCATGACAAATTGACCATCGGCTTCGGGATGAATCGCATCTGGCACGAGAGTGAAGTCTGGATTGGACTGCCGTTGGAGCACTGTGAGCGTGTTGAGAGGTCCAAACAGGTCCACATAGCGATAGCCGCGCTGTTGGGCCACTTCTTGAAGCCACTTGCCATAGTAGGCGAGCACTGCGTTGTAGTTCGACGGCACTCTGCCTTTGGCATACTCCGGTTTCTCTTTGATTCTCTTTTCCCAGGCTTGGTGATCGAACATCGTTGGGCTCATCAGAATCACCCGGCACTTGAGTGCGTCCAACTTATCCATCAACTTGAGCATGTCGTCGGAGTAGGTTTTGAATACTGCCGCATCAAAGTCTTTGTAGCTGCCGTCGTTCATGCCCAACAGCACAGTGGCGATTGTTGGTTTGAATGCTGCAATGTCGTCATCAAAGCGATTCAGCACATCCGCAGCGCGATCACCGCTAATCCCTGCATTTCTGAAGTGAATGCGCTTTTCAGGGTGCCGAGTGAAGTAAAAGTTCTCCACATACTGAGTGTATTGGCACTGGTGCGTGATGGAATCGCCGATGAAAACCCAGCGGTCACCGTCTTTAAGGTTCAGGGCAGGGGGCTTGAGCGCTACCTGGGGTGATGGAGATTGGCCAGCGGCAAATCCCGCGAGCGCTAGGAGAACAGTGAAGATGGATTTCATGACAGGCCATCTTCAACGAAGGCCGATCATGAAATCCTGCGTTTGAGTGCGCCCAAGAAGTCGGACACCTCTTCATTCTTCAAAAGGAGGCTCACGCCAAAGTAGACCCCGGCAGCTACGGCCATGGTGCCGCCCAGTGAGAGGCCGCGCATCCAGATGGACATGCCATTCCAGCCTGTCAGAACCGTCTGAAGCGCCATCCAGCAGACTCCGGCCATCCCAAGAGCAGCAAAAGACAGTTTGATGGCGCTCAGAAGCAAGGTCTTGGCTCCAATGCGGCCCGCGTAACATTTCATCGCGATCAACAGACAAAGGAAGTTGAGCGCCGCAGTGAGGCTGGTCGACAACGCCAGATACTGATGCCCAAGGCCGAGATGAATCACGAACAGATAGTTCAGCCCCGCACTCGCCAGCACACAAACGATACTCACATACATCGGCACAAAGCGCTTCTCGATCGCGTAAAAAGCTGGCTGCAGCACCTTGAGGCCACTGTAGAACACCAGACCGATGGCATACGTCTGAAGCGCAAGCGCACAGCCTGGCACATGCTCAGGATTGGTGGCAGCACGGCCGTTTCCATAGACGAGAGACATGATGGGCCAAGCCAGCATCGCGAGCCCGACTGCACTGGGGATGCTCAGTGTCATGCCCATGCGCAAAGCCTTGCTCAGCGTGCCGCGGAAGTCGTCGCTGATCCCATTGGTCGCCATGCGAGCCAGAGTGGGCAGTGAAACGGTAGCCAGCCCAACGCCAAACAATCCAAGCGGCAACTGCATCAGGCGGAATGCGTTATTGAGCCAAGTCACCGGGCCATTCCCACTCACGTAAGAGGCGAATAGCGTGTTCAGCAGCACATTCACCTGCACCACACTGCCGCTGATGATGGCGGGCCACATCAATTGCAGCGTGTGCTTCACCCCGGCATCCTTCCAACCAAAATCTGCGGCAAACCGGAAGCCTACTTTCTTGAGCGCTGGCAATTGGACTAGCAGTTGCAACAAACCGCCCACCAAAGTGCCCACGGCAAAGCAGATGACCGCTGTGGTGCCAAACTCCGGGTCCAGCCACCAGCCCAGGATGCCTCCGGCGAGCATGCTGCCCACGTTGAAGAACGTGGATGACATAGCGGGCACAAAAAAGACCTTCCGCGCGTTCAGCATGCCCATCACCAGTGCTGCTAGTGATACCAGCAAGATGAAAGGATACATGATGCGGGCTAACAGGGTGGTGAAAGCAACCTTCTCCGGGTCATCGCGCCAACCGTAGGCCAACAGTCCGATGATAATAGGTGCCAGCAGCACACCGAGGGCCGAGATGATGCTCATGAACACAGCCGCCAGCGTCATCATCTTCTGGCCGAGCTTCCACGCGGCTGCTTCGCCTTCAGACTGGATCTTCTTGGAGAAAACAGTCACAAAGGCCGTGCTCAGCGCTCCCTCGGCAAAGAGATCCCGTAGCATGTTAGGTGCCTTGAACGCCATCAGCAGACAGTCCAGCCCCCAGACACCTTGTTTGCTGCCAAACAACGAGTTGAGCACCACCTCCCTCACCAGACCGAGGATGCGGCTGCAAAGAATCGCTACCGAGACGAGGCCTAGCGCGCGTGCGGTCCCCCTGGCTTCGGCTTTGGCATCGGTGGGCGCGGACGGAGGACTGGAACTCATGAAATAGGCGCAATAGGTCGCTTCAAATCACGCGGATTCAACCAGCGGCTCAAGCCAGGCCCAGAGTGAGCCAGAGAGACTCCGGAGTTTCGCCTGCGAGATGGTGAACGGCATGATGCGCCATGCCCAGTTTCTCAATCGGGTTAGTGCTCGCGATCGCCACCACCTTCATGCCCGCAGCGAGCCCGGCTTGGATGCCCACAAAGGCATCTTCAAACACAACGCAGTGCGCTGGAGCACGTCCGATCCGGTTCGCCGCTAGCAGGAACACATCGGGCTCCGGTTTGCCGCGCTGAACGTCCTCTGCCGTGACTTTGGCAGCAAAGAGACCCTCCAAGCCCGCCATTTCGATGACCGTCTCCACATTCTTCAGGGGCGTGGATGAACCCACTGCTGCCGGGATGCCCAACTCTTTCAACCGGTGCAAAAACTCCCGCACACCCTCCAGCGGCTCGATTCCGTCACGGCGGAGGATCTCGCGGTAGAGTTCCTCTTTGCGATCTCCGATCCGAGCCACTGCCGCAGCATCGTCCTTCAGTTCCTTGAACCACAGCGGGATGATCTGCTGGTTTCTCATGCCAAACGTGGCAGCAAAGAACCCTTCAGGCACATGAGTGCCCATCTCTTCCGCTAGCAAATGCCAACTTTCCTCATGCTGCCGATGCGAGTCGATCACCACGCCGTCCCAATCAAAAATGAATCCCTTGTCCTGCATGTTTCCTGTGCCGCGACTTTGAGCCAGATTTGAGGTTCAGCGAGGACAAAAACTGCGTTTGCAAATCCGCATCCTCCAGCGACAATCCCGCCACTGAATCAGGAAGGGTGGCTGAGTGGTCTAAAGTATCTGACTCGAAATCAGACGTGGGGAAACCCACCGTGGGTTCGAATCCCACCCCTTCCGCCATTTTTCGCCCTTGGTCAGAGGAGCCGAGTACGAAGTCGAAGATCGTCCGAGGGCAGTCGCATCACCCACCGGGCCCCACGAGTCGCCAGAGCCCAGCCCAGGGCTGAGCGTAGTGATGCCCTGAAGGGGCAGGAAAGACTCTGATCCTTCTCGCGGCCCTTCAGGCCGCACCGAGCCCCAGGGTTAGAATCTCCGCCCCACCGTGGGGGCGTCCATCCCGCAAAACACCACACCACCTCGTCACCCCTCACGCCAGGAGCAACCCAACCACCGATCACCGACCACCGGCTACCGATGACCGAATACCCACCTTACCGACCACCGTTCACCACTCCACCACTCCACCACTCCAACTTTCCTCCGGCCCAACGGGCCGGTGCTGAGGATTGGGCGGTGGATGTTGATCCGTGTTCGGTGGCGAAAGGAGGTCTCCTTTCCGCCCAACGGAGGCGGCCCGTGGGTCTTCGAGTGCCTCTCGGAGCTATTTTGCCACCTCAGGTGGGTGGGTACCACACGTAGCACATCAAGTAGACGATGACGCCAGTGACGGAGACGTAGAGCCAGACGGGGAGGGTGAGTTTCGCCCAGCGTTTGTGTTTATCGAACCGATGCTTCCAGGCGGGCAACACAGTGAGGATGATCATGGGCAGATTCACCACGGCGAGGATGATGTGGCTGATGAGAAGCGTGAAGTACACGGTGCGCACGGTGCCTGTGCCAGAGAACTTCACGTGCCCTGCGTGGTAGTGGTAGATGAGGTAGGAGGTGAGAAAGGCGGCTGATACGAGGAGCGCTAGGGTCATGGTGAGACCGTGGGCTTTGGGCTTGCCGCTCTTGATGAAGATGAGCCCGAGCACCAGAAGAACGGTGCAGGTGGCGTTCAGGCTGGCATTGACGAGCGGAAGGTCGGATACGGTCATGGTTGAATCTGATCGGTGGAGTCAGGGCTCTCTGGCATGGCGTAGCGCGCACGGCGGGAGGCTTTCATACGTGCAAACGCTTCCCAGGTGAGCCAGGCTACGGGGTAACTCAGCGCGCCGATGACGATGCCGATCAGGAGGCCGCCGACGTACATGCTGGAGAGGAAGTTGGCTCCTTTGGCGAGGAGATCGTCTCCGATGGCGTTTCTGATCCAGGTGGGGAGGTCTTCGATGTGGTTGATCAACCAGGCGACGATGTCGCTCACGCCATGCCGGACGGCTCCGGGGAGAAAGGGCATGGCCCAGTCGCCGACTTGCTTTTGCGCCCATCCGAAGGGTACGAAGGTGAAGGGGTTGCTGATCCAACAGGCGACGATGGCGATGGGGATGTTGACCCGAAGGATGGCGGCAGCGATGGCGGCGATGAGCATCTGCCCAGGGATGAGCTGGATCATGACGAACATGCCAATGGCGAGCCCTGCGGCAAAGGTGTGCTGGGTGGGCTTCCAGACGCGCTTGTTGAGGAAGTGACGGGAGAACCAACGGCGCAAGGGGCTGGTCTTCAGCTTCCGCGGATGCTTGAAGTAGCGGATGGTCTTGAAGACCACCTTTCGGAAATACCCTTGCGCAAGTTCCAGCATGTTTTGGGGGCGGGAACTATGCCTTGAATGCGTACATCAGCAAGGCCGCTCCGAGTGCGATGCGATAAATAGCAAAACCATTGAAGGTGTGGCCCTGGACGAAGCGGATGAGCCACTTCACCACGATGAAGGCGGAGATGCCTGCTGAAACAAAGCCGAGCCCGTAGATGGCCCAGTCCATGTGGGCGAGGTGGCCGTTTTTCCAAGCCTTGAGCATCTCATAGGCTCCGGCGGCGAGGAGGGTGGGGACTCCGAGCAGAAAGGAGAACTCTGTGGCGGCAGGGCGTGCCAAGCCCATGAGCAAGGCGACGATGATGGTGCTGCCGGACCGAGACGCACCTGGAAACACCATGGCTAGCACTTGCCCAGCGGCGACTGCAATGACGACGGGCCAAGCGATGCGCGTGGCCATGTTCCACGTGCCGGTGATCTTTTCGACGATGAGGATGACGAAGCCGCCAATAAGGGTAGCCCATGCGACAGGCACTGCGGTCTCAGGCAGCTCCAGGTCCATGGCCTTGAAGGCGAGGCCTGCCACGCATGTCAGCAGGAATGCTGCGGTGAGCTTGAAGAGGAGATCGCGATTGGCCGGCTCCTTGAACCGAAAGGCCATGCCACTGAACTTGGTCCAAAATAGGGGCACGAGGGCAAGTGCGGCGGCGCTTTGGATGATGATGGTGAAGATCTCTTTCTGGTGCTTGTCGCCCAAGATGCTTGTGAGGATGCCGCGCTCGCGCATGAAGTCCTCGGCGATCAAGAGGTGCCCAGTGGAAGAGACGGGAATGAACTCGGTGAGTCCCTCAAGGACACCGAGGATGATGGAGGCGAGCCAGTCAGGCATGGGTTTTTGGGTTAGAAGGGTAAAGGGTGGCTCCAATTATCATGCTGATTGAAGTTTGTCAGACTGTGACCGGATTGGTTTTCAGGTGGAAAGCTGGATGGCATGGAGTAGTCTGCGCGCCCTTTTTGGCATGAACTACCGGCCTCGCCAGCGATTTTTCTGCTCGTCGTTCCTCATCGGAGCGCTGGGAATGCTTGCCAGCGTCCAACTTGCGTGGTCGATCGACTACCGGCGCTTGGAGCTGACGGATGGGTTTGATTACCCCGTGGGTAAGCCGAACGCAGTGGGCTACTACAAGGCCCGCGGCTTCACGCCGAATGGCCACTTGGGCGAGGACTGGAACGGGCGCGGTGGTGGCGACTCTGATTTGGGCGATCCTATTTACTCAGCAGCCCACGGCATCGTGGTGGTCTCGGAGAACATCGGCGGCGGCTGGGGGAACTGCATCATCGTGCGCCATGCCTACCGGGAGACGACGGGGCGGCTTGCGATGGTGGATTCTCAGTACGGGCACCTGCTGAAGCGGTTGGTGAGTGTGGGTGAAGTGGTGAAGCGTGGCCAACTGATCGGCACCATGGGTGGGAACAGCGGTATGTATCCGGTGCACCTGCACTTTGAGATGCGGAAGAATCTGCAAATCGGCATGAACCGCACGCAGTTCGCGAGGGATTACTCGAACTACTACAGCCCAACGCACTTCATTGAGGCGCATAGGACGTGTGCAGTGGACCTCGCTCGCGTGGAAGTGCCCATCAACAACTTCGCTGCTTATGGCAAGACATTGGCAACGGTGGATACGAAGCCGTATCTCCGCCGTGGCTACTCCATCCCAGTCTATCGCGCACCATCCGCAGCGGCAAAGAGCGGGGGCTCAACACAGCAACTCCCCTCTTCGATTCCACCTCCTGACCAACGGACACCGGTCATCCCACCATCGTCCTCACCCACAGGAAACCGTCCGGTGGTGGTATCTCAGTCTCGCCTGCCAAAAACAACCACAGCACCACAACCTCCGCCAGCTACTCAAGACACAGGGAGCTTCTGGTCGCGCCTGAGAGCGAAGTTCAAGAGCAAGAAGTCCCGGGAAGCTGAGCAGGCACCACCGGCTTCAGGTAGCACTCGCAGCCGATAAGGTGATCCAGCCCCTCCAGCGAGATGAGGCTCTCCTGCATGACATGGATGCAGCCGATGGAGATGACCTACACATTTGGTGGCTGGGCCAGAGTGGGTTCTTGTTCAAACAAGCAGGAGCTTGGTTGCTGGTAGATCCCTACCTCTCTGATTCGCTGACTCTGAAGTACGCAGCCACCGATAAGCCGCATGTGCGGATGACAGAGCGCTGCATTGAACCGGATCAGCTTCGTTTTGTGCCTGTGATCGCATCGAGTCACCAACACACGGACCACTTTGACGAAGCCACCCTCATGCCGCTAGCCAATGCCCGGAGTGGACTTGATCTCGTGTTGCCTGCCGCCGTAGAAACTCAGGCGCGGTCCCGTTTGAGCGGCGCAACGGTCACTTTTCACGGCATCGACTCGGGCACATCTGTCGAGCTTCACGGTTGGCACATTCAAGGTGTGGCTGCGGCGCATAACGAAGTGGAGCGAGATGAGCGAGGCCGCTGCAAGTTCCTCGGCTTTGTGATCCGGCGCAATGGCTTCACTCTCTATCACAGCGGTGACACGCTGCTTCATCCTGGTCTGGCAAACGAGGTGCCGACAGATTGTGATGTGATGTTCTTGCCCATCAATGGCAACAAGCCTGAACGCCGAGTGGCTGGCAATATGAACGGACGTGAAGCCGCGCTCTTTGCCTCCAGCATGAGGGCAAAGCTGGTGATTCCACATCACTTTGACATGTTCACGTTCAACACAGAGTCACCGGCGACATTCGTCAGCGCCTGCCAGGAGCATCATCAGCCACACAAGGTCATGTCGTGCGGCGAAAGGCTGTCAGTCGCCCGCTGACAGACCGAAGCCGGAAAACCGTTGGACAAGCGCAATCGTTGCCCGCAACTTTACGGCATGCGCTTATCGACAAGCAAACTGTTCAAACTCCTGACCGTGTTGGTCATGGGCTTGGCACAGGTTTGCGGTCTCCAGCGAGGATTTGACTGTGATTGTGGAGGTCTGGAACGCCTGACCGTTTTGGATCACTGTCACGGACCTCACACGAGCGAGTGTCACGACAACGAGCTCGCTCATGAGCACGATGAAGATGAAGAAGATGGTGAAGATCGCCACGATCACGCACCGAACGTAGAGGAACTGCTCTCCGCTGCTGCATCTGCCAGCTGCAGTGTGCCCGCTCCGTTGTGCGAGATTGCCTTCCTGCATGTCACCGAAGTGACTTTGCCACGGCGCGATGTCCTTTTGATCCGCGAGGATCTGCCCGAGAGACGATCCTGTTATCCTCCCTGGCCGCAGGAGCTCGCCCATGAGATTGAACTGAGAGTGTGATGAAGATGGCCGTGCACCGCTGACTGCGGTGTGCATTTCCCCCCATCTGTTCGTCACACTTGTATGAAATCATCTTCTTTAGTTCTTATCGTCTCTTTGTGCGCAAGCTTGGCTTCTGCGCATACCCTTTCCCTCAACCAAATCGCGGAACGCGTGCGTGAGCACAATCCGCAACTCAAAGCAGCTCGGGTAACCATTGCCGAAGCTCGTGCGAGGCAGTTGTCAGCCGGGAAACTATCAAACCCTTCTCTAGTGACTGACTGGCGCACGCAGTCAAAGCTCAATCCAGCGGAAGCAACGATAGCGTTCGAACAGTCATTCCCGCTGACCAATCGGCTACGGCTTGAAAAGCAAGTGGCCACACACGAGGTAGCCGCAGCCCAACTCGAAGTCGACGAGGCAGAGCGGCAAACCATAGCGGAGGCGCGTGAGCTGGCAGTGATGCTCATTGGCTACAGGAATCAGCATCGATTGAGAGAACAGCAGAGCCGTACCGCGCGAGAACTCGCTACATTCTCAAAAAACCGTGCGGAAGCCGGCGAAATGTCTGCATTGGACGCGAGTCAGTTAGAACTGGATGCCGGACGACTTGATCTCGAAGTCCGGATGATCGATTCCCAGATCGAAACGCAGAAAGGCAAGCTCCGGTCACTGCTTGGGATAGCTCCGGAAGGAAACCTGGAAATGAGCGGCGATTTTCCGGCGATTCGCATCCCACCAGCAGCTTCTCATCTGGAAAGGCCTGATTTGAAGCTGTCCGAAAAGCGTGCGGAGATAGCAGAAACGCAGCACCTCCTCGCTCAGAAACGCCGCTGGGATGATATTGGAGTTGGAATCACAGGGGGGCCAGAATCGCAATCGGCTGCGGGCTCAGGTAGACAAACCACTGGGTTTATCGGGCTCAGGCTTTCGCTGCCACTGCCTTTCTGGAATCGCAACCAAGGCCAGATAGCGGAGACGGCGGCTACGATGGAGAGAGTAAAACTCGAAACCGAGGCGCTAACACGTGAAATCAAGACGGAGGCGGCAAGCATACGAGCAACGATGCAAAAACAAGCAGCGTTAGTCGCAGAGTTGCGTGAGAAGTTGCTTCCTTTGGCATCAAGTCGTGCGGAAGCGTTCCAACAAGCGTTTGAAAGTGGGCAAGCAGAGCTGGCAGGGGTGCTAAGGGCAAGGGATCAACATTTTCAGATTCAATCTGCTCTGCTGGATGCCGAGCGCGACTTTCATCTCTCACAAATCCGCTACGAATCCGTGATCGGAGCCCAACTGCCATGAAAAACCTTTTTTGCTTCTTACTCCTTACTACTCACGTCATTGCCGCCACCAAGCCCGACATCATCCTGGATGCTGCCGCGGTGGCAAATCTCCAGCTTCAGTTCGCAGAGGCAGAGGAGACCACGTTTGAGGACACCATCTTCTCTCTCGGGGCTCTCGAAGTGCTGCCGGGGAAAAAAGGCATCGTCAGTAGCCGCATTCCGGGTCGCGCTTACTCCGTGCTGGTCATCCCACATCAGCAGGTGGATGAAGGTGATGAAGTCGCCTGGGTGGAGAGCCGTCAGCCGGGCGATCCCCCGCCCGTGGTGAAGCTGGAAGCACCCATCAGCGGCCTCATCTCCAAGGTCAGCATCTCTCAAGGCCAGCCAGTCTCGCCGGATGACGTTTTGATTGAAATCATCGACCTTAGCAACATCGAGGCCAGTGCGCATGTGCCGCTGCATCTTGCTGGGAAGCTCACGCTCGGACAGGTCGCGCACATCCGCGTGCCCTCGCTACCGGAGAAGGTCTTTGAGGCGAAACTCGCGCACATCGCTGCCGAGGCGGATCAGGAAACCGGCACCATCGAGGCCGCGTTTCACGTGCCGAATCCCGACAAGATCCTGCGTCCCGGCATGAAGGCCGAGTTCAGCATCGTCGTGAGCAAGCGCGAAGGCGTCATGTCCATCCCGCGTGCCGCCGTGCAGGGCGATGCCGCCGAGCGCTTCGTCTATATCAAAGACTACGACCTCAAAAATGCCTTCGTGAAGTGCCCCATCGTGCTCGGTGCGCAAAACGACCAGTTCGTCGAGGTCAAAGAAGGCATCCTGCCCGGTGATGAAGTCGTCACCCGTGGTGCCTACGCCCTCGGTTTTGCGGGCAAAGGCAGCGTCAGCCTCAAAGAAGCCCTCGATGCCGCGCATGGCCACCCGCACAACGAAGACGGCACGGAGATGAGCAAGGAACAAGCCGCCGCGCATGAGGATCACCACGATCACGCCGCCAGCGGCTGGACCCAGCTCACCACCTTCTTCGCCGCCACCAGCGGTCTGCTGTTCGTGCTGCTTATGGTCACCCTTCTCTTGAGCCGGAAACCCACCGCCGCCTGATCCCATGCTAAACGCCCTCATCCGTTTCTCGCTGCATCACCGGCCGCTCGTTCTCATGGCGGCGCTGCTGGTGCTTCTCTTCGGCTATCAAACGCTCACGCAATTGCCTGTCGAAGTGCTGCCGGACATGACGAAGCCCACCGTCACCATCTTGACGGAGGCTCCCGGCCTCGCGCCGGAAGAGGTCGAGACACTCGTCACGCAGCCGCTCGAAAGCGCGGTGCAAGGCGTTGGCGGGCTCGATCGCTTGCGCTCGAACTCCGATGTCGGTCTCTCGCTCATCTTTGCGGAGTTCGCGTGGGGCACGGACATCTACCGCGCACGCCAGCTCGTGCAGGAGCGCATGCAGAGCGTGCTGTCATCACTGCCCAAAGATGTCACACCGGGCATGACGCCCGTTTCATCGCTCATGGGCGAGATCTTGCTCGTCGGCCTGCGCTGCGAGAAAAAGCCCGGAGAAGAAGGCTACATCGCGCCGATGGACCTGCGCACCATGGCGGATTGGACGCTGCGGCGGCGATTGCAGAGCATCAGCGGCATCGCCGAGGTGCTCACCATCGGCGGTGGTGTGAAACAAATCCAGGTGGAGCCCAATCCGCATCGCCTGGCCGCGTTTGGCATCACGTTTGCTGAAGTGCAGGCCGCCGTGAGTCGTGCGGCGGGCAATGCGACGAGCGGTTACCTGCAAGCCGGTCCGCGCGAGATCATGGTGCGGAATCTCGGCATGACCACCAGCCTCGATGACCTCGCGAAAACCGTCATCAAGACCGTCGGCAGCCGCCCCGTGCTCATCAGCGATGTCGCCGAGGTGCGCCACGCGGTGCAGACGATGCGCGGCGATGCCAGCGTGAACGGCACCATGGGCGTCATCCTCAGCATCGACAAAGCGCCTGGCTTTGACACGCTGAAGCTCAGCGCCCAAATCGAAACTGCTCTTGAAGAACTCCGCCCCACGCTGCCCGAAGGCGTCACCGTCGAGATCATGTTCCGCCAGGGCGACTTCATCGAGCACGCCATCGGCAATCTCAAAGAAGCCATCCGCGACGGCGCGATCATGGTCACGATCATCCTGTTTCTCTTCCTGCTCAGCCTGCGCACCACGGCCATCACGCTCATGGCCATGCCATTGTCCTTTGCAGTCACGATTTTGACCTTCAAAGCCTTCGGCGTCAGCGTGAACTCGATGACGCTCGGCGGCCTCGCCGTGGCCATCGGCATGGTCGTGGATGATGCCATCGTCGATGTGGAGAACGTCTTCCGCCGTCTTCGCGAAAATCCCGGCAAACCAAAGCTCGAAATCATCGCCAGCGCCTCCAGCGAAGTGCGAAATTCGATCCTCTACGCCACCGTGCTGATCATTCTGGTCTTCATGCCGCTCTTTGGCCTCGAAGGCCTCGAAGGCTGCCTCTTCCGGCCCATCGCCATCGCCACGATCACCAGCATGGCCGCGTCGTTCGTCGTCTCGCTGACCGTGATTCCCGTCTTGTGCTCTCTTTTGCTCAAAACCGGCGGAAAAGCCCACGGCGATGGTTTTATCGTCAAAGCGATGAAGTGGCTCGTCGAGCGCACCTTCCTCAAAATCGCCCTCGGAGCACCCACCATCGTCATTTTGCTCGCGGGCATGCTCCTCATCGCCGCGCTCATGCTTTACCCGATGATGGGCAAGGAGTTCCTGCCAACCTTTAATGAAGGCAGCGCTACCATTTCGCTCGCCAGTGCTCCCGGCACCTCCTTGGCGCAATCCAACGAGATCGGCGATGTCGGCACACGCCTGCTGCAAACCATCCCCGAGGTCAAAAGCGTCGGCAGACGTGCAGGCCGTGCGGAGAAGGATGATCACGTCATGCCCGTCAGCGTGAATGAGTTCGATGTGGAGTTCAAAGAAGGCGGCAGACATCGCGAGGCAGTCTTTGAAGAAATCCGCCAAAAGCTCTCCGCCATCCCCGGCACCTTCTTGAATGTCGGCCAGCCCATCGGCCATCGTTTGAGCCACATGCTCAGCGGCGCGTATTGGAAGATCGCCGTGAAAATCTTCGGCCCCGACCTCAACGTGTTGCGCGAAAAAGGGGCGCAGGTCAGCGAGATCGGCAAAACCATCCCCGGCCTCACCGATGTCGGCGTCGAGGCGCAGGTGCCCATCGCGCAGATCAAGATCGAGGTGAACCGCGAGCGCGCACTCGCCTACGGCGTGCAGCCCGGCCAGATCAATGAGCAAGTCTCCTCCATGCTCGGTGGTGAAACCATGACCGAACTCCGCGAAGGCCAGCGCACCGTCGATCTCGTGCTGCGCCTGCCCGAAAGCTGGCGCGACTCACCGGAAAAACTCGGCTCGCTGCTCATCGAGACCGATAAAGGCCAGCGCATCCCTTTGAACCTCGTCGCCGACATCCGCGAAGGCAAAGGCCCCAACGTCATCAACCGCGAAAACACCCAGCGCCGCATCATCATCGGAGCCAACACCTCCGTGCGTGATCTCGAAAGCCTCGTCACCCGCTGGGACGCCGAGGTGAAGGAAAAAGTAAAACTCCCCGAAGGCTACTTCCTCCGCTTCGAGGGCGAGTTCCAGGCCCAGCAAGCCGCCGCGAAGCGCATCGCCTTCTACTTCGGCCTCGTGCTGCTCGCCGTGACCATCCTGCTCTTCAGCTACTTCCGCAGCCTCTCGCTCGCGCTGCAAGTCATGCTGAACATCCCGCTCGCTCTCATGGGCGGCCTCGCGCTCACCTTTGTGCTCATCAACAACATCAGCATCGCCACCATCGTCGGCTTCATCGCCGTCGGCGGCGTCGCCGCGCGGAATGGCATCATGATGATCAGCCACTACCTGCACCTCATGGAGCACGAGGGCGAAAAATTCACCCGCCAAATGATCGTGCGCGGCACCCTGGAGCGACTCGTGCCCGTTTTGATGACCGCCCTCAGCGCCGGCATCGCCTTGATCCCGCTGCTCCTCGCCGCGCACGAGCCCGGCAAAGAAATCCTCTACCCCGTCGCCGTCGTCATTGTCGGCGGCCTCGTCAGCAGCACCTTCCTCGACCTCATGGTTACGCCCGCCGTGTTTTATCTCTTCGGCCGCAAAGCCGCTGAGTCAGCGGTGAATCATTCCGCACCCGCATCCATCTAACCCCCACCTAACCCAACCACAACCCAACGACAAAACATGAAAACCAAACTCATCCTCGTTATCACCCTCATCAGCAGCTTCGCCTTCGCGCATCAAGGCGTCGAACTCGGCCCGAACGGCGGCCGCATCCTTGAGTTCAGCAAAAATGAAACCATGCATGGCGAAGTCACCGTCAAAGGTGATCAATTTCACATCGCTCTGCTCGATAAAGACATGAAACAAGTGACACTCGCCGAACAAACATTGACGGCGACTGGAGGCACACGAGAGCAGCCTGTGAAGATAGCTGTCACTCGCACAGAAAAAGGATTCTCACTCCCCACCATCAAGCCGGGCGAGTGGCTCATTCTCCAGTTTAGGGACACGCCAACCGCAAAAGCCATCACGGCACGGTTCAACTACAACACCAGCGTTTGTGCCGAATGTTCCAGCCAGGAATGGGTCTGCAAGTGCCCTTCGGCAAAAGAATAGGCAGTCAGTCTTCTGCTAGAACTCAGGAATGCCCAAACGCTTGGCGATCCGTCTGGGTCGCCTGAGGGCGTCCTTCATGCGAGCGGCCTCGTCATTGCCACGAAGGTCCTTGCATGACGGATGTGCCTCTGGGTGAGCGAGGATTCCGAGCTCATGAAGCACATGCGCGGTGCTGTGTTTATAGGCCGAGGCGCTCATGCGTTCATCCAGACGGAAGACTTGATCTTCCATGGACTGGAACGCCTCAAAAACTTTGTACACACGGGTATCAAACCGCCCGGTGCCGGTTTTGAAGCGCTTGCCTGGCACGTCGTCTAACAACCACATGTCTTTTGCGGCACAGATGAGCGGTGCGGCGCTCACTCCCGCTCCAATGAGCAAGGGGAGGCCCATTTTGATGGCGCTAGCGATGCCGTAGTCATCTCCACTGTGTGGTGCGAACGGAAGGTTGAGGTCTTTGCACATGGCGGCCCAGTAGAGGAAGTGTGGCTCATCCAGGGTGCTGACTTTGCCTCCGACGTACTTCGGGTGCAGGGCGATCTGATGGAATAGCCACGGCTCATACGGAGTGGCCCATGGCACAAATGCAGGCTCAAGCGCATGAGCGATGGCCGGGCGAATGCAATGCTCGGCAATTTCAAAGTAGGCGTCACGCCGTGCTTCTGCTTCCAGTGTATTGAGCCACTTGGAGGTCATGATCATGACCTCGCAGTTCTCGTACTGTTGAGCGATGTCTAGCAGTGGCCAATAGCGCTCGGCTTTGAACCGATCATCGGCCTCAGCACCTCTCGCGGTGATGCCCGCGATGAACCGCTGATCAGGGAACGACTCACGGAAGCGTTGGAGCACTTCAGCATACTGCTGGTCGTCCATGTCAAAGATGTAGCCAGTGTCTGCATTGAGCACAAAGTCCATCTCCACCCCATAGTGGTCAGCGCTCCGCTTCATCCAAGCGATGCTTCGGACAAAGCCGTCCCAGTCTGGCTTTTTGTCCGCGAATGGTAGTAAGGTAGCCACACACAAGCGGGCTCTCGTTGTGTGATCGACCAGTTCTTCTTCACCGACATAAGCCCACTTGGTAGCGGACCACGGTGTGTTTGGACGTAGGTCTTTGGGATCGGTAATGAGATCGGTCATGGCACGGCTATTTAGCGTGCCAAGCAACCTGCTCAAGCTCGTGAGCGAGAAATCAAGCTCCTATCGTCGCTTCGACCATCTTGGTGAATGACCGCGCTTTCTTGAAAAGCGCCTCCACCTCTTCTTTGGTCAACTCCTTGCCCTCTGGCACGTCCACCATTGGCATGAGGTCCTGTAGACCCTCACGGATCTGCTTCACGACTTCGATTTGCTGCACTTTTTCCGAAAGCCCCTCAAGGCTTTGCAAAAAGTACTCGGTGATGTCACGGCGGGCCAAGTTGCGTGTTTTGTCCGGATGATAGTTCTCGTGAACGGCCTGTGTGGCGATGTGGAAGGCCCTTAACCAGCCACCCAAGCTCACGAGGTGTGCAATGTCCACATCCCGCAACTGAACCATCTCGGCTTCGACATCAAATTGGGTCTTCGAGAGCTCGACGCGCAGTTTTTTCCAATCTCCCGAGATGCTTTGCTCCAACAAACTCTGACTATGGCGATTCATGCGAGCTCCAGCGCCGAGGATCTTGGCGTGCTTCAGGAGTGAGCGGCCAATTTCATCCATGGATTCCAACTTCTCGCACTGCACTACCAGGAATCCGTCGGCGATGAGAGTGCCAAGGCTCAAGGAAACAGCTACTCGATCGGTTGGTGCTTTCGCCGGGATGGGGCGATTGAGGCGGTCGTAGGAAAGCGTGCCCAAGGTGTCTAGCAGTTCGAAGATGGCTTCAATGGATGGCGTGGTGATGCCATTCACACCAAACTCTTCTCTCAAGTGCTCATCGCCGAGAAGTTCTTCGGGAATCTCGGCGCGCCGGACTTCCGTTTTAACTGCTTCGACGACTTCGGCAGCGGCTGGCTTGTCAGCTTTCTTCTCTTGCGTGTGCCCAGGAAGGGTCAGCAATGAGGTCAGGAGGAGTGCTTTGGCGCTTTTCACAACGGAAATCTACGGGCGTCTCCGCCACTTTTCCAGCAGCAGTAAGTGCAAAATGCTGGATCAGGAATATTGCGCCAACACTTTGTCCACGGCAGCGGGATCCACTTTCTCGTGCAGGTCATCTTCGACTAAACACACCGGAGCCGTGCCACAACTGGCCAAGCACTCGACGAACTCGATGCTGTATTTGCCGTCCGGGCTTACCCCGATCGGGTGGTGGTGATTGATAGCCTCACGGTCAATGCCGCTGGCTTGGCAAAACTTCTCCAGCAGTTCATAGCTGCCAGCCATGGCACACGCTAGCGTGCGACAGACGCGCACATGGACCTTGCCGGGGGCTGTCTGGCGGAAGCCGGGGTAAAACGTTACCACCTCCAGCACTTGGATGGGCTCAAGACCGAGTTTTGCGGCGGTCCAAGCTACTGACTCCTCGGTGATGTAGCGGAAATGATGCTGGAGCAGGTGCAGCACTGGCAGAACAGCACTCCTCCGGGACACCGGGTAGTGCGTGATGGCCTCATCAATACGGGCTTCGAGATCTGCGGGGACTTCCATGAACTTGCTGCAAACCGACTATCCGCCCCGACTAGGCAGCGGCAAGGCGATTTTGTGAAAAATTTCACAAGCTCAAATACGGCAGGAAAACCAAGGCTCCGATGACCACTGCTGCGATCGCTGCGGCGAGCACCCCACCGGCGGCGAGGTCCTTGGCTGCACCGATCTCTTGGTCCGTCTCCCGGGTGATGCGGTCGGCGAGCCGCTCCAGCCCGGAGTTGATGGCCTCAGCGGCCCAGACCATGCCCATGGCCAACGTGATCCACATCCAGTCATACCGCGAGATCTGCAATACCAAGCCCGCGACGATCACACCCACGGTGGCAACGAGGTGAAAACGCGCATGGCGCTCCGTCTTCACCAGTCTCACAAGCCCATTCCACGCTGGGGGAAAACCGCGCAGAGCGTGGATGATGCGCTTCATGATCAAATCAGCCGAACGGGCCAGAAGATTGGCGTTGCTCGTTTTGGAAGAGCATCACGCGGAGCGGCACAGCGGCCAGTTCGTCGCCTTCTCGCTCGACGATGAAGCGGTACAGGCCTGGCTTGTCGAACTTCACCCGCTGGAGATTGAGCACGATGTTCCGGGTGATGAACGGCGGCGAACCTGGTGGGAAAGCTGCTTCAATCGTGGCCGGAAACGGTGGCATGATGTCCTCGTCTTCTGGTCCGAGAGCCCGGATCGAAAGATTGATCTTCTCGGCGTCTTCAGGGTCAAAGCACAGCCGAAGCGCGAATGAGCACTGCGGGTGAGTCACAGGAAACTCCCGGGCGCACAAGGTATCGAATGAACCGAGGATGCACAATTTGCCCTGATAATCAGCGGCGAAATCGCAGATGGTGGCGAGGAGGATTTGCACGCGGCAATGTGTGTCATGTCCGCGATTTGGCAACCAGCGTTCACAAAAGCGCCTGAACCTTGCGGGCCAGTTCAAAATCGAGCGCCGTGATGCCTCCCGCCGAGTGAGTGCTCACTGCAAACTCCACTTTTCTCCAGGTGACATGCAAATCGGGATGGTGATTCATCTCCTCGGCCAGCAGAGCCACCCGATCTACGAAACGAATGCCATCCAGGTAGGTATTAAACCGGAACTGCTTCTGCAATCGTCCACCCTCGATACGCCAGCCCTCCAAGGTGGCCAGTTCTGAGTCAATTTGTGCATCGGTGCAAAGGGCACTCTGTTTCATGAGGCAGAGTCTTCCCATGACACGGCTTGCGCACAAGCTCGTTGTCGCCACTGTGACCGGACATGAGCTTCCGCAACGACAAGCACGATATCTTTGTTCCAGATGAGACCCCAAGAGCGCAGGCCATGCAGCGCATCACTCACCTGGGCATTGTTTCTCACCAGGACGACCTTGAGATCGCCGCCTACCATGGCATCACGGAGTGCTTTCACAGCGGCGATAAGTGGTTTGGCGGTGTCGTAGTGACCGATGGTGGTGGTAGCCCGCGAAAAGGGCCATACGCTGACTACACGGATGAAGAAATGAAGCGCGTCCGTCTGATTGAGCAGCGGAAGGCGGCCTATGTGGGTGAATACGGCGTGATGATCCAGTTGGGCTATCCAAGCGATGATGTGAAGCACAATCGCAGTCCAGATGTCGTATCAGACCTTGCCGAGGTTCTCGACAAGACGCGGCCCGAGGTGCTCTATTTGCACAATCCATGTGACCGACACGATACACACGTGGCCACATTCATGCGATGCATTGAGGCATTGCGCTCTCTACCAAAAGAACACCGCCCAAAGATCGTGTATGGTTGTGAAGTGTGGCGGAAGCTCGACTGGCTGCTCACCAAAGACAAAGTCATGTTGAAGGTGGACAAGTTTGAACACCTCCTCCGGCCATTGTTAGGGGTCTTTGACTCCCAAATCAGTGGCGGTAAGCGGTATGACCTTGCCGAAGAAGGCCTGCGGCACGCTAACGCGACCTATTTTGACTCCCACACGACGGACAAGACACCCATGCTCAACTTTGCGATGGATCTTACTCCGCTGGTTCATGATGACTCGCTCGACGTTGAGGAGTTCACACTTTCGTTCGTTCGCAGGCTAGAAGACGACGTTCGTACGCGTCTACGGGCTTACGCCTGAATGAAATACGATCGCCTTCTCTGCATCCTGACGTTGCTATTCGCCTCCAGCCTCCGGGCTGAGACGCCGCACATTTTTTTCTTGATGGCCGACGATCTTGGCTGGGGCCAAACCAGCTATCGTGGGCATCCAATCCTGAAGACGCCCAACCTTGATGCGATGGCGGCCAACGGGCTTCGGTTCGAGCGATTCTACGCAGGCAACCCCGTTTGCTCGCCCACTCGCGCTTGCGTGCTGACTGGACGTACAAATGAGCGGACGGGTGTGATGTCCCACGGCTATGCCTTGCGGCTTCAGGAGAAAACCATCGCTCAGGCACTCAAATCTGCCGGTTATACAACAGGGCACTTCGGCAAATGGCATTTGAACGGCTTCAGTGGCCCAGGAGCGCCTGTCTTGAAGGAAGACCCGCGTTCACCAAGCGCATTTGGTTTCGATGAATGGGTCTCTGCCACCAACTTCATCGACATGGACCCCTACTTGGGCCGTATGGGCGTCCCAGAGCAAATCAAGGGCGAGTCATCGCAGGTGGTGGTCGACGAAGCCATCAAGTTCATCGAGAAACGCTTGCCCGAGGGCAAGCCCCTGTTTGCCGTCTTGTGGTTCGGCTCGCCTCATTCACCGTTCAAAGCAACGGCGGAGGATCGCGCGGCATTCGAAGGCATCTCGGATGCAGACAAAAGCCATCACGCTGAGATCATGGCCATGGATCGCGCGATTGGCTCACTGCGGACCAAAATGAAGGATATCGGTATAGCTGCTAACACACTGATGGTGTTCAACAGTGACAATGGCGGCCTACCTGAAGTGAAGCCTAGTGCCACGGGTGGGTTGCGTGGCAACAAGGGACAGGTTTATGAGGGTGGGTTGCGGGTGCCGGGCATTATTGAGTGGCCCAGCAAGATCAAACCCCGCATTACCTCATTCCCAGCCGGAGTAGTGGACCTCTTTCCGACGGTTGCGGATATCGTGGGTCTTCCGAAAGAGGTGTTCATTGAACCAACCGACGGGGTCAGCCTCAGAAAACTGCTCGATGGCGAGATTGGAGCAAGGCCCAAGCCATTGGGGTTTCGGTTTGGCAATAAAATCGCCATGACGGACAACCGCTACAAGATCGTGGGAAAGCCGAATCGCGCGGAAGGCTACGAGCTATACGACCTTGAGACCGATCCTACTGAATCCAAAGACATCAGCGCACAGCAGCCTGAAGTTTATGAGAGACTCAAGAAGCAGATTGAGGCGTGGGACGCCTCGGTGACTGCGAGCTTCAATGGAAAGGACTACCCCGAAGGAAAAGTGTCGCCACCAGACCCTCGTTCCATTCCTTGGACCACTTCTCCCATGTACCAGCCCTGGATTGCCAAATGGCAGGACTACTGGGCGTTCAAATCAGCCGCGGCCAGAAAGAACAAGAGGAAGAAAGCGCCATGAAGATAGTCCTAACGATTTATTGCTTACTCGCGTGTGTCTGCTTTGCGGCAGAGAGGCCGAATGTGCTATTCTTGTTTGCGGACGATTACAGTTACGAAGCAGTGCGGTCCATGGGCATGACGGACATCGATACCCCCAATCTGGACAAGCTTGCGGCACGTGGCACAACCTTTACCCATGCCTACAACATGGGCTCTTGGAGCGGAGCTGTATGCGTGGCCAGTAGAACCATGCTCATCACCGGGCGCAGTGTCTGGAGCGCAAACGCCGTCTACAAGACAACGGATAACGAGCGCAAGTCGGGCATGTTGTGGCCGCAGTTGATGAAGCAAGCCGGCTACCGGACCTACATGACCGGCAAATGGCACATTCAGACAGACGCTGACCAGTGCTTTGACGTGACGAGGGATGTGAGAGCCGGAATGCCAAAAACGGTGCCCAGCTCTTACAATCGCCCACTCGCGGGACAAACTGATGCCTGGAGCCCATTTGATCCATCGCTCGGCGGGTATTGGGAGGGCGGAAAACACTGGAGTGAGGTAGTGGCCAATGACACCAATGACTTCCTGAAGGATGCGGCCGGGAAGAAAAAGCCTTTCTTCATCTATGCTGCGTTCAATGCGCCACACGACCCACGGCAAGCGCCGAAGGAGTTTCTGGATCGTTATCCAACGTCTCGGTTGGAGGTTCCAAAAAACTTCCTGCCGCAGTACCCTCACGCTAATGAGATCGGGTGCGCCCATAAGCTCCGCGATGAAAACCTTGCGCCCATGCCGCGAACAGAGCACTCGGTGAAGGTCCATCGCTCTGAGTACTATGCTCTCATCACTCACCTCGATCAGCAAATCGGACGCATCCTCGATGCCCTCGATCAACAGGGACTCACAAAGAATACTTGGATCTTCTTTACTGCCGACCACGGTCTCGCGGTGGGCCATCACGGGTTGTTTGGAAAGCAGAACATGTATGACCACAGTGTGCGGGTACCATTCATCGTCAGCGGTCCAGGAGTGATGAAAGGAGCGAAGATCGACTCCGCCATTTATCTTCAAGATGTCATGGCTACAGCCGTAGACCTAGCAGGAGCAAAGAAGCCACCGCATGTGTACTTCAACACGCTGGTGCCATTTCTGAATGGCTCACAGGCAAAGAGTAACTATGATTCCGTTTACGGAGCGTATCTCGATCTACAGCGCGCCATAACACACGATGGCTGGAAACTAATCGCTTATCCCAAGGCCAAGGTCTTGCGTCTTTATGATTTGAAGTCAGACCCAAGTGAGCAGATCGACTTAGCCAACTCTCCCGAGCATAGCTCGCGCAAGAGGGAGCTCCTCACCCGTCTTGTCCGCCAATCCGCAGATTTAGGTGACAGCGTGAATCTTGAATCCGTCTTTGGTCACCCCGAGTCGTAACGAGGCGGCTCGTGCGATTCTCAGCGCACGATCACCCTCGCTCCAGGGCGAATCAGGGTGGGCAGGCGGATGGCGTCCCAGTTGGCAAAGCGGACACAACCAGCGCTTTCGGTGCGCCCAATGGTGCGCGGGGATGCTGTTCCATGCAATCCGATGCCGCTTTTGCTCAATCCCGCCCACATGATACCTACTGGGCTGTTAGGGCCGGGTGGAACCATAAAGGCGGTGTCACTCCGTTCTCCTTTCTCCAGGAAGTTCTTGTCGTAACGAAAGTTGGGTGTGGTGGTCATGTTTACCACCTTCCAGTCACCGCGAGGAATGAACTGCGGCTTGCCGGGAGTGATCACAAATGCGCCCAGCACTTGGTTGGACGATCCATAGAATACCGCAATGCGCTCTTGGGTGTCGATGACAACAGTGTTGGCACTCAGAGCGGGATCTGAGTCAAACTTCTGAAATGACTTCACGGACTCCAACAGGAAAGGCTGCTTTACGTTGGGTACTCGCAACGATGCGCCTGCTCTTAGCACATTGAGATTCACGCCGGGATTGATTTTGGTGATGAATGTCTCGTCGGTGTGATACCGCTCGGCGATGAGTTCCAAAAGACTGCGATAAGCCATGTATTTCTGCTTGGCCCATCCTTCCGGTTTGGTCGGTAGTGCTGGATTGACGAACTTCATCATCGCTTCAGTGACCTGACACTGTGCGAACGGCTGAGAAAATCGCTTGTTGGCTTCATCCAGCACTGGACGCCAGTCACGAAGATTCTTGCGGCCTAACGAGTAGTTGTAGTTGACCACCGCCTTGTATGTGAACTCGCCAATGGCACCGTCTACCTTACCAGGACCGAAGCCCGCTCCATCCAAGAGCAGTTGGACCTGTAGAATGCTGACCTCGTCTTCTTTTGGCGGCACGTTCTCACCCATGCCCTGCAACCCGGTGTCGCGAGCGGCGACAGCGGTGCTCAACAGAGCCAGAGCCAGCAAGAGGGAACGCATGGCGCTTGGAAGGAAGAGCCAACGCTTCAAGCGCTGGCAGCATCAAGACCAAATGCCGTGTGAACGGCACGCGCTGAGCGCTCGATTTCTGCCTCGTCCACGATGACAGCGACTTTGATCTCTGAAGTGGAAATCATCTGAATGTTGATGGAGGCATCTGCTAAAGCGCGGAACATGCGACTGGCCACAGCGCTGTGGCTTCTCATGCCTATGCCTACGACGCTTAGCTTGGCGATGCCGCTCTGAGTGCGGAGAGCTGCCTTGCCGCCAAATCCAGCGATAACTGGTGCAAGCGCGGCCTCTGCTTTGGCTACGTCAGCACCTCCAAGGGTAAAGGAGATGTCCGTGAGACCATCCGTGGACACGTTTTGAACAATCATGTCGATGATGATGTTCGCTTGTGCCAGTGCACCAAAAACGCTTGCGGACACTCCTGGACGGTCGGGCACGTCATCAATCGTGACCTTTGCCTGATTGCGTTCCAAACTCACGCCGCGCACCACGACGGACTCCATACCGGGGGTTTCTTCTTTCACGATCGTTCCTGGGTTGTTGTTCATGCTACTGCGCACCTCAAAGACCACACCAAACTTTTTGGCAAACTCCACTGAGCGACTTTGCATCACCTTGGAGCCACTGCTGGCCATCTCCAGCATCTCGTCATAGCTGATCTCTTGGATCTTGGTAGCCTGCGGCACCACGCGTGGGTCGCAGGTGTAGACGCCGTCCACATCGGTGTAGATTTGGCAAAGATCAGCTTTAATCGCCGCCGCCATGGCGATGGCGGTCAAATCAGAGCCACCGCGGCCCAAGGTAGTGATTTCACCGCTCGCCGTTTCTCCCTGGAATCCTGCGAGCATGACGATGTTGCCGTCGTCGAGCATCTTGTGCACAGCATCTGGCGTGATGTTGACGATGCGGGCCTTGGTGTGCACGCGATCCGTCGAAATGCCTGCCTGAGCGCCCGTGAGTGAGACGGCTTTTCCCCCCAGAGCATTGATGGCCATGGCGGTGAGGGCAATGGTGGTCTGCTCACCAGTGGCTAGGAGCACGTCCATTTCGCGTTCTACGGGCTCGCGCTCGGGCGACACTTCCTTTGCCAGCTTGATCAAGTTGTCGGTAACGCCAGACATGGCCGAGACGACAGCTACCACTTGGTTACCTGCACGCTGAGTCTCCAGGATGCGCCGTGCGCAGTTCCGGATGCGTTCTGGAGTGCCGACGGAAGTTCCGCCGTATTTTTGGACAATGAGTGCCATGGGCAAGGGAGGGCGAAATTGACACGGAACCGCAGTTGGGCAACGGGCAAAATGATGAATGCAAGCCGGGCAAGTTTGGCTCATCTGTGGCCATGCCCACCCACCCGCTCACACCTTGCCCCGTCCTCTTTGAGGATCGAGGGATTTTGGTAGTGAATAAGCCCGCAGGGGTGCTTTCTCACCCGAATGAGCCTCTCGGTGAGGGTGCAGCGTTTGTAGGACGTTATGATGCGACCCAAAGGAGATTCGATGGGCCTAGCGGCAAGCTTTGGCTCATTCATCGCTTGGACGAAGATACTTCCGGTGTGCTTCTCGCTGCAAAAACGGAGCAAGCTGCCGAACGCTGCCGGGTAGCCTTTGAACAAGACAGGGTCAGGAAGCGCTACCTTGCCGCCTTACTTGGAAGTGGGCTCGGGGCAGGGGGAGCTTGGCTGGACCACATCGCTACCGAGCCCAAGCATGGTCGCGTCCGTTCTGTGGTCAAACCCGGGGCAAGGCCAAATGCGGAACTTCACTTCAAGAGGCTGGCGGTGAATCATGATTACAAGCTCACGCTTGTGGAAATCGACCTTTTCACTGGCCGGACCCACCAAATCCGAGTGCAGGCCGCTCGCCGAAGAAATCCCGTGGCTGGAGATGACGTGTATGGTGACTTTTCAGTGAATAAGTCGCTCAAAAAGGAGCTTGGGCTTGAGCGGTTGTTTCTCCATGCCCATCAGCTTGAGATTCTCCATCCCATCACACAAAAACACCTCAAGTTTACGGCACCACTAGCCGATGAACTTAGTGCCGTGGCTTCAGCGCTAGGTTGGAAGGCACCTTGAGGGGAGCCTCGTCAGTCAAAACGTGCTCGTCCGCGGTTTCGCTTGACCTCTGAGCGCTTCTTTTTGGTGCGGAGGATCTTCTCTTTCAAGCCGCGAGGTCGTTTGCGGTTTCGGCGTCTGTTTTTCTCCGCCTCGTCTCGCAAGGCTTGCTTTCTTTCCTGGCGGATGGCTTCAAGTCGCTCACAAAGCTCGATTCTTGCCCAATAGCGGTTCGCAGATTGCTGGCGCTCTTTTTGACAGCGAACCTCGATGCCGGACGGTGTATGCCGGAGTTGCACAGTGCTAGATGTCTTATTGATTTTCTGGCCACCAGCCCCGGTCCCACGGATAAATGACTCCTCCAGTTCTTCTTCTCGCACGCCCAGACGTGCCATCCTCTCTTCAAGCTGGCGCGTAGAATCAGGTGTCATGATTGGAGTATGGGTTAGTGGTCAGAATGATAAATTGACGATAAAATAATAGCTGCTGAAAGACTGTTTGGCACGATTCATTATTCATCCCATGAAACAACTCCGTAAGTCTGGCATTCTCGCCGCCTGTCTGCTGGCGGGGATGGCTCCTGGAGAAGAGCGGCGGCTGGTATGGCAGCCGGTCTTGGAGTATTTGCTCAAGGAAGGAGTCACCAAGCCCGCCACTTCGTCTGATGGATCGCTCGCGATCAATCCATTCGTTTCCTACACCC
Source organism: Verrucomicrobiaceae bacterium (assembly GCA_016795485.1). Taxonomy (GTDB): domain Bacteria; phylum Verrucomicrobiota; class Verrucomicrobiia; order Verrucomicrobiales; family Verrucomicrobiaceae; genus JAEUHM01. The sequence goes on along the minus strand of JAEUHM010000041.1, from coordinate 162,440 downwards.
ATATTGGCACTGACTTCGGATTCCATGGACCCGGCGGGCGCTATCTGTCCTGGGAAAATGGCCGCATATCCCTCGCGCTGAAGGATACACAGGATTGGGCGGGCATGTGGCACTCTCTTGCTGGCCAGGCTAGGGATGGAAGCGAGGTCATGGATTTTGCCCGGGCTTATGGCGGTGCGATTGTCGACAAATGGCAGCCCCGGATCGTCGCGCTCTTGGTCAATGGCCAAGGAAAGGGGCGGCTGAAGATGGAAATCAAGTCGCCCGCTCAGGAGCTACTTTGGCAAAAGGAGGTGACTCTCACTGGTAGCGGCAATCCCTCGCCAGTCCCCCTGCCGTGCGATCAGATCCGCCTCGCAAAGTTCCTCAACTGGACGGCGGAACCCGGCTCAGAAGTAAGCCTCAGCAGTGTGCGGCTCGGCTTTGAGCTGCCGGCGATGAGCTTTGAGAGGTATGTGTTGCTCAGCTCCTATGCAAAGCTGTTCCGCTGTTATGCCCCAGTCACTGGCATGGTCCGAGATCGTGCTCATATCGAGCAGGGTGCCTTTGAGAGCACTCCAGCGACAGGTCTGTTCGGTCTGGCGACAGCGATCATGGCCCATCCCTCGGTGCAGATGGTCGACGTGGATTTTGCAAAACATGTCGTCAGGAAGATTCACACGAATGTCGAAGGGATAGCGACCGCGAAAGGTCTCCTACCGCATTTTGTGAAGCGCATGGATGGGCAACTCCGCATTCATCCCGGAACAGAATACAGTACCGTGGACACAGCACTTTACAGCCAGTCCATGTTGTTAGCGGCTCAGATACTAAACGACAGCGTGCTCCAGAAGTCGGTGCTCGATCATCTCAGAAAAGTCCAGATCCGTGATCTGGTTCTTCCCAACGGTGCCGTCAGTCACGGTCTGCGTGATGATGGAAGCAGCTTGATCCCCTTTTCATGGAGAGACTGGGGTGGTGAAACAGCGCTGGTTATGCTGATGGCGCGGATGATTGATCCGACCATCAAGTTCGATGGGATGGATGGGAACGGAAAGGCATGGCAGGGCACGGGATTCATCGCGGAAATCCAAAGTCTACTTCATCCAGACTTTGATAGCACTACACCCGATGCGGTGAGTGGAGTGAACTGGCTGGATGCACGCAAGTCGATGCTCAAGGCTCAAAAAGACTACTTTCCCGCCAAATATCCGGGCAGCTTTGCCGCAAAGATGGGTCTATTTGGCCTCTCGGCAGGCGAGGGCGCTCTGGGTACGCGCTATGAGGTGGGCGGAGTAGACCTTCCGGCCCAGGAGTTGATCCATCCGCACTACATTTTGATGGCAGGGAGCGTGGATGAATCGCCCAAGGCCATCTACGACTTGCTTCACCGGATGGAGCACGCCGGATACTTCACCCCTTGGGGTCTAGTTGAAAACATCACGGCGGATGGCAAAAACTACCTCCCGATGTTCAGCGCTCTGAATGCCTGCTTCGAGACGTTAGGTGCCTACCATCTGCTAACCAAGTCCACCGGCACCGAGGACATTATCCACCGTGCTTCCCGTGACCTCAAAGAGATAAGAGCTGCTATGAAGCTGTTTTATCCCACTGCAGTGGCAGGACACTAGGGTGTGGACTGCATAAACTAGTCTCCGGGTTGAGCAGAGCGTCGTGGTACGCGGCACTATTTTTGCCCGAGATTGTCTTTAATCAGATGGTTACCCTCCGGGCTGGCAATCTTTACCCAAGGGCTGCTGGGTGACAGACGTCGGCAGCAGTCAGTCATGATGTTTTGGGTGACCAGTAGACGAGTCGCTGCTGCGTCTGACTTGACGGCTTCGTAGTCGAGTCCTGTGAAGGTATTGCCAGTGATCGCGAGATCACTAGCGCCTTCAATGACGATACCACCGGCTGCATCAATCATCATCGGATTCTCATGTTCACGTAGGGGACGCTTCAGCTGGCCGTTTCCGATGTAGGTGTTGCCAAAAGTGTTGCCCGTGATGCTATTGCGCCCGCTTTCTTTGCCCAAGCGCACTCCGAAGGTGTGACACAGCACAAAGGAGTTGGCACTCACGGCACATCCGTTCGCATCCACGAGGTCGATTCCGCCTTGGAGGTGGTGAGCGATGACATTCGCGCTCAGTGTGATCCCGTAGCAATCCCTGTCGAGAATCACAGCTGTTCCGTTGCACTCCTCAACCATGTTTCCGCTGCAAACAGAGCCATAGGTATTCTCAATGACGATTCCATGGCGCAAGTGGTCGTCGATGTTGTTGCCATTGCAGCACAAGTTGAAGGAATCCACACAGCGCAGAGCATCCTGGTTCTCTTCAAAATGATTGCCGTTGACCACGATATCATGGCAGTCGGTGATCTGAAGGCCTGCTGTCGCATTGTAAGTGAAGATGCTGTCTTCTACTCTTGGATCCTCAAAACAACTGTGAAGGTGGACGCCGTTGGCACCGTGGTGATCAATCGAAACGCCTTCCAGATAGATTTCCTGAATGAAGTGCGCGTAAATGCCATCACCACTTTTGGGATTTCCACTGATGCGGAGATCTGCCAGTTGCACTCTCCACAGACGTGATTTTGGATCCTTCGTGAGGTCTTTCGGTTCCAGAATGAGCGCAGGAGTTCCGGCCTCGCTCTTGTTGATGATGTGAGTGGCGGCTCCGTGCCCTACGACCCTCGTTTCAGGTGTTTGGATCCGCAGAGGTTCGGTAATCTCATAGTTCCCAGGCGGGATGTTCACGCTTCCGCCCTCGGCTGGTAGAGCATCAAACGCTGCCTGGAGGGAAGGGAACTTGGAGGCATCCAGAGCAACTGGAGCTGCCACCGAAGTAAAGGTAGCGATCAGAGTGAAGGTGACGATAGCTTTGATCATAGGCGTGCAGAAGCCTACGTTCTAAGGGCGGGAGTCATTGCCTCCGTTTTCAGCAAATCAAAAACGGTTACCATGCCTAGAAGATGCATGTCATCGTCTACCACGAGTGATTTGGTAGCGCCTGTGCGCATGAAGTCTTCCACTAGGTCTGGTATGGATGTCTCGGGCTTCGAATAGTGCGGTTTGCTCAATCCTGTATCGCGGATCAGAGGATTGCAGTCGAAACCATGGTGCTTGAGATAGTCGTAGGTCGTCGCGCGTCTCAACAATCCAACGACTCGGCGTTCTGCATCCACTACGGGGTAGGTGCTGTGCGGATGGGTTTGAAACTCCGCCAGAGCGTCCTGTAGACAAGCATCTGCATTGAGCGTGGTGACCCCGGTCGTCATGATGTCTCGCACACTCCCATAGCGAAGACTTGAAGAAATCGCTTCCACAGATTGATCAACCTCCTCGGGCAGATGATACGTCTCTGCTGAACGTGTGAACATGCGATTCAATGAACCGATCGACCCAACAAGTTTATCGAATGTGCGAGAATCGATCGCCACCAGAGTGCTGCTTTCTTTTGCCGTGGCATTGAATCGCCAGACTCGATCTCCAAGAAGGGCGCGCTCGCCGAAGTGATCGCCTTTGCTGCAAGATTTGATGAGCTCCCCGTGATCGTCCGTGAGCTCCACGCAACCATCTTTGACGGCATACAGTGAAAATGCCGGTTCACCCGCTTCAAACAAAGGGTCCCCCGGCTCCAGATGCATTTCTTCAAGAGGGCTAGAGTACTGCGGAGTCAGCAGATTGATGTCACGCGGAAAGAAGAGCTCAAACGTCCATTCTGCCATGACGCGTAGTTTGCGATCCAGACCTGGAAGCTTCATTAGGTAGATGGTCCGCCACATGAACCAAGCGATGATTCCTGAGAAGTTTAGGCCCATCAGTTGCGCCACGGCTTTCCGGTGGCCAATGGAAGCCAACTCACCTAGGCCAGTGAAGGTGAAAGTGTCTAGCGGTTGCCCAAAATGCGATGCGGCGAGATTCTCGCCGATCATCAAGCCCTGGCGCATGGCAAATTGGGCTGTTTCAGGACAAAATCCCCCATCGGCCTTCGGAAAAGCCGAACAATCTCCTGCGGCCCACAAATCCTTGAATCCAGGCACTAGTCCTGTGCTTTTCACGCGGACTTTACCTCTCTCGACGGGGAGTATCCCTGCTTCCCCGAGTTGTTTAATCACCGGATGAGGCGCGTTGCCCACGGTACAAACTACCAAAGAGGTGTCTAAGCGCGTCCCGTCCTGCAGAAGCACGGTACGCGCAGTCGCGGCACGCACACGTTGATTGAGCAGGACACGAACCCCCATTTTCTCAAGCACCCGGTGTGTATAACGGCCAAGATCTTCATCTAGCATTGGGAGCAAGCACTCACCGCTGTGCACCAACGTGACGCTGGCTTCCCCAGGTTCGATGTTGTCGTAGAACTTACACACCCCGCGGATCAAGTCCTGCATCTGGCCTGCCGTTTCCACGCCGCTGTAGCCACCGCCAACCACCACGAACGAGAGCAGCTTTCGCCGTAGTTCCATATCCTCCAGCAAATTGGCCTCCTCCATGCGAGAGACAATCGCTGCACGGAGTTTCATCGCATCCCCAGCATTTCTGACCAAAAAGGCATGCTCGCTCATGCCGGGAATGCGGCTAAGGTCCACATCTGCACCGAGTGCGAGGACAAGATGATCGAAGGTGACCTCCACCGCATTGCTAAAGTAGCCACCAGAGAGAGTGAGCGATTTGCCAGTCAAATCGAGATTGGTCACGGTGCCCTTCAAAACTTCTGCCCCGCGACAAATCAGCCGGATGGGATTGACGACGTGACGAGGCGAGAGTGAGCCACCCACGACCTCGGGCAGCATGGGCTGAAAAACCATGTGGTTCTCAGCGGCGATGACCCCGATGTTAAGTCCGAGGTGCCCTAACCTCTTCACGGCACGCTGGGCTGCGTAAACGCCAGCAAAACCGCCTCCAAGAATCGCAATATGCAGGTGCCGCTTCATCATTTGGAGCCAAATCTTTTCATGGGTGGAGGCAGCCTAGGCTGTGCATTCGGCAAGTAAAGCGCAGAGCATCAGTTGACGAATGGCCCGAGCGCCGTAAACCATCGATCACACCTCCATGTCCAACCGCCTACAAGATCAAGTCATTCTCATTACCGGCAGCACCACGGGAATCGGCGAGCACATGGCCCGCAGGTTCGTCAAGGAAGGTGCGCGCGTGATACTACACGGTCGCGATGCCGCCAGAGGTGAAGCCTTGCGTAAAGAACTGGGGGAAAGTGTGAGCGCCTTCTGTCAGGGGGATCTAGCCGATGCATCTTATGCAGAGAAGCTCGCAGCGGATGCAGTGGCGGCCTTTGGAAGAGTGGACGCGCTTGTAAATAATGCTGCCTTGACGACGAGGGGACGTCTTGAAGACACGGATGCGGCTTTTTTTGACCGCCTTATCGCTGTTAACGCCCGTGCACCGATGTTGCTCATTCGGGCGCTACTTCCAGCGCTCAAAAAGTCGCAGGGAGTCGTGCTAAACATAGGCTCCGTGCTGGCGCATTGTGGACAGGCTAACTTGTTGGCGTATTCGATGTCCAAAGGCGCTCTGATGACCATGACGCGTAACTTGGCTGACGCTCTCGGGACGGATCGCGTGAGGGTGAACCAACTCAATGTTGGTTGGACGCTCACCGAGAACGAGTACCAGGTCAAACTGGGTGATGGCCTCGGAGAAGGCTGGCCAGAACGGCTCCCCGCATACGCCGTGCCGCTTGGCCGTCTCTTGTATCCAGAAGACATCGCGGCAGCTTCAGTTTATTGGGTTAGTCGCGAAAGTTACCCCGTTACTGGCACCGTAGCCGAACTGGAACAGTATCCGCTCATCGGACGTTACACCAACCACGAAGGCGATCCTCTTAAACAACAAGAACACACCGATAAACCCGCATGAAATTGATTCGATTTGGTAATCCTGGAGAAGAAAAACCTGGTCTACAATTGCCAGATGGCCGGCGCATTGACGCCACTGGATTTGGCTCCGACTGGGATGAGGAGTTTTTCGGTGGAGATGGACTGGAGCGATTGGCAAAGTGGGCTGAAGCGAATGCGGCATCAGCGCCCACCGTAGATTCATCCACTCGGCTTGGGCCATGTGTAGCACGGCCAAGCAAGATCATTTGCATCGGGCTAAACTACGCCGATCACGCCGCAGAATCTGGGATGCCAATACCGAAAGAGCCCATCATCTTTTTCAAAGCCACGAGCGCGCTTTGCGGGCCCAATGATGACGTGGTGATTCCAAAGAACTCCAAGAAAACAGATTGGGAAGTAGAGTTGGCTTTTGTGATAGGAAAGAAGGCCAGCTATGCGTCTGAGGATGATGCGCTGAGTCACGTGGCGGGTTACGCTCTACATAACGATTACAGCGAACGTGAGTGGCAGTTGGAGCGCGGTGGCCAGTGGGTTAAAGGAAAGAGTTGCGACACTTTTGCACCCCTCGGGCCATTCTTGGCGACTTCAGATGAAATTGCCGATCCGCAAAACCTTGGCCTGTGGCTTAAGCTCAATGGGAAGACCATTCAGAACAGCAGCACCGCTCAGATGATTTTCGGTGTGAAGACGCTTGTTAGTTATCTGAGCCAGTTCATGTCTTTGTTGCCTGGAGATATCATCAGCACTGGCACGCCTCCCGGAGTAGGCTTGGGCTTCAAGCCAGACCCCCTGTTCCTGAAAGCGGGAGACGTGGTGGAACTAGGCGTGGATGGTCTTGGCGTCCAGTCTCAGACAGCGCGAGCCTGGAGCTGAAGCGCGGTCAGTCTACAGGTTCATCTGCCGTTCGGAAGCCGCGTGCGAGCCCGGTTTCCGACGGCGTGTTGGGGAAATATCGGTAGGTCAGCACACTTGCGGTGCTCTTTTCACCGAAATAGCCGCCGCGCACCACGGGAACGATGACGCCTGGAAGTTCTGGGTGCGGTGCCATGCTACTAGTCCACTCCTGCACGTTGCCTGCCATGCCCATGATGCCAAACGGTGACTTATCTGTGGCTGGCTGGTCCACTGGAGCCGTTGAGTTGTAGCCATCCAGCACTCCCCCATCCACATCTCTGCGGTCATCACCAAAATTGGCATCTGTGGCCTTAGGCTCATTGCCCCAAGGATAGCGCAGGTTCTTTGGTCCGCGTGCCGCATATTCCCACTCCTGTTCGGTTGGAAGTCGCGCCTTTCTCCAGCGTGCATAGGCCCAAGCGTCCCAAAAATCGACCCTCGTTACCGGGTGGTTGAGGCTTATGGGTTCACCATTAAACAAGCCACCTGTCTTGGCTGCAGCGTAGGACTCATCCCATTGTGGCGGCTTGTGACTTGTTTTGGTCGCTGGCTGATCTTTGTGCTCGAAGGGCTTGGCGGGCAACTTTTCAAGTGCCTGTAGAAACTCAGCATATTGCCCAATCGTCACCTCGTATTTGCTGATGCGGTAAGCGGGGATGTCAGTGGCGGGAATGGCAACATAGTCCTCTTTGATCAGCTTCTGTTCGCTCAAATTGTCGCCCGTCAGTCCCCCCAAGAAGGCTACTGCCACCATGAGAGCGCAACCGGTTAGGCCGGCAATCCACCTTATCGCTGGCGACACGGGCAGCGCGATGTCCTCGCCTTCAGCACGCTGGAGCAGACTGCGATCACTCATGTCGGCGCGCACCTCGCTGAGGACGGCAGCCAGCCCCTGCCAGTCGAGATCCTGTCCAGCGAGGTCAGAGAGATGCCCTCTTGCTTTGCCGGGACTTGTAAGTGGCAAAAGTAAAAGCAAAAACGCCTGAACGTCCGCCTTCTGGTCCCGCGGGTTGCTAGCGTGGGGGCGAAACACATTCACGATGCTGGCCTGGCTCTCTGCATCCACGAAAACATCTCGCAATGCCAGTGGACGGTAGTCGTAGCCACGCTCAATGCCGAAGGCGACTGCCTCAGCTACTCGGTAGAGAACATCAGTGAGGTTGCGCTCGCTTAACGTCTTGCCTGATTTGGCAAAGTCCTCCAAGGACATACCTGGAGGCTGCTCTCGGGTGTAATAGTACCACTCTCCCACTTGGCCCGCTTCATACAATGGTGCAATGCGTGGATGAGTGATCTGTGCTTTGGCTTGCTCCCGATTCTTGAACGATGCGAGTGATTCCGGATTGCTGCCGAACTGCGGTTTTAGGACAACCAGTGCAACAGGACGCTGAACGGTGTATTGCAGCGCCTGATAAGTCTCCGTTTCAGTTTCTGCATACAGCAGATGAAGCACCTGGTAGTGGCCCAAAGTAGTGCCAGGCTCCAAAAGTGGTTTTGCCGGCAGTGGTGCTCCTGCTTCGGGAGCAGACTGGCAGTGCTTGATAAACTCATCATCGGTGGCCGTGACCGGAAGTGGTTGATGTCCTTCCAGAGCTTGCTCGTACCCTGAGAGGTCAAAGCGGGTCGTGTAGGCAATCTTTAGGTCGGGATTCCGGGGAAGAAGAGCGTCCCGAAGGTCAAATCCGAAACTTCCGCCCGGAAGAATCACTTCCGTAACAAGCAACTGCACGCCACCGTCTTGGCGAGCGGACTTTGCCAGTGCTTCCTGAGCGCCCGCCGCCTCCACTACATTGAAACCGCAGGACTTTAATAGGGCCGCCCGGTGAGAACGCGCGGTGGCCTCTCCGTCCACAAGCAAGGCGATCTTCTGAGCAGTAACAGATTCCATCAAGGCTGGGCGGGGCTACCGTCGCTCCGCGAACGTAGACCACGAGGCTCGGCGGTCTCTGCCATGAACTTTCCTTCGTAGTACAGCTTTGCCACAAAGCCATAATAAGTGCGTCTGCCGTGCTCCTTGAGCTCTGTTTCCGAGAGCCTTGGCATGTGATAGTCGATGTCGACATACTCCACGCCTCCGTTTGCGAAATCTACCGGCAACTGCCAGCGCGCTGCTGGTTTGTCACACTTGGACTGTTCCACTTTAGAGCCGTCCACTCGATCATAGAAAAAGACGTCAATGTTGATGTTCTCAGCATTCACTTGCATCCCCGGTGTTGCCTTTACCTCCATTCGTAAGACGCGGCGCTCTCCCGTATTGCAGGTCAAGTCTTGGGCCACCTTACAAGCCCCCAAGGAAACCGGACCAGCTACTGGGGGTGGGGGCGATGTTGGCGCTGGATCAAACGCATCCGTAGACGCTGGAAAACCGTTGGCAGACGCTCCTGAGGGAAGCGTGGGTGATCGTGAAGCAGCTGCATTGGCACGATCAAACAACTCTTGCGCTTTCGCCGTGTCTCCTAGTTTCTGGTGAGCCAACGCCATTTCTCTGAGCACTGCTGGGTGCTCTGGAAGGCGTAGATCGGCACGTTTTAGGGTCTCCAGTGCAGCCTGGGCAGCCGTTGCATCCCCCAACGAAAGCGTCTCTTTAGCAGTGGCGAGCAACTCATCGACTTCAGGCACTCCGGTAGCAGACGTTTGGACTTCGGGGGTCGGGACGAATGGAGGTGCCGGCTGAGAATCGAAATCGGTGCGAGTGGGCGACATCAGCACGGCTGGGGGCGCTGCCGGAGGCGGTGCTGCTGCAGTGGCTACTTCTTTCGTAGGTGGAGGAGGTGCCAAAACCGGACCGGGCGGTAGCTTGGGAGTGCCGGTTGCCAGTGCCGGGGGCAAGGTGGGTGGTGGGGGCAACTGGTTGGCTACAGCCGCCGCCGCTGGAACGGTCCCCAGCATTTGAGGTGGAGGTGGCAAGCTAGCTGTGAATGCCGATGTAGATCGAGGCACCGCAGCAGATGGTTCGACCGTCTTGGCGGTATTCTGCAAGGAAACTGGGGCTGCTTTCCCACTTTCGGCCTGTCTTTGCCAAAGTGGCACCCAACCCCACACAAGCAGTCCGACTTGGATCAGTATCAGTACAGCAAGGGTCCAGAGAGCGAGCGAGGTAGCTGCGCCCTTGTCGGATCGGAGAATGGCGGGGTTTTCTGCCATGTTATTGAACGCAGGGACGGCTATGTTACGGTCCAGGGTTCCGAGTGTCAATGTTCCACGAATCTTTTGCTCCAAGTCTGACCGAAGCTGCCCGCTGGCGCGAACTGCCATGGCTAAAGCGCACCCCTGAGCAAGTCGCGGCGGCTCTTCGGCATAGGGACGGTCTGGTTTGGCTGGACCATTCTCACGCCTCTTCCGGTGGGTGGTCTATTCTCACTGTCATGCCTGAAACCGTAATCACAGGCAGCATTTGGAGTGATTGGAGTGCGATCGAAGATGCCATCGCCAGCCGGTCTGAGCAAAATAGTAGCGTAGATCGAGTGCCAACGAGCGGCCTTTTTGGCTGGGTGGGCTACGATGGCCGCTTCGTCTTCGGTGTTTATCCGAGGGTGTTGGCTTATGATCACGATTGCCAGCTATGGCAGGATAGTGGGGGCTTGGCGGACGATCTGCCCGAAATTGGCGACATGGTGGTCATCAACCCGGTGCCGCAGCTTCATTTTGTGCCGTGCACAACAAGAGATAGCTATGTGGCAGCAGTAGAGCGCGCCCAAAACTACATCTCCGCAGGGGACATCTATCAGGTGAACCTCGCTGTGCAGTGGGAGGCTCACTGGCCGGGAGACGGCGACCCATTTGCTCTGTATCGGCGACTACGCACCGTTTCACCAGCTCCGCACTCTGCATACATGCATCTGCAAACCACCCGCGTCATGTCCTCCTCTCCGGAGTGTTTTCTGCGGATGGAAGGAAGGCAAATCACTACGCGTCCAATCAAAGGAACTCGACCGCGGTTCCCAGAGGATGCCGCCCGTGACGAAGCATCAGCTCATGAGCTCGCCAGTTCACCAAAAGAGCGTGCTGAACTTCTGATGATTACAGACCTGGAGCGCAACGACTTGGGGCAAGTTTGTGACTTCGGCACTGTCCGTGTCCCAGAACTTGCTGCGGTGGAGACCTACGCTCAGGTTTTTCATTTGGTTTCTACGGTGACGGGCACTCTTCGGCTCGGCACAAGCCATGCTGCCGCGCTCAAGGCCTGTTTCCCAGGCGGTAGCATCACAGGCGCACCGAAGAAGCGCGCAAGGGAGATCATTCAGGAGCTTGAGGATGGGCAGCGAGGTATTTACACGGGTGCGCTGGGCTACTTCGGATTCAATCAGCGTTCCGAGTTCAACATCGCGATCCGGACTGCGGTGCAACAGGCTGACAAGATTACTTTTCACACCGGGTCGGGCATCGTGGCAGATTCCATACCGGGCTTGGAGTGGGAAGAAACTTTGCACAAAGCCTCTGGAATACTCCAAGCAGGTCGCTCCGTTGTTCCGCTATGAATCTAGCCCTTCAAAATCAGCACGTTGTCGTTATCGGAGCAGCACGTGGCATCGGGAGGGCGATGATGGATGCCTTTCGCGCAGAAGGTTGTCAGGTGCATGGATTTGATCGTGAAGTCGCCGCAGATGTGAGTCAGGGGGATGTGACCCGCTACGATGACCTTTCTGCATTTGCATCAACGATTGAGCGGGTCGATCACCTAGTTTTCTGTGTTGGCGCTGGTTCAGGGAAGTTTGGTTTTCCATTTTGGAATCTATCACCTAGCGACTGGTCAAGGGTTCTAGAAATCAATCTAGTGGGCGCGGTCAACGCGGCTCATGCATTCGTGCCGAAGATGATTCCGCAAGGCAAAGGCAGCGTCTTGTTTCTCGTATCCGTTGCGGGCCAGATGGGTTCACAAACAGACCCGCCATACAGTGCAGCCAAGGCTGGATTGATCAACTTTACGCACTGTGCGGCCAAAGATCTCGCGCCTTATGCCATTCGCGTGAACGCGCTGGCTCCAGGAATGGTCAAGACGGCCCTAAACGAAGCCGTCTGGCGTGCAGGCCAGGCAAAACTACCCGTAGACCAACGCCAGGACTATGAAACTTGGGCAGCAGAGAAGATCGGAAAAGTCTCGCCGTTGGGTCGCTGGCAGACTCCTGAAGAATGCGCTGCTGTCGCAGTTTTTTTGGCTTCAGATCATGCGATGAACATTACGGGCCAAACGATCAACGTGGATGGCGGCCAAGTGATGCACTAGACAAATAAAAGCGGCACCCAGAATCGGATGCCGCTTCCAAATGAAGGACCTAGCTTAAGTGCTTGGCGATTTACGGTGACTCTGCCGGGTTGTAGAGGCTGATGATGCCCTGTGTCTTGTCGGGATACGTCACGATCAGCGAACTCGTGCGTGCTCCAGCACTGATGATGTGCGGATAGCCTGTGTTTCCTGCACCTGACTTATCGATTGGCTTGGTGAGGAAAGTCATGCTGGAAATCGTTTGCTTGCCCGCTGGAGCTTCTGCGATGAGGCCTTTTCTCAGCATCACTTGAGGTAACCGTGCGCTGGGCGTGGTCGGAGTTCCGAGTGCTGCGTCTCCCACAAGCCAAGCGAGGTTATTTGCCGTAGTGGCACCACCGGTTTCGTTCACGAGTGTCACCACCACACCGTAGTAGCTGTTCTGGTCAACACCGTCCGTACGAGTTGTGTAGTCGGCAAGGGTGATAGATGCGACTTTTGCATTATCCTGACCAGGGATCCGGTTTCCTTCCTGAAGCAGGATCTCAAATGTTCCTGGCTCAACCTCCAAGCCGCCTGGAGTGCGATTGTAATAGAGAACTTGGTCGTTTGCCGCCGTGATGCCAGGACCACCCACGGCTACTAGCGCGATGACATCTCCAAACGTGGTGATGTAGTAGTTGACGATCTTCTTCACCACGACTCCTGCAGCAAGACCAGGAGCTTGCACTCCCTTGCGCAAAAGCAAAGTGAAGTCCGGATCAGTGCGATCCGTCCAGAGACCCTCATTGGTGGCTGAAGTGATGCCCGCTCCCGCGATCGTCGCGCGAATGAGTGTAACGCCGCTGTCGCTGTCCAAGGTCTCACCCAAGAACGTGCTAAAGATACCTGTAGTGCCCGGTGCAGCACCGCCTTTGCGAAGCAATAGATTAGTGCCACTGACCACGCCTGCATTGTCTGCGGTAGTCACAGGGTTCCCCGCGCTAACAAGAGGAGTTGCAAAGACGAGGGTCGAGCCAGAGAAGCAGATGCGGCTTGGTATTTGTCCATAAGCCAAGTTCACCGTGCCAGATGTTGTGACGAAGTTCATCGCTGTTCCCTCTTGGATTTCACTTCCATCGTTCGTCCAAATGCCAGAATCGGCTGTCTTGGCAAGGCCGCTGAAGGTGAGGGGCACAGAGTAGAGACCGGGAACGACCAATTGGAAGACGTTGTCCGCCCTACCTTCGAGGATTTTTGCCACTGTTTTGCCACCGAGCGAGCCACCTACCTCAATCGGTTTTGTGAGCGTCCCATCTTGGTTATAGCACAGCGCAATCTTGCCATTGCTGATCTTCTTTCCGCGGAACCAAGTTGTGTCAGACACATTATTGACCATTCCTGCCAGAGAGTTAGCCGCCAAGTCAGACGTGCTACCGGTCACAGCCAAGGCCAGAGGTGCAACGGTGGCGGTGTCCCAACCCCAAATCCCTGTGGTTCTGCCATTGCTTGTGTCGAGCCCACTGAGCTTGGCAAAGTAAGCAGGCAGATCAAAATCGTCGCTTTGCGGCACCGAAATACCAGTAAAGCTTGAAAAGACGGTCTGCCCTGCACCTGCGGCAGTATCGCCTTTCAATATATAGGTTGGGTTGCTGGGGAATCCAATTGTCAGGGGCCGCGGGCCTTTGAACACCCATAGGGCACCAGAGTTCGAGCCCTTCGTGTCGTCGCCAGGTGAGGTTGCAATGACAACCGCATCGGCATACGCGACTGATGAGCCAATCTTGTCTCCCGCAACCGAAGCGGCGGGTGAAAGCGTTGGTGCGCCCAGGGGTGCTACAGCTCCTGAATCCGTCAGCCCTGCATCAAAATCACTCATCCCCGCATAAAGCTGATAGGGAGCACCAGCCAATGAAGAACCAAACTTGTCACCATTGTTAAGTCCGTAGTCAGTTGCCACGAAGGTTGGCGTGGTCGTGTCGCTGATCTCAAAGCGAGTAACACTACCGCAGAGAGGGCGAGCCGAGCCTCCGGTCTCGACAGCAGTTAAGCCGTCCAGAGGCGCGCTGATGGCCAAATCAAGTTGTCCAAGGAAGACAACGCTGTCTCCAAAGCGGTCGCCACCTGTCCCGGCAGAATCTTCCATCTCAGAAAAGTAGCTGTCTGTAGCACTCGCATCCAGAAGATAGGCAATCTCTGCTCCAGGCGCACCCACAGCCAATATTCCGTTACGGAGCGCCACTGAGGCGCCGTAGTTGGCACCTGCGGATAGCGGAGTCGTGGCTCCCACGGGTTCGGCAGAAGTGATTGCCGCAGTTAGCATGTTGTAAACGACCACGCTTCCGGCATCCGCACCGCTGTCGTCATCAAATGGAGCTCCGATGGCCACTTGATCTCGATCAATCGCCACGGCCGCGCCGAATCCATCCGCCACCACGAACCCGGCAGCAGATATGGTTTTGAGAAGTGCTCGGGTATTGACGTCAAAGACGAAAACTTTCGCTGCCCCAGGAGCGCCGACCACGAGGTGCTTGCCCGAGATGGCTACCGCTGCACCAAAGTCCATGCCAGCTACAGCGTCTGCAGTTGGTGGGTAGACAGTCGCCTGTTGTGCGGCGGACTTAACATCCCAGAGATACACGGCTCCGGTAGCCACATTGCTCAGGTTGGTAGCGTCTGGTGAACCCAGTGCCACTCGACCATACCCAGCAGCAGCTGAGTTCTTTGTGTAGCCGTTACCTTCGTTGGCCTTGGCCTCTTTGGGCACAAGACGGATGGATGAGTATTGTGCATTCGCCTCGGTTGCTGCCAGCAACAGAACTCCAGTGACGGAGGTGGCAAGGGTTCGTTTGAGTGTCGCGTTGATCATGTTGGCAGGTGGTTGGTGGTGCCGGTTAGGAGTTTTGCCTGCACCGACGTGGGGGACGATCAAAGCAAAATAACCGCCCTAGGGCAATACTGCTTTTCGTCTATTCCGACGTTGATTGTGTTCAATCTTGGCCAACCACTGCCGGTCTTAAGCAAGGAGTGGGTTGACGACGTGGCCATGGATGTCCGTGAGCCGATAACGACGGCCCTGGAACTTATAAGTGAGCCGTTCGTGATCGATGCCCATCAAATGCAAAAGTGTAGCGTGGAAATCATGAATGTGCAGGCCGTCCGCGACCACATTGTAGCCAAAATCATCATTTAACCCGTATTTGAAGCCAGCTTTGATACCTCCACCGGCGATCCATGCGGTAAAACAGCGAGGATGGTGATCCCGCCCAAAGTTTTTGGCGATTTTTCCCTGGCAGTAAGCAGTTCTGCCAAACTCGCCACCCCAGACGACCAACGTGTCATCCAGAAGACCACGTTGTTTCAGGTCTTTGATCAGACCTGCGGCAGGTTGATCTGTTTCTTTGGCCAAACGCGGAATCGCTCCCGGCAGACCGCCGTGATGATCCCAGTCTTGATGGTAGAGTTGAATGAAACGCACACCGCGTTCGGCCAAACGGCGGGCTTGAAGGCAATTGGCGGCAAAGGTTCCCGGCGTCTTCACGTCTGGGCCGTAAAGATCGAGCACATGCTGCGGCTCACTCCCGATTCCCGTGGCTTCAGGGATGCTGGACTGCATGCGGAACGCCATTTCATAATGATCCATCCGGTTGCTGATCTCAACATCGGGTGCTCCCTCGAGTTGATGCTGGTGAAGTTCCTTGAGGCGATCCAGCAAGAGGCGTCTACTCTCAGAAGTCACTCCCGCTGGATTGCTCAAATACAAGACAGGGTCAGCAGAAGCGCGGAGTTGCACACCCTGGTGCTTAGACGGCAAGAAACCACTGCCCCAAAGATGCGCGCCAAGGGGCTGCCCCCCTTTCCCTTTAGTTATGAGCACCGTGAACGCGGGCAAGTTGTCATTCATGCTCCCTAGGCCGTAGCTGAGCCATGCGCCCATGCTCGGGCGACCCGCGATTTGTGAACCAGTCTGGAAAAATGTCACCCCCGGACCGTGGTTGATCGACTCGGTAGACATCGAGTTCACAAAACACAAATCTCCCGCAACTGAGGCTGTGTGAGGCAGCAACTCACTCACCCACGCCCCCTGAGGACCGTATTGCGCGAACTTGAACGGCGATCCGACCAGTGGGATCGACGACTGGTTTCCGCTCATGCCCGTCAGACGCTGCATGCCACGCACCGAATCAGGAATCTGCTCCCCATGACGCTGATTTAACACAGGCTTGTAGTCGAACAGGTCCAAATGAGATGGTCCCCCGGACATGAAGAGGTAGATGATTCGCTTTGCCTTGGCCGGGTGATGAAACTCAGCCGCAGGAGCCTGCTCCTTCATTAACAGATTCGCCAGCGCCACTCCGCCGAGGCCATTGCCGAAGCGATTAAGAAACGTGCGGCGAGAAACACTGCTGCCATTTGCTGATTCGTTGGTCGTCATGATCACTTTCTAGCTAGGGATTCATTATCTCTTCACGACGCACTCGTCGTGCGCCATAAGGGCTTGGGCCAGGGCGGTGGCGGCGGCCGCTTGGGCGGTCGGGATGGTGTTGTCACGCTTAAAGTCACCATGCGTGAGCAAATCCGCAGCGGCTTTGGTGTCCTTTTGATAAATACCAAACTGCTCGTCAAACAATTGCCGACAAATGGCTTCTTCCTTGGGGTCTGGGAGCCGACTGAGGCATCTCATGAACATGAACTGGATCATTTTCTGCATGTCGCCGTTGTTTGATTTGATGGCCAACTCACCCAGCACACGTGCAGCTTCGACATATTGCGTGCCATTCATCAGGACGAGTGCCTGAAGCGGCGTGTCTGTGCGTTCGCGCCTAGAAATGCAAACCGAACGCTTGGGCGCATCAAACGTCTGCATAGCTGGCGGCGGACTTGTCCGTCTCCAGTGGCTGTAGACGCTTCTGCGGTAGGAGTCGCTGGCCTTTGCTGGCTTGAAGGCCTCTGCCATTTCATAAGCACTCACCGGTGGACCTCCAAGTTGATGCTTAATCAACTCAGAAGCAGCAAGAGCATTGTCTCGGATCATCTCAGCAGATAGTCTTACTCGAGGGCCGCGAGCAAGCCACTGATTGTCAGGATCATCGGTCATGGTCTTAGCATCTGCTACGCTCCTTTGTTGATAAACCGAGCTGGAAACGATTTCCTTGATAAGCGCCTTCATATCCCAACCGCTGGCGATGAAACGCCCTGCTAGATAGTCGATCAACTCAGGATAAAGCGGTCTCTCGCCCTGGCTGCCAAAGTCCTCTGTAGTCTTCACCAGACCACGGCCAAACATGCTTTCCCAGAGCCGATTAACGATCACCCTCGCAAAGAGCGGGTGCTTCTTATCCGTAAGCCATTGCGCCAGTGTCAGTCGGTTCTTCGGCGCGTTCTCAGTCAGCAACCCAAGCACTTTGGGTGTCTGGGCCGCTACAGGGTCCGTGCGCTTGTCGTATTCGCCGCGGAAAAGCACATACGCTGGTTTCGGCTCCGGCAGTTCCCTCATCGTCATGATCTCCTTGGTGCCCTCCATGTATTTGGTGACTTCTGCACGTGCTGCCGTCAGATCCTTCGGCACATCCAAGGACAGATCGCGGTCGTAAACGCGCAGATCGTCAATCCAGCCGCCCTTGAAGCCACGGTCTCTGAAGCGTTCTCCCAGTGCAATCGTATCGCCACCGCCTCCGGTGATGTTGCGGATCAGATTGTCCTTAATGATCTCCACTTCAGCACGCTTTCCATTTACAAAAATCCGCAAACCCGCCGCGCGAGAGCTGCCATCGTTGGTCACTGTCACGTCCAGCCATTCGTTGATCGGAATCTCGGCCTTGGTTCGCACACTGATGGCATCTCCAGGCCAAAAGTGAATCAGTGACCACTTCAGTCGTCCGTCTTCGATCAAAAGCTCGTATCCGCGGCTCGCTGCATCTGTCCAAGCCCGAGAACGATGCATGACCACCGCGCGCTCTTTCCGATCAGGCGTTTTCATCCAAAGCGAAACGCTGAATGGTTCGTGCCGCTGAAAGTTGCCTACTTTGGTGGCAAGAGATTCATCGCCCGAGAACCACACGCCCTTACCGGATTTGCCTTCCGCCAATTTGTTCTCACCTTTGACTAACGCAGCTGTCTCCTTGTCATCAAAACTGAAGCTGGCGATTGGTTTGGTGCCAACGGCCAGCTTGTCAGACGGCTTGACAGCAAGCTGCTGTTCCAACTGTGCGACTTTTGTCGTTAGTTCCGTCAGCTTCTTTTCATCCACGAGTGCAAGGGCCGGAGTTGGTGCTGAAGGGGTGAAAAACGAGTAAAGCCCAGCTTCGTCGATGTTCTGAAACATCGCGAACAGCCCGTAATAGTCCTTCTGCGAGATGGGATCATACTTGTGGTCGTGGCAGCGTGCGCATTCAAATGTTAAACCGAGAAACGCAGTGGCAAAGGTCTGGACGCGATCCGCTACATACTCCACGCGATATTCTTCTTCTACGCTACCGCCCTCACTCTCTTGTTGATGCAGGCGGCAAAAGGCAGTGGCTAGTTGCTGTTCTCGCGTTGGGTTAGGCAGCATGTCGCCGGCGATCTGCCACGTCACAAACTGATCAAAAGGCAGGTTTGCGTTAAACGCCTCAATGACCCAATCTCGCCACAGCCAGACCTCGCGCTCCCGATCTACTTGGAAGCCGTAGCTGTCGGCATACCGGGAAATGTCCAGCCAGTCGACTGCCATGCGCTCGCCGTAGCGAGGTGAGGCTAGCAACTGTTCAACGTAAGCGTCCAACTTGAGTGCCCCAGACATCAGTTGCTCGACTGTTTTCGGCTCGGGGGGCAAGCCTGTCAGATCAAAGCTCAATCGCCGAGCTAGAGTCTCTGTTTTCGCTTTTGGCTGAAGGCTCAAACCACGAGTTTTCAGGCCTGCGGTCACGATTGTGTCGATACTCAAGCCGTTGAGGTGCTTTGGATCGGAATCCACGGGGATGAAAGCCCAGTGCGCTTCATAGTTGGCACCTTCGTCGATCCATTGCTTGATCACCGCTATGTCCTGAGCAGACAAACGTCCGAGTTTGGACTTCGGCGGCGGCATGACTTCGTCTTCGTCGTGCGAAAGCATCCGTTCCACGATGGCACTCTCAGCTGACTTGCCGGGCACGATAGCCCCGGCTTCAACAGCAGCCTCGCGCTCGTCTAAACGAAGGTCTGCTTTGCGGTTCTTGGGGTCGAAGCCATGGCAGAAGAAGCACTTGTCCGACAGAATAGGCCTTATGTCTTTGTTGAAGGTCAATTTCTCCGCCGCAGTGGCAGAGGAGCAGTGAAAACCGAGCCCAAGCACTCCGGCAAGGCAGATAAACAGACGGTGAATCATGGGGAAGTTGTCCTAGATGCGGACTGGAAGATAAAACGCAGCAAAGCAGGCTCATTCTCTGTCGTTTTTATGTCTAATCGTGGCGAATAGGCGCAAATATCTCAACTATACCACCCCGTGGGGCGTGGATCTAGCGCGTGTAGCCACGGCGGGCTGGACTCCCTTTTTGATTCATGAAAGTGGCTACCAAGCGGCCCTGGAAGACTGGAATCATCAGGGAGTCGACAGCCCGTTCTGGCGCTTCTATCACAACCCTAAACCTGGGTGTTTCCTACGCTTCAAAGGGCAAACGATCCCACTTGGGCCTGAAAATGCAGTGCTCATCCCAGCAGACACCGTTTTTGATTGCTGCGGACCCGTGAAAGCCTGCCACTTCTGGCTGCACTTCACGACTACTCGTCCTGGTGTGTCCTTTTCTGCGGCTCCTATCGTGATGCCGATGGACTCAGTGCTGCAAGGCATGGTCCAGCAGCTGATCGCCATCCATGAAATGCCTTATTCGGACCCGCGAGACTATCAACTCCTTCACCTTAGCGCGGCCCTGCTGCACACGGTGTTTGCAAAGGTTGATTCACAGCCAGTCAGGCGGCTCCCTGAGGCTCTGCTACAGGTTTTAGCGCTCATTGCTAGGGTGCCGAATGCCGATTTGTCCAACCAAAACCTCGCTAATCGAGCAAGAATGTCTTTGGAGCGCTTCATCCGCTCTTTCCGGGAGCACCTGGGGCAAACTCCGGCTGCCTACGTGACTTCCGTCCGCGTGAAGGCTGCCTCGGAGCTGCTTGCCCTATCAGACAAGTCCATCGAGCAGATCGCACTGGAGTGCGGTTTCCCCAATCGTCACTACCTCAGCCGAGTGTTCGCCCGCGCCTTGGGTTGCGGACCCGCTGAGTTCAGGAAACGCCAGGGGGTGCGGAAGGGCATCTAACCTCTTGCCCCGTTCGCGCTCCAGCCTAGACTCCGCCTCCCCCGAAAGGGATTCCCCAACATGGCAAATCCACAACTGCGCATCCTCGTCACTGGCAGTGCCGGCTTTATCGGCTCCAACCTCGTGCATTACCTACTAGGGCCAGCAGCGGCTGAGTTGGGTGTGACGGTGGAGAAGGTCATCAGCTTTGACAAACTGACTTACGCTGGCAATCCCGCCAACCTCACCCCGGTGGCCAATGATCCGCGGCATGAGCTCGTGGTAGGTGACATTTTGGATAGTGCGCTGGTGGGAAAGGTGCTCCGGGAGCACAAGATTAACCGCGTGATGCACCTCGCGGCGGAGAGCCACGTGGACCGAAGCATTGATGGCCCAGAAGCGTTCATCATGACCAATTTTGTGGGCACTTTCCGCCTTCTGGACACCTGTCGCGCTTATTGGAAAGAGCAGCCTGACTTCCGCTTCCTCCATGTCAGCACGGACGAAGTTTACGGCAGTCTCAGCATGACTGACCCGGCTTTTGAGGAGACGACTCCGTATCAACCAAACAGCCCGTACTCCGCCAGTAAGGCAGGAAGCGACCACCTCGCACGCGCATACGTCCACACCTACGGGATGGACATCGTCACCACGAACTGTAGCAACAACTACGGTCCCTACCAATTCCCTGAAAAGCTCATTCCGCTGATGATCCAAAAAATCATCGCTGGTGAAAAACTTCCCGTCTACGGAGACGGCTCCAACGTGAGAGACTGGCTCTATGTGGAAGATCACGCTCGTGGTTTAGCTATGGCGCTGGTCAAAGGCAAAACCGGCGAGACCTACAACATCGGCGGCAAGTGCGAGATGAAGAACATCGACGTCGTGCACGCTCTCATCAGTGCCGTGAACGAAGCCAAGCCCGGACTCAATCGCACTCCCGAAGAGTTGATTACGTATGTGAAAGACCGCCCTGGTCACGATCATCGGTATGCGATCAACTGCAGCAAGATTGAGAATGAGCTTGGCTGGCAGCCGCGTGAAACGTTCGCGTCCGGCATCAAGCGCACCGTGCGGTGGTATCTCGATAACGAAGAGTGGATCGCCAACATCAAGAGCGGCAAATACCAATTAGAGCGTCTTGGCACGGCCTGACATTATCGCCTTTCACTTTCACCCAAAAGCATCATGTCCAACTCACGCAAAGGCATCGTCCTCGCTGGCGGCTCTGGCACCCGGCTCTACCCTCTGACTATCGCTGTCAGTAAGCAGCTCATGCCAGTCTATGACAAGCCGATGATCTACTACCCCATCAGCTGCCTGATGCTGGCGGACATTCGCGATATATTGATCATCTCCACACCGCACGACCTGCCAAACTTCCAAAAGTTGCTTGGAGACGGCAGCCAGTTTGGTGTGAAGTTTGAGTATGCCGAGCAACCGAAGCCAGAGGGCCTTGCTCAGGCTTTCCTAATTGGGGAAAAGTTCCTCGATGGGGGCAAGGCAGCACTTGTGCTGGGCGACAATCTTTTTTACGGCTCGCAGTTCCGCGCGGCGATTGAGGCGGCGGCCCGCCAACCATCAGGTGCCACGATTTTTGGCTACTACACAGCCACGCCCGAGGCTTATGGGGTCGTGGAGTTTGATGCTAGCGGCAAGGCCATCAGCCTGGAGGAGAAGCCTAAAGTGCCGAAGTCAAACTATGCCGTGCCAGGTATCTACTTTTATGACGAGCAGGTGGTAGACATCGCCAAAGCGCTCAAACCAAGTCCGCGCGGCGAGTTGGAGATCACAGACCTCAATCGTGTCTACCTAGAGAAAGGCGAGTTGAACGTCGAAGTGCTTGGTCGCGGTACGGCTTGGTTGGACACAGGATCTCCAGACGCCTTGGCTGATGCCACGGACTTCGTGAAGGTGATCCAGCATCGCCAAGGTTTGAAGATCGCTTGCTTGGAAGAGATCGCTTACAACAAGAAGTGGATCAGCAAATCGGAACTCGATACTTGGGCTGAGAAGCTCGGCAAAACCGAGTACGCTGGCTACTTGAAGAAGCTTCCAGGCTAGTGCGACAGCGCTTCCACACCGAGGTGCTATGTCCCACTTCTTCCTTGATGCAGAAAACTGGGCTGGTGATTCCAGTCTGGTTTTGAGAGGAGAAGAGGCGCGACATTGTGTGCAAGTGCGCCGCCATCGAGTAGGCGACGAGATTTCCGTGCTCAACGGCAAGGGGCAACGAGCCATCGCACGGATTGATCACATCGAAAAGGATGCTGTTTCTGTCTCCGTGCAGGCTTTGCATGACACACAAGCCCCTGCGACCCCCGTTACTTTGCTGCAAGCCATTCCGAAAGGTGATGGAATGGAGTGGATCATTGAGAAGGCCGTGGAGTTGGGTGTTGCGACCATCGTTCCGATCATCAGCGAGCGCACGATCGTTCGCCTTGATGCTGATGACTCGGCCAAGAAGCGGAGCCGATGGCAAAAAGCGGCGATCGAAGCCTGCAAGCAGTGCGGCCAACCGTGGTTGCCCGCCGTGACTGCCCCGTGCTCCACCAAGGACGCGCTGAAGAAGCTCTCAGATACTCCAACGAAGCTTATCGCGTCTTTAGAGCCCGATGCTAGGCCTCTGCACGAGCAATTGCAAAGAAGCGCTGGACCTTGCGCTATTGCGATTGGCCCAGAAGGAGATTTTTCACCCGCAGAGTATGCACTTTTCCGTTCAGATGGCTGGCTGCCGCTGCAACTCGGGCCGCTCACCCTCAGATGTGAAACCGCAGCGATTGTTGCAGTGTCCACTTTGAGCTATCATCTGTCTCTTCCGCGATGAACTCAACACCCCCACCCTTTGGTGACCCGACAAGGGTTAACTCCGAGAATGCCCGCGCGATAGGCAAAGGCATCGGGATTGGCTGCGGCGGATGTCTGACGATCGTGATAGGTTTTGTAGCTCTGATTCTGATGATCATCGCGATCGTGTTCGTTTCCATTCGCAACAGTGAAGGCGTCAATGTTGCTGTGGAACGCGCTAAGAAGGCGCCTGGAGTCATCGAAGCCCTCGGCGAGCCAATCGAGATGGGATGGTTGATCACCGGACAAACCAAAGGCGAGATCAGTAGAAAGACTGTGCGTGTGGAAATACCACTCTCAGGCCCAAAAGGAAGTGGGAAGCTCTATGCCGAAGGTTCTAAGTCTGGTGACAGTGAGTGGACGTTTGTGAACCTCGAGTTGGCCGTGGATGGGGGCGAACGCCTTCAGTTGCTTGCGGCTCGGCCAGAGGCAGAAGCGCCCGCAGCGTTGCAAAACTCATCCAATAGTGCCAAATAGCCCTCCAGCATGACTTTGACTTTGCGCCTGCTCTCCATTGCCGTCCTTTTGGGCATGGCAGTCATGGCTTTGTGCCAATACACCAGTTCCACGTGGCCTACGACGGTTGGGGTTGTTCAACGCGCCAACTCGGGCAGACGGGATTTGATGCTATTCGGCACCAAGGCGCGGTTTACTTACACCTATGAAGTTGGGGGGACTACCTACTTCGGTCAGCGGGTTGGTTTTGTGAGCCAGTCCACATCTGTTCCTGTGCTGGGCAGTTCTGTTCCTCGCCAACTGAGGGAGGGCGATCAAGTGAATGTCTACTACCTGTCCTTCCTACCATCTTTTAGCCTACTCGTTCCCGGCATCTCTCCCTCGCTGATGTGGTGGGGAATCGTGGCAGGGCTGATCTCCATCACTCTGTGGATTTTGAGCTATCTGGCCAGAGAACCCATGTTCTAAAACTCAATGGCACGTCCTCCCCAGTCCCTTGCTAGAGCAAACAAACACTCTCGTCCCAACGGCGAGGTGGCAGCTTACGAAGAGGATGATCTTCCTCGTCTCCTGGAGGCTAGTCCGGCACCGATCGTGCTTGTGTTGGACTGCGTGACAGACCCACACAATCTGGGAGCCTGTCTTCGCACAGCGGATGGCGCGGGAGTGACGGCTGTGGTGCTACCAAAAGACAAATCCGCTCCCATCACGGAGACGGTGCGGCGCGTTTCATGTGGAGGGGCAGATCACGTCCCAATTGTCCGCGTAACCAATTTGGCCAGAGCGATGGAGCGGCTCAAGGAGCTTGGAGTCTGGCTTGTAGGCACCGCAGACGAAGCAACTCAATCACTCTATCAAGTCGATCTCAAAGGGCCCATCGGCATTGTCATGGGAGCTGAGGGCAGTGGCATGAGAAGGCTTACTCAGGAAAAGTGCGACTTCCTTGTCCGTATTCCGATGGCGGGCAGTGTGGAGTGTCTCAACGTGTCCGTTGCGACTGGGGTTTGCCTGTTTGAAGTTGTTCGGCAACGGCAGTGAAGGTATCGGTCACTCTTCCGCGCTCTTCTTTTTGCCTTTTTTCTTCCCTTTGCCCTTTCCGGCCTTCTGAGTGGCCGACTTGCCGTCGTTGGGTGTTGGCATTGGTGCCTTGATCGCAGACTGCCAAGCTACAAGTTGATCGTGAAGATCCTTCGCTTTCTCCGACTGTGTCGTGGCAAGGTTGTTCTTTTCACCAATGTCTTCTTTGAGATTGTAGAGCTCCAAGTGGTTGTCTTCGAGGAACTTCATAAGCTTCCAGTCACCACTCTGAATCAAACTGACAGGAGTCGTTCTCCAACTGTCGGCACCTGCACCAAGATAACCCGGGAAGTGCTGGAAGATGGCTTTTCTTTTCAGTTCGGTTGCCTTCCCGGTCCATAATGGAGCAAGGCTTTCTCCATCCAATGGCTGATCGGGAAGAGCGGCACCTGCTACTTCAGCAAGCGAGGGCATGAGATCGACGTGAATCGATGGAACATCGCACTGAGAGCCAGATTTGACCTGTCCGGGCCAGCGTACGATGAATGGAACCCGCGTTCCTCCTTCATAAAGACTGCCTTTTCCGCTTCGGAGTGGCGCATTGTCGGTGATGTCCCCAGCCTTTTTGATGCCCTCACGCTCGTAGCCTCCCACACCTCCGTTGTCGCTGGAGAAGATCAATACCGTGTTCTCGGCGAGTTTGAGTTCGTCTAGCAACTTCATGATGCGTCCTACGCTCTCGTCCACACTGGCGATCATTGCCGCATAGACAGGATTGTTGTGCCCACCCACACCCGGCTTGTTTTTGAAGTGGCTGATCCAGTTCTCCTTTGCCTGATGGGGAGAGTGGACGCCAAAGTGAGGCAAGTAGAGGAAGAAGGGCTTCTCCTTGTTTCGCTGAATGAAGTCCACGGCTTTGTCCGTGAGGAAATCAGCAAGGTAGGTGCCTTCTGGATACTCAGTCTTTGGATCAGTGGCGAAGTTGAAGTGTTTGCCACTGGATTCGATGGCCTCGTCGAATCCACGCTTTCCTGGATGGTAGTTGGCACTGTTTCCGAGGTGCCATTTCCCAAACATCGCTGTCGCATATCCGGCAGACTTCATCACCTGAGGCAAGATGGTGCGATCCAGTGGCAGGCTAGTAACATTGTCGACAGGTCGAAGCGGGCGCGTGCTCCAGTCAAATCGGTCGATCCCACCCACCGTATAAACTCCAGTGCGGGCTGCGTATTGGCCAGACATGAGCGCTGCTCTTGTTGGCTGGCAGTTCTGATGATGATGGTGATTGGTTAGCCGCATTCCTTGCTCAGCAAGGCGATCAATGTTCGGCGTCTCGTAGTATTCGCTGCCGAAGCAGCCAACATCCGTGTAGCCCAAGTCATCAGCAAGAATGAAGACGACATTTGGCTTGGCGAATAGCAAAGCTGGGAGCAAAGCGAGGAGAGAGGCAAGATACCGGATGGACATGGCCTCTTGAACGCGAAATAGCGCCACTTGATGCACAGAATGTGCACTGCGGATGGGATCACAGCGGTTGAAGGGAACTTTATTGCCCTTCAGCAAGTTCCTTCATGCGCTTCGTCTCGCGTGCACGCAAGTTCTGATCCAGGATGCGCTTACGAAGGCGAATGTTCTGTGGAGTGGTCTCCACGAGTTCGTCTGGAGCGATGTATTCGATGGCGCGCTCAAGGCTGAACCGAATAGGCGGAACAAGCTGGATGCCTTTGTCAGAGCCAGAAGCACGGAAGTTGGTGAGTTGCTTGGAACGGGTAGGATTCACAGGCAAGTCCTCCGTGCGCGGGTTCTCCCCCACGATCATGCCGTCATAAACGAGGTCACCTGCTGCAACAAAAAGCTTTCCGCGAACCTGGATGCTGTCCAAGGCATACGCTGTGGCTTCTCCTTGCTCCACGCTCACCAAAGTGCCCGTCGTCCGGGTGCTCATGAGGCCGCAGTGCGGTGCATACTCTTTGAACAAGTGACTGAAGATACCATGGCCGCTCGTCAGGTTCATCAGCTCGAACTCAAATCCGATGATACCGCGTGTAGGAATCGTACACTCAATGGTCGTGGAATGGGCGTGGACCTTGATGTCATCAATCTTCGCCTTTCTGGCTGCGAGACGCTTCATGACGCCGCCAACGGAATCCTCTGGCACTTCCACCCAGAGCGTTTCAAAGGGTTCTAGAATCGTGCCATCTTCTGTTTTCTTGGTGATCGCAATTGGACGCGACACACACACTTCAAATCCCTCTCTCCGCATCGTTTCCACAAGCACGGCGATCTGCATGGATCCACGTGCTGCGATGGAGAACACACCTGCGAGATCCGTGTCGCTGATCGTGAGAGCCACGTTCGTTTTTGCTTCCCTGAAAAGTCGGTCGCGGATCTTGCGGGATGTGACGTGATCGCCCTCGCGTCCTGCAAATGGACCGTCATTTACGGATATCTGCATCTCAATCGTTGGTGGGTCGATGGCAACAAATGGCAGCGGTTCGGCGTCTGCACTGCCCGCTATGGTCTGTCCAATATCCACGTCCTCGAAACCACTAATGCCCACAATGTCACCAGCGCCTCCTGTGCTGGATTCGTTGGTGGAGATGCCCGTGTATTGGAAGATCTTGCTGATCTTTGCTGGGATGGCATTGCCGCCTGCTTCTTTCGGCAGCAGGAAGAGACGGTCTCCCACGTTGACGGTGCCTCGGTTAATACGGCCAATGGCCACACGGCCAACGAAGTTGTCCCAGTCGATGTTCGACACCAGAAGTTGGAAGTCACCTTCGACTTCAGCATTAGGAGGCGGAATGTATTCTTCGATCTTCTTGAGCATGAACGCCATGTCGTGCTGCTCGCCATCCGGCGTTTCGCTCACCCAGCCAGCTCGCGCACTTCCGTAAAGGAACGGCGCATTGAACTGGTCCTCGTTGGCCTCAAGTTCCAAAAACAACTCCAGCACCTGATCGTGCACTTTTGCTGGATCAATATTGGGCCGGTCCATCTTGTTCACGAACACGATGGGCTTCAGGTTATTCTGAAGCGCTTTGCGGAGCACGAAGCGAGTCTGGGCTTGCGGACCCTCGTAGGCATCCACCACAAGCATCACTCCATCGACCATTTTCATCACCCGTTCCACCTCACCGCCGAAGTCAGCGTGTCCGGGGGTGTCTACGATGTTGATGATGTGGCCCTGCCAGTGCACCGAGGTATTCTTGGCCTTGATGGTAATGCCCTTCTCGCGCTCCAGATCCATGCTGTCCATGGCGCGCTCCTGCACGGCTTGGTTTTCACGATAAGTTCCGCCAGCTTTGAGCAAGTTGTCGACGAGGGTGGTTTTGCCGTGATCGACGTGTGCGATGATGGCGATATTGCGGATGTGTTGCGGACCGGGCATGAGATTTGGGGGGCGGGGAGTCTAGCCGACCTGCCGGGAATGGCAAGCAAGTGCTGGAAACCTTGAGAATAAGTTAACTTTTCGTCACCTGGACGGCCAAAGCCGGACTTTCGGACGGTTTTGGCTCTAGCTGGCTCTCCGAGGAATAAAAACTTGCCCAGAATGCCAGGATTTTCCTAAGCTGTGCGTTCTTTCCACCCCACAGCTCAATTCATCTTTATGAAACCGATCCACGTTCTCTCCATTCCCCTCCTAGCGGCGGCTATGACCGCAGCGGCGGAGCAAGTCAAACCCGTTCAACCCGGCGGCAAGCTCGCCAAGCCAGCGGCTATCCAACTGGTGCAGGTTGCCGACGGCTTGGTGGAGCCGGTTCACGTCGATTCTCCAAAAGACGGCACTAACCGCATCTTTGTCTGTGAACGTCCGGGCGTGGTTCGCCTCATCAAAGACGGCAAGCTGCAAAAGAAGCCATTCCTCGACATCCAGCAGACCGTTGTGAGCAGCTTCCTGGAGCAGGGCCTTTACGACATCGCCTTCCACCCGAAGTTTAAGGAGAATGGCCTTTTTTATGTCCACTACAGCGACATGTGGTTCAACGGAGATGGCTTCATCGTCGAGTACAAGGTGAAGAAGAACAATCCCGACCAAGCAGATCCTGAGAGTGCGCGCGTGGTGATGCAGTTGGAGCGTCCTTACTGCAACCACAACGGTGGCGAGCTTTGCTTTGGCCCAGATGGCTACCTCTACATCGGCTCCGGTGATGGCGGCTGGGAAGGAGACGTCCTGAATGCAGGTCAAGACCTCAGCACTACGCTTGGCAAAGTCTTGCGCATCGATGTGAACACCCGTACTACCGAGAAGGGCTATGGCATCCCCAAAGACAATCCATTTGTCACGCCGCTTCAGCAGATGACTTTGTTCGGCATCAGCGAGGAGACCTTCAGCAAGATCGCTCCCAAGGCTAAACCCGAGATTTGGAGCTACGGCATTCGCAATCCATGGACGATGTGCTTCGACAGCAAGACGGGTGACTTCTACGTCTTCGATATCGGCCAGAACCACTGGGAAGAGATCAACTTTGAGCCCGCTGGTTGCAAAGGTGGCCTCAACTACGGCTGGAAGTTCATGTGCGGCAGCCATCCGTTCCCACAAATCTTGAAGAAGAACGCAGACGGCACCGAAACCGCAGTCAATCCGGACAAATGGTCGCCAGTTGGCCAAATGCCAATCGCTGAATACAGCCACGTGGATCAGGGCATCTGCGTGGTAGGTGTGGGCGTGTATCGCGGCAAAGATTACCCAAGCCTTGATGGTATCTGCTTCGTTTCAGACTGGGGCAGTGGCCGCATCTGGGGCATGGCACGTGACGACAAGGGCGCATGGCAGATGCAAGAACTGCTAGACCTCGCAGATGGTATCAAGCCTACCGGTGGTGGTGAAGGTGAAGACGGTGCGCTTTACCTCTGCCATGGCACAGCTGGCTACGGCGGCAAGGTGGACCCTTATCAAGAGGCTCGCGGTGC
The DNA here is from genome assembly GCA_016795485.1 of Verrucomicrobiaceae bacterium. GTDB lineage: Bacteria > Verrucomicrobiota > Verrucomicrobiia > Verrucomicrobiales > Verrucomicrobiaceae > JAEUHM01. Next base: position 133,046 of record JAEUHM010000041.1, on the reverse strand, counting down.
CGTTTGGAAAATCGTTCCTGCCGACAAAGTGCCTGAGGGTGCTGTCACCGCTCCCGTTCAAGGCAAGTAGTCTGTTGAGGGCGTGTAGGGTGCCATGGGGACTCTTTAGTCTCACGCAAGTGGCTCCTGCACGCCCTTCTCTTTTGGTTATCTGAGTTCTCCACTTTCGAAATGATCAACACCTCCGCCGTCCCCCTCAAAATAGCTTCAAAGACGCTCCATTTCTTTAGTGGCTCACGCCGCTGGCTGGCCTTGGGAGTCTTGAGTGCTGCTCTCACGCTTCATGCTGAAGATTGGGCTTCATGGCGCGGTCCACGAATGGATGGCACCAGCTCAGACACGGGATTCCCATTGAAGTTGGATAACACGAGTCTCGCTTGGAAAACGGAACTGCCTGGAGAAGGGCATGCGTCACCCATCGTGCATGGTGAGAGCATTTATGTGGTGGCCAGCTTGCCAGAGGCAGAAGAGCGGCGGCTGATTTGCCTGGATCGCGCGAGTGGGAAGGTGAAATGGAGCCAGGTCGTCATCAAATCGCCACTGGAAGCCATCCACCGGCTCAACAGCCGCGCTTCCAGCACTCCCGCAACCGATGGAGAGCGTGTTTACACGGCTTTTTTAGATCAAACAGAGACCGAACAAACGCGGGCGGTCAACGCGGCGCGTCCACCTGGCAAGGGTGAGGTGCCGAAGGGCACCGCCGTGATCTCGGCGCATGACTTAGATGGTAAGCTGCTCTGGCAAGTGCGTCCGGGTCTTTTTAGCAGCAAGCATGGCTTTTGTTCGTCTCCGTTTCTGCACGGTGAGTTGCTCATTGTGAACTGTGACCACGATGGAGATGGCTACGTGGTGGCTTTTGATCGCAAAACAGGCACAGAGAAGTGGCGCATTGCACGCCCCAACAACACTCGGAGCTACTGCGTGCCCATTATTCGCGAGCTAGCTGGGAAAACTCAGATGGTCATGAGTGGCAGCATGTGTGTGGCCAGCTATGACCCAGCCACAGGCAATCAGCACTGGATGATTGATGGTCCAACAGAACAGTTCGTTGCCTCGCTCGTCCACAGCACCAAAACAGGTTGGCTTTATCTCACTGGCGGCTTCCCAGAGCATCATTTGATGGCGATCAAGCCAGATGGCACAGGGAATGTGACCAACACCCACGTCCCGTGGCATCACAACAAGGGCGTGGCCTATGTTCCATCGCCTATCATTGAAGGAGACTGGCTACTGATCGTGAGTGACAGCGGCATTGGCCACTGCATTGATGCACGCAACGGCGAGATCGCCTGGGAAGAGCGAATGAGAGAGCATCATGCCTCGCTAGTAAGCGCTGAGGGCCGAGTTTTGTTCATTAACGACTTTGGCACGGCTCGTTGGGTCAAGCCGGGCACCAAGTATGAACTGGTGGCAGAGAGTGAAATTGGCGAGAAGGTTTTTGCATCACCGGCATTGAGCAACGGGCAGATCTTTGTGCGAGGAGACAAAACGATCCGTTGTTACGGCAAAAAGTAGCGCACAACTCAAGCCCGCTTCCAGAGCTTGAGCCGATCTAGGAGCACCGCGAGAAGGATGATGCCTCCGAGCACGATTTTCTGAGTGGCGCTCTCAATGTTGAGCAGGTTCATGCCGTTCTGAATCACAGCGATGATGAACGCGCCGATCAGCGTGCCAAACATCCTCCCAGAGCCGCCGGTGAGGCTAGCTCCACCCACAACGACAGCCGCGATGACGTTGAGTTCGTACATTTGACCATACGTGGGAGAACCGCCTTTAAGCTGAGAAGCCAAGATGACTCCGCCCAGGCCTGCGAGAGCTCCGCAAATGATGAACGCGAATGTTTGCACCCTCGCCACACTCACGCCCGAAAGGTGAGCGGCATGAGCGTTGCCTCCCACCGCATACATCTGTCGTCCTAGCGCTGTGTGCCTCATAAATAAGTGGGCGAATCCGTAAAGAAGAAGCATCAGGATCACCGCAACAGGAAGCGATCCCAAGGAGGCGCGCCCAAGCCACACAAAACTCTCTGGCACTTGATAAATGGACTGATGTGCCGCCAGTAAATAAGCGCCCCCACTCGCCATGAGCATCGTGGCGAGGGTGACGATAAACGCAGGCAGTTGAAACTTGGTCACTGCTAGCCCATTCAGCAACCCTACCACAGCGCAAGCAGCCACAGCTCCCGTTCCCGAGGAGATCATACCCAATGCCGAGGCTTCTACACCGCCGAAGTAATCGCGAATCAGTCTTGTAGCGATCACTGCTGCTAGGGCGATGAGACTTCCCACACTGAGATCAATGGCCCCTGAGATGATCACCATCGTCATGCCAATCGCCACGATTGCGATGACAGCAATCTGGTTAGCAATATTGAGGAGGTTACTTCTGAGAAGGAAACTTGGCCAACGTCCTTGTTTCGGTGCCATCACACGAATCTTCGGGAAGTTCTGCCAAATCAGCCATTTTGCTGCCGAGGAGGAGCAAGCCGCGACCTGCACCTCAGGGTGCTTCTCCAACTCCATCCGGGCATCGCGAGGCGATGATCCCGCGGCTCTCGCCGTGGCAATCCCACGCTGTTTAAGCTGTATTTCCAACTCAGAGGCGAACACAGCGTCATCCTGTCCTGCGGCCACTGCGATAAGGACGGCAGGCGTGCCTTCCGGTACTTCAGCGGCGAGCGAGATCGCTGCCTCTACCCCTGAAATAGCTTGTTCCTGAATCGTAGCGACACTAAACCCCGCCGCTAGTGCTAGCAACACCAGCCCCATCCCATAGTGTTCAATCCAGGAACGCATATGGTTGTCAGGTAGTGCTTTGTTTTTTCCGTTGAGAGTATCCCCAAACAATAAATGCCAGCCCAATGACGATCATGAATGTGCTGTAGAACTGCCCACGCGTAAGGCCTGCCAAGTAGGGGGCGTCCGGTTCACGCACGCCTTCCAAGGCAATCCGGATGACCGCATACGTCGTGAAAAAGATGCCAGTAAGCACGCCATTGGGCAAATTGGGCTTCTTTAGACGCAGCCAGAAGAGCAGCAAAAACAAAAATAATCCCTCGCCGGCTGCCTCATAGAGTTGGGAAGGATGACGAGGATTGAGAAGTGCCGTAAACTTGTCCGCAGAACCCAAAACCCGCGTGTAGAACTCCAGTATCTCCGGGCTGTGCTTCAGAGCATCGTTTACAGGAAACGATTCATGATGAATGACCGCGTACCGCTGCAAGAAATCCTCGCTAGTGACTTCGGTGGGAAACTTCACGGCCCAAGGCACGGAAGTGACACGCCCAAACAGCTCACCATTGATGAAATTGGCAATGCGTCCTGTTAGAATGCCCAGTGGAGCGCCAGCCACGAGTGTGTCTCCAATGCCCGTCCAACTCAGGCGATTCTTTTTTGCATACCAGAACAAGAAAATGGCCACGCCCAAAATGCCGCCATGGCTCGCCATGCCTCCATCCCAGATTTGGAAGATGCGCCAAGGCTGGCTCAGCAAGACATCAAAGTTATAGAACAGCATGAAGCCAATCCGCCCTCCAAGCACGGCACCAAAAAGGGCGGTGTAGGTGATGAAGTCAGGCAAAGCGGCTTCGGAGATCTCGCTGCGGCCCTGCCTCGCAAGATATCGCAATGCGAGGTAGCAAAGGTAGAAACCTAAAACGTACGACAGCCCATACCAGTGAAGCGCAATCTTGTCCGTGAACTTAACGATGTGCGGGCTCAGATCGTGAACCCAGTAGTCAGCAAGCAAAAGCATGATCCATCAAAGAACTCGGCCAACGAGGCCATGCAACTGCGGGAAACTGGCAAGCCTATCCACCAATCGGTGCCAGTGGAATGATCTGACTCGCGAGCTTCCATTCCTGGCTGTTGCATATATCGAGCGCGTGGCGATGGAGATCGCGCCGATGGTGTTCGTAACGACTTGCGGCGTCACCTGAGAAATCAGCGATGATTTCCAACTCAAGCGCCACGGTCGTTGAGGCACGGAACTCGGTAATGATGCTTTTGAGGTTCTTGCTTTGAAGTTCTGCTGCGTAGATGGCCGTCAAACGCTCAGTGAGAAGCTCCGGGATGGTGCGTGTAACTTCAGCACGATGAATATGGTCCAGACGGATGATGGCATTGATCCTAAAACCTCCAGACAGGTTCTGGGGGTTTTGGGCGAGAAAGTTCAGAGTCGGATAGGCCTTATTGGCACCTCCAAGCAGCACCAGATGCACAAACTCTGGACTCTGACTCACGGTCTTTCCGAGAGTGCCGTCTTGCAAGAGAAGCCAGTCGCCCTCTTTCGATGGAAACCAGGACTCATCTTTCTCCAATGGGCGCGAGGTGGTTGCTGTGAGTTGATCTAACGGGACACGCAAGCGCCCATTCCGCAGGGATGGGTTGTGCAGCTCAGTGAACATGTTGAGCGACTTTACCAACCACGGAAGGCCCTGGTGGATGATGCGCTCTCCTTCACGCACCTCACCGAAGTTGAGCAGCAGGCGTGCTTGGCGATAGTACTTTGGAACCGCAGTTCGGGCACCAAGCACGATGCCCACGAGTGCAATAAGGCACAAGCCGAGCAATAACCAGTCCCCCGTGGAATACAGCACTGTGAGTGCTGCTGCTGTGGCGAGGACAACTGATAGCGTGTGGTAGATCACATCGATCATCCGTGCAGCAAATGGCATCCGCCCTTCCACCTTCTTGTGCCAAGGACTGAAGCGCTCTACCCAGCGGTATGCCCAACGCCAAGCGAACATAGTGCCAAGAAGAGCCAACAGAGCGAACAAGATATTGCGACCTCGGGTCAGAAAGAATGTCTGTGTGGCATGAGAAGCGAGTTCCCAGACCGACTTGCGCTTGGAGAGCAACTCATCCAGCCGATGATTTACAACTTCCACTGAAGCCTTCGCCTCTTTCTCGGAGTATCGCCACTTTTCTAGGGTCGTTAGCAGGGCTTTGCGAACGGATGTGTCCGTTGAGCTGGGGGCTTTGCTGTTTGGTAGTTCGGCAATGGCCTTTTCCACGTTGATCACAGCGGATTGGACCTCGCCCAACCGACGTTGGTGAGCATTGAGTTCCGCACGAAGTTGTTCAATCAATCTTGGCTGCTCAGTTGCGGCCTTCACCTCGCGCATGAGGGGTTGTACCATTTCGGTGAGCTCTGCTACGACATCGAACTTGGTCAGATCGCCCGTTGGCTGGGCATCACGAGTATCCACTCCAGTTGCAATCGCCTCAAAGTCCCTTTCTGCTTGGGCTAGCCGGGCCTGGATGGCGGCAGCCTCCTTTTTGGCCGCATCCTTCACGGCGTCATTCTCTCCGTTGGCAGCTAGTTTGGTCTGAGTCTCCAACTGAGTTCGGAGAGCGGCCATGGAATCCACCAATGTGCGCAAAGTCTGCAATGCAGAGGTCGGTTTGGCATTTCCTTGGGTCTGCGCGCTGATCTCTGTGGGAATGGCTAGGGCCAGCCATGCTACGAGCACACTGCACATCGGAGCCGACAACTGCCACGACAGGAGCCTTTGGAAAATCATGCGCTCACGATGAATGCCATCCACTTCGATTGCAACCGGTCAGGGCATCCAGTTGAGGCGAGACTTTTAGAAGCTCAAACTGCCGCGCGCGTAACGAAGGCTTGCCAGGATATTTTGATTTTCGCGCTCAAGCACCTCTTCCAACTCCAAGTCAGCCATCGATGGCAGCTCAGGGTTGGCGTAATGCCTCACTGACGCCAGCGCCATGGCTAGTTGATCTGCGGTTTTATCTAGGAACGTCGACCAGTAGCCAGGCGTCAGGCAATCAATCGCCAAGGGATCGCGGGTGATCATTTCGAGATTGATGGACGCGGTGGGACTTGCGGCACGAATCGTGTCCACCATTCCTTGGATGTCCAGCATGCCCTGTCCAAGCGGAACTTCCGAGAGGTAGAAGCCGTTGCGCCCCGGCAGCACCGCCATGTCTTTGAGATGAACGGTCACAGCCATTGGCGCAAGCGTCTCTACTACACTGAAGGGCTCCTCGAGCAGGGCGATGTTGTTACCTGTGTCGATACAGGCTCCAACGGATGCACTGCCGAGCTTCTTCAGCATGTCAGCTAGCTCCACGGCATGGAAATCTTTGTGGTTCTCCACGCCAAGCTTCACTTGAGCCTTCTCCACGACTGGTGCGGCCAACTGAAGCGACTTTTCAGCTTTAGCTTTGAACTCCAAGAAGGCTGCATGGGTCTTGAACTGCTCGTAGCGTCTCCCACCTAAAGCGGTGCGAAAAATCGTTGCTCCGGCTTCTTTGGCACGACGAAGCGTGTCTTCGAAATGCGGAACTTCTTCTGGGTCTCTAGGCAGTGCCACACTTCCCTCAAGATAGAGTTCAAGCTGCTGCCGGAGGATGCGCACTTTACCAGCAAAGTCATCTGTCCACGAGTCCACACCGATCTGAAGCCCAGCAGCACCAAGTTGCTTGGTGTAAGCGAGTACCTCAAGCGCATCAGTGAACGGTGGGTATTTGGCGCTAGCAAACTTGCCTCTCCAGCGCTTCCACCAGGAATGGATGACCAGCCCGAGTTTCATCGATGTCAGCGATAAAGAGAGCTGTTGCCGGAAGCGGATGGTGCCCCGAGAAAGTTTTGCACGCGTTCCTTGAACACTGTGCCCAAAGTCACGACATCAGCCGCAACGGTGAAGGCGTTCCAGCCTTCTTCTTCAAGCACCTGACGCGTATCCAGCATGGCTGGCATCATGGCAAACTTGCCGTGCTTCTTCGCCGCAGCAGCGACACGCTTTCTCGCTGCCACCACGTCTGGATGGGTCACCTCACCTGGTCTCCCGATCAAGTGACTGAAGTCGCCCGGCCCGAACAACAAAATATCGAACCCAGGGACAGCTGCGATCTCTTCGACGTTCTCCAGAGCCTCCGGTGACTCGATTTGGAAAATCAGGAAGCGCTCAGCATTGCCATGGGCACAGTATTCAGGCGTGGAGACTTGGCAGAACAGACCGTCCATGTTCCCGCCATCAATCGGGCGTCTGCCCAATGGGAAAAATCTCGTCATTCGCACGATGTCACGCGCCTCGTCCGCGGTGGTGACGTGCGGGACCATGATGCCGGTGGCATCCATTTCAAAAGGCTTCACATACTCGCTGTAGGAGCCCTTTGAGACACGTATGATCGTGTCCATATCGCTCAATTTAGCCGCGCGGACCTGATTCTCGAGGTTGAGCCAGTCATTGGGCACGTGCTCGTTGCAAAGCCACACTGCCGTAGCTCCGGCTAAGCCCGCTAGTTCCACAATGCGCGGGTCGATCAGGTTGAGCTTGATGATGGGAGAGCTTTTCCCCGCGCGGAGTTCACGCAGAAGACGGCTTTGGCGGAGTGGTGGGATCATGGGTGGGCAGAGATCGTCGTCTGTGGAGCCAGACGCAACAAGGGAAACAAAAACACTCGCCATGCGGCCCGCCTTTCTTATTACTTCCGGCTCATCTACCATTTCCATGAGTGATAAAACCGCGTTCCAGCCTCCCGCAACCATCGGCATCCTTGGTGGGGGCCAGCTTGGACGTATGTTGGCACTCGAGGCGCGCCGATGTGGTTACCGAGTAGCGATATTTACCGATGAAGCCACTGGTTGCCCGGCTGGGCAGATCGCTGACTGGGAGGTGAATGCTCGCTATGATGACACAGAGGCGCTCGATAGCTTCTTGGCGCGTGTGGATGTGGTCACGGTGGAGTTTGAAAACATTCCGGATGCCTGTTTGAGCTACGTCGAAGCGAGAAAACCATTGCGCCCAGGCCGGAATGCCGTTTTCACCACTCAACATCGCGAACGCGAAAAACTCTTCCTGCGTTCCCAGAACATCCCCTGTGCGCCGTTTCAGATCGTGGAAGATTTGGCGGGCCTGGAGAGAGCTGTGGCCGGACTCGGCCGCCCGTGCGTGGTAAAGACAGCGGCTTTCGGATATGATGGCAAAGGACAGGCTAAAATTGGGCCTGAGAGCGAGCTTGCTGACGTTTGGTCTGGTTTTGAAGGGCACCATGCAGTTGTGGAGCAGTGGGTGCCGTTCGTGATGGAGGTTTCAGTTGTTGGGGCACGCGCAGTCGATGGCAGCACCGCGACTCACGGTGTGGTCGAGAACATTCATGATCGACACATCCTCGACGTGACTCTGGCACCAGCGCGGGTGACGCCAGCAATTGAAAAACAGGCACTCGCGTTGTGGGAGTCGGTAGCACAGGGTTTGCAGTACGTGGGCACGATGGCCGTGGAAATGTTTGTCACGGCTGAAGGCAAGGTGCTGGTAAATGAGATAGCTCCACGCCCTCACAACAGCGGCCACTATACGATTGATGCTTGTGTGACGAATCAGTTCCAGCAGCAGTTGCGCGCTGTGACTGGACAAAAGCTGGGAAGCCCGCGGCAGCACTCACCTGCCGTCATGCTCAATCTACTCGGTGAAGTGTGGCCGTCCGAAACGCGCCAACCCGACTGGACGCCTGTTCTGAGCCATCCAGAAGCCAAGCTGCACCTCTACGGCAAACAATTGGCCAAACTCCGACGGAAAATGGGTCACATCACCGTACTCGGTGCCACCGCCGATGCCGCACTGGCAGAAGCGCGCAAGCTGCAAGGTTTACTGGGTTCCAGGACAGCGTAATCAAGCCTCAGAAAGTGCCTGCTGCACCACTTCGGCTGTGCGGGCCAAGTCATCGGCGCTGTGCGCCAGACTGATGAAGCCAGTCTCAAACTGGCTCGGCGCAAAATAGACCCCTTGCTTCAAGCACGAGTGGAAGAACTTCCGGAATGCCGGGATGTCGCTCGTTTTTGCATCACCAAGGTTGTGCACTTGCTTGCTAGTAAAGAACAAGCAGAACATGCTTCCTTTCCGGTAGTATTGATACTCTTTGCCGGTCTTCTTCAGCACTTCTGCCACTGCTGAGTCCATGATTTTTCCGAGCTCATCGAGACGCGCATAGCCATTTTGCTTCTCCATTTCGCGCAACTGCGCCAGACCCGCAGCCATGGCCAAAGGATTGCCGCTCAACGTCCCAGCTTGATAGACAGGGCCATCTGGAGCCAACAAATCCATGATGTCCGCCCGCCCGCCAAATGCTCCTACTGGCAAACCGCCACCGATCACCTTGCCCATGGCGGTGAGATCAGGCGTGATATTCTCCAGCTCTTGGACCCCGCCTTTGGCGAGCCGGAATCCGGTCATGACTTCGTCAAAGATAAGCAGGGCACCATGCTTCTGCGTTATCTCACGCAGTTTTTGGAGATATCCGGGCTGGGGAAGGATCAGACCAGCATTCGCGGGATAGCTTTCCACAATGATGGCTGCCACTTCATGCCCCACTTCTGCAAAGGTGCGTTCAAGAGCTTCTACATCGTTGTAAGGAAGCACCGTCGTCAACCCGGCATAGCTCGCTGGGATTCCCGCGCTATCCGGCTTGCCATTAGTAAGTGCTCCGCTGCCAGCGGCGACCAACAATGCGTCCACGTGGCCATGGTAGCATCCGTCAAATTTGATGATGCGGTCGCGACCGGTGAATCCACGTGCAAGCCGCACGCAACTCATGGTGGCTTCCGTGCCACTGTTGCACATTCTCACCTTTTGCACGCTGGGTACCCATTCACAAACCAAGCGGGCCATCTCCACTTCATAGGGGTTCGGAATACCGAAACTCACGCCATCCTTGGCCGCAGTGTGGACTGCCTCAATAACCGAAATAGGTGCATGCCCCAAGATCGCTGGTCCCCAGGTGCCGACATAGTCGATGTAGTCTTTGCCATCAACGTCCCAGACTCGCGCACCCTTGGCTCGCCGGGCAAAGAACGGTTCCCCACCTACGCTACGGAATGCGCGTACAGGCGAGTTGACGCCACCAGGGATGTACTGCTTGGCGGTCGAGAAGAGTTTCTGAGAAAGAGGGCCGGAAGATTCGGTCATGACAAAACCCATAGCGAACCTCCGGCGATCCGCCAACAGACTCTTGGGCTTCTGATGTCGCCTTTTTACGATACAGCTACCATGGTCGCTGAAAGCGGGCTGATGGACGAATCAGCCGTCTGGAAGAAGCTAACCTCTCCTGTGTTCACATCATACAAGGCACCAACAATCGCGATTTTGTCCTCGCGGACTAACTTATCGAGGGTGGCACTACGTTGCCTTATGTTCCGGATAGTCTGGAGAACGTTGAGCCTCGAAATCTCGTTGGAGTACGCCGCTTTCTCGCCAGGTGCCCACGCGTCCGGCTTTTTAAGTGTGGCGGGATTGATGGCTTGCTGGATCTCCGTCACGAGCCCATCAAGGTTGCCGCATGGAGTGGCCTCGCTAGCCTTTTTGGCGGCAGCAAGCAGGTCGACAGCCGCATTCACCGCGCCACAGCTGGTGTGCCCGAGGACCACCACCAATTTGGCTCCAACCACCGCACACGCATACTCGATGCTACCGAGAAGTTCCGTAGTCGCGATATTTCCCGCGACACGAGCGCTGAAAATATCGCCAAGACCGAGATCAAAGACTACTTCTGCAGGAGCCCGGGAGTCGATACATCCGAGCACAGCCGCCATTGGGAACTGGCCCGTGGCTGTGGCGCTTACCTGACGGCCAAAGTCCCGCTGGATACGCTGCCCGGCAAGAAAACGCTGATTGCCAGCCCTTAAAACATCGAGAACCGCCTGCGGAGTGAGCCCGCTTTGCACCTCTCGGCTGGTGAAATCGACAAACTGGATTTGGTCCTCACTGATGTTGTGCTCTTTCAGTCCAACGAAGCCAACTTCCACTCCATGGGCCTTTGAGGTTGTGTCCCGAAAGTCTGCGATCACGTCTCTGATGTCCGGGTCGATGTAATCCGTGTTCCGTGCGTCAATGAGAACACGCCCGCCTCTCGGTACGGAGTGCAATGTCCTCTCCAAGGCCGCCCGATTGAGGAAACTGACCTGATTTGCCAGTTCAATGCGCAACACATCGCCAGCGGCATGCTTCTCCATCACGCGTCGAAGTGGCCGCCGCAAGTTGCTATGCAAAATGAACAGTATGCTAACTCCAAGGCCAACGAGGACTCCGGTCAGCAGGTCGGTGAACACGATCGACAAAATGGTGATGACAAATGGCAAGAACTGTTGACGCCCTTCTGCCCGCATCTGTTTGAAGAGCTTGGGACTGGCTAGCTTGAAGCCGGTAACGATCAAAATCGCAGCCAGGGCCGACAATGGTATCTCATTGAGCCAATGCGGTACCGTCACCACACAGATCACCAACAAAAAGCCATGGAGAATGGCGCTCAACTTTGTTCTCCCACCTGAGTTGATATTAACAGATGACCGCACGATAACACTCGTCATTGGTAGACCACCAATCATGCCTGCAGCAATGTTGCCAACGCCTTGGGCGAACAGTTCGCGGTTGGGAGGAGACTGACGCTGATCGGGGTCAATCTTATCCACCGCCTCCAGGTTGAGAAGGGTCTCAAGCGTTGCAACAAGGGCTACCGTGACCGCCGCCTTGAATACGATCGGGTTACTGAAGTGTTCAATCCCAGGAAACTGAAGAAATCCGAAGAAGCCCTTAAGATCCTGCGCCACTGGCACTTGGACCAGGTGGGACGCTTTTACCTCCCAAGCATGGCCCATTTTTCTCAGCAGCATGTTGATGACCACCCCCAGCACCACAACGACAAGTGCGGATGGAACCGGAAGCTTCTTCAGCACCTTGACCTTGTCCCAAGCTAACAAAAGGGCAATTGAAGCCAGGCCAATCAGGGCAGCACCCGGCAGGATGTCGGACATCGTCGCGAGCAACTCGGAGAAAGTGTTCTCCTTGTCTGGTTGATCAAAACTCATCTCGCCTTCTGCATCCGAATCGTGGCCGAAGACGTGAGGGATCTGCTTCAGGATCAAAATGAGTCCAATCGCCGCCAGCAATCCTTTGATGACACTGGAAGGGAAAAAGGCAGCGATGAATCCCAGCCGAAACGCCCCCATAAGAACCTGAATGACGCCCGCGATGACGACTGCTGCGAGAAAGGCCTCGAAGTTACCGAGACTAGCAATCTGTGCGGCGACAATGGCGGTAAGTCCGGCCGCAGGTCCACTCACGCTCTTGTGGGAACCGCTGAGGATGCCAACGACGATACCACCCACGATGCCAGAGATCAGACCCGAGAACAATGGAGCATTGGACGCTAGCGCAATGCCTAGACACAATGGCAAGGCTACTAGAAAGACCGCAATACTCGCGTTGATGTCTTTTGGTAATGTGACTGAGAGTGGGGAAGAGTTGTGGGGCATGAGAGCTGGCAGGGTGTGTCTTTGTGGGCCGGTCTGCTGGGCGACAGAGTGAGTCCAATCGCGCTAATACCCCACAAATCCGTAGCCCCCTCAAAAAAAGTTTGCCCAGCCCGCTTTTGAACCCGTTTTACGGCAATTGGGCACTATGAGATGCGTCACCGCCCTCAGGTTGAAAGCGCCCAAGCCGGGTCACGGGTCCACCAAGCGGGTTGGCAGTCCCTGATTTTCCGAAACCACCCGATATGGGCATCTAGGTTGTGAAGAGATGATTGAGAAAGGGGATGCATGGAAGAGTTGGCCATCACCCTTCCAGTTTTGCGGCTCTTCCCAACTTCGTTCCAATTCGAGTTTTGCCAATGATCGTTCGCTTTGGTAAATGCATCAATGCATGTCGCGTGTGCACCACAGTCACCTCCGCTACTTCCGCGCCATTGCCCATGAGGGTGGCTTAACTAGGCCCGCAAGGCACTTGCGGCTATTCTGAGCCTTTCATTCCCTCACGGACTTTACGCGAACTGTCGGCCCAAGTGCAAGCGCATACGTTAGAGGCTGATAATAGCAGTCTCACTTCGTGGCCGAACAGCCAGTGAGCATTGTATCTCGCAAGTCGTGCGGAATGAAACTTCTTCGATACCCAGGAGACTTGCGCACAACTCAGTTCGTCTTGCCAAGTCTAGAAAGCAACATCCGGGCTGGCTTTGACGTGCTGATGGATCAAGCAGGAATACGACTGATCGTGTCTGCACAAGTGGACGACATGCCCATGCTTCGTCTTACGGCGCGTGAAACCAAAGGCGTTACTTTGGTCCCTCCAGTGGTCGTAAAAGATGAACTTGAGAGTGGTGTGTTGACCGAGCGCCATCGTCTCTCTGAACTGAAGGAAACGTTCTACGCGATCACGCTGACTGATTGTCATATCAGGGTGCTTCAAGCGTCTTTGCAAGAAGGTCCCGCAGTATCTTTCTGGCTCGATATAGCCGGGTCTCGACGGCTTTTGTGCTGATCTGTAAAGCCTTTCCGATCTCGGCGTGCGAGAGACCATGCCAAGTGGCTAAGACGACGACTTCGCGCAAATCGTGTGGCAGTGTGGAGACCGCCCTCTGCACGGCTGCTTGGCGCTCCCGTAATACCACGTGCTCATCGGGGCTGGCTTCACCAGTAGCAGGGGGAAGCTCACGTATTTCCTCGTGTGCCAAAAGCGTTTCGGGATGCCGATTACGCCATCGGGCGTGATTACGCGCAATGTTGGCACCTATAGCGAACAACCAAGTGGAGAATCGTTCGTTCTGCCGAAATCTAAATCGGTGCCGGTAGATCCTCATAAACGTCTCTTGTGCTAGGTCAGACGCAATTGCCCTGTCGCCGGTCAACCGGGTGAAAAAAGCAATAAGCGGACCCGTCCACGCCTCCATCAGTGAGTTCAGGGCGAGGTCATCTCCATCCGCCAGAGCACGCATCAGTTCAGAGTCCAGGTCGTCGCGAGAACTTGGCATCAATTTCCGGTTACTGGGGCCAGACCTCGGTCGTGTTCCTTACGTTGTTGGCGGACTGCGGGGAGAATGTCGTCAAGAAACCGCTGTGCCTGCTCTGCGGGCATCAATGCGGCAACGTGCCGCAGATGTTCCTCTGCGTTTCGTTCGCACTCGGTGCACACGGCTTGCTCTTTCTCCCAAGCGCTGTCTTCTGCCGTGGGCGGTGCACTTGCCGGCCTCATGCGCGAGAGCAATGGACGATCGACTGCATTGATCTGTTTACACATGTTCTCGCACTTACTGAAGTAGCTCTCGTGAAGTCCGCGAACCTTTGCAAAGGTGGCGTCATCAAGGCGATATTCATTCTTTAGCCACTGGAGTCCAGCTTCACGCGGATCTTCAACGGTTAGCAGCTTACGCTTTGTAACAAACAAAGCAGCGGTTCCCGAGAGAGCCGTGATCAGAATGAAACCAATGAGTCTATTGACGGGGGTCATGGATAACTGCCGTCCAAGTGATGCGGATCAAACGGACTGATGGACATGACATACGCATCGTGAGGGCTGAGTGGCTCGACCTCCGGGTGAGTGAGACCCCAGATGACTGCTGCAGTCACCACAAGTGCAAGAACGAATGCCTCACGCTTGGGCCGCAGCAGCCACCAAGCCAGACGCTCCGCCCACGAAGACTTTCCACCGTCAGAAGCGATGCGTTGCCACACCTCTCGTCTGAACGATTGCGGCGGCTCACTATGGACTGTCCATTCCTGGAGCAGCCGATCCAATGGGTCGTTATGGTCTGGATTCATGGTCTAAGGCGTACGCCTCGCTTCTTACTTCTTCTCGTAGATGTCCTCCCATGCCAAGCCGGTCTTGGAACCAGGTGGGTGGAAGTAGCGGCGCTCCAGATGCTTCCCTTTGATGCCACCGGTAGAGGCGGACATGGGATGAGTGCTCCGCTTTACCACCGCCACACTGGACGAAGGGTTGGTGCAGGAGATCAGAGGAAGTGTAGTTAGTAACGAGGTTAGTACAAGTTTGAGGGGTTTCATTGTTAGTTGTTTGTGGTTGGATAGAACAAGCCGGCCACGGCCTGTTCTGCTTGGTTTTACACCGCCGCTGCGGAATCCCCTCAATCTTTTTCAAGCAATCAAGTCTTTGATCACAGATCCCCCAAACTGACTCAACTGCTTGAATCGTCCACCGTGATAGTAGGTCAGTTTGTTGTCATCCAGCCCAAGAAGCTTGAGTAAGGTCACATGCAAGTCTCTCACATGGGCCTTGCCCTCAACGGCTGCCATTCCAAGATCGTCGGTAGCACCAACGGTGTGCCCGGCATTGCAACCGCCGCCAGCCAACCAGATCGTCATCGCATTTGGGTTGTGATCTCTGCCGTAGGCAGTCCCTCCACGCACTCCGTTGTCAGGAGTTCTTCCGAACTCACCGCACCAAACAATCAGCGTACTCTCCAGAAGTCCGCGTTGTTTCAAATCAGCGATCAGTGCAGCAATCGGCTGGTCTACGCCGCGCACCAGATTGCCGTGAGCGCGTTCAATGTAGTCATGACTGTCCCATGAGCCGTTGTAAAGTTGGACAAAGCGGACTCCTTTCTCCACTAGCTTTCTTGCTAGCAGGCACTTGCGCCCAAATGCATCCGTTTCGTCCTGCCCGATGCCATATGCTACCTTGGTGCGCTCATCTTCTCTCGAAATGTCAAGAACCTCGGGCACCTGGGCCTGCATCCGAAAGGCAAGTTCATAACTCTCCATCCGTGCGCCGAGTTCAGCGTGGTCTGGATGCGCGGCTGCGTGATCGGCGTTGAGCTTGGCCAGCAAGTCCAAGTTTCTGCGTTGGTGTTCCCGTGTGATTCCAGGTGGCGGAGCCAAATCCAAAATGGGACTACCTTTGGGCCGTAAAGGTGTGCCCTGATAATGCGCGGGCAGGTAACCATTGCTCCAGTTGGCCGCACCTCCTTGTGGATAGCTCACTTCGGGGAGCACGATGAAGCCAGGAAGGTCCTGGTTTACCGAGCCGAGCCCATAAGTGACCCAGGCCCCCATGCCCGGATCACCACCAAAGCGGTTTCCACAGTTCATCTGGTACATCGCGGTCGGGTGATTCACGCTGTCCACGGTGCAGCCGCGGAAAAAGCAAATCTCATCAGCCACTTTGGCCAGATGAGTCCAGTTCTCTGCCATGTCAGCACCAGACCTCCCGGCTTTGATGAACTGGAAGGGACTCTTCACGTAGTAGCGCTTGCCGCTTTCCATTGCAGATTTCTGCTTACCCTCTCGCACGAACTCCTTGAGATGCATTTTCTCAAGCATCGGCTTTGGATCAAACGTGTCGATGTGGGACGGGCCACCTTCCATCATCAGGAAGATGCAGGAGCGGGCCTTGGCCGCAGGAAAGTGTCCCGTTTTTGGCTCCAATGGCCCTTTCTTCTCGGCTGCGAGCAAAGATGTAAACGCTAGGCTTCCGATGCTGGCCCCTAGGCCATACAAATGCTCACGTCGGTTTATGCTGCTGAGTGACATGCATGGAAAACGATGCTCCACTTGTTTTATGTCCGCCTATTCACAACTCTGTAAGATTGCCTCGGAAATCTCCATCATCGAGTCTCTCGGTGCTGCAGTAGACTGGGACCAAGAGACGGGGATGCCTGGAGATGCGATATCTTTTCGCTCGCGTCAGCAGGCATGGCTCAGCGGCAAGGCGCACTCGCTCTTTACCTCGAAGCGCTTCTTGGCACTCCTGGATCGCTGTGAGGCCGCCGCCGATGGCTTGGGGGAAGTTGAGAGAGCTAATGTCCGGGTCTGGAGACGCCAGACGAACCGGGCAACTCGCTTGCCGAAGAAACTTGTCGAGACTTTTGCATCAACTTGCTCCAAGGCAAAGGGCGCGTGGGTCGCCGCACGTCAGAACAACGACTATCTAGCATTCAAACCGCACCTGGAGCGCATCCTGGGCCTTTTGCATGAAAAAGCAGAACGTTGGGGCTACACCACTGAACCCTATGATGCGTTGATTGACGAGTACGAGCCTGGCGCAAAGGCTGCGTTGCTAGCGAATCTTTTCGACACACTCAAACCAGCGCTCAGAGACATTGCTAAACAGGCCGTGCAACTCTCCCAAGCCGTGCCAGCATCATTGCTGGAAGGCGATTGCCCAGTTGAGCGTCAACAAATACTTAATCGGGAGGTAGCAGAGTCTGTGGGATTTGATTTTAACGCAGGGCGAATCGACACCACGGCTCATCCATTCTGCACACGACTTGGACCTCGTGACGTGCGGTTAACAACGCGTTACGATGTCAGAGACTTTACTTCGTCACTGTTTGGCGTGTTGCATGAAGCTGGGCATGGCATGTATGAGCAGGGACTACATGCAGACGACTATGGTCTTCCGTCTGGCACAGCGGTTTCACTTGGCATACACGAATCCCAAAGCCGCCTGTGGGAGAATCACGTGGGCCGTTCGCGTGCGTTTTGGGATCGCTGGCTGCCACGGGCTGCAGAGTTGTTTCCCCATCTGGCAAAGCTGAATCTGGATGATTTTTTACGCGCTGTAAATCGGGCGGAGTTTTCGTTTATCCGTGTTGAAGCAGACGAGGCGACCTATGACCTGCATATTCTGCTGAGATTCACTTTGGAGCGTCGTTTGCTGAATGGAGAACTGCGTTGCGATGAGCTGCCGGATGCTTGGAACGACGAGTTTCACGCGCTTTTTGGCACCACGCCACCCGACTACAAACGTGGCTGCCTGCAAGACATCCATTGGTCTATGGGCGCGCTCGGTTACTTCCCCACTTATACGCTTGGCAACTTAAACGCTGCCCAATTGTTTCATCACGCGATGCAGGATGCAGCCATTGCCCACTCTGCTGGCTTGGCCAGCTACGAACCACTTCTGACGTGGCTACGACAGAAGATTCATCGTCCGGGCTCCACGTTGGCTCCCCTTGATCTGATGAAGGCCGCAACAGGTGAACCCACCACTCACCTTTGGCACCTGGAGCATCTGCGTAATCGATTCCTATCATGACTCGCTTCATCCAGGCGCTACTGTTCTCGATTTCATGCTTCAGCACCGCCGCTCCGGTGCTGAAAGTGAATCGACTGGACGATCATTTGACCAAGCCCGTGCCCGGAATGCTCCGGTGGGCATTGATGCAAAAGGGTCCTCGCCAAATTGAGTTCGAAGTGAGTGGCACGATCAAGCTCCGGGGAAGAATCAAAGTCAGCAGCGGGCAGTTAACGGTAGACGGTAGCACGGCGCCCGGAATGGGTATCTGCATTCGCGGTGGTAGCTTGGAGTTCAGCGGGGTCTCGGATGTCACCTTGCGCTATCTCCGGGTCCGCAGAGGGGATGAAAACTTACCACGCTCTGGCAGTAGACCAGCGGGCTCCTCCGGTTTGGACTGTCTGGCATTTCGCGACTGCCAGCGGGTGCTTGTTGAGCACTGCTCACTTTCATGGAGCTGCGATGAACTCATTGCTGTGATTCACTGCAAGGAGGTTCGGGTGCGCGACTGCTTGTTGAGCGAACCTCTCGGCGATCCATCATTGCACCCATATGGTGATCGACACGCGTTTGCGTTGCTAGCTAGTGCCAGCACGTTGACCGTGGAGCGGTGCTTATTTGCCCACTACATCATGCGTGGGCCCCAGTTTGAAGCGAATGACATGCGCCGTAAGGACAACTACACCGTCAGAATGACCGCACGCGATAATGTCATGTTCGACTATTCCCACTCCGGCTCAAGATGGACCGCAGGCGTCGAGGACCACAAGCCCGAAGCCAAGGGAAAGCACTTCGTCTTCACCATCAAAGATAATATTTACATTCCTGGCAAGGCCGGGGTGCCTGCGATCCAACGTGTGGGTAAACACGGAAAACATCCGGGCGTGTCCACGGTGATCGAGAACAATACCGTGCTAGAGAAACTCGATTCGCTCGATCAGAAACCATGGCTACATGCCGTGGGTTGTTCTCATTGGCGAGATGCGGTCGATGCAAGAGTGATGAAGGATCTCATGGAGAATCGGAAGCGGCCAATGCTCAAAAGTCAGCGCAAAGTAGGCGGCTGGCCGGAGCTCGAGCCTGCTGGCGAGACCATCAAGCTCCTGTTCGGAACCACCGCAAGGTAGAAGAGAAATTGATTCGACTTCGGTGACCTACTTTAGGTAATGTCATCGCAATGAAATTGAATTGGCAGCTACCACTTGTGTGTCTCGGGTTCGGATTGAGCTTAGGTTTCTGGGCTGGTCAGAAGTCACTCCCGTCTCCAAGCGCAGTAGTTGTCGAAAGCTCACTTGCGGCTCCGAAGGCACCCAACAGCCCTAATAGGTCACCCGCCACAAAGACTGTGATGACGGCTTCTCTCGCCGAGTTAGTGGATGACTTCAGTGTAAAGCGCGCTGCCCGTTTAGCGGACGCCATGTCGGTGACAGAACTTCAACGGTCCGTAAACTCACTCGTTGGACAGCGTTTGAACCCGTCCGCTAGCTCCATGCGTGCGGAACTCATGAAGTCATGGGCGCGCCGAGACGCGAATGCGGCATGGGCCTATGCTCTCAGCCTGCCCAAGACGACTGAGCGTGCCAGGTTGCTAGGCGCTGTAGCTGGAGTTCTGGTGGCTACCAATGCCCAGCGTGCAATTGAGCTCGCTAACGCTCTTCCCACTTCGAGCGAACAAAAAAGTGTTGTTAAAACGATTCTTGACGAGTGGGCCAAGGTAAATCCTGAGGCAGCAATCCGATATCTCAAAACTCACCCAGATCTGCCTGTAGACGCCTTTGCTGGACTGACCCTCATTTCATCGATCGCTCAACGTGATCCGCCGCTGGCGGCAAAGCTTGCACTCTCGATGACGGCAGCTGAGTATAGTGACGGCGGGCTTGGTAATGCTGTGCTGAAGTGGATCGAGTTAGACGCCAATGCGACACGGCAGTGGGCGCTGAGCTTAACGGACCCGCTACAGCGGGACAAGGCTCTCGGCGCTTACTCTGCGGCTATTGCATCGAATGATCCGCGTGCCGCCATGGAGATGATTAGCGAGATAGCTGCCGGGGATGTGCGTCTTGGAGCTGAGCGGAAGGTCATCACAGAATGGCTCAACATTGATCCGCAAGGGGCTGCTGAGTATCTGAGAGACTTGGATGAAGTCACCGTATCAAAATACGACTTTTTCCTTGGCTTGAAGCTGAACGATTTGACGTTTTCGCAGCAACAGAAGTTCATCGCCGGTTTAGGAGATGGTTCACTTAAAGAGGGCATCGTCAGGGGCATGGTGAGGAGTGCAACTTCTAACGGCCAGTTCACCCGCGCGGTCAATGCCATCAATCTCATGCAGGAAGGCGACCAAAGAGACAGGTCTGTTTATGACCTCGCAGTTGGGTGGAGCAAGTCCGATCCGAAAGCCCTGACAGACTGGCTAATGCTTCAGCCCGACTCCAGTGATCGGGACATGATTTTGGCTGGTCATGCCGCTTCTCAAGCTGCTCGGAACCCGAGTGCCTCTCTTAGTCTGGCGGGGAGCATCCCTGACAAAAAGATTCAAAAAGCAGCATACGAAAATGTGGTGGCTCGTTGGATGGCAGTGGACCCAGGTGCGGCGACAGCTTGGTTGAATCAATCCAACCTGTTCAGCGATCGCGAACGTGAAGGGATTGTCCGCCGGTCCAAATACGGCACCGCCATCGACAGTAAGCCGCGTGTAAGCACACGACGCTGAGCCTCATTCGGGTATAATCCCAATTACGGTAGCTTTACCCGGCCCAAGGTATTCTTTTGCCAGTGCCTCCAGATCTTCTTTCTTGATGCTGGTGATGTCATTCATCATCGAGCGGGCCCAATCCAGTCGAAACGGTTGCTCTTGGCAATTGCGAACCACTCGCCCCATCCAGTAGCTGTTGTCCCGCCGTTGCTGTTCGAGGGCCGTGAGCAAGGGTTTGCGAGCACGCTCAAACTCATCTGCACTGATGCTGCCATCTTTGGCAATGGCGGCACCGATGTCAGCGACAATCTTGCCGACTTTCGCCACTTGCTCGGGCTTGAGGGTGATGAAGGCAAACATCTGACCGTAGCCCGTGAAGGTGTCGCTTGGGTTGTGATGAGCCATCGGGCTGTAGCTGTCACCGAGTTCTTCACGAATCTTCAGACGAAGTCGATCATCAATAACAGCTCCCAGCAGCGTCAACCGCCGAGACTTCTGGATGTTGCTCATGTCGGTGGTGGGCCAGTAAACCAGTGCTGATGCGCGTGGGATCTCCGTTTTGAACCGGAAGTCTTTTTGTTTTGGCTCGGAAGGGAACACGACGGTGCGTTCGGCTTTGTAGTCAGGCTTCTTCGCATCACGAGCTGGCAGTGCGCCAAAGGTCTTAGCCGTAAGCTGGATGGCATCATCGACCTTAACATCCCCGACGATCGCGATTTCCAAGTAGCTTTGCTTTAGAGGCTTCTCCAGCCAAGCTTTCAACTCTGCCGTGTTTCGCTTCTCTAGCTCTGCCCGCTTGGGCAGACCGAAGCGTGGATCACCGGAGTGCGTAAAGCTCTCCACCGCAGTCATCATGATGCCATTGTCGGTGTGCTCTACGGCTTGATAGAGAGCATCTAAGCCCTGGCGGAACTGACGCTCAGCTTCCTCACGATAGCCGGGCGCGGCCAGGTAAGCGGCGAGCAGTTGGAGTTGCACTTCTAGGTCTTGCGGGGTGGTGCGTCCACTGAGGAGGAAGGCATCACTCCCCATGCGCTCACTGCCCACGGCAAAGTCGGCACTGACAGTCTTGCTAGCGAGGATCTGACGTAGTTCATCCGCACTGTGCTTCTCCAACCCGCCAGCAATGAAAGTGCTGCTGCCCCCGCCATGAGGGCCACCACCGAAACCTTCCGCGAATACTCCAATACCTGGTTTATTCCCGGGGATGTCCAGCACTCCACCCCCGAAACTCACCATCACTCGCACGACGTTCTTCTCAAAGGGTGTTGGCTTAATGTTTAGCCGCACGTTGTTGCCAAAGCGTGCCATCGTCACTTCCAAGTCCTTAACTTCCTGCTTCTCCACCACTTCACCAGCCTTACCGAAGTCGGTATAGGCAAAGTTAGCGACTTTTTCTTCGGCAGGAGCACTCACTGGCTTTTTGGCACTTGAGACATACTCGGCTTTGATGAGCGACTCAGCATCGCCATCAAGCTTGAGTTTTCCGCCCACGAAGATCATCACATCTTTGCTGTTCCATGCGGCTTGGTAAGCCTCATGAATCTCTTTGCGACTGATGCTTGCCAGAGTGGCCTCCACCCGCTTCAGATCTTCTATAGGAGAGGTGAAGACCTTCTTCTCGCCAATCGAATCCACAATCTGGTCCGCCAGATCCCTCGATTTCCTTGTAGGTGCCTGTTCGGCCCGTAGGCGGGCCATTTTGGCGATATTTGCGCGTGCTTCTTCAAACTCCGCCTCAGTGAAGCCGTGCTGCACCGCTCGACGCACTTCCTGCTCGGCCAGTGCCAGAGCATCCTTCCACTTGTCAGGATTACACTTCACCTGGATTCCTGTGAGTTCGACGAAGTTCAGGAAGTCATACGAATAGGCCGCTCCACCGAGAATCGCCGGGTTCTCTGCCTTGGTTAGTTCTTCAAGGCGCGTATTGACCACCGCATCTGCCAGAGCCCGCACGGTGACTTCACGCCGTCTCGCAGCACTGTCTCCTTTGCTGGAAAATGGGCGTGCTATCTCAATGGACATGTCTACCGAACCAGCCTCCATTTCGGTGTGGAGTTTAGCCGTCAGTCCGCGTCCAGATTTGATCTCCCCAAGTGAGGGATCAGGCACGGACTTGCCTTTTGGAAGGTTACCGAAGTGTGTCTTGATCAGTTCCACGATCTGATCGGGCTTCACATCACCCACCACCACGAGCACGGCTCGTTCTGGTGAGTACCATTGGTTGTAAAAGTCGGCAAATCGTGGGCGCTTCATGTTTTTGAGCGTCTCGTCTACACCGATGGGCATGCGCTGAGGAATCTTGCTGTGAGGCAGGCCAAACTTGAAGCCTTCCAACTGAGTGCGCCACTCCACGGAGTCGCGAGCCAACTTTTCACTTTGAATGATGCCACGCTCGCGATCGATTTCTTCGGCACCAAGCAAAAGCCCATCAAGGTAGTCGCGGAAAAGTTTGATGCCGTCATTCAACATCGCCTCCTCGGTCTTGGGCATCTCGAGCTTGTAGACGGTCTCCTTGAACGACGTATGGGCGTTCGTGTCCGCACCAAATCCCATCCCCAGACGCTGGAAATACTCAACGAGTGAACCTGCTTTGAAGTTCTTGGAACCATTGAAGGCCATGTGCTCAAGGAAGTGCGCCATGCCTTGCTGATCGTCCGCTTCCATTAGAGAGCCAACGTCCATATAGAGTCGGAGACTAGCGCGGCCAGGAGGCTCCGTGTTGGGCATGATCACGTAGCGCAAGCCTGAGTCCAGCGAACCAAAAACGAGAGAAGCGTCTGCTTTCAAATCGCTGCCATCTTGTGGCCAGCGCGGGACTTCTGAATGGACGGAACTGGCCAGCAACAGACTGGCGGCGAGGAGCATATTTTTGTTCATGGAGAGGAAACCGAAAGAGGAACGAAGGAAGTGCTTCATTCCATGCGCATGAAACGAGCGCGATGGACGCAGAGACTCAGAGAATGACACCTTCCTCGCCCAGACCCGCGTCAGGATCCGGCTCAATGAAGCCAATTTCGACGAGAAACTCGTCCATGGCCATCAGGGTTACTTCATAGCGCTCAAACGACAGGTTGAAGTTGAAGAAGCCGTGCCCATGTCCCTCGAACTCGATGAGGCGGCACGCGTTTTTCTTCTTTGAGACCTTCCTTGCGAACTCCCATGATCCGGCAAATGGAACCACTCGGTCTGCTGTGCCATGCATGATCAGCATCGGCGGTAGGCCACGTTTGATTGCGCGAATCAAGTTCGCTGCCTTGGCCTCCCCGGCGTTGGCGAACCGATCAAAGCCGAAACCTGATTTCGAGGTGTCGAGGATTGGATTGAAAAGAACAATCGCATTGGGTGCCGGGCCGATGCTCACATCTTCTCCAGGCTGGTCAAACCCGTCCAGCATAGCTGCGGCAGCAATGGCATGGCCTCCGCCACTCCCGCCAATGCCAACGATCTTGCCGGGATTGATCCCCAGCTCTACCGCATTCATCCTCAGCCAGCGCATTGCACTCCGTGCGTCAGCCATCGCTTCTAGTGGCCCGGTTCCGTGCCTTGCACTCACCCGATACTCAAATGCCACGGTGGTCATGCCACGAGAGGCAAAGTACACACAATGTGGTGCAAACTGGCTGACTTGACCGTTGTCCCATCCACTGCTGAAGAAAAACGCTCCCACGGACTTCGGATATGGCGGTGCTTTCGCGGGCTCAGGCTCCCACACATACGCGACAAGCTGTACTCCATCAGCAACTTTGTAGACCTCCTCACGCGCTGTCTTTAACAGTTCTCGGGTCCTGTCCACCGGCAACGAGCGTGGTGGATGGTCATCGGGAGGCAGCATGGTCGAGGTTAAATCAGTATAAGCATCCAAGTTCTCCAAAATCTCCATCCGGGCAAGCCCTTTCCTGCCCAGATGTCGGAGCCATTAGCCTCGCGGACAGTGCGCACCTGTTTTTGATGAGCCCACAAAGTAGGCCGGTGCGCTCAATATTGCCCGTTGGCAGGTTTGATCCGACCTGCTAGCGTTTCCGGGTTAATGGCGGAAGCTCGCTATAAGATTTACGAACAACTCGGTGCAGGTGGCAACGGTGCTGTCTTCCGAGCCTATGACACCCAACTGAAGCGTTGGGTGGCGATCAAGCGCCTCATTACGGCTGCTGATGATGGGGGGCGCATTCCGACCACTGAGGAACTGCGGCGGGAAGCAGACACGCTGGCTTCACTTCGTAACTCCAGCATCGTAACGATCTTTGACGTTGCCACGGATGAAGAAGGTCTCTTCATGGTGATGGAGTTGCTGGAAGGCCCCGACCTTGCAGACACCATCCAGTCTTCTCCGCTGGGTCAAGATGACTTTAAGCAACTAGCTGAGCAAACGCTGGAAGGCTTGCTCGCCGCGCATCAACTCCGCATTCTTCATCGCGACATAAAGCCAGAAAACATCAAGGTCGAGAGACTGCCCGGCGGGCGACTTCAGGCCAAGCTCATTGATTTTGGTCTTGCTCGTTCGGGGTTGGGCGCACGGAAGCAGACGGAAGATCAATCCGGCTCAGTCATGGGCTCCATTTACTATATGGCACCGGAGCAGTTGTCCCGACAGCCAGTGGATGCGCGCACTGACCTGTATGCTCTGGGCTGCGTGCTCTATGAGGCCATCTCGGGCCGCAAGCCGTTCGATGGCAAGTCTGTCAACGAAGTCATCGACAAGCATTTAGACCACGATGTAGTTCCGCTTGGGCAAATGTGTCCGCACTTGCCACACTGGCTCACTTATTGGGTGATGAGGTTGATGGCCTGCCGGCCTGATGATCGCCCCGCCACAGCGCAACAGGCCATTGAGGAGTTCCGCGCTTGGGAAAAGCTTCCGCCTGCACCCGGCATGATGCCTTGGATGCCGCAAGGCTACGGCTATGCCACGGCACCCATCTACACCACGCAAGTCCCGCTTCCGGGGTATCCTCCAAACGTGACCACGGGACACGTGCCAGTGCACACCACAGGCTACTACCCCACGGTGCCGCCTACCACGACGGCGATTCCCATCCCGGAGGACATCCCTTACGCTCAACCGCTCCCCGCTTCACCTCCAGCACAGGCACCTGGGCCCAAGCCCATCGGACCACGCAAACCCTCCCCAGCTGCACCCGCAGGCCGCAAGCCTGGCTCGTCGGGCAAGACAGCATCGTCTTCATCTGCGACTACCAATGGGAAAAAGAAGATGATCTTCATCGGTGTTGGTGCAGCACTGGTGATCGGTATCATTTTGTTTTTCACCATGGGCGGGTCAAACAACAAACCAGCAGCCCCTGGCAGCGTGACTCCCGCGCCCAGTGCTCCTGGAGGCCCGAGTGAAGCCAATGAGCAACTTTTTCCACAAGGACGGCCTTATCCCGTAGCTGATCTCGGGCGAGTCGTGCATTACGTTGCCTCTGTTGGCACCCGCAAGCCCGATGGCAAAGCTACTGACTCTGGCAGCAGTGTGTCTATGTGGTGGGATGATCTGGCTGGCAGGGCAAAGAACACCCCGCTCAAAGCTTCAGATGCCAGTAGCTCTCCAGGACGTGTTAAATGGCAGGATGCTCAGAGTAACCTGATCAAACCGGACCGATTGGCTCTGCGCTTTTCCTCTCCAGGAAACCCCGCCAGCATGAATGCCCAATGGACGGAGCAGTTGTCCGACCAGTTCCCTTTCGGTTCAAAGAGCGTGATCGGCCAACTCAAGGGCATGACGCTCGGTCTTGTGTTTCAGGTGGATGCTGCTGCTGTGCCCGCGCGGATCATGACGCTAGCTTCCGCTGACGGTTCTGAAAGCGTAGTGCTCCGCGCCAATCCTGGTGGCGAGGTCGTGGCAGAACTCACTTCCAAATCAGGCAAACAAGTCCTCACGGCCGCTAAGTCAGATGCGCGCAAGCCCGTAGCTGTCTTGATTCAATGGGATGCCGCCTCCTCTGAAGTGAGCCTCAAGGTGCGAGACGCTGCCGCTGCGGTCATTTCCGCCACGGGTAATCTCGCCGTTCCGGCATCGCCCCTGTTCAAGCTAGCTGTCGGACGCACCAAGGATGGCAATGGGGCCATGGTACCTTCCGCAGAGCAGTTCCATGGCTTCCTGGGCGATCTCGTTGTCTACGCGACCTCGCTGAAACAAGATCAGGTAGCCATCCTGCTCAGAGACCTCGCTGACTTCTACTTGCAGAAACCCAAGCCCAAACCACTCAGCGAGCGGTACACCAAGCGCAAGCCCATTGATGGAGACCCCAAAGCATGGAAGCTCTCCGCCGACGTCAAATCAGGCGATGTCGGGCGCGTTGTGGACGGCGACACCGCTTCCACTTGGTCCACCGGTGCCGCCCAGGCACCTGGGACTTGGTTCCAGATTGATCTGGGCAGCACGACAGACGTCGGCGGCATCCTGTTAGACAGCGAGAGCAAGCCCACGGATTACCCCAGAGCCTTCAAGGTCGAGTCATCATTCGACGGCAATGCTTGGGCCAGCGTGGTCGAGTCCGGCAAAGGCAAGGCACCGATCACTGAAGTTCTTTTCCCTGCAAAGGTGAGCACTCGCTTCCTCAAAATCACGCTGACTGGCCAGTCGGGCAGCCACTGGCAAATCTGCGAGCTACTTGTGGTCAAACCCTGAGGTTTAAGCTGCGGGAATCTACTTCGGGTTACTGCCCCATCAGTTCCTTCACCTTCGAGACGATCGCCTCGCTCCACATGTCGTAGCCTTTGGGTGAGAGGTGCAGCAAATCCGGCATGATGTCTTTGGAAAGCGTTCCACCTTCGCCCAAGAAAGTCTTGCCGATGTCCATAAAGTGTACTTTTTGGCCGTCGGCAAACTTGGCGATCAGGGCGTTAGTCGCTTCATTTTGTTTACGATAGCTATCCTCTGGAGTCGCTCCACGGGGAAAGATACCCAGGAGCAGCACTTTGGTGTCAGGCGTTTTTGCGTGGAGACGATCAAGAATCGCACGCACACCGTCTGCGGTCTGTTGGGCGGTGCAGTCATAGATCGCACCATTGAGCTCCTTTTGTGGGCGACCTTTGTGCCCTGTGTTGTTCGTGCCGATCATCAGCACCACGAGCTTTGGCTTCAGACCGTCAAAGTTGCCATTGTCCAGCCTCCACAGCACATGCTCCGTGCGGTCACCGCCGATGCCGAAGTTCGTCGCGCCCATCGGTGCCCAATATTTGGCCCAGGCTTCTTTACCAGCTCCGCCCCATCCCTGAGTGATTGAGTCGCCAAGGAACACCAGTGGCGCTTTGCCTTCCTTTGAGATCACGTTGAAGCTCTCGTGGCGCTTCTTCCAGCCATCATCACGTGGCACGGGTGAAGTCGCTACATGGCTAGGCACTTCGGCAGAGACGACAGTGGCCAGAAAGACGGCGGACAGGGTGAGGAGAGCACGATTCATGGGTTGGTAGTAGTGAGTGTGGTTGGGAAATTGGGTCAGCGCGCATCAAGGACGACGCGCTTCTGCGAGCGCCTTGATCTTGGCCTGATGAATCGCCTCGTCTGACTGCGTCACCAGTGGGTCGAACATCGGGATCTCCTTGGCGTTCTGTCCTTGCTCGTGCTTCCGGAAACCGAACAGATAAGTCTCGTTCTGGGGACGGTAGCGATTGAAGAAAAGGAAGTCTTTTTTGATCACCGCTTGGCGAATCGGCTCCGTGGCAGCCAGCGGCACATCTGCAGGCGGCAAGCCAAGCGCTTTCACCGTCACAGCTGCCAGCTTGGCAAATCCAGCCGCCGTATAGTGAATACCGTTCTCCGTTAGCGGCGTGCTCGCACGTCCCGCCTTGCCAGGACCACCCATCAGATGAAACCAGTCAATGAAGTAAGCACTTTGAGCAGCGGCCAACTCCTTCAGTGCCTTGCTTAGCGCCTGCAGGTTCTTGTTCGCGTCCGTCTGGTCAGGCAAAGGAGAACCCAGGTTCTCCAGTGGAGTCGGGCTAGTAATGATCAGCCGCACCTCGGGTGACTTCTTGCGGATGAGGTCCAGCAGACTGCGGTAACTTGTCAGAAAACCCGGCAACCCCTTCAACCCACCGTGGGCAATATCAGCCCCGTAGTTCAGCAACACCACGCTAGGCTTGATCAGCTCCAGTTGAGCCTCCAGACGTGTTAGTCCCTCAGCAGGAGGACCAAAGTAGGAGCGCGCGTCTCCGTCCACCGTATCGCCAGACCACGCCAGATTCCGAACCACCAACTTCTTTTCCCCCAAAGCGAGCGTCAGAGCCGTCTCCAGATGTCCTGAGCGCTGATCACGCTCCAGTTGCGTGCCACCGAGAAGAACGAGCGAATCACCATCCTTAAACTCAAATGACTTCTCGCCTTCTTCCGCAGCAGACAGCGGCAACACCAGGGCAACGCCCAGGAGCAAGGTAATGGCAGATTTCATGTTCATCCCCAAAACATGAGCGCAAACGCCGCCCCTATGCAAACGGTCCCAATCAGTTTTGATCTTCCGTCTTCCAGCGTGCAGTCAGTGGTCAGCATTCAATCCCTCCACCGCCCGTCCGACATAAAGGGCCGGGATACTCTAGCCCAGGGCTGAGAGTAGCGATGCCCTGGGTCACCCGGTTGCTGTCTTCTCGACGTTTTTCGGGTTTTTCTGGCCGATATGCCGGTTTGGGCGGTCGAGAGGCCGTGCCTGAAGAATCAAGGCAGCAATACCAGATCGCTGATACTGTTGTCGCCAAGGAGGGTGAGGCCGATGGTGCCGTTTTGGCTGATGACGTGGGACAATCCACGGCCTCCGGCTCCGGCGGTGTCTGCGGCGGGCTTGAGGGTGATGCTCTTAATGGTGCTGGTGCGGGTGGCGGTGGTGTAGGCCTGGCCTTTGCGGAGTTTCAGCATCGGACTGCGGAGGACTTGCTGGGTGGTGTCGTTACCAAGGGAGGAATCGCCTACCCAGAGCGCCTGATTGCTGCTGGTGGAGGTGCCGCTGAGACTGCCGAGGACCACGTAGCGGCCACTGTCTGGATGAACGTCCACAGCGGAAATGGCGCTGACTTTGCCCTTGCCAGTGCCCACAGCGGGGAAGCCGGTGCGCATGAGGATCTGGCTGTGGCCGTTGGTCTTGACGAGAACGAGCACTTGCTTGTTAGCAGTGGTGACGCCGCTGCCGCTGATCTCGGCATGGACGATGACACGGTCATTGCCAGCAGACCAGTAGCGGAGGATGCGGGTGTATTTGAAGGGGATGAGATTGGTGGGGACGGTGGAGATGTCCGTGCCTTTTTGCAGGACCGGAGCAGGGGTGCCTGCCAGCCAGATGCCTTCATTCATGGCAGTGGTGGTGCCTTTGAGGGTGGCGCGGTAGAGCGCCTGGCCTGCGAGTTGAGTGACGGCAGGAATGGAGGCGATGTCGATGGTACTGGCCAATCCAGGTGCGTCTTCGCCAACGGCGATGATGCGGGAACCAGAGGCACCATCTGCTTGCATGGAGAACAGGGCCTGGAAGGAGGCACCGGTGATGGGTGTGACTGATACGGGGAAGAAGACGGCATTCCCCACCACAGCACGCCCACTAAAGGCTCCAAACTTGCCTCCTCCATAGGCCACACTGCCTTCACGGGCGATGATGTTGGCGGAACTCAAGCTCAACTGGTGATCACAAACGAAGATGCCACTGTCGTTGCCAGCGTTGACAGGTGGAGTGGTGGTGGCACTCGCCTTTAATGTGTAGCTGAGGGCGATGTGGTTGGAGGCATAGCTCTGTAGCACCTCCGGCATGTTGGTCAGTATGGCGTTGCCCAACTGAGTCACGGGACTCAGCGTGCTCAGCAGATGAGTCACGGTGGAGGCGGTAGTGGAGTAGAGAGCCTGGCTATTGGCTGCGGTGAGTCCTGTGCCGGTGGCTGTCGTTTTGAAGATGCCCAAGTCATTCTGCTGGGTGATGAGGCTGCTGAAGGCCGCTACTTTCGCATTGCTGGGGAAGCCGGGGAGGGCGCTGAGGCTATCGCCCTTTTGGAAGACCAAATCCAGTGGTGTACCAGCGGCTGGAGCGGTAAGCAGGACGCGGTCTTTGCCAGTGGCTCCTGCCAGCCCCATATCGAAGAGTGCTCCGCCCACGCTGTTGACGCTAATGGTGCCGGGTGCGCCAAAGGTGGCCGTGGCAGGCTGGATGGGACTTGGGACCACAGCTTTGCCACTGGCGAGTGTTTTGACAAACCCTTCCACGAAGAGGGTGGTGATGTTATTTACCGGCTGCCCTACCCAGAGTTGCTTCTGGGTGTTGTCGTAGGCGAAGACCAGGGAGGTTCCACCCATGAACGAGTTGCCGAGCACGCTGTTGTCTTTATTGATGAAGCCACTGGTGCCGCCCAGACCACTGCCGAGGGAGATGGCACCTGAAGCGCCGATGAAGCCGTTGGTATGACTGTTGCTGCGGACGATGTAGTGGTTGTCCGTGGTGCCGGTGACGAAGGGGTCAGAGATTTTATCGCCGCTGGAGCTGCCTATGAGGGAGTTCAGCACTGAAACCTCGCCGCTTAGAGGTGAGATGCCGTCTGCCCAAGTGGCGGCACCTGCATCCGTGTGAGAGAGGGCTGAGTTGTTCCAAAAAGGACTGCCCACCACGAAACTGCCGTTGGGCAGGACGGCCACACTCATACCAACCAGATCACTTGCGGTGCTGCCAGTGAGCGAGTTGGTGGTGGTGACGAGACCCTTCACTCCGCTGGTGCCATTGCCCCAAGTCACTGCACCAGCATTCGTGAGGGCAGGACTTGGCTTGTCCCAGGACGGCGAGTGAACCACATAATGTCCATTCCGCAGAGCGGTGACGCCGTTGCCCACTCCATCGCTAGCCATGCCGCCAACTAACGAGTTGCTCGCAGAAACCACGCCTTTGACTCCCGTACTGCCGCTGCCCCAGGTGGCCGCGCCTGCTCCCCCGTTCCAAGTGGGGCTGCAGACGACGTAGTTGCCATTGCTGAGCTGCACGATGCCACTGGACCCGACTTGATCATTGGCTGAGGAGCCAACGAGGGAGTTGGAGGCAGAAACCGCGCCCTTCACTGCGGTCTTGCCATTGCCAAACGTCGCCGCCCCGGCTGCGGCATTGCTGCCATTCTTCCATGCTGGTGAGAACGCCACGTAGTTGCCATTCGTGAGTCTGGTCAAACCACCAGAGCCCACCGCATCGTTGGTCTGGGTGCCGACGAGGGAGTTGGCGTTGGTAATCGGACCCTTGATGCCTGTGGTGCCACTTCCCCAGGTGATGGAGCCAGCATTGGTGGCGCTTCCATTGTCCCAACTCGGACTGAGGACCACGTAGTTGCCGTTCGTCAATGGCCTCACGCCAGCGGAACCGATGACATCACTGTTGCTGCTGCCGATGAGGGAGTTGGCGGGTCCCACGACGAACGCTGTCGGTGCAGTGCCCGTGGCCCACGTCACAGCTCCCTGGCTGCTCAGAGGCGATGCGGACCAGACGCTGGAGACGATGACGTAGTTGCCATTGGTCAGCGGCACGATCTCGATGTTTGAAACCCGCACGCCAGCCTGATCTCCCACGATGGAGTTGGTCGTGCTCACCGGACCAATGGTAGCCCCAGTGGTTCCGTTACACCAAGTAGCAGCACCAGCGGAAGCATTGGCACCATTTTTCCAATCCGGACTCCTCACTACGTAGTGGCCATTGGTCAGGGTTCTAACAGAAGTGCCGACCAGATCATTCTCACCGCTACCGTGGAGGGAGTTGGTCTCGCCGACTTCTCCAGAAGTGCCCGTGGTGCCATTGCCCCACGTCACCGCGCCCACATGGGCGTCCGCCATCGTGCGCCAGTTCGGGCTGGCCACCACGTAGTTGCCATTGGTCAAGGCATGCACCCCACCAGAGCCGATTGTCGTGCCGGGACGGCCGCCGATGAGTGAGTTGCTGGCGCTCACGATGCCCACGGTCGCGCTGGTGGCGGAGCACCAGGTCACCGAACCACACTGAGTGGAGCCGATGGATAGATTGGCCCACGTGGTGGAATAGACCAGATAGTTGCCATTGGTCAGCACGCGGATGTTTTGTCCGATCAAGTCACCATCATAGGAGCCCATCAGGGAGTTGGCAGCGCTTACAGTTCCCACGATACCTGTTGCGCCATTACCCCAAGTGGCAGCGCCCACTCGGTCATACGAGCCATCGCCCGCGAGTGGTGAGCGCACAACGTAGTTGCCATTGGCCAGGGCCACCACAGGCTGGGAACCCACCTGACTACCGTATGTGGCACCCACCAGCGAGTTCGTAGCCGAGACCGTTGTGGAGGGACCACCGATGAATCCGGTGGTGGCACTACCCCAAGTCACCGCACCCGCTTGAGACAAGCCGGGAGCAGTCCAAGAGGGAGACATCACCACGAAGTTGCCATTGGCCAGGACAATGACACCGCCAGAACCCACCACGTCATTGGCCGTGCCGCCCCTGATGCTGCTGATGAGAACCCCGCTTTTGTCATAGAGATAGACTGCACCCGCACCACCGGCACCACTTGGGCTGAAGGAAGGGTCCGTGACCACTACATTGCCATTGGGCAGCAGGGTGACGCCACTGCCAAACGATACGCTGTTAAAAGGCCCTGTGATGTCGAGTTTTGTACCAGCCAGGAGGTTTGCGGAGAAACAAAGAGCGACGGCGAGAGCGAACCTGAGAGTTTTCATGGGCATATTGGCGACTCCCACGACGCACTACCCGATACGAAAAGGGAAGCGACCAGGGAAGCGGAGGCCGGAGTTTTATCCTTAGAAGAAAGAGTTGTCACTTTTTATCTAGGACCTCTCCCACACCGCAAAAACAAAAAAGCGGACCCGTCTCCAGGTCCGCTTTGATTGGTTCTGCGGGTCGTTGTTCGTGCTTACAGCTTGCCCATGTGCTTGAGCAGCGTCACGGCCATGTCGGCTGGGGTTTCGCTAACAGCGATACCGCACTCGGCGATGATGCGCTTCTTGGCGGCGGCGGTGTCGTCTGCTCCGCCGATGATGGCTCCGGCGTGACCCATGCGGCGTCCTGCAGGTGCAGTGGCTCCAGCGATGAATGCCGCGATCGGCTTTTTGCAGTTCTCTTTGGCCCAGCGAGCGGCGTCTACTTCAGCACTGCCGCCGATTTCACCAATCATGATGATGCCATCCGTCTCGGGATCGTCGTTGAACATCTTCAGCACGTCGAGGTGGTTGGTGCCGTTCACCGGGTCGCCGCCAATGCCCACACAGGTGCTCTGGCCGTAGCCGCGGGAGGTAAGTTGGAACACTGCTTCATACGTCAGCGTGCCAGAGCGGCTGACCACGCCAATGTTGCCACGCTTGTGAATGTAACCTGGAGCGATGCCGATACGGCAGCCGCCATGGCTCTTCTCACCACGGCCAGGCGTCACTACGCCAGGGCAGTTGGGGCCGATGAGGCGCGTCTTGCTGTGGCACATGGCAGACTTCACTTTGATCATGTCATTGACCGGAATGCCTTCCGTGATGGCCACGGCGAGGTCCAGTTGAGCGTCCACGCACTCTAGGATGGCGTCTGCGGCAAAGGGAGGCGGCACGAAGATGGCGCTCACCGTAGCTCCCGTTTCACGGGCAGCCTGCTCCACAGTATCAAAGATGGGCACCTTTTTGCCATTGTGCTCAAAGGTCTGGCCGCCCTTGCCTGGAGTGACACCGGCCACCAGCGCGGTGCCGTAGTCGATGGATGCCTTGGCGTGACGTGAACCAAAGTCACCAGTGATGCCTTGGATGAGGATGCGTGTATCGGTTTCTACGAGGATGGCCATAAAGTAGGGGTCAGGGGATCGCCCCAAGAAGGCGAAACCCGCGCGCTGAGCAAGTCAGGATTCAACTCAGTTGCGACCTTGCGTCTTCATGGCTGGGGCTGAGCCGGTTTTGGCCCATGTTGGTCTGCCTACTGTTGCTTCCACCGCAGCACGCAGAATCCCATGTCCAGTTCCCAGTGCTCGTCTGGGAACTTCACCGGGTTCAGGCCCGGTGACAGAAAGTATCTCATGCGGCGCGCATCCGTCTTGTCAGGCTTCATCCCTGCCAAACCCGCCTTCACCAGTTCTTGAAGCTGTTTGGAAGTAGCATCGCGCTTGAGCACACCCACAGGTACGATCTCCGCCGCCGTGCAGTTACCCTTCATGCAGAGAGCTTGGAACAACAGCCGCCGCCCCTTGAAGCCAATCGCCTCCATCACCACATCTTCATTCAACACACTCGGAGCCAGAGATGGGGCCGCAGGATCAGGCAAGGTCGACATAAGCGTGTAGCAGAGTTTTACTGCCATGAAGAATACCACGCCTACCTGTCACAAGGCAAACATCGTTCGTCTTCAGCCATCAGCTTCAAAATGGCAGCCTGAATGCCGATGATCTGGATAGGTGTCGTGTGGAGAGAGATTGAGCCCCCACCGGCATGAGCGTCAGGTTAAGGAGAGAAGAGTTGAAAACAGAGGTGTGGTTTGAGAAGAGGGGGTTATGGCAACCGCAGACCAAGCAGCTGAGGTGACTCTGGAGGAACCTCGTGAGGTGGCAGAGTTCATCACCGCACTGGGCATTACTGCCCACGAGCTGGAGTTGATCGCCATAGTCACCGGTTGGCAGAAGCGTGCGCCGCGAAAGATCACCCCTGCCGCCCTGCGCAAATACTGCTGCTACGACCAGCGCAAGCGCCTCAACTACCACCAAAACATCGTGCCTTAGGCTTAACCTGACGCCCATGCCTGAAGGGGCGCGAGAGACCAAGAACATATCACCGGATTTCGCTCTCTGACCGCAACTTCCCTTCATCACCGAACCAACTCAAGCACCATCAGCCACGAGTTAGCGTCCCTAGCCTGCACGCGAAATCCATGCTTTTGGTAAAAGCCCAGCGCTCGATCATTACCCGCCGTCACTTCGGCATTGATCACCTTCATTGATCCGGCCACGGCCCACTGAGTGAGGGCACTCAATAACTGGTCTGCTACGCCTTTTCCACGGCAGGAAGGTGCCACCCACATTTGCAGAAGCTCACCTTCAGAAGTCGCTGCGTCATCTCGGAACACAGCAGCGACCCCCACCGGCTGAGCCTCTTCAACAGCAACGAAGATTGCCCGATCACTGCCGCAAACAGCCGATTCGGCTTGCGCCACCCAACTCTCTTCACTCCGCGCCAACGCCTGTTCATACGATGTCGAAAAGGCCTTCGGAGACTCCTTCAGCGCTTCCAACCGGACTCTTCGATAAACATCCGCCTCGCTCGTTTTCAGTCGTCGAATGGTTAACCCTGTCATTCTAAATCGGCACTGGTCTATGATTTTGTTCTCCCCCTAACAAACACAAAAAAATGCGTCACTGCACGGCGCATCGCTGACGTGGCGTGGATGATACCAAGCAGCAGGTACAGCCATGCCTTCTGGAATCGCCGCCGAACTACAAAGACATGAATATGCAAGTTGGAGCGC
This sequence comes from Verrucomicrobiaceae bacterium, assembly GCA_016795485.1. Lineage (GTDB taxonomy): Bacteria > Verrucomicrobiota > Verrucomicrobiia > Verrucomicrobiales > Verrucomicrobiaceae > JAEUHM01. Next base: position 97,165 of record JAEUHM010000041.1, on the reverse strand, counting down.
TTCCGCACAAAACTGCCGCTCAGTATGATGACATACGACTCTGGATTCCCTGTGACATCAGTTGAAAGTCTACGTGCTTCTGAAACGAAGAATCCAACCATTGATGAGTCTAGCTCAATGCTTTGTTCCGAGTGTGTATTGTGGCACAAAACATAACAGTACCTCAACAACGGCATTTCGTATGAAACTAGCACGCAATCCCTCTCAGCATAACCAGCCGGAGTCGAAACCTGCTTGTTCCAGACAAATAGATTCATGCTCAACCCAATCATCAAAGGCGGGCATTGCAATCATGCGGCTCGCGCACCTCTCCGGTCCTATCCCCGTAACCGCCTAGCAGCCTCAGCCATTGCTCGGAGCTTTCCTACCGCTGCCGCCTCCTCGTTTACGCAGCGATTGGCGAAACAGCCAAAGCCGCAGTCAGGGTTGAGTGAAATCTGCTCGGGCTTCCAATACTGAAGCGCCTCCTGGGCGCGCTCTTGGATGGACTCCACGCTTTCAGCTTCGTCCGTGCGCGGGTTCACACATCCGAGACCAATTTCGCGATCTCCCAGTGCTCGGCCGATGACGTCCAACTCTCCAGCACGTGGCGTGGCATACTCCAGAGCATAATGTTTCAGCCGCATGCCTTTGAAGCACTCCACCAGAGGCTGATAGTCTCCCGTGATGAGCACATCTTCCCGCCGAGACCAGTTTCCACGGCAGACGTGGATGCCCGTTCGCAGTTTGTCTTCAAATCCTGCCACCACTCGATTCATCAACTCAGCCGCGTAAGCGAGTTCCGAACTAGTGTCTCTACGCACGGCAAGCGTGGCACACATGAACGTCCGCCGCTTGCTGTCGCCACTATGAACGACCTCCGTGAGCACCGGTTCATCAAATTGAACACACTCCACACCCTCGCTCACAAGATCGGCCAACTCCTCCCGCAGGATCGTCACCACATCATCCGCCATCACTGGCTTGTCACCATACGCGGCGAACGAGTGAGCCGTCACCCACATGGCACGGGTCAGCAAATAGGGCCCCGGCAACGTGACCTTCACTGGCTTGTCACTGTGTCGCTTCACAAAGCGCAAGTCATTCACCACCAGTGGCTCTTTTCGCCTCAGCTTGCCCACACAGGTCGGATTCCGAATCGCAAACGCTGGAGCATCGAGCGTCTGCAGCATCGCTTCAAAAGCAGCCTTGTCCTCTACCGTGTCCAGCATCTCCGCCAGAGACATCAGTTTGGTGCCTTCGACTTTATCCGTGATGAACGAGTAAAAGTTGTCACGCCGTAGTTCACCATCCACCACCATGTCCACACCCGCTTCGTGTTGAAGTTGGAGACATCGCACAATTTCAGCGTCCGCGATCTGGTCAAACTCCGCTTGGGCAATGCGGTCCATGCGTTTCTCACGCAAAGCAGCAAGCAATCTCTCCGAGCGCGGCCAGGAGCCAATCTGAGTGACGGAAAAAGTCATTCCGCCCCTTCAAAGAATCCAAGAAGCTCCACAGCCTCCGCCAACGCGGCAAAACCGCTCGTCCGTCCCGGCTCCCACTTCTTGAGACCTTCCATGTCCATCATTTCGCGATGCTTGGGATTGTCATAGCTCATCTGATGGAGCACTGCCAGCCAACTCGCTTCACGCTGGGCATCAAAGTCTTGCCGCACCGCGAACACACAGTGATCGTAACGATCCGTCGTTGCTAGAATGCGAAACTTGGCGGGATCAATCGTGCCATCTTTAGTCCATGCTTCCCAATTGAGATCAATTAGCGCGGATGCATCTGCCTCGCCACGCTTGAGAGTGAGGAAAGCCTCCTTCTCACCTCCGATGTGATCGCCATGCAAGCCCACGAGCAAATCGTGGCGCTTCTCCGTGTAGTCACGCCCAGGAATAAACCCATGGCGACCGAGCAAACCCTGCGGGATGAGCCGTGCCTGGGGAGAGTCTTTCGCTCCAAGCGCCACTGTTTTGCCTCGAAGGTCACTCAAGCTCTTGATCGCACTGTCTGACTTAACAATGATGTGAGAAACGCGGTCGCGATCCGTGTCACGCATCGCAATAGACCGGCATGTGCCACCACTACGGCGCTGTGCATCCAGCCATGCCAAGGGCGAGTTCCAAGCGACCTCAATCTCGCCATTCATGAGCGCGATGTTCTGTAGATCGTAGTCAGCGTAAAGCTTTACGTCCATCGGACAGCCATTGGACTCAAAGAACTCGCGGATGATCTCCCAGATGATGGACACCTTGGGATCGTAGAGCACCGCGCCGACGATAACTGGACTGGATGTGGACATAGTTGACAAAGAGCTAAGGATTAACCAAAAAGTGGCAGACCCACGAGCAAACGGCCGACGAACTCCCTCAAGTGATCAGTCGTAGGAGCCATCACAATCGCAGCACGAGCGTCTCGGAAGGCGCGCTCCAGGCCAAGATGCTTGCTAAAGGCAGCCCCGCCGCACGCACGCATTGCCAAGTCGGAAACTTTGACTGCCGTCTCAGCAGAGCTGGCCTTCAGGGCAAGGACGTGCAGCATCGCATCCGCATCTCCAGCTTCCAGTTTACCCACTACAGCCACCAAGTAGGCACGGGCCTTGTCCACTTCCAGACGCATCTCGGCAAGCGCTGCACGGAGATTGGGTAGATCACTCAACTTGGTGCCCGTGTGCTCAAATCCTACAGCAGTGATGTGCTTTTGTGCTGCTTGAAAAGCTGCCTCCGCCACACCCACACCAATAGCGCCCTGGCAAAGTTGGAAGACGGGCAGTGCCTTGCCCAACATGATATCCGCGCCCTTTCCTGCCTCACCGATTAGACGCTCATCACCAAGATCCACATCCTCAAGCGTCATCGGATTGCTTTGGTTGCCCCTCATGCCCAGTCCATTCCAGCCACCGGTGATGCTGAGACCGCCATCGTTCTTTTTCACCAAGTAAACCGCAGCACCACTGCCATCTGCGGAGATGCAACTCGCTACGATGCCATCCGCATGTCCAGCACTCGTCACCCAGCTCTTCTGCGCACTCAGCGTCACACCACCCGAAGCGGAAACCGCACGCGACACTGGTGCCCAGAACTGACTGCGGCTGCCCTTCTCTGAAAACGCGAGCGTGCCCAGATGACGTCCCATTGCGGCATCTTTCAGCACGTCAGCAAACTTCTCCGGCTCAGCCAAGTAGCAGTTCACCGCGCTGTTGTGCATCATATAGATCATCGCCGTGGAAGCACAGGCTTGGGCTAGCTCATCCACCACAGCCGCCAGCACTCTCAGGGATTGACCTTGCCCACCAAGCTCCTTCGGAATCAGCAACCCGTAGAAGCCAGCCTCGGCAAGCGCGGCCAAAGACTCCGTGGGGAAGCGGCCCTTCTCATCCACATCTCCAGCGTGAGTGGCGAGGACGTTTTGAGCTAGCTCACGTGCTTTTTGCACGAAGGTAAGTTGATCGGCTGATAAGGAATACATGACTAGTGAGTGAGAATGAGTTCCGCACGCACCTGGGCAGCATGACGGAGGGTATTGTAGAGAGGCGCACGAGCCAGAGACTCGTCCCAGAGGGCGCGCACGGTTGATTCTGCGGCACTGGTGCCCACATAGGCACGCAGCACAAAGTTTTCATAGCGAGGCTCGCCACTGGCACCGATCACGCCCAGATGAACCAACGGATCGAGCAAGTCTGCTGAAACCGTGGCCTCCATTTCATCCACGATGACCCGCTTCTGCTTAGCCAGCCGCGCGAACACGCACATCACATCCGAAGCAAGCACCCCAAGCAGTGTCTCGGCCCCGGTAGCGGACGGCTCAGCGATATCAAAGCTCCATCCAGGCCCCAGCTCCACCTTGTGGGCACGTGCAAACAGCCTCACATGTCGATCATCGGTTACAGAGGCACGTATGGTCAGATGAGCTTGTTGAAGCTCATTAGACATACTGTCGCTGGAAAAACACGCGGGCGATCACTTGGAGCGAAGTCGTTCAGACCAGAACGAAATGCAAGCCAAGAAAAGGTTCCGCAACCTCAAGGAGGCCATTAAATCAAGCTCGAGCCGGCGGGTAGTCCACCCAGTCTGGACACCACCAAATCCAAACCGCCTGTCAAACGTCAACCATCGACCAATCGTCGGCCCCCACGGCAAGATCCCCCCGGCCCAAAGGGTCGGAAGAGCCCAGCCCAGGGCTGAGCAGAGCGATGTCCTGGGTTTCGTGCCGCGCGATGGTTGTGCCCTGAAGGGGCACAAGAGGGTGCGATCCCTCTCGCGCCCTTTCAGGGCGCAACGCTCTTCGGCGGAACGTGACCCAGGGCATCAGTCGCTAAGGCTCCTTCAGCCCTGGGCTAATCTCTTTGCCCCCTTCAGGGGCGGCCTGGGGTCGTCCTCGGTGTCTCTGGGGCCATTTTTGGGCCAATTTGACTCAAAATCGTGATTTTCGGCCCCATTCACCCCAAATTTACGGGTCAGGAACGCGTTACTCGACCTCGAGTATTGCGCTACTCGACCCCGAGCATCGCGTTACTCGACCCCGAGCATCGCGTTACTCGACCTCGAACATTGCGTTACTCGACCCCGAACATCGCGTTACTCGACCCCGAGCATCGCGTTACTCGACCTCGAGCATCGCGTTACTCGACCTCGAACATCGCGTTACTCGACCTCGAACATCGCGTTACTCGACCTCGAACATCGCGTTACTCGACCTCGAACATCGCGTTACTCGACCTTGAGCAAGGGTGTCTTTGAGACGGAAAATCATGTTACTCGACCGTGACCTCTCAATAGGATTCCGCGAGTTGGCCAATTTTTGGACGATCGGGAGGTCGCGTTCGTGGGGGACATCGCTTTTCGACAAAGTGTACGGCGAAGAACCAAACGCGGAGTCTGCGGTATGGGCATGTTCGGCAATGATGGCGTGGCGCGCTTTTGCGCTGAGGTTTCATTTTTAGATGGCGAGTGTGTGACACGTAACGCGAGTGGGATCAGGATTGCGCTGGATAAGGAACCGGGCGTGTTTCATAGTCGCGGCGGTGCACATTCCGTTATGAAAAAGCTGCTTGTTCCATGGGTTCTCTTGACCGCTGTTGCCGCTGTGAGTGGCGTCTACCTTGCCGTTTCCAAAAAAGGGAGCGAGGTGAAGGCTACGGCTCGCTCGGAGCCTGTGAACGCGAAGAGCGATGGCGTTAATGATTCATCGCCAAATGCTGCCTCCGCCTCTGCTGCGTCTGAGGTGAAAAGCCGTCTGGAGAAGGTGTTGCAAGAAGGGGACGCTAAAGAGACGTCCAAGGCTGTGGCCCAAGCTCTCAAAGATGCAAACACTGAGGCGAGGCTGGCTGCGGTGGACGCGGCAATGGCTGTGGAGATTGAGGCTGGCATTCCTTTGCTAGCTCTTGCGTTGAACAATGATCAACCGGCAGTGCGGGCGCTGGCTATGGAGTACGTCAACTCACAGGATTTTGAGTTTGCAGAACAGATCATCTCCGCTGCCTTAAAAGATGCGTCTCCAGATGCGGCTAACGATGTTCTGCGGATTCTTGGTGAACAGCCGACGATGCCCATGTTTGAATCACTGCTAGCAAATGCCGCGTCAGGTCAGCTGAACGAGGCGAACACAAAACTGCTGTGCGGGGCTATCGCGTCCTGGCTTGGAGAAGAAGCGTTCCCAGCAGGAAGCAGCCCAAACTTAGAGGCTCTGCAGCAGTACTGGTCTGAGCATGCTTCGGATTACTCAGAGGGTATGGAACTCATCAAGTGAGGTCTCTGTCTATTGCAGGGTCTGAAACTTAAGTCTGCCGAAGACACGGCCCGTCCTTGCGGGGAAGGTGGCCAAGACGGTCTGCCGGTTTCCGTCATCTGTGAGAACTTGGACGACAACTCCCTCGGAGCTCCAGTCGATCAGATCAGAAGAGATCTGTGGAATGATGGACACATCCGCAGCATGCTTCCAACGCACGAACTGAAGACGCAGCACACCGGCGTCCAAAGTGCTGTGGAGAATGCCTACATTTGGCGCCTGTGGCGTGAGACCGAGAGCGTACTCTGCGAGGTTGGCCAGCGAATCATGATCGCCGTCATCAAGGGGTCCGCCGAGGTTGCTCAACCCGGCTAATGTCAGGGCCTGCTCCCAATGCACATAAGAAGACACTGGCGAAACAGTCACCAAACCAACGGCTAAGCCACCAAAGCCATCGCTTGCCGTGTAGGTGAAATTGGCCGAGACAAATTGTTCGGAAGCAGCGAACACCACCTTGTCGTTCTCAATCGTCACGACCCCGCCACTTGTCGGCTGGGTGATCTGTAGGATAGCGAGATCGTCGCCGTCTGGATCTGCATCATTTGCGAGAACGTCTAAAGTGACTCTCGTGCCTGGGAGAATAGAGATCGTGTCTGGTTGGACCATAGGGGGGCTATTCACCGTGGTGAAGGTCTGATTATCTCCATCAACGCGCCAACCAGGGCCGCTAACTACCGCTCGGTACTGATAAGTCGTCTGCGGAATGAGACCGCTGAGGTCGGCTTCCACCGAGAGCGGGTTGTTGCCGCTGACGGTGGTCGGTAACGCATCCGTGATGCTTCCATAGGCGATGGAAGTGCCGAACTCAAAATGCACCATCCCGTGTCTGCTCTGGGGATGAACATTAGCATGAAGTCGAGCAGAGCGGTTGGTGACATGGGTGGGGAGCAATGTCTCAATCTGGGGGCTAGGCCCAATGTAGACGGCAGAGACCGTGCCAGCGTCCTTCTCGCCTCCAAACATCGTGGCGCTGAAGACGACCGACCCATCAATGGCGATATCGCCTGACGGAGAAGAGCCGTCCAAAGGTGCTCCCTCGAAGGAGTGAATCACTTGATAGCCAGCACCTGATTGCTGCATGGTCCAGATGGTGCCGTTGCCATCAGCTCCTCCACCCTGGGTGGAGCCAAAGAGAGACATCCCAGAGCCGATGAACAAGGCCTGTGGGCTCAAGCCATCTTCAGGTTGTAGAGACGAGAATGACTTTGTTTCCGAGTAGTTCGCACCGGAGGCGTCCATGGCAAATATTCCCCCACCTCCAAGCGCACCTCCAGACGATGCGACACCCCAGAGTTGGCTGTCTGCCCAAAACAATGTACTCGGCGAGGATAGATCGCTGGCTGACGAACCAAAGTTCCGCAGAACCGAAAGAGAAGCCGAACTGATCGCACGGCGAAACACGGTGCCTTTGTTGTGAGCTCCATTGAGAGCGGTAGAAACAAAAAGGTCTGTAGAGTTAAGTGCAGGACGATTGGAAGGCCGTGAGCCATCGGTAGTCGTGTGATGGCGCAACACGGTGTAGCTTGATCCGCTAACCTGTAGCCGGTAAGTCACCCCGAGGTTGTTTGTTCCGCCTTGTGAAGTGGTGCCATAGAGTAAACCGGCCTGATGGGTAAGGCCTGATAGCGGAACACTGCCCGTCCCGCTGACCATGTTCCGCATCAAGGAGAAGGAGCGTCCGTCCGTGAGCATGCTGAAGATGGTGCCAGTGCCCTGTGTTCCACCAAAGCGAGTCGTGCCATAGAGTCGCCCATCCAAAACTAGCAACTCTCCGTTAGGTGAGTCGCCTTCATCCCCATTGAAGTGATGAAGCACCCGGTAGTCTCCTCCGTTCGGATCGACCCGATAGACGGTGCCGAAACCGTAGATGCCTCCGTTCTCAGTGGTGCCATAGATGACGCCATCGTGGAACAGGACACCTGAAGGGGAATCGCCATCACCTCGCTCACCGGAAAATGGATGGATGAGCTCGTAGCCCGAGCCGTTGGTGTTGACGCGAAAAAGTGAGCCTTCCAGGAAAAGTCCGCCACTCATGCAGGCACCATAAAGGGTCGACCCAATGAGGGTAAGGCCGCCCACGGGATTCTCCCCATCAGGAAACTCCGTTTCACCAAAGGAGCCCTCGAAGTGCTGGCGTACCGTGGGGCCCACTCCAGCGGTCGTAATGCGATAGACCACTCCACTGTCGTAGTTGCCACCATACTCGGTGGTTCCATACAACTCTGTGCCATTAGCAAGCACTAACGTGCCCGATGGCTCGTATCCGGCGCTCCCGCTTTCATTGAAGTTCTTCACCACCACATGCGCAGTCCCTTGGGGAGAAACTTTATAAACGGTGCCAGTGCCAAAGGTGCCACCTCGCGACACCCCCCAAAGCTCTCCAGCCGCAACCACTAAACCGCCAGAAGGGAGTGCTGCATCGCTTAAAGTGGCACCAAGAGAGGACAGGATCTGATAGTTGCCATCAGCAAGCGCAAATCTAAACACTGTGCCCTTATTGAACGAGCCGCCGGATTGAGTGGTGCCAAAGAGGACGCCATTGAGGTCAACAAGCTCGGCAGCGGGATGCCGTCCATCTCCAGCCGTAGCACCGAAATGATGGAGTATCTCGAACCCGACACCGTCTGTCCCGATTTCAAACAATACCCCACGACTGCTGCTGCCACCTTCTGCCGTGGTGCCATAAAGCTTGGAGCCGATCTTTAATAAACCTCCGAGCGGAGCACGCCCCAGACCAGCACCACCAAAGCTATGTAGGATGCGATAGACACGAGTGGAAACATCCATGCAATAGATTGTCCCGTTGCCGTACTGACCTCCGAGCTGTGTCACCCCGTACACCACCCCGTTCTGAATGATCAGGCGACCTGAGGGAAAGGTTCCATCCTGGCTGTTAGAACCAAACGCATGCAAGACATGCATCCCACCGCCATCATCTCCGATGGCGTAGAGGACTCCATCCGTAGCATCGCCAGACGACGTCGTTCCATAGAGAAATCCATTCCCGCCGTCCACTGGCGGAATCATTGGGACCAAACCCGTGTCCGGAAGTGATCCAAATGAATGAAGCACTCCGGCATAGCTCGGGAGGCATAAGCAAAGTAAGACGATTTCAGCCCAGAAGATTACTTTCATGTAAAAGAAGGTTAGGCGGTCTCAGACAACCAGGAGTTTGGAATCAACAAGCTGGGAACGTCCAGCAAACACGGTGAACTAAAAGTCACCTGAGGTGAGTTGCGAAGGATTTTTGCAAACCGACAGGCTTACTAAGCCGCTAGCGGTCGCGAAACGGCGATTTCCCAACAATCGTCATCAAGTATGAGCAAGAAGCAAAAAGTCATAAGCGATGGGTGATCAAAAAAATAGGTGTTTACCACCTATTTACACCCCCTGGCGTTCGTATAACTGATGTAACTGATACCAGGAGCCTCCCCCAATGGATCACACCTCCCGAACCAGACCTGTGAAGGGTCTCTCAAACGAAACGCCTCAGCCCCAAATTGGTGGGATTCTGTCCCAGCCCGGTGTGCCTCGGCGGCGAATCTTCGTCGTTGATCACTGCCCTCTTCTACGACACGGCCTAGCGCGATTGATCGAGTCAGACGCCGGGCTTGAACTCTGTGGTGAAGCGGACTGTGTCAGCACCGCAGACACGTTGATGCGAGTCGAGAAGCCCCACCTAATCTTGCTAGACCTCCATCTAGGCAACGGTGATGCACTTCACTTTATCAAGTCCGTGCGAACGTTCCATGCGGGCGTGAGGGTGCTCGTCATGTCTGAACACGACGACTTGTCTATGGTGGAGAGATGTCTTCGAGCAGGTGCCGACGGATACATCACGAAGTGCGTTCCGGTCGCAGAAGTGATCGAAGCAATGCACTGCGTGTTGGAGGGGCAAAACTATCTCACCCGACCCGTTGCGGTGGCGATGCTCGGTAAGACAGCATTCAAACGCAAAAGTCGACCGGAGAATGGAGTGGAGGCGCTGACGGACCGCGAACTCCACGTTTTCCAACTTGTGGGGCGGGGCCTAGGCACCAGCAGAATCGCCAAAGAACTGGGAGTGAGTCCCAAGACCATCGAAGCCCACCGAGAGCACATCAAAATGAAGATTGGCGCGGCAAATGCTCAAGAACTGGTTGCGGCCGCGAGCGCCTGGGTAAAAGCCGGCTATATCGCGACCGCAGTCTAATTGAACTGGAAGTATCACGTCGCACAAGCTTAACAGCTTTGTGCGAATGTGCTCTTTGTGTTTTGAAAAAGCGATTGAGCGCGCGCGTGTTTGCTCACCGAGAACAACTGCGTCTTCTTGTACCAACATCGCTTGGCATTTCTGCCTAGCTCCACCACGGACATCCTTTGAATGCAGTAACTTGGTGTTGGCACGATGCTTAGCAAATTGGGTGATAAAAGGTGCGATTTCATAAGGGATTGAAACGGCGAATATGAGGGGCTCCCCCCGATTGTGGAACTGGGCGGGAGTTCCAAGGTCACGATGCAACAGTGCCAAACTGTTCATGAATCCATCTGCACTCATGCAGGTCGCTCAAACAAAACCTCCACCCAAACCTTATCTCCCACCAAGATGAACTCAACTCAGTTCCAACAAGCTTGCGAAGATGCGAGCGCCCGGTCCGCACAGTGCGGCCATGGCAATTCACCGGGGATCATTGCTTCCCTGGCCAGACGTGCACTACCCAAGGCACTTATTGTTGCGTTAGGCATAATGTCTTTGCCTCAAGCTGCAACTGCTCAAGTGTCAATCTTCTCACAGGGATTCGATGCAGATGTTGCAGGTTGGAGCGCGCTATCGGGCACGTTCTCAGCGGTCACTTCTGGCACCGGCGGAATCACTTCGGCAAACGGAGGTGGTCATGCAGTTGCCACGGGTACCGCGTTCACTCGATTCGGTGAATACCGCAGCGCTTTCCCGTCCGGTGGATATGTGACATCCACAAAAGTCTATTTAGACGTGAGTGCAGGCTGGGCGAATGACCGCCGCTTTGACTGGATTGTGGCCTCGAGTAAGCAGGATGGTAATCACTTACGAGACTACGTCTTCAATGTGGGCTTCTACAATGCAGCCGACCTTACCGGACCTGGTGCGGGAACGGATCGCTTCGTGATCTCCGCCTCGAACAATGCCGGGCCCGGCAGTTCATTTCCGAAGAACGTCGCTCGAAGCCCCGTGGCCGTGAGTGCTTCTGGCTGGTACACATTCGAACATCAGTTCTCCGATGTTGGTGGAGCACTGAGTGTGCTCTTGGTGCTGCGAGACCCATCCAATGCAATTGTCTCCACTTGGACACTGTCTGACCCAGCTGACTTGATTGCATCTGTGGTGGGAGGTAACCGCTATGGCTGGCTCGCCTTCAATACCTTCAGCTCTCTTGCCATCGATACAGCAGGTCTGAGTTACAATAGCCCAAGCGCTACACTGCCTGTGCTAAACGTTACTCGAAGCTGGCTGCATGCGACCATCAACGGCGCGATGACAGCCGCAACGGCAGGTGAAGTCATCCGCGCTTCGGACGGCAACTACACCGAGAACGTGACTATCAATAAAAACATCACCTTGGAATCTACTACTGGCCGAGCCAACACTACCATCACGGGTATTAGTGGTGTGGGCGCTCTAGGTGCCGTTGTTGTGAGTGGAAACACCACAGGCGTTACGATCGGCGGTGCTGGTAAGGGCTTCACGATTATTGGAGTGGACAACAACAATCCCGGCCTTGAGAACGCTGCTCTCTACCTTCAAGGTGGGCACACAGGGCTCCAGGTGATTGACAACGATATTCGCGCAAATGGTGACGTCGGATTGCTCTCGGAGTTTGGCGCTGTGATCAGCAACTGGATCATCAGCGGCAACATTTTTTCAGGCAAGACCTATGTCGGGGCCAATCCTGCCGATAATGGATTCGGTAATCAGTTCAGCACGCCAAACGTACCTCGTCAGCTGGTCGTCCTCGGAAACGGTGGTGGAAATCTTGCTACGGCAACGGCCACAAACATCACTTTCACCAATAACAGCATTACAGGGACAGCAGGCGGCTTGAACATCTCTGCACAAGAGCAAGGCAATCAGCTTGTGACGCTTGATGTCGCCACTTCGACGATCACCGGCAACACTTTCAATGGCGTGACAACCCGTTTTGCGGGCTCGCTCCGAGTTCGTCGGCCCGGCAACACGATTAGCGGCAATACCTTCATCAGTACTGGCCTTGGCATCAACACCAGCCAGATCTTTGTTCAAAACAATACAACGACACTCCAAGACATGGTCGCTGCAAACATCTTTGACAAAGGCGTGTATGTCGACAACTCAACGACTGTTGGGCTTAGCATTCAAGGATTCGTTAACTCGGTCCTAGCAGGAACCACGATCCACGTTCTTCCCGGAACATACAGAGAAGATGTGCTTGTAAACAAGACTGTGACCCTTAATGGCGGAGGCGCTGCGACTACGACCATTGAAGGCATAAAGGGTGGAGACGGTGCCACCGTTCGCATTTCCGCCTCGGATGTGATTGTCCAAGGATTCACGATTACTCGGGAAGGCAACAACCCGACTGATTGGAATGACGGGACGCTCAATAGTGCGGGCATTGCCATCCAAGGTGCTCAAACCAACGCACTCATTCGCAACAACACGATTACCGGTAACAGGAGTGCTGTTGACATCAACAACAGCAGTGGACACTCGTTCCTTAACAACAGTATCCACAACAACCACACTGGTGTGATCTTCCGCAATCAAACCGATAACATAATCTTGGAGGAAAACAGCATCGTGAACAACCGCACGGTTGGCATCCTGTTCCTGGACGCCAGTGGAGGAACCAACTCGCCTGTGCAGACGGCAGCAAATTGCCAGTTCGTGAGGAACAACATCTCCGGTAACTGGTATGGTCAGATTGTCGATCGCCAGTCTGGCGGATCGCTTCCTGCCCCAGGCAGCAATATCAAGAACTTCAGTAGCAACTGGTTTGGCACTGCCACTCCAGTGGTCTCGACGGCCAACAGCGCCGAGCCGGGTTATGCCTCATTGCTTCCTGTGGTTTTTGGCGGCACTGCAATAGCACCAGGTGGTCAGCCTGACATTTGCGGGCCAGCCTCGGCGAACTTTGATTACACGCCGCTACTCTCATCTGGAACGGACACCGATGTCGAATCCACTCTCAACCGCGGCACACACGGATTTCAGCCAGACTTGTCAGCGCTTGTTGTCACAGCTCAGGGTTCTCAGTCCGGCACTTCGAGCCGGATTCAGGAAGGTATTGACCGTGTGGCTACCGCAGGTGCCGTCACCATCCTTGCTGGCACCTATGCTGGTAATGTGGATAGCAATACCAAGTCTGTGACCATCCACGCAGGCTCGGGGACAGACACCGCTGTCATCGCCGTCAATGGAGATCTGACTTTGAATAGTGGTGTTACACTTCAGATTCAGGTGAATGGCACAACCCCTGGAACTTCCCATGACCAATGGACTTCCAGCGGATCGGTATCCATCGCATCTGCCGCCCTGGTGGTCTCTGGGTCGTTCTCCTCTCCAATTGCTACCGATTCCATCATCATCTTGGACAAAACAAGCGGTGGAGCGATCAGTGGTACCTTTGCGGGATTTGCAGAGGGATTCGTGGTTGCGCCATTTGTGGGAACAAGTTTTGCCACTGCAACTTACCTCGGGGGCAACGGCAATGATTTCGCATTCGTGGAGCTTTCAAGCCCACCGATCATCACAACAGGCCCGGTAAACGTATCGGCTGAAGCCTACACGAGCTTCAATCTATCGGCTGTTGCCATTGGTTACCCAGCACCCACATTCCAATGGTATTTGAACAACGTGCCGATCTCGGGAGCCACATCCTCGATTTTGAATGTTCCGTTTGCCTCTCTCTTGACGGCAGGAACCTATAAGGTCGTCGCCACCAACACCTTTGGTGATGATGAAGCGACAGCCGTCGTGACGGTGACTCCGAAAGATGTGATTGCCACTGAGGACGATCTTCCGCTCGTCGACGAAAACGGTGATCCTGTGGCAGGGGGGCTACTCTACCGGCCTATGTCCGGCGTGCTGAACAACGATGGTAGCTTCGTGATTAAGGCTCAGGCGTTGAGTGGCTTTGGTGGTGTGGTTGGCACCAGCAATGAAATCGTTTTGACGAATGCATCCGGTAGCCTTGCTGTCGTTGGTCGTGAGGGCTTCCTCGCTGGAGGTGGCTCGTTCTCTTCCCAGTTCAGGAACCTCAACATTCATGCATCTGGTCTTCTGACTTATGAGAACAAAATCAACGGAGTGGTCGCGACACTGGATCAAGGTTATCTCGCTTCCGAAGACGGAGAGAGCTTGGATTTGATCAGTCAGGAAGGCGATGTTGCTCCTGGTGGAGACGGCGGCGTCTTCTCGGTGCACAATGCAAGGCCAGCGATTGCCAAATCAGGTGTGATCTACTTTGGAAGTCAGATTAAGGGCGGCACAACAGCTACAAGCCTGACCGACAGCGGCATCTGGTATGATGATGGCTCTACCCTTGATCTGCTTGCACGTGAAGGTGACGAGGCTCCTACCGTTGATCCAGCGTGGATCGGACAGATTCGCAAGGAAACCGTTGTAGCAGGTGCATCCAAAGTCGCATTCATTGCCACCCTGCAGAGAAATCCTGCAGATCTAGTGGGTGGTCGGACGGATTCCACTCTGAATGAGGCTGTGATGGTGGGAGAACCCGGGCAACAGCTTGAACTGCTGGCACGGAAGGGTGACGAAGTCGCTCCTGGACTCAAAATACTCACCTTCACTGCGGTAGCGGCGAATCAGGGTGAAAACGCGCAAGAGGCCCATGCCATTTTGGCCAAGCTGGCGCGCATTGGCGGGATCACCACTGCAACTGATGATCTACTCATGTTCAAATTGAGTGGAGCCGCGCCTGAGGTGATTGTCCGTGAAGGCGATGACATCGATGGACGAGGTCAGTTGAAGAAGATCAATGAGGTGTTTGTTACCAATGATGGCAAGGTCGTCTTCCGAGCACAGATCAATACCTCAGCCGTAACCAATCAACTCATCTGTCGGTGGGACAATGGGGTTATCGATGTCCTTGCTCAAAAGGGCACTCCTTCACCTGACGGGCCCAACTACGGTACCTTTGCGGTATTGTGTGTTAGTCCTGAGGGCATGATCGCCTTCCGCGATACCCGTGCAGTCTGGCGCGAAGTCGGTAACGGAGTCGAGCGGGCAGTTAAGGTGGGTGATACCATCATCCATGAAGGCACACCACGGACTGTATTTGCGTGCAACTTCGGGCTTTCAAAAGCGGTGAATGCAAGATCGGCTGGCGGAGGATTTGCCGCCGACATCAATGATGCAGGATCCGTGATTCCAATCCTCTCCATCGGCAATGGTGAGTATGTCGTGAAGCTTCTTCCCTAACTGAAAAGAAACTAGGGAAACTTGTTTCTTGTCAAATGAACGGGCTGGACTGTCAATCAGTTCAGCCCGTTTCAGTTTCCATCCAATCGACAGCTATTTTTTGGCTTTGCCCTTCACTTTCAGAACGAAGGGAAGGCCAACGCCGGGAAACTCTTCACGGATTTTTGACTCCAGGAAGCGCAAGTAGCTGTCTTGAAGTTTGAAGGCGCGATTGGCGAAGAGGACAAAGTGCGGTACGGGCACGGCTTCTTCTTCACGGTGATTGACTTGAGTGGCGTAAAGAAGTTTGAAGGTATGTGAGCCGGTGCCGATTGGGCCTGGGCTGTAGTCGATCGCGCGCTGGAGAACGCGATTCAGTACGCCGGTCCCAACACGTTTCTGAGCACCTTCCTTCACGCTGTCGATGGTTTTGAAAAGTTTGTCTAGGCCCTGATTCTTCTTGGCCGAAACGGGAACGATGGGAGCAAAGTGGAGGAAGAAAAACTCCCGTTTCACGGTCTCGGTGAGTTCTTCCATCCTGTCCTTTGGTTTGGCCGATGGATGGAATAGATCCCACTTGTTCATGACAAGAATGCAGGGTTTGCGGGACTCTAGGATGAGTTGGGCAATCTTGCGGTCCTGCATCTTGATGCCTTCGGCACAATCGACGACTAACAGGCAAATGTCAGCGCGCTCAATGCTCTGTACGGCTCGTTTGACACTAAAGATCTCCACATCGTCGTCTAACTTTGCCTGGCGGCGGATTCCTGCCGTATCAATGAGTTGGTAGGTCTGCTCGCCACGTGTGTGCTTAATGTCCAAAGAATCACGAGTGGTGCCAGCCACCTCACTTACGATGGCACGCTGCTCACCGAGGACCGCGTTCACTAAAGACGACTTGCCGGCATTTGGTCGACCAACGATGGCTAACTTAAGAGGCCGATCTTTATGTGAGGTGACTTGGGGCCGTGGCTTGTCCGTCAGGTTCAGCCGTGCAGCGATCACGTCGACCAGCTCTTTGATGCCAAGACCATGCGCGGCACTGACGTCCACCGTGTCCTTGAAGCCAAGGGCAGCAAAGTCTGCGGCTCCGAGCTTGCGTTTGGCGGAGTCGGCCTTGTTGCAGACAAGGACGACCGGTTTGGAGGTCTTTCGCAGCACTTTGGTCAGTGCTTGGTCGATGGTGGTAATGCCATCGATGACGTCCACGACGAACAGCAGCAAGTCAGCAACTTCCAGGCCCACTTCGGCTTCAATCTGCACTTGGTCGGTGAGCACATCATCCGTACTGGCACCAATACCGCCCGTATCCATGATGTCGAAGACCTCGGGTCCACGCCTGCACTCAGCAGTGATGCGGTCACGGGTGACTCCAGCCTGATCGTGGACGATGGAGATGTTCTTGCCTGCAAGACGATTGAAGAGAGCGGACTTACCTACATTCGGTCGTCCTACAATTGCCACCATCTTTCGTTCACTTGGATTCATCTCGACTACCTCCCCTAGCAAGTTGTCCGGCTGCGTCCATTAAATACACCCAGCCAGACCACACCGTAAACACGGAGGCGACCCCGGCTGGCCACTTCACCGAAGGATAGGAAATGCCAATCATCGACCACAACACAGCGGTCATTTGCGCTGCCGTAGCCATTTTCCCTGTCCAGTGAGGCACGATGCGACAATAGCCAGCGACATGGTGAATCACGAAGGCTGCGATAATGGTGAGGACGGCGTGGGAAATGGCGAGAATGGGCAACAGCAGAGGAAGTCTCTGCGGCCAAGGCGTGAGGCTGAGGGTGAGCATGGCTGAAAGCATAAGGAGCTTGTCAGCCAAGGGATCCAAAATAGCTCCCAACCTTGTCCGCTGGTCCCACTTTCGAGCAAGGTAACCATCCAAAAAATCACTGACGGCGGCAGTGAAGAACACCCCAATTGTAGCCCTCCACCAGAACTCATCTGGCTTGCCGGCACTCGCGCTTTGCGCGTAGTAGATGGCACAAGCTACAAAAACCGGCACCAAAAGGATGCGGAAGACGGAGATCTTGTTCGCTGTGGTCATGGACCGAGGTAACGCCCGGTGGCCTATGGCGCAAGTGATGCATTGCTCGGGTGGACGGTTCGTGCTAATCCCGCCAACTGCCTCAATGAAACTTCTGTTACATGTGTTGCTCGCTGCCGCATGGCTTCACGCCTGTGCGTCTGCCAGTGACAGCACCCGAATCGGCGCTGCAGAGCAGTTCATGAAGGGTGGGCGCTATTTTGCGGCCTGCAAAGAGTACGAGACCCTAGTCCATGAGCTTCAATCTGCCAACGGCGATAGCGGTGAAGCCCTGCTGAGGGCATCAGAGGGGCACGTTGAAGCATTACTCGCCGACGAGCAGTTCGCACGTGCAGTTAAGTCCGCACTTTCAACGGTCGAACTTGCGGGTCGAATGCTGGAGGGCGATCAGAAGGCTCTGGCTGAGAGTTGGACGCGGCTCGCTGTTTTGCTTGGCCGGGCGAGGAGGATTGATCTCGCAGGCAAGCTGCTAGATCAGGTAGTGGCTATTTCTGAGGGCACGAAGAATAAGTCAACATCGATGGATGAGGTCACAGCTTCTGCCGAGCTTCAGATTGGTATCTTTTTCACGAATCTGGAGCGGTTTGACGAGGCGATGACCCACTTTCGCAAAAGTTTGACGCTCGCAGAGAGAGCCACTGGCAACGAATCCATGCTGGTGCAGAGGATTTGCCAGCAACTGGCCCGGGCTGTGGAAGGCTATTGTCTTAAGACCGGCTCTTCGGCCCGGATGCAAGAAGGTGAGGAACTGTGTCAGAGGGCTCTTCAATGTGCCATCAAACTCGCGGCCGGGAGGAGCGGCGAGCGTGTGGCGCTTGCGCTGGCTGAGTTGGCGATCTCTTGTCAGCGGAACGGTTCGTCTGATAAGGCAATTGATTTGGCCACGGAGGCATTGGAAATCGGGATAGCCGCTCAAAGTGAGCGACCCGATGCGCTTGGGACGCTCATGGATGTCTACACCCAATTGATGAAGGCACTTGGTAAACAAGTGCAGGCTTCCGAGAAAATCAGCCATTGGGTCAGTGCTACCAAGGAGACGGCTGAGGCATCATCTGGAAAAATTGGCAACTTACTCCACGCAGCGGGCAAAGGATACGCCACTCTTGGATACGCAGCAGAGGCCGAGAATGCCTACTGGGAGGCCATGAAGGCGCGGGAAGCGGAACTGGGCAAGGATCACCCTGAAACCGCACGCAGCTTGATGAACGTTGCTATCCTGGTTCAGGCTAGAGGGGACTTGGCCAACCCTGAGTCAATGATCAAAAGGTGCATTGAGATCGACGAAAATCAGCCGGGAGGATGGAGCAACGAAGCGATGTTGACCAGGATAAGACTCTTTGGACTTCACATCAAACAAGGTCGGATCAACGACGCTCTTGCCGTCCAAGAAACGATGCTGAGAATGGAACGTGAGCGATACGGACACGCTAGACAAACCGGAGTGGCTTCACTTGTCATGTTGGCCGAGCACCACCTTGCAAAAAATGATCTGAAACCCGCCCTTAAAGCCTGGCAGGAGGCATTGAGCACCGCCATGGAGAGCCCAGAAGATCATCATGCGCTTGGCCTCATTGTCACCGTGCCTATTCTCCAGGCCGCGCACCGTCAGAATGCAGTTCTGGAAATGGAACCAACTCTGCGGCGATGTCTCGTCAAACTCGCCCCTTTGGCAAGCGATGATCGAGCAATCGCAGGGTCAATTATGGAATGGAAGCGCCTTTATTCCGAAGCATTAGCCGCCATTGACATTGACGTAGCTGTCGTGGCAGATCGTCTGGCCAAAATGATCAGTGGGACCGACCCAGGGGACCTCAGACCCTGAGAAAAAAGGTTTTCCTGTTTCCTGCGTTGTCAGGCGGGACGACTTCGGTCATACTCGCCGCCCTTTTTCCGAATGATTCACGTTTCCCAACTCACCAAGCAATACGCCGGTCGCGTGGCGGTGAACGGGATTACATTTGACGTGGAGCCAGGTCAGTTCGTCGGATTCCTCGGCCCCAACGGAGCAGGAAAATCAACCACGATGCGGATACTGAGTGGCTATTTGCCGCCAACATCAGGATTGGTGAAGGTGGGGGGCAAAGATGTATTTCGCGACTCGTTGGAGGTGAGGCGGCAAGTCGGTTATATGCCGGAGATGGCCCCCCTTTACACGGACATGAAGGTGAAGGAGTACCTGCACTTTCGCGCTGCTCTGAAAGGGCTAAGCGGTCGGGAACTGCGAACACGAACGGGAGAAGCAATGGAACTCACGGCAATCACAGACGTGAGGCGGAGATTGATCGGCAACCTATCAAAAGGCTATCGGCAGCGTGTTGCTCTGGCAGATGCATTGATCGCTCGGCCACAACTTCTCATTTTGGATGAGCCCACGAATGGGCTCGATCCCACGCAGATTCGTCAAGTGAGAGAGATGCTACGCAATCTTACTCCTTCTCACACGATCCTTCTCTCCACTCACATTCTCAGTGAGGTAGAGCTGTCATGTGACCGGGTCATCATGATCAACAAGGGCCAGATCAAGGCTGATGATACGCCTCTCAATCTAACCCGCGGCCTGCGTACTGCCGGCTCCGTCTATCTTGAGCTAAAGGGAGATGACAAGGTGGAGAAGGAGCTTAACAGCATCACAGCGGTAAAAAAAGTCTCGATCGACCGCACTGAAGACGGATGGCAGGCGATCTCACTCCGACTGGAGTCGAATGCCGATGTGCGGGATAACATCTTGGAACTTGCAGTCAAACACAAGTGGAAGGTCCGTGAGATTCACCGGCAACTACCGTCACTCGAAGACGTTTTTGTGGAACTGGCAGCCGGGGACGCTTAACTTTTCCCGTTCAATATCATGGGAGCACAATGGAAACAGAAATGGCGTGAACTCGCCGCCGACCAAAAAGGCAAAATGGTCGGCAAATTGGTTCGTGAAATCCAGGTGGCGGCACGTCTCGGTGGACCACACCCGGAGTTTAATGCACGGCTTGCTGCTGCACTTGCTAATGCAAAAAAGCAAAGTGTCACACGCGATACGATTGAGCGGGCAATCGCGAAAGGCTCAGGCACCGGTCCAGACGCGGTGACCTATGATAATGTTGTTTATGAAGGTTTCACCCCGCACCGCGTGCCAGTGGTCGTTGAATGTCTTACCGACAACAACAACAGGACATCATCTGAGATCAAAGTCCTATTTAAAGCGGGAAGCATAGGCACCCGTGGCTCAGTGGCATGGATGTTTGATCACTGCGGAATGATCGAGGCGCACCACCCGGATTCAAGTATTGATGCAGAGACAGCAGCACTTGAGGCAGACGCAGACGATCTTGAGCCGATGGAAATCGACTCTGAAGATGGCACCATGCAGTCTGGGACACGCTTTTACTGTGCAAGCGCCAAACTAGATGCAGTGACCAAGGCACTTAAAGCTGGTGGCTGGATTGTCACGACCTCAGAACTGACCTATCGTGCAAAAGACTACCCAGAACTTACTGAGCAACAGCGGGAAGAAGTGACCAACTTTCTCCAAAGTCTGGACGCACACGATGACGTTCACCGTGTGCATGCTGCTCTAAAGTAATCGCAGCCTTATCTAGCCACGTAGTCAACCACCAACACCTTGTCGAGTTGGGGCTTGAGGATGTCTACGAATGCTTTGTGGGCAGGGTGGGGAATATAGGCTTCGAGGCCTGCCTTGTCCTTGAAACTAACAAAAAAGCAATGAGTGAAGCCGTCATTTAATCCCTCTGGGGAAACGTTGGTGCCCCACTCAAATGCAGTCACCGTGTCGATCAATGAGGGCAGCTTTTTGAACTCTGTTTCAATGTGCTTCACTTGCTCAGGAGTGGCACTGTCTTTGAACTTAAAGAGCACAACGTGACGATAGGGAGCATCTGCGGCAATTGAGGCGGACATAAGGAGATTGAGGGCAAGGAGGAACGTAAATATGTATTTCATGGTCAGCAAGTAGTGCACTATGGGACCAAATCAACGCAACAATCGGGTTCTGTCGTTTCGTTGGAGATGGAGAATCCCAGAATAAGCCGCCATGACTACTCGCAGCATAATCGCCGCCCTGCTTTTGACCCCTGGTGCCGTCCTCGCAGCAGAGCCTAACTTTACGACGCCCAAACTGGAGAATCTAACCAAACAGATCGCCGCTCACCCAGACAGCGCGCAAGCTTACTCTAATCGTGGCTATACGCTCGCGCTCCTCGGCCGCAAAGAGCAAGCTCGGGCAGACCTAAAGAAGGCAGTAGAACTGCAGGACGACGCTCCGATGCGCAATCGTGTTGGATGGGCCTATTTTAACCTAGGCGACTACGAGGAGGCTATCCGTCACTTTGAAGAGTCAGCCAAGAAAAGTGACTTCAGTGCCCACTACGACTATTACTCTCTGGTGCTTGGGTATTGGGGAACAAAGGATCTCGAACGCGCTCTCAAAAACTACCAACTTGCTGCCGAGAAAGACCCACGATTAGCAGAGTTTAAGAGTCTGGACGAGAGAACGGCTGAGTGGACGCCTTTGGAACGCAAAGCTATGCACGAGATTTATGTGCTCTGGAGCAAGGCCTGGAAGCTCTGAACCCACACCATGAAATCGCTCATCACATTACTTATTGGCACTCAACTGCTCATCGCTCAGTCCGACCTCGTTCTTACTGGTGCAGATGGGCACGACCACAAGCCTTTCGCTAGCGGCGGCAAGAAAGCGACGGTCTATTTTTTCGTCTCTCCTTACTGCTCCACATCCGGCACGTTCATGAAGGAGATGAATGCCATCACGGCCGACTATGCAGAGCGGGCCACAGTGTATTTTGTGCACTCCGATGCCGATCAGAAACTGACGGACATCCTCCAGCATGCCGAGATGAACGAGATCAAAGCAACGGTCCTCATGGACCACGAACAAAAGCTCGCTCAACACTTCAGCGCCAAGGTTACCCCAGAAGCGGTGCTGACGACACCTGATGGCAAAGTGGCCTACCAAGGCCGAATCAACGACCTTTACCTCGGTCCAACAAAGCGCCAACGCCAAGCAACGACCAAAGACCTCAGAGACGCACTTGAAGCATTGCTCTCGGGCAAACCTATTCCCATACCTCGAACCGAAGCAATGGGCTGCAAGATCAGCGGGCTAAAACGATGATTGGGCGTAGCAGACACAAAAAAGTGGAGCCATTTCTGGCTCCACCGAAAATGCTGTCAACCTTACCTCGTTGAGGGTAGATTCCAAATCATAGATACCTGAGAGTGCCGCGCACTTTGACCTTAACAGTATCTCCGCTCTCCTGAACCGAGTCCAAGCCCGCCCCAGCTAGAAATCCAGGAAGACTCGAAAGTGCATTGTTAATTGCAACTTGCGCCTGTGTGAAAATCGCAGGGTTGAAGTTGTTGCCCAAGCCGCTCACAGCTTGCACGATAGCATTAATCAAACCTGAATAACCTTGGTATGCCAATCCAGCGACAGCATCTGCTCCTGTCGGTGACAAAAATACAAGCTCGCCTTCGCCAATAAATCGCCGAGTAGGTGACATTTTCCGCATCATGGCTTCCCAATTTCCATTAACCATGAAACCACGGTTACTAGTGGTGATAGCCAATCCGACGTTAGTTGAAGCCGTTTGAGTTGCGCCACCGGCAGCTCCACCAATGGCGTTCTGGTTGTTCTGCTGCTGTTGCACCCCAGTATTTGCCAGATCAGAAGTCGCATTGATCGTGCACTGAATATATCTTGTGTCTGGATCAGTCATGCCGATGGCAGAGCCGACATAGGTTATACCCTTGTAATACAAAACACTCCGGTTCTGCAGCGATCCTCTCGCATTGAAAGCGAGTGGGGATGCCAAGTTTTCTCCAACTATGTTGGCCTCGGGGTGAAAGTAGCAAAACCCATTGCCATTTCGATAGCTCAGAACCGCCTGGTAGACGGCACCATCTTCTAAGCCGGCCGAACCAAATCCGTTGTCGAAAGGCCCCCCAGACAAAGCATGGGAAGTGGATGCGCCTGCAAGGTAGATTATGGCAAAAAATGCGAATAGACGATTCATGACGGGTGATCGTAACTCGCAAGTGCCGATTTGCGCAAGATTTTTTTTGTGTTGCGGTAACCGCGCCTGAATTTGACATGCTCGCCCCAGATTCCGTGCAACCCAGCCTGGATTGCTCATCCAAGAATTTGACGATTTACATTCTCAATCGAATGAACGAGATAATTTCGGAACAATTTTGCTCTAATTTTGTCGAACGTAGACAAAACAGGGCATTCTGTCCCTCAATGCGCGTCCAAAAAACGTTAAGTACATCGTTATGAAATCACACATTCGGCCCCACGCTTCGGCGCTGCGATCTGTCCTGAAGCACTTTCGCTTGGTAAGTGCGGCTAGTTTGGTCTTACTTTTTTCGGGGGCGAATGGTTCATCCAATGCCCAATCTGTGCTGGACCCCAGTTTTAATCCTAACGTTGGAATTTCTTCAAATGGCACTGTTTGGACTACTGTCTACAGTCTCTCCATTATGCCCGGCAAGCGGATACTTGTCGGCGGTCATTTCAGCACCTTAGGGCTCGGCACGAAAGCACTTTATCGAGGCAGTTTCGCACGGCTTGCGGATTCCGGCATAGCCGAAGACGGACTGGTATCATATCCTTGGGCACCGCTGCCATATACGACCCCTCTTTCAGATTCAACCTCTGATCCTTGGGTCTGGTCTACCCACTTGAGTTCGTTTGGAGAGATGCTGGTTATGGGGAACTTCACTGAGTTCAGCGGCGATCCAAGGAATCAGATAGCCATCGCCAGTATTTCCAATGGGTCCAGTCTCTATTACAACGCTCCTTTGGTCATGGACCATCCCAACTATCGACCTGAGGTGACGACAGGTTGGTTGCTGCCCACAGGTGAACCAATTTACGTTGGGGACTGGAACACAGCCGACGGCGTAGTGCTCAAAGGCATAGCCAAGCAAATAGGTTCCGATGGGGAATTCGCCGCCGATGGGTCCTTTAACCCCAATCTTTTGGATAACGGGGCACCGGAAAGCGTTCCATATCTTTTTGGTATCATCCGTCAACCTGACGGCAAGATAATCATCTCCGGTACATTTGACACCGTTCGAGGTGAAGCCCGACCATATTTGGTTCGTTTGAACGACGATTCCACGATTGATCCCACATTTAATCACTCGCTGACCGCTCCGCCAACAGCAATGGTGCTGCAGCCGGACGGGAAACTGTTGGTGGCTACTGGTTTGATTTCACGACTCAATGCAAATGGAACGAATGACAGCACATTCGCACCGGCGATCGTCTCATTTGCGACTTCAATGGTGCTCCGCGCCGACGGGAAGGTGGTTGTTGGTGGGCCATTTACCGACATAACCCCGACCGTGGGTGGAACCACTACTAGGAACGGTGTCGCAATGCTGACATCCACCGGACTCCTTGATGCCGCGTTCAATCCGAACGTTGGCTTAGTGGACATTCAAGGTACCGCCACTTCATTCCCGAGTGTCATGAGTCTTGCGATACAAACCGATGGAAAAGTTGTGATCGGGGGGGGGTTTGGGTCGGTTTCGGGCCAAACCCGCCGAGGACTAGCACGAATGACGGCAGATGTTCCTGCAATCTCAGACTTGGAAATATCTAATGATCGGACGACGGTCACTTGGACACGCGGCGGGTCGGCACCCGAGATCATGGATGTGAAGTTTTCCTATTCTAACAATGGAGGCACAACTTATATCTCACTGCCACCACCGACCTACATCCCTGGCACTGGATGGCAACTGGGCGGACAACTCCTTCCGCAAGGCAAGAGTTTCCAGTTTCGTGCCATTGCTCTAACCAGCAGCGGATGGCAGAATGGAAGCACTGGATATGTTGAGCGAGTGTTGAAACCGATCGCAGATTTCTCCGTTGGCCAGCCTGTGTCCATAACCGTCAACGAAGGTCAGTCCGCAGTGTTCAGTGTCGAAGCAAGATCCTCTCTTCCCATCATCTCGTATCAGTGGAAGAGGAACGGCGTGAATCTAGTCGACGGTCCTGACGTTTCTGGTGCAACAACTGACACATTGACTCTGAATCCGGCCACTTCGTCCGATGCAGGAACTTACACGGTGGTGGTTAAGACCCTTGGCGGGAGTGCGACAAGTGAAGGCGCCAGACTGACAGTCATCGTGCCTCCATCGGTCGTCACTGATCCAGTTGACTTGGTGGTAGGGCGCGGAAAGTCCGCCAAGTTCACCGCCAAGTTTGCCGGATCCAGCCCAACGTACCTTTGGGCTGGGCCATTCCCTGTCAACGCTTCGGGCAAAACAGGGCTTACTCTGTCCTTTAACAACGCACAGGACATTCACGAGGGCAATTATACGGTTACAGCTACGAACGCTGCTGGATCGGCCACATCTGGGGCTGCTACGCTAACAGTCGTTGACCCGCCTATTGTCGGTGCTTTGTCGCATCAGATTGTAGGAGTTGGTGATGCGCCGGTGCTGAGTGCGACAGTGTCTGCCGAAGCGCCCGCTAGCCTTCGATTTCAGTGGCTGCGAGGAACTACCTCCGTAGCTGGGGCGACAACTGCTTCGCACACGCTTAACAACATTCAGCTCGGCCAAGCGGGCTCTTATGCCCTAAGAGCTACCAACCCTGCGGGGGCAGTGACTGGCACCAAGGGCGAGATTGCAGTAGTTGACGACATTAACGAGAAGACTCAGGTCCAGAAGGCAACCGCTACCGCGATTTTGACTGCTGCCGCGAGCGGCAATAGTCTGACGTACGTGTGGAAGTTCACGCCTCTTGGAGGCGGTCCCACCCAGCTCGTCGCGGCTGACGGTATCAAATACTTTTTGAGCGGTGGCGGGAAGACTTTGACGATAAAAGGTCTGACTACAGGCGATGCTGGAGACTACATTGCCGAAGTGACAGCACCCGGCGGGATGCTTGCAACCGCTCCCGAACATCTTTTTGTGACTACCGGTCAGCCTACAATAATGCCGCTCGCCATCACCGGCCATTATCTGGTGAATGAACCTATTTCGCTCCAAGTAATGGACAACGGCATTCCAACCGAAAAGCCGGCAAGCTACACTATGAAAAGCACGCCGAATCTGAGTGGGGTGTCTATCAGCAAGCTCGGCCTCATTACCGGCCGAGCAAGCAAGGCCGGCACTTACACGCTATCCATAATAGGAAGTAACGGGCAAGGCAAAAGCGTCCCGATCACAGCTACACTTGTCATTGATCCGATTCCGACGAACGCTATCGGGAACTTCATTGGAATCGTCTCCAGAGGATCGCACAATGCGAACTTAGGCGGTAGGTTGGATTTATCCGTCACTCCAATTGGTTCATATTCTGGCAAGCTTCAAATGGGAGGAACTTCGTTCAGATTCTCTAAAGGAAGCCTCACAATGGGTGCGAATAGCGATTCGGATCTGAATACCACAAGTAATCCCAGCAATGTAATAAGCATTCCTCGCACAGGAACTACTCCGCTGACGCTTACTTTTGACTTGAACTTGGTTAACAATACCGTCAGCGGAACTGTCACGGACGGGGTGACCACCAGTGACTTAGATGGTTGGAGACAAGTTTGGAGTGCCAGCAACAACCCGGTCACAACTGCAAATTTCTTGGGGCGAATCAATTTTGCCTTGTCCCCTCCAGCGGAACTGCCTGCCCAGACTTACCCGCATGGGCACAGCTATGGTAGTGCTTTGGTGCCAGCTTCGGGAAGTGTAACTACTTCTGGAGTTCTAGCTGACGGTGTTGCTTTTTCCACCGCTGGCTTTTTGGGGCCGCAGGGCCAGTTGGCCATTTTTAGGAGCCTTTATTCGAACACCGGTTCGCTCGTGGGTGCCATCCAGATCGCCGTTGGCGGTGCTTCAGTAGCCGACTACGGGCAGCCTGGGCCGTTGAACTGGATGAAAAAGGACCAAGCCCCCAAAATCGGCTACAACTACAACTCTGGTTTCTCCGCCATTACTCTGGCCGTAGAGGGAAGTCTTTACCCTGTGGTGCCACCAGGGGCCAATGTGCTGGGATCGGATGTGACAGTCGCTGATACAAGATTAAATTTTGAGGATGCCGGTCTCGGTCTGGCAGCGACTAACCCAGATGTAGATTTTACTCTCACTGGTGCAAACCTCCCAGTCTTCACAACCAATCTGGGTAAGGTTAAGGTCAATGTGGACAAAAAAACAGGTGTGTTCTCCGGCGACTTTTCTATCACAGATGACATTGATCCTGGGCCAGCAGTTGTGAACGTAAAGCGAACTGGAAAATACTATGGCGTCGTGTTGCGGAATGCAGCAAACACCGCCGGAACTGGTAAGGGGTATTTTCTTCTTCCACAACTGCCTGTGTTGCCAGGGACCTCGACTGCTGTTACGCCAATCCTATCTGGACCCGTTCTATTCACCGACATCACTCCGTAGGGTCGTTTGTCGGAGCGTTTGTCGGAGAGGGGAGCGAATGTTGACCCAGTCGAACTTTATCTGTGAATCGCCAATGAAGCCCATTGGCGATTCATGCTTCTACTCTGACTCGTGTGACGGCTTTGATCATAACAGAACTAAGACTTGATTCACCCCCCAGGTTGCACACAACTGGTGAAGACGAATGAAACACCCACAGGCCTTGCATAGCATCAAAAGTCGCGCCGAGTCTGGCAGAACCTTATTGGAGATGCTGGTTGTCGTCGTGATTATTGTGATACTCGCATCGCTCATCGTTCCTCTAGTCGGTCATTTTAAACGTAAGGCTCAAGACGCCGGGTGCATGACCAACCTTCGTTCATTGCACGCAAGTCTAGGTTCCTACATGCTAGATCACTCTCGTGTTTGGCCACAAATACCGAATGGGACGCTGGATGACGACAGTGGTGACTCGGAAAATGATTCAGTTGCTGAGTTCTGGTTCAAGACGCTTGAGCCCTACGGTGCTCATCGGGAGACTTGGCTATGCCCTTCTGAGCGAGCTTCTTTCAAGACAGACTTTGACGAGAAAGTGTTCGACTCATCGTACGGCGTCACAGAGTTTGAGGACACGCCGGACATTGCCTACAAGTGGTATCAGCCTTGGTTAGTTGAGCGGGGTGGTTTTCACATGGGTGATGCCAACCGGGTGATGCCTGATGGGAGCATCAGGAAAGAGTATTTTCCGTTTGAGTAGGCCATTCGAGGAAACGGCGAGCTGAAATGAACGCATTTAGCGTTTGATTTCAGGGAGTGCTTTCTATCATGGCGGCAAAGACCAAACTTAATCCCTACCTTCATTCGTCATGCAGTTTACCTTCCCTACAGCACTCAATTTGGCGCGTGAAACAACGGATGGCTTCCATCAGGAGCTCCTTCGAGGCCTCACCCACAAGCTAAACAACCTCCTCGCTGTGATTCAGGGCTTTAGCAGTCTCATTCTCATGAATGACGATGTTGATCCCGAGACCCTAGGGAATGTCCAGCACATCCGCGAGGCCTCTACCAACATGTCAGCCCTGAGTGAGCGCATTCGCTCAGCTGGCGGGTGTGCTAAAGTGAGCCCGCAACCGTTGAACGTGAACGAATACTTTTCCGTGGTTGATGCCGCGCTTCGTGAACCTTTTCTAAGAGCGAATGTTCAGTTTGAAATAGAGGTACAGCAAGGTTTGCCGTCCATCATGGTAGATCCCACCAAGTTTAAGGACATTCTCACCGAACTCCTAAAGAATGCCGCCGAAGCAGCAGAAAAGTCCAATGGGCGCGCGCTGCTTAGGGTTTGCGGTCCGGGTCTCATCACTCCTGCGCAAGAGCATAGGGTTGACATTTTGGTGAGTAACACAGGTTCTCAGATCCCTCCCGAGAAGCAGGCTGAAGTGTTCCGGCCATTCAGTGGCAGCAAAGCGGGTCACCATCTCGGACTTGGCCTCACCATTGCTGCCATGCTTGCCCATCAGCAGAACATCCAATTGGGAGTGCACTCTGAGAACTTCACCACAACCTTTTGGTTGAGTTGCCCAGCAGCCTGAAGCTTTGGTTTTCCGGTTTGATTTAGAGACAATTGCCGTTCCCAAGCGGAGGTGTGGGGCGTTACCTTCCCAGCTGTGCCATTGCTGGAAATTGAACAACTGAAGCGAACTTACGATGCGGCGCGTCCTGTGCTCCGAGGGGTCGATCTAACGATCAACGCTGGGGAACGTGTGGCCATCCTTGGCCCTTCCGGGTGTGGTAAGACAACCCTCCTACATTGTATTGCTGGTATTGACACTCCTGACGCTGGAAGGATCACCCTGAAGGGTGAAAACGTCATCGCGGGTACTGAAAAAACACATGCGCGCCTACGTCGAGAGGCGCTTGGCATGGTGTTCCAGTTCTTTCATCTTTTGCCAACGTTAACCGCGTTTGAGAACGCAGAACTGCCGTTGAAGCTTCTCGGCGTTCCAGCAGTCGAAAGGAGGATGCGCGTTCAGGCATTGATTGATCGAGTGGGACTCGGTTCGAGAGCAAATGCGCTTCCTAGCCAACTTTCAGGAGGGGAGATGCAGCGCGTTGCTATCGCTAGGGCCGTTATCCACAAGCCTGCGTTAATCCTGGCGGATGAACCCACAGGAAATCTAGATTCAGTCACAGGCGAAACTGTTTTGGGTCTGCTTCGGGATGTAACAGAAGCACAAGGCACGGGCCTTCTGATGGTGACCCATAGCGCAGAGGCCGCAGGCATTTGCCATCGCGTCCTGAGGATGAAAGACGGTAGGATTGTCGATGCGTGACGCACTGATCATTCTTCGGCTTTCCGCCTTGAGGCATTGGAGGCGTGAATGGAAGCAACAGCTTGCGCTACTTGCCATTCTTGCGCTCGGCACTGCTGTTTACGTGGCCGTGCGTTTAGCCAATCAATCAGCGCTGGCGGGTTTTGCGCAGTTTACAGCCAGTATCTCCAGAGAGCCTGACATCACTCTGCAAAACGTGGCGGGCAGCATCGAAGTGGGGGCATTGGCGGAGATGCGAAAGGCTTTGGGCGAACGTCCAGCGCTGATCCTGCCTGTGGCTGAAACAACCGTCACTAAACATGATCAAGATCTGACGATTGGAAGGCAGGAAGTGCTGAGGCTCATCGGTGTGGACTTGATTGCGCTCCAGAACATGGAGCAGACCAGTAATCTTCCCACGACCATTTCATCCCAAGACGCTGATGGCGTAATCGTCAGTGACGAAATGGTTTTGCAAAGTAAGGAGGCTTTGACTGTGGTGATTCGGGACGAAGTTCGCCGTCTGACGATCAACGCAGTGGTCAAAGCGCCGCCTGGTGAGCCCGGAATCCCAGCTGATGTCTTGCTGATGGATTTGCCGGCACATCAGAAGCTTACTGGAAGGCTTGGTGTAATTGACCGGGTAGAACTTTTTGTTCCAAACGGGGCGGCATTCCCTGGTTTGGTCGACGAGATCAAGAAGATTCTGGTTCATCTCTCCAAAGGTCGATGGCAGCTCATGGAAAGCGAAGACCGAAGGCTGTTGGCGTCAGAAATGACGTCGGCTTTTCGTCTAAACCTCACCATACTATCATTGCTCGCGCTGTTGGTTGGAGGATACCTTGTGTTTCAGGCGCTCGACGGCGTGGTGATCAGACGCAGAGAGGAGACAGCGATTTTTAGAGCGCTTGGGGTATCTGGCCAAGCGATCATGCGTGCCTTTCTGCTAGAAGCTGCCGTCCTGGGAGCCTGTGCCGGGGTCGTTGGCATAGGACTGGGCTGGGCTGGCGCTCAAGTGGCACTTCGCGGAGTGACAGCTACCGTGTCTGCGCTGTATGGAGCCACAAAGGCAGACCACGCTGAAATCGATTTACCTGAAATGCTTGTGGGGTTGATGTTAAGCACGTTGTGCAGCCTTGTGGCGGCATGGTTTCCAGCGCGCGATGCGGCCTACTCCCCACCAGCTCCGTCACTTGGACGCCATGCCACACCGTGGCGAGGTGGAGGAATATGGCGATCCAATCTCGCCGGATGCATTTTGGTGATCGTTGCGCTCTACCTCGCACAAATACCTCCCCTCGAGATCGACGGAAGCAAGTTCCCGCTCGGTGCCTATGCGGCAGCGTTGTTTTGGCTTGTAGGTATGGGCCTTCTGTCCGGGCTGTTGCTGAAAGTGGCACCAACGAACATTAACAACCCAACCCAGACCGTTGCCTTCAGCCGATTGCGATCTGCATCAGTAAGGCACCGCTTTGCAACTGCAGCGCTCACAAGCTCTGTGGCTATGACTGCGGGAATGGCCGTCATGATCGGAAGTTTTGACTTCACGATGCGCCGTTGGATCGAGCGCACCATGAAGGCCGATATTTATGTGGCTAGTTTAGGTGCTCAATCTGCATCCAGTAAAGATGGGATACGACGATCCACTCTGACTGGGCTGCAATCACACCCGAAAGTGGCAGAAACCGCAGCACTTCTGAAAACAGAAGTCGTGCTTGAAACCGGGCCGGTGGGGCTATTGGGCATGGACACCACATTCAATCATCGGCATCAGCTTTTTGCGTGGATTGAGCCACCAGAAAGCATTTGGTCAGATGGGGCTATCCTTAACGAAAGTCTGGCAACTAAGCTAAATCTTGGAAAAGGCTCCGTGATCAGTGTGCCAACTCTCGTTGGAACGAAGAACCTTGAGATCAAAGGGGTTTACGCAGACTATGGCAATGAGAAGGGCTCTATTGTACTGCCCGCTGAAACATTTGAGTCGTGGTTTGGAGCTGAGCATATCTGGCGCATCGCATTGATGGTGAAGCCCAGCACAGATGTAGGTGCGTTGCGTGATGAACTGGCGAAACAGCATCCTGGACTGGCTGTTCGCACCCAGGGCTTCTTAAAGCAGGAAGCGCTTCGGATTTTTCGGCAGACATTTTCCATCACGTATGCACTTGAGGTGATTGGCATCGTGGTGGCGGTCGCTGGAATGGGCTTGGCTCTTGCGTCCTTGATACTTGACCGTCACGCCGAGGCAAAGGTCTTGTCGTCGATAGGATTTACCAAGTCTCAAATCGTGAAAACGACCACGACAGAGGGCCTTGGCATCACACTCTCTGGCATCATTGCTGGGGTCGTTGCCGGGCTTTGGCTTGGTTGGCTACTGGTAGTTAAAGTGAACAAGCAGTCATTTGGCTGGACGCTTTCATTTCACTTACCGTGGTTTGATTTTGCCATGCTTGCAGGAGGTGTTGTTGTTGCCGGCATCTTGGTGTCCAGGTGGGTCAGTTGTCGAGTCTTGATGGGGGCCATCGTATTACTGGCCCTGCCAATCCAGGCATTCGAGATTGCTCGACCTGGCAAAAGCTTCAGTTTCCCCACCGATCATGGCAGTCACCCGGAGTTTCGGACGGAGTGGTGGTATGTCACCGGGCATCTCGATGTTGACGGTCAGCATCATTATAGCTTTCAGGCTACCTTCTTCAGACAGGCTGGTCAGCAGGAGACACTTCATCTGGCCCACAGCGCCCTTCTGAATGTAAAGACTGGCAGTTTCATCCACGAAGAGCGACTTAATCGAGAGGGTTGGGATGCAACCTCATCAACAGGGCGCCTGGAAGTCTTCAATGGCAACTGGTCATTAACCATGAAAGGCGATGAACTGTCCCTCACTTTCACCGTGAAGGCAGATGCTTCACTTCAACTCAAGCTCAAGCCGGCCAAACCTCTGGTGGTGTTTGGAGACAACGGTGTATCACGCAAAGGTGCCTCGGAGCAGGCAGCCAGTCATTATCTGACATTTACCCAGTTGGAATGTGCCGGCGAGGTGAATGTGAATGGCTTGTCTCAAAAAGTTTCTGGCCAAGCATGGATGGATCATGAGTTTAGCAGCAGTCAGCTTGATCGCGGACAAGTTGGTTGGGACTGGGCGAGTCTTCAACTTAACGATGGAACTGAAATCATGGTTTATAGGATGCGACGGAACGATGGCACCTCTGACCCCGCAGGCACAACGCTTGCATTTATTGATCTGAAGGGCCGTGTTCAGCACACGAACAAGTTTGAATGGGAGCCCGCAGGGGCCTGGCAAAGCCCTCATTCAGGAGCCAGTTACCCAATCCGGCCGACGATCAAGGTAGATGGCCGTGAATACCGCCTCCTACCGAAATCAAACGACCAGGAGCATCTGGGCAAGATATCAAAGCTACCTTATTGGGAGGGTGCTTGCGAT
The DNA here is from genome assembly GCA_016795485.1 of Verrucomicrobiaceae bacterium. Taxonomy (GTDB): domain Bacteria; phylum Verrucomicrobiota; class Verrucomicrobiia; order Verrucomicrobiales; family Verrucomicrobiaceae; genus JAEUHM01. The sequence goes on along the minus strand of JAEUHM010000041.1, from coordinate 63,767 downwards.
GTGTTGGACGCAAACGGTCGTAAAATTGGACGTGCATTTCTAGAACTGGCTGGATACGCTGGGGACTTGGGGAAACACCTGATTCGGCATTAATCACATGTTTTTGGTTTGAGAGCGGCGGGTAAGTTTCTTCCTTTTGCCGTCTCCTGTGCCACCACTAACAAAAGTCAAACTTCAACAGATTTGGAACCGCGCTCCCGGCGGCAACTCTGGTAGTCGCATCGTCTGGCTTTGGCACGCGATCGCTTTTGTGGCCCTGGTTTGGTATCTTCTGAAGGCCAAGACGCCTCCGCCATGGACATCAGACATCCACCTGCCTAAACCTCATGGCTTTTCAGAATATCTCAAAGCGGGGCTTTGGAGAGGCGCATGGTTTCACTTGGTCGTTAGCAGTTTGATACTCGGAACAGTCAAGTGGTGGTCTGCTGCGGTTGTGCCTAAGCTTGAGATGAAGCTAGCTAGGGAAGTCCCTCGCTACGTTTGGTTCTGGCCTGCCATGGCACTCATTGTGGTTGTTGCGTTGCTATCACGGCTGCCGCGGATGGAAATGTCCTATTGGGGTGACGAAGGGTGGGCTCTGCGGCACTACGTTTTAGGCGAGTGGGTGCCTAAAGATGACAAAAACATGCAGGGTGAGCTCGAGTTTAAGCCCGTAACTTGGTCCCATGTTTTCTTCGACGACCGCACGGGGGGAAATCACTTCCTGTTCAGTATTTGCCAAAAACTGACGCTCAACACATGGCGCTGGTTCAAAGAACTTCCTGATTACGCGTTCGATGAGTCTATTTCGCGTTTACCACCGCTCATCGCTGGCGTTTTTTCGATCGTAGCGATTGCTTTGTTCATGCGATGGCTCGGGCGTCCCGCTGCCGGTCTGCTAGCCGCTCTTTATTTGACGCTTCATCCCTGGCACATTCGCTACAGCACGGAGGGACGTGGTTACGTCATGATGCTGCTGTTCTTCATATTGGCCGTGTGGGCACTTTTTTGGGCGTTGCGGAGTGGTCGTTGGCGAGCCTGGATCACGTATGGCGTCATGCAGTTTCTTGCGATCTACTCTTGGAAGGTAGCAACTCTCCCATTTTTGGAGATGGATGGTCTGGCTGCTATTTGGCTGTTAATCAGATCCGAAGGCTCGTTTCGCGTACGGCTCGCGAGTCTTGGGAAACTGGTTGTTACTGGAGCCAGCATGTCCGCGCTGTTTGTCCTACTTTATGCCACACCTTCTCTTCAGCACCCTCGGGCGCTTGAGCGACTTCAGCATACTGGGAAGCCCATGGATGCTATTTGGTTGGGAAATAGCCTCTGTGGACTACTCGTAGGCACACCTTGGCATCGCAGTTCTCCAGACAATCCCACAGAGGTGCCCGTTTCTGAGGCACTCGCACAAAGTCCGTTGAGCACAGGTGCTGGCATTGTTTCCATGCTTGGCCTCCTTGCGCTTGGCGCATGGCGACTTTCAAGGACTGACCCAAAGCAATTGCTGATGTGGAGTGCCATTGCAGGCGGTGCGGTCATGGGTGCTGCTGTGTTCAAATGGGTCATCAAGATTGAGTGGATCTTCTGGTACTCCTTTTTTGTTATATTGCCTCTAGCTGTACTTTTCGGCAAAGGAGCAGGCTGGCTACTGGCGGAGGGGTTGGCAGAGGCAAAACAGGCGCGTGGGAAGATCTGTCTGGGCCTCGCAGTGCTTTTGCCCTTTCTGGCAGACCGTGTCGCCTTACCACAGATTCGGCTAATGGATTCACAGCCCTACGAGTCCAACCGGGAGGCATTCCAGCTCACTAGAGGCCAACATGAACCTTGGAACTTTGCCGGAACCTCGAAAATAAGGACCTGCTATCTGTGGCGGCACATCACGTTGTATGATCCTCGGGCAGACCGCTATGTGAGGGATGCGGCTACTTTGCAGACCTTGATGTCCGAGACAGATGCAGACGATGGCGAGCTTTACTACGTCGTCGGACAACGCGGCCTCTTCCGAACCTTGCAAAAAGACGTGATGGCCATCCTGGCGAATCCCACACTTTTCGACCACAAGGCTACCCTTTGGGCTGAGGAAGATATTCACACTCTCGAAGTATATCATTATCGCAAGAAACGGCCTGCGGGTTGACTTTGGCGGGTCCTCTGCCACTTTGTGAAAAATTTCACAAAGTCGTGCCATGCCTGCCGCAATAGACCTCCAAGCCGCACCGCCGGAGTTTCCCTTCGAGTTGGTTCGTGGGGAAGTCCAGAAGGTGGAGCAGGCTATCCTCGATCAGGCACGGGCGTTTGATCCAGCGCTTGAAGGCTATGTCAGCTACGTTTGCAAAAGCAGCGGCAAGCGCATCCGCCCGGCCTTGGCTCTCCTTGCCGGTGGTGCGACAGGTGGCGTTTCTGATGATCATCGGAAGCTGGCAGTTATCTTGGAGTTGGTTCATATCGCTTCTCTGGTGCATGATGACATCATGGATGGCGCGGAACTTCGTCGGGGTGCTCCTACGGCTTCTGCAAAGTGGGGGAATGCCCTCTCTGTCCTTCTGGGCGACATGCTCTTTGCCCATGCGCTGGATCTAGCATCCGAGTTCGATGACTCAGCTGTCTCAAGAGCAATCGCCAGAGCCTCCAAAGACGTGTGTGCAGGTGAAATCCTACAGACTCAGCGCCGTCACGATCTCACTCTGACTGTGAGCGAATACCTCAGGGTCATTGAGATGAAAACCGCAGCCCTGTTTTCCGCAGCTACGGAGATGGCCGCCTATCTCAATCCCGAAGGTCGTGTCCACTGTGCTGCATTAAAAAACTACGGCACTAAACTGGGCACAGCGTATCAGATCTACGACGATTGCCTCGATCTTGTTGGTAACGAGCAGTCCGCTGGTAAGACGCTGGGTACCGATTTAGCCAAGGGCAAGCTTACCTTGCCTCTGCTCTATCTCCTAGAGTCGGCGACCGAAGTGCAGCGCTCGAAAATCAGCAAACGCATCGTCAATGGTGAGCCCATGGACACATCCATCCTCGCAGGCATTGCTGATTACGCGGGGTCGATTGAGCGTGCGGTGCAGTTTGCCAAAAACATGCTGATTGAAGCGCGGTCAGACTTGATCGCACTGGCGGCCTCACCCGAAAAGTCTGCTTTAGATCAGATCACACGATATCTGGACAAGCTGCTGGACAAGTGCCGTGCCTAAGCGGCACACTGGATGCTCATGAGTCACCGCATCCAAGACATCCCAAGTGAAGACAGGCCGCGTGAGCGCTTGCTCAGGCTTGGGGCAGAGTCACTTTCAGATGCGGAACTGCTCGGGCTTTTCATCAACACCGGCATAAAGGGACAGAATGCCGTCCAGATCGGCCAACAACTGCTCTCTGATCACGGCGGGCTGGTCAACCTCACGCGCCTGAACACACGAGTGCTGTCCAAAACGAAAGGTGTAGGACCGGCAAAAGCAGCGGTTCTCTCCGCAGCCTTTGAGCTCGGAAAACGCTCTGCTCAGGCATCAAGGCGAGCCTTGCCGCTGGACCAGCCATCCCAAGTTTACGACTTCATGGCATTGGAAATGCAAGCGCTTGGTCACGAGGAACTCCATGTGTTGTCATTGGACACAAGGCTCTGTCTTTTGCACCACGACCGCGTTTTTCGTGGCACGGTGAATCAAACGACAGCCCATCCCAGAGAGGTGATGAAGCACGTCCTTTCTTCGGGTGCATACGCCTTCATTGTGGTTCATAATCACCCTTCAGGCGATCCGACTCCTAGCGAGGCAGATCGTCAGTTCACTCGCCGCATGAAAGAAGCAGCAGAGTTGATGCAAGTGAAGCTCATGGACCATGTGATCATCGGCCAGCGTGCAGAAACCCACTCAGAGCCTTGGTTCAGCTTCAAGGCCATGGGCTTGCTCTGATCACATCACTTTTCCTTCACGAAGAGAAGACGTAACGAGTTCAAACAAACCACTACAGTCGATCCTTCGTGCGCAAGCACGCCGAGTGAAAGCGGCACCTTAGTCAGCACCGCAGAAATCGCCATCAAGACCACCGCACCAAGAGAAATAGCGATGTTTTGACGAATAATCGCCTTTGCCGAAGTGCTGATCTTCAGTGCAGACAAAATCTTCTCGATTCGATCCTGCATCAAGATGATGTCTGCTTGTTCAAGAGCTGCGTCACTACCCCGGGCGCCCATGGCCAAGCTTACGTGAGCGGAAGCGAGGCTAGGCGCATCATTCACACCATCACCTACCATGGCTACTTTATTACCAGCACTCACCAACTCCTGAATCGCAGTCACCTTGTCCTCTGGATGAAGGCCTGCACGTACCTCGGTAATGCCAAGCTCAGTCGCCACCTTGCTCGCTGCTTCCCGACGGTCGCCCGTGAGCATGATAGAACGTATACCTCGCTCGGTGAGCGCCTTGAGCACCGGTTTGGAACCTTCGCGAATCTTGTCCTGAAGCAAAATACGGCCCAAGAGCTTCTCATGAAGTACCCAGACTTCCGAGTAGCCCAGTGGAGCTTCTGGGATGTCGCTCAGGAAGGGTGCTAGCTCCGACTGACTGATGAGCTCCCTTCTTCCGAGATAGCTCAATCCGCTCTCAGACCGTCCACGTAATCCCTGACCTGCGATAGATTGAAACTCGATCACTTTCCCAGGCAACAGGCCAAGGCTGGCCCCATGCCTGGTGATTGCTCGCGCAATCGGATGATTCGAACTCGCCTCCAGGCTAACAGCTTGCTGCAAAATGTCTTGTTCTCTACCTGGGGGAAAACTTTCCACCTTGGCCACCCGCAACTCGCCTTCAGTTAGAGTGCCGGTCTTGTCCATGGCGATGACGTTCACATCGGCAAGATGCTCTATGGAGGCACCGCCCCGGAACAAGATGCCACGCTTTGCGCCCCAGGCTATTGCAGCGAGGATGGCAGAAGGGATCGAGAGCACCAAGGCACAGGGACTCATGACCACAAGTAAGGTCATAGCCCGGTAAAATGCATCGTCTGGGGTCAGTTTTAGCAGCAGCCACCAAACAAAGAACATAAGCGCCACAAGCGCCAAAACGAGACCCGTGTAGCTTGTGCCAAAGCGATCAGTGAATCTCTGGCTGGGAGCGCGAGAGTGCTGTGCGTTCTCAATCAGCTGAATGATCTTCTGTAGGGCACTCTCCGTTGCCGGTTTCTCCACCCTCACCCTCACCAAGCCCCAGAGATTCAACGTTCCAGAGAAAACCTCGGCCCCCACTTCCTTGTCGATAGGTAAAGCCTCGCCTGTCAGTGCAGATTCGTCCGCAGCAGTCTCTCCTTCAATCACTTCTCCGTCTGCTGCAAAGAGTTCGTCAGGTTTGACTTGGATGACGGTGCCTTTCACGAGGCTTGCCACCGGTTCATCTACCACAGAGCCATCAGCCCGCACGACGTGAGCCATCTTTGGTGCAGATTTTGTAAGCGCGTTAATCTCCCGGTGAGTGCGATGCAAGACGTAGTGCTCCAACGCACCCGAGAAAGAAAATAGGAACAGCAGGAGTGCCCCTTCCTCCCACTCACCAATCGCTGCAGCACCAGCGGCAACTGCCAGCATGAGGAAATGAATGTCCAACTGGCGCTGTCGTATCTTCTCCCAAGCATCTTTGGCGGCATCCCAACCACCAGCTACGATGGAAACAACAAACGCTGCCAAAGACAGTGTTGGCGACCATGGCTTTACCAAATAACCGCTAACCAGAGCTACACCGCATATTGCTGCCTGCAGGGCGAGCGTCTGCCATTCTTCACGGCTCTGTTGTTCGATCTCATCTGGCTTTGGCCAGTTAAAGTCTCGCCAATGCCAAAGCTTGGGAGCCGTAGGACATGCAGGCTTTTCCAAAGTCACTTCATCCCCTTGGCGACTGACCTTTAGCGCTGCGGCGTGAAGAGAGTACTGCTGCCAATTGGCATCCAGATGGCGCAGTATTTCTGACAATCGCTCCTGCAACGCCGCTTCATTCACATTTCCCAAAGTGGCTACAGAAACGGTGTGTTCCGTTGGATTCAGCCGAATCGCCTCCACGGCACGTTCGTCGGCCAGAAACGCCGCAAGACGCTCTACCCAAGATGAAGACGCTTGCTCTGCGGCTGCTTCGGAAGTCACGCGAGACGATTACTACAGATTCCCCCGGAGGTCCATCGTCTCTGGCAGCGAAATCCCACTCATCAGATGTTCTGCTAAGATCTGGGCATGCCATGGGGCCCGCAAGGTTCCCTTAGAAGCCAGACCGTTGAAAAAGATCACATGCTCATGTGCTGGGTGTCGGCCAAGGATCATTCGTTGGTCACGAATGATCGGACGCACAGCAGCGCGAGCATCCAATATCTCAAATGGCTTCACTAAGGCCTGGTTAATCCGTTGCTCCAACACCGCCAAATCGCCTGTCGGCACTTCATTCGGGTTGCCAAATCGGGTGTCATACGTTGAGCCGGCTCTCAAATAACCGTCTGCATGTCGCAGAAGCCAAACCCCATGATGAATGATGCGGTCCTCGTCTCCGATGTCAGCGCGGAGCCTCACAATAGTACCTCGGGCACTCTGAAATGGCACCCAGTCGAACCAAGGGTGATTCCCTGCTTCCCATCCGATGCAGTAGATCACTTCGCGAAATCGTTGCCCTCGCCAAGAAACGCCTGTTGCGTCTGGTTGAACCTCATCAATGGCCACATTGCCGCGTTGCATCATCCCTTGCTCTTCAAACCATTTCCGAGATCGACTCAGGTAGCTCACCGTATCCAAATAGCCACCATGCTTCATCTCGAAGCCGCCACGGGGATTGTGAAAATAATCCTCCGACACCAGTCGTTGCCTCGCGGAGAGAAATCGCTTCATCTCCTGTTTCCGAGCGTCCCATCTACCGGGTTCAATCTCATTCTTGAAGAGTCTTACATGTCGTTTTGCATGCAGGAGCCGACAACCCAGCACGCCCTCGATACGGCGATAAAAGCTCACCGCCGCAACGAGCTGTTCCTTGTATCCCCTGCTCAATGACAACCGCATTCCTGTGATGGGTGTCAGGAGCCCAGCTGCGATCTTTGAGCTCGTTACGGGCTCATCCCGATCCACGATAAGGACGCGCTTACCCCGCTCAATCAAGGTCCAAGCCATGGCCGTTCCGGCTAGGCCCTGCCCGATAATCAAGGTGGCAGCAGCATTCTCCGTGTTCACGAATCCACATCAAACTCCAACGAGAGATCAATCGAACCCGCTGAGTGGGTCAACGCGCCAACACTGATGGCATCGACACCTGTTGACGCCACTTTTGCGATTGTTTTGAGTGTGATGCCTCCAGAAGCCTCAAGGTAGAAGCGACCGGCATTCATGTGCACTGCCTTCTTCAATTGCGCGAGACTCATGTTGTCTAGCAGCACACTGTCCACTCCTCTCAAGGTGAGGTAGGCTTCAAATTGATCTAACGTGGCTGCCTCAAGTTGAACTTTGATTTTCTTCCACCGCTTCTTCACTGCATCAATGCCATGCTGGAGGCTTTGAAGCGAGCCGCACGCAGCGATGTGATTATCCTTCACCATCACCGCATCATAGAGTCCCATACGGTGATTGCTGCCTCCACCGTGCCGCACAGCTGCTTTCTCCAATAGTCTCCACCCCGGCGTTGTCTTGCGGGTATCCAACAGTACGGTTTTATGGTCACCAAGGGCATCACGATAGCGCCTGCTGGCCGTTGCGACCCCTGAGAGTCGTTGGATAAAGTTCAGAAGAGTGCGTTCGGCCGCCAACAGGCTGCGGGAAGGACCCGTGATGACCCCAACGACGTCTCCTTTGGCGAACGAGCTTCCATCCTTGACCAAGCGCTTGAGTTTCAGCCTCGGATCTACCTGCTTAAGCACCTCTGCCGCGACATCCATTCCGGATAACACACCATCGGCCTTGGCCAATATGGTTGCACGGCTAACGGCGGTCTCTGGAACGAAAAATGTGGAGGTTACGTCTCCACGATCGCCCAAATCTTCTGCAAGAGCAGCTTGAACGAGGGATTGAATGACAGGGTGCATCTATCGTCTATACTGAGGCAAGGACCCGTCTCCAACCAAAATGTCCCACGCCTTCGACCCCGAGGTAGCCTCACACCGTCCCCCACCCATGCGCCGTTCTCGCCGGTTGGGCATGTTGGTAAAGCTCAGTCTCGTCCTGTTTTTGCTCTTGGCTATCGCAGGGTCGCTCACGATCGTGTTCTACTGGCATCTTGCTCGCGATTATGATCTGACCAGACTTGGAGCAATGCCTGAGCGAACGGTCGTGTTGGACCGCAACGGCCAAGTGCTAGGCAAGTTGCATGGACAGAACCGTGTCATCGTGCCTCTGGCAGAGGTTTCTCCGCATTTCATCAAGGCGCTTCTCGCGCGTGAAGATTCCCGCTTCTATCAGCATGGCGGGGTCGACTATGTGGGTGTGATCCGGGCGATGATGCGGAATGTCAAAGAGCGTAAGGTGGTCCAAGGCGCGAGCACGCTCACGATGCAACTTGCCCGCAACAGCTTTCCCGGATTGGACGAGAAAACCCTGCACCGCAAAATGCTGGAGGTGATGCTTGCACGCCGCATTGAAGCTCAAGTGGGGAAGGAGAAGATTTTAGAACACTACGTGAACCGGATTTTCTTCGGCAATCAGCTCTTTGGCATTCAGCAGGCGTCGCGAGTCTACTTCGGTAAGGACGCAAAAGATCTCTCGCCGGGAGAAGGCGCACTCCTTGCTGGCATTATCCGTGGTCCGAGCAAGTTCTCACCGTTTAAGAACTGGGAAGGAGCCAAACTTCAGCGCAATGATGTGGTCAATCGCATGGTGCAGACTCACGCCATCTCCACCCAAGAGGGAGAGATCATCAAAGCAGAGGTGCTTGCGCTGCATGCGACCCCCGCATTCCAGAGTCAGGGCGACTGGCTCATGGATGCTGTGCGGCACGACCTTGATCTAATCTTGGAAGAGGAAGATCGCGAAGATGGAGGCCTCAAAGTCTACACCACCTTTGATCTTCGATTGCAAAAGGAAGCTCTCGAATCGCTTGAGAAGCGAAGTGCCTCTATAGAAAAGACCAAGGGCTACGGGCATGTCACAAAAGCCACATTTGACCGCACTTGGGTGCCAGGAAATGAGACGAAAACGCCGTATCTCCAAGGAGCTGTGGCACTCATTCACAACTCAACAGGAGGGGTGTTGGCCATCGTGGGCGGAAGAGACTACCAGCAAAGCAAGTTTAACCGCGCTACTCAGGCTGAGCGCCAAGTGGGGTCCACCATCAAGCCTTTTGTCTATGCCGCAGCGATGACACGTGGGCTTCTTCCTGGCACTTTGATTGATGACAACCCGATCCCGGGAGGTTGGAGCCCGCAAAACTCGGATGGAGCCTTTCTTGGGCCTCAACCGATGGCTCTTGGCCTCATTCGCAGTCGCAACACCATGACCGTGCGTGTGGGGGATCAAGCAGGGCTACCCAAGCTCACTGAAGTATTGAGTGACGCTGGTGTGACCGAATCACTGCCCAACGGTCGCCAGTCGTTCATTGGAAACCTCGGGTCTGATCTCAAACGCATGACCAGCGCATTCTCAGTGTTCCCAAATGGCGGCGTGAGACGACGTTCCTACATCATCGCACGCATTGAAGACAGACTCGGTGAAGCCGTTTACTCCACACCGGTGTTAGATGTGCCCGTTCTTCCCGCAGGAGTGGCGCAACTGACATCAAGACTTCTAGGGCATGTCATGGACAATGGAACTGCCGCTTCCGCACGCTCAGAGCACGGCTTCAAACTACCCGCAGGTGGGAAAACCGGTACCACCAACGATTACAAAGACGCTTGGTTTATCGGCTACACACAAGCTCTCACTTGTGGTGTTTGGATGGGCTGTGATGACCCAAAAACGATCATTGGCGGTGGCTACGGTGCGCGGCTCTCGCTTCCAGTGTGGGCGGATGTGATGAAAAAAGCTCAAGCGCTTGGCTACGTTGAGGAACCCGTCACCCATGTTCCGGAGCAGCGAGTTCGTTTATGCAGGATCACTGGACTGGTAGCCACTCCACAGTGTGAATCCCACCAACTGGCCTACGAAGACGATCTGCCCAACGACCTGCTGCCCCCCAGTTGGTGCCAGCTTCACTCACAGACCCCAACGCCTTTGGAAACTGCACCGCCCCCACCACCTATGCAGCAGCCAGGCTTTTGGGACCGAGTGCGTGGGATCTTTCAGTGAGGCTTATTGCTTCACTTGAGGCACCACGTGACTGCATTTGTTAGTAACTGCCGCACGTCTGAAATCTTCATGTCTTCAGGTGCTCCCAGGCTGGTGTAAAAGATCGGTGCGTTCTTCGGTCCATAGTGCCGAGTCCACGCAACTGGTTGAGGCTCTGTGCTAGAGCCTGCTTTGGCGGTGCCAATCAGCAATGGCTTGGCATCTGCGGCTAGCGGTAGCACCTTGTAGAGGGACTGGTGCCCACGAATATTGGCAGTGTTAACACCTTTGAGCAGAGCACTCTCTGCATCGTCAGCTTTCGATACCAGGTAAGGTAGGCCCTTTGTCTCATAGCCTGTGTTTTGTCCTCCCAATACCTCCTCCGTAAACTCCGGCCAAGTCGTCAGACCAGCTTCCACCACGTCTTTTGGTCGCGGGATGAAAGCATGATTCGCAGTTCGAATGCCGAGCAAAGGCTTGCCTGCATTCAGGTGAGCGCGCACGGCCTGCATTTGCTCTTTTGGCAAAAACCGACGGCGTGAGAACAAGATCAATAGATCGGCATCCCTCAGAGCAGAAACTAGCCCCTCAAAGTGATGCTTTGTTGGTCTGTCGCCCACCACGACAGTCACTTGATGGCCGGCGGGCCGAAGTTCACTTTCAGCAAAGCAGTTCATTGAGTTCACAGCATCGTAATTGTCTGGTTCTTCCACCGCCATAATGACGATGTTCGAGGAATGGCCGTCATCGGCACAAGCGAAGAATACCAGAAGAGCTACAAGGCAGGTTTTCATGTCCGTGCGATTCTACGATGTCGCGTTTCCTATTCTTCCCACTGCCTTTGACCTGAAAGGATGAGGTTTCCACCGTCGAGTTCTAGCGATGAAAAGGCGCACCATTCTGACCACACTCGCGGGAGCATCTCTGAATGCCCACAGCAGTGAGAAACCAACCGATGACCTTCGGAACCCATATGAAGACGTTGATTGGAAATCATTCGTGCCAGTCCACTCAATGTCTCATCAGCACCAAGGCATGACCGACGCATCGCGGGATGGCTTTGTTGAGATGGGCTACGGGCACTTTGCCTTCAGCAACTACTACCCTTCGGCACCAACATATCCTCTTCCTCCGAGCTATGCCTCTCAGCACCCAGGGCTGATAGCTGCCCCCAATGCCGAGCATCACTCGTTTACGGATTCCGGGCTACACGCGAATGCGCTCGGCAGCATGTTGTCCACTGGTTACGGCAGTAGTGTGCAAGCGAGCGACTATGCAGCCTCCCCCATTCTGCACGACTTCACCGGACTTCATGTCTTCAATGAGCAAAGCCCTTGGCTGGGTGTGTACCGACTTGATATTCAGTTGGCTGCTGACTCCAATCTCAAGTCCGAAGCCAGCCTCTCGATTGACGGGGCTGTGGAATGTGACTTTCGACGTAGTTTTGCCGAAAAGGGCCACATCGATGCTCGAAAGCTATCCGCTGGAAGCCACACCATCTATCTCAGGACCTCAGCCACAAAGATTCATGTCGATCTGCGGTTCGATTCCGGCGCATTGAAGGTGACGCAATTGCGTCTGATGCAGGGCACCAATCGTCCCTGGCGAAAGGTTTTCTCTGATGCGTTCAGCTCGCTCCAGTATCCCGATGGTGGGGGTATGACGCTCAATCATCCCACAGGGAATCTAAAGGATTATCTGCCAATGTTGGACTTCGACTCGCGGGTGCTGGGCATTGAAGTTTGGAACCATCTAACGTCAGGATTTGGCTCAGGCCGAGGCTTCTACGATAGTAGCGGTGAGCCCTGCCTCCACTTCTACAAACTTTGGGACGATATTCTGCGTTCCGGAAGGCGTTGCTGGGGCTTTTTTGTCAAAGACCACAACACGTTTGAGCGCGGACGTAATGTTCTCCTTTTACCGGACCTCAATGGAGCTTCAGTAGGTGAGCGCGAGCGCGCCGCATTGGTAGCCTATCGCAATGGTACTTTCTTCGGGTCGGTTGCTGCCATGACAGTCGACTCGACAGGCCACGTTGTAGCTCCCTTCGACCACAGTGAGTTTCGATTCTCGCACATATCAGTCGCTAGAGATGCCCTGGGTCGCCCGTCGGCCATCAAAGTCGCCGTCACGGGGCATAACACCACAAAGCGTCCTAATGTGGTCATCCGTTTTGTAACCGACAAAGGGATCGCTCATGTTGTAACAGCCGCAAATGCCGAGTATTCGCTCAAGCGGACCGAATCGGGAGCGTTAGAGGATGCCTTCGTGCGGATTGAGGCGTTTGCAGCACCCGTGACACATCTTCAGGGCAAACCGCTATCCCCACAGGTGCTTGCTCAGATGAACGTTCATGATATTTCGCTGCTCCACGACTCAATGATGAGCCGGAGCAGCAAGTCAGGTGGAGCGTTGCGCAAACCTGTTCCGATTGTCGATATGATATTCTCCCAAGCGCTCCAGCGAGCACCTTGACCGTGGCGTTACCGCTATTTCTTCAACTCGGCCAATTGAGCCTTCAGCTTTGCCACTATCTCAGCAAACGCGGCATCCTTTGAGAGGTCTTTGGCTTCTTGCGGATCGGTTTCCATATCAAAAAGCGTTGCTCCTTGGCGTCCTTCATCCCACTCGGTGTAACGGAACTTCTCGGTGCGGACGCTGACGCCACCGAAGCCCTTTCCCTTGCCTTTCCCTTTGCTCTTCTTGCCTTCGCCTTTGGCAAAAGTGCCTACTGCCAGATTGCGCGTCGTTTGAGTGAATGCGGGCCGATCCCACTTGGCGTCTGGGTTGTCCAAAAGGGGTTTGAGGCTCACTCCATCTGTCTTGGGTGCCGGAAGTCCACACACATCTGCCAAAGTCGGGTGCAGATCAATCAACTCGACAGTGCGCGGGCACGCCTTGCCGTTATTTGGATTGCCTGGAACACGAATGACCAGGGGAACATGGGCGGAGTTTTCCCAAAGACTCATTTTTTGCCACAGACCATGATCACCCAAATGATAGCCGTGGTCGCTGTGGAAAACGATGACTGTGTTGGCGGCTAGTCCTAGCTTGTCTACCGCAGCGAGTAGTTCTCCCACTTGATCATCCATGAACGTTGTGGACGCGAAGTAAGCCTGGAGGGCTTGTCTCCTGAGGTCATCCGTCAATTGGTCCTGCTCTTTCTTGTAGCTGCCGTATGCAGCCTCCGGTATGCCCGGAGCATCCTTCATGGGACCACCCGGCAACTCGACTTTCTCTATTGGATACATGTCGAAGTATTTCTTGGGAGCAACATACGGGGTATGCGGGCGGTAGAAACCTACGGCGAGGTAAAATGGTCCGCCCTTTTTTGCTTCCAACAACTTGATTGCCTCAGTGGCACCAATGGCGTCCGTTTGCGGTTCTTCTGACTCATCGTTGAACCAACTCAAGGTGCCGCCAAACTGCCCAGGTGTGAGGGAAAAGATTTTATCCTCTACTTTCTTGTCATGGCCGATAGGATTGACAACAAGTTGCCACGACGGCTCATCATCCAGGCCACTGGTGCCAATCTGAGTCGGCACGCCGTAGTGATAAAGTTTTCCCACTCGCGCAGAAAAGGCACCAGCTTTGGAGAAGGTCTGTGGAATACTTGAAATATCCGGCAAGGCTTGCCGAAAGTGTGTGGAGTTCTCATAGACCTTGGTGCTTCCAGGTCTCATGCCCGTCATGAAGGATGCGCGGCTCGGGTTGCACAGTGGAAACTGACAATAGGCGCGCGAAAACTTCACTCCTGTCGCTGCTAGCTTGTCAATATTTGGCGACTTGACCTGTTGGTGCCCATAAGTGCCAAGTGAGCAGTTCAAATCGTCGGAAACGATATGAAGGACGTTGAACTTGGGAGCGGCTGTGGCGCTGCAAACCAAGGCTGAGGCAATCGCCAGTGAAAAGAGTGTGCGCATGAAGCGTGAGAACGGCGCATCGGTGCCAATCCTTCAGCTATAGACGTCATATCCGCCTACGTTCTGACTGAAGGGCACGATTTGCCTCCATGGCTTGCACATGGGCGAGGCCGACCGCAATCGCATCTGCCACATCAGCGGGTGGCGTCTCCCGCAGACGGAGCATGCTCCTGATCATGAATGCTACCTGCTGCTTGTCTGCGCTTCCCCTGCCCACAGCGGCATTCTTTACTTCACGAGGTGCATATTCGTAGATGGCCAACCCGCGCTCTGCGGCAGCGATCAGTGCCGCGCCTCTCGCTGTGCCCAATGCAATGGCAGTCTTGAAACTTTGCACATAAATGGTGGACTCAATGGCACAAACTGACGGTCCGTAGCGCCCGATAACATCCGAGAGGTTCTCCCGTATCGCCACCAAGCAGCCAGATGGCAGTAACTTGGGAGCGTTCCGCACAATCCCGCACTCGATCAGTGCCGTGCTCTTCCCCGCCACTTCCAACACTGCCCAACCGGTGTTCCGAAGAGCTGGATCGATGCAAAGGATTCGCTCAGTTGCGGCGCTCATCGAATGTCATCAAACATCCCACGCTTTTTCTTCTTTTTCGGCCTCTCGACCAGTTTGAAGAGCTGATCTACTGAGATATTGCCGGAACCAAACAGCACCAGGGTGATGGTGGTGAACAAAAGAAGGTAGCAGAACGGCTGGTGCGCTTTGGCGTCGAGCTTTTCGGCTACAAGAATGGCACCTGCCGAAACAGGAATGAACAAAATGGCGAACAATCGCGTGAGGAAACCAAGCGTCCATGCCGAGCCAACGGCTGCGATGAGGCCTGCAGCAATCGGTGCCAAGATGCCAGGAGCAGGCAAGCCTGCTTGCTTTAGAATATCTGGCCAATCCCAGGCTGCACCACTCCAAACATATGGATAGCCGCGCATGACGGCCGGAATGCCGTAGTAAAGAAGCAACACCAGTCCGGTGCCAATACGCAACACTGCTGGAGAGCGGAGCCCATCTAGGATTCCCGGCTCCGGTGCCGCCGGCTTCCGAGGCGGCTCAAAAGAGGTAAGTAGTGCCATAAAGTGCGAATCAGAGGTCTGGGCGGAGGAAAATAATGTCGCCAGGTTCCAGATCTGCTTCTTCGTCTGCAACTGCTTCTGAGCGGTAGAAACGACGTTGGCCAAACTGGGTCACGTACACCGCGCGCGCTTGAGACTTAACGGGTCGCCCACCGGCCGCACGGACGCAATCTGCTACACCCATGCGTTTCTGCCAGGGCAATGCTCGCGGTTGAACAACGTCTCCCTCGATGAACACAAGTTTAGTGTTCTCGATGGAGATTACGTGAACGTTGAGGGTTCCAGATGTGAATCCACCGCTAGAGAAAAGGGTCTGAATCGCCTTGCGAGCATCCCTCACACTCAATCCACCAAGTTTGGCCCGGCCATATTCGTCAAAATCCGCCACACCCGCGCCATTGATGACAATCAGCCCCTCGAACTCCTCGTTTGCACCTCTGGAACCCGAGTAAACCTTAATGCGCAAGGTATGGCCAGGAGCCAGCGCGGCGTCTGGCGAGAACGGGATGCTTGGATCCGATGAATCCACACGATCATGTCGGTCCATACCCGGAATAACGCGTTTGATGGATGAAAAACTAGGCAGCGGGATCTTGGGCACAGGCACCCAACTCACGGCTTTTTTCATCGTGTTACATGCGGGCAGTGATAAGGCGGTCAGCGCTGCAATAATGAGGTTACGGACTAAAGGAATCGACATGGGATCAAGGCGAAGCAGAGGGGCCATAGTGCGCGTGCGACTTGCCTTTGACAAGGCAAGTCTGCTTTCCAGAAGACGATCAGGGAAAAACTGAAGCGGTGCCCGATCTCAGGGACTACGGATCGATATCAATCAACCCGACTTTACCAGTGCCAGTGACTGGAATGACTTGCGGGCTATAAACCGCCCCAAAAACCTGCGAGCCGACCTTTCCAATCACGATCCCTTTGATCTCATGGCGACTCGTGGGCACACTCGGCGTGTAGCTACCAATCACCACACCGGTGGCACCCAGAGAAAGAGTGGTGAGACCATCCACAGAAGTGTATCGCCCCAAGCCTTGGTTTAGTGTCAACGCCACGGGGCTCAAAAACGGCCCATTGGAAAGCGTCAGCGTGATGGACGCATCAAGCCCCAGTGTTTTTGCGCTTGATGTGAACTGTTTGGCGCCAAACACGTTGCAATACAGCCCACTGCCGTAGCCGACACCGTAGTGCTGTTGCGAACTAGCTCCACGATACCAAGCTAGGTTGGTTCCCGTCACATCGGTTGTGGGTTGTGATTGATCGATTACAAGATTGCCTGCCAGCAAGCCGGTGCCACCAGGGAAGGGAGCAAACACCGGCACCGTCCCATCAAGGCCAAGCCTTCCTGTTGCGATGTATCCCGTTCCGTCTGCCAGGATGCCAGTGAATCGCGTGGTTCCATCTGCCTTGCTGATCGCAACCACTCCAAACCCGTGCCCGCCAGGAATCTGATCCGCCGTCAGCGCATCTCTGGCGGTCGGTATGCCAAAAGCAGCGTTGAATGGAACTGCGAGCGCTACTGGTGGTCGATCTGTCCGTGAGTATCCACGAGCAATGCTGAAGGGAATCGTAGCGGTCGTACTCCCTGCTGAGCGCTTCAAGATATTGCCTTCGAGTTTGGGAACGGCACCTGCGATGTTCAGAGTGAACTGAAACGCTAGGCCATTGTTAGGCAGCGGAGTGTTGTAAGTGAGGGTATGAGGCGAGAGAACCCCCGAAAAAGCGTAGAACGTGCCATCAAGAATGACTCGCCCTGACAGCGCTCCGTTGAGGAGTGAAATCGTCGAGGTCATGAGGCCTGTATTTGCACGGATATCTCCGGTTGGCCCGGTGCCGCGCACGACGCCCATGTAGTCACCAGAGGCAGACTTTGTGAAAGGAGACAGAACAAAATGAGCATTCACCACATCACCCTCGGCCGCAGTGAATGTCGTTGTTAGAGCAGTGCCTGAGGGTTTGCCGCTCCAGTGGTCGAACAAATAACCGCGTCCTGGGCGAGCTTCCACGGTGTAGTTGTTGCCAACTCGTGCCTTGCCCCCACGGCGAGGAGGATGAATCACCACAGTGCCAGATCCAGGCGGATCTACAGTCACCACGAGCGGCCGCTGAACATCATAGGTGAAGTGAACTGGAGGTGCAGAGACGTTGCCGGTGCCATTTGTCGCCGTTACGAGCAGTGTGTTTGCGCCAGGAAGTGGATTGGGCAGAACAGCCTGCCATTTGAGTCGGCCTGCGGTCGAGGGAGTCAATGTGGCCGGTATTGGCGCTCCGCCATTGGGAGTGACTGAAACTCCAGTAACAGGATTTCCTGTGAATCCCTCTACCACTACTCCCTCTGAGTCCTCTCTGATGTTAATGCCGTCCCTGGGCCGAGTAATCGAGAGAGGCAGAACAGTTACATTGAAGTTTGCCATGCTCACGTTGTTAGACAAATCAGTGGCGGTGATGGTGACGATGGTCGTTCCAACAGGAAACGGCACACCGCTTGAACGAGAGTAGGTCACTTCTGCGACACCACTTCCTGCATCCGTCACAACAGCCTCTGGATAGGTGACGATAGCACCCAGAGGATGCACGGCCACTACACCCACATTTGCAGGCGGAGTGATGGATGGCGGAATCGAATCCCCATTTGCAAATACTGGGTCCGCAGTGCTCAACCATGTGGCGATGCACAGGAGAAGAGCGTTGAGAACACGAAAGGGAAAGAGCGATGGCATCATGACTGTGGGGTGTTACAGCGGCGGTCTAGAGAGTTGAAAGTTTACTGGAAATACGTGCCTTGAACAAGGCCCGAATGCTTGAAACTTGGCTGTTGGAGCGACTATTTAGCTAAGGTCGCCAAAGTTTTTTTGAACTTATCCTCCAAATCGGCCCGCCTTGGAAAAACTTTTGCCGATTTCGAGCCCTTTTAGCCCCCAGAGTCCTCCGATGAGTTTCTGGAAGCCTTATTTCATGAGCCTTCCAGCGTGATAAAAAAAGTTGGCACGCCTGTTGCTAAGAGAGTCGCTCGAAGTGCTTCTGCGGCCGCGGGGCATCCTTAACCTAACATCCACCATTAAAACTAAACATGATCAAGACACACCATCGAGGTCTGCGGGCTGTTCTGCTCGCGGCCCTTACAACGGGACTGGCCGCAAGCTCATTGCTGGCTCAGTCTGAGCCAGCACCCGCTCCAGCACCCGCAGCAGCACCCGCAGCAGCACCTGCCGCTCCTGCAGGCCCCTCGCTCGAACAGCGTATCTTCGACTTGGAGAAGTACGTGCAAAACGTGCAGCCAGGTAAGGACGGGGATGTCACATGGACGTCCAACATCGCAGGTCCTGGCCCAGGTCACAACGCTTGGCAGATGGTCAGTACGGCTTTGGTCATCTTCATGACCCTTCCTGGTTTGGCTTTGTTCTATGGTGGTCTCGTGCGGAAGAAAAACGTGCTGTCAGTCATTGCTCAGTGCATGGGAATCGCAGGTCTGGTGACCATTCTTTGGTGGGCTTGCGGCTACAGTCTCTCCTTCGGAGCTGGAAACGCCTTCATTGGTGACATGGCCTATAAGTTCCTCGACGGCGTCTCGCCATACGTATCAGGTGCAGGTTACTGGTGGATCAGTGATGCCATGTGGGCCATGTTCCAACTCAGCTTCGCCATCATTACCCCTGCACTTATCATTGGTGCCATTGCTGAGCGCATGAAGTTCATCTCCGTGCTGATCTTTGTCGCACTCTGGATGTTCGCCGTTTACTTCCCATTCGCTCACATGGTGTGGAGCACGACTGGATTTATGTGCGGTCCTCTTAACCCGAACGCCACCATCAAAGCTATCGACTTTGCAGGTGGAACGGTCGTTCACATGACCTCTGGCTGGAGCGCCTTGATCCTCTGCCTCATCCTCGGCCCACGTAAGGGCTACGGTAAAGAGCCGATGGCTCCTCACAGCATGGTTCTCTGCGCTATCGGCACTGGCATGCTCTGGGTCGGCTGGTATGGCTTCAATGCAGGCTCCGCTCTCGGTGCTGACGGCATCGCTGCTAACGCCTTCATGACCACCACGCTCGCAGCTGCTACAGCAGGCTTTGTTTGGGCGGTCCTTGAGTGGGTCCTTCGTGGTAAGCCTTCAGTCCTTGGCTTCTGCTCCGGTATCGTAGCCGGTCTGGTGGTCATCACTCCCGGAGCTGGCTTTGTAACAGCTACCTCTTCCGTGATCATCGGTGTGCTCGCTGGTGTGATTCCTTTCTTCGCGGTTGCCTACCTCAAGAAGATGCTCGGTTACGACGACGCCCTCGATACCTTTGGTGTCCACGGCGTTGGTGGAACCCTTGGAGCTATCCTCACGGGTGTGTTCGCTGATGAAAAAGCAAACGCCATCGTAGGCGGCCTGAAAGAAGGTCTCCTCGGTAACCAACTCAAGGCCGTGGTCCTCACCATCGTCTGGAGCGTGGTCGCCACCACCATCATCGCTTTCATCGTGAAGATGGTTGTTGGTCTCCGTGCCGATGCCGAAACCGAGTCCACCGGACTCGACCTCACCGAGCATGGTGAGGCTGGTTACGAGCATTAATTGAACAAGTTTTTCTGTGCTGGTTAGTGGTTGGCCGGGGGGCGTGGTTGCTCCCCGGCCTTCACTTGTACCGGAATAGCAGTGATCAGTTCTTTCTTAGCACACGCAGGCGCTCTCTGCCCTCACGGCCAGGATAGGCTTCTTTAGGCACACGATCTTCAATCACCGTGCACGTCTCGGCAAAAAGCGTGTCCAGCGCCTCTACCGGCAGCGGATAAGGCGGGCCGACATGACCCGGATCAAGGTCAGGACTGATGAACCAGATGCCAACAATCAATCCAGCTGGCTTTAGAGCCGCCAGCACGCCCCTACTGTAGTCGTGCCGCATTTCCGGCGGCATACCACTCAAGCAAGTGTGCTCGATGATGACATCCCAGGCATTCAACGCAGTCGGGGACAGGTTAAACAAATCCTCGCACAACCAATGATCCGCCGGGACGTCGGGATAACGCTCGGCAGCACCCTTCAGCGCGGTTGGTGAGATGTCCAAGCCGGCTGCATCCACCCCAAGTTCACGCAGAGCCGCCACATCGTGGCCGTGTCCGCAACCGATCACCAAGACCCGGCCCTTGAGAAGTTCGGGATGCGCTTTTGCCCATGCCACAAGCGGTGGTGAGGCTGCTCCGCGATCCCAAAACACCTCGCCACGCTGATACTTTGCTTCCCATTCGTTCATGTGGCTTGCAACTGACACCCCGCCCGGCATCTTGCAACCCGCATGAACAAACTGGACGAGATCATCGCCCAAAAGCACAAGGAGATCGAGAAACTGCTGCCGCGAGCCGACAAGCTGCGGGCCGCTGCAACCACGCGCAATGACTTCAGGTCACTTGCCGCACATCTCATCTCCGATCCTGGTCGTTTAGGACTCATCGCTGAGGTCAAAAAGGCTTCTCCATCAGCCGGGGTCATCAACCAGGACTTCGACTACCTGACCATCGCACGCACTTATGCCAAAGCAGGTGCCAGCGGCATTAGCGTCCTCACCGACGAGAAGTATTTTCAAGGTCGGCTCGACTACATGACCAACATCCGCCGTGAGGTGGACATTCCCGTGCTTCGGAAAGACTTTATCGTCCACGAAGCTCAGATCTTTGAAGCGGTGGTCGCTGGTGCTGATGCCATCCTGCTCATCGTAGCCGCGCTGGATCAGCCCACCTTGAAGCACCTCTTGGAGACTGCCCACTCCTTCCAGCTCGAAGTGCTGATGGAAGTGCATGATCTACCAGAGCTTGATCGGGCGCTGGATACAGACGCCACCATCATTGGCGTCAACAACCGTAACCTGAAGACATTCACCGTTGATCTAGCCACCACGGAGGAACTCGCTGAAGAAGTGCCAGATGACATCATTCTCGTCAGCGAGAGCGGCATCAAAACAGTAGCCGATGCTCAACGAGTGGCCAACTGCGGTGCAGATGCACTCCTCGTTGGCGAAACGCTGATGCGTAGTGGCAATCTGCTCATCGACCTTCCTGCACTCATGTGTGAGAAGCCCTTGGAATCAAACTCCAAGGCCTAAATCAACCACCGCCTGTTATGCCCAGCGTCCTTTGCTTGATCACTGATGGGTTTGAAGAAGTAGAGACCATCACTCCCGTCGACTTTCTTCGCCGTGCTGAGGTGGAGGTCACTGTGGCAGCCATGGGCGACAGCATTCACGTCACTGGGCGGAACAACATCACCATCCACGCGGATTTGCCTATAGCGATGGTCACAGACCTTGAGGCTTTTGACCTTCTTCTTATCCCTGGTGGCCCCATGGTAGCTGCTCTGCGGTCTGATGGACGAGCCGCAGCCCTTGCCAAAAAGTATCACGACTCAGGCAAGCCCGTAGCGGCCATCTGTGCCGCACCCACCATCCTGAAAGATGCGGGCCTGCTGCAAGGTACCCAGTTCACCTGTCACAACGGTGTGCGGTCTGAGCTGGCCGATGCTATCGCCGATCAGACTGTTGTGGAGGACAACAACATCATCACCTCACAGGGTGCAGGGACATCCATCGACTTCGCTCTGGCACTTGTTCGGCGTATCGCTGGACCCGAGGTCGAAGCTCGGGTCCGCACAGGTGTGATGCTGTGAACGAGATCGTCGTTTAGGCCAGGATCTCGTTGATCAAGCGCCCTCCATTGACGATGTCCACCGGGCGGACGTTCTCCACCACGATGCGCTTCTGCGAGTTGATGCCCAGCAGCCTATACATCGTGCGAGCAAGGTCTTCTGGGCCCACCGGATTCTCATCTGGCTCACCACCGAGGGCATCCGACTTACCGTAGACGAAGCCCCGCTTCACGCCGCCGCCAGCCATCGCTACCGAGAACACACGCGGATAGTGATCGCGCCCGTTGGTCGCATTGATCTTCGGAGTACGTCCAAACTCAGAACTGATCATTACCAAAGTCGAGTCCAGCATCCCACGCTCTTCGAGATCGCGAATCAAGCGCGCCAAAGCCACATCAAAGAGCACCGCTTGGCTCTCGAATGCGCCCTTGATGTTGCTGTGGTGATCCCATCCGCCGTAGTTCACCGAGACCATCCGCACACCGGCCTCCACCAACCTACGAGCCAGAAGGAAACGCTGCCCTGCCGCATTGCGTCCGTATTCGTCGCGCAACTTGGCAGACTCAGCCTCTAGATCAAAGGCCGCCTTGGCTTTGTCTGAACTAATCAGGTTGTAAGCAGCCTGATAGAAGCTGTCCATCGCATCGATGTGATCAGACTTCTCGATCGAGCGGAAGTGCTCATCCACAGCACCCAGCAGTGTCCGTCGGCGAGCAAGTCGTTTGGTGTCGAGATCCTTCGGCGCATTGAGATCGCGCACCGTGAATCCTTTGTCTGCAGGATCACTCCCCAAGGCAAACGGGCCAAAAGCTGAACTCATGTACCCACTTCCCTGTTCGGGCGCAAAGATGCTCGGGATGGCCACATAAGGCGGCAAGTTGTTCCTAGATCCCTGCTCATGCGTGATGATCGAGCCAAAGCTGGGGAACTTGATGGCTGGACTTGGGCGATAACCCGTCAGCATGTTGTGCGTGCCACGCTCGTGAGCAGCCTCGCCGTGCGTGACTGAGCGGATCACCGTCAGGCGATCCATGATCTTCGCGATGTTGGCGAACTTCTCCCCGACATATTCCCCAGTGACCGAGCGGATCGGCTGAAACGGCCCGCGATACTCAGGCGAGGCAAACGGCTTCGGGTCCCAGGATTCATGCTGAGCCATGCCGCCCGGCAAAAAGATGTGGATGATGGACTGGGCCACCGGCTTGTAAGTCTCCACCGAAGGCATAGCAGTGATCTCGCCCGCCTGGAGTTTCAGCAGCCCCGGCAAGGTAAGCCCCAGGCCCGCAACGGCTCCGATCTGAAGAAAGTCACGCCGACTCTGATTCGAAACAAAAGGCGACACATGATCGCCCGGGCAAAGAGAATGCATTTTCATAGACAAGGATTTTTGGAGGTTATGAAGCAACCTACGCCCGATTCTCCTGAGCTCTGAAGCCCTAGGCCCAAATGCGCAATCCCCGCACAATCGTCCGCAACCAAAGCCCATTCAGCCCCATCCGCCGTCCGAATCAGACCCCACTTAACGGTCAAACACACCGATGCTCGGGGTCGAGTAACGCAATGCTCGGGGTCGAGTAACGCGATGTTCGAGGTCGAGTAACGCAATGCTCGGGGTCGAGTAACGCGATGTTCGAGGTCGAGGAACGCAATGTTCGAGGTCGAGGAACGCAATGTTCGAGGTCGAGTAACGCGATGTTCGAGGTCGAGTAACGCGATGTTCGAGGTCGAGTAACGCGATGTTCGAGGTCGAGTAACGCGATGTTCGAGGTCGAGTAACGCGTTCCAGACCCGCAATTTTGGGGTAGATGGGGCCGAAAAGCGCGATTTTGAGTCAAATTGGCCCAAAAATGCACCCAAAACACCCCGAGGAGCACTCCAGGCCGTCCGTCCGCTCCGGATGCCTCAGGCACATTCTCGGCGCGGGGGACAGGAGACTCCTACCCGGAACAACCATTCTCCGACTGAGGTGCCCGACCTCGTGTCTTGGCGCGGGAAGTTGCCGAATGTTGCTCCGAACACCGGAATAAGTCTCGCCCAGAAAGCGGCAAATCTTTAACCTGGAGTTTCAACTCTCCTCCTAACCTATGAAAACGATCTCTCGTCTCGTCACTCTCGCATTGGTTGTTTCACTCAGCTCCTGCGTTACCCAAAAGACCACGCCTATTTCCCAAGCGGATGCTGCTAAGCTCAAGGGCGCAACCTTGGCCGCTGCGGATCGCGATCCACCGCCGTTTACCGCCATGACAGCTAGTAAGGCCGCGTTGGGGGCCTTTGGCATCATCGGAGCGGCGGCGAGTGCGGCCGCGATGACCAGCAGTGGTGAGAAGATCGTCAAAGAGAACGGCGTGCAGGACCCTGCGGACCAGATCAGCCGTGAGCTTGCCCAAGCGCTTGCTTCTTCAAGAGGCGTCAAGGTCGCCGCATCCACTGGCACCAAAGTCACCTCGGACAAAGTGAAGGAAGTTGCCGCTGCTTATCCGGGGAGCGATTACATCTTGGACGTGCGCACTTTCAATTGGGCCAGCGTCTACTTCCCCACCAGCTGGGGCCATTACCGAGTCGTCTACCACGTCCGCATGAGACTCATCGAAACCAAAACGGGCCGCATCGTGGCGGAAGGCTTCCACTCCCGCATCCCAGAGAAAACCAGCACCTCACCCACGCTCGACCAACTCCTAGCCAACCAAGCAGCTAGATTGAAGCAAGAACTCCAACTCGCCACCACAGAGAGCGTAGCCCACTTCAAGCGGAACGTGTTAGGGTTGTAGCAGAGACGTAGCACGGGTTTTCCAACCCGTACCCGCACTGGCCTCAGCTGTGCCCGGGCTTGCGCTTGTGGAGGATGAGGGGGCTTCCGTCGGGATCGGAGATCATGAGCATGTGGCAGACGGGGGTTTCTAGGGGACCCATGGTGATGGGGACGTTGGCGGCTTTGATTTCGGCTACGGCTTTGTCGAAGTCGTCGACCTCCAGGCCGACGGTGCATCCCATGGGGCTGGGGTCCCAGCCTTCCATTTTGCCCAGGCCCAGGGTGCCGGTGCCGATGTCGAACTCCACCCAGTGACCGCCGTCAGTGGCGTGGTCCATGGTTTTAGTGAGGCCCAGCACACCTTCGTAAAAGGCGCAGGAGCGGGCAATGTCGGTGCTGGGATAACAGGAAAATGCAATCTCGGTGATCTTCATGGTCATCACATGGCAGAGGAGATCGTAAGCTCAAGTGACAGGGTGGGCACACGGGCAAAAAGTTTTAAAACGATGCGTCTTGGTTCTTGACTCATACGTTTGTTTGAAACAAGTGTTTAACTCTATGTTGCCCGTTGCCCCCACTCCCCCGGACACTTCCGCGCGTGATCGCATTCTGCTCGCTGCCGAGCGCCTCGTGGCGGAAAAGGGCTTTGAGTCGGTCTCGCTCCGGGACATCACCCAACAAGCCGGCGTAAATCTGGCGGCCGTGGGTTACTACTTCGGTGGCCGGGAGCGTTTGATGGATGAGATGGTGTGTGCGGTGATGACGCCAGTGCTGGATCATCGCATGGAACTGCTGGATGCGGTGGAGGCAGACGCAGGCAAGTCCGTTCCCAAGGTGGAGCCTGTGCTGGATGCCTTCCTGCGGCCCATGATGGATGCAGTAAAGCGTTCGGCACATTCGGAGCAGTTGTTTTACAAGTTCATGGGTCGCTGTCTGAGCGAGCGGGGAAATCAATTTCCTCCCGGCATCCTTCCACAACTCCAGCACTCGGTAGAACGCGTGGCGGTTCTTTTAAGCCGGGCGCTGCCAAAGCTCACAAAGGCTGAGATCATGTGGCGGCTGAACTTTACCGCCGGAGCGCTCATGAGCTCACTGATCCACGGCGAGATGATCCGGCAGTTCGCTGGTGAAAAGCAAACCCCAGACAGCGAGGTGATGCTTCAGCGCATGATCGCCTTCTGCGCGGCTGGCATGAGAGGTGAATCAACGATGCAAACGCAACCCCAAACCAAGACGAAACGAACCGCTAAGGCCGCTAGCGCACTGCTAGTGCTGTGTGCCTTGCTCCTCACTGCTTGCGATACGCCAAGCGCGCCCTCCCGGATCGAGGAAGCAGAGGTAGCTGTGCCAGAAAGTTGGGCGGCGTCTCGTGAAGCTCGGGCCGGAGTGGATGACGCGTGGATTGGCCGGTTCGGCGACTCCAAGCTCAGCGCGCTCGTTGCAGAAGCGGAAAACAACAGCCCAGACTTGAAGGCAGCTCTGGCGCGGATCGAACAAGCGCGCGGTGCCATGCGAGCAGAAGGTGCAATGGGCAATCCTAACGCGGACCTGACCTTCAAAACTGCTCGCTCCAAGCGGAACTTTATTGGCTTCCCGATGTTTGGCGGCGGCGGTGGAGACGGCGGTGTGCAGTCGGTGATGGTGAACACATTTGATCTGTCAGTGCCGGTGAACTGGGAACTGGATGTGTGGGGCAGAATCCGCAATGCCCGCACAGCTGCGTTAGCGGGCGTAGAGGCTGCGGATGCCGAACTGAATGCCGCCCGCATCTCGCTGGCGGCAGAAGTAGCGCGAGTCTACTTCGCCCTCACCGAAGCCCAGGGACAGCAGGCATTGGCTCGTGAAGCGCAGAAGACCTTTGAAGAAACCGCACAAGCTGTGCGCGAGCGATTCAAGGGCGGAGCAGAGCAGGGAGGAATGGCGGCTCAACTTCGCCTTGCCGAGTCGGACGTGGCTTCTGCGCGTGCAGCAGTGGAGGAGAGAAATCAGGCCATCGCTACTCTGTCGCGTCAGTTGGAGGTGCTGATTGGCCGTTATCCATCGGGCAGCTTGAAGGGTGCATCGTCGCTACCGTCATTGCCGGGCAAGCCACCCGCTGGGCTGCCGAGCGAGCTGCTTTTGCGCCGTCCGGACATCATTGCCGCTGAGCGTCGTCTTTCAGCTCAACGCTTCCGCATCAAAGAAGCGTGGAAGGCACTCTACCCGCGCTTTTCTCTCACCACGAGTGTGGGAACTAGCACTGCGGATCTCAAAGACATCCTCAACAGCGACTTCGGAGTGTGGTCACTGGCCAGTAACGTGATTCAGCCTCTGTTCTCTGGCGGTAGAGTGAAGTCGGAGTTGGACATCCGCAGTGGTAAAGATCGTGAGCTCGCTGCTCAACTGCAAAAGACGGTGCTCAAGGCCTGCTCAGAAGTGGAAACGGCTCTGGCAGTGGAGCAAGACCTCGCACGTCGGGAAGCGGCCGTGACCGAGGCATCGACTCTCGCGGAAGATGCGCTTAAGGCAGCCAATGCGGACTATCGCGATGGTGTGGGCGACATGCTCACCGTCCTAACAGCCCAAGGCAGAGCCGTGAATGCGCGTGCGCAACGCTTGGCGATCAAGCGTGCACGACTGGAAAATCGGATCGCTCTGCATTTGGCCCTGGGTGGCGACTACAAGCCGCACGGAGGCAGCGCTCCCAAAACACCCACCAAGAAAACCGAAGCGGCACCTACAACGGCTGATGCCGCAGCGCCCAAGAAGTCATTGTTGAGTGTCTTCAAGAAGAAGCAGTGACCTTTACACCCATCTCTCACCCCTGAATCTCATGAAAACCCTGCTACGAATCATCATCCCTCTGGTCATCCTGGCTGCAGCTCTCGGCGGCTTCAGCGCCATGCTGGCCAATCGCTCAGAGCCACCCAAAGTGGAAGTGCACAAGCACACGCAGTCGGTACGAGTGTCTACCGTGAAGAAGGACAAGGTCCCAGTGATGATTGCATCCCAAGGGCTGGTGGAATCCGAGCGCTCGTCGGTCCTTGCCGCTGAAGTCGGTGGCCGCGTGATCAAGGTGTCGGATAAGTTTAAGGCTGGTGAGCTCTTTGACGATGGCGAGATCATGATAGAACTAGATGCTGCGGATTATGAGGCAGCACTTACCCAGGCCGAAGCCGCTGCCGCAGATGCACGCTTATCTGAAGCCAATGAAAAAGCGCGCGCTGAACAAGCGATCCGCGACTGGCAAAAACTTGCGGCCAACGAGAAGCCGACAGATTTGGCCACGAGAAAGCCTCACCTTGAGAGTGCAACGGCTCGGGTGAAGGCGGCAGACGCAGCTGTGGTGAAAGCGAGACGCGATCTGGAGCGCACGAAAGTGAAGGCACCCTACAAGGGCCGTCTGCGCGCCAAGTTCACCGAGCTAGGCTCATTTTTGGCACCCGGAGCACGCGTGGCTGAAGTGTATTCCGTGGGCAGCTATGAGGTGAGACTGCCGGTTTCGCTGGATGACTTTGCTTTCCTTCCAGATGGCATGGCTGGTGCTGAGGTGACGTATTATGCGAACGTCGGCGGTGCGATGAAAAGCTGGGCTGGCAAGGTGAAGCGCGTTGAGGGCGAGGTGGATCGGTCCAGCCGCTCAGCGTACGTCGTTGCTGAAGTTCACGACACAGGGCCAGACGACCCCGTGATGAAGCCGGGGCTGTTTTTGAAGGCTTCTGTTAAGGGACGCACCATCGAAAACGTGATCCCGGTGCCAAGAAAGGCCTTTTTGGATGAAAGCCGCGTCTTGGTCGTCACGCCTGACGATGCGGTGACCTTCCGCACGGTGAAAGTGCTGAGAGGCGATGCCACGAGGCAGTTTGTGGCGGACGGGCTCAAAGACGGCGAGCGTGTGGTAGTGAGCGCTCTGGGAGCTCCGGTGGAAGGCATGAAAGTGGAGGTGCTGGCGGATGAAGCCAACATTGCTCGTGAAGGAGGTGCGCCATGAAATCAGTGGTCGAATGGTTTTCCCGCAACCACATCGCGGCGAACTTCCTGATGTATGGCCTCCTGCTGGTAGGCGGCATGTCTTGGTTCACAATGAGGAAGGAGATCTTCCCTGACCTCTCAGTGAACATGGTGGTGGTGAAGGTTCCTTACCCGAACGCAACGCCTGAGGAAGTGGAGCGCGGTGTGTGTGTGCCCATCGAAGAAGCCACTCAAGATCTGGCGAGCATCAAGCGCGTGCAATCCATCGCTGCAGAGAGCATGGGCGTGGTCAGTTTTGAAGTGAAGACCGGCTACAACGTGCGGGACGTCATGGCTGACATCAAAACGAGAGTGGATGCCATCGATAACTTCTCCGAAGAGGCCGAGAAGCCCACGGTCGATGAGTTGGTGATTAAAAACCAGATTCTCTCGGTCGCCATCAGTGCTGATACAGATGAAGCCACTCTGCAAGCCATGGCTGAGCGTGTGCGAGATGACTTGCTCGTCTACAAAGGTGGTCCCAAGAGCCCTGTGAGCTCACAACAGTGGGGACCGGCTGACACCACGCACGTGCTGATGATTGCCGTGCTGGTCCTTGGTCTGATCTTGCTCGCCACCGGTTTTGGTCGCGCGGGTGGCCCGCTCACGGCGGCCTGCACCGTCTTGATTCTGGCGCGGATGTTCTTCTGGGACACTTCGTCATGGGAAATGACCATGAGTCGACTCAACGAGAAGCTCGCCGCGACATTGTCAGGAGACGCTAGCATCACGCAGGTCGAGATCGCCGGTGCCAAGCCGTATGAGATTAGCATTGAGGTGAGTGAGGAGACTCTCCGCACTTATGGGCTCACCTTGGATCGCGTGGCTGCTGCCGTGAAGGCTTCGTCATTGGATCTTCCTGCGGGATCAGTGCGCACCGATGGCGGCGAGGTGCTCATTCGCACTCAGAACAAAAAGTATCGCGCGCCTGACTTTGAAACCATCACGGTGGTGACTCGTCCCGATGGCTCTGTGGTCAAACTGTCAGACATCGCCAAGATCGTGGATGGATTTGAAGACGTGGATCTCTTTAGCCGGTTCGACGGACGCCCCACCAAGGTGGTGAATGTGTTCCGCACAGGTGACGAAGACACGTTGCGCTTGGTGAACCTCGTCAAAGGCTATTTAGCTGAATCCCGTGAGCGAATGCCAGCCAGTGTGCGCATGGACATCTGGAATGACAACTCCAAGTGGCTCAAAGGGCGCATGGACCTCATGTTTAGCAACGGTCTGCAAGGCTTTGTGCTCATCGTAATCGTGCTTGGTCTGTTCCTGGAGCCAAAATTGGCTTGGTATGTGTCACTTGGCATCCCTGTGAGTGTCGCTGGTGGACTGCTGGTGATGCCTTTTGCTGATGTGAGCATCAACATGATCAGCCTCTTTGCCTTCATTCTAGTGCTAGGCGTGGTGGTGGATGATGCCATCGTCATTGGCGAGAATGTTTACCATCGAATGAGCATGGGAGAGCCACCGCACCTCGCTTCTCCCAGGGGAACCAACGAAGTGGCCATGGTAGTAACCTTTGGTGTGTTGGTCACGGTGATGGCCTTCACGCCGATGTTCATGGTCAGTGGCGTCAGTGGCAAAATCTGGCGTCAAATCCCGTGGGTCGTGGTGCCGGTGCTGCTGATTAGCACCATTGAATCCAAACTCATTCTGCCGGCTCACTTGGCAACACTGAAACCCCGCAGTGAGAAAGCCACGACTGGCTTCTTCGGTCTACTCAATCGCGTGCAACACGGCATCAGTGACGGGTTGGACTGGGTGGCGAACCATTGGTACAAGGCGCTTGTGAAAAGAGCTGTGGAGTGGCGCTACACCGTGCTCGCCTGCTTCATTGCGATGTTCATCCTCACGATCGGGCTCATCGCTTCAGGCTTCATCAAGTTCCAGTTTTTCCCCAAAGTGGAAGGAGACGTGCTTGTGGCAAAACTGGTGATGCCCGAAGGTGTGCCAGTGGAAGTGACTCAGCAGGCCGTGGCGCAGATGGAACGTGGTGCGGCACAAATCGCAGCCAACTACAAGGATCGCAATGGCCAGCCAGTGGTGAAGCACCAAATGGCTACGATTGGCGGTCATGCCTTCAAGTTTGGCTTCCAGCCTCCTGGCAAGGGCAACTCGGTACACCTGGGTGAAGTGGTCCTTGAGTTGTGTGCAGGCGCGGATCGAGATCTAACCTGCCAGCAGTTGATCGCCAAATGGCGTGAGTTTGCCGGACCAATCCCTGGCGCGGTCGAGCTCACTTTCCGGGAAGCAACCGAGCGTGGAGGTGTGGCCATTGATTTAGAGTTGAGCGGACCAGATCTGGATCAACTGCGCGATGCATCTGAATACGTGAAGAGCGAGATCGCCAAGTTTAAAGGGATGGCGGACATCCTGGACAACGACCATGAAGGAAAGCGCGAGATTAAACTCAACATCCTTCCGCAAGCGGAGACCCTAGGCCTAAGGTTGTTCGATGTGGCACGTCAGGTGCGGCAGGCGTTTTACGGCGAGGAGGTCCAGCGCCTCCAACGTGGCCGTGACGAGGTGAAAGTGATGGTGCGCTATCCCAAACAAGAGCGTCTGAGCTTGGACAACATGGAGCGCATGAAGATCCGCACGGCAGATGGCACCGAGGTGCCGTTCGCGGAAGTAGCGACTGCAGATTACGGCCGCGGCTATTCCAGCATTCAGCGCACTGATCGCAGAAGGGCCATCAACGTGACCAGTGACATCGACCGCACTGTAAAAGAAGCCAATTCCACCGAGGTAGCTCAAGAACTCGCTGCGCGGGTGATGCCAGAGATGCAGCGGAAGTTTCCTGGGGTGCTGTGGCGCTTCCAAGGCGAGCAGAGCGACCAAAACGAAGCGATGCGCGAGCTGCTCATCGGCGGTTTGCTGAGCTTGTTTGGCATCTACGTGTTGTTAGCCGTTCCTCTGAAGAGCTATCTGCAGCCAGCCATCGTGATGAGTGTCATTCCTTTCGGTATGGTGGGCGCGGTGCTCGGCCATGCGTTGCTTGGGTTTGATCTCAGCATCATGAGCTTCTGCGGCATCATCGCCTTGAGCGGGATGGTGGTGAATGAGAGCCTGGTGCTCACGGATTGCGTCAATCGCTTCCGCAAACGAGGAATGGCGCTCAAACAAGCTGCCTGGAGTGCAGGCATCAGTCGTTTCCGCTCGATTATGGCCACCAGCGTCACGACCTTTGTGGGTCTGGTGCCCATCATGAGCGAGACTGACATCCAAGCCTTGTTCCTTGTGCCGATGTCAGTGGCGCTAGGTTTTGGCGGCCTGTTTGCCACGATGATCACGCTGCTCCTTGTTCCAGGCATCTACGTAATGTTGGAAGACTTCCGGCGGCTTGCAGGCATGGGAGAAGGTGTTGTCGCCGATGATCCGAGCGCGGTGGAAGATGTGGACGCCACTCCTGCGGTGGCGTGATCGAAGCGCTAGAGACTTCGATTGCACCCCGATTTGCCTGCGGTAGTCGTTACCCACGATGTCAGCCAGCCTTCTCGATCTTCAAACCTTGCGCGTGCAGTTTCAGCGGCGAGATGCGCCTCCATTTGAAGCCGTGAAAGGCATCTCGCTGCGACTTGTAGAGGGAGAGTCGCTCGCCGTGGTAGGCGAGAGCGGAAGTGGCAAGAGCGTGGCGGCCCTTTCGCTAACGCGGTTGCTACCCGAACCACCGGCGAGCATCACTGCTGACCGCATGGTTATCGACGGGCACTCCGTGCTGTCCATGTCCGAGAAGGAACTCCGCAAGGTGAGAGGCAAAGTGGTGTCCTACGTGTTCCAGGAGCCGGGGACATCCTTGAATCCGGTGCTGACCGTTCGCACGCAGCTTGCTGAATCGCTAAAACTCCATCGACCTGACGTGACGGACATTGACCGCGAGATCATCTTCTGGCTCGACCGAGTAGGAATCGTTGATCCTGCCAAGCGGCTCCGCGCTTACCCGCATGAACTCAGTGGCGGGATGCAACAGCGCGTGATGATCGCTATGGCCCTGTGCACCCGTCCAAAGCTCCTCATTGCCGATGAACCCACGACCGCGCTGGATGTCACGATTCAGAAGCAGATCATGGAACTCCTGGCTGGACTGCGAAAAGAGCTGGGCATGAGCCTCATCATCATCACGCACAACCTTGGCATTATTCGTGAGGTAGCAGATCGGGTGGCAGTGATGTTTCGCGGCAACATCGTGGAAGAAGGTGATGTGGAAACCATCCTCAGCGCACCCCAACATCCCTACACCAAAGCGCTGATCGATTGCATTCCAAGGCTGGGCGTGAAAGTAGATCGCCTCAAGTCCATCGACTACGCTCAACTAGATGCACTCGCCTGACGCATCAGTGCGAGACTATATCCAACTGCATCTCGTGGTGCTGTCTTGGGGCCTGACGGCTATCCTGGGCAAGCTCATCGAGCTACCACCGGTCGATTTGACCATTTGGAGAACGCTTCTGGCGGCGGTTGGTTTTGTGATGCTTGCAGTGCTCTTGAAAGTGCCATTACGACTGCCAAAACGGGAGGCGCTGGCGCTTCTAGGTGTTGGCGCTCTCATTGGTTGGCATTGGACTCTCTTTTTCCTCAGTGCCCGCCTGTCCACCGCCTCGGTGACACTGGCCGCTATGCCAACGCTGATGGTGTTTTGCTCAGTGATGGAGCCCTTGGTGGATGGAAAGCGAAAATGGCGTGTCAGTGAGTTGGTCGCTGGTTTCATTATCTGCTGTGCGGTCTGGTTGATTTACCAAGTGGAGTTTCGCTACTGGTTAGGATTCTCCGTTGCCTTGGCTTCCGTTTTGTTTGCAGCCGTGTTTGCGGTGGCAAACAAGCACTTGGCGGTGCGCTATCACTTCAGTGTTTCCATGAGTTGGCAAATGACGGGCGGACTAGTCGCTTGCGTGTTACTAAGGCCGATTGTGTCCGATGATTTCGCCATCGCCATCCCAGAGGGCCGAGATTGGCTTTGGCTGATACTGCTCTCGATGGTCTGCACCGTGGCTGCCTATGCGGGTTATGCGGATTTGTTGCGGAGGATGTCCGTCTTTACCGTCAACGTAGCCTACAACCTGGAGCCTGTTTATGGGGTGATCCTCGCCGCAGCGGTTTTCGGCCAATCTGAACGGATGAGCCCCGGGTTCTACGCTGGGGCAAGCATCATCTTGGCATCTGTGCTCGCCTTGCCGTTTTGGAATCGCAGTCATGCTCGGAACTAGGCCTTAAATCGGCGTTGTTGGTTCTGAACGTTAACATCGACTTGCGTTTCCTGCGGATGTGTGTTTCAGATACCTCCATGAAAGCTCGCACGACATCTTTTCTTGTCCTGCAAGGCTGGTCATAAGCTGAAAACAAGTCAGCACGACCAGCCCGCCTAAGTTTTGCCCACTGAGTGGCAACAGGCGCTAGCAACACCATCCAAGCATTCGGCCGTGCTCGCGATACGCGGCCTTGGTGCATCGCTTTCATCGTCGCTCGTTTCAGCTTATTTTGAATACTCACCCTTTGACGTACCTGCGAGACGCAGGACGCCTTTTTCATCTGCGCATTGAGCGCAAACTCCCCAAAAATCCCAAAGCACCAAACCCTGACCAAGACTCAGGGTGGCGAATCGTGCGTACGGATGTTGATCAGTCGACAGTGCGCTCCAACGGCTCGCTGTCGGCCGACATGAAGGCTGCTTGGGCTGCATTACGCCGCGCTCAACGTGCGGCTACTTCCTTAGCCGATCTCCAGTTTATCCTTGAGAACTCCGTTCCCACGGGGACGGCTCATGTCGCCCCAGTTCCATCTCTGCGAGGCATCGACATCCGTCCTTGGATGGGCGCTGATGACTTGGCGGCTTCGTTTGGCATCAAAGCCACCGACTTCTCAGCCATTCCGTTCCGATGGAGGGAACTGGCCGCGCTTGTTCCCGATCATGATTACCTGATGGGTTGTCTCTCGAACGGATTAGCAGCAGAGGCCTCCGAAGACTCGAAGGCGCTTGTGGTGCGGGTGGCACTTGCTGGTGGCAAAAGTTGGCTGGAGGAGATCGCAACACTTCCACCGCGAGACCAGGTAATCCTAATGCGCCTCATTGCGGATGCGACTGCTTTGCCAAAGCTCCCGAAAGGTGGACTCAAGAGACTCTTTCAGGTCTTGCAGAGGCATGTTCGGCCAGAGCGGCAGCTCTATTCACTGCAGTGGCTTGTGGGAGGTCTAATCAAAGGCTCACATCCTGGCTTCTTGTCGTCAGGCCTACGGTTGGAGCCGCTTTTTCCCCGCAAACGCTCTGGGCAGACACTCCCAGCGCCAGATGGCGTCTATCCGGTTTCCGCGAATGCGATTCTGGGCTTGAAGCATGTGATTGAACCAAAGGTGACGATGAGGATTTGGCGGTTGTGCGGGAAGGTGAAAGGCCTGGATCGAGTGCTGAAGCGGTTCAAGGCGTTGAAGCATTGTTGCAGCAATTGCCGCAATCGCCTTGTAGACACCGTCTGGGAGCAAGTGGGCAAGTGTGAGAAGGCTTCGGCCCTAGAGGTGGCTAAGGTTCTGCTGGATGAGGCGCAGAAGGTCAGATGGCGTGGGTTCTGTGGATGGACATCAGCCATTCGCACCGAACTGTGCAGCAAAACTAAGAGATCTCCGGCAGAAGTAGCAGCTCTTTGTCAAAAAGCAGCGCGCTGGACCATCAAAGAAGGTGCCACTGGCGACAAAAGTTCACTTTGGGCTGCCATGCGCAACAAACTTGGAGCCAACGCAATACTTGAAGGAGCGATTGCGAGCCCACAGAGCCGAAAAGCCGTGAACACCGCGTTTCGGTCTTGGCTGATGCTAGACTCTGCCATCGAGGCCGTCAGCGCACTGCGAAAGGAACATCTAGAGTTGACCCTGCCCGCGCTGCAATATGCGCCGAGCGCTTGGTGTGACCTCTTGAAGAAGTTGCGTTTCGTTCCCGAGACTAGGCTCGCGGCGCTGTTTGGTTGTGCGGCCGAGCATCCACTTTTTGCCTGTGCCGCCCAAATGAATGAGCCAAGTGCGGCAGTTCACTTGTTGGAGACGATGTGGAGGGAGCGTTGCAAGACCAATCCGCTCGCGGAAAGACTCATTCAGCATGCGCAACGCCAGCGAGAGTTGCCGCCACATTTGCTTCAGCACGATATGATCGTCGTTCAACGAGGCTGGTGCGAGGCGCAGATGCATCTACTTGACGAGTTGGCGAGTTCTGAAGTCTGGCGAGCCTTTCCGGGGCTTGGACCTTCGTCCGGAGTTCAAGAGCACTCGCTTTGCTTGGCGTTAGCTACAACTGCGAATGAGCGTCCGCTGAGGCAGGCCATTCGGGCAATCGCAGCTGGTGATCGTGATTGGCATTTGCGACATCCTGCCAATCAGAAGTGGCTTAATTCGTTGCCAGAAAGGCTACGGCAACACTGGCAGGAGAGCGTTCATGTCTCCCGCAACGTCGAGAAGCTCGGTCGGGTGTGTATTGGGCCAGAACGCGATCTCCAAGAAGTATTGCGCATGGGCACGGTGGTGCAGTCCTGTTTGTCTGCGGGCTCCTTCAATAGCTTCGGAGCCGTAGCGAACACCTTGGACGCCAACAAGCTGGTTCTTTACGCTCGCAATGAGTCCGGCAAGATCATCGGCCGTCAATTGTTGGCCATCAGTGCCACGCAAACGCTTGTTCGCTTCACGCCGTATCCCTTGAAGATGTCGCGTGCGTTACGCAGCATCTTCGACGACTACGACCGAGTGCTGGCTAAGCACCTCGGCTTGCCGATGGAGTCTGGTATCTACGATGTGCCATGCCTTGTTGCCAAGGAGTGGTACGATGATGGCAGTTGGCTACCTCATCTGCGATGAAGGCGCGAATGCGTGATCAATACCACTCTGCCAAGCCTTTTTGCCACACGGGCTTGAGTTCGGCTAGGTTGGCGTGCACGAGTTTGGTCTTGCCGTTGGTGATCGTCACGTGGCCGTCATCAGTGGTTTCACCGATGATGCTAAAGCCTGCGGCTTTGACTGCCTCAGCGTGTTCCTCAGCGAACTCAAACACGATGCGGCCTGGAGTTTCTCCAAAAAGATGTTCGGCAGCAGGCGTATCGTCGCGAGTTGGCACTTCGGCGAGATCGACTTTGAGACCGGCTTTGGTGCTGAAACCCATTTCAGCCAGTGTTACCGCTAGCCCACCTTCTCCGATGTCGTGAGC
The DNA here is from genome assembly GCA_016795485.1 of Verrucomicrobiaceae bacterium. GTDB lineage: Bacteria > Verrucomicrobiota > Verrucomicrobiia > Verrucomicrobiales > Verrucomicrobiaceae > JAEUHM01. The sequence goes on along the minus strand of JAEUHM010000041.1, from coordinate 27,041 downwards.
GCTGAGCACCACGCCCTTTTTCACCAGTTCGTGATAGGAATGGTAGTCTGCAAAGGCCATTTGCTCGTCAAAGTCAGGGCCTTGAGGGAAATCCAGTTCGTCGTCTTCTGCACCAGCTTTCATTACACGCGCAAACACGCTGCCAGCAAGTCCACTGGAGGCTTCTCCGACCAATGCGAGCTTGTGACCTGGGCCACGCACGCTGGAGCCCACGATGTGGTCAGGGTTGGTCAGAATGCCCATGCCGCTCACGAGCAAGGTGCAAGGAATGCTCACTGGGCCTTCATCCGTTTTGAAGTAGTTGTAGAACGAGTCCTTTCCGCTCACGAATGGAGCACCGTAGGCTTCTGCGGTCACAGCCATGCCCTTCACCGTTTCAACGAGGGCACCCAGCTCGCGATGATCGTCGGGGTTACCCATGCAGAAGTTGTCCAAGATGGCGATGCGATCTGGATCTGAGCCGACGGCCACGAGCTGGCGAACGCACTCATCTACACAAGCGCGGCCCATAAGATGAGGATGCGTTTTGCCCCACTCAGGAAGCAGAGCGACTGACATGGAGGCGAGTTGCGTGCTGCCATCGACACGAACGACGGCACCATCTTGTGGCGCATCACCGGTAGCTCCAGCCAAGGGTTTGAGGAGGGTGTTGCCCTGCACTTCGTGATCGTACTCGCGGATGATTGGCTCTCTAGAAACGATAGCGAAGTCGGCCAGCAGTGCCTTCAGGATGGCATTGCCGGTCTTGGCGTCTTCGATGGGGATGAACACATCGCCCTCACTGTCGTCCACGGAGGACCACTCAGCGGTCATGTGACGGCGGGGAGCTTCGTGGAGTTTCCGGCAGTCGAGTTGGCACACCATTTCGCCGTGGTGCGTCACCTTGAGGATGCCGGTGCCGTCTGCCTTGCCGAGAATGCAAAGTTCCGTCTCATAAAGCGCTGCGAGTTCCTTCATGCGTTCGAGGTCCTTCTCTTCGATGGACATCACCATGCGCTCCTGACTCTCGCTGAGGAAGATTTGCCAGCTTTCGAGGTCAGGTGCCTTCAGCGGAGCATTTTCGAGCCAAACTTGGCCACCGATCTCACTGAGCATCTCACCCGCCGCGCTGCTGAAGCCACCAGCCCCACAGTCGGTGACAAACTGAATAAATCCCTCCGCTCTGGCCGCTAGGATGAAGTCGGCGACCTTCTTTTCTTCGATTGGGTTACCGATTTGCACGGCGGTTTGATCTTCTTCGTGGCTCGCGGTCGTGAGCGATACGCTGGAGAATGTGGCTCCTTTGAGACCGTCCTTGCCGGTGCGCCCACCAGCAGCGATCAGCAGTTGCCCGGCACGGATGGACTTGTCGATGTCCTTGATCGGGATGACACCCATCGTGCCACAAAAGACGAGCGGATTATAAATGTAGCTGTCGTCAAACTGAATCGCTCCAGAGATCGTCGGAATGCCCATGCGATTGCCGTAGTCACGCACACCGCGCACCACTCCGCGCATGATCCCGAGCGGGTGGATCACATCTTTGGCCTTGATGGCATCTTGCTTCGTATCGGGTGGCCCAAAGCAGAACACGTCGAGAGAAGCGATGGGTTTGGCACCTTTTCCAGCTCCCAGGATGTCTCGGATCACGCCGCCAAGGCCCGTGTTCGCACCAGCATAAGGCTCAATGGCACTGGGGTGATTGTGGGTCTCCGCCTTGAGGCACACAGCGAGGTTTTCATCGAGCTTCACGAAGCCAGCGTTGTCGACAAACGCGCTGAGGACGAAATCCGGCTTCTTGTCCATGATCCGGTGGGACACCGCGCGGATGTAAGTTTTGAAGAGACCATCCACGACCTCACTCTTGCCATCGACAGTGTGCTCGATTTTTGCGCCAAAAATCCGGTGCTTGCAGTGCTCGCTCCATGTTTGCGCGATCACTTCCAGCTCTACTTCAGTCGGCTCGCGCTTCTCTTCGGCAAAAATGGCCTTCACGGCCAGCATGTCCTCTTTGGAAAGGGAGAGCTTCATCCGCTGGCTGATGGCCAGCAGTTCGTCTGGGGAAAGGCCGGTGAGAGGGATGTGGCGGTAGACAGCTTTCTTGGGCGCGTCAATCATGATGGGACAGCCGCTTTAAAACCGGGAAAGCCGGATGTCAACGCGGGGGCTACTCCCCCACGACTGAAACGATCACGTGGCGCTGATGAGGAGCCCTCCGATGCTCAAACAGAAAAATCCCCTGCCACGTGCCCAGTGCTAGCCTGCCATTTACCACGGGAATGACCTCTGAGGTGCGGGTGAGCGCCATTCGGAGGTGACTGGGCATGTCGTCCGCCCCCTCGTAGGTGTGAACGAAGTAGGGCGTGTCTTCAGGCACGAGGTGGTCGAAGAAAGCATGCAAATCAGTACGGGCGGATGGGTCCGCGTTCTCAAAGATCACTAGGCTGCAGCTCGTGTGCTGGACGAACACGGTAGCTGTGCCCGTGCGGATGCCGCTGGCCTGAACAATGCGCTCGCAGTGGCTTGTAATGTCGTAGGTGCCTTTTCCTCGGGTGGAGAGGCTGAAAGTGTCTGCATGGGCGGCCATGTGAGACAAAAAGAGCGGCCAAACCGCCCAAGGTCAACGCTACACCCGCTTCGGCGTGGAATAACTGCCCGTGCCCCGGCCTCTGAGGTTCATGTTCAATGTGATTCCCGTCTCTGTTCGTGTCCGCATCGCCCATTTCTGGAAGGAAAGCCTTCGTCCTGTGGTGCTTTTGGCGTTGATCCTCTTGCCATTCAAATCATCACTCGCCGACTGGAACTGGGTGCCCACGGGCTCCATGAAGCCCACGATCATGGAAGGTGATATGGTGCTCGTGAACAAGCTGGCCTACGATCTAAAGGTCCCGTTCACCCAAACGCGCATCGCTTCGTGGGCTGAGCCGCAACGCGGAGACATTGTGGTCTTGTTTTCGCCTGAAGTTGGCACTCGTTTGGTAAAAAGACTGATCGCAGGTCCCGGCGATAGCGTGGAGATGCGGCAGAATGTGCTGTTTCTGAACGGTGAGCCGCTCGACTACAGAATCAGCGATGCCAAGCCCTTCCTGGATGATGTGCAGGAAGATCCAGCGCCCATCGTTGCCCGCGAGAACCTCGATAGCCGAGAGCACTGGGTCATGGCACTGCCTTCCCGAGTGATGATCCGCAGTTTTCCGCAAATCACCGTGCCTGAGGGTTGCTATTTCGTCATGGGCGACTCTCGGGACAACAGCGCCGATTCCAGGAGCTTCGGCTTTGCACGCAGAGAACTGATTGCAGGTCGGGCGGAGCGAATCCTCGTGTCCTTCGACAAAGGCGACACCTGGCTTCCACGCTTGAAGCGGTTTCTCCAACCGCTGGAGTAGAGTTATTTTGTTGTCGTCAGCTTCTGCTGGCTTGATGACGTCCTTTGGGTTCGTTCTTCATCTTCCATGAAGATCACCGCCATAGAGACACTCGTTTGTCACGCCCGGATGCGTAACTGGGTATTCGTGAAGGTCGTCACCGATCAACCTGGCCTGATTGGCTGGGGTGAGGCGACTCTGGAATGGCACACTCGCAGCATCGTGGGCGCTATCGAAGACATGTCCCATCTGCTGATTGGTGAAGATCCCACTCGGGTGGAGCATCTGTGGCAAGTGATGTATCGTCAGCACTTCTGGCATGGTCATGGCATCGTGCGTGCCACAGCCATCGCGGGGATCGACCTCGCGCTGTGGGACATTCTTGGAAAAGTAGCGGGTCTGCCGGTTTCCAAGCTCTTTGGCGGCCCTGTGCGCGATTTTGTGCGCACTTACTGTCACTTGGGTGGTGGAAAAATGGAGGATTTCTATCAAACGCCGGCGGACAACGCGCGGCGGTTCGGAGAGTTGGCCAGAGCTGCTGTTGAAGATGGCTACACCGCATTCAAAAGCATGGCGGTGCCCAGCACGATGCCGATTGAAGGCATGAAGCCTGTGCGCGCGGCCGCAGCAGCAGTGGAAGCCATGCGGGAGGCTGTAGGACCTGATATCGACATCATGGTGGACTGTCATGCGCGTCCCTCGCCAGCCATGGGGCTCAAGTTTGGCAAGGCCTTGGACGACTACGGTCTGTATTTCTTTGAGGAGCCATGTTGGCCTGAGAATGTGGACGGTTTAGCACGCATCAATGCCGCACTGGTGACCCCGGTGGCCAGTGGCGAGCGTGTGACCCACCTGGAGGCGTTCAAAGAGATGTTTGAGAAGCGCGCCGTGGAGATTTGCCAACTCGACATCACTCATTGCGGTGGCTTGAGCGCTGCCAAAAGAGTCGCGGCTCTTGCGGAAGCGCATCGCATCGCCCTTGCACCTCATAATCCACAAGGTCCCGTCAGCACAGCTGCTTCTTTGGAGTTCGGCTTCTCCCAGCCGAGTTACATCATTTGTGAGACGGTGCACAACGATGTCCCGTGGAGGCAGGACGTGGTTGAGGAAGGCTACATTGTCGAGAAACAAGGCCGCATCGTGCGTCCCAACACCAAGCCCGGCCTCGGCATCACCATCAATGAAGCCGAAGTGAAGAAACATCCCTTCCAGCAAGAGATCGTGCTGCGTGAGTTCAGTCCAGATGGCGCAGTGACGGACTGGTGATACCAACGGGTGAGCGTTGAACAACAACGGGTGCAGAGCCTGCTCCGTCGAACAGCGCTAGGGTTTCACGTCTATGAAACGCAACGAACCTGTTACCAAGATCATGTCTACCCAACTCGCCACCGTACATCATGGCGAGCCTGTCTCCAAAGTGCGCCAGATCATGCAGGAGCGGGGAATGCACCATGTTCCGGTGGTGAGTGGTGACCAACTTGTTGGCATCATCAGCTACTCTGACATTCTACGTATCAGTTTTGGCGATGCCTTTGCAACGGATCAACGCACGGTGGATGCCACTCTCGATCACACCATAACGCTGGAGCAGATCATGAAAAAGGATGTCACGACACTCACCGAGCACTCGACTATTCGTGAAGCAGCAGAGATTCTCAGTAAGGGCGAGTTCCACTCCCTTCCTGTGGTGAACGGCGGCAAGATCGTCGGAATGGTGACCTCCACCGACCTGATTCGTTACCTCGTAGACCAGTTCTAGGCCAGACGGGCAAATATTCCTTTTGCCACCAGTGGTGCTGACGGATTTACTGGGCGTGTGAATGCCTATTCAGATCCTTTCCGCGAGGCGCGCCAGTCCACTGGTGTGCTGAAGTGCCCTTTTCATAGTGAGGAGATAGTCATGCTCCTTCGCCATGAAGACGTGAGGCGTGCGGCAAAAGACTGGCAGACATTCAGCTCGGATGCGCCCTTTCGTGTCCCTATTCCTTCTGAAGAGCAAGTGCGCTCGATGCGCCAGCTTCCGATCGAGACGAATCCACCAGAACACACCGACTACCGGGCCATCGTCGAGCCCTTCTTTCAGCGGGCCAAGGAGCCGGAGATGATAGCCAAGGTGGAGTCTCTGATTTCAGCCATGCTGGATGAAGTCATGAAGGGCGACTCTGTGGAGATCGTGAATGACTTTGCTCTTCCGGTGCAATCCCGCGCACTCACTTATCTGCTCAACGTGCCAGAGACTGAGGCAGACATTTGGATCGGCTGGGGCATTCATGTCTTCAAGGTCACGGGAGGCGAGTTCAAAAAAGGCACGGTGCTTGAAGACTATCTTCACGAGAAGTTCGACGCTGCTGAAGCCAATCCCGGCGATGACTTCTTTAGTGCATTGGTGAAGGCAGAGTATTGTGGGCGTAAGCTCACACGTGAAGAAGCGATGGGCTTTGCCAATCTGGCGTTTGCTGGTGGCCGGGATACGATCATTCACACCATTTCATGTGCCCTGGGCTATCTGGCCTCACATCCGCAGGAGTTGGAGTATCTCCGAGCCGATCCGAAACGCATTGTTCATGCGAGTGAAGAGTTTTTTCGGGTGTTCATGCCGCTAACGCACATTGGTCGCGTTTGCCCTGCCGACACTGAAGTGAATGGCGTTACTGTACTGGCGGGAGATCGAGTTTCCCTCTGCTGGTCGTCCGCCAACTTTGATGAATCGGTGTTCCCGAATGCATCCGAGGTGAAGCTGGATCGAAAGCCCAATCCGCACATCTCATTTGGCTTTGGGACGCATCTCTGTCTGGGCGCGCCTCATGCAAGGCTCATCCTGCGCACGTTGTTGAAGCTGCTGTGCGAGCGCGTGGGCAACATTCATCTCATCAGCGAAAACCTCCGCACCGAACACGAAGCTGTATTTGACCGCACGCTTGGTTACGAGTCTCTCACACTCAAGCTAACACCTCTTTGAACACACTTTGGATGCAATTTGAAGCTGAGCTGCGGAAGTTGCTCATGCGCAAACGGACCTACATGGGATTCGTGGCATTTTTTGGTCTTGAGGCGGTGTTTCTGACCCTTTTCTACATCAAGGGTGGCGATCAGTTCTTCAAAACGCTGATCACTAGGCAAGGAGAGGGATTTGATGAGTACTTCTCTGCTTTGACGCTTGGGCACTTCATTTTGCGCATCTCCATGTTGCTGCTTGGTGCGTTGTTCTTGGCCCTGGTGACCGGTGATATTGTTGCCAAGGAAAGCGAGGATGGTCATCTCCGACTCATTTTGGCCCGCCCCATCAGTCGCTTGCGCTTACTGGCCCTGAAGTTCGCAGCGTCCATGTTTTATTCGGTGGTTTCAGTTCTGCTCATCGCATGCAGCACCTTGGTGCTTGGTGTGATCATGCGTGGTTGGGGTGGTGGAATGTTCGTCTTTGCTCCTGAGATGAGTTTGGTGAACTTCTTCGACTGGAACTCCGGGCTCATTCGTTTTGCGATTGGCGCGGCCTTGCTTGGTTTCAGTATGTCGGTGGTGAGTGCTCTTGGGTTCTTCTTCTCTTGTATGAAGATTAAGCCTGCCGCCGCTACGATTGCAGCCTTGAGCTACATCCTGGTGGATTTCATCATGAACACCAGTCACATGATGGACAGTTACGGGCACTTGCTGCTCACGCGCTACATGGCGTGCTGGATTCATGTGTTCGCAGATCCTGTGCCCATAGCGCAAATGGCCCGAGACATGACTGTTATCGTCGGATTCAATCTAAGCCTGTTCGTGCTGGGTGCGGCCATCTTCGCGGGCAGAGACCTCAAGTCATGAAAGTCATCCACCTTGTTTCTGAGTTGCGCCAGTGGCGGAAAGAAGTTGGCAGTGGTCGTGTGGTGCTGGTTCCGACAATGGGTGCTCTCCATGAGGGTCACTTGAAGCTCATTGAAGTCGCAAGGGAGCTCGCTGGGCCCAAGGGCCAAGTTGGAGTCAGTATCTTCGTCAACCCGCTACAGTTTGGTCCCAATGAGGACTTTGGCCGCTATCCTCGGGAGCTTGAGGCGGATTGTGCGCGCTGTGAATCAGCGGCAGCGGATGTGGTTTTCGCGCCTTCGGTGGATGAAGTTTATCCAAAGGACCGCAGTGTCATCATCCTGGAGACATCTTTGTCCAAAGTGCTCTGTGGAGCCAGCAGACCGGGCCACTTTGACGGTGTTGGCACGGTCGTCGCCAAACTGTTCAACTACTTCACGCCGGATGATGCAGTCTTCGGCACAAAGGACTACCAACAGCTCGCCATCATCCGCCGCATGGTGAGGGATCTCAATTTTCCTCTGGCCATTCATGGAGTTGATACGGTGCGTGAGCCCGATGGATTGGCCATGAGTTCGCGCAATCGCTACTTGTCGACCAATGAGCGATCCGAGGCTCCGGCGTTGCGTGGAGCGCTGCAACTGATCCGGGAAGCCTTCCACGCTGGTGAAACAAGTGCGGCGACTTTGCGGGGACTCGCGTTGAATCACCTCTCGGCAAACGCTCCAAGCGGCGCTCTCGATTACCTGGAGCTTGTCGATGCCGAGAACCTTCAGCCAGTCGCGGAGGTGAACTCGCACACCGTTGTGGCAGTAGCGTATCGTTTTTCCAAGGCACGGCTCATCGACAACCTGGAACTAGCCTGAGTCTGCCTTGCGCTTGAGCGGATGCGGCGTTTAGGTCCCCCGATGAAACGGATCTGGCTATATATCGCGCTGCTGTCCACGGCCTTCGGGCATGCTGAAGACTTCTGTGGGCGCTGTGGCAAAGTTCACCTGCTCCCTCCGCCCGTTCACCCCAAGGAAGGCCGAAAGTATGCACGTGATCGCTATGTCGATATGCAGCATTTGAGGCTGGAGGTTACTCCTGACTTTCGACAGCGGTCCGTTGTCGTCATCACGGAGTGGTCGTTTACCCCGATCGCAAAGCCATTGTCCGAACTAAGGCTCGATGCCGTCGGCTTTTCGCCTGATTCGATCAATGCTGAAGGAGCAGAGGTCTCCGAGCATCAATCTACGGGTGAGCAACTCGTTGTTCGCTTCTCCAAGGCCATTCCAGCGGGCCAAAAGGTGACTCTTACGATTCAGCATCACGTCCAGCCAGAGAACGGACTCTATTTCCGCACGCCGGAGATGGGTTATAAACAAGGCGACACTCAACTGTGGACACAGGGCGAGGCCGAACTGCATCGCTACTGGTATCCGTGTTACGATTATCCGAACGAGCGGTTCACCAGCGAGGTGATTTGTCATGTGCCCACTGGGATGGAAGTCGTGTCGAATGGTCGTCTCGTCTCCATGGCACCGGCCACTCGTCCAGGCTACACCACCTTCCATTGGCATCAGGAACAGCCGCACGTGAACTACTTGGTGGCTCTTGCTGCCGGCAAGTTTCACAAGTTGGAGCAGACTGCCGGAGAGTTGCCACTTGCTGTATACGTGCCGCCTTCGGAGAAGAATCAAGCCGCCAACGCATTCCGAGACACCGCCAAGATTATCAACTTTTTCAACAAAGAGATCGGCGTGCCTTTTCCTTGGCACAAATACTACCAGGTCTATTGCCACGACTTCCTTGCTGGTGGCATGGAGAACACCAGCAGCACTTTCGAGGCGGCAAGCATGCTCTTTAGAGACGAAACGGAGCAGTTGAAGACGCTTCATCGGTTGGACGCACACGAAACGGCGCACCAGTGGTTTGGCGACCTCGTGACATGTCGCGACTGGTCACACCTCTGGCTGAATGAAGGTTTTGCTAGCTATTACACCGTGCTTTACGAGAACGAACGCCATGGTCGTGATGGGATGCTGTATGCGCTCTGGCAAGAGGCTAACGATGTGCTGCGAGCCAACGATACCAAGCCGATTGTTTGGCGCGATTATGCAGACCCGATGGCGCAATTTGACTATCGCGCCTATCCAAAGGGAGCCTGGGTGTTGCACATGATTCGCAGCAGGATTGGCGCTGATCTTTATCGCAAGTGCATCCGCACCTACTTGGAGAGACATCGCGGCCAAGTTGTTGGCACGGATGATTTGCAAGATGTGTTAGACGAGCTCACAGGCCTTTCCTGGGATCAGTTCTTCGATCAGTGGCTCTATCACGGCGGTGTGCCAGAGCTTGGCATTTCTTATTCCTGGGATGGCGCTGCAAAGCAGGCTCACGTCAATGTAAAGCAGACGCAGAAGCTCAGTGACGCGGTTCGGCTGTTTCGAGTGGAGCTTCCTGTTCGATTTGTTATCGACGGAAAGCCGCAAGACTTTCAGGTGACTGTGAACGAATCGACTCACGACTTTTATTTTGCGCTTCCTAAGGCACCCGAGTTAGTACGTGTGGATCCAGAATACACGTTGCTGGCAAAGCTCGCCTTCACCCCATCACCTGACATGCTCAAGAAGCAGTTGAAGGGTGATCTGATTGGCCGCCTGATCGCAGTGCAAGCGTTGGGAAATCGCAAAGACTCAGACGCAGTGACTATGCTGAAGGAAGCGCTGACGAAAGATGATTTCCACGGAGTGAGGGGTGAGGCGGCAGGTGCGTTGAAGAAGATGGGAACGCCCGAGGCTCTTGCTGCACTGGAGTCAAGTGTCGTTCAGCCCGATGCTCGCGCACGGCTAGCAGTTGTACAGGCACTTGCAGCTTACACCCAACAGTCTGCGCGCAACGCCCTCTGGGAGATATCTCTCACGGAGAAGAATCCGTCCATTCTTGCTGCCATCATTGAGACTTGGGGCGCACGGCCTGGTGAAGCGCCTGTGGCAGCTGCACTGAAGAAGCATTTGGAGTCAACAAGCTATCGTGAGCAGCTTGCCGTGGCTGCTATCAGTGCACTGCGCGCTCATGACGATGCCAGTGCCATACCGTTTATTCTGTCCCGATTGCAACGCGCCCCCGAAAACTTTGGCTCACGCGACCTTGGCCGCGCTTTTGACACCCTGGCGTTTCTTGCACGGAAGCAGGCTGATCGGAAAGCCGTGCGGAACTTCCTATTGGAGCAACTCAGTCATCCGAAACAACAATTGCGTGCTGCTGCCGCAGAAGCGCTCGGAACTTTGGGGGACCCCGCAGCTATTGCTGTGCTGGAGCCCATCAGTCAGGTGTCCAAGCCCTATCGTGATTCCTTTATTGAGGCTGCGGAGAAGTCGGTGCAAACGCTACGGGCACAGAATGATGCGCCACTGGAACTCAGGCAGCTATGGCAACGCGTGCAGGAGCTTCAGAAGAAGACGGAGACGCTGGAAGGAGAGCTCAACAAAGCACGCCAAAAGTCAGAGCCGGTGAAACCTAAGTGAAGGAAGGCTTCATGGCGGGCGTTTCACAGCCCTCTGACCACCATGAACCGCATTCTCATTTACGCTCTCATCGCAGTTGCAAGTTCGCTCACCGGATTTGCACAAACCAAGGCTCCTAACACCAAGAAGCCTGCTGCCAAAAAAGTACCCGCTAAGCCGCAGAAGAAGGCTCCGGCTCCCATCATGCCGCCTACAGCAGCAGATGTGCCGTATGGATCGCATCCTAAACAAGTCGTCGATTTTTATCAGGCAAAGTCGGACAAGCCCACTCCATGCATGCTGTTCATCCATGGCGGAGGTTGGATGGGTGGCAACAAGTGGTCCGTTAGCGGATTGAAGGAGTGTCTCGCCGCAGGCATCTCCGTTGTGTCCGTGGAGTATCGTTTCGTGTCTGATGCCCATGCGGCGGGCATCAAGCCGCCGGTGAAATGGCCACTAGAGGACGCAGCACGTGCGCTTCAGTTTGTTCGGAGCAAGGCGACTGAGTGGAACATCGACAAAGAACGCATCGGAGCTAGCGGCGGCAGTGCAGGGGCTTGCAGCAGCTTGTTTTTGGCATTCCGTGACGATATGGCGGACGCGAGTAGCAGTGATCCGGTAGCGCGCGAGTCGACTCGTCTCTGGTGTGCTGCCGTCATGGGCGCACAGACTACCCTTGATCCCAAACAGATGAAGGAGTGGACCCCAAACAGTGTGTATGGCGGCCACGCTTTTGGTTTCATGAACGATCCGAAGAATCCAAAAAGCCGCGAGCAGCAGTTCGCCTTGTTTTTGGAAAATCGGGAGAAGATCATGGATTGGATCAAGGCTTGGTCACCTTATGCCCATGCCAGCGCTGGAGATCCGCCGATCTATATGAACTATCGTAGCGCTCCTGCATTGGGCAAACCTGAGAAGGACCCAACTCACTCGGCTAACTTTGGCCTCAAACTCAAAGAGCACTGCGACAGTCTCAACATTCCCTGTGAGCTCTACTACCCAGGAGCCCCCAACGCTCCCCACGTAGCTGCTCATGACTATTTGATCGAGAAGCTGAAGGCTTCCAAGTAACCTTTGGCCTTACTTCTTCTTCCGCCTCGGCTCGTCATGCATCCACGGCATGTCATCCGCGTCATCAGGCAGCAGATAGCCATCTGGGCCGCGTGACGAGTTGAGGTAATCCTGCAGGATCACGGTTGCAGCTAATTGATCCACGACGCCCTCTTTGGCATCAATCACGTGCCCCTCCCGCTTCAGTGCTTTCTCGGCTGTGACCGAGGAAAGGCGCTCATCGACTAGTTCCACAGGAATCTCATGTTCGAGAGCCTTGCCAAGAAGTTCGGCAAACCTTTCCACACGTTCCATTGCTGTGCCCTTGGCTCCTGACAGCAGCAGCGGTGCTCCGACCACCACCTTCTCGATCTGTTTTTCGCGAATCTTCCTCGCCAGTTCCTCGACCACCTTCGGACCGTTTTGCAAGGTCATCCAAGGCGAGGCAATCAGCTGCATTTCGTCGCTCAACGCCAGCCCGATGCGCACCGTGCCGTGATCCACTGCCAGTATTCGTCCCATAACATCAGCTAACGCCGATGCGTCATCGCGCAAGAGCAGACCTTCGTCATCGTTCCGTAGCCTATGTCTAGAATCCTCTTCTTTGCCTTGTTGGCCGCCCGTTTGATGCCCGCAGCAGACCCTGTGTTGCCATCCAAAGACAAGTTTCATCTCTTTCTCCTCGTGGGGCAGTCAAATATGGCCGGGAGGGGCGCTGTAGAGCCCCAGGACACCACGCCGCACCCGCGAGTCCTTACTCTGACGAAGGAAGGCACTTGGGCACCTGCTGTTGACCCGCTGCACTTTGATAAGACCTCTGCTGGAGTTGGCTTGGGCAAAACCTTTGGCCGTTTGATGGCTGAGGTCAGCCCAGAAGCAACGATTGGGCTCATTCCATGCGCGGTGGGTGGATCGCCGATTGAAGTTTGGACACCGGGCGCGTTCTACGCCGCCACCAAAAGCCATCCTTGGGACGACATGGTAAGCCGAGTCACCGCCGCCATGAAAGTAGGCACGCTGAAAGGCATCCTTTGGCATCAAGGTGAGGCCGACTGCAAGCCAGAGCTGGCCGCCGTCTATGAATCTAGGCTTCACGATCTCATCCAACGCTTCCGGACGCTCGTGAAGAACGAGAGCATCCCATTCATCGCAGGCGAGATCGGGCACTTTAAGGATGTGCCCGTCAATCCCGATTCCGCACCCGTGACGCAAGCTCACAAGACCCTCCCGGACAAAGTCAAAAACACAGCCTTTGTCTCTTCTGATGGGCTGGTCCACAAAGGCGACAAGGTCCACTTTGATTCCGCTTCCTACCGCGAACTCGGTAAGCGCTACTTTGATGCTTTCAGGAAACTCACTGCTCCTTGAGAAACGGTTGCCTCACGGATTCAACACCAGATAAAGAAGCCCGTCATTGCGCACACTCGTGAGCGTAGTATTCAATCACACCGCATTCACACCTCATGTTAGTCCTTCGATCCATCTTGTTTCTCGCCCTCGGTTTGACCGTTGCGCATGCTGAGCCTAAGCGCGTGCTTGTTTGCACGGTCACAGCAGGTTTTCGTCACTCATCCATCCCTTGGGCGGAGAAGACGCTTCAGAAGCTGGGCGAGGAGAGCGGCGCCTTCACCGTGGTGGGTCTCGTGCAGCAGCCGGATATCAAAATACCACAGGCTCCACGCAGTCCAAAAGCCCCTGAAGCTGGTGCTGATGAGAAAACGATGAAGAACTACGCGAACCAGATGAAAAAGTATGAGCAGGAGATGACGGCATGGACACCTGAGAAGCAGGCCGAAGCCAAAGCGGCAGCGGACCAACTCAAGGCCGCCCAGATCGAAAGCTTGAAGCGCCTCAGCCCAGAGAATCTTGTGGCTGAGAGGATCGATGGCGTGATCTTTGCCAATACCACGGGTGAACTACCACTTCCGGATCGTGACGGTTTCATCAAATGGATCGAATCCGGCCACTCCTTCATGGGCATGCACAGCGCTAGCGATACGTTCCATCCTTTCCGCGCTTACATCGAGATGCTTCAGGGCGAGTTCGAGACCCACAAGGCCCAAGTTCCAGCCAGCCTCATCGCCGGAGACACAGCACATCCTGCTAACGCGGGCATAGGTGAAAGCTGGGATCTAGCTCAAGAGGAAATGTACATCATCAAGAGCCAGGATCGCAGCAAGGTGCGCTCCCTTTGGTACATGCGGAATCACCCCAATGATGCTGCTGATAAGCGCTTCTTCCCTGTGTCTTGGTGCCGTAAAGCAGGCTCGGGCCGCGTGTTTTACACCAGCTTGGGACATCGCGAAGACCTCTGGAGTGATTCAGCCGAGATCAAAGATCGTAAAAACTCAGTTGAGACCAGCAAGCAGTATCAGGCGCACATTCTGGGGGGCATCAAATGGGCGCTCGGCTTGGTAGAGGGCAGTGCAGAGCCAAACCCTGACAAGAACTAAGCGTTCATGAACGAGGAGTTGCGAGAGCTTTACCAATCCGTCATCCTGGACCACTCCAGAAAGCCGCGAAACTATGGCGAGCTTCATGGGGAAGGCTGCCTCCACGTGCATGGCGACAATCCGAGCTGTGGTGATGAAATTGATGTGTTTGTGAAGCTCAACAGCGATCGCATCAGTGAGCTCACCTTCACCGGACAAGGATGTGCCATCAGTCAGGCGAGTGCGTCGATGATGACGCAGAAGCTGAAGGGTCGCACTCGTGATGAGGCAGTAGAACTGGCCGCAGTGTTTCGCGGGGTTGTCACCGGCGAGGGCAGAAAGTTGGACAAAGAGGAGCCACTTGGTGATCTTACGCTCCTAGAAGGAGTTCAGCAGTTCCCGGCTCGTGTGAAGTGTGCCATGCTCGCTTGGCGTGCGTTGGAGCAAGCTGTGGGCAACACTCCAGACAGCAGTGTGACCACTGAAGAGTAAGCTGTCGAAGCAGCTACTTCACTTCATCGTCCGCAATCTCCGCGATGGAGGCCTCTCCATCGTTCGTGACTTGTATGCCACGTCCTTCAAGGTCCCGTGAACGGCTTTCGAGGATGATCTTGCTGAAGTGGTCAGATGTTCCAAGCCCAGTGCCATAGTATCTCCAGCCGGGCTTGCCCACCCAGCCAGGCACCATGGAGTTGAGCGTACGCTCAGAGGTCAGCAAGCCTTGGTCCAAAAGCTGGTCGAGCGAGTCCGGGTATTTGCCGCGGTTTTCAGAGGCGTAGACCTTGAGGGCCATCATGATCGTCCTCGCATCTCGCACGGCGTCCGCTTGGGCCGACTTTGCCTCAACCTTCTCAGCGGTGTAGTAACCAAAATAGACCACAGAACCGATGACGGTCAGCACGCACATCAGGTAGCCGAGAATGAGCCCCGTCCGAGCCAAGTTTCTGCCGCTGATGGCACCACGAGATTTGCGAATCTCATCCAAGGCGGTGTGACCACAAACAATGCCCGGTATAGCCGTAAAACATAGCCCCACCACGCTGATGCAACCAAGAAAGAGGCTAGCGATCGCCCAACCGGATGCTTTTGGTTCCAAAGGAGGAGCGTCTGGAAGGGCAGGGGAGGCTTTCCACGACTCTGCCGGGAAACTGGTGAGGGTTCCCGGAACTGCTGGTGGCACTGCTGGCGGCAGCTCGGGCCTCGGTTCACCATTTTGGTCGTCTTCTTCGTCTTCCTCAAGGATCTCGACCTCAAACACCTGTGCCAGCGCCTCCCAATCATCCATGCCACGAGTCCACACCAAATCCGTCACCAGAAGCCGACGGGCTTCCAGGTGATCACGGATTTCATCCTGGGTGAATGTGCCCAGGGGCTGGCCATCTCGGGCGATGTGAAAGATCATGAGCGGGAGTTTATCAGAAAGGGAGGGGAGCGCATCTGTTCAAATGCTAGAGTCGCGCAAGACCCTGCGGTCCCTTTCGCGCCCCATCAGGCATGAGCGTCAGGTTAAGGAGAGAAGAGTTGAAAACAGAGGTGTGGTTTGAGAAGAGGGGGTTATGGCAACGGCAGACCAAGCAGCTGAGGTGACTCTGTGGGAACCTCGTGAGGTGGCAGAGTTCATCACCGCCCTGGGCATTACTGCCCATGAGCTGGAGTTGATCGCCATAGTCACCGGTTGGTAGAAGCGTGCGCCGCGAAAGATCACCCCTGCCGCCTTGCTCAGTGCGCTGTGTGCGCAAAGTCTCGGTGGGACCGCTAGCTTCAACGACATCGCGACGGCGTTGGACTCAACAGCGGGGCGGCAACCTGCCCGGCAATCGGTAGCAGAGCGCTTCGCGCAGCCTTGCTTGCGGATGATTCAAACCGTGCTGCGGCTGGCCATCGACAAACGCGTTGTCGCTTCGGTGCAACAGGACGCGCCCTCACCGGGACTGTTGAGTGCCTACTCCCGCGTGCTGGTGCAGGACAGCACGATCATGGAGCTGCCGGGCTGGTTGTTTGACACCTTCTCCGGCGTGGCCAACGGCGCGCACCAAGTCTGTAATGCCCGCATCCAGGCCACCTATGACCTCAAGGGGATGTGCTTTGAAGCCTTCAGTATTGACACCTATAGCAAAAACGACCTCAGCGCGGCACCTGACTTGGAACTGCGCCCTGACGACCTCGTGCTGCGTGACCGGGGCTACCGCATTGTGAGTGAAATCCAGCGCCATGAACAAGTCGGTGCCCACTTCATCTACCGGCATAAAACCGGAGCGCTCTATCGTGAGGTGCAGAGTGATGAGCCGCTGGATTTGCCGGAGTTGCTGCGTCGTCACGGCAGCCTGGATGTGCAAGTGGCGCTCAATGGCAAGAGACATCTCTACCGACTGTGTTATGAGCGGATGCGCGAGGCCACCGACCGAGACTTGAGCTTGCTGAAGTTCACCCGCTACATGGCCCAGAAGCCGCAACGTTTGGTGAGCCTTACCACCTGGCTCATCGAAGGCGCACCTGCGAGCTCAGACACCTGCATCGCCCTGCGCAAATACTGCTGCTACGACCAGCGCAAGCGCCTCAACTACCACCAAAAACAACGGGCCTTAGGCTTAACCTGATGCCCGTGCCCTGAAGGGGCGCGAGAGGCTCATCTGACTCTCACCGTTAGGCTTTCATGCCTTCCTGACGCAGGAAGTTCTCGACCCAGGTGATGTCGTAGTTCCCAGTCTTGAAGTCGCTGGTGGTGATGATTTGGCTCTGGAGCGGGATGGTGGTTTTGATGCCCTCGATCATGAACTCGCCGAGCGCACGGCGCATCCGGCGGATGGCGATGTCACGGGTGGCACCAGTGACGATGAGCTTGGCAATCATTGAATCATAATACGGTGGCACTTCGTAGCCCGCGTAAACATGGGTGTCTACGCGCACTCCACGGCCGCCTGAGGCGTACCAGAGATTGATCTTGCCTGGGCTGGGAGCGAAGTTGCGCAGAGGGTCTTCAGCGTTGATCCGGCACTCAATGGAGTGGCCTCGCGGTTTGGCATTCCGCACGTGTTGGCTGAGTTCCCAACCTGCGGCGATCTGAATCTGCTCTTTGATGAGGTCACATCCGTAAACTTCTTCGGTGATGGGGTGTTCCACCTGGATCCGGGTGTTCATCTCCATGAAGTAGAACTCCTTGCCTCCGTTATCGACGAGGAACTCGATGGTGCCGCAGTTTTCGTAGCCTACGCCCTTGCAGAGATCCACGGCTGCTTTGCAGATTCGCTCGCGGAGTTCCTCGCTGATTTTGGGAGAAGGGCATTCTTCAATGATCTTCTGGTTTCGACGCTGCATGGAGCAGTCGCGCTCGCCTAGGGCCACAACGTTGCCTTTGCCGTCTGCCACGATTTGAATCTCGATGTGGTGAGGCTTCTCGACGAGTTTTTCCATGTAGACGCCGCCGTCTCCGAAGCACTTGAGTGCCTCCTGGCTGGCTTGTTGGAAACTAGAACGCAGAGTGGCCTCGTTGAGCACTGGACGCATGCCGCGACCACCGCCGCCTGCAGTGGCTTTGATGAGAACGGGGTAACCAATGCGGCGGGCTTCTTCAAAAGCCTGTTCCTCGTTCTCGATGATGCCAGCAGAGCCTGGAGTGATGGGCACTCCAAACCTCAGAGCGGTGGCACGAGCTGTGTTTTTGTCGCCCATCATGGCGATCACTTCCGGAGAGGGGCCAATGAACTTGATTTTGCACTCCCGGCAGATCTGGGCGAACTCCTCTTTCTCGCTCAAGAAGCCGTAACCAGGGTGGATGGCGTCTACGTTGGCGATTTCTGCGGCAGCGATGATGCGCGGGATTTTGAGGTAGCTCTCGGTGCTGGGTCCGGGTCCGATACAGATAGCCTCATCTGCGAGATGGACGTGCATGGAGTCCACATCTGCCTCCGAATAAACGGCGACTGTCTTTACGTCCAGCTCCTTGCAGGCCCGGATGATACGCAGTGCGATTTCTCCACGGTTGGCGATGAGGACTTTCTTGAACATTGGGTAAAGGGGTCAGGGGGCAGGTTGCAGAGCGCGGGATGGATGGCACTGAGGGCGCAAGGCTGGTCCCATGTGCATTTTGTTGCGCGCGATGCGGTTTACTTGAGCTGGAACAGAGGCTGGCCGTATTGAACGGGCTTGCCGTCCTCTACCAGGAGGCGAGCGATGGTGCCGCGGACTTCTGCCTTGATCTCATTCATGACCTTCATGGCTTCAATGATGCAGACGGTCGTGTTTTCATCCACGGAGTCGCCCACATTGATGAAGGGCTTCTCACCAGGGGCAGATGAGCGGTAGAAAGTGCCTACCATTGGGCTGTGAATGGCTGGGCCGACCTCCTCGGCTGGGGCAGCAGAAGCTGCTGCTGGTGCTGCGGCTGCCGGTGCGGCTGAGGAAGGTGCGCCCATGGGTGCAGGGGCATAGGCTATGGGTGCCGCTGGGGCAGGGAGTTTGGACAGCAACTCAGACAACCCGTCGATGTCGTGTCCGCGCTTCAAGGTGATGGCACCGTCCTCGCGCTCCCACTCAAAGAAAGTCACATTGTTGGCCGCCATTAGTTCCACGATCTTCTGAATCTGATTTAGGTCCATATTTTGGCCGGAGGAGGGAGGGGAAGAAGGTTTTGCAGGCATGACGATATTCGTGGCAGACCCTGAATCGGATTGGCGGGAAAGGCAAGGGCAAAGGACAAATCCCAGACCGTGAAATGGGCTGCCTTCACCCTCTCGCTAGCGAGGATCAGTGCCGTAGACTGCACCGGTCTCCTGAGCGGGCAGGTTAGGCTTGGAGGCGGATGGACGATCCTCGGCAAACCAGCGATTCCCTTCAAACACAAAGCTTCCCGGCTCCGTTCCTTCTCCAACGTTCACATCAGACCGCAGATCTGCTCTACGGAAGACGAAGCGGTTGTTTT
The DNA here is from genome assembly GCA_016795485.1 of Verrucomicrobiaceae bacterium. Lineage (GTDB taxonomy): Bacteria > Verrucomicrobiota > Verrucomicrobiia > Verrucomicrobiales > Verrucomicrobiaceae > JAEUHM01. The sequence goes on along the minus strand of JAEUHM010000041.1, from coordinate 8,026 downwards.
TGATCAACACCTTCCGGCACGGCGCAAAACCCGGCTCCCGCGTCTCTTGCAGGATGCGGAAGAGCCAACGCTGCGGGAAAAGGACGGTATTGTCACTGAACTCGGCCCCGTCGACACCGACAAATGCAACCGCGCATGAACTTCCTTCAATGGTGTTGTTCCTGATGATCAGCTCCTTGGCTTCATACAGGGCACCGGGAGGCCTAAAGAAGGGCAGCCCAGTGGATCCACCTGCATTGATGGGCCGCTCCCCGCCATGAATGAAGCGACACTTCTCCACCACCACTTGTGAGGTGCCGCCCTTTAGCTGAATGCCCGCACTAGCGCTGAAACCATCTTTTCCCTCAAAGTGGCAGCCTGTGATGAGGGAGTCGTGGCAGCCTACGAAGTCGATACCCTGACCGCCCCAACCGGAGATGCGGCAGTTCCGAATGGTGAGCTTATTCAATCCAGAGCACTTGATGGCATCATGATTGCCCTGTGGCCCGATGTCACTGACTTCAACGTTTTCGATGAGGATGCCCTCCACTGGCTGGTCTGCCTTGCCGCCATCGTCCAGGTTTAGACCATTCACCTTCTGTCCGGTGACTCGGATGCCTCGCAAAGTCAGTCGATCGCAACGCGAGAAATGCCAGCCCGAGCTGCCGCCTCGGAAAACCGGTGGCTGAGCTGGGTCCAACGGCTCAATGACCAAATCCTTGACCCCGGACACGTGATATCCGCCCGGAAACTCGCCCGAAGCTATCTTTAGCCGTGTCCCATCCTTCAAATCAGCTAACGAGGCCTGCAACTCTGAAGACGTGCGCACGGTGACCTCGGCTGCCGGGAGGCGGACTGCAAGCGCCGTCAAGAACCAAGCACATCCTATGACTGTAGTGACGTGCGCGAGCTGAGTTTTCATGAAAAGGCGATTGGGATCGTCTGTTGCGCCGAATGCTAAAACATCAGCGGCTCCTTCTTCCCTCGGTCGGGGTAGCGGGCCTCACAGGTGAGTTGTATGCCACCTCTGGGGGAAAACTTGCCGCGAACGACGGCTTGGCGAGGTTTGCAAGCTGTGACGAGGTGATCCAACACCTGATTTACAATGACCTCGTTGAACGCCGCCTGATTTCTGTAGGAGGCGAGGTAAAACTTGAGGCTCTTGGTTTCTACACAGAGTTTGTCCGGGATGTAGCAGATCTCCAGATGCGCGCTGTCGGGCTGTCCGGTCACGGGGCATAAACTGCTGAACTCAGGGGCGCTGAGGTGGATGGTGTAGTTCCGTGAGGGGGTGCGATTCGGAAAAACGTCCAGAATGGCGATGCTGGGCTCTGTGGGGAGGCGGTTCTCGGACCGTCCGAGAAGTTTCATGGCGGGTTTCTTGGGCATGAGGAGCGTTAGTTAGGACCGTCTTGATCCAGAATCAATGCCAGGATGGCTTGCCAGAACGCACCCAAAGCATATCAGGGTGGGCGTTTAGATTTTGAGCAACTCGCTCACTGGCAGTGGGCGTCCTTGGCGGATGGACTCTTCTGCGACAAGACACAGCCCAGCGGACCAGAGGCCATCTACTCCGTTGGCGGCAGGAGGCCGCCCGTTACGGACCATCTCGACACAACGTGCAATCTCTTCTCGGAGCTCGAACACTTCACCGCTGTGCTTTTCGATCTTCACCTCCTCAAGGTTCTCTCCGTCGAACACCTTCAAGAAGTAAGAGGGCTCCAAAGTCCGGTCCAGAGCACCGCTCCAACCTGCCCAGAGTGCCCCCTTGGTGCCGCTGACTTTCACTGTCTGGTGATGCTCGAAAGCTGCGAGAGTCTGCGAGACTACTGCATACGCGCCATTGGGATATTTGAACATAGCGCTGAAGTTGTCGAACAACGTTGGGCGTGCTGGGTCACGAGACACTCCATAGGCATACAGCTCGGTGGGGTTTCCGCTGCCTTCCAAATACCAACGCGCAAGATCGAAGAAGTGAATCGGCTCTTCCAAGACCCAACTTCCCACGCGGCTCTGGTCGTAACGCCAGCCGCTGGCACCCTGGCGATAGGGCTTCCGCGACAGCTCAACGAGAACATACTGGGGCTCGCCAATCGTACCGCGCTCGATGATGCTTTTGATCTCGCCCCATTGCGACGACAAACGCAACTCGTGGCCCACCGCCAAATGCACGCCGTGCGTTTGGGCACCGCTAACGATGGCTTTGCAGTCATCTAGCGTGATGGCCATAGGCTTCTCCAAAAGCACGTGACGACCTGCTTTCATTGCCGTCAGAGCGATCTCTCGGTGCGTGTGGCTGGGCGTGGCGATGTCGATAATGTCAAAGTCTGCCTGTGCGATCATCTCCGAAGCATCTGAGAAAATCTGAGCAGCCGGGTACATCGCTGCAGCTTCACTCCGAGTTGCCTCTGTTGGCGCTGTGATGGCTACAAGGCCCGCGTCTGGGTTGTCGTGGATGGATTTGGCGTGGAGCTTCCCCCAAGCGCCAAATCCGGCGAGTGCGAATCGAACAGGTGCTGACATGGCTGAACTTAACGCCGGAATCTTATCCGTTTCTCAACCGCAAAACACGGGCTGGCGTTTCGTGGATGATTTTCTCCACACTCACCTCGATGGGGCTCTGTGTTCCGAGAAAGTCGAGCAGCACGCGCACGCGCTCAGCACCCGTGAGCATCCGTTCGACAATGCCACTGAGGCCGCGCATTGGCCCTTCGGTGAGTTTAACGCTGTCTCCTACCTGCACTAGGGGCTTGAGCTCGCGCAACTCATTGTTCTGCATCTCAGATTGGAGCTCGATGATAGCGGAATCTGGCACTGGCACAGGAGCACCGCCAAACTCGATGACCCTGACCACGTTCTGTGCATGCCGCACCGCTCGAAGTGAGGTGACAGGAGTAAAACGGGCGAAGACATAGCGGGGAAACAATGCCTCTACGAACCAGACCTTGCCGCGTGTTGTCGCTCGTTGGAATCGTAAGCGAGGGCAGAACACCTCGACGTCCGGCAGGAGCCTGAGAGCCCCAGCCGCGAGGTGCTCACTCTTGGCTTTGGTGTGTACGCAGTACCAGCCGGGTATCTCTGCTAGTGGGGACATGTCTGCTGGCATGGGACCACCGAGGGGCCGGTTGTTCAATCTGGAAGTGTGCTCATTCTCTGAGAGCAGCCACTACTTTCATGATGTGGCGCTTTTCCAGGATGAACGAAATGTGGCCAAGGCCGCAGTGGTGTCGATTGGACGCACCCTCCACTTTGCTGCTGCTCGCGGGAAGGATGATGAGGTCCGTTGTCGTCCAAAAACTGATCAGTCGTGGTGCAGAAGGATCTCGGTGCGCTTTATCGAGCTGCTTGAGGAACTCGCTCCCACGCCTCATTTGTCGAGTGGCTGGACCGAAGTGGATATGCGCTGTCCATGTACCTTGATGGGGCGAACTCAGTGTAACGAGGTGCCTGATCTTAGCAGATTTGTCTTTGCGCTGACCGTAGTGGCGAGAAACGATGCCGCCCATGCTATAGCCTACCAGATCAATGCATTCTGAGCGCACTTCCTCACGGATGTAGCGTTCAAGCTGATCCGAGAGTTGCTCAATCGGTACCGTGCCATTGGCATTTTGAAGCGTCGGAATGAAAACACGCCTCCCATCGGCTTGGAGCAATCCTGCCAGTCTCACCATATCCTTCCCGGTGCCATGGATGCCATGCACCAGAACCACGGGCGGAAGGTATGCATCCGCAGTCCGCGCGGGTGGATCTGTCTTGGCCAGGAGTGCGGCTATTGCGGCTACGATCCACATGACATTACCTCATGATGAAGCGCGAGTCGTCTCAAGACACTAGCCTCTAGTCCGCCAGTGACTGCCAGAGGACAGTCCGGGGTAGTTTCCTCGCAAATGGAGGTCAGTGAAGTCAGTTTTCCCCACAGCGCCGGTCATCCAGAGCCCAGTGGCGCGCTTCCAAGCCGCGCTCATGCTCTCCGCCGTGTGGCAGCCCCAACTTTTGCAGAACGCGTTCTTCGCAAAGGCGCTGCTGTTGATGTCCTTGAGTTGATTCTCATGCAGCCATGAGGTGGACACTCCGTAAATCTCGGAACTGTAGTCAAACATGAAACAGAACTTGTTGCTGTGACCGAAGTACTCGAATCCCGCAATCTTTGTCCGCCAACGACTCTGCCCGCGATTGATGTAGCGAATAATGTCTGAGCCGCTGCTGAAGAAAATGACCTTAATCCCATACTTGGCCTGCTTTTCAGCCAGCCACGAGGCATATGGCTTGCCGTCCTCTGCTCCTCGGCGGGCATAAGCATCCCGATAAGCCAGCCAAGTGATGGGCATCCCAGGCTGCTCCCTTTTCAAGTCTTTGATCCGTGTCATGGCGGTCGCAACGAAATTGCCCCACCAGCGGTCGTGCTGCTCACCTGCACGTCGATAGTCCTCCCAACGCCTGAGCGCCGGTCCACCCGAAACGATGATGTATTCGTAGTCTGCGGCACTGGCCCAGGAGGCCAGGCTCAGCAGTAAGAGGCAAAGTGCGCGCTGAATCATTGGGTAGAAGGGAATGTGGACTCTAGTTAGGGCAGAAGACGCTCACCTTTGACGACATCGTCCAGGGTCTGGCGTTCGCGGACCAGATAAGCGTCTGAACCATGGACCATGACCTCGGCTGGCAGCGGACGCGTGTTGTAGTTGCTCGCCATGGTGAAACCGTAAGCTCCAGCGCTCATTACCGCGAGAAGATCTCCCGCTTTCACGGGAGGAAGATCGCGGTTTTGCGCTAGGAAGTCACCCGTTTCGCAAATGGGGCCCACCACATCAGCGAGTTCCGTTGAGTTATCCGCAGGCGCTTGTGCAGGAACGATCTGGTGCCAGCCTTCGTAAAGCGTGGGCCGAATGAGGTCGTTCATCCCTGCATCCACGATCTTGAAGGTCTTGGCGTTGCCCTTTTTCTCGTAGAGAACCCGGGTGAGAAGCGTGCCGGCATTACCCACCATGAAACGTCCAGGTTCCATGAGAATGCGGAGTCTAAGCGGCTCAAGCAAAGGCACGATCGCATCAGTATAGGCCTGAATGGTCAGCGGATGCTTCTCGGCGGACTCTTGACTCCACCAAGTGGCATCCCCGCTGTCCAGCATGTGCTTATAGACGATGCCAATACCACCTCCGACACTGAAAAACTTGATGCCGTGCCGCTCTTTGATTTGCTCAACCAGAGGGATGACCTTCTTCACCGCCTCGACAAACGGATCCACACTGGTGAGTTGAGAGCCGATGTGCATCTGGATGCCCCGGATCTCCAGATTGGGACATTCGTTGGCAACGGCTGCGTAAGCCTCCAGCACGCGATCAAAGTCGATGCCAAACTTGTTCTCACTTTTACCGGTGGTGATCTTGGCGTGAGTTTTGGCGTCTACGTTGGGGTTCACGCGCAGAGCGACAGGTGCTTTCCGTCCCAGCTCGCCTGCCACTTGATTGATGTAACGCAGTTCGGCTTCGGATTCTGCATTGAAGCAGTAAATGCCCTCCTTGAGCGCGAACTCAATTTCATCTCTTGTTTTTCCGACTCCTGCAAAGGTGCAATTGGCCGCACGTCCGCCAGCTTTAAGGACGCGGAACAGCTCACCACCAGACACAATATCAAATCCACCGCCCATGCGGGCAATCGTCTGCAGGACAGCGAGGTTGGAGTTGGCCTTAACCGCGTAACAAATGAGGTGATCGAGTTTGGCTACTCCGGCATCAAGACGCTTGAAGTGGTCCTCAATCGTGCCCTGGGAATAAACATAGAGAGGCGTGCCGTATTTCTCGGCAAGAGATTCGAGATCGACATTTTCAACGTGCAGGCGGCCTTCCAGGTAGCGAAAACTATGCATAGTCCGGGCTCCCTTAGCAGGGAAGCCGGAGGGTGCAAGTCAGGCGCTGCGGAGAGAAGGCCTTATCGCCTGGCCTTCTTCTTGGTGGTGGGTGCCGGTAGAGGCGATGACTTGCGTCACGGATCAGGATCGGGTGCGCCCCTTTGTTTTTTTGCCTCGCCTCATCCGGTATCACTGCTATCTCTACACCCCAAGGCCACCAGGATGTGGCTGCACTGTGATCGCACATCCCAATGCCGCCCGAAGAACAGCCTACGACGCCGACAGCAAAGCCCGAGGGGTTGCGGACTTCGGCGTCCGGCCAGTGGCAGGCTCCTTCGGTCGGGCAGATGCAGGCCGTGCTGCCCCAGTACGAGGTGCTGGAGATGCTCGGCCGTGGTGGCATGGGGGCGGTTTATAAGGCTCGGCAGAAGTCGTTGAAGCGCCTCGTCGCGATCAAGGTCTTGCCGCTGGGCATGGCGGATGATGAGTTCAAGTTCGCTGAGCGCTTCCAGAACGAAGCGCAGACCATGGCGGCGATGAACCACCCGGCCATTGTCAGCGTGTATGACTTTGGTGAGACGAGCGATGGGCTGCTCTACTTTGTGATGGAGTTCGTGGATGGCACGGATGTGCAAAAGATGATCGCGGGCAGTGGCAAGCTCAGCGGCGAACATGCGCTGGAGATCACGGCGCATGTGTGTGACGCGCTCGCGTATGCGCACAAACGCGGGGTGATTCACCGCGACATCAAGCCGGCCAACATCCTCATTGATCAGGAAGGCCACATCAAGGTGGCGGACTTCGGCCTCGCGAAGATGCATGATCCCGCGCAGACCAGCGGCCTAACGAGAACAAACATGGCCATGGGCACGCCGGACTATGTCGCCCCGGAGGTGCTGAGCCCAGGTATCGTGGCAGATCATCGCGCGGACCTCTATGCGGTCGGGGTCATGCTCTACCAGATGCTCACGGGCGAGGTGCCGCGCGGGATGTTCAAGCTGCCCTCGCAAAAGGGCATCGGTATCGATCCGCGCTTCGACGAGATCATCTGCAAGGCGATGGAGCACGACCGCGAGGAGCGCTACCAGAGCGCGGGAGATGTGCGGCGTGATCTCGATGTGATCCTCACCACACCGCAGCCGAAAGATGACGGGACGGGTGTCGTGCCAGTGGAGGAGATTCCGGAGAAGGTGGTCATGAACGAAACGGGCGGGCCAGTTGAGAGCAAGGCGGGCGCTCCGGCACGCTACCAGAGACCTCCGGTAAATCGTTCCCGCACTCCCGACCGAAAATCCTCGATGGGACTGTGGGTGACGATCGCAGGTGTTGTCGCGGCGCTCGGGGTCGCCGGTGTGATTGTAATCAATCCAAAGCCCGCGGCGACGGACATGGGTACGCAACCGACACTATCGAAAGCCAACGCCTCCCCCCCGATTTCGGCGAACGGCAGCACCCAGCCTCCAACCAGCACGCCAACCCCGCCGCAAGACATCACCAATTGGCAGGACATGACGCCCACGATCCTGGAAAAAGCACGTACGAGATCAGGTTTCCTCGTCGAATCGGGTGTCGTTCGGGCTGCTCCGGGGACTGAACAGCCTCCAATCCTCGGGGTTACTACGACGGCCTCGCGACATTGTGCCGTGCGGGTGGCATACTCCGGCGAGGCGCAGGTCAGCCTGTGGTCCGCAAACAAGGCAGGTTCGGTCTACGTCCAAACTAGGAAGCAGGACACCATTTTCAAACTCATCGATACGAACAACGCGACCGTGCCGCTCCTACCGGCCGTGCCAAACCCTGCGGATTTTGACAGCGAACTGGAGCACGTTTTGATCCTCGCCGTGGAAGACGCCCGGCTAAGGGTCTGGATCGATGAACGCTTCGTCGGTGAGGCGGAACATGGGATCCTCGAAGCGGTTGGAGTGTCGCTGGCAGTCCTCAGGCACACCATCCTGCGGAAGGTGGAGATCGCGGATCTCACGCAGGGTCCAGTAGCCGCCAAGGCAGGTGAGCGGAAACCTGAGATCGCCGGGGCCGTGACCGACTGGCTCAAAACCGACGTCTGGAAGGCACCGTGGGTGCGTGAGGGCGCGGTGGTGAAAGCTGCGGCGAATGATGCGACAAGCTGGATCGGCAAGATCGCGGACGGGACGGTTCGCGTGCGGTTCCGGGCGCTCGACGTGGGACCGACGAATGCCCCTC
>JAEUHM010000034.1 GCA_016795485.1 Verrucomicrobiaceae bacterium | reverse complement strand
TTTGCCATCGAGGCCGATGACGGTGAGCTTCTCCGGCGTGTCTTCGGTGATGCGTCCGGCCACGAGCGCACCATCGGCGAGCGTGACGGATGACATGCCAAAACCAGCGGCGATCTCAGCGTTCGGATTGACGAGCGACTCGACGATCTTCTCGGGTTTCAAGCGCTCGGCGACGAGATCGAGCGCCGGCCCCTGGATGCCGCCGTCATTGCCGACTTTGTGGCACTGAAGGCAGGCGCCTTGATTGCGGAACACGATCTCGCCAGCCTTAGGATCGCCGCCGGTGATGCTGAGCATGGGCACGGCATCCATGGCGCTGGCGGCAAAGGTGGTGGCTGCCTGCTGCGCGTTGGTGTCCTTCGAGGTTTGCAGGGCGAGGAAGAGATCGAGCCACAGCTCACGGCGCAGGCCGTTGGATTCGCGCTTCGTCCAGCGCTCCAAAGCCTCAGCAGGATGCAGCGCGGCGATGATTTCCAAACCGGCACGCGCGGCGGGCAGCGGACCGCTGTCGGCGGCCTTGCGGGCGGCATCGACGAGGCCGTCAAGCTTCATCGCGAGGCCATGACGCAGCGCGGCGGCGGCGACTTCAGCATTCGCGTCCGTCAGATGCGCGGCGACGAGCTTGCGGGCTTCATCAGGGGTGGATTTGACAAGGCTGTCGAGCGCGGCGGTGCGGACGGCAGCCTGCTGTTTCGCATCCGCGACGAGGGAGGCGAGCGTGGTTGTTTCAAGCTGGATTCCGGTGTCATCGGCGAGCTTCAAGCCGAGCGCGGCGAGCCGGGGCGGCGGGTTACTGGCGAGGAACTGCTTCAAAGCATCGCCAATGGTTCCGGCGAGATCCTTGAGGCTGCGTGCCTCGCCTGGGATCGGTCGGTAGCCGCCGAGCACGGGATCGGTGGTGATGCGTTTTTCCCACAGGCGCAATCCATGCAGCGCGGCCTCGCGCACGCTGAGATCGAGCGAGGCATTGGCAGCGTGCTTGAGGAGCAGATGCGCGTGATCGGCACCGCCCTTGCGGTAGCTGGCACACGCGATGCGGCGCTGCACGAGCAGCGGCATGTCGGCGGCAGGCGTCAGTTTTGCCAAAGCCTCGCCAGCCGCCGTGTCGAGCGCCGCGGTGTCGTAGATGGCGCGGATGGCTTCATCGCGAATGGCGGTGTCTTTGTCGGCCAGGAAACGGACGAGTTCGGCGCTCTCCTGATGACGAAGCTGAAGCACGGCGAGCAGGCGAAGCTCCGCACTGGCATCGCTGGCGAGCGCGACGGCGCTTTCCACCGTGCCGAGGCGCTTCAAAGCGGTGCCGCAGGCATGACGCAGCACGATGTCGGCACCCGCGTTGGCCTTTGCCGCCGCATGAACGGCCGCGAGGGCGGATGCATCGCCATTTTTCGCGACACGACTCAGCGCGATGATGGCGAGCGAGCGCACGCGCTGTGATTCATCACCGGCCATCTCAAGCAAACGCGTCTGCACGCCTTCGCCATCTGCATCGCCAAGCGCACGGGCGGCATTGGCGCGGATTTCGGCTTCGGCGTCTTTCGAGAGTTCGATGAGCGCGGTGGATGCGGCGGCTTGCTTCTGCCGCGCGAGCTGCCCCAGACCCCAGACGCCGTTCAATCGGCTCGTGACCGGAAGCGCGGCGTTTTTGGCGGCGGCGAGCAGCACGACCTGACCCGCTTCACCGCGCTTCACGAGCTCGAGCTGTGCCATCTGGCGCAAACGGCGGTCGGGCGATACCAGCGCGGAGGCGAGTTGGTCAGGCGTATCGGTGGCCAGACCGCGCTTAAACTCCGCGGCGAGTTCTGCAGCCGCGTTCTGCAAAGCAGCATCTTTGGGCGTGAGCTTGTGAATGGCGCCGTTGGAGTTCACGGACCAGCCGCCGCCAAAATCGCAGATGTAGATGCTGCCGTCGAAGCCCTGCTCGACATCGCTGGCACCCACGCCTTCGACCACCACCTCTTCGCTGGCGACCGCGAAGCCCGCGCCGCTGCCCTTCACACCATAGGCGGTGATCTTGCAGCTCTGCGGTGCGCCGCCGTAGTCGGCGAGCAGGAACTTCCCACGCAGATCCTCCGGCGCGGACTGCCCCGTGATCCACGCGAGGCCAGAGGGGCCGCGGCTCACATTTGCCGCAGGCGGATAGGCCCACTGCGGACGGTTTTCGCCCTGCGTGGCAAACATCTTCTCAGCCACCCACACACTCACCTTCGGATGAAACTGCTCCCAGTCCATGTGGTCCACATATTGATGTGCGCACTGGTGGCTCATGTCCCAGCCGGAGTCCGTGCCCTCCAGTGCATAGACCATGCGCGCCTTGTCCCCGATGTCGCCAGTGTTGTCGAAGGTGAAAAGATTGCCGTGCTCGTCGAAGGCCAGCTCGGTGGGGTTGCGCAGGCCGTGGCAAAAGACCTCAAAGCCGGTGCCGTCGGACTCGCAGCGGAAGATCGCTCCCTTGCCGCCCTCGGCGAGCACCTTGCCCTCCTTCGTGGTCACATGATAGCCGCGGTCTCCGACGCTGAAATACAGACGCCCGTCCGGCCCGCGCACGATGCCGTGCAGATCGTGACCGATGAAGGAAACACGCACGCCGAAGCCAGTGACCAGCGGATCATTGGTGTCAGCGACGCCATCATCATTCGCGTCGGTGAGCTTCCGCACACTCGGGATGCAGGTGAAATAAACGGCGTCATCCTCCGGCAGCACGGAGAAGCCGAGGCCGTCGAGCTGCTCATAAAAGCTGTCCGCGAAGACCGAACGCTTGTCGGCCGCGCCATTGCCATCAGCATCCTCCAGACGGATGAGGCGGTCGGCGGTGTTGGTCCAAAAACCCTCCGGCACACGGCCTGGGATGGAGTTTTGCAGCTTCACGCGATCCTCCAAAGTCCGGGACTGAAAGTCACCGCGGATGAACTCATTGATGCCGCGAAGATCCGGCACGCCCTGCCAAAAGCGGTTCACCTCTGCGACGAAGACGCGGCCTTTGCGGTCGATGCCGAAGCTGCCTGGATTTTGCACGAAGGGAAAGCGCACCCAGGTGCTGGCGCTGAGTCCGGGATGCTTCACCAGACCGGAAAAAGCCTCCGGCTGGTTCTTCATCGCAGGCATCTCCGTCACGATGGCCTGCTGGCGCTGCTGCATCTCCTGGGGGGTGACTGCGTAAGCGGAGAGGGCGGCAACGAGAGTGGCAAAGAATGCGGGGTAGAGCAGCTTTTTCATGCGGGAGTGAGGACAATACGATCAGGCTACAGCAAGGGGTCGCAGCTTTGCCCGCAAAATCGACTATCGGGTGAAAAGTCCACCCCGGCCAGACGATCAAAGCTGAGTCAAAATGGATGCGTTTTTGTGGGGCTAACCACCCCTAACCAGTTAGTTCAGCGCTCAACTGGTGCCTGCCGAATATTCGCCAGCTTCTCCGCCATTCGCTGCGCGATCTCGGGATGCTGGCGGATGACGTTCTTCGTCTGACGCGGGTCATCAGCGATGTTGTAAAGCTGCTGCTCGGGCGCATCGGGCTTGAGTTTGCCGCTGGCGAAGTCGCTGTTGACCTCGCCAGTGAACTTCAGCGCTCCGCCGCCACCGAGGGCATGATCTCCTGGCTTGGCGCCGCCGAATCCACCGCCGCCGCGAGCACCGATGTAAATCCAATCGCCGTCACGGAGGGCAAGGTTCGTGGCTTTGTGGGGTGCGAGCACGAGTTCGGTGCGCAAAGGCTTCTCGGGTCTGCCGGTGAGGGCGGGCAGGATGTTGATGCTGTCGGGTGCTTTTACATCGGAGCCGGTCATGGAGGCAAAAGTCGCCAGCAGGTCGATGTGGCAGAGGAGTTGATCGGAGACGCTGCTGGCTTCGATCTTCCCAGGCCAGCGGGCGATGAAGGGCACGCGGTGGCCGCCTTCCCAGGCGTCGAACTTGAAGCCGAGCAGATCGCCATTGAGCCGGTGCCCCGCCTTCCACGCTGCCTGGCCGCCTTGATTCAACATGCCGCCGTTGTCGCTGGTGAGGATGACGAGCGTGCTCTCGCGCAACTTGAGTTCATCAAGCGTGCGCATGACCTCGCCGACCATCCAGTCGAACTCCTGGATGAAGTCGCCATACGCGTCGGCCTGGCTGCTGCCTTTGAATCTCGCGCCCGGCGTGAAGGGATGATGGATGTGCGGCGTGGCGAAATAGAGGAAGAAGGGACCGCCTGCGTGACCGCGCATCCATTTCACCGCTTTCTTGGTGAGCGTGGTGCCGTGCTCTTCTTCGTTGTAGAGCGCGTGCGCTGCCTTCGCGCCGGACATGGCAGGGGCGAGCATCTTTTCGGGAAACATCCGCGTCTGTGCCTTGCCGCCATACTTCAGCGGATCGGCCGGATCGAGCCCGACGACGCGATGATCCTCCACCCACACGAAAGGCGGATGGCTGTTCACGACGGGAATGCCGAAGTAGTGATCGAAGCCGCATTCGAGCGGTCCGGGCTTTAAGTCGGCGTTCCAGTCAGGCTTTGGCTCGTCGCCGAAACCGAGGTGCCACTTGCCAAAACAAGCCGTCGCATAGCCCTGGCGCTTCAACAGGCTCGCGATGGTCTGCTTTGACACATCGACGACGAGCGGACTCGGATTCATGACCGGTCCCCAGAGGTTCTTGCGAAACGGATACTCGCCCGTGAGCAGCGCATAGCGTGACGGCGTGCATACCGCCGAAGCGGAATGCGCATCCGTGAACCGCCTCCCCTCGCTGGCGAGTTGGTCGATGTTCGGCGTCTTCACCTTCGTGGCCCCGTAGCACCCGAGATCGCCGTAACCAAGATCATCGGCGAGGATGAGGACGATGTTTGGCGTCTCCGCCGCGAAGAGCGAAGGACAAAGAGCAAAGAGGATGAAAACAAGACGCGTCATGTCGTCTGAAACGCTGTCGCCATGCGGCTCTGACTGTCCGTTTCACACTTCCAAGTTCCTGAAATGCTCCCGCGTGAAACTTGGAACCTGAAATTCACTTCGCTACCGATGGAGCAGTCGGAATGAGGCCTTCCTTTTTCTTCTTCTCCACTTCGAGGCGGGCCTCGGTGGCGTAGGGGTTCAGGGGCATCAGCGTGGCCGGGATCGGGGCACGACGGTAGTTGGTGGCATCGCCGGGGCCGTAGTTGGTCGCGAGGTATTTGACGATGGTCTTCTGCACGGCGGGATCGAGCTTCCACAGGCCGCCATACTTCTGCATCCATTCGAGCGTGGAGGTCCAGTTCGCCTCGGTGGCGCGCTGGCGCAGGAAGGTGGCCGGCGAATGGCAGACGATGCAGTGATTGCGCACGATCTCCCAATCAGGCGCGATCTTCATGCCGGTCGTGGGATCGACGGGCACCTTTTCCTCAGCTGCAAAAGCGAGTGTGGCAGATGCCAGGAAAGCGATGAGAAGCGGGCGCATGATCAAGCGGCTTGTATGGCGAGACGGTGGCAGGAGTTGTTCAGGTAGCCTTCGGGATTCCAGCCGGGCAGCACCATGGGCTGCGAGCGGCCCTGGTCGTCCGTGGCGCGCGCCCAGATCTCGTAGTAACCCTTTTTCGGGAAGCTGACCTCGGTGCGCCATTGCTGCCAAGCATAGCGGTTCGCGGGCTTCTCGAGCTGGGCCTTCTGCCAGGTGATGCCGAAGTCGATGGACACCTCCACCGAGGCCACCGCACCCTCGCCGACCCAGGCCTGGCCGCGCACGGCGAGCTTGTCCGCTGCCGGATGAGTGATGCCGGACTTCGGAAAGGTGATGAGCGACTTCACCGGCATCTCGGCGATGATGACCATGTCCTCCTCCGGCACTTTCGTGCCCGGAGCCACCGGATAGCGCGGCATGCGATAAGAATGCCCCTTCATTTTTTCGCCGTCGTGCTCGCGGTCGCGGATGACGATCTTCTTCAGCCACTTGCCGCAGGTGGAGGCCGCCCAGCCGCCGAACATGAGGCGCAGCGGATGGCCGTTCTGCACCGGGATGTCCTCGCCATTCATCGCAAAGACGAGCAGCGACTCATCCTCGAGCGCCTTGGCGATCGGCACGCCGCGGGAGATGGCGTTCTTCTTCGGATCAACGGAGAGATGCGCATCCGCGCCGTAGTAGCCGATGTAAACCGCGTCCTTCTTGATGCCGCAATGCTTCAGCACATCCGCGAGGCGGATGCCGGTCCATTTCGGACAGCCGACACCGCCGGTGGTCCACTGATTGCCGGTGGCAGGCGGGTTGAACTCGCTGCGGCCGTTGCCCGCGCATTCGAGCACCATTTGCAGCGTGTGATGCGTGAACTTCTCCTTCAGCACTTTCAGCGTGAAGGTCGTCGGCTTCTCACAGCTCTCACCGGCGATCTCCAGCGTCCATTTATCCGCATCAAGCATCTCCGGTGCGGGCGCTAGGCCGTTGTTGCGGATGAAAAGATGTTTCGCGGGCGTGATCGCGTCATCGAGCAGATGCGCGGGCGTCTCTGCCACCAGTGGTCGGTCATTCATCACGCTCAGACCTTCCTTGCCGGGGATCTGAAAAGGCTCCGTGCTCTGCGCCAGCGCCGCCGGGATCAATCCCGAAGGCATCTTGTCCGCAAACACGATCTCGGACCCAATCGCCGCTGTCATCGAGGCCAACCCCAGCCGCTCAAAGAAGCCGCGACGCGATAGCGGGTTCGCCTTGCGGCCCCACACGATCTGATCAGCGCGCTGCGGATCTTCGGAGTAAAGCTGGTGCAGGCCGGCCTGTTTTTCGGAAAGGGGTGACTGGTTGGACATTGGAGCAAAAGAACGCGTTGGAAGCAGCATTTTGATCGTCCGTCACTTCAGCTTTTCAAACAGCTCTTCCAATCCCGCGAGGATCTTCGTCGAGGCATCGACTTCGAGGCAACTGGAGCGGGCACGCCACGTTTCGTAGCCGCCGAGCGCGTGGTGCTCGGGTGTGGGCAGGTAGCCGTGGTAGGCGTTGGCGAGCGAGATTGTGAAAGTCGGCGAGTGGCGTTTTTTGAGCTCGAGGCCGATTTCGACGAAGACCTCGGCTGGAATCGCCGAGACATGCAGATCGCCGATTTTCACGATTTGGAGCGGTGCGGAGACTTCTTTGGGGAAATCGGCCAGCAGCACGGTTTCACGCGCATACACCTGCTCCATCGTTTCCATGCGCGGGAAGAGCTTGGACTTCTTCATCACCTCGCGGGCCTTTTCGACCTCGTCTTTTGTCGGAATGCGCAGACCAAGCGTGATTTCCTTCTGCGCAACGGCAAGCGGCACAGAGTCTTCATGTTTCACATTCTTCACCGCGGCAACGACGGCCTGCGCGACATCGTTGGCGACGATCTGGATGCGGCGATAAGGCGTCTGCTTCTCCTGGCCGCCGCGGAAGTCAATGTTGTTGATATCGCCGCTCGTGCCGTTCGACATGATGCCGACGAACTCCGGGCCCGCGCCGAGCAACTGGCCGACCTTCACCGCGAACGCGCCGAAGTAATCCGCCGAGATGTGACCGGGACCGACACCGCCGACGTAGTGCAGCGAATAGTTCGCCAGCAAAGCGAGCGGTTTGCCGTCCACGCCTTGCACGCTGATGAAGCAGACTTCGGGATCGGTGGGGCCTGCAGGCTCGACGAGGTTGGGGTTGTTGATGCCGGGATTCGTCTTCACCTGATCTGTCGTGACGCCGAGCGGTGTGGGCGGGATGGTGCCGGGCTTCATCTTCCAGCGGCGGTTGAAGACCTGATGCGGCACCGAGGCGCTGCCGTGGCCAATTTTGGCCGGTGCCAAGTTGTTTAAGGCACAGCGCACGCCATCGGCGATGCGGCGGGCGACAAAGCGCTGATACATCGGGCTCGGCTCGCTTTGTCCCACAGCCTGCAGCGTGCCGCAGGAGTGTGAATGCGTGGCGGACATCATCATGTTCTCCACCGGCAGGCCCGTGGCCTCGTTCACCATCTTCTTCGCCTGATCAAAGATGCCACGCCCGATCACACAACTGTCTGCGACAACGAAAACGAGCTTCGTTTTGCCGTCATCGAGCGCGAGACACCGCGCATGCAGTTCATCATGGATGTAGGCTGCCTTTCCATCCTGAAAGCCGCCATTGATCGAACTGCCTAGCTCTGGGGTGATGTTGCTGGTGGCGGCACCGGCACGGAAGTCTCCTGCCTGAACGGCAAGTGCGATAAAACTGAAAGCCACGAGTAGTGTTCTCATGTCGGACAATACGAAGGCTGGTGGAGGGACTTCGCACTAAGTGGTGGATTGATTGGGGCGCTTGTTCTGCCAATCGTTGACTGGCTTTTCGTTGCAGAGCTTGCTGTGCCTGCTTGGATGCCGATATCCAACCTATGAATCAGATTGATCTCAAACAAAGGACTGCAGTCGTAACTGGCGGTGCACGCGGAATCGGACGAGCAATTGCGGAACGGCTTTTGGCATCCGGAGCCTCAGTTGCGCTTTGGGATATGGACGCTGCGGCTCTGGAGCAGGCAAGGATCGAGCTGTCGGATCGTGGTCGGGTGGTGATTGCCGAGGTCGATGTGACGAAGATGGATTCGGTGCAGGCAGCAGCGGATGCCACGGTGAATGATTTGGGCAAAATCGATATTCTCGTCAACAATGCCGGCATTGCGGGAAACAACGCAAAAACTTGGGAGACAAGTGCTGCTGACTGGGAGCGCGTTCTCGCGATCAATCTCAATGGGCCATTCCATTGTTGTAAGGCAGTGGTTCCCGTGATGTTGAAAAATGGTTATGGCCGAATCGTAAACATCGCGTCGATTGCTGGCAAAGAAGGCAACCCGAATGCTGCACATTACAGCGCATCTAAGGCAGGGGTGCTTGCGTTGACCAAGTCACTGGGCAAGGAGTTGGCCACCAGCGGTATTTTGGTTAATGCGGTGACCCCTGCTGTTATCGAGACCGACATTTTGAAGCAGTGCAGTCAGCAGCACATCGACTACATGCTCTCGAAAATACCGATGAGCCGTTTTGGGCAAAAAGAGGAAGCTGCTGCTCTGGTTGCCTGGTTGTGCAGTGAAGACTGCTCGTTCTCCACGGGGGCGACATTTGATCTATCTGGAGGCCGAGCCACTTACTAGGGCCTTGCGCCAGATTGATTGACCAACTGTTAGTCAATTGGCGAGTGCTGGCAGGTTGCGTGCCTTGCGTTGTGCTTGATGCTTGGACGATGCTCTCCGCGCTTAAGTTGACTGTTATTTGTATCGCGTTTCCGCTGTTGGCCGGAGCGTGGACGGCTGACCAAGTTGATTTTCCTGGGGATCTTCAAGGATGGGATTTGGGCACTACGAACTCTACCAAGTTCACAGGACCCGATGGAAGTGGCGAGTGGTTCCGATTTCAGTTCACGGCTGGTGCAAGCGATACGGATTTCAATTTCAAAATGATCACCGGGAATGACTGGAACAACAGTTACGGTGGCAATGCGATCTTCCCCAAGAATGAAACGGCACGTTTAACATACGGGAACAGTAGCAGTCCGGCAGCGATACTGTCTGGCGGTGTGACGGCAGGAAAACGATATGTGTTCACAGCCCGTGATCCAGGGTTAGCGGACACGGAGATTTCCGTGATGGAGATCAGTGCTGCTCCAGTGACGATCACTGCCGCTAGTCGTGATGGAAGTACAGGATTGATCACGATTAACCTCTCGGGATCGATTTCCGCCGAAGAAAAAGTGTATGTTCGCTACACGGACAGCAACTGGGTCTACAGTCAGGTCGTACAAGCTTCCGTGGTGGGCAATATAGGAACCGTAACCATCCCCGAGATCAAAGATGGCAAGAACTATGAGTGGTATGTGCTGACCTCAACCGCATCGCCAGACAAGTTTCACAATGGTTTCTCAGCCGATGCACTGACGCTTAGTTATTTCAAAAATGGGGCTGCCAATTTCACGACCAGCGGCATTCAGCGCATTACCAACTTTGTGGTAAATGACATTTCTGGGCCGTACAAGACGACAAAGTTTTTTATCGATGAGATCGCAGGGGAAATGTTTCCGCTAGATGTGACTGTGACATTCAATGCGGGAACACCGCCTGCCGAAGTGGAAGTGGTGACCAACCTCAATCGAAGGGAAAGAGCTGAAGCCGATGGAAACGCCGACGGAGTTCCAGATGCGATTGTCCCGCCTTCCCGCGATCTGGTGGGACAGAATGAGTCCCATTACTACAAAGCCTATTCAATGGCGGCAGACGGCAGTAACTGGAGCCGAAGTTTGCAGGTAGAGAAGACGGGGGCTTATCGGCTTACGGTGAGGTATCGTTTTGGAAGTGGGCAACCGTGGTTCTACTATGGGGATCGAGATCATGCTGTTGTTGTATCGCCGAAGAAAACGTTGGAAATGACGCTCTATGAAGTCAATCCACTGACGATTGAGGCGACTGGCAACGACGAGAGTGGACGTAGCACGTTTGTTGATCTTCTGGGCAGTGCAGACGGGGATAACGATGGAACTGACCCATTGAATCTTGACTACTTCAATTTCATTCAGACCAACTGCTTGTGGTTCCAGCCGATCCATCCCACGGGTGGTCTTGGGGTAGAGAATGATCCGGACACGTCGAGCCCTTACGAGCCTGGTAGTCCTTATGCGACCAAAAACTTCTTTGCCGTAAATCCATTTCTTGGTTCGGCCAAGACAGAGTCTTCTGCATTAGCCGAGTTTCAATCATTTGTGACCAAGGCAGACAATTACGCTGGCAGTGTTGGCACCATAAACGTCATGCTCGACTTTGTCGCGAATCACAGCTCATGGGACGCCATTTATGGCCAAGGAGGTGTAGACCTGAGTCTGACGGGCTCACCGTCTACCGCATTGCCGGTTCATTGGTATTCTCGGACGGGCGACTACGGGCTCCCAGCGACTTATTTCAACAGTTTGGCGAGCAAGGACAAAGCTGTAGCGCCAGATCGCAACGACTTTGGGAAGTGGGCTGACGTAGCTGAGCTCTACTATGGGCGTTACTCGGCACATTGGAGGGCGTCATCGTATCCGCCGGGCTCAGAGCCTCACAAGAACGAAGATGATTTCATGGATGTGAACAGCTTGGGACCTGAAGTGATCAAGCTCTGGAGGTATCTCGGCTATTATCCTATTTATTGGTTACAGCAGACGGGTCACACTCTGACAAACTTAACGACGGGCACGTATGCCGAACGTTTGGCCGCGGATAACAAAGGGATTGACTGCTTGCGTTGTGATTTTGGGCAAGGCCTACCGAATCCATTGTGGGAGTATCTGATTAATCGAACTCGATCAGCCAAATGGAACTTTGTTTTCATGGCTGAGACTCTCGATGGCGAGCAGCCCGGCTACAGGAGCAATCGGGTATTTGATATTTTGAATGAGAGTCTGGTCTTTAACTTCACTGCGAGTCATGTGAACAAAGAGCATCAGATTCAGAGCGCATTAGAAACCCGCCGCAGCAACTATCGAACAGGAGCCATTTTGCTAAATATCACGGGTCACGATGAGATATTGCCAGACAATGACACTTGGCTCAATGCGACTCGTTATGCCGCACTGTGTGCGGTGCCCGGGCTGCCGATGGTGTTTTATGGACAGGAGCAGGGGATTCAGAACTACAATACGAGTGCTGGCTTCGAGCACTACGATGGTTTCCTGACGAATCATGAGCTCAACTTCGGCAAACACATTCCACACTTCAAAAAGTGGAACAAAGCGCAGTTCTGGGCGCAACCACCACCCAACAACTCGGGGCTTGCCCAGTGGTATGGCAGGGTTAACTGGGCTCGTCTGAACAGTCCGGCGATCAAGAGTCTCAATCAGTATTATCTAGATCAGACTCCAGCTGGTGGAGCACCTGCGGACAACTTGTTTGCGGTCGCCAAGTATGAGCAAGCAGGTGGCTCGCCAGCATACAAGGATGTGGTCCTCTGCTTTGCGAACCTGTTTGAGCACAGTGCTCCGCACTTTGCTACCAGCAGTGATTTTAGCCTTCGGGGAGGGGCGGGTGATCCGCTGTGGTCACTGCTTGGCATGGTGAACAGTCCAAGCCGCTCCTACAACATTCGCAACCTAGCTAGTAGCAATGCTGGAGCATTAGTGTGGTCCACGGCGAAAACGGGTGCTGAACTTTACAGCAACGGAATCCCGGTGGCTTTGGGCGGTGGCACCAGCAATCCCATCACGGCAGACGGCGAGTTGGCGCAGTTCCTGAAGATCGTGGATGTGACTCCACCGCCGACCAGCACACCGATGGCGAACTACTACCAAATCGGCAGCGCTGGCATCTTCACCTGGACAAGCAATGCGGGCCCTCACGACAACATTGCGAACTGGTTGATTAGTATCGGCACGACTCCGGGCGGCAGTGAGGTGGCATCTGGGATATCGTTGCCCGTTGGAACGACCAGTTACTCGTTCACCGGAACCAATGGGGTGACCTATTACGCCACGCTCATGAGCGTGAGCACTGCTGGGGTTATGTCCTCGGTGCCTTCTACGTCAGCGGGATCGGCGCTACTGGCGGGATCCGGTGACCAAGACGGAGATGGCACAAACAACGAGCAGGAGGATGTGGCAGGAACGAATCCCCTAGATCCCGCAAGCCGCTTTACGATAGCAAGTGCATCCATGAACGGTTCTCAGGTCACGGTGGCATTCCCCACGGTATTGGGCCGATATTACCACGTTGAGTCCAGCACTAACCTCGGTGGTTGGATGATCGAGGACGAGCCAGGGGCAAAGAATATCCCCGGAACAGGCGCGGTGGTGAGTTTTACCGACCTGAATGCATCGGGAAGCCAAAAGTTTTACCAAGCCAAAGTAACTGTGTCTCCACAGCCGTGATTTAGCCAAATGAACAATTGACCGAAAATGCCCGATCCAACACAATCGGCACTTCTCTCTACTCTCTGCCACTCCAACCACATGAAACTCGTATACAGCGCATTCGCCGCCATCTTGCTCGCACCACTCACCAGCTTTGGTGCGGCTGGGATGTTTGATCAGTTTGTGATCGTGAACACCACAGGCAACACGTACTACGACATTGGTGCTACGACAGGCAATCCAGACTTCCAGAGTTCAAGTTTAGGCACGTTCACGAATGCCGACACGCTGCGTCTCGGTGGCCAAGGCAAGAGTTACAAGAACAACGGCACCGACGTTACCGGAATGCAATTGTGGTATCGCGTGTATGAAGGCGTGACACCGGTTGGGGGATTCACTAACCTTGATTACTTCTTCAAGAGCAACATCGGTGGCGGTGGCGACCAGGAGTGGGGAACAGACACTGGTTCACCAAGTTACACATCCAATTTCCTCACTGGTTTGCTCAACGGCACCTACACGGTCGAAGTGTATTCCACCATTAATACCAATGGCGTGAATGAGGCATTCACGGTTTACAACAGCAACGGCAGCAACAACTTCAAAGCTAGCTTTACCGTAGTGCCTGAACCATCACGCGCAGTTCTTTTGCTCGGTGGTCTTGGAGTTCTCGTCATGCGCCGTCGGAGAGCATAGCAGTAAGTTGATCAATCATTTGGCGACAGGGCCTGGGTATCCCCAGACCCTGTTTTATTTTCGGGAGTAACCGGCGTTAGGCTTCTTGGAAAGAGTTACGACCGCGCAAACGGACTATCTCGGGCGGAGATGCGCCCAAACTCCTAGTGGACGAGAAAGGCGTCGTTGGCCTAGTATGGCAGATGGTCCGAATCCTACTGTCACTTGTCGCGCTTACCTCGTTTGCTGCGGAACCCACCAAACTTCTCCTTTGGCCACAGGGCGCTCCTTTGGCAAAAGGTCAGGCAGATATCGATCAGCCTTGGTTGGACGTTTATCCAGCCGACAAACACCAAGCATCAGGGGCCGCGTTCGTGATTTGCCCAGGTGGAGGCTACGGAGGGCACGCGGTGGACCATGAAGGCGAACAGATTGCACGGTATTTTCATGGACTGGGCGTTCATGCTTTCGTGCTGCACTATCGCCTTGGTTCAAAGGGCTACCACTATCCTGTCCAGTTAATGGATGTGCAGCGAGCGGTGCGGTTAGTACGCTCTAAGGCTGCCGATATGAAACTGGATGCCACGCGCATTGGCATCATTGGCTTCTCCGCTGGTGGTCATCTGACCTCAATGGCGGCAACCCTGTTTGACGAGAAGATCGAGGGCGCTACCGCTGATGAAGTCGACAAGTTGAGCGCCCGACCTGACTTGGCAGTGCCGTGCTACCCAGTCATCTCAATGAGCGATGAGTTTGCACATAAAGGCTCCCGCAAGAACCTCCTTGGACCCCGTGATGCTGATGATGAACTCGCTAAAAGCCTCAGCACTTATGCACGTGTGACGCCACAAACACCGCCATGCTTCATTTTCCAGACAGACGACGACACCGTCGTGCCCGCGGAGAATGCGGTGCAGTTCTATCTTGCTCTGAGGCGAAACAAGGTGCCTGCGGAGATGCACATCTTTAAGCCGGGTAGGCACGGTGTTGGTTTGGCGCAAAGTGATGCGGTTCTTGCGGTGTGGCCCAACCTTTTGAGGGAGTGGCTGAGGACAAATGGCTTTCTGAATACAAAATAAGATAAGCCTATGAGAAGCATGACAGGATTTGGTCGGGGTGAGGCTACGAGCGGTGGCCTTGGCTGCACCGTTGAGGTCTCATCGGTGAATCGTAAACAACTGGAAGTAGTGGTCAATCTGCCGAGGGAACTGAGTGATGTAGAGAATGAACTGCGTGCCGATGTGATGAAGGTGGTGTCTCGTGGACGCGTCACTGTCGCCATTAAGTTGGATGGTGGCACCACGGTTTCTAGTTCACTTCGGTTGGATCTAGCCTTGGCTGATGAATACCTGAAGGCAGCGCGAGAGCTTGAGGCCCGCACAGGACTGTTAAATGACCTGACACTTAGCACTGCGTTGCGGTGGCCCGGGGTAGCTGAACTTCAGCGAACGGAGGCGGATGCTCAATCTGCCGTGCCTCTGGTCAAGGCGGCGCTTAACGCAGCCCTTGCCGAGTTCCTGAAGATGCGAGAGGCGGAAGGTTTTGCACTTGCTACAGATATCGATGGTCGATTGAGTTCTCTTGGTGGCATCATTAAGCGCATCCAAGCAGCAGCGGGTTCAGTGCTTGAATATCATCGGAAAGCACTTCATCAGAGATTAGTTGAGGCAGGTTTGGCTGTGGATCTTGCAGACGAGCGACTTGTGAAAGAGCTTGTACTCTACTCTGATCGCTGCGACATTTCTGAAGAGATCACCCGAGCGAATAGTCACTTGGTGCAGTTTCAGAACTACCTTAAGAGCGATGAGCCAGTTGGGCGCCCATTGGACTTCCTGACTCAGGAGCTTTTTCGGGAGTTGAATACCATGGGCTCAAAGGCGAACAACGCCGGACTTGCGCACCTTGTGGTGGAAGGGAAGACCGAGATTGAGAAGATACGTGAGCAGATTCAGAACATCGAGTAACGTCAGTGTGTTACTTCGAGCGAGGAAGCACGGTCATCCAGATATGATGAATAACTCCGTCGTATGGCGTGCTGTTCGGGAAGTCTTTGACTGTTAGTGGTCCAAAGCTTTGTGCCACTCGCAGTTCTCCCTTGGGCTGTGTCGGAAAGCCCGCAGGGAAGGGGCATTGATCAATAGCTTCTCCATGGCCAATGACAGCAAGCGATACAACGCCACCCCCGCTGACCTGAGCACGCAAGGTTACCGAGCCATCCTTGAGCTCTCCCAGGGACAAGCTTTTGCGCTGCTTATTGACGATCAGCGTAAAGGTCGGCGTGCCTGCATAAAAGTGCAGGACCCAGCCATCGCTGCTATCCCCTTGATGCGCTATGGTGCTGTCCCTATCCACCTCAGCACGGTAGTCTAGCCGCGCTTCAAGATCGAAGCCGCAACCTTCAATTTGCGGAGCATCTGCACCTTCAAGCACATCTCCAGCCTGCAAAGTAAAGTTCATACTCCCGTCTGGGGATGCGGGCATTTTGCACTCACTTGCTGGGCGAGATGCACTTGCCCAAACCTGAGGAAATGCGGCCGCTAGATCGGATTTGACGGAGGTATGCTCGGGAAGAGATGCGAGATTGTTCCATTCCTCAGGATCTGCTTGATGGTCGTATAGCTCTTCGCTGCCATCCGAGTAGCGGATGTAACGCCAACGGTCCGTTCGCGCCGAATAGGATGCCTTCTCGCCCCCATCAGAAGTTGTGACCGCTGGTTTCGCTCGCACCGCAGTAGGGTCCTCAATCAGAGGCACTAAGGATTCGCCGTCGAGATGTGAAGGATGCTTTAGCCCTGCCAAGTCCGCAAAAGTGGGATATAGATCCAACAGACTTACCGCCTGGGTGCATCCTGACTGTGGCTCTGTAAAGCCGGGAACCACCAGCGTTAGCGGGACGTGAGTGGCATCTTCCCAGAGCCTGCCCTTGTGCCACATTTGCTTCTCACCCAGATACCATCCGTGGTCCGAGGTCAGGCACACCACGGTGTTGTCGGCATGGGGTCCTTTCATGAGTGCCTCTAGCAGTTTTCCCACCTGGGCATCCGCAAACGCGATGCATGCCAGATAGTTCCGCACCGCTGATTTCCACAGACCCTTGCTGGTGATCTGCTCGTGGTAACTGCCAGGTCGTACATGTCCCCGTGCAATTTCTGGCACATCAGCCAGATCATCATCTTTCACACGCGGCAACAGCATCTGCTCTTCTGGGAAGAGCTCCAGGTATTCCTTCGGCACATACCAAGGTGAATGTGGACGGTAGAGGCCTACCGTGAGAAAAAATGGCTTCTTGTGCTTCTCCGCCAGGAACCGTCCAGCCCATCCCACTGTCTGTGCATCATCGGTCACCTCCTCATTGACATCAATCCCGCCCCAGTCCCAGTGCCAGATGTTTAGGCCATTGAAGTTTTGCCCCGTATGCACAGGCAAATCCGCTATCTGCACGCCTTTCTGAGGGAAGCGCACATCCCAAGCAGATTCGAGCTCAAACCCGCGCCTTCCCCCGTGCCAGCCAGTTAGTCGACCTTCGGGGCCACCGTGGTTCGCATGGAATACCTTGCCTGCCGCTGCTGTTGTGAATCCGCCAGCCTTGAAAAACTCAGGCATGGTTAGTTTACCCTTCAACTGCACACTCCTGCGCCAATCCTGTTCATTTCCGTGCACACCACTTTTCCATGGTGCCATGCCGGTGAGCAGAGCAGTGCGGGACGGATTGCACAACGCAAACGCTGTGTGAGCATTCGAGAAACGTATGCCCATGGCCGCTAGCCTATCCATATTTGGAGTGCGTGCCTGTGGGTGACCGCCCAACCAACCCACCCAATCATTCAAGTCATCCACCAGTATAAACAAAAAGTTGGGCTTACTTTTGGGCGCACGTTTCTTTGTGGCAGCCGAAAGCATGGCTTCAGCTCCAAATGCAAGCAGCAGGACGAGAAACAGAGCGAAGGATCGCATCATCCTTCAGGGGAGCACGACAGGACGCTTGCTGCAATGCGCAAAAGTCTGCTAAACTGCCCTTATGAACGAAATCCATGGGATCAGAGTCGTCCTTGGCGTGAGTCTATTGGGCTGGGCCGGAGCCATCGCACAAGTCGTTCCCACAACTCCCACAAAGTTTGGCAATCGGGCCATTGGTGGCAATGGTGGGGCCGCAGTTGGGCTCGTGACTCCTCCCAAACCCGAGCCAGTCGTGCGCATGGTCAGCTACATTTCGCTCAGTCAGCCCAGGCAGTGGACCAGTAATGACGGTAAGCCCATCATCGCAAAACTCATCGCATTTGAAGACATGGTAGTGGAGACCACCAAAGCTGCCGCAGCAAATGAACGGCCCCAAATGCCCAAGCTCCCAGGCAAGCCCACCGTCGTCAAAGATGGCAAAGTCCGACTGCTCAAAGAAAAGCAACCCTTCGAAGTGCCCCTGGATCGACTCAGTGCCGCTGATCGGGAGTATGTGGAGAAACTTAAGGCGGCGGTGGCGAAATAAGTTAATGCCACCCCATAAGGCGGTTACGCAGAGGAGATCAAGTGCGCTTCGGGAGTGCTGTGATGACATTGAGCGCGACATTTCTTGCACAATGATCTCTGATTCGGAATCACGATTTCTGACTGCGGTATGTTTGTTGGCCGCCAGACCGAAAAATTGATCCAAGTTGATTGGTAAATCGAATCGCGTGACTGACATCGTTACCCTCTCCAGAAGGCGGTTTGTTTGTCGACCCTTGCAGCATTAGCGCACTGCATTTTGAGATTGCCAAGGAGTGGCACCGCCTCTTTGGACGTGGCCACGGAGACGGGCAGATAGTTCTCTGAAAACCTTGGGTGCCTTTTTGGCTAGGTTAATCTTCTCTTCAGGATCACTCTTGAGATCATACAGCTCCAAAGGAGACCACGGATCATTTTGCATGAGTTTCCAATTGTCGCGAATGAGCGCCTCATAGCTTTTGCCGCAGTAACCAGGGCCGCCTTCTCTTCTTACGAAATACAAATCGCGTCCCGACGGCATCGTCTTTCCCTTCAGCAGGGGGGCTAAGCTCACCGCATCAATCTCAGTTGAAGGCGTCAACCCAGCTAGGTCCAAACAGGTCGCAAAAAGATCAAAGTTCAGACCTTGGTAGTCGCTTACACCACCGGCATTGATCTGATCTGGCCATCGAATCATAAAAGGAACACGCAAGCCGCCATCATAGTGATCTTGTTTTCCGCCCCGCCATGGACTGTTGCTTTGTGCATGCGGCAGGGAACCTCCGTTGTCGGCACTAAAGGCAACGAATGTATCATTGAGGATACCTAGATCGTTGATCACATTCAATACCTGCCCGATGCAATGATCAAGATGCTCGACGAAGGCTACATTCATCGCCCTCTTTTCATTCAATTGAGGATTTCTGACCCTTACCTTAGCGAGCCAATCTGGAGGGGGTTCAATGGGAAAATGTGGAGCGTTGTAGGCTAGGTAGAGAAAGAAGGGCTGTTTTGTTTTGGTTCGCTCTCTGATGTAATCGACAGCCCAATCAGTGAAAATCTCTGTGGCATGTCCAACGGGAGTCACTTCCTTGTCGTTGTGCCGCATGTAATTGCGGTCATGGCGAAGGTGAGTCGTGTAGCTGTCCATCATGTCGCCAAGGAAGCCATGGAAGTGATCGAAACCGCGATCATTCGGTCGATTGGGTGATTCAAGCCCCAGATGCCATTTTCCAACGATACCACAGTGGTAGCCAGCCTTCTTCAACTCGTCTGCCAAAGTGGGAATGCCTGGCTTGAAGTAACCCCATGAATCCTCTGCGTTGGTTCGTATGACCCCAGGAACTCCTACACGGTCCGCATACCGTCCTGTCAGCAAAGCAGCTCTGGACGGAGAGCAAACGGTGCAGTTGGCCCTCATCGCAGTGAAAAGTATTCCGTCCCTGCCAATACTGTCGATGTTGGGCGTCTGCACATCGGTTGCTTGGTAGGCAGAGACATCTCCATACCCGTGATCATCAGCGAGAATGATAACGAAGTTGGGTTTCTCCGCCGAATGCAATAAGCTAGCAATCAGGATGATCGGAGCCAAGTATTGAAGCTTCATGTTCATGCTAGAGCAAATCTCACGGGTTCATTGGCTGGTTGCAAATGCCACGCGTTCCTGGCGGGAAAACATTGTTAGTGAAATGCATGCCCCGTGGCCCATTGGCTTCCGTAGCGATGATCACGTCGTAGATATATCTTGGTGGACCTGAGTTATGCACCAGATTTCCCTGGACCAAGACATCCGTGAGGGGTGGATCATCGGCTTCTTGGCCAGCATCAAATTTGAACGGTGAACGCCCCTCACCCCACATCCAGTGAGCATCGCCATGACCGAAGTCAGAGATGATATTGTTGCTAATGATCGATCCACCATCCGCATTCTCTGGCTTTCCGTCTGAGGACGGATGTGCAGCAGCACCGGGCATTAGCCCGATAGCCCACAGATCATTCCGAGCAAACTGATTGCCCGTGATCAAGACATTCTTGCTTCCGTGCATCGCCTTCATTCCAATGTGCGCTTGATTGATGATGTTGTTAGACACGATGACGTGGTCACAGTGCAGATCGATGCCTTGAGCAGCATTTTCGATGTGGTTTCCGATGACGCGAGTGAAGTCACTTGTCTCCGGCGCTGTTACCTGAATCGCACTGCCCTGGCGCCAGTTGTCGGTATACCCGGCATCCCATGCTTGCTGGCTAACTTGTGGACCCTTTTCAGGATTCTTTTCAACAATGTCTCCAAGTTTATATCGATCCCTCACCTCTTTAGATGCCGAGAAAGTAGATTCGATAATCTGATTCCCTTCGATCAGCGTCCCGGTTGAATAACGCACCATGACACCCGTCCCGTCGGTACAGCGGAATGCATAGCCAGACACCGTTCCTCGCCTACGGTCATCAATGCTGACTTTCATATAGTTGCGAACCACGCAGTGGCTGATTCGTGTAAACTCGCTGTCAGTGACCAAGATTGCGCCTGATTTCGTCCTATTGTTGAACACCTTTAGATTATCAAGGAACAGATCGCGACATCGCTGAGCAACGACTGCCTCTTTTTCCGTCTCGTTGGCACCATCGGGACGCATCAGTGTGAGATCGCGAATCTCCACCTGAGCAGCGTTTTCAATCTCAATGATGGGTTGCTCAGTATTCTTCTGGATGATGCGTCCTGGGCCACAGAGCGCCGAATGGTTTCCTCTGACTCGAATCTTTTCGGTAATTACATAGTCTCCAGCAGGCACCGATATTGCCTTGCCTGGATTGGCATCCAGTGCAGCCTGAATGCTTGGATAGTCTGCGACAGACACCTGCGAGTGACCTATCGCAGTCGCTAGAGCTACGCCAAGGTAAGCGAGAATCATTTCAATAGAGAGTTACTTACCTTTGGGCGCCGTTTCCTTGTAGCGCTTGAGCATAAGCTGCAGCTTTTTGGACAGTTCACGATACTCGGGAGATCGACGATCTAACTTGCCTCTTTCGGCCGCCAGTGACTTTATCTCGGCACTTAATGTTCGACGTTCTTCAAGCGCTTTGACGCCATTAGTGGTGATCTTCGTTTCAACATCATCCCAATCGTCTGTTCGGAACACAGAGGCGGGTAATCCCTCACTATTAACTAGGTTTGCTCCTTCTGGATTTGACGCCCACGCATAACGAACGGCGATGGGTGCCTTCACTTCGGGACAGCTTACGACTACGCCTGTCCCATCCACTTTCGCATCCGCCCACTTCCAAACTCTATCGGCCCCCGCAATCTCGAATCTCTTGAGCGGTGCGCCATCTCTTGATTTCAAGCCACTTCCAGTGTGATCAAACTCAATGCGAATGGAGCCTTCGTGGACTTCACTGGACTTATAGAGTGGCCCTGAAACAACGATGTCCTTGCCATAGTCTTTTGCTAACGCCCAGCGTGCCAGACGCTCACCGGGAACTTTCTTGTTCTTGGGATGAATGTCATCGGCTTCCCCGACATCATTGATGATCGCCATGCCTGTCTTGGGCGTTGTTTGGAGCACAAGTCTCATCCGGTCCTGACACAGTGCCCATGGATCGAGGACCCCGGGAGCGGAAGATGGAGCACGGTAGCTTGCTAGTTGTACGAAGTAGAAAGAGAAGTCGTCATTCCATCGCTTCCGCCAGTCGTTGATCATCAGCGGAAGAGTCTGATCGTAGGGCACTGATGCAGGCTTTGCATTCCCTTCTCCCTGATACCAGATTGCACCGCGCATGGTATAGCCAACGAACGGGTGAATCATCGCCGCAAACAGCACACCGGGACGTCCTTCAGTTAGAAGTGGACGCTTGGGTGCATCTGGTTTCTTGGGCAGCCGCTTACGATCCTCTAACGGCTTTCCGCGAGATCCTTCGATCAGGGTCCTCCAATCAGACAGTTTCTTCTCATAAACAGCCTTCGACTTCACTTCGTCGTACGACGACTCGTCCTCCAACAGGGCGTCTACAAGACTTTTGGTGCCAGGAAGTGTTTGGAGAGCCTCGCGGCTGGTGAATGTTTCCACGGGTTTGCCTCCCCAAGCGGATTTGATCACACCCACGGGGATGCCCAGTTCCAAGTGTAGCTTGCGTGCGAAAAAGAATGCCACAGCTGAGAAGCTATTCACTGATTCAGGAGTAGCTGCCACCCATTCACCCTCAATGTCATCCTGATTGTCTGCCGCAGTCACGAGAGGCGCGTTGAACATTCTCAACGCTGGGTGGTTGGACTTGCCAATCAGATCTCCATACTCGGGAGACCGATTCATGGTGTAATACATGTTGGACTGCCCAGACGCGAACCACACCTCACCTACAAGCACGTCTTTGATTTCGATCTTATGCTGGCCAGATGAAACCGAGAGCAACGCGCCCTTGCTGTCCGCCGCGCCCGTTTCGATCTCTGCCCGCCACTTCCCATCGGGACTAGCCTTGCTAGTGACTGTTACGCCTTTGAAGGAGATCGCTACTTCGCCTCCCGCAGTGCTTTTGCCCCAAAGCGCGGCTTTTCGCTCGCGCTGAAGCACCATGTGATCACTGAAAAACTTCGGAAGGCTCAGATCTGCCAGTAGTGCGCTGGGGGCTAGGACGATCAGTGCGAGAATAGGTTTGAGATGCATAAAATTTGAAATGGTGTTCAACCTTGAACGCACGAACTGCCGTAGCCTCTCAGGCAGGATGAAAAGGTTGGTATGCGATTAACCCCTCTTTTTGGCCCTAGGCGAGGACGGTGTCTTGGGATATCGTACGACCTTGATATCATTCCTTTGAGCAGATCCAGGCGTGCTGCGGCCGGCCCGGATGAGCTTTTCAAACGCGGCTTGCATCGCTTTGACGCGGTCTGGATGCAGAGGGGCCACATTCATTGTCTCGCTTAGGTCTTCATCAAGGTTGTAGAGCTCCGGTTTAGGGGCGGCGACATATTTCCACGCTCCATCTCGGAAGCTGGGTGTGCCACCGCACGCGGTGTTCACTGCATTCGTTCGGATGGGGCGATCCTCTCCTCTAAGCAGCGGTAAGAGGCTGAAGCTGTCCTCGCCAGCGGTGTCAGGCAGTTTCACGTCAAGAATCTCAGCTATTGTCGCGATGGTGTCAGCCTGAAGCACCAGTTGCTTGCAAACGCTGCCTGCCTTGACCACGCCAGGCCACTTCACTACGAAAGGGACACGATGTCCACCCTCATAGACCGACGTCTTGTAGTCACGCAACGGTCCGCTCGGGAAGTGCCCCTGCTTTTCCATTTCTTTCACGCCGATGTAGGACGCACAACCGTTGTCGCTGGTGAAAAGCACGAAGGTCTCGTTTTCGACTCCACCTGCCTTCAATGCGGCCACTACGCGACCGATAACTGCGTCCGTCTCCATGACCAAATCGGCGTAATCGCTGTTGAGACCACTCTTGCCCTTCCATTCATCGTTCACCGCCAGCGGCGTGTGTGGCGACGTGAGCGGCAAATAGAGCAAAAAGGGCTTCTTCGCCTCCGCCTGCTTTTGGATGAACTTTTCAGCACGAGTCGCTAGCGCGGGTAAAATGCCCTCCAATTGCCAATCCGGCAGCGCGGGGCCTTGAATGCTCGCCTGATTCTTCACCAGTTTCGACGCGGGCAACAACTCGCTTGGTATACCCACTGTGCGATCACCGTCTATGAAACAATACGGCGGCCAGTTCGGCACGTCGGTGCCGAAATACTCGTCAAAGCCCCTCTCGGTGGGCCCCCCGGGGATGCGTTGCGAGAAAACGGCCTTCCATGTCTCGCGATGTGAGTCGGTGATCGTCGTCGAGACCTGCCCGCCCCCGCCCGCCTTGCCTCCGAAGCCACCAAAGTGTTGTTTTTGCTCCGGCGTGATTGGCCAGTCACTGCCAAGGTGCCATTTGCCAATGCAGGCCGTGTGATAGCCCTGTTGTTGAGCCAGTTTGCCTATGGTCAAGCGGTCAGGCGCGATGAGCGGCTTCCCCCACACGCCGACGATGCCTGACTGCAAGGTCGTGCGCCAGTGATAGCGCCCCGTGAGCAAAGTATAACGCGAGGGTGAGCAGCAGCCAGAGCTGGAATGTCCGTCCGTGAAGCGCATGCCCTCAGCTGCGAGCCGATTCATGTTCGGTGTGGGGATCTTTCCACGCTCCGGGTTGTTCGCCTGCATGTCGCCATAACCCAAGTCATCTGCCAGGATGATGACAAAGTTTGGTTTCGCCGCAAAGAGCGATGACGACAGGAGACACAGAATCAGCAAGTTCTTCATGTTGCCTCAGAACGAGCGAATCACGTTGAGGCTTGCAGCGCGAATCGTCGCATTTGGGGTCGGGGTGAAATCCATGAAAGACTTTCGATCCTCGCCGATTTGACTACGCGTTCATGAGTGCATGAAACCAAGCCACTTCAGCCGACGGCATTTTCTTGCTGGAATGCCTACCCTGGCTTTCGCTGCGAACAAGTCGCCGCTTCAGGCACGCATTGCCATCACCCTCGATCTGGAAATGTCTCGTAACTTCCCGCGGTGGGAGGATACAGGATGGGATTATGAAAAGGGTAACCTCAATGCCGAGACCAAGCGCTATGCGGTTGAGGCAGCAAGTCGTGTCAAAGAGCGCGGTGGCCGCGTTCACTGTTTCGTGGTTGGCCGCGCGCTTGAGCAGGAAGATGTCCAATGGTTGAAAGACCTCCATGCACAAGGGCACCGGATTGGTAATCACACTTATGACCACGTAAACGTTCTGGCGAGGAAACCAGAGGACACACAGTTCCGTTT
Source organism: Verrucomicrobiaceae bacterium (assembly GCA_016795485.1). Lineage (GTDB taxonomy): Bacteria > Verrucomicrobiota > Verrucomicrobiia > Verrucomicrobiales > Verrucomicrobiaceae > JAEUHM01. Next base: position 73,237 of record JAEUHM010000034.1, on the reverse strand, counting down.
TCTGCGCTCACCATGGCTGGTCAAAGGACGCAATGCAGAGCAGGTCATATGTGAGAATATCCAATTGTGCTCCGAGGCCATGAAGACACGCCTTGGGTTCGAGCCTGATGGATTTCGCACTCCTGGAGGATTTCGCGATGGACTTGTAGACCGCGAAGACATCCAAGCCATGTTACAAAAACTTGGATTTCGTTGGGTCAGCTCGAAGTATCCGCGCCATTTGGCTGGTCAACCAGGCAAACCGGCGAGTGAGGCGATCTTCGACTCCATCGTCAAAGCCCAAAGCGAGGCACAACCATTTAAATATTCTGGCGGGCTTGTTGAAATACCGATGAGTCCAATCAGTGACATTGGTGCCTTTCGTGCCGGGCGCTGGCCGCTCGATAACTTTCTTCAGGCAATCCATCGCGCGGTCACCTGGGCAATAGAGCGCGGTGCGGTGTTTGACTTGCTCTGCCATCCATCAGTGATGTATCCCAGTGACCCAGATTTTAGGACGATCGACCTTATTTGTGATCTTGTGCAGCAAGCTGGCGAGCGAGCGCGACTCGTGACCCTCGATGAACTTGCGACTGAGTTGTGAAACCGATCCGATTTGCAACAGATGGGCCTTTACGCTCTGCAACCATGATGAACATGAAGGCGCGCACCGCTCTACCACTGATGTGGGCAGAATCCGAATCGTTAGTCTCCAACACGCTCTCGGATGAGCCAAAGAATGCGGGATCTGCGTGAATCCATTTCTGCCGAGATGCAATCAGCCTGTACGTTTCACCAAATGAGAATCACTTTCATAATGTCGATATTGTTGGCTGTGTTGCTGAATGCTAGCGAGCCACTGCTCTATAACAATCGGCTGCGGCCGATCGAAAACGCATCGCCCTTGCTTGCAGATCATCCTAACTGGGTAGAACCCATACGTGAGACGAATCGCTTTGAAGCCGCTGCAATCATCAACGATGCAAACGCCGACCTCCATGTTCGTGCCTGGCGCTGGAGTTATAATGCGCGTGGCATCATCGAGATGCCAAATCATCTTCGCGCGAGGCATACCGCTGTGATCATGGTTCATCCGTGGGGAATCGACGATGGGCAAGGTTGGGAGACTCCAGAGCCCGCTGGTGTCTGCAGTTTCTGTGCGCCTGAAAAGAATCACCTCGCCGCTAAGCATACCCGCGAGGTCATAGCACCATTCCACGCCTCCTTGCGAGGCAAGTTTGCCGCAGTGCTCCACAGTTTGCCAGGTAACGCCGATCCCATACGAGCTAAGGCCTATCGCACACTAGATCATACGCCAACCGAAGCCGAGCGCCTTACGGCCAATGCGCAATTGAGAGCTGCTTTGCAAACTTTCGACTACTCTGGCGAATCACTACCGAAAACGCTAAGGCTCGATCAAAGCACGCCCGTTGCGAGTTATTTCCAGCAGTTCCCGGGTCTCGATGCGAGCGCGCGTTTCAACAACGCCGGATTTTGGCAGCTTCCCATCCCGCTCACGGTCAACGTTCAACCTGCTGTCGACGACATCGTGATCTTCGACGGTGAAGGCTATACTAAACTGCGCGATTGGCTTAAGGCACAACAGATCCGCCATATCTTGCTCACTGGCTATGCTACCGACCTCTGCTTTGCCAACACCTGTGCAGGCTATGTGAATCTCTCGCGGGACTTTAATGTCTTTCTCGTCGGCGATGCAACGCTCGCGACTTTTCCTGCCCACACTACCCCAAGTGTTGCTACGAGTGCTCACATTGCTTCAGCATCACTCAATCAGCTCATTACACAGGTATCGTGGATCACTTGCGAACGTTAGTCGCCTCAGCGAAAATCATCGCCTCGTCCTTTGTATCTGAGTGCCACTTCTTGAAGGCAGACATCAGGCGATTCAAATGGGGTTTCGCGGCCGGATCAGCTGCGAGATTTTGCAGCTCGCCCGGATCATTTTGGAGGTCGTAAAGTTCGATGACGGGCGGATTCCCGCCGAGGGCATGCGGGTCCATGGTTTGGAGCAAGTGATAGGCATCGGGATACTCGGTTTTGCGGCGAACGAGTTCGCCATAGACGCGACTGATCCAGGGTTTCATGTCGCGGAGGTCGGCATTGATGACTTTTGGCTCGTCGAGACGGCTCCGAACGATGAGTTGATGCGTTGCGTCGAGCACAGCGCGTTCTTCCATGCCGCGTTTTTGATTCAACGAGCGGCCAGAGACCTCGGCGAAGATGAAATCGTGGCCTCGGGCATCGCTTTGGCCTTCGAGGAGAGGTTTGAGGCTCTTACCGTGAATTGACGTGGTGTAGTCGATTTTGAGCACGTCGAGCAGCGTGGGCAGCAAATCGAGCTCGCTGACCAAGGCATCGCTCACGAGCGGTTTTGCGCCGGGGAGCTTGATGACGAGCGGAACGTGCAATCCGAAATGGTATGGCGACATTTTACCGTGCGGATAGGCCGGGCCGTGATCACCCATGAAAACGATGATGGTGTTGGATTTCGCGCCGGAGTCGCGCAGAACTGCGAGAACCTCGCCGACGGCTTGATCGGCCTTTTGCACGCCATCGAGGTATTCCGCCCAGTCGCGGCGAATGACCGGCGTGTTCGGAAGATGCGGCGGAAGCACTACTTTGGCCGGATCGACGCTGATGGGCTGTTTCTCGCTGTTCACGAACGGCCGATGCGTCGTCGTGATGCTGTTGTGCATGAAAAACCACGGTTTGCCCGCCGCACGCTTGATGATGCCATTGAGCGCTTGCTTCACGGGCACCTTCGGGATGAAGTCGTGATACGGAAATCGCTCATTCGGCGAGAGATGCAGCTTTCCGCTCACTGCGGCATGATAACCAGCCTCCACGAGCACCTCGACCAAGGTCGGCGCGGTGCTGCGGATGCGTGTGTGCAGGTAAGGCGACGTCTTTTTCTCCGCTTCGGTCAGTTTGTCGGCGCGCTTGAAGAAGTTGTTCGTGTTGTTGAGCAGTCCGTTCGTGTGGCTGTGCAAGCCGGTCATGATACAGGCCTTTGATGCAGAGCACACCGGATACGCGACATACGCCCGCCGAAACAACGCCCCGCTCGCCGCAAGCGCATCCATGTTCGGCGTTTGGATATCCGTGCGCCCCAAAACACTCATGTGCGCACCCTGATCCTCAGTGAGGATGAACAGGATGTTAGGTTTCTCGGCGAAAAGCGAAGGACAAAGCGCGAGAAGAAAAAAGTACAGCAGGCGGGGCATACAATGGCTTCGATCGAATGATCCGGCTCACACCGGCTTGGTGGTGCCTGGGATCGCGACCGGATACCAGCCGTCGGCATCTGGTTTCACGGGTGGCTCTGTATCCCAATCAATGTTCTCGGGCACGAGTACGTCTTGCGAGTTCAGAACCTGCTCCCACGTGATGATTTGGCCGGTATAGGTGGCCATGCGGCCCATAATGCCCATCATCGTCGTGTGTGCGGCGTAGTCAGCATCGATGCGGACTTTGCCCGTTCGAATGTTCTCGAAGAAGGTGTCGTGCTCGAGTTGATAAGGATCTTCTTTGAACACCACACGCTTCTTTCCTGGGCCTTTGGCAGCCTGCCGACGTTGACCGGTGATGTCCTGGCCGTTAAGCACAAACTTGCCACTATTGTCGAGGCTGACCTTGCCATTGATGCCATGGAAGTGTTCAGCGACTTCACGCTGGCACTTGCCACCGATCTGGCAGCATTGGCTGAGCAAACGAAAGCCGTTGTCGTATTCAAACTCGACGGTGTGATGATCAAAGATGGTGCCGTTCTCGCGTTTATTGCGCACTTGGCGTCCGCCTTGTCCTGTCGCTTTGATCGGCATCTTGCCATTGAGCACCCAGTTCGCAATATCGAGGTTGTGGCAGTGCTGTTCGAGAATGTGATCACCGCTCATCCAAGTGAAGAAGTACCAGTTCCTGATCTGGTAGTGCATTTCGCTTTCGCCCGGTTCACGCGCGGCGCCAGGGCGTGACGTGCCGTTCCAATACACGCGACCATACATGAGTTCGCCGATCTCGCCCTGATGGATGCGGTCGATCAACTTGATGTAGTTGGGTGAGTAACGGCGCTGTAAGCCGACACACACATTGAGATTCTTTTTCTTCGCCTCTTCAGCGGCAGCTAGCACCTTGCGAACACCCGCCATGTCGGTGGCGACAGGCTTCTCCATGAAAACATGCTTGCCTGCCTTCACAGCTTCCTCAAAGAGCTTCGGGCGCGGTCCGGGTGGTGTGCCAATGAGCACCACGTCCACAAGGTCAAACACCTTCTTGTAGTCCTGGAATCCGGTAAAGATGTGCTCGGGTGCGACATCCACTTGGCCCTCGTGGTTCTTCTTCAACATGTCGTGCGCGGCCTGTGCTTTGCCTTCGAGCGGATCGAGAAGCGCAACGAGTTTGATCGTAGAGCCCGCGGTGAGTGCTTGGTTGCAAGCCCCAGTGCCACGACCTCCGCATCCGATGAGAGCAATCTTGATGTCGTCATCTCCCGGTGCAGCGAATGCGTGGGTGGCAGCACTGATGGCGAGCCCCGAAGATGACGTGATGAAAGAACGGCGCGTGAGAGGATTCATGTTTGGAAGAGGAGGCTGAAGTGAAAACTATCTTCGCTCTGCCGTCGTGAGTGGAGTCACTGGATCGGGGACGAGGCGGTTTTGGAGTTCGTTGATGCGGCAGGTGGGGAGCTTCGGCAGAACGTATTTGGCAAAGAGATCGCACTCATCGAGATGGGGGTAGCCGCTGAGCACGAAGGAACGCATGCCCATGTCCATGTAACGGTTCAGTTTGGCGAGCACTTGGTCGGGATCGCCGACGATGGCACTGGCACAACCACTGCGAGCGAGGCCGATACCGCTCCAAAGGTGGTCTTCGATGTAGAGATCTTTGCTTTGAGCACGTAGCTCGTCCTGACGCTTCACGCCAGCACTCTGGCTGTCCTGCGAGCGAGCTTTGATCTCAGCACCTTTTGCAGCATCGAGCTTAGAAATGAGCCTGTTGGCAGCAGCGCGAGCCTCGGCCTCGGTCTCGCGTACAATAACGTGGCTACGGAAGCCGAAGTCGATCTTGCGGCCATATCCCGCAGCCTTTTCGGACATCGTTCGCATGGTTTCGGCGATGCGGTCCTCCGTCTCCGGCCACATGAGGAATACATCGCAATGTTTCGCGCACAAATCTTGCGCAGCAGGTGAGATGCCCCCGAAATACATCAGCGGGCCGCCGTTCTGCTGATAAGTTTTTGCAGGTTCGGTGGTGGGCAGATTGATGTCGTAATACTTACCTTTGAACTCGTAAGGCCCGTCGGTGCGCCACAGTCCCTGTAGGATCTGGATGATCTCACTAGAGCGGTCGTAGCGTGTCTGGTTGTCCTCTTTGATGCCAGGCATGTCGGAGGAGATAATGTTGATCGTTAGTCGGCCTTTGAGGATATGATCGAGCGTGGAAAGCGCACGCGCTAGCATCGGTGGCCACACCTCGCCCATACGCAGTGCCACGAGCAAGTTGATCTGCTTTGTCTGCGGTGCCAATGCGGAGGCAAAGGCGAGCGCGTCCTGCCCTGCGATCCAACCAGAGGGCAATAGGATGTTTTGATAACCCAGGTCGTCCGCCTTGCGCACGATATCGCCACAATGCTCGTAGTTTGAGCGGAGCGAACTATCTGGCACGCCGAGGAACTCGTAATCATCAGAGCAAATCGCGGAGAACCAGGCCACCTCGCATTGGCGGCCTTCGGTGCGGATGGGAATAGGAGGCATGGAAGTAGAGGAGTCGCGGGAAAGGTGAAACGTTTGTTTCCTCTTTATATTGCAGTATTGGAATATGTCACAAGACTAAATCTGCACCTTCATGCGTAACCTCGAAGACCAGCGTCATCTCCTCTCGCAAGCCGTGTTGCACGTGCGCAGCCAGCGCGCCACCTCGCGCCGAGAGTTGGCGGATGCGATGCGGCTCTCACCGACAACGGCTGGCCAGTATGTCGATCAGCTCATCTCAAGCCGCCTTCTCAACGAGAATGGCATCGCAAAAGGCCCCATGGGCCGTCCGAAGCGCTCGCTTACCACGAATGCTAATGCTGGATGGTTTGCTGGCATCGAGTTCAATGCCGAGCGCATTCAGGGCGCGCGTGTCGACTTCTCGGGAGTTAAACGGGCGAGCCTAACCACGAGTTTGCCCGAGACCGTCACCCCGAAAGCAGTCATCGCCGAGATAAACAAAATGATCACAGCGCTCTCTAAAGATGCGACAGGGCTGCTGCTTGGCATTGGCGTGGGTGTCCCTGGTATTGTCGATCCCGCTAGTGGCATCGCACGCGACTACACTTTTATTGAAGGATGGAAAAACGTGCCGCTTGCACTGCAACTCCGCAACAAACACAGAGTCGCGGTCACGCTCGACAACAATCTCCGTGCTATTGCACTCGCAGAGCGTTGGTTTGGAGCAGCAGCAGAACTTGCTGACTTCGTTATCCTCGGCCCACGGAGTGGCTTCGGCATCGCCATCGTCATTGACGGACGCGTTGTCACCGGTGCGGAGCACGCCGCCGGTGAGATCGGCCGCTGGCCCTGGGGTGACAAAGCAGAGCTTCATGATGCTCTTTCCTCACCATCTGTGTGGAGGCGCCTCACCGGCAAAAGCACTCGAGCCAGTCAGCCTGCGGACTTACACAGCGCCCTCTTGGCTTTGGCTAATCAGCGAGACGAAGCCCGTAGATCCATCATCAACGACTACGCCAAGGTTCTTGCCAGCCTCCATCTCTTGCTGGATACGCACACTTACTTTCTCCACGGTCCGCTAACGGCGCTTGGCGATGCGTTTTGCTCGGACATCATCACTACCATTCAAAATACCGTCCAGTCACTCCAAATGAAGCCCATCCGCCTCCTCCGCTCTCAACTCGGCGATGATGCCGGTGCTTTAGGCGCGGCCAGTCTTGCTATGGAAAAATGGGTGCCAGCAAGCTGAACTCATGACCGTTGAACTTAATGCACAACTGACCCCCGAGCCACCTCGTCCCCCAACTTTTCATATGAGTCTGCCCAATGTTGCTTCATTGATTGAAGACTACCAGTGCAATGGTGTGATCCGCGTGCCTGGACTATTCAGTGCGGCGGAAGTCGCTGGTATTCGAGCGGAGTTAGAACGCTTCATGCGTGACGACCTGCCATCACGACCAACGGACGCACGGACGTTTGAGGCGGATGGGAGGACTGTGCGCAATCTGTGGCGACTGGAGATTCACGATCCGGCCATAGTGCCAATGGTCGAGAAACCGGAGATATTGTCACTGGTTTCGCAATTGGTGTCCGGCGAACCACTGCTCGTTGGGGTCGAGACGTTTAACAAACAGGCGCGGGTTGGATCGGCGGTGCCTTATCATCAAGATAACGCCTATTTCTGCCAGACACCGCCGGATATGCTCACCATCTGGATAGCGATTGATCCTGTGACAATGGCGAACGGGCCGGTGTATTACGTTCGCGGATCACAAAAGTCGGGTATGCAGCCGACTAAGCCCTCTGGGGTGAAGGGCAACTCCATAGGAATGGCGGAGCCTCCCGCAGTTCCGCTGGAAGAGCAGTTCTGCGGTCTGTTGGAGCCAGGGGATGCACTCATTCACCAGTGCGAGACCATTCATCACTCAGCGCCGAACACGAGCGACTTCCCACGCCTCGGCCTGCTGCTGGTGTATCGCGGCAAGCACACGCAGACCGACCCAAAGCTGAAAGCAGCCTACACGGCGGCGGTTTCTGCCACGCCTCCAAGCTAAATGGGCGTTAAGGCTCACCATTCTTGGCTTCCGCTTGGCTCGTTCCCTGGTATAAGCAGTTCCTTGTTATGAAACCGTTGCCTCCCACCTTGCTTTCGGAGATCGTGCGCCTCCAAAGTTCACTGCCTCCCGTGTTTCATTACCCCTGGGACGGATTAGAGGACGCCATTCAGAAAATGCCGGGCCAGACACTAGCAATGGTGGGCTACGGCAGCTTGATGAATCAAGCCTCAGCGTCCATCACCATTCAATCGGCAAGCACCACCCGCACCCCGTGGCTCACATTCGGGTGCAAGCGAGTGTTCAACTACCAGATGCCGCCCGCTGCCGTTTCTCGCTACGGATCGCCGCGCACTCCCTTTGAGCGAGCAGCTCTCAATGTTTTCATCACCGGTGACGTTCATGACATGGTCAATGGCATCAAGATCACTCTGGCTGCTAGTGATGTCCCTGCATTGCGGCTCCGGGAAGTCGGCTACGATCTAGTCCCAGTGGCAAGCATTCCGTGGGATTGGGATGACAAAACTCAACCAAGCATCGCTTACCTTCTGATCGCACCAGACGTAGCCGTAAAGCCAGAGTGGCAGTTGGTAAATGCCCATCTCCTCCCCCATGCCGCCTACCGCCGACTTTGCAAAGAAGGTGCTTCCCAAATCTCTCCAGACTTCTTGGAGCTCTTCCTTACCTCAAGCTATCTGGCAGATAAAGCCACGTCGCTCAAAGCATGGAAACAAGACCGAACAACAAATTGGGAGCGTGCCATCCAGACTCAGTCGCCAAGCATGCAGTTTGCTACTACTGCAGCACCTACCAACGTGTTGGTGAGTTTGGACAGTCCCCTTGGCTCCCAGTTACTCAGGGAAAGCCAGCCCTCGGGCAGTTTCTATCACCTCATCCGTTATTTCACCCCTCAAGAGAACCTCAACTACTGCAGCATCGCTAGCTCAGTCATGGTGCTGAATGCGTTGGGTGTGCCACGCCCCTCAGACGAGATTCACGGGCCTTATGCCTTCTTTACTCAGGACAATTACTTCCGCCCAGCCGTTGCCGCTGTCGTGCCGCCAGAAATTGTTGCTAGGCAAGGAGTAACCCTCGCCCAAATGGCCGCCATGCTGAACGCCAATCAAGACGTGGCAGCACAAATGGTGTATGCCCCCGACATCACGGTAGACGATTTTCGGCGACAAGCCATTGGGCTCCTCGACCAATCGTCAGCGTTTCTCCTCATCAACTACTCCCGACCCGCTTTAGGTCAAGATGGCGGCGGCCACGTATCGCCCGTAGCTGCCTATCACGCCCGAGCCGATGCCTTCCTCGTCCTCGATGTCTCTCAATACAAGTATCCCCCCACATGGGTTCCCACTTCCTTGCTATTCACCGCCATGGAAGCCCAAGATCCATCCTCCAACAAACCGCGCGGATACGTGGTAGTTAAGGCGCAGTTGGGATGAGGTATCAGTCATCACCCAGTGACAAAGTCCCCAAGACGCCAGCGTGGTGCAGCCGTACCGACGAAGTGAACTTTTTAGCTTGGCTTCTTGCCTAGCTTGAAGCGCTCTAGCGTGTAGTCGCGTTGAGTGGTGTGGTCGACGATGGGGAGGGGGTAGTCTTTGGCTAGGCGTAGGGTGGGGGGATCGAGGAGTTTCTCGGCGGGGACGTGGGCGAGCTCGGGGAGCCAGTGTTTGATGTATTTGCCTTCTGGATCGTAGCGCTTGGTCTGGGACCAGGGGTTCTGGATGCGGAAGTAGGGGGCGGCGTCTGCTCCGGTGCCTGCACTCCACTGCCAGCCTCCGTTGTTGGAGGCGATCTCGGCATCGATGAGGTGCTGATGGAAGAACTGCTCGCCTACTTTCCAGTGGAAGTGCAGATCTTTGGTGAGGAACATGGCGACAATCATGCGAACGCGGTTGTGCATCCAACCGGTCTGTATGAGTTGGCGCATGCCTGCGTCTACGATGGGGAAGCCGGTCTTGCCTGTGGTCCAGGCTTCTAGCCCGCCTTCGGTGCCGGGCCACTGGACGCGGGCGTAGTCGGGGTTGAAGTCGCGCTCGAGGACTTCTGGGTAGTGGTGGAGGAGGGCGATGTAGAACTCTCTCCAGCCGAGTTCCTTGCGGTAGGTGAGGTCTGGGAGGGAGTGGGCGTAGAGTTCTCTGATGGAGATGAGGCCGAAGCGGAGGTCTGGGCTGAGGAATGAGGTGCCGGCTATGCTGGGGATGTCCCGCTGTTCTTTATAGGCGGTGAGGCGCTGGCTTTGGATGAAGGCTTTCATGCGCTCTCTGGCGGCGCGTTCTCCTGGGGTGGGTAGCTGGGCGTCTGCCTGGGGCTGGAGGTCCCACCAAGCGAGTGTGGGGAGTGGGTGGCTGTGGATGTGTGTCTCGGCAGCGGGCCCGAGGGTCTTGATGGCGGGCTGGGGCTGAGGTTTCTCCAGGGCGAGCCAGTTCTTGCTGTAGGGGGTGTAGACGCGGTAGGGGCCGCCGCTGCCGGTGAGGACTTCGTGGGCCTCGTGGAGGACCGCGTCTTTGTAGCTGTGGCAAGGGATGGGGCTGGTGTTGGCGAGGCGGGTCTCGACGCTTTTGCCAAAGGGATCTGGATCGCGATTGAAGTATATGGCTTCTGCCTGGGTCTCTTGGGCGAGCTTGTGGAGTTCTTCCACGGCATCGCCCGCGCGAATGATGAGGCGGGAGCCAATCGAGTCGAGATTGCGGGAGAGGGACTCGATGCAACCGCAGAGGAACTGCAGTCGCTTGGGACCGGTCCAGCCGTGGTGTTTCTTCCAAGTGGAGAGGATGTAGACCGGGATGACACGGGCACCGGAGGCGACTGCGGCGGCGAGCCCGGTGTTATCCGTGAGCCGCAAATCTCTTCTAAACCAAAACAAAACGGTGCGCATGGGCAAGACTACGCTTGCAGGGGGGGGCGCGATGCAGCACGCTGCGGATTCCATGCGATTCGACGACATCCGCGGCATTCTCCGTTACGTTCCACAGTTCCGGCAGCGCATCTTTGTGATTGCGCTGGACGGTGCGGTGATGCGGCAACCTAACTTGCCTAGCCTGCTGCAGGACATAGCGGTGCTGCAGTCGCTGAACATTGAGATTGTGCTGATCTTTGGCGCGAGAGCGCAGATCACTGACCTAGCAGCGCTCCGTGGCCTGAAGCCGAGCAGTGTGGATGGGATGGGGCTGACGGATGATGCGACTCTGGAGGTGAGCATTGAGGCGATCACGCGGCAGACGAGTGAACTGGTGGCTGACCTGACGGCTCTGGAGCTGCCGGTGGCGGTGAGCAATGCTCTGGCGGTACATCCTGCGGGGGTGATCGATGGACAGGACTTGCAACACACGGGCCGGATAGAGCGGGTGGATGCGGAGACTCTGCTGGCGCTGCTGAAGGCGGACATCATTCCGGTGCTGCCGCCTTTGGGCTATGACGGGCGCGGGGCAACTCTGCGTCTGAACTCTGACTCGGTGGCGGCTGAGGTGGCCATGGCGATAGGGGCGGCGAAGATTATTTTTGTCTCGGAGACGCCGCTGACGGATGAGAAGGGTAATCGGGTGGCGCAACTGAGTGTGGCTGACGCACGGGAACTGTCCCGCCGGAAGGAGGGGGGGCATGACATCAATTTGCTCTCAAAGCTGAAGTATGGTGCCCTAGCTTGCCAAGAAGGAGTGCCGAGGGTGCACATCGTGGATGGCACGCAAGATGAGGTGCTACTGGCGGAGATATTCAGCAACGAAGGGGTGGGGACGATGGTGCATGCCGACCACTACCAGCAAATAAGAAGCGCAACGCCTGCGGACGTGCCGCACTTGATCAGCATGATGCAGCAGTCGGTGGATGATGCGGCTCTTCTGCCGAGGACGCGTAAACAAATCGCGGAGCGGATCAATGATTTCTTCCTTCTGGATCTGGATGGAAACCCTGTGGGCTCGGTGGCGGTGCATAGTCACAACCTGGATGGAAAATCAGGAACGATGGCGGAGCTAGCCTGCCTGTACGTGCGGCGCTCTCACAAGAACCAGGGCTATGGCCGGCGTCTGGTGGCTTACGCGGAGGAGGTGGCACGCCAGCGTGGTGCAGAGAGTATCTTCGCGCTGAGCACGCAGGCGTTCCGGTTCTTTGAGGAGCAGATGGGCTATACGGTATCTAGCTCGGACATTCTGCCTGCCTCACGCCGTGCGGCGTATGACAAGAGTGGGCGGAACTCCAAGGTGCTGCTGAAGGGTCTGAAGTAAGGCCTAACACGGTGAGCGCAGAAAATATGTTCGTGCTAGCAGGTGCAACGGCTAGCGGCAAGTCTTCACTGGCCGTGGAGCTGGCATTGCGCGTGAACGGGGAGATCGTGAACGGGGATGCGTTTCAACTTTATGCCGGGGTACCGATAACCACCGCGCAACCTACAGGTGAGGTGCTGAAAGTGGTGCCGCATCATCTGTATGGTGTGCTGCCAGTGCATGAGGCGTGCGATGCAGCCAAGTATCGCGATGTAGCGATGCGTGTGGTGAATGAGATACGTGGCAGAGGGCGTATGCCGATCGTGGTAGGTGGGAGTGGCTTGTATTTGAAGGCGCTGACGCATGGGCTAGCTCCGTTGCCTCCGGTGGACGCTGCTTTGCGCCAGAAGATAGCAGTGCTGACGCCTGAAGAGCGTGTGCGGCATCTCTTGGAGCTGGACCCAGATGCGGAAGTGAATGTGCCGCTGCCGAATGATCGCTACGTGAGCCGGGCGCTGGAAGTGTGTCTGCTGACGGGGCAAGCCCAGTCGAAGTTGCGGCGGCAGTGGCAAGATATGCCTGCTCAGTGCGCGGGTGCGGTGCTGGTGCGGCCTCGGGAAGAACTGTGGAGGCGAATTGAGCAACGCACGGATGGGATGTTGGCCAGCGGACTGGTGGATGAGGTGCGCGCTCTGCCTGCGGATGTGGCAAATGTTGCAAAAGCGATAGGAGTGCGCCAGGCCCTGGACTTTATGGCAGGAAAACTGACGAGGAGTGAACTGAGGGAAGCGATCGTGATAGCAACTCGGCAGTATGCCAAGCGGCAGGGGACATGGTTCCGAAGGGAGAAGGAACTGGTGGAACTGGAAGCGGGCGAGGGGGAGACGGATGCAGGGCTGGCATCGAAGTTGCTTGAGGTATGCCCAGGGCTGGTCAAATAGCCTTTCCGCAAGAGAACTAACCGAAATGGATCAAGACAATGCCCCGACCGAAGTCGCTGAAGTGAAGCGACTGAAAGAAGCTGCCAACAGAACGGGCAACTGGCGGAGGTGGGGAACCTTTCTGGCAGAGCGGCAGTGGGGCACGGTGAGAGAGGACTACTCCGAAGACAACTCTTGCTGGAGCTACTTCTCCCATGAGCACGCCAGAAGTAGGACTTACCGATGGGGCGAAGATGGACTGATAGGCTGGAGTGACCGCAAGTGTCGCATTTGCTTTGGGATCGCCCTGTGGAATCACCGAGACCCCTTTTTGAAGGAGAGGTTGTTTGGTCTGACGAATCCGCAAGGCAATCACTCTGAAGACGTGAAGGAGTGCTACTACTACCTGAGAGCGACACCCACGCACAGCTACCAGAAGGCACTCTACAAGTACCCGCAGTCCGAGTTTCCCTACCAGGAACTGATCGAGCGAAATGATCCTAACTGCCGGAGCCGGATGCTGCCGGAATATGAACTGGCTGACACGGGAATCTTTGAAAAGGGTTACTTTGACGTATTCATCGAGTATGCCAAGGCATCGCCCGAGGACTCACTGATCAAGATCACGATCCACAACCGCGGGAAGAAGCGCGCGCCTCTGCACGTGCTGCCGCAGATCTGGTTCCGTAACACGTGGGCGTTTGGCGGCAATCCTTTGTCAGGACCGGAGAAGCCAGCGCTCTGGGCAGATGGCGAGACACGCATTCAACTGGATCGCCCAAGTTTAGGTCACTACGTGTTGGATTATGAAGGGGGAGAGGGTTTTCGTGGATTGATCTTCACCGAGAACTCCACGAACTACCAAAAGCTCTTCAATGCCGCGAACCATGAGCCTTACGTCAAGGATGCGTTTCATGATCACATCGTGGAGAAGAAGCGCGGCGTGCTGAACCCGGAGCAAAAAGGCACTAAGGGCTCTGCGGTGTATGCCTTTGTCATCAATGGCGGAAAGAGCGTCACTCTGCGGATGCGGCTTCGGGAGAAGTCGCTGGCAGATGCACCAGCGTTCGATGACTTTGACGCGGTCTTTGCTGTCAGGGAGCGGGAGTGCGAGGAGTTTTACGCGGATGCACTGTCGTTCAAGATGAGCGCCGAGGCAGGCGAGGTGTGCCGACAAGCGCACGCTGGGTTGATTTGGACGAAGCAGTTCTACTATTACCCTGTGGAGTCCTGGCTGCCTGGTGATCCCGCTCATCTACTGCCTGCTCATGCAGTGGCGAAACGTCGAAATCAAGACTGGCGTCACGTGTTTGCGCGCGATGTCCTCTCGATGCCCGACAAGTGGGAGTATCCGTGGTTCGCCGCATGGGATCTAGCCTTTCACATGGTGCCTTTTGCCCGCACGGATGCGGAGTTTGCCAAGGCACAGCTAGAGCTACTTCTGCGAGAGTGGTACATGCACCCTAACGGACAACTACCTGCGTATGAGTTCAGCTTTGGTGATGTAAACCCACCGGTCCACGCTTGGGCTTCATGGCGCGTGTATACAAAAGAGAAGAAGCGCACAGGCGTGGGAGATCGCCGATTCTTAGCTGGTGTGTTTCACAAACTGCTGATCAACTTTACCTGGTGGGTGAACCGGAAAGATGAGCGCGATAAAGGTATCTTCTCTGGTGGCTTCTTAGGCCTCGATAACATCGGCGTCTTCGAGCGTGGTGAGAATCTTCCGGTCAAGGGACGTCTGGAGCAAGCAGACGCAACCGCATGGATGGCCTTCTACTGTCTCTGCATGTTGCGGATCTCCCTGGAACTCGCCATCAAAGATGGGCGTGTGCAGCAGCCGTACGAAGACATGGCTTCAAAGTTCCTCGAGCACTTTGTGCGCATCGCAGATGCCATCCACACACACGGCGGGACTGGATTGTGGGATGAGGGAGATGGCTTCTACTATGATCAAGTGGCTACATCCGATGGGGTGATCAAACTCCGCTCGCGTTCGTTAGTGGGGTTGCTGCCTTTGATCGCTGTGGAAACACTGACGGTAGAGGAGATCGACAAGCTTCCAGGATTTAAGAAGAGATTCGACTGGTTCCGTCGTCTGCGTAAGGACCTCAGCCGCCACATCAACTCCAACCGAGATGGCCACTGGCTGCTCGCGATCGCATCCAAAGGAAGGCTTATTCGTGTGCTGGAGCGGATGCTGGACGAAGAGGAGTTTCTTTCGCCGCATGGCATACGTTCACTCTCCCGCGCTCACAAGGCGCATCCCTACGTGCTGCACGTGGAGGGGAAAGAGTTCAGCGTCAATTACGCGCCCGGCGATTCAGAGACAAGTATGTTCGGCGGCAACTCCAACTGGCGTGGACCGATTTGGTTTCCCATCAATCATTTGTTGATTGAGGCATTGGAACGCTATCACGAATACTTTGGTGACGAGTTCATGGTGGAGTATCCCAGCCGCTCGGGCGAGAGCCGGACCCTGCGTGATGTGGCAGCCGATCTCAAACGTCGGCTTGCGTCACTTTTCATGCTGCAAGAGGATGGACGCCGTAAGTGCCACGGTGAAGACAAGCGCTACAGCGAGGACCCACACTGGAAGGACCTCGTCCTGTTCTATGAGTTCTTCCATGGTGACAATGGACGTGGGCTCGGCGCTAGCCATCAAACAGGCTGGACTGCGCTCGTGGCCACTCATCTTCAGGAACTGGCGGAGAACTCATGATGGAGTTCGTCATCAGATGGCCCCACGATACTAATCGTGTCGTGCCGGTGCCGGGCGGCAGCCGGGTTCGTTTAGTCTACGACGTTAATCGCAGTGAGGTGGTGGACATCCCTGTTGCGGATGACATCAGCTCGCAAACTTTCATTTGGCATGATGAACACGGCCTTGAAGTTGGCCGCACAGAGATGTTGTGGCTGCCCGATCCAGGCCAACTCAACGTGAGACGTGAGCGGCGAGGCACCCCAGGAGATGCCTGTGGGGTCTTATCCAACCGCAAAGGCACTGCCGTGCAAGCTAGGGCCGCCTGGGGACGCATCATGTGTAAGTATGACGGCTTTCTTGCCGCCAATCTCGACACAGCAGGCCCAGGTGACAGACGTGTAGTCATTCCGTGGATGGATATCGTCATCAAACTCGGTCCTGATGAGACACTGATCGGTGCCGGACATGTCGTTGCTTTTGAGACGAGTCCCAAACGACTGCGTTGGGCGCTAGAAGCCAGTGGAGTGCGGATGACGGCTGTCCTCTCTCTGGGTGAGGGCAATGCCATCGCTCTTGGGTTCTATTTGCACAGCCCTGCGGCGGAGGATTGCGAGATTCACATCAAGCCTTGGCTTGAAGACCGTTGCTTTCACGGGATCACTCAAGCATTCACCGGGCCAGAGAATGGTTTTCCCAAGCGCATCACTCCATCAGAGACTGGTTTTACTTTCACCATCGATGGTGGCCAATTGAACGTACACGCTGGCATTCCATTTCATGAAATGCCGCAGTGGCGATATTGCGTGCCACTGCCAGAAAGCCAAGCGCGTGGACTTGAACCGCAGACAGATGTCTTTTCACCAGGGCACTTCGTTTGGAAACCCTCCGAGAAGGATAGCATCCAAGTGCAGGCGGTGATTGATGGCGCTGCCCCAGAAGTCACGGATGAGTCTGAAGACGACCTAACGCTCGTGACAGCGATGGAGCAGGCCATGGATCTCTATTTGGCAGATCGCAGTGGTGAACTGACCGTGATCGCTGGTTTCCCTTGGTTCCTTGACTGGGGGCGTGACAGCTTGATTTTCATGCGTGGACTCATTGCTTGCGGTCGGCTCAACGAAGCAGGCAGCATTTTGAGAAGATTTGCTGCATTCGAAGAGAACGGCACGCTGCCCAACCTGTTGCGAGGCGAACTGGTAACGAATCGCGAAACGTCTGATGCTCCACTGTGGCTAGTCGTTGGTATTGGTGAACTCCTGGAGGCGGGCGGAGGCCAGGCAGAGGAGTTCAAGTCTGTGGTGCATTCTATTCTGGAAGCGAGGCGCTCCGGGCTCATGGATCAAGCAACGGGACTCATCTACAGCGCACCGCATTACACTTGGATGGATACGGACCATCCTCCTTTCACTCCGCGGGAGGGATTTCCCATCGAGATTCAAGCGCTGTGGCATGCGGCTCTCAAAGTCGGTGCACGCTGGTTCGGAAAAGAGTCTGGACTGGCCGACAAAGTTCAGCAGAGCATCGAGAAGCTGTTTTGGATTGACGAAGCAGGCTGGTATGCAGACTGCCTGAACGCGGATTTGAGTCAGGACATGCGGATGCGGCCTAATCAGTGGCTAGCGATCAGCCTTGGTGTGCTTCGAGACCCTGCTAGGCTCCAGCGGACACTTGAAGCCACCCAATGTTTGCTAGTGCCTGGAGCCGCGCGGAGTTTGCGCCCTGAGGACACTGGGTGGTGGCCACGCTACACAGGACCTGAAGACGTCACACGCAAGCCTGCCTATCACAACGGAACGGCTTGGGGCTGGCAGTATCCGCTCTACTCCGAAGCACTGGCCAAGGTGTACGGAAGCAGTGCTGTGTCGCACGCTAGATGCTTGTTAAGTGCGAGCTCCGAGCTTCTCCGTGAAGGCTGTCTTGGTCAATTGCCAGAGATTCTAGACGGCGCTCTGCCTCATGTGCAACGCGGTTGCCGTGCTCAAGCATGGAGCGTCAGTGAGTGGTTGCGGGTCTTGAAAGGCCTTGAAAGAGCCGACCGACCCTAGCCGACTACCGCCCGTAATAATAAGGATTCGGGTTGCTCACCGTTTGGGTGCCTGGACGCATGGATGCTCCCACCGGTGAACTAGAGCGCACAGCGGGCAGAATGCGAGTCACAGGCGTATTGGTGATGATCGTGGGTGCTTGTTTTACAGGCGGACAATAGAGTGGTGGTCTCACCACGGGCACGTAAACAGGCTGATTCACCACGTAGGGCACGGCAACTGGCACTTGCTGCACCCGCTCGATCACCTGAGCAGGCGGAGGAACTGCCAAAGCCTGGGCTTGAGCCTGCACTTGAGCTTCCAGGGCCTGCAGCCGGATCTTCAACTGTGCCAACTCCGCGTCCTTGGCAGCGAGTTGAGCTTGCAATGACGCGATGGACTTTGCCGAGGCTTCTTCGCGCGCTTCTTTCTGCTTCTCTTTCTCCGAGCGCTTGTGCTCTGCGGCAGCATCCTCGTTGTAGCCAAACTTCTCTTGCCACTGAGCCGAGAGTTTATCCAGTGGCACTCGGGCCACACCGTTTGCCGTCATCACCAAAACTGAGTCTGGGGCAATTTCTCTCAAAGAGCATCCGAGATACATTTTGCCATCCGTGGTGATCAAATCAAACGGCTCGACGATTGCTTCACGCTCTTCCGCGTAGGAAGCAGCCAGTGCCAAAGTCATTGCGAGGGTGAGTAGCAGCGTTTTCATGATCTTGATCGTCGGGTTGGTGGAGCAGGAACGGCCTGTCCCTGCTTCTCAGACGCCGACCAGAAAGGAATATTCAATCTTTTGCCTCTGACAACCGGCCTCACAGCTCACAGATGCGGCCAGATTGCGTGAAAAGCAATGCGCAACGCACCGCAGACGCGGGTAAACCGGTCATCCGCACTAGCACGTGACGGTAGGTCTCAAGTTGTGGACGATAGGTCTCGATCCTAGCCTGAAGCGCGACTTCATCTGGCACATTGTCCGTTTTGAAGTCGAGTATGAGCGCTTTGTCCTTCTCCAGCACCACGCGGTCAAAGGTTCCCGACAACCACTCGCCGTGGAGCAATATCTCGAAGCGCTTCTCGCGCCAGCAAACAGCATCAACCGATGGACGGGACAGTAGTTGGCGGACAGCATCGAAATCAAGACACCTAGTTACCTCAGCATGTGCCCTTTTGTGCACCTCATCTCCTGCTCCAGGCAAGGCATTCCACGCAGTTTCCAAAGTGTCGGTGGAGGTAGTATCGAGCCACTCAATCTGCTCAAAGAAAGCATGAACGAGCGTTCCATAAGAGCGCGCTTTGCGTCCATGGCGAGAGAACAATTGAGCCCCAGTGACGTACCCTGCCTCAGAACCGGATGGAGTGCGCCGTGAAGGCCTCACGCGACCGTGCATCTGCGGCACGGCAATCGGTTGCTTGGAGGTTTGCAGCTCCTTTTGGGGCTTTTTCGTCTCAAACCAACGCCGATTCGTCACTTCAGTGGACGATTCGTACACAACCTTGGCCGCTACTTCACCAAACTCGCCATCCACGGGCTCACCCTCATCTCCGAGAGCTAGCTGAAGCAGTCGTATGAAGTTGTTTGACGTAGACTTGCTCGATCTGGGTGAAGTGACGAGGTAATTGGCCTGTCGGGCGCGAGTCAGTGCCACGTAGAACTTACAAAGCTCCTCATAGGCAGCTTCTACCTCGCGTTCTTCACGATAGGCCTTCAGTTCATCATCGGCGCGAACGATTTCCGATGGCGGTAAATCGAAGACCCACTTCACTTCGTGTTTCGCGTCCCGTTTGACACCGATTCCTCTTCTCACTGAAATGAGCTTATCACCCTCCAGGTCAGGAAGGATGACGCAATCGAATGTCAGGCCTTTGGATTTGTGAATCGTCATCACCTGAACTGCATTCCGAGTATCCGGCTCCTTGGTGGTGAAGCTGGAGGCGTAAGCGATGAACTCATCGACGCTTCTGCTGCCAGAGGCATCAAACAATCTGGCAGCCAATGCAAAGTCTTCCATTCGGCCGAGACTAAATGCATCCAAAGACGTGCCATGACTTTGCAAGGCCTTAACCCAGAAACGCAAAGTCGCTTCGAATCCAAGGTCAAACACCTGCTTCAATACTTCGGAGCTGAGTTTGCCAGCAAACAAGATACCCTTCTTCTCAAACACATGCTGGAAGGGCGTCATGCACAGATGCTCCCAAGCCAGCGTGTCACCAGGATGTGCCGCACACTTGAGCAAGCTCAGTAGGGCCAATGTAAGGGGATTGTCCGTGGCCACGGAGATCTCTGACTCACTCATCACAGGAATGCGAGATGGCGAGTGAGTCCGCAAGTAGTCAACGAGTGCTCGTCCACGTCTATTCTCCTGCACGAGGATGGCGCAACTGAGCCCATTTTTCACGGGCTGAATCTCCTCCAGTATCCCCGCTACGAGTTGAAAGCGATCCTCCTCAGTCACTTTCTCGCCATCTTCCGGCAGCGGATTCAACATCGCACAGTAGCCTGGCATCTTCTGATGAATGCCCGCCACGGAGTGATCCTGCCATTGCCATTTGTTGATGACCTCCTCTGGGAGATCCAGTTCCCGCAGCACATCTTTGTCTCCAAAGATGCGGTTTACGATCTCAATGACATCGTGCCCTGATCTCCACGACACATTGAGCGGACGCGTGGTGATGCGCTCCGTGCCGCTGCCATTGTAGTGACGCAAGATCTGGTCGAACAACGTGATGTCACCTCCGCGCCAGGCATAGATCGCCTGCTTGATGTCTCCTACTTGAAACAGCGAGCGCTCGTCCGAGTTATCCTGCACGACTTCGTCAATCAAGTTCTGCACCACCGCCCACTGCACGTGATTGGTGTCTTGAAACTCATCGAGCAACCAGTGGTCATAACGTGAGTCGAGTCGGTAGTCGATTCTAAGCCTCGCATCCTCACTAGGCACCTGAGACAACATGCGCTTGGGCATCCGATGACCGAACTCGTGGCCAGCGAGGATGAGCTCCATGTCCTGGAAGGTCAGGCGCCCGAGCCGCCTCACTTGGCGTGACCAGTTCTGCTCGTAGGCATTCAGCACCGCAGCCACACCTTGCGTGCGCTGAAGTCTCACACGCAGTTCGCCGCCCACAATGTGGCGGATGACATCTGCCACGATCGTGCATGCCTCGCCTTCCAGTTTCTGCTTCAGGCGATTCACCACAATCTCGCAGGCACCGCGCTCCACATCAGACCAGACCTGAAGAAGTTTCTCCAGGAAAAACGCCACCCGCTTAGGCAGGGCATTGCCTGATTGGTGTTTCAGCAACTCCGTTTTGAACTCGTCCCAAAACTCCATCTGCTTGTCAGCTAGGTTTGCTTTGGCAAACAGTGCCCACAGTCGACTCAAGTCCTTCTCAAGGTCCAGCGGTGGATTCAACCATTGCGTTCCCTTCGGCCAGATGCGCTCCGCATTTCCCCACAGGCTCTCATCGGCTGCGTGCAGGAAGATGCCGTGCAAGTTGTCGACGTATTCATCCAAGGTCGTGCGAATCGTTGCCACCTCTCGCCCGAAGGTAGCTCGGCGAAAGGCCTCCAAGAAGTCCTTTTGGTCCGTGACGGCTTCTGAGCGCGCATTCAGCGATGGAAGCGATCTGCGAAAAGCAGAGCGATACACTTTCTCGCGCTCCACACTGCCTTGATGATCATCTAGAATCTCAAAATCACCCACCAGCCCAAACTCCGCTGGGAACGCGCGCAAGATGGAGGCAAAAAAGCTGTCCAACGTGCCCAAGAACAGCCGAGGCATAGCTGCGATGAACGCACGTAGCAGCACGCTGTAATCCTTCTGCGTCAGACGTGACAGTAAGGGCCTGAGTGGATCATTCGCTGCTTCGGGATCAATCGCCACATCCCCTACAAGTTTAGACGCATAGCCGGGCTGGGAGGCCGCATTCGCGAGTTTGATCAAGATGGCATCAAAGAACTCCCCGGCGGCCTTCCTCGTGAACGTCACCGCGATGATTCGCTCTGGCTCCACCTTCTTCTCTGCTAGGTGCTGCTGGGCCATCAGAGCGATGAAGCGATTGGTCAGTTGCCAAGTCTTCCCAGAGCCCGCCGAGGCGAGGATCATTTCATTGGGGATGGCAGTCTGCATGGAGGCTATTTGATAGTTGCCCGTGGCTTTGGTTGCAAGCCTCTTGGGCCGTGTATGATGCGGGGATGAAGGCACTGACATTGATCGCGGCCAGCGAGTTTGAGTTCGGAGAAGCAGAAACCCCTCGTCCGGGAGCCGGAGAGGTTTTGGTTAAAGTAGAGGCTTGCGGCATCTGTGGCAGTGATTTGCATGGGATGGACGGACGCTCAGGCCGCCGCATTCCTCCCATCATCATGGGGCACGAAGCTGCTGGGACCATCACCGCAATCGGGGCAGGGGTGGATGGATGGTCCGTTGGCCAGCGCGTCACCTTCGACTCCACCGAATACTGTGGCGAGTGTGAGAAGTGCAAGTCAGGCTACATCAATCTCTGCGTCAGTCGGAAAGTCCTCGGCGTCTCCTGCAACGACTTCAGAAGGCACGGCTGCTTTGCTGAGTACGTTGTCCTTCCCACCCGCATCCTCTACGGCATCCCCGAGGGCCTTGCTTTTGAGAAGGCAGCGTTTGCCGAGCCAGTTGCCATCGCACTTCACGCTGTGAATCTCGCAGAGGGCGTGGAGCTTGGTGAAGCCTTTGCACCGGTGCCTCAGATTCCACCTCCACGTGGCACTGCGGTGGTGGTCGGAGCTGGCTTGATCGGTCTTCTGGTGCTGCAATCTCTCAAAGCACGCGGCTGGGAGCGTGTGGTCGCCGTGGACCTCGATGACTCTCGTCTTGCACTCGCCTGCAAGCTCGGAGCAGAGGCCAGCTTCAATGCCAAAGAGGAGAACCTTGCCCAGAAGCTCCGCACTTACTTTGGCGGAGACGGAGCGGATGCTAGTTTTGAAGTCGTAGGCGCTGCTCAACCTCTGGACCTCGCCATCCGCAGCGTGCGGAAGGGCGGCCAAGTCGTGCTCGTGGGCAATCTTCAGCCAAATACTCCCTTTCCTCTTCAGGAAGTCGTCACCCGCCAGATCACGCTGCGTGGAAGTTGCTCCTGTGCAGGTGAATATCCCGAGGCCATCCGTCGTATCCAAGACGGCAGCATTCAAGTGGAGCCTCTTTTGAGCAAAGTTGCGCCCTTGGATGAAGGTGCCCAGTGGTTCCACAAGGCCGTCCAGCCAGGGAACGGACTGCTCAAGATTGTGCTCAAGCCCTGATATCCGCCCTCAATGATCTTCGCCCTCACCTCTCGCATCCTCCGCACCGTAGACCCACTTTGCTTGGCCAAGGTAGGTTGGAACTTTGGAGTGAAGGGCGCTAGGTCCGTCATGCTCTTCCAGCAGCGGATGAAGCAGGGCGTCTACTTCCCGCCGTTCCTCTACATCAGCATCTTGAACTCCTGCAACCTACGCTGCCAAGGCTGCTGGGTAGATGTGGACAAGCCGCGCACTGCCATTGATCTCGATACTCTGAACCGCACGGTCAAAGATGCCATGGCCCACGGAAACTCGTTCTTTGGCATCCTCGGAGGCGAGCCCTTCATGCACCCTGAGTTGCTGGACTTCCTCGCTCAGCATCCTGATGCCTACTTCCAAGTATTCACTAACGGACAACTGATTACCGAGAAGACCGCACGTGCATTGCGTCAGCTTGGCAATGCCACACCACTCGTCAGTGTAGAGGGCACCAGCACCGTCAGCGATGAGCGGCGTGGAAACAAAGACGTGCTCAATCGCACCTTGCGTGGATTGCGTCACTGCCTGGATCAAAAACTTCTCACAGGCGTGGCTACCAGCCTCTGCCAGACCAATATCGGCGACTTGCTCACCACCACATGGCTTCAGCGTCTCATCGACATGGGCGTCCACTACACCTGGTATCACACCTACCGTCCCGTGGGACCCAAGATCAGTGCCGAGCTTGCCTTACGCCCAGACCAGATCACTCAAGTGCGCCGCTTCATCACCGAGCAACGCGCCAGGATGCCCATCGCCATCGTTGATGCCTATTATGATCACGATGGCAAAGCCCTGTGCCCCATGGCCACCGGGATCAGCCATCACATCAGCCCCAGTGGAGCCATTGAGCCATGCCCCATCATTCAGTTTGCCAAGGAAAACATCCGGGATGATCGCGGGATCTTCGATGCACTAACACAAAGTGCATTCCTCAAAGACTTCCGTGAGACTGCAGCCAAGCACACCCGCGGCTGCATCGTGCTGGAGCGCCCCGATCTCGTGGATGCGCTCGCAGCACGCCATGGAGCAGCGGACACCACCATCCGCCAGTCAGCTGTTGCCGAACTCAAGAGCATGACACCCCGCCCCAGTCAGTGGATCCAGGAAGAGCAGATACCGGAGAAGCACTGGATGTACAAACTCGCCAAACGCTTCTTCTACCACGACTTCGGCGTTTACTCCGACCTACAGCCGAGCGGTCGCTAATCATTCGTTGGGCTGCATGCCGCTGAATCGAGTCAGGAAAAAGGAGCGAGCAGCCTAGCATCTGATAGTCAGCCAATCTTTGACCACAGAGCCACAAAATACACAGAGGCCCAGAGTCCATAGGCAGGGCCGCTTGGTCCCCCAAGCGCCGTCACAGCAGGCCAACGGGCATCATCCCCGCGCAACATCCTGTATGGCATCCCAGCATCTGGTTCAGGTTCCTAGCTCCTGATGGTGTGGCGGGTTTAGATTAAACCGATCTCGCTGGCTTGGAGTTGGCCGTTGAACAGACGCCACAAATCAATGAAGAGCAGGCGCACACAGGCTGTGATGGCGTTCTTCCGGGCCGGGCGTCCGATTTGCTTTCGGGGCCAACGATGGCGGCTACATTCACAAAGCCTCGCCATTGTGGCTGGAACTTGCGCAGCCGCCATACCAACGCGGTCATCATCCTTTGGACGTGGGGATCGCCACGGCGGTCGATCTTGCCGCTCTACTGTTGCACCCCACCGCTGCTATACTCGCAGGGACACGCGCCAACAAAACTGCCGGCTTGCTTTCGGTTGGTGAAGCGGTGCCAGTCACCGATGCGGCGATTCAATATCGCGCGGTCGATGCTCACATGCAGGAGAGGGGTTGGGTCACCAGCCTCCGAGGCTTTGCTCAGGGCGGCTTGGAACATCTTGGTGAGAATAGGCGGGGCGCAGGCAGCGGGAACGCTGGAACCGGTCTGGCAAGGTTGTGGCACGGGGCGTGTCCCGGCTCTGATCGCGGGTTTGGGGTTGGAGGCTCTGGAAGCTTGCGACAGTGGGCGTAACTTGAGTGTGTAGTTCTTCTTGTGGCGAGAAGAAGTATGCCTGCGTCTTTTGCGGGCGAGTGGCTTGATGTTTTGAAATTGCCCATGACGGGGACGATTCGAAGGCTATCTGTCGTGTAAGCAACGTCTTCCGCTCGTCCCCGCCTGATCCGCGTCGTTCGGCTAACCGACGAGTGCCACTCGACATGATTTGAATGAATATCCGACGATACATGACCGGAGAGGAGGCCCAGATTTGGCGTGTGTATTTCAGGGCTACCCACGAGACGAATGCTGCTGATTACCACACGGAGCTTTTGCGTAGATGGGCACCACCAGACATGGACATGACCGATTGGGCCTCACGCCTACTAGAGAAGAACCCATTTGTTGCACTGACGGACGATCAGATCGTTGGCTTTGCGGAGCTGGACGCGACTGGCTTTGTTGACTATTTCTACGTTAGTCCTGACCACCAGCGGCAGGGAGTCGGCGCGGCACTGATGACAACTATTGTTTCCGAGGCATGCACTTTGGGTGTCCCTGCGATTACTGCGGATGTCAGCATCACGGCCAAGAACTTTTTTTTGGCTCACGACTTTGAGATTGTTGAGAGTCGCATGAACGTCATTCTTGGACATCCGGCACCGAACTTCTCCATGATCCGCCGCTTGTCAGAGCCAGTCATCAGCCATGAGTAGCCACCTTCCACCAACAAAGCCGAAGAAAACAGAAGCGGGCAACGGCTCGAAGGCTATCTGTCGTGTAAGCAACTTCTTGCCCTCGCCATGGCTTAGTCCGAGGTGTTCGGCAATGAAACGGAGTTCACCGCCATGAGAAAACTGCTCTTCATCCTTTCCCTTGCAGCATCAGGAGCTCTCCTGTGGACTGGCTATGTGAAGCGACATCATGGGCCACCGGGCTCTGGCGATGTGTTTACCATTATTGGGTTCGCCTTTATGGGCCTGTCAGCCTTATTTCGTTCTCCGCGGACTTCATCACATGAGAGATAGACACATTGAGCCACCTGTTTTTGCTCCGGGCTTTCGGATGTCAGTATTCGACTGTGTTGTGCTCGCAGTGGGACTACTTGGGGTCGTTGCTTGGCGGACACTCGATGAGCCGAGGTTACTTGTTGTTAGCTACGTCACGGGAACATTCTTCCTATATTGCAACGTTTTCAGGATACGACGCACTCCCGAGCTCATGTGGGCTGGAGTGTTCACGGTTTTGGCTAGTTGCTCCAGTCTGATCGGTCAGCCGACCTGGTATTTTACCATTGGCGCTGCCATCACTCTCAGCGTGCTACTGATTGGTCTAGAGATGTTCCACCCGTCCTATCACGGCATCCTTTGGCGCAAAGTAAATCCTAAGTTGGAGAAGGGGTGGAAAGAGCACCATGCAGACCAATGAAGCAGCCGAAGAAAACAGAAGCGGGCAACGACTCGAAGGCTATTTGTCGTGTAGGCAACTTCTTGCCCTCGCCACCGCCTGATCCGTGGCGTTCGCCCAAGAAACAAGGTTCACCGCCATGAAGATCGGCAGGATAACTAACATCACAGCGGAAGGTCCAGAGCGGAACGTTGTCATGACGGACGCGCCTGACACTGTATTTTGTTCGATTGCGATTCCAGCAGAGCCGATCACCAAGTCGTCAGTTACCTCATTCCAGCTTCGCGGGAATCGAGTGGGGCTTTGGCTCGCCGTTGGGTTGTTGGTGTTGCTGGGTGTTGTGTTCATCCTCGTCCACCGCAGGTTTGCGTTTTCAACACTCACGGTCTTTGCACTTCTTTTGTGTGTAATCTACCTGATCGCACGATACCACAGACTGACACTTTACTCAGTCATTGTTCACACCAGTGATCCGGCAGCATCCAGCATCAGCTTTTACCGGACATTCGAGGCGTTTGACTTCGCCCTCGTCCTGGATTGGCTTACTTCATCTGTTGGGGATCACCCGCGAATCTGCACTGGGGCCATGAGACACCACCAAGACAGAGACCCATGATACCACCAACCTAGGTCGAACATTGAAGGCCGTCTTGCTGTGAGGGGTTGAGGTGGTTGTTTTTGGGCTTCATGGAGCCAGCATTGGCTACTGCGGTTGAAGATTGGGATTGCCGCGTGAGCGGCTATCTCAAGGGGGGGCGATTCCGCACGGTAAGAGGAAGGGGCAGATCTGGTCGAATGTGCGGGCAGCGCTATTTGTTCTTCGGCTGTGGCTTCGATAGCCTCCTCGCTGTTTTCTTGACACTTAAGCCACCTCTGTCGCTGCGTTTTTGGGGTTGGATGGTTGCTGGTGCCTTTTGGTTGCGTTTGGGGCTTCTGGCTTCATGATCCGTGGTCCATCATGGCCCATCTTCATCCTCATCCTCACTCACGCGAGCGTGATCCTGAGTGCTTGCACTGTCAGGCGCTCGATAGGGCTCGGGAGGCTGGATTGCGCCGAACGCGGGCGTTGGAGGAGGTGCTGCGGCTTCTCATTTCGGCGAGCCAGCCGCTGACGCTGGCTAACATCACAGAAGCTCAGGTGCTTGCGGATAAGGCGGATCGGGCGACGATTTATCGTTTGCTGACGAAACTAGAGCGTCTGGGTATCATCCGGCGCTTGGGTCTGCACGATCGCTCTGCGTACTATGTGTATCATGTGCCTGGTGAGCATAACGACTATCTGATTTGCACGCAGTGCGGTCAGATTAGGCGTCTGGACTTGGATTGCCCTGCTGAGGAACTGGAAAAGCAGATCAGTAAAGACAATGGCTACTCGTGCCTGTATCACGAGTTGTCATTCTACGGGGTGTGTCCGGTGTGTGCGGCGGCTTGACGTGGTGAGCGGTGTGGCGAGGGGCCGAAGCTAGGGCTTGCCGACAATGGGCTGAGTCCAGGCCATCTCGGTCTGGCCTTTGTAGGTTGGATTTGGGTGGGGCTTGGTGGAGGTGATGACAGCGCGGAAGAAGAGTTCCTTTCCGGTGGGGGTGTAGCTGACTTCTGTGCCAGTGACGGTGGCAAAGGTGGTGCCGATGTCTTTGGAGTAGCGCTTGCGGGTAGGCTGTGGGTCTTTGCCAGGCATGGTGACGGGCTCCGTGGTGCTGTCGTAGCCTTTGGGTGTGCCGCGGATGACAGTGGTGTATTGTACGCCGGGCTCGCCTTTGATGCGGATGTTGAGTTTGCCATCCTTAAAGGCCACGTCGTCGATGCTGACTCCGCTGCTGGCGTAGAAGTCGCCTGCATACATGGCATTCACGAGCGCGGTGGCCTCTAGTTTCTCAGCACGGACGACTACCCATCCACGTCCGGGGCTGCTTTCCTCTCCGTGGTAGTCGTGGCTGTCATCAGTGCCGACTCCATACATGACGGGCATGTTGAGGGAGCCGAGGCGGAGGGTGTTGGCGATGTCCCAGAGCATCTCGTGGCCGTAGTGGTGCTCATCGCCCTCGTAGTAGATCATGGGATGGCCATTGAAGATCTCAAAGAAGCGCTCGTCGTCGATGGCGGCTAGATCTTCTGCGGTGAGGCCCCAGCGGAAGTTGGGGTGGTTGATGTGGGTGAGGATGGGGATGCCTAGACGGCGTGCCTGATCTGCTACGAGCTTGAGGTTGGAGCGGATGGTGGTGGGAACGTCGACATCGTCCTTCACAGGGGCGATGGTCTCTTGGATATTGACGGCATTGATGTGAATGGGTGAGGTCTTGAAGCCCGCGCTGATCTCTTCAGCCTTTACGAGGAGGAACTTGCCATCTTCGTTAAACTTGGGCGCGTAATCGTCCATTTTCTTCAGCCGGACTTCGGTCTTGCCGCCTTTCTCGCGGGTCTCTACCCAGTCATCGCCAAAGCGGGCGATGTATTTGTCCATGGTGGGCTTGCCAAGCTTCTTCCGGCGCTTCTGCAAGGCGGTGGTGTCCATCCACATTTCTTTGTCCTGGAGGATGTTATGGTCGGAGAGGCCGAGGAAGTCATAGCCTTTGGTCTTGTACCAGTCGATAATCATCTCAGGGAAGTCATCGCCATCACTCCACAGGGTATGAGTGTGCGTGTTGCCCTTATACCAGCGGGGCTCGGCAGTGGCTGGCAGGGCGATGAGTGTGAGGAGTGGAAGGAGCAGACGAGTCATGTGCACGCAAACGTCTGCATGGGGCGCAGACTTGCGTTTTTGATACTCATGAAGTGGTGACTAAGCCACTAATGGACCGAGGGCTGCGGTCTTGAGCAGAGCGAGGAGGGATGTCTCCAACTCGGCGATGTCGACGTTGGTCTGCTGGCGATTGGCGAGGTCTTTGATGGCTACCTGAGGGTATTCATTGCCGAAGATGACTGCTGCACGTGCCTTCTGCGCTTCCGCGCTCTGGAACTGCTTGTTCATCTTTGCGGCGTTGAAGCTGTAGTCCACACGAAGGCCTGCGGCACGTAGGGTCTGCACGGCAGCGAGTGCATCGAGGCGTTTGGTTTCGTCTGCGATGATGACCGACACGTCGATCCTAGTTTGCTCAGCAAGGCTATCGATGAGCTTGAACTGAGCGCCAGGTGTCTTGGAGAGGAGGATGCCGAGCACGACGTCTCCCATGGCAAAACCAGCAGCAGGCATATCAACCGCACCGCCGCTCATGACGGAGCAGAGCTGATCATAGCGCCCGCCACCTGCTACAGCACGGAGGTCGTGCTTGAGATCAAATACTTCAAACACTGTGCCGGTGTAGTAGGCAAGGCCGCGGACGATGGTGGCGTCAATGCGAATGAAGTCCCAGAGACCGCGTGCAGTGAGGTTGGCCTTTAGTTCAGCAAAGACGGGGTGATCACTATCGGCTGTGTCCATGAAGGCACGAACTTCACCGAGGGAGATGCCGAAGGGAGCGAGCCGGGTTTCAGTCTCGTCTGGACGGGCACGCTCAATCTTATCGATGATCTGTAGGAACGCAGGTTGTTGCTCAGGGGCGATGTTGTGTTGATCGAGAAAGCCTTTCCACAGTTCCCGAGTGCTGAGGCGAATGACAAAGTCTTCTTGAGTGGCTCCGAACTCGCGCATGACGTCAATCGAAAGGGCTACGAGCTCAGCGTCTACAGCTACGGAGCCGTCTCCGAGGATGTCTGCATTGAACTGGATGAACTCACGAGTCCGCCCTTCCTGCGGCTCCTCATAGCGGAAGCAGGAGCCGATCTGGAACCACTTGAGTGGTTTACGGTAGTCGCGCTGACGTGCGGCAGCCATGCGGGCCAGGGAAGGGGTGACTTCTGGGCGGAGGCTGATCTCGCGGTCGGCTTTGTCTTTGAAACAGAAGAGCTGTTTGACGATTTCCTCACCACTTTTTCTGCGGTAGAGGTCGGTCGATTCCACGAAAGGGGCTTCGTATTCGACAAATCCATAGCGGCGAGCCACCCTCCTCCAGGTGTCGAAGATGAAATTGCGCAGAGCGATGTCTTCAGGGAAGAAATCGCGGAATCCTTTGACGGTTTTGAACGCAGCCATGGGTCTAAAATGGGGGCGGGCAGTGTGCCGGAGCCTAGGCTGGAATCAATGACGAAGTGAAAGGCTGCGGGCTGGTTCTTGACAGGGTTTGATGCCGATGGAAAGGCAGCGTTTAGACCCGCGATGCCTGTTTGACCTGATGCTGAGCCGAATAGAAGCCAGAGATTTTCGCTGCTTTGAGCATGTGCAGGCGGAGTTGCACCCCGAGACTACGGTGCTTCGGGGTCGGAACGCACAGGGCAAAACGTCACTGCTGGAGGCGGCGTGTGTGCTGCTGCGGCTCCAGTCGCCAAGGACGTCCACGAGGACGGACCTCATACGCCACGGGCAGGCTTCATTCATGGTAGAGGGTGTGCACGGTGCTGACACCTTACGCTGTGGAATGTCCGCCCGGCAACGACGTCTGGCAGTGAATGGTGCCGTGATGGGGCGTTCGGGTGAGTATTTGAAGGAATCGGGCGTGGTGGTGTGGATGGATCACGGCGACATGAACCTACTCCGTGGTGGTGCGGAGCATCGGCGGCGATATTTGGACTTCACCGCGAGCCAAACCGAGCGTGGCTATCTGGATGCGCTCAGAACGTATGAGCGTGCGTTGCGCTCCAGGAACTACGTTTTGAAGCGTGATGCGCAGATCAACTGGAGACATGCCGATGCGTATGCGCAGATCATGGACAAGGCGGCTGAAGTCATCTGGCAAGCCAGGAATGAGTTGGTCGATGCGACATTAGAGCCCGCGCGTCGTGCGCTGGAGGCTCTGAGCATGGGAAAAGAAGAACTTGGGGTGAGATTGGTGCGTGGTGCAGAAGCGGGAGGTCTGTTTGAGCAACTCGTAGACCAGCGCGAACAGGAGCAGCGAACGCGCACGACGGCCGTGGGCCCGCATCGCGATGATTTGTGGATCGGTTTGCATGAGCGCGATGCCGGGAGCTTTGCCTCGGAGGGTCAGCAGCGCTCGCTCTCTGTCGCGCTAAAACTAGCCCAGGCTCGTGTGTTGGAGAATAGGCGTGGTGAAGCACCGCTTCTGCTCATGGACGATGTGTTTGGTGAACTGGATGCGACACGACGGCAATTGCTGATGGAGAATCTGCCTCAAGGGAGCCAGCGAGTCGTAACGACTACGGGTGGTGACTGGGTAGAGCAGCAAAAGGATGCGATCATTTATGATGTAGACGCGGGTTCGCTGAAACTGGTCAAATAGCATTCCACAAGGCGTCTGGAGGCTCATGGTGAGCGTAAAAGATGGCACATGAAACCCATCCGCCACTTGGTCATCGTGCTCGGTGATCAACTCAACCAAGACTCCGCTGCGTTCGACGGATTTGACCCAAGGGTGGACGCCGTGTGGATGGCTGAAGTGGCGGAGGAATCGGTGAAGGTGTGGAGTGTGAAGGCGAGGATTGCGATGTTCGTGGCCGCGATGAGACACTTCAGAGATGCTCTCACCGCAAGGGGATGGCGGGTGCTGTATCGAGAGATGGCTCAAGCTGAGGCACAGAGTTTTGTGGAGGCGCTGCGTGCTTCACTCGCTCAACATAGGCCAGGAAAGGTCATCATGGTCAAAGCTGGCGAGTGGCAGGTGGATCAGGATCTACGTGCGGTGTGCGCGAAGAAGAGTGTGGAGCTGGAAGTGCGTGAGGACCGGCACTTTCTGTGCTCAGAGGAAGAGTTTGAAGCTCACACCAAAGGGCGAAAGCAACTGAGGATGGAGTTCTTTTACCGTGAAATGCGTCAGCGCACGGGTGTGCTGATGAAGCAAGGTCAGCCGGTGGGTGGAAAATGGAACTACGATGCAGAGAATCGAGGCTCGTTTGGCAGTAGCGGGCCTGATTTGTTGAAACCGAAGCCAAAACGATTCGCTCCAGACGCCGTGACGCGAAAGGTGATTGAGATGGTGAACGAGCGGTTTGCCAAGCACCCCGGCGCACTTGAGGACTTCGATTGGCCAGTGACTCCAGAGCAAGCAGATGAGGCGCTTGCAGACTTCATTGAGCATCGTTTGCCAGAGTTTGGCAAATATCAGGACGCCATGTGGACGAATGAGCCATGGCTTTATCACTCACGTTTGAGTGCGGCAATGAATCTGAAGTTGCTGGACCCAAGAAAGGTGATCGCCGCTGCTGAACAGGCCTTCCATCACGGAAAAGCACCGTTAGAAGCCGTGGAGGGTTTCATCCGCCAGATATTGGGTTGGCGGGAGTATGTGAGGGGCGTTTACTGGAAGTTCATGCCTAGCTATGTGGAGCGGAACGCGATGAGTGCGTATGAGCCACTGCCAGACTTTTTTTGGACGGGGAAGACTGAGATGGCTTGTCTGAGGGACACCATTCAGCAGACATTGCGATACGGGTATGCACATCACATTCAGCGCCTGATGATCACGGGACTTTACTGTCTGTTGTTAGGCGTGGATCCAAGGCGTGTCCATGAGTGGTATCTGGCCGTGTACGTGGATGCCATTGAGTGGGTAGAACTGCCGAACACGCTTGGGATGTCGCAATATGCTGATGGTGGTGTGATGGCGAGCAAGCCCTACATCGCGAGTGGCAAATACGTCCAGCGGATGAGCAACTACTGCGGTGGTTGCCGCTTTAAGCCAGACAAGAGCACTGGTGCAGATGCGTGTCCGTTCACTACTTTGTATTGGGACTATCTGCTCAGACATCTTCCACTGCTCAATAAGAATCCCCGCATGGGTATGCAGGTGAAGAACGCGCTGCGGCTGAGTGAAGCTCAGCGTGTGGCGATTCATGAGCAAGCGGAGTCGATCCGGCGGCAAGCAAATGTTTAGCGCACTCGCTTCAGATCGTCATTTCTGACCATGAGATAGCCCCACCAAACACGACATCCACGTCTGAGCCTGGAGTGCGGGGCCGGTCAGCATATCGAGCTGAGTATTGAAAGGAATGGCAATCTAGTGCCTCAGCAGGAGTGACATCGTACGACACCCCCAGGGGACGGGCCTCAGGAGTTGTCGTCCTAATGTCGGGCAGCGGAACGTTCTCGCCGGGCAGGTGCGGGAAGTTGATGTTGGTCCATGCACCGCGGCTGGTGTTCTGTGCTAGGACGCGTGTGGTGAGCTCAGGGAGCCAGCTTTGGATTTGCGACCAGTTCACGGCCAGGTCCCGGACAAGATAGTGGGAGAACGCAGCCGCCCGGACTCCATAATACGCCGCCTCTCTCGCTCCCGCACACGTGCCAGAAATGTAAATGTCCTGGCCAAGGTTACCACCCGCATTGATGCCAGAAAAAACGGCGTCAGGTGTCAATCCTAGTCCGAAGAGTGCGATGCGGACACAATCAGCAGGCGTTCCGCTCACGGCCCAGCGATCCGCTGTGATGGATGCCACCTTGATAGGTGAATACGTCGTGACGCGATGTCCGCACATGGATTGTTCAGAAGCTGGAGCTACCACGCTCACTCTGTGTCCGAGTGTGCGGCAGACTTGCTCGAGGGCAAGGAGGCCAGGTGCCTCGATGCCGTCATCGTTCGTTAACAACAGATGCATCTGGATTATTCAGGCTCCGAGTCGGACCGGAGTTCGTTCAGAAGGATCTGGTATCGCTTTTCCAGGCAGGGTTCTGTGAGGGATTTGGCTAGTGTGCGGGGACTGTTCACGAAATGGTAAGTGAGGATGTCACACAGAGCCTCGGGGCAGTCGGTGCTCAAGAGTTTGTCGCACAACTGACGCATGGCCTGCTCAGCGCCTAACTGGCAGACGGGAAGGGAAGCCATGACTTGGCTTCGGAGGGTCTTGATGCGTTCCGAACTGGCCTGAGGGCACTCCATTTTCTCAATCTGGGCGATCTTGAATGGTCCATCCTGGCTGAAGCCGGTAATCCGAGCCCGTTTTAGGCCGTGGAGCAGAAGATGCGAGGTCCCGTCATTTTGGGTCACACAAGCGCTGATGAGTCCCACCGTGGTAACGGGCAAAATGTCATCTGAGTTCCGCCGGACGCGCACTCCAACGCCGAACATGCGATGAGTGCGGAGAGCATGAGCTAACATGGCGCGATACCGCTCCTCGAAGATGTAGAGAGGCAGGACGCACTGCGGGAAATGAAAGCAGTCGCTCAAGACGATGAGCGGCAGTTCATCAGGCAGTTTAAGGCTCGCTTTCTGGGGTGATTCCACGGCTCAAGTTACGCTCCGAAGGACCAACGGGAGGCAGGTTCGAGATTTTTCTTTCCGGGAAGCGGTGTCGGCGTTAAGGAGATGATTCGTCTCTGGCATGAAACTACCCATCATCGTCTCTGTGGCATGGGCCGCGCTCTGGCTGATGGGTTCATGGTGGTCAGCTCTCGGCATTCAGGGGGAGTTGCAGGCATCCGTGGCTGGATTGCTGGATCAAGTCAGTGAGGAACACCCTGGATTAGCAGCCTCTGTGCGCGGACAGAACGTGTATCTGAGTGGAACGGTTCGGGAGAGTGCGGACCTAACAAAGGTGACTCGGTTGCTTCAGGAAAGTGCCCGACTTAACAGTAGTTGGTCTCGCGGGACCTCATTGAGCGCAATGAGGGCTGTGAATGGCGATGCGGTTCGGATTGACAGCCGTAGTAGCGGGTGGGGGATCGTCTTGGCAGATGCCACTCAAGCCACGATCTATGGGGTTGTGAACGATGATGCCGAGGCCTTGCGGATAGCCAGTCAACTGAGGCCCGTGTTTGGTGGAGTAAACATTGTTTCAAGGCTTGAAGCAGATGCCGAGGCGGTGGTCCGGGAGGAAGAGTTGACTGACACAAGTGCAGTAGAGGAGATTGTCAAAATGGGTCGAGCTCGTGAAGGAGTGCTAGCCATAGCGCAGTGGGGTAGTGCTTGGAAGCCGCTGGACTTGGGATTGCCTCGTGAACGTCTAAGGCGTGCGCTCCAGGATTTCGGTATCAGCGACAGTCTTTGGAATGAGCAACTAGCAGGAGAGGTGATCCGGCTGCAATCTTTACGTGACCAAGCGATAGCCAAGCGGGAAATGGAGACCAAGAGCCAGCAGCTTGCCCCAGGGCATGTCGTCATGGCGGTGCGGGCTGACACCATTCTCGTTCGTGGAGAGTTGGCGATTCCCACGGCGCGAGATTTATTTCTACAACGAGTCGGCCAGTTGGCGGGATCAAGACGAGTTATCAATCAACTGCGAATATCGGACCGAAGAAAGCCAGAGCCCGATATTCGGCCACTTATTGAGGCCATGCCCAGTCTACCGGAAGGTAATCTGGCTCGGTGGGTGGCGGTCGGTTCCATTCAGGATGGCTGGAAGGTGGTTCCACTAGCCGAGATTGATGTGGAGGATGCTAACACGATCATGCCCGCCATGCTACCAGCATCGGTTGATCATCGCCTGATGATCGTTGACGTAGCTGATGCTGCGATTTGGGTGTATTCGATCGCAAGCGAGCCAGTGACTCATGCTCCGAAGAGGTATCCGGCACATTTGTTCCTGGCTTTTGCCGGCTTGGATGTGTTTGTGCGGGGTTGCGTGCCAAATGAGGCGTTGAGAACACAGGCCGAGCAGGCAGTTCGCAAGCGGTATCCTCAACTAGAGGCTGATATCCAAATAGAAGTCGACACGCAGTGTGAGGCAGGAGAATCTCCGCTACAGACACTGGGCCTGCTGCCCGTTGCGCCCGGTGCAGATACCTCCGGCTTGCTTGCGTTTGCCGTCGTTGGAGAGCCTTGGTCCACCAAATCCGCGCGAGCCTCGCTTTTGGAAGCGCAGACGCTTGCAGCGAGTGGGTTGCTCCCGAAGGACTTTCCTGTAAATCTCGTGATGCCAGAAGTGCTTGATGTAGCACCTGCTTTAATGGCGCACTTCCGAGTGTTTGAGCGAACGGCTCCTGTAGGCATTCCCCCGCAGATCATTGGGCCTCAGTAACCAAGTTTGATAGTCTGGATGAACTTTGACCTGATATTTCTAAGCTACCAAGTGGCCTTGCTGGTCCTCGTAGGCAGCGTGCTTGCCGCAGTTATTGCCTGGCTGCTGCGGTCATGGGCAGCTCGCATGGAACGCGCGCACCTTTTGGCAAAGCTCGATGCCGAGCACGATTTACGCGCCCGTTTGCAGGAACAACTAGATCAGACTAAAGCCACGACCGCCACTGTCTCTGCGGATGACAAGGCTGCTGAGGAACAGTGTCTCGCGGCACTGCAACAGCGAGACGAGGCGGAGCGCCAGGCATCTGAAGCCCTGAATCGTGCCCGTGGTCTGCAAGAACAACTGGAGCGTGCTCAACGGGTATCTGCAGAGTACGAAACGCTCCGGTTGCGAGTCGTGGAGCTAGAGAAGTCAGAGTCTCAGTTGCGCACTGACTTGGACGAAGCCTTAAGCCGAGTGAGAGATGACTCGTCACACGAACCAACTCCTGAGGCATCAGTCCCGATAGTAGAAACTGCAACGCCCACCTTGACCGAGGTGCCCGCCCAAAAACCGCTGCCCAGCAAACTGTTTTCAACTCCGGTCGTCCATCCGCCCGTCGAGCCAATTGAGCCTGATGACGAGTTTGAGTTTCCGCCGGCGCCCACACGGCCTATCGAAGATATTGCTCGTCACCGCGCTCCATTGAGAGAAGGGCCGAAGCCTGATGCTGAGAAACTCTCAGCGCTCTTGTCTGACTTGAGAGAGATGACCGCAAAAGCCAAGTCTGAGGAAAAGCGGAAGGTGCTGGAAGCACGTGCTACCATGATCGCAGCCACTCTCGCTCGCATAGATTCGCTTGCAGCTGATCCTGACGATCTCACTGAGATCCGGGGCATCAAGGCGGGCATTCAGAAACAACTTTTGGATGTGGGCGTTTGCACATTTATGCAGGTTGCCGCATGGACTGCTACAGAGATTGACGTGATCATGAACCTACCCGGTATCAAGCAGCGCCCCATCAAGGACAAGTGGCAGGAGCAGGCCAGAGAACTCGTCGATATCAAAAGATGGCAACGGGAGAAGTAGTCAGTTCCTGCACTCTGGCAGATGGAAGGGTTGTTGGATTCTGCGAGTATGGCGATCCATCTGGAACTCCTTTGATCTACTTTCATGGCTGGCCTTCCAGTAGTCTTCAGGCCGCGTCTACGCATGCACTCGCCCTGAAACGTGGGGTCCGGGTGATAGCCATTGATCGGCCGGGCATGGGCAGATCGGACTTCGACCCCACTCGCACACTTTTGGATTGGCCGCCCCTGGTTGCTCAAGTGGCGGACAAGATGGGCGTAGACAAGTTTCACGTGATGGGCGTCTCGGGAGGTGGCCTTTATGTCTTGGCTGTGGCGCATCAACTACCTGGACGCTTACTCAGTGCCTCCGTCGTGTGTGGCGCGCCTAACTTTCATGCAGCTGGTGGTACGAATGTTTTACCTGCCATCTACCAACTGCTGCTCACGTTGAGGAATCGTTTCCCGTGGCTTTTGCAGCCTGTGTTTGAAGTCGGTCAATGGGTCTCCATGCGCCGTGCTGATCAGTTCCCTGTGAAGCAGATGCTAACGTATCAGCTTGGAGAGCGTGATCGTCACGCAATGGTCGAGCAAGGCGAGTTGGAGATCATCGCACGGAGTTACCTTCATGGGTGGCGCGGCGTCATCGAACCTGTTCTTGTAGATGCTGACGTTTATCTCCGTCCGCTGGGATTTAATCTCGCTGAGATTCGATTTCCCGTGCACTTTTGGCATGGAGATGCTGACAGGATGATCCCGATTGAGCTTGGGATTCGCATGGCGGACTTAGTGCCCACATCTATCCGTCATTGGATGCCAAATGAAGGGCATTTCTCACTGCCGGTGAACTGTTTGGGACAGGTTTGGACATCTGTGGGCATCTGCGAGGGCATGATATCCGATTTGACGGACATCCCAGCCTAAGGCCAGAGTAACGTATCGTTTATGTCCACCATCGTCGTAGCACAGAAGAATGGAATAGCATGTCTTGGAGCAGACACGCTCAGTTGTCTCGGATCACTGCGGCAGAAGGCCCACCATGTGGTCAACAAGACAAAAGTAGCGAAGATTGGTGATACCTATGTTGGCCTCACTGGGACCTCGGCGAGCTTGGTTGTAATGCAAAGCTACTTCTCCAATCCAGAGCGTCCACGTGACTTCTCATCCACTCAGGCGATCTTTGAAACGTTTCGCGTAGCGCACCATTACCTGAAGACGGAATACTTCATGAGTGCGCACCCCGAGAAAGACGATGAGTACGAGACAACGCAGTTCTATGGCTTGGCAGCAAATGCCCATGGGATCTTTGCGGTCTATTCCTATCGCTCAGCCCAGCAGTTTCACAAGTTTTGGGCAGCGGGTTCAGGAAGGGACTATGCACTTGGTGCCATGCAGACCGTCTATGACAAGTTCAAGAACGTGGAAGACATCGTAAAAGCGGGTCTGGAAGCCGCCGCAGAGTTTGATAGTGCCACTGCGGGCCCGTTTGAGATTCACAGCGTACCGTTGGTTGGCTCCAAGAAGCGACGTTGAGCAGCCCTTGGAGCAAAGCGGCAAAGATTTTTCATCGAGAGTTGAATAGGTGTCGAGGTGTCGCGTCGAAGTCGACGTCAACTCTACCACACCATGAAACACATCCTTGCTCTCTTCTCCGTCATCACACTGTTTATTGCTGTTGCCCCCGAGGCGCAGGCTTGGGACAGTTGCCACAGCCGGATCGTCGGATACACGCGTTGCGGTCGTCCGATCGTCTCAGTCTACAAGATCTGTGGGTATGATCGTTGCGGCAATCCAATTGGTCACTGGGTTACGCAATCATCCTCTTGCGGTTGCTTTGTATGCAATCCGCGTGCCAGTTATCACTATCATGGTGGTCACTCGCGCTCTTCATGCGGACCGTCTTATCAATATCCTCAACGTCGTGTAGGATTTTACTTCTCTTTTGGCAGATAGTAGTGCATGTTGTGCACTGTGAGAGGTGGTTAGTGTTCGCTGCCATCGATCCAGCAACCACAACAACAACAAACGGCTCCCAGGCAACTGGGAGCCGTTTCTGTTTCATCACGAAGCGCTGGAAGCCTCAGTTTCAAAGCGATAGCCGACTTTCTGAACTGTTCTGATGTGATCAGGACGGGATGGATTCGCTTCAATTTTTTGGCGCAATGTTGTTACCGTTCTATCGACTGAGCGGTCAGTCACAAAAACATCTGTACCCCAAACGGCGTCAAGAATCTGATCACGAGTGAGTGGCCGGTGCGGGTGAGAGAGAAAATAATCCAATACGCCGTGCTCCTTTGGAGTGAGTTCAACAATGTGACCTTGTGCATTCCGCACCTCGCGAGTGGTGCGATTAACCTCGCACGCTGTAAGCTTTACGACTTCGTCCACCGTGCGCCTGTGTCGCCTGAGCATCGAGGTGACTCTCGCCATCAATTGATGAATGGAGAATGGCTTGGTCACGTAGTCGTCGGCACCAAGATTGAGGCCTTTGATGATCTGCTCTTCCTGGCCAAGAGCAGTGAGCATGATGACAGGCATCTCTAGGCCCTCCTTTCTGAGTGTTTGGCAGATGGTGAATCCATCCATGCCCGGGAGCATGATGTCCAGCAGGATAAGAGCTGGCTTCAGAGATCTCGCGAGGTCAAGCCCCAGCCGTCCCTCGACTGCGGTGCGCACGTTGTACCCAGCGCGCTCGAAGTTGTCTCGGAGGCCGAACAAGATGGCAGGGTCATCTTCAACAATAAGAATCGTCTCTTCATTCATGGGATTCATTCGTCTTCAGATTTGCTGTTTAGGGCTGGCAGGATCAGGGTGAATCGGGAACCCACCGATGGCTCGGTGTGAATCTCCAGGCGGCCTTTGTGCGCGTGGAGGATGTGGGAGACGATGTTGAGGCCAAGGCCAAATCCAGGCTGGCCAGATCGTGCTGCAGAGTCTGGGCGGTAGAACTTTTCGCCGATGTACTTCATCTGGTCAGAGGTGAGGCCTGGTCCATTGTCTGCCACGGTGAATCGCACGGTGTTGTGACCGCGTGCAACTGAGAGAAGAATCTTTTTGTTGTCGGGCGGAGTGTATTTGAATGCGTTCTCCAGCAGATTGACCAGAGCCGTGGTCAGCAAGGTGTGGTCTGCTCGGATTGAGGGGAGCTTACGTTCGACAGACACTTGGAAGTCGGTTCCCTCCACGGCAAAGCGTGTTTCTACTGCCACACGCGCCGAGTCGACGATCTCTTCAGGGTGAATCTCGTGGAAATCAAAGTTCATTCGTCCACTCTCAATCCGAGTGAACGTGAGAAAGTTTTCAGCAAGCCGTGAGAGACGTTCATTTTCGCGGCGAATGAACTCCAAATAAACTTTTGCCCTTGCCGGATCTTCTAGACCTCCATCGGCAAGCGTATCCACAAACATCCGGATGGAGGTAAG
Source organism: Verrucomicrobiaceae bacterium (assembly GCA_016795485.1). Lineage (GTDB taxonomy): Bacteria > Verrucomicrobiota > Verrucomicrobiia > Verrucomicrobiales > Verrucomicrobiaceae > JAEUHM01. The sequence goes on along the minus strand of JAEUHM010000034.1, from coordinate 32,528 downwards.
CGGAGTCCGAAGTTCATGCGACAGCGTGGAAAGGAAATCTTGCCGCGCTTGGGTGAGGTTTGCGCTGCGGCTGAAGCGCTGGATCGCCAGGGCTGCGAGCAGGTTCAAGAGAAGACCACCGCCAATCGCCACTGCACTGTACTGCCACTTTCTCCGTTGTACGAGTTCGTCGATGAGATGAATGCCCTTGTCGTCATGCGCGATGAGATGCCATGTGCGAAAAGTTTGGCCAATGGTGGTTCGTGCCCGAGTGGCGATGATGTCTGGCTCTTCCGTGGCGGGTGGTGCAGATGAAGTGATCTCCGCACGCAACTGCACCGGAGACAGGATAGCGTTGGCGACTTCTTCCAACTGCCTCTTCAATCCCGCAGCCCCAAACAAGAGCACAACCCTGGGATCGTTTGTCAAAACTTGAATCAACGACGGGTCTGCGCGAGTTGGCTCAAACATGCCGTTGATTTGTGGCATCTGAAAACGGTCCAAGGCGGTGACTGCGAGCGTTTCTGCTTCGAGTGCGGCCTGATTGAGTCCTGGCAACTGATCTTGCAGACGATTGGCGAGATAAAGGCGTTGCATGGACGGCAGGGTGGGATCGTCATAGTTCTCGATGGTTTCTCGAAGAGACTTGAGAAGTGATGCCGCACGCGAACTGCCTGTCCGCGAGTCAGTCAGAGCCGCTAGTTGAAGGTAGGGAAGATAAAGTCGGTCGCTCGGTGTTGAGCTGTTGAGCAGTCGCCTGCCTCTAAACCGGTCCAATAGCGAAAGTCTGCTGTCGGAAAAGTCCTTCGTTGGCTCGTGGAAGTCTCTAACAAGCTTCCAAGCATCTTGATTCGGTTCTGGCATCTGATTCTCCACGACTGGATCGGCAGAGATGGGGAAAACGACTCGGCCCTGATTGTCGAGCACGAGGCAACTGTCCGAACGATTGCTACGAACTACCTCAAGGAATCGTCGTCCTGCGACTGAGGCGTCTGAGGGTAGCAGGGGCGACTTAGCAAGTCGTTCAAGTTGAGCCACAACCGCTTCTCTAGAGGCTTGCAGGTAAGTGCGGCGTGCAGTAGCGCGTTCGGCGACCAAAGTTTGGCGCTCGCCCTGGAGAGCCCGGTGCATGAACCACAAGAGGCCTGCGGTTGGGCCGGCGATCGCCAGTGCGGAAATGGCAATCGCAATCGCAAGTTCGCCTGTGGGATCGAACTTTAATGACTTGAGCCACTGACGGATTCTCCTCATGAATCGATTAACGGTAGACCTCCGCCTGAAGAATGGTCAGGGCGTCACCCGGACTGGAGGTGAGGGCCGATCTGGCTTGCTTGATTTTGACGATAAGGGCTTCGAGCCGCTGACGAGGTGCTGGCGTGTCGTGCCAGTCCACGACAACTCGTTGGGCATCGACCAGCATGGCATTGAGATCATTTGATATCTGTTCGGAGCGCCGTCCGTTCTCCAGTTCTTCAATGGCATCAGCTGCGTAAGTAAGAAGGCCTGCAATGCGAGCGACCTGCGGTGGCGACAGTTCTGATGAACTTGGAACTACCAGGCTAGGGGCGTGTCTATACCGCAGGTGCAAGGAGGTTAGTTCACTCAAAAGGAGTTTCTGAGCTTCTCCCCAGTTCCCCACCCCGATTTCGCGGTGCACAAGGTCGAGAGTCTGAGTCAAAGCTTGTGCGAGGTGCACTTCTGGCACGCCGGCGGGTCCGCTCATCAAAGGCAACAGCAGAGCGGAGAGATTTTCACGCGCTTGGGCAGCTTTGTCGGCTTGTTTGGACATGATGGCCTCGATCCAAGTGATCCTCCCATCAAGCAGCCATTTTCCGAAGGCGGTGGGTGCGTCGAACAATCTACTCCGCCCCCGTATCTCCGAAAACGATGCATCGCTGGCGGCAATCCGGATCGCTGTGTCTTGTAGTCCGCTTGCTTGTGCGTCGAGGATTGTGGAAAGCGCGGCACGCTGCTTGGTGAGTTGGGCTTGAAGCTCTCTGCGGCGGTTGCGGAAGGCCGAAGATTCATTGCTGGGAGCCAGCGCGAGTTCCTCTTCGATATTTCGCAATCCATCGCGCATAGCCTCTACCAAAGACTTCGTCAGTGGGTGTCCAGGCTCTCGAATACTGACTTTGAGCATGGCGAGAAGGTCTGAAAGGTGAGCAACCAGATGCCGGGAAGGAAAATCTGCCGTGGAAGTGGTCAGTTGATCCAGGTTTCGCAGCCGTTCATTTGCAAACCTAACGTGACTGGTGGCGTCTGCATGCAGCCTCACTATGCTTTGATACAGCGACTTCGAGGCCGAAGGGGAATCTCGCCACTCGTAGCAACGAGCGAGCTGAAGCCGAGCTTCCACGGACACCTTCGCGCCTACTGTTGGCGACGACAGGATGTCCTGATAGTGGCTCATAGCCTCTACTTGCCGCCATTCGATCTCTTGAAGGAAGATGGCGTGCTCCAGTTGATGCAGGACACTGACTGCGTCCGCTCCCTTGACGGAAGTGAATGCAATCAGCCACAAGGTGGAAGCCACCACGCTGCTGCGAAATCCCATGTAGAGCAATGAAACTGGCTGGCTCGCAAAAGCGCAATGAAAAAGCATCACGCGCCTTCTTCGCTGCCTCAGAGAGTTAAGGATACTCGGCCTCAGTGAATGGCGCCATGCCCTGAACGCCGGTCTGAGAGGCAAAAACGGAGCTTGCTGTGCTGCTTTGCGGTTCCATCGACTTGTGAAGCACTGCGTCTTGAAGGCACTCGTACACAATCACTCGGCCTTGTCCTGGGGCGGGCTTGGACGAGCGAATAGTGGGTGCCGCTGGAAGTTGGATGGGTGTGTAGTGCCGGTCGATTGCCGCCAGAAGCAATCCAGTTGCCAGAGCGCCAAGTAATAGAGCACCGATGCAACGGAGAGCGGAAGTTCCGGCTGAGTAACGGTGACTGTTACCGGGTTTGGGTCTCATCACCTTGCGATACGCAGCTTCGTTGCTGGTGGGGTGTGTCAGGGAGTTCATGGCTGAGCGCAATATGCATAAGCGCTGTTACCGAAGTGTTACGGCAGAAAAACTTCTGCGGATTCCTTTTCAGCGGGCGGTAGCTCCTGATTCTGCCGTCGGAATCCTTGTTGGGCGACCCGCACGATAGTTCGCGATCTCCTGCTTGATGTGCTCGGCGCGGTTGCCGGGGTCAGGATGAGTGCTCATGAACTCAGGTTGACGTCCACCGCCCGCATGCGCGGCCAATATTTCCATGACACCGATCATCGCCTCGGGGTTGTATCCTGCTTCAATGAGAAAGCGGACTCCCAGAGCATCAGATTCCAGTTCGTCGTCCCGCCCGTAGCTCATGTTGATAACATTGCCCACCATCTGGGCAATCTGCATTCCACCTGTGCTGTTGCCATCGCCAGAAAGAGCGATGCCGATGCCCTGAAACAGGCCTCCGATCAACTTGCTCTTTGCCATCTGCTGATTGGAATGGCGGCCCACAACGTGGCCTATCTCGTGACCGATGACACCTGCGAGTTGGTCTTCGTTCTTGAGCAGGGAGAAAAGCTTGGCTGTGATAAAAATCTGCCCGCCTGGCAGCGCAAATGCGTTTACCGTTTGATCGTCCCGCAAAAGGTGAAAATCAAACCTGTATGGTGTGTTCTTCGCCATGGTAGAACTGACCAATCGCTCCCCAATGCGATCAAGAGTGGCCTGTGCTTCGAGATTGGGGTGCTCTCCGCCGAACTCGCGAATCATGCTAGGTGCCGATTGAAGTCCTAGAGCAATCTCCTCCTCGGGTGTGGGAAGAGCTAGGCGCTGTTTCCGCCCTGTGATTGGATTCTCATACTCGGTCGTGCCAAGGTAATAGTAACCCACAGCGCCGATCATCATCACGAGCGCCAAGAGGATGCGTGGGTTGCTGAGGCACCCGGAAGCACAGCCTGATCCGCCAACACGGCCACGTCCATATCCAAAGGGTTGCTCGTCACTGTAGTGAGCCTGAAAACTGATCTTCCCAAAGAGAAACTGACACAAGGCACGCATGGATTCACTTACGCAGGACGTCCTAGCGAGTGCAACTCTGAAAAGAACAAGGGGCGATGCCCTTGAGAGACATCACCCCTTGATTTGAATAATTCTGGGACAGTGCTGAGAAAAGACTACACGCCGTCTTTTTTCTCATCTGGCTTGGGTGCGCCATCACCTTCAGACGGGGGCCTGCGGAATCCGCCGCGCTCACCGCCCTCAGCTCCGCCAGGACGGCGGAATCCACCTTCTCCTCCTGGAGGGCCTCCGGGGCCACCAGGACCACGGCCGCCCATCATATTCCGCATACGCTCGCCTGCCTGACGCAGTTCGTCTTGGGTGAGCTTGCCATCGCTGTTGCCGTCAATGCGGCCAAAGCCCTGAGCCGCCTGATCAGCCACACTCTTTTTGAACTCCTCCACATCAATGGAGCCGTCAGCGTTGGCGTCGATTTTTGAAAAGCCCTCGGGGCTCATCAATTGGAACAGAGCGCCCATGCCAGCCATCATCTGGCCGCCACGTCCACCAGGGCCACCTTGCGGACCACCAGGACCACCCGGAGGAGGGCCCCCAGCGCCTTCACGGCGGGGGCCACCATCACCTTCAGGACGACGTTCGCCTTCACCTTCTGGAGGCCGACGGAATCCACCTTCTGGACCGCCCTCTCCTGGACGCCGAAACCCGCCGTCCCCGCCTTCTGGGCGTCTGCCGGCACCATCGCGCGCCCGGCTTGCCATTTGTTGCATCTCGGCTTCGTCAGCCTGCCCGTCTCCATTCGCATCCAAGCGGCCAAACTGCTCTTCGAGTTCGGCTTTCCGAGCTGTGACAAACTCTTCCTTGCTGATTTTTCCATCGCTGTTGGTATCAGCGCGCTTGATCATCTCTTGTAGCCTGCCTGCACCTCCGTCACGCGGAGGTCCTCCGTCTTGAGCAGTGGCCAAAGCCAGACCCAGCAGGGTCGTAGCTCCGAATGCGGTTAGCACGTTTGGTTTGGTTTTCATGGTAGGTAGTTGAGTGGTGTCGTTTGATTTGACGTTACGTTGAACTCAGGATCCCCCAACGAGTTGCGCAAAAACAGCATCTTTGCGAAAAGTAGTGATGGTTGCGGGATTGCCACAAGGGCCGGAATGAGCTATGCACTTCAGACCAGTGGTCCTCCCCGAGCAACAGTATTTGAGCCAATGCCCAGCATGTGGCGCACAGATCGACGTGACCGCGTTGGAGCCTTTTGCAAAGATCCAATGCCCCTCGTGTCGGGAAGCGGTGCGTGTGCGCCGTAGATTCGACCAGTTTGCGATTGTGCGTGAGATCGGTGAGGGCGGTATGAGCCGGGTGTTCGAGGCGGAGGATGAGACATTGGGCCGCCGAGTGGCGCTAAAGATTCTAAACCGAAAATACAGCGGCGATCTCACGCGCATGGCCCAATTTCAGCAGGAGGCGCTAACCACGGCTCGGGTCACACACCCAAACGTGATCAAGCTTTATTCCGTCGGGTTTGACCAGGGTCACTTCTTCATTGCTATGGAGCTCGTATCTGGCGGAAGCCTGGAGCAGAAGATTCGACGTGAGGGCGAGGTGAAGGAAAAAGAGGTGCTGCGTATTGGCCGCCAAGTCGCAGAAGGATTGCGGGCTGCACATCGCATGGGATTGCTTCACCGCGATGTGAAGCCCGCCAACATCTTGTTCACAGATGAGGGCACGGCAAAGGTGGTGGATTTTGGCCTCGCCTTGTTCATTCAGCAGAAGGATCAGTCAGGTGAGATCTGGGCCACGCCCTACTATGTCAGCCCGGAAAAGGTGATAGAGAATAAGGAAGATTTCCGCAGTGACTTGTTCAGCCTTGGCGCTAGTCTTTACCATGCACTTACTGGGCACCCGCCTCATAAGGTGAAGTCTGCTTCTCTTCATGAGCTGCGGATGGTGAAGTGCCGACGAATCACCCTCCAGGACTCCCCCAAGCCTTTTGGAGTGAGGACGGTCAAGATCATTGACGAACTTCTCGCGTTCAGCCCCGATGAGCGTCCAGCAAGCTACGACGAGGCGGTCGATGAGCTTCGGCTTGCAGAAGGATTGATCAACAAGCCCCTTATTTCTCTAGCATCTAAGCGGAGGAAGATCGCTGCAGTTGCAGCGGTTGCTATGCTTGTCGCTTTTCTCAGCGGCTGGCTCTTTCAATCGGCTAACGATCAGGAAATCCGTGACGCAAGTGCTGACGAGGCAGCGAGGAGGTCTCTTACTGGCGGTGGGGTGACCCAGCCAGATGTGTCGACTCTCACAAAGGCAGAGCGATTTCTCGCTGCACGAAAAGCGGTAGCGGCAGGAGATTTCGACACGGCACGTCCTGTGTTGGAGACCTTGCTCTCTGAAGGAGTGATGCAACCCACGATGAACTGGGTGCGATTCCATGCAGCGCTATGCGCCCTTGCCAGATCTGACCGGTACAGGGCAGCGACATTGTTTCAGCAACTCGCTGTCGATTCTCCAGGAGAAGACACAGCTAGCAGATTCCTCAGGACGGTGGGGGATCGGCATCAGCAAGATTTAGGGCTTAAGCTGCCAAGCGATGCACTGCGCGTCGATCCAACGAACGAGGATGTGCTCAGTTACATTGCCCATGGCATAGCACAGTGGTATTTCGGCGATTTTCGGCAGGGGGCGGCCAGCTTTCGAAAGTTTCTTGAAGTGACCAACACGCCCCATGCTCAGGCTTGGATTCAGGACTGCCGGACCATGGCGGATCTTTTTGATCAAGAGGCTGCGATGGCCGAGGGACTGCTTGCTAGCGCTTCAAAACAACCCATTGCAGACCCGGGAATGCTGGTAGACGCTCTTCAGACCGTCAAGGATCGGCTAAAGACCGGAGGCTTGCTCAAAAGAGAGGTCGAACAACAACTTGCGGCCGTGAAGACACTTACCCAGAGCAAGGGGCGAACTTCCGGGGTAAGTGCAAAGATAAAGTTAGCCCTGGAGAGACGTGGGCGCGAACTCCATCAACTCGTGGAGCTTGTCGAATCACTTCCGGCGCTTGTTCGGGGTTTCGACTATCAGCCAGCCATCCATGTATTAAAGTCGATGAAGTTTGAGTCGCCCGAAGTGCGCACAGCTTTAGAAGGACGGCAATATTTGTACGAGAACGCAGAGTCATTCATCAACCAACTGTTCCGTGACCTTGAAAGGCGCGGCTGGAACGGAATGCTGAGGCGGCGAGATTCGTCAGCCCTCAATGGAACCGTGCGGTTTGGCTCCCTGTCTGAACTGAGGGTTCAGTTGGAGCGAGGCGAGGTTTCCATTCCGCTCAGTACTGTGCCGCCAGAAATGTTGCTCGAGATCGCAGACTCATTGAAGAAAGACGTCAGTGACTCCACGGAAGTCTATCGGCGTGAGGAGCTCATGGCAGCGTTTGCGAAGATCAATGGCCTTGAAGAGCAGGCAGCTGCTATTTCCACGCTATTGATGGAGGAGAACCGTGGATTCCGCGTTAGGTGGATGAAAGTTTTGCAGGGCGGCATTTAGATGTCGAAGAGGGCGCAACTTTCACTGTCACTTCCCTCCATGATGTGGATGGCCTGCTTCTTTGCTGGTCCAGCCGTCATTTTGCTAGCCACAGCATTCAGAACAGTGGACTCATATGGGCGGATGGGGCCTGTTTCGACTCTTGAGCACTGGCATATTCTCCAACAATCAGGAGTTCAATTGGCTCTGTGGAGAACAATCTGGACCAGTTTGACTGCGGTAGTGGGGTGTCTCGTAGTGGCACTCCCTGTTTCTTGGCGAATCATTCAGATGAGCGACATTTGGAGACAACGTTGGCTTGTCATCATTGCCGCTCCTTTCCTGACCAGCTTCCTTGTGCGGGTCTATTCTTGGCGAATCCTTCTACAAGAGGAAGGGTGGCTTGCATCCATTTTGCGGGCGACCCAATTGCTGCCTGATGGCAGTTCACTGCTCTACAACCAGGGCGCTGTGGTGCTCGTGATGATTTACACCTACCTACCTCTGGCCATTTTGCCCATTTACGCGGCCATGAACCGATTTGATATGAGCTTGTATGAAGCCGCGAGAGATTTGGGTGCCGGACGATGGGCGGCGTTTTTCAAAGTCGTATTGCCCAACATCAATCGTGGCATTTTCGCGGCAGCGTTGTCCGTCGGTGTTCCATCCCTGGGGGCTTATGTCATTCCTGAGATGATCGGTGGCTTGGGTTCGGAAACGATCGGTTCAGTGATCGCTCACAAGCTTTTCACGGACCGTAATCTTCCTCAAGCGGCAGTGCTTGCATCGCTTCTTGGCCTGCTCGCATTGCCGTTGGTGATGTTGGCGTTCCGAGGTGAACGTGCTCGTGCAATGGTTGATTCATGAAGGCAGCGTCTTCATCACGCACGAATCTTGCGGGAAGCGCGCTGCTCGCCCTCGTGGTGCTATTTCTGTATGGTCCGCTCATTGTGCTGATCGGGAACTCATTCAATGCTTCTAAGTATGGCGGAAGGTGGGCTGGCTTCACAACGCATTGGTACGTTGATCTGGTAAAAGACGGTGCCACCCTCAGCGCTTTGGGGAACACGTTGTTGGTTGCTACCGTAGCCGGTGTTGGAGCTACGATTCTGGGCTCGGTGGCAGCGTGGTCCATTCATCATTTCAAATCACCACTGCAAAGACTTCATTTGCTTTTGACCCAACTGCCAATGGTTGTTCCTGACATGTGGATAGGTGTCGCCATGCAGGTTTTCTTGATTCAGGTCGCCTGGAGCTTGAGCCTGGGCACTGTGATGATCGCCCACGTGACCTTTTGCGTCTGTTACGTCACGGCTTTGATGCTAGGACGGATGCAATCTTTCGATTTCAGTGTGATTGAAGCCGCCAGAGATCTGGGAGCGAGTTGGAGTCAGGTTGTCTTGAGGGTCGTGCTGCCTTTGTTGGGACCATCGATGGTTGCCGCATTCATTTTGTCGCTTCTTCTCTCGATTGATGACTTTGTGATCACCTTTTTTGTTTCGGGGCCTGGCTCGTCCACTCTCCCGAATCGTGTTTTCAGTATGGCGAAGACCAGTCGCTCTTTTCCTGTGATAAACGCGCTCTCCACGTTGTTGATCTTCGCCACCTTGGTGCTTACGCTGCTCGGTAACCGATTGATCCGCCCGAATGCAAACCCAAAGAATGTTCCCGTTTCTGAGTAGGCTCGTCACCATCCTAGTGGTGAGCATGTTCGTCACGGCATGTTCGAAGAAGGAGCTTCGAGTGTTTACATGGGCTGACTATGTAAAGCCTGAGCTGATTCAGAGATTTGAGCAAGAGCATGGATGCAGCGTGGTGATCGATACCTTTGATTCCAACGAGGCGATGTACGCAAAGCTTCAATCTGGTGCGAGTGGCTACGACATAGTGGTGCCAAGTTCATACATGGCCGACATTATGGCGAGCCAGGGGATGCTTCAAAGGCTGGATCTGTCTCGCTTGCCTGGAACAGTAAATATCGACGAGACTATCCTAGCTAAGATTCCCGATTCAAAGATGCAGTTTGCGGTGCCTTATGCATTAAGCTACGGCGTACTGGGTTACCGCAAAGATAAGCTAGCAGCGCCCGCGGCATCCTGGAAGATGCTGGAGAACGAATCTGTGCTAAAGAAGACGAGTCTTCTCAATGACATGCGTGAGACTCTTGGCGCGGCATTGAAGTATCTGGGGCACAGTGTAAATACCACTGACGAAGTTCAGCTTGAGGCGGCGGCTGAGGTCGTGATGAAATGGAAGGCGAATGCAGTGAAGTTCGACAACGAACAATACAAAGGTGCTGTGGACGCTGGTGAGTTCTACCTTGTGCACGGTTACAGCGGCGATTTGTATCAAGTGGTTAGCGAGAACTCCGAAGTTGGGATTTTGGTGCCTCAGGAAGGTGTAGTGATTGCATGCGACGAGTTGGCGATTCCCCAGTCCGCTGCACAAGCTGACTTGGCGTATAAGTTCATCGATTTTTTACTCAATCCTGATGTCGCTGCAGAAAACATGGAGTGGATGGGATATCCCTGCCCAAACAAGGCTGCAGTGAAAAAGGTCAGCAGTGAGTTTTTGGAAAGTCCGGCAATAAAGGTGCCCAGAGAAGCGATGGACCGAAGTGAGGTGATCCGAGACCTGGGGGAGGACCGCGTGAAGTACTCGCGAGTGTGGGACAAAATCAAATCAGGAGGATAACGATGACACGGACCCCAAAGATAAACATAGGTGTGACGATTTGCCTCGTGGGACTACTTTTTGGGCCAACAATGGCCCAAGAATCAGCACCTCCAAAAACCTACATGGGCCGAGTCGTTGCGGCTCCGATGCATTGGCTGGGGGGCGCTTGGCTTCTGCGAAACAAGCGAGAGCGTGAGGAGTCTGCGCTAAGAATGCGTGACGAGTTGAAGCTCAAGCCGGGAATGAATGTCTGTGACCTTGGGAGTGGCAATGGCTACCACACCCTGCCGATGGCTAAGGCCGTAGGTCCCCAAGGCAAGGCTTTCGCCGTCGACATCCAACAAGAGATGCTCGATATGCTGAAAGAGCGGGCGGACAAAGAAAAGCTATCCAATATTGAATTGGTTTTAGGAACTGAGACGGATCCAAAGTTGCCAGCTACGTCCTGTGATTTGATTTTGCTGGTGGACGTGTATCACGAGTTCTCTGAGCCGGCTGCCATGCTTGCTGCCATGAAAAAGTCGCTCAAGCCAGGTGGCCAGATCGTGCTGGTTGAGTTCCGGGCTGAGGATCCAAATGTCCCAATCAAGCCAGAGCACAAAATGAGCAAAGAGCAGATCAACAAAGAGATGCAAGCTAACGGGTGGAAGCTCTCGCGGAGTTTTGACGATTTACCCTGGCAGCACATGATGTGGTTCGCGCCAACGGAAGAGACCTTGGTTTCGCCACCGCGCTAGAAAGGCCATGGCCGTCTCATCCACCTGGCACATCGCCACCGATACTGGCGGGACGTTTACTGATTGCCACGCTATTGATCCGTTCGGAGCTGAGTCGCGCTGCAAAGTCTTATCGTCTGGTTGCCTTCGAGCGATCGTGCAAGATGATGGCACGCTTGGAGGATTGCCGCCTCTGCCAGAAGGGTTTGTGGACAGCCTGAAGCAGAGCCCACCCGGCAAGCAGCCTCCTGGAACGCTGGTGGAGCTCTCCACTGGGGAGGAGGCACCTATCCTGGGAGTGCGCATCCTCACTAATACTCCGCCGGGGAAGCCGTTCCCACCGCTGAACCTGAAGGTTGCAACGACGAGGGCGACCAATGCTCTACTGGAGCGCAAAGGCGGACGAATCGCCTTATACACGACTTCAGGTTTTGGTGATTTGCTCCAAATTGGGGACCAGCGGCGTGATGATCTTTTCGCGCTCAAGCACAGCCCGCGTCCAGTGTTTCATGAGGTGGCATGTGAAGTGAATGAGCGAGTTTCGGCATTGGGTGAAGTGCTGTCAGCCGTGGAAGAAGTCCCCTGCTGCGATCCTCGGATCACGACGGCTGCCATATGTCTTTTGCACGGTCATTCGCATCCTCAACATGAGACTGAAGTGGCCAAAGTGCTGAAGTCTAGGGGGTTCAGGCACGTGGTCGTGTCTCATGAGACGGCTCCATTTAGTCGCTTGTTGCCGCGAACTCAGAGCACGGTGGCAGATGCCTATCTCCATGAGCCAGTGCAGGGATTTCTCAATGGCGTGCGCGCAGTGGTCGGTGATGTCCAGGTAATGACAAGCTCTGGCGGTTTGAAGTCGGCGGAAGTTGTCCGGCCCAAAGACATGCTCCTCAGTGGTCCGGCAGGGGGTGCTATCGGAGCTAGCAATGCAGCTCGGCAAATCGGGTTCACCAAGATCATCACCTTGGATATGGGCGGCACTAGCACAGACGTAGCACGGATGAGTGGCGGGCCATCCTATCGTTTTACCCAAGACGTAGCGGGTATGCGATTAATGGCACCATGTGTCGCCGTTGAGACCGTGGCTGCAGGCGGGGGCTCCATTTGTCATTGGTCCCACCACGGCCTTCAGGTTGGGCCAGAGAGCGCAGGATCGTCGCCAGGACCCGCATGTTATGGGAGTGGAGGCCCGCTCACCATCACGGATGTCAATCTGCTGCTTGGTCGATTTGATCCGGCTCGTGCTCCGATCCCGCTAAACGTCGATGCCGCGAAGAAGCAGTTGGAAAAGTTGCGAGATGAATCAGGCATTGAGGCCAATGACCTCCTCAGGATGTTACTGCGCCTTGCTATTGAGCACATGACCGATGCCATTCGAAGAATCTCGATTTCAGAGGGCTATGATCCGGCAGATCATGCGTTGTTGGCTTTCGGCGGTGCTGGTCCTCAGCATGCGTGTGCAGTGGCAGAGGCGCTCGGAATGAAGACGATCCTTGTGCCAGCGAATGCTGGCATTTTGAGCGCGGTAGGTCTTCAAGAAGCTATGCCCGAAGAGATTTATGAGCAAGAGGTCTGTAAACCCGTGGCACAGTTTATTGATGAGCCTCCTCGAATGCCTGATCAAGGAATCAAGCTAGCCGAGATGCGACTCAAAGGTCAGGACACGCCGATCCAAGTAGCGTTCGACGAGCCGAAGGAACTCCCAGAGTTGTATGCTGAGGCTTACAGGCGGCTGTTCGGATATCCGCCGCCAGAAAATCGGGTGGTTGAGGTCGTTTCCATCCGGACTATCGTAAAGCAAGAGCCGTCTCTTATTGAGCTGTCCAATTTTGACGTGGAACCAGTTCACGCGCCGGACGGTCTGATTCAGGACGCTTTTTCTACGATCGTCGTAGATCCAGGATGGACGGTAGAACGGGTCAAGGGTTTCGGGCATATTTTGCGACACCACAGCTCGGCTGCAAAGAAACCAGAACTTGATCGTGATCTCTTGCGTCACAAGTTTCATTCGATTGTGAGTGACATGGGAGCGCTTTTGAAGCGAACCGCGATCTCTACTAACATTCGGGAGCGTTTGGATTATTCCTGTGCGCTGTTAGATGCGTCTGGTAGGCTTTTGTCCAGTGCACCACACATCCCGGTGCATTTGGGCGCGCTTGGAGTGTGCGTGCGTGAGGTGATGAAGGTAATCCCGATGGCTCCAGGCGACACTGTGATTACCAATCACCCGGCGTTTGGTGGTTCGCATTTACCCGATGTGACTGTGATCTCGCCTGTGTATTGCCCGAGCGGGTCGTTGATGGGCTATATCGCGAATCGAGCCCATCATGCTGAAATCGGTGGCTCAACTCCTGGTTCAATGCCGGCCCATGCCAAATGTTTGGCGGAGGAGGGCGTTGTTATTGCGCCAAGGTATCTCATCAGAGCGGGTGAGTCGCACTTCCACGAAATCGAGTCTCTGCTTGTTGACTCAGATTACCCAACTCGAAACTTGGCGGACAACCTCGCTGATTTACACGCACAACTCGCAGCAAACATGCTAGGCGTTGGTCGCCTTCAGGAACTCGCGAATGAGACACTGCCGCAGATGATGGAGGGTATCCTCGCGCATTCTTCTGCGGTAATGCGCACACAGATCCAAAAGTTGCCAGAGAGAAGATCGGCCCAAGAATGCCTGGATGACGGCCATCAGATCGTTGTGAGTATGACGAAGAGCAACGGGTTGTTGCAGCTTGACTTCACGGGCACTTCAAGGGTTCACCCTGGAAACATGAACGCGACCGAAGCGATTGTCCGCAGTGCAGTTCTCTATGTGATGCGGTTGATGTTGCAGGAGGATATTCCCCTCAATGAAGGAATCATGGAACCCGTGCGGTTGATATTGCCAGATTCCATGTTGAAGCCTGTATTTTCAGGTGATGCTCTTCGAGATCCTGCCGTAGTGGGTGGGAATGTGGAAGTCAGTCAGCGCTTGGTTGACACTCTGATCAAGGCGCTTGGCCTTCAAGCATGCAGCCAGGGCACGATGAACAATTTTCTGTTCGGTGGAGAAGGTTTTGGATACTACGAGACGATAGCAGGTGGTTCAGGGGCAGGGGATGGTTACGTCGGAGCCTCAGCATTGCACACCCACATGACAAACACAGCGATCACAGATCCTGAGATCCTGGAACAGCGCTATCCGGTACGCGTCAGGCAGTTCAGCATCAGACGTGGCTCGGGTGGTTCCGGCAGATGGCGGGGCGGAGATGGAGTTGTGCGCGAGTTTGAGTTTCTAAAGCCATTGATAGTCAGCTTGCTGACGCAGCATCGTCAAAGCGGGCCTTTTGGGATCAATGGAGGAGGAAATGGCGAGGTCGGCAGGCAGTGGCATGTCAAAGGTGGAATCAGCACGCTCCTGCCCGGTTGCGTGAGTTTCCCAGTCGACCCAGGCGACAGAGTGATCATCGAAACACCCGGAGGGGGAGGCTATGGCAGTCTTTCAGCGGCAGGCTAGCCGATGCTCTGATGAGACCGCGTCATTTTAATGCAAAGCCCTCAGTGCGTTGAAGTTCAGACTCCATCGCTGTCCGGAGGCTGGTGAGCTTGGCTTTGTGTTCAGGGTTTGCTGCCAGATTGTTCAACTCATCTGGGTCGGTTTTTAGATCGTAAAGCTCCTCACCAGATTGTGTGTCGAGGTAGTGAATGTATTTCCAGCCGCCCAGCACAACCGCAGCGTAACGAGGCACTTGATTGTCTGTTTTGCCGGACCGGGCTTCAGCGGCGGTTCGCGCATCCGCACCGTAAAGACGGTCCATGTGCTCATATAGGACAGGATGTTCCCAACTAGCTTGGGGTTGCTTCAGCAGCAGCGTAATGTCACGCCCGTGCAGCGGCCAAGGCACGGTGACTTGCATGAAGGAGAGGATGGTGGCTACAAGGTCGGGGCCATTGATTGCCTGTGGGCAGACTTTGTCTTGAGCGATCTTCGATGGCATCGACACGATGAGGGGTGAGCGATAGTTCGTGTCATAGGGTGCCAATTTGGTCCTGAATCCATGCTCACCCATGCCAAAGCCCTGGTCTGCAGTGTAGATCACCACCGTATTATCGTACTGCCCCGTCTCCTTCAGTGTCTGCACGAGTTGCCCAACGCCCTCGTCGACAGCAGGCAGGCATTCGTTCATCTGACGAACCCAATCATCAAAACGTAGACCACGTTTTGCCTCGCCAAACGCTTCTCCACCCTTCTTAGCAATGGGCATCCCATCCTCGCCTTCGATCCATGACTGTGTCTTGTTGAGATAGGCTGGTTTACCCGAGCGGGGCGGAAAAATGTCCTTCGGCAGGGGCACTTGACCATCTTTGTACATCCCTTTGTGTCGAGCTGCGGGTTTGGAAGGTCCATGGATGCTGCCGTAGCAGAGCCAGAGATACCATGGCTTAGATTTATCCCGCTTTTCACCTTTAATGTAGTCGGTTGCCCACTTCGTATAGTTGTCTGCTGGATAGCCTTCTTGAGTCCTTTCAACGCCATCTTCTGAGACGATCTGAGTCTCGTAGTAGGCACCTGCATTCTCGGGGTGAAGTGGTCGATTCCACACGATCTGACGATCCCAGTCGCGCGCCCATCCTGAGTCCGTTCCGGTATGCCACTTGCCGATCTGGGCGGTATGGTAGCCTTGTTTCCGCATCTCGGCCGGAGCAAATCGGCACTTAGTTGGATCATAAGTGCTGCCGGGATATTTGCCCTCCATGGTCATGGATTCAATGCCGTGGGGGTGTCTTCCCGTCAGAATGGATGCTCGGGACGGCATGCACCACGAGCCGAGATAAGCGGCATGGAAGCGCACTCCGGTTTTAGCCAGTGCATCAATGTTAGGCGTTTTGACCCACGGCCAAGACTCTGGATAACAGCCGACAGTCTTGTAGGACTGATCATCCGCATAGATGAGCAGCACGTTGGGGCGGGCAGACTCAGCTGCGGACGAAAATCCGAGACTGGACAGAAAAAGGAGCGATAACCAGAGGCGCATCCCGTGTGAACGAAGCGCCGTGGAGAGAACTTCCAAATCCTGCTTGCAACCATGCATTGATCCTGGCATGTGGAGACAGATGGAATCGACCTCCGCAAGCAAATCAGTGGTGACCGACCTCCAAGCCTACGATGTAGATGGCTTGAAGGGGCGGCTGAGTGTGCTGCGGAGGTATCTTTGACGTTCCGAAGCTAAAATCGGAACTCGATGCCCTGGAGCATCAACAGACCCATCCTGATTTTTGGAACGATACTGACCGTGCTCGCAAGGTTGTAGATCGTGTCAACGTGATCAAGCGGCAAATAGATCCCCTGGGGACTCTTGAAGCCCGAGTCTCCAGTTTTGTGGACGATCTAGCGGTAGCGGCTGAACTCGGCGATCTCGACTCCATGCGTGAGATGGAGGCAAACTTTGCCAGCTTGGAAAAAGACATTGGCTCATTCGAGTTGGAGTTGTTGCTTTCGGGTCCATTTGATGGCGGGAGCGCGTTCTTGGTCATTCATGCAGGCGTTGGTGGCACGGAGGCTTGCGACTGGGCGGATATGCTTCTTCGCATGTATCAGCGCTACTGTGAGCAACAGGGTTGGAAGGTGGACATCATCGACCACATGCCCGGCGATGAAGTAGGAACCAAGTCCGTCACCCTCGAAGTGCGTGGCCAGAATGCCTACGGCTTTCTCAAGTGCGAACGCGGTGTGCATCGTCTTGTGCGCATTTCGCCGTTCAACGCCCAAGCAAAGCGCCAGACTTCTTTCGCTTCCGTCGATGTCACTCCTGACTCCGATGAAGAGATCGACATCGTGATCAGAGATGAAGATCTGAAGGTCGACACCTACCGCTCGGGCGGGAAGGGCGGCCAGAACGTGAACAAGGTTGAGACGGCGGTGCGCATCACCCACATCCCTTCGGGTGTCATTGTGGCTTGCCAAATTGAGCGCTCGCAGCCGAAGAACCGAGCAAAAGCTCTGCAAATGCTCAAGGCTAAGCTTTATCAGATTGAGGAAGACAAGCGAGCCGCTGAGTTAAACAAACAATACGGCGAGAAGAGTGACATCGGGTGGGGAAGTCAGATCCGCAGCTATGTCTTCCAACCGTATCAGATGGTGAAAGACCTCCGCACAGGTGAGAAAACATCAAGTATCCAAGCGGTGATGGATGGCGACTTGCATCCTTTCATTGAAGCCAAGCTTCGAGGGAAAACAGCTGGCGAGGGTGACATCGATGATGATGACGCGTAATTGGCAGCGCGAGAGGTCTGCTATTTGCCGCTAGCTTGGTTTCCGAAAGTTCGCCCCACAATCCGGGCTTCTAATTGAACAAGGACGGCGTCAATGAGCGGATCCTGATAAAACGAATCCGAAGACGAGGAGTCATTGCTCGGCACATCAACAGTTGTAGCAGCAGGGGGCTGTTCCGTTGGCGTGGATGATTTTTCGACGACCGGAGCTGCGATTGTTTCTGGCTCGGCATCCTGCACAGGAACGACAAGTGTGTCGTCGATGACCAGATCCAACTGCATCCTTTTGCCAGTGAGGTCTTTGAGCATTCCCTCTATCCCGTTGCGCGTGTTGGGGCGCAAAAGGCTATCTTTGCTTCCAGCCTCGGATGGAGGGAACCCGATTGTCAGAGTGTTGCCGTCAAGCGCTAGCTGTGTGCCCGTGCGAGCCCAGTTGGCGATCAGCGGTCTCGAGCGTTTGAGTTCGGTGACGATTTTGGTCCAAAGGTCGTCATCTGAGATCTCAGCGGGCACCGATTCCGCGACTTCAGGTTCGCTGAGCAGTGCAGGGGTATCTTCCGCCTCAGCAAAAGCTGTCTCAGGCGCAGGAGGTTCTGGTTCCTTTCCAAAAGGAGCGGCGAGTGCGACCGACTTCGGCAGTTCAGTTGGAACTGAAGCACGGCGGGCTTGCACAAGGGAAGCAGCCTCTCCAGCGGTTCCACCAGCTTTGTCGATGGCATTAATGACATCACTCAATGAGACTTCAGCCATGCTTTCTACGGCCTGAATGACTCCAAGCTCCAAATGCAAACGCTTGTTAGACGACCAGCGCATTCGCGCATCCACCTCAGCCAGACCATCCACTACTCTAAGGAGCTGCTCACCGGTTGCTTGAGCCGCCTGGGTCTTGATACGCTGCAACATTTCCGGCGACATGTCCTCCTCCATGCCCTCAAGGTCACTTTGGCTCACCAGCAGGCGGCGGACATGTTGAATAAGGTCTCCCAGCAACCGGCCTAAATCCTTGCCAGCCTCGCTTTGCTCATGCACCACCTTGAGGGCTACTGCCGTGCTGCGAGTGAGAATCGCGTCACATAGGTCAGCGACCGCTTCTTGGGCCGTGAATCCGAATACTTGGAGGACATCGGGTTCTACGATCTTGTCGCCGCAAAAAGCTACAAGTTGGTCCAACATCGACTGGGCGTCCCTCATCCCGCCGTCGGCACCTCGGGCGATCGCGTATGCGGCCTTCTCATCCAGATCGACTCCCTCATTTTTGGCAATGTACAGCAAATGCTCGGCAATGACCGTGTCAGGAATCCTGCGGAGATCGAATCTCTGGCAGCGACTGATGATCGTGGGGAGAATCTTGTTCGCCTCAGTCGTGGCAAAAATGAACTTCACATGCTCCGGTGGTTCTTCTAGCGTCTTCAGCAGCGCGTTGAATGCAGCTGTGGTCAGCATGTGCACCTCGTCGATGTAGTAGATCTTGTAGCGACATGATGCTGGAGCGAAGTTTACGGACTCACGAAGCTTCCTCACTTCCTCCACGCCATTATTACTGGCTCCATCGATCTCCTGCACATCAAGGCAGCGGCCCTCTGCAATCTCAATGCACACGGGATCATTCGGATCAAACTCAATGCTTGGGCCACCGGGGCAGTTCAAAGCCTTGGCAAAAATGCGGGCGGTGGAAGTCTTTCCTGTGCCTCGAGGACCGACAAAAAGGTAAGCGTGTGCCAATCGGCTCTGCGCAATGGCGTTACGTAGGGTGCGGACAACATGATCCTGGCCAAGGACATCGGCAAATGTCTTTGGCCGGTATTTTCTGGCGAAAACCTGATAGCTCACCCCACCATCCTACCGGGCAGCCCGTCACCCGCCATAGGATTTTCAAAAACTGCGTTTGTGGTGGCATTGCTTAGTTTTCAGATGCCAAACCCGAGCGGAAAACTTTGGGGCCGAGTGGCGTATACTTAATGGCTGTTTTTGCGGCTAATGACCTTGGATTGGGGGCTTGCTTTTTCGGGTGGTTTCGGCTGGGGTTTCTGGTTAACGTTTTTGATTCATGCGCTCTACTTCATTATCATTATTGGCTCTGGCTGGCTTGTCCGTCTCTGCTTTGGCGGAACCTCAATGGATTTGGCTCAACAAAACGTCCTCGGACGGCGAGAAGGTGACCTTTAAGACGACGTTCAAGGCTCCGGCGGACTTCAAGGGGGCGGCGCTGAAGGTGGCTTGTGACAATGGAGCCAAGGTGTTCCTGAACGGCAAAGAGGCGGCGGATAATCCTGATTGGTCCAGCCCTACCTCGAAGAATGTGAAAGCGCTAATCTTGGCGGGCCAGGAGAATACCCTGACGGTTGAGGCGCGGAATCAGGGCGGGCTAGCGGGGCTTTTGCTGAGCCTGAGTCTGAAGGGCAAAGATGGTGATGCCTTGACGGTGGAGACGAATGACAAGTCCTGGCAGGCCACTCTGACGGGAAAACAGGAGTGGAAGACGCCAGTTTCGCTCGGGAAGTATGGCACCAAGCCGTGGGGCCTTGTTTTCGAGAAAGGAAACTCGAAACGGAACGACCCTGGAGTAGCCCTCAAGCCCGAGGAGATTTCAGCTCCTCCGGGATTCGCCATCGAGTTGCTCTATACCGTGCCGAAGGATGAGCAGGGTTCATGGGTCGCGCTGACCACTGATCCGAAGGGCAGGGTGATTGCTTGTGATCAATACGGCAGTCTGTATCAGGTGACGCCACCTGCAGTCGGTAGTAAAGGCGAGTCGAAGGTGGAGCACATTGACCTGCCGATCGATGGTGCCCACGGTCTGTTGTATGCTTTCGATTCACTCTACTTCATGCGGAATGAAGGTGGCGGTGATCACGGGGTGTATCGGGTGCGTGATACGAATGGGGATGACAAGTTCGATGAAGTGAAGCTGCTGCGGAAGCTCGCGGGTAGTGGTGAGCATGGCTGCCATAGCATGGTGGTGTCTCCAGATGGGAAGTCGATCTACATCAATGCAGGCAACCACACCAACGTGCCCGAGCCTCTGGAGCATTCGCGTGCGGCACGTATTTGGAACGAGGATCACGTGATCAAGCGGATGTGGGACGCAAATGGTCACGCTCGCGGTAAGATGGCACCGGGTGGCTACATTTGTGACATGAGCCCCGATGGCAGCCGATGGGACTTCTTCTGCTATGGTTTCCGCAATGAGTTCGACATCGCGTTCAACGAGCACGGCGAACTGTTCACCTATGATGCGGACATGGAGTGGGACATCGGCAGCCCGTGGTATCGCCCCACGAGGATCAACCACTGTGTTTCTGGCGCGGACTACGGCTGGAGGTCTGGCAGCGGCAAATGGCCCACTTACTATCCGGACTCGTTGCCAGCAGTGGTGGACATAGGACCCGGCAGCCCAACAGGTGTGGTGTCTGGCCAAGGGAGTAAGTTCCCCGCAAGGTATCAGCGCGCGATCTTCGCCAATGATTGGACCTACGGCACGATGTACGCCATTCACCTGACACCCAAAGGTGCGAGCTACGAGGCCAAGAAGGAAGAGTTCATCTTCGGCAAGCCCCTGCCTCTTACCGATGTGGTGATCAATCCCAACGATGGCGCAATGTATTTTGCCATTGGGGGTCGTAGGACGCAGTCAGCTCTCTATCGATGTGTGTATAAAGGTTCAGAGTCCACTGCTAAGGCCGAAGCTCTGCCGCTGACACCGGAGTTTGCTCTTCGTCGAGAACTGGAAGCCTTACACAAAGAAGGTGGTGCTGCGGGTGCAGTGGAGAAAGCACTGCCCGCGCTTTCTCATGAAGACCGTTACGTGCGGTATGCCGCCAGAGTCGCACTGGAGCACGTCCCTGTATCTGAGTGGCGGAGCAAGGTTCAGGATCTCACGGACCCGAATGCGATCATCGAGTCCACCGTAGCTCTCGCTCGTGTAGGCAATCCCACAGATCGTGAGCCGCTGCTTCAAAACCTTGCAAAGCTTGCGTCTCATGAGCTATCCGTGGATCAGCACCTTGCCGCGATCCGTGCGCTTCAATTAATCATCATCCGTCTGGGCAAACCAGAAGGTGACGTGCTGAAGGCAGTGCTAGAGCATCTGGAGCCAGCGTTCCCTTCCAAGCATCCGCTCATTGACCGTGAACTTTGCGCTACACTCGTGGCACTTGGGTCTACCTCGGTTGTTAGCAAAGCAGTGCAACTCATGGCTACGGCCACAGATGACTTCACCGACATCGCTACAGCGTCTCTGCTGGAGCGTAATGCAGGTTATGCCAAGGCGGCAGAGGCCATGAAGGCCTCCATGCCCAACAAACAGCAGATCTGGTATGCGTTCTGCCTCCGTGAAGCCACGGAAGGGTGGACCCCAGCGCTGTGGAGGAACTACTTCTCATGGTTCCCACGCACGACCTCCTGGCAGGGTGGAAACTCCTTCCGTGGCTTCTTGAACAACACGCGCACTGAGGCATTGGCCAACGTGCCTGACGAAGCTCTGCGGAAAGAGTTAGACGCACTGAGCACCAAGGTGGAAGTCGCACAGACCACGCTGTTCCAGTTCCCCAAGGGGCCTGGGCGCGCCTGGACTTTGGCCGAGGCTCTCGCTGCGACCGAAGGCGGCCTGACGAAGAGAAACTTCCAACGGGGTGAGGATATGTTTAAAGCCACTTCATGCGCCACCTGCCATCGCTTTAATGGCAGCGGAGGTAGCATCGGGCCGGATCTCACTGGTTCTGGCAACCGCTACACCATGCGTGACTTCTTGGAGAACATCATTGACCCCAGCAAGGTCATCTCAGATCAATATGAGACCCATGAGATCAAAAAAACCGATGGCAGTGTCGTCATTGGCCGCGTGATGGGTGAAGAGGGCGGAAAGCTCAACGTCTCCAGCAATCCATTTGCTCCACAGGACCTTACAAGCATCCCTGCGTCTGAGGTGGCTAGCAAAAAACCGTATACCATCAGCATGATGCCTCCAGGGCTCATCAATGCCCTTAGCCAGGACGAACTGCTGGACCTCGTCGCCTACGTTATGTCCGGCGGCGATCCGCAGAACAAGGCCTTTAAGGCAGAGTAAGGCGTCACAGTGATCAGACTGGGGCGCGAGCGCCCCAGTTCTTTGATTCAGAAGTGGATCGCGCCTCAATGTCCACCGGAGTGGCTCGCGGAGACGATCACGTACACCACATAGAGGCCCAAGAGAAGAATGCCGCGGTTCTTGCCGATCGTCCCCGTGCGGCCAGGGTAGATGATCAAAGTGGTCGTCACTCCGAAGAGAATGCTCGGAGTGATCTCGGGAAGTTGCACAGCGAATGGATGGATCAGTGCCGCCACCGAAGCGATGAACAAGCCATTGAAAACGTTGCTGCCCAGGATGCCGCCGAGTCCGATATCGTGCTGCCCGCGCAAGGTGGAGACGATGACCGTTGCTAGTTCCGGTGTGCCCGTGGCCACCGCTACGACCACGGCTCCTACGACGAATGGGCTCCAGCCAAGTACCTCCGCTATGCCCTTGCCTCCTGTAACAACAAAGTGCGATGCGATGATGAGCACTGCCAGCCCTCCGAGGATGCGTGCTGCCACTGCCGTTGTTCCAATGGGCTCCTCGGGCATCACATCGTCTCTCGTAGCCGCCGCGTGCCTTCTGGCGTGCCGGATGACGTACCCAAGCCACACAAAGAATGCTGAGAGCAATACCGCTGCATCCGCCCTGGAGAACCAGCCGTCCGCTAGCACGGCAGCCAGGAGCACTGGCACCATGCCGGCCCACATCCAGTCTCGCGTGGCCCCTTTGTCGTTAGACTGGAGTCCTGCTACCGTGATAGCGATAGCCAGGATGAGCGATATATTCACCACATTGCTGCCGAGGACATCACCGAGAGATATTTGAGGCATACCGCGGTGAGAGGCATCAATCGCCACCATCAACTCCGGGGCCGAAGTGCCAAACGCAGCCACCGTGGCACCTACCACCGCAGCAGGCCAGCGCGCACGCCGTGCGAGAGCTACGGAGCCATCGACAAAAAGTGAACCGCCAGTCCACGCAAAGAGCACGCCCAGCAGCAGTAGAAAAAGGGAGAAAAGCATGACCTCAATGGAAGATCATCGCACCAGCAAGACGCTGCAAGGCGCGTGACGCACCACTTTTTCTGCCACACTGCCTAGCATGAAGTGCCTGATGGCGCTGATGCCGTGAGTGGCGATACAGATCAGGTCAGCATTCAAATCCTCAGCGGCTCGGCATATCGCATCCCCAGGCCGCCCGTCTCTCACTTCCACGGATACGCGATCTTGGAGGGCGCTGAGGTAATCATTCATGACACCTTGGAACTTTTGCTGTGCCATTCGTTCGGCCTCGCTGTGACTGGCCTCAGTCTGAATGCGCAATCCTTGAAAGGCTGGCTCAACCACATGCAGGAGAACGAGGTTCGAATCATGGGTCTCCGCCAAGTCTCGTGCTCGTTGGAGTGCAGTGATCGAGTCGTCGGAGAAGTCGAGAGGAACTAAGATTCGTTGCCAGGAGGTGCTCATGGTCGGTTGCTTCATTCTCGGGCGGCATGGCTGGAGTTTCAAGTCATGATGCTCGCCCTCACTAGGTTCAGTGAGCCAACTTTTTTATTGCCGCATCACGCGTTGGTTCTGTACACTCTTGCCATGAATCATTCAGAAGAGGGAACCACTGACCTTAATGGGAGTCGTCCCAGTCACTTGCTGGCCATCATTGGAGCCGCACTTCATTTTTCGCCTGCGATCATTGCCTTATCGTTCGTTTCTGCTGTCACCAAACTGGACAAGGACTTGGCAAAGAAGGAGTGGACCCTGGCGGATGCCTCGGTTCTGATTGATGCGTTCAAGCCCTACATCTACATCTGGGCGTTCTTCCAGGTGATCGCGCTTGTTGGACTCTTGTTGATTCTCCTTGCCGTGTTTAAGCGCAGGTATCGCGGCGAGTGGCTCTTCTGGTTCATGATTTTCTATGGCACCTATGGCATGATCCACAAGGAATCAGGCGCCTTGCTTGCCATCCTGCTGCTCGTCATCGCCGTGACGAAGCGGAAGGAGTTCATGCCGAGTCTGAGGTATTGACTGCCCAGGCTCTGATCCGCTTCACCCAGGGATCACCATCGACTGCCGCAGGATGCGCGTATCGGAGCATCCCCAGGTTTCTAGGTGCGTGTGCCCGGCGTCATATGGAGCCCCTCCGGCCCAGGGTGAGAACGCGGGCAGTATCCAGTTCTCCACCGGGCCGCGGTTGGTTTCACGTTTTTGTTGAACCAGTGCGGGCAACCGCAACCGCAGACCTGCGCCATCAGAAATATTAAGCGTGGGATGCTCATGCCCCGTCACGTGCACGAGTCCCGGTTCGTGCTGACTGGCTGCCATGCGGTCAAACTTGTGTCCGTGATGGAAAAAGAACGGTGCCGCCGTGTAGCTCGGTGTGAAGTGTGAGCCCTTCCGCAGTGCGGGCCGGTCGTGATTACCTTCGATGCAAATCAGGTCCGCGACACAGTCCCGCAGGCGTTTGATCAGTGCCATCGTTTCCGTGACGGAACCGCCGCCGTCCATGATGTCTCCCACCATGATCAGAGTGCGTGGTTTGTAGGCCGTGAGCAGTTGCTGCAGACGCTTCTCCGTGGCCGCCATGCCCCAATTTGGCAAAATCGCCCCGTGCTGACGTGCGCGATTCAGTTCAAAGCCGAAATGGATGTCCGCCACTGCTAGCCAGTTGGATTCTGGGTGGTAGAGCGCGCGCCGACTGTCCAGTACGCAGCCCCGCCCGACGATTGCGGTGGCAAAGCGGTCTTGGCTGGTTACGGATTCAGTCACGACACGCACCGAACCAACGAAAGATGGAAACGCAACCTCAAGCCAACACCCCGCCCCCACCTTCAGAATCTGAACTGCTCCAAGTCCGCCGGGACAAGCTCCAGAAGATGAAAGACAAGGGCGTGGCCCCGTTTGGCGGCAAGTTTGAGACCACCCATGAGCCCGGCACACTCCGCGCCTCGTTTGAGAACACCCTCCCCGTCAAACTCGGCGGCCGCGTGCTCAGCCGCCGCATCCAGGGCAAGGCTGGGTTCTTCGACATCGGCGACTTCACAGGTAAGATTCAGTGCTACATGAACAAAAAGGAAGTCGGGGACGAAGCTTTTGAGCTCTTCACCGACCTCGTGGACATGGGCGACTGGGTAGGCGTGGAAGGCGAGACCTTCACCACCAAAATGGGCGAGCCCACCGTCAACGTGAAGGCCATCACCGTGCTCAGCAAATCCCTCCGGCCCCTGCCAGACAAGTGGCATGGCCTCACCGACCGCGAGCAAAAGTATCGCCAGCGCTACCTTGACCTCATTAGCAACGAAAACAGCCGCCAAGTCTTCGTTACCCGCAGCCAAATGATCGCCGAGATCCGCCGCTTCCTCCAGGACCGGCAGTTCCTCGAAGTCGAGACCCCCATGATGCAAGACGTGGCTGGAGGTGCTGCCGCGCGGCCCTTTGAGACCTTCCACAACGCGCTGAACATGCCGCTCTACTTGCGCATCGCCCCAGAGCTATTCCTCAAGCGCCTCCTCGTGGGCGGATTCACCCGCATCTTTGAACTCAACCGCAACTTCCGCAACGAAGGCATCAGCCGTCGGCACAACCCCGAGTTCACCATGCTCGAGGCCTACTGGGCCTTTGCTGATTTTGAGCAAATGGCAGACCTGGTGGAAGGCCTCATCTGTCACCTCGCCGAGAAGTTCTGTGGTGGTCTGCTCATCGAGCACAAAAACGAGGCAGGGGAGGTCACCCGCACCATCAACCTCCAGCGCCCATGGAAGCGCGTGGCTTACCGCGACCTCATCCGAGCCGTAGATCCAGGTTGGTTTGAACTCACCCCCGAGGCTCGCAAAACCCGAGCCGCCGAACTCGGCGTGGAGATTGGACCCAACTTCGAGGACTACGAAGTCACCCAGCACGTGTTTGAGAAGCTAGTGGAAGAAAAGCAGTTCGACCCCATGTTCGTCACCCATTGCCCCAAGGAACTCGTCCCCCTGGCCAAGCAGAACGCCGCAGACGACAGCGTGGTAGACGTCTACGAACTCGTCATCAATGGTCAAGAAATCAGCCCAGGATACTCCGAGCTCAACGACCCCATCATCCAGCGTCAGCGACTTGAAGAGCAGGCCGGCGAGGAAATCCAGAAGATCGACGAAGACTTCATCACCGCCCTAGAGTTCGGCATGCCCCCGGCTGGCGGCATCGGCATTGGCATTGACCGCCTCATCATGATGCTCACCGGAGCCGAAAGCATCCGGGACGTCGTCCTCTTCCCCCAACTCAAGCGCAAAGCCGAATAAAGCACCCGGCAGAGTCATTTTGTCCTGTGGCAACGGGGGAATGACGGACGGCAGCGCGAGAATGACGGAGGGCAAAATGGCTCCGTCACGGCTCTTTTTGGCATTTGTGGCCTGATCGAGCGATTTTCTGCTGCATCTGGGAGTGGCGCTGGTCCGCTCCGTCACCTGTGACCGCTTTCGGGTCTCAAATCGCCGTCATGTCCCGCACCGACTGCCAGAGACAAAGTATCGGCTCTACACTTCCTCGCCAACACTTGCACGACGTCATTCTCGGGAACGATGAGAGAACACCCAAAGTGGCGCAGTCGTCCCGACTCCCTCCCCGGTCGCTAGTGCAACTTGCGCAAAATACTCCGCCCATAACTTTAGAAGCCCGATCCACGACTGTCGGCGCTCCGGCAATGGCTTTCGGACGCCGAGCAACGACTTTCGGACGCCGAGCAATGACTTTCGGACGCCGAGCAATGGCTTTCGGACGCCGAGCAATGGCTTTCGGACGTCGAGCAATGGCTTTCGGACGTCGAGCAATGGCTTTCGGCGCTCGTCCGAAAGCCATCGAAACAGAAATCACAGGAGTTATTTCCCGATTCACAGGAGTTAAAATCAAAATCACAGCTGTGATTTCTCAAATAACTCAAGTTATTTTCAAAATCACAGGGCATCCGCCACAAACAGCCAACGCCAGAACGCCCATTCCATAGGCATCGCAGCGTGTAGCGGCCAAAACCATGCTAAACATTCCTATGGTTTAGCCAAACCTGAGAAACCTCTCATGTCTGTTAAAGCCCATCCACCAACCGTGCTCCCAGTGTGGTGCAGTCGTCCCGACTGCGATCAGTCATCGAGAAAGGAGTGCAGACACACCTGTCCGCAACTCGCCCCGATGCGCGATCCGTTTGCAGTTGTTTGCAGTCGTTTGCAATGATCGCAATCTAGCATCTAGCATCTGGAATCCGACAGTCTGATAGTCTTCCACCACAGAGCCACAAAGCACACAGAGGCCCCGAAATAGAAAAGGTAGGGCCGCTTGGTCCCCCAAGCGCCGTCATCGCAGGCCAACAGACACTATTCCCGCGCATCGACCCGTCTGGCATTTGACCATCCAAAGCTCAGATTCTCGTGCCTCGCTTATTCTGCCTATCCCCCCAGTGTCCACATTTGGGAAGATCGTCCCGACTGCGATGAGCAACCCGCGACAAAAAATCAGTCTCGCGTCTTCTATCTTGCATCTGCACATCCGATGTCATGTGACTACACGATTTCCCGTCTGCTCATCTGTGGAGAAACTCCGTGTTAACGGCTAGACACGTGTAATGAAAAACATTTTTCCCTGAAGCCCTAGAGCACCGTTGTGAAGCCGCGCGGCAACTTTAGGTCATTCGATTTGAAGTTCTCCGACTTTGCATTCGCTCCAAATGGTCCCGGAATTTGGACTCGCTGCATGGTGTGCTTCCAAGTAAGATAAAGAATATGAAAGCCAACTTCGCCCTCATTCGGGGCATTTGCCAGTTGCCAGTTTATGTTGCGCATGAGACCGGAGAGTTTCAGAAGAATAACGTCGAGTCGAGCATCCGGATTGTACCAGCCGCTTGGATGGTGCCATCCATGCTACAGAAGGGTGAAGTTGAGTTCGGTGTCATACCCTGGACTCGCGTGGCAATTGCTGCTGAGAAGGGGGAGAATCTCATCGTGATTGCAGGCGGAGGAGTTGAAGAAGGGATGATTTTGGCAAGGCCTGATATGGAGCGTTCGGACATATCGACAATCGCCGTGCCTCAACCAGGGGGAGTTAAAGACTTTTTTGCCAACGAACTCATTTCACGGGCCTCGCTATCGAAAGCGCGCCTCGTTAGCAACCCTTCGGGTGATGCTTCACTCGTGTCATATATAGGCGGCGGTGCCGATGCGATATCAACCATCGAGCCGTTTGGAAGTATGCTTGAATTTCTTGGCCTCGGGACCGTCATTGCCAAGATCGGAGACATCTTTCCAAGAATGCCCGGATGTTGTCTTTCGACAACAAAGCAGATGGTAGCTACCAACCGTGACCTTTGCATTCATGTGATCGCCGCTATGAGGAAAAGCGAAGAGCTGATCCGTAATAATCCTTCACTCGCAGCCGCCATAGGGCAAAAATACATCGGAATCAGTGCCGAGATTATCCAAAAAGCGTTGACTACGAACCTTCCAAGTATCGACGTCATCCAGGAAACTGATGTGATCAGAGCTGTTGTCATGAGGATGCTGGAGATGGGTCGTCTGCATTCGGAGCCAGAACGCATCTTCGACAGGTCATTTTTGGAATAACTTAACTTCGCAAGGCGCCATGCAACCGGTCATCATTACCCACAAGAAACTCGCTACCTTTCTTGTCACATTGGCAATCGGATTGCATCTTTTTGTCCTCAAGCATGTTTTGACTTTTCTTGAGAGAAAGCACCCCACGAGCGCATCCGCAGTCAGCGACGAGACCAGAGACCCATTAGCTCTGGTGCAGAATAGTCTTGAAAGTGTTTTTTCTCCGTTGAACCTGCTTGCTCTCATTTTGGGGTCTACAGGTTTGTATGCAGCGGTAGTTTGGTTTCCCATCTGGCTATTCGAAAGGGGTGCGTGGAAGTTTTTTCACCCAGAACTTGTCATTAGCGGCACATGGAAGACAGAGTTCACGTATACGCACAAACTCGGGTTAGACACAGTTACGCCAGAAACGTCCATTCGATTATCGGGCGAGGCTCAAGTGACTCAGCGGTGGAACGGCAGCATCGGAATCACAGGGGTGATGAATGTCGAGGATAGCATCGCCTCCAACCGTGTTAGGTGGGAGAGTCAGTCATGCCAAATGAAAGTGGAAGAAGGGGGCGTTGTTAGGCTTACTATCGTCTACCAAAGCCACCGCTTGGGATCTAGCGCTCAGTTGGAACAGGGAACCGTCAAAGGCGTGGAAGAACTCACGGTGAGCAAAAGTGAAGGCATGGTGTTTTCTAGACCTACCGCAATGATAGGCGAGTTTTATGGCTATGTTCCCTGGGATCGTCGGTCATGCGGAACAACTGACTGGAAGCGGGTCGCATCTTGAATCTAAGAGGCTCAACGTTCTCGGATTCGCTCTTTTTGGCACCACCAGCAATTTGTATGGTAGGCCTTTGCCCTTGGAGTCTTCCATCTGGATGACGGTGGGCGTGGGTTTCGGATAGACTAAGGAGTGAGCACTCACCCAAAACCGCAGCGCGGACCCGTTAATTGGCAGGGGGTTAGGGCTGCTTATTGATCGGAATGGGAACTTTGAACTCAGACGATGCCTTCACCATGAGCGATAACCAAAGCTCATACTTCTGGCGGAGGCGTTTATGCTTAGACATGAGCGTCGCGAATCTCTTCGGCTCAGTCATCACTTCGCCAGCCAACGTATTGAAATCATTCTCCAGAGTTGATTTGGAGTAGTTCATGATGAAACCCTCGGCATTGAGAGCCTCGCTCGTCGCGTTTGGTAGGTGCTCTGGCCTCGCGGCTAGCACGTCGATGCGTGCATCGGCGCCCATATAGCGCTGGCCTTCATTTACCTTCTCCCAATTCTTGCGGAAGGCTTCGTCACCGTAGCTGTTCAGGAAGAGGGAGCTAAATTCGTGATGAAATGTCTTCTCTAATCCCTTGTCATTAACCATCACCCCGGCGGCGAGGAAAATAGTGCGCTTCTCATAGGTGCCGCCCATTGGAACGCCTTGATTACTCAGCCACTCAAACAGACAGATTTCTTCGAGTTGTGATTTGATGAGAGATACAGGATACTTGCCAAGAGCGCGGGCAATCGTTGGAACGGCGCTGTACAGAGCAGGCTCTGTTAGCCTCACTCCTTGGACCCGCTCGCTAAATTGAGAAAGCATCCTCGAAGTAGCAAAATCCGAGCGCAGCCTGACGGGCAACTCCGCCTGTAATCCAAATACCAGAGCCTCGCGCTCGCACATGGCAAGGCTCACGCGATCATCCTTCTCATATTCTAACCAAGAGTCAGCCGCACGCAGTCCTGAAAAAGTGCTCACGAGGGCGACCAAGAGTAATCCAAGAGTCAATGAACGGGCGCACATCACGATCATAAGGAAGGGGGATGTAGTCCCCGTAGGGAGTAGCAACGAACGACACGTCCGCGACTATCAGTGAGTTTGTTTTTATGGATTTGCTGATTCGGCACCGAGCATGGAAGGTCTAGGTCAATACGACGCTCGATCACCCCACCGTCACCTGCCCGTTCATCCGCATCGGCAGCAACCAGTCGCGCAGGGCGGTGAGTTCTTGGGTCTGCGAAGTTGATCGATGGGTTTGAATCACAGCTTGCCTACAAAGGATGGAGCAACGCAACGCGTGCTGTGTGTCATGAAGAGCCAAAATTTGAAAAACATGATTTTAAGCTTGTCATGGATTTGACTTTCTGGCTGGATTCATGCGGATTCTGAAAATTCTGGTGCCCGAGTCGTGGCCCTAGAGATAAGGTGTTCAAAAAACACCGGGTTCTAATACGGCAGGCAGTGATTCATTTCGCTTCTTCGCCCTTTGGCACTTTAGGTGTTTTTTTATGCCCATACTTCAACCAGTCATAAATCCTGACGGCTTTGCGGAAGTTGGTGGTGAGGGTCTGTTCGGACTTATTGCGGATCGGATCATAGCGCTCCCAGACGTTGACCAGTAGTTTTCGGAACTGCTCTAACTCAAAATTTGTTTCAGGAATGAAAGCGAGATCGGCTTGATTTTCGCCGTCTGAATCATGCCAAGTGGTTCAGTAATCCCCTTCGTAGCTACTGCTACTTCCGTGCACCCGATTAGCAGACTCGGTTCGATTGCGGGTGCATCCCTGCGCATTGTTGGAAAACTCACCCAGCAGATTGCCGCTGGTGGTGAGCTTAAAGTAGAACTGTCCGCGAAACTCTTTTGATGGCATGCTCATAGTGGACGCTATTCAGCAGACGATTTCAAATCCTCCGCAATCGTCGCGAACTGTTCTAGGGCGGCTTGGAGGTCTTCCATGATATCTTGGGCGATGACGCCCGGGGCGGGAAGGTTGGCGCTTTCTTCGAGGGCGTCGTCTTTGAGCCAGAAGATGTCGAGGTTGATCTTGTCGCGCTTGATCAGGTCTTCGTAGTCGAAGGCTTTGAAGCGCTCGGTTTCCTTCCGGTCGTGTCTTGAGGTAGGGCGCTTCGTCCTCGAAGCGCCGCCAGCGGCGGGCAAGGGACTGCCCGCCCTACCAAAATAGCAGTTCACAAAATCATCCAGATGCTCGCGCTTGAGAGGATTCTCCTTGAGCGTGAAGTGCATGTTGGTGCGCAGGTCGTAGATCCAGAGCTTCTTCGTCCACGGCTTCTCCTGGGCGGGTTTGCGGTCGAAGAAGAGGACGTTGGCCTTCACGCCTTGGGCGTAGAAGATGCCGGTGGGCAGGCGCAGCAGGGTGTGGACATCGGCTTGCTTGAGGAGTTCGCGGCGGATGGTTTCTCCCGCTCCGCCTTCGAAGAGCACGTTGTCCGGCAGCACCACGGCGGCGCGGCCGTGCATCTTGAGGATGGTGAAGATGTGCTGGAGGAAGTTGAGCTGCTTGTTGCTCGTGCTGGCCCAGAAGTCATCGCGATTGATCACGAGGCTCTCCTTGGAGGACTCGCCCGCTTCGTTCACGATGGTCACGCTGCTCTTTTTGCCAAAGGGCGGATTGGCCAGGACGATCTCGTATTCGCCGTGTTTCCCGGCCAGCGCGTCCTTGGTGATCACGGGCAGGTCATCGCCTGATTCGGACCCGATGCCGTGCAGCAGCAGGTTCATGGCGCAGAGGCGGGTCACGCTGTCCACCAGCTCGATGCCGTAGAAGGTGCCGCTCTTGAGCTGCTTCTTTTGCTCGCGGTCCAGCTGGTGATGCTTCGCAATGTGGTCATGCGCGGCCAGCAGGAAGCCGCCGGTGCCGCAGGCGGGATCGCAGATCGTTTCGCCGGGCTGTGGGGCCACGACTTCGACCATGGCGGCAATGAGGGAGCGCGGGGTGAAGTATTGGCCGGCACCGCCCTTCACGTCCTCGGCGTTCTTTTGCAGCAGGCCCTCAT
>JAEUHM010000005.1 GCA_016795485.1 Verrucomicrobiaceae bacterium | reverse complement strand
CGACTACTTTGCCGACTTCTTCGCCAAAACCCCCGACCAACTCGAGGAGCGCATCATCCTCGCACTGCGCTCCTTCTTCCACACCCCTCTCCAAGTCGCTTCCAACTGCTCTATTTCGGCTAACTTCTGAGAGCCACTATAAGTCTAAATGAAATGGCACGGAGGGTGGGTAATGCTCCCACATGAACTGGGTTTGGAATCCAGCGCCTTACTTGTCGAGCCACCTCCGTCTTTAAGATTCAAGACCTGAAGACACAAGACTCAAGACGCCACAGCGATGGCCTTCTTGAATCTCGTGTCTTGAAGACTCGTATCTGAAAAAGAAAATGGCGGGCGGAGTCTTTTCATGACTCCGCCCGCCGGTTGTCTTGTTAATGACAAAAAGAACGAACACCGCTGCCATTCCGTGTTTCAGGAATCGCACCCGCAGGTATTTCTCGGCGGATGTTTCGGTGTTTGTGGCACACCTTCCAAAAGGCCCTTGGGTTCTGAAAATGGGGTTGATCGGCTCCAGATTGAGGCGCACGCATCCCCTTCCCGCCGCAAACAAGCAGCGAGTTTTGTGTGGATTTTGAATAGGCTCTCCTTGAGAGTCCTGATTGAGTGCTTCTATCCAAAGCGGATCAGTTTTGGGTCGGATCGTGTCAGCTTTCGCCAAAGGCGGTAGCTAACGAATATCCGGTGAATGGTTGGTTGGTTAGTTGATTGATTCTGGTGAACTTGGTGAAGTGGCTAGATTGATTTATCTCACATGGACCAAACAAAAAGCCCTACTCTCCGATTGGGCGAGCAGGGCTTGAGGCTTTAATCCAGTATTTGTAAGGACTTGCTACGAAGCTCCTGGCTCTAGTGCGGGTTCAGTTTGATTAAACTCGGGCCGACGATGCCAATAGCGTCCACCAATCGAGCTACCGCCCATACCCAGACAGTCGGCCAATGACCAAACCATCCCGGCGAGGGAGGCGGATATTGGTTTGACTGTTGAAAGGGAGTTCATGATGGGTCGGTTTATATGTCCAGCATACTACATTCGGATCGATGGTGGTCAAACAGATTTTTGTTTATTTTCGATAGGCCCTCATTTCCCAACTCATCCACCGCCCTTCTTGACCCGTTCTCAGTCGCCCTCTAGGATTACTGCCATGACTCGATTTGGTAGCTTCCATCTGAACCTCAGCATCGTCCTGCTGCTTATCAGTTCCGCAGTTGCCAGAGAGTGGCGAAGTGCTGACGGAAAGAGCACCGTGGACGCCAAGTTGGTCGCTACCAAGGATGGGAAAGTGCTGCTTGAGCGAACTACTGGAGGCAACGTGCTGCTACCCCTTTCGTCACTGAGCAAAGACGACCAAGAGTTTGCTGAAGCAGGTGGCAAGATCGCGGCCGATGCGTTGGCAAGGGGGCCTTCTGCCTTCCTTGTGGAGCACCGCACTGAGGGCGGCTGGCTCTGCAAGATGGGCAAGGAAATGCAAATGCAGAAAGGTAAGTATTTGTTCACGGGAGAGCGGTTCTTCTTGGCTAGTTCTGATACGCCCTTGTCGGCAGGCTCGCAGCAGATCAACACCACGCTTTACGCTGAGCCAGATCGGACATTTGTGCCGTTGGAAGGTGAGCTTGAGCCCATCAAGTCCTTCAATCTATCGCTGGAAGAGGCGTCTAACAGCACTCTACAATCCAAACTTCGGGCTCCAGATCAACTTGCACCTGCTGTGTATGAGCCGCTCATAGAGGCCGTGACTACTCTTGGGCTTGGACTGGTCATCACCGACAAAGGTCACCTGCTGGTTGAGGCAAGCTTGCTGGACGGGGCCAAGGATATCACCGTGGATGCGGGAAAAGACCACGCCAAAGGTGCCGTAGTCGCCACGCACCCGAAGTTGCCCCTAGCAGTGATCAAGTGTGACGCACCGCTTCCATCAGGCCGCTTTGGCGGCAAGAAGCCGCTCGCTCTTGGGCAAAACCTATTTGGCGTGAGTATTCCTGCCAACCCAACGCGCAAGGGCTTAGGACAGCCAGCCGTCTCGAAGGGTATTGTCAGTCGCTTGATCGAAGCTGGCAACTCCAAGGGCATGTTCGAGCATGACATAGCGCTCCCTGAAGACGTGCTGGGTGGATTGATGCTCACCGACAAAGGTGAAGTGGCTGGTGTGTTCTTTTCGCCTCTGCAAAAAAAGAGCAAGGGCTCTACAGGCAGTTCATCCGCATCACAGGACAAGCCAACTCCACGTGCTGCATACTCTACTCTTCTCTTGAACGAGTGGCTGTCTACAGTGCCTGGTGTCAGTGGCCTGAAAAACGCCGGGGCTGGACCTTTAGAGGAAGTCGTGAGCGAGCTTAAGGCAGGTGTGACACTGGTGACCTCTTTGCAAGATGTGATTCGTGAGCGACCAAAGGTAAATCTGACCAAATCAGCAACGCCAAGTTCCTCAAGCCCCGCAACAGCAGTTCCTGGAGGCAGCGGTTGGAGTCTAAGCAAGTCTGGCACGCGCCACAACTCGAAGTGCAAGTTCTACGACCCTGGCAAGGCGTGCCAAGGGACGGACGGTAAAGCTTGCAAGATCTGCGGCGGCTAAATCAAATCGCCGCGCCAGCGTCCTCATAGTCGTCCGTCACTGCTAGGGAACGAATGATCATCCCTGCTGCTACGGTGTTGTTCGACTGCTCGTCAACGAGCACGAAACTGCCCGTCGTTCGATTCTGAGAGTATAGATCAAAGAAGATGGGCGATGAGCAACGCACCCGGATGCAGCCGATGTCGTTGAGAGCAAACTCCTTGCTCTCTGTGCTCTTCTGAAGCGTGCTGATATCGACTTTATACAAAACTTCAGTGACGATTGCCCGCACATCATTCGTCGTATGACGAAGATGGAAGCGACCCCGCGGTTTGAGCGTCTTTTTGTCGGCAAACCAGCAGATCATGGCATCGAACTCCTGAGCGTTCTGCACAGGCTCAGAGGCTTTCACGATCATTCCACCACGACTGGTGTCGATCTCGTCGGCCAACGTAAAAGAGTAAGACAATTGAGGGATAGCCTCGCTCTGGGGTCCGGAGAAAGTGTCAATACTCGTGATGCATGACTTCATTGCTGAAGGATAGGCGATCACTTCATCTCCGACCTTGAACGTTCCACTAGCCACTCGCCCCGCAAACCCGCGGTAATCATGAAGCGATACTCCAAGCTTCTCATCGTGCTTGTCCGACATGGGGCGGATCACCCACTGCACAGGTAGCCGAGCAGCATCTGCTGCGGTTTCACTTTGGACTTGGACTGTCTCGAGATGCTCAAGCAGAGATGGACCAGTGTACCAGGGCGTCTTGTCACTCCGGTCCACAACGTTGTCGCCATTGAGAGCGCTCATTGGGATCGGTTGAATCTTCGGTAGGTTTTCCATGCCTTTGGTGAAGGCGGCGTAATCGCTCACGATTTTATCGAAGATAGCTTGGTCGAAATTGACCAAGTCCATCTTGTTCACTGCGAGCACTACCTGCCCAATGCGAAGGAGAGACGCAAGATAGGTGTGACGACGAGTCTGCTCGATCACACCCAACCGCGCATCCACCAAAATGATGGCGAGATCGGCAGTGGAAGCACCCGTGACCATGTTTCGCGTGTATTGAATGTGACCAGGTGTGTCTGCGATGATGAACTTGCGCTTGGGCGTGGCGAAGTAGCGATACGCCACGTCAATGGTTATGCCTTGCTCGCGCTCAGCACGCAGACCATCGGTGAGAAGCGCCAAGTTGACATGCTCATCTCCACGGCGCTTGGACGACTCCTCTACAGCGAGCAGTTGATCCTCAAAAATGGATTTGGAATCGTAAAGCAAGCGGCCAATCAGCGTGCTCTTGCCATCATCAACGGAACCAGCTGTGGTAAAGCGAAGAAGGGACGATTCCGTGGGGTTCAGAGTGGTCGTGGTCATGAAAAAAGTTCGAACTGTTCGTCTGGAGGTGAATCGACTTTCGCGGACTTAGAAGTAGCCTTCTTTTTTGCGATCCTCCATTGCCGTCTCTGAGCGCTTATCATCTGCGCGAGTGCCGCGTTCCGTCTGTCTGGCCGCAGCAACCTCTGCCACGATTTCATCAAGAGTACTGGCTGTGCTTTCCACCGCCCCAGTGCACGTGGCGTCTCCTACCGTGCGGAAGCGGATAACCATCTCCTTCACCTTGGGCTTCTCTTCGTCGAGAAGTTGCACGAAGCCATTCTCCGCATCAAGCAACTGACCGTGACGGTCAATGATCTTGCGCTTGTGGGTGAAGTAGAGGCTAGGCAGCGGAATCTCTTCCTGCCGGATGTACTGCCAGACGTCCATCTCCGTCCAGTTGCTGAGCGGAAACACCCGGAAGTGCTCACCAAAATGCTTGCGACCATTGAAGATATTCCAGAGCTCAGGGCGCTGATTCTTAGGGTCCCATTGACCGAACTCATTCCGGTGGCTGAAGAAGCGCTCCTTGGCCCGCGCCTTCTCTTCGTCACGTCGACCACCGCCCAAGCAGGCATCAAATCCGTGTTCCTCGATCGTATCTAGCAGAGTGACGGTCTGCAATTTGTTGCGGCTTGCGTTGTGACCGGTTTCTTCCTGAACGCGACCCTCATCAATGGACTTCTGCACGCTGCCGACCACAAGCTTGGCTCCCATTTCCTTCACAAACCAGTCACGGTAAGTCATGGCTTCTGGGAAGTTGTGTCCCGTATCGACATGCAGCAACACGAAGGGCAGTTTTGCTGGATAGAATGCCTTTCTAGCGAGCCAGGCCATCACGATGGAATCCTTTCCGCCCGAGAACAGCAAGGCAGGTTTCTGAAACTGAGCTGCTGTTTCCCGAAGCACGTAAATCGCTTCGGATTCCAGAAACTGAAGGTGCGTGATCGCTTGCATGTATGTGAAACTAAAGAATACCTGCCACTTTGGCTAAAGTGCGGGCGCTGATGACAATGATGAGCACTCCCACTAGCACCATAAAGGGCTTATGGGGGATTTTTTTTGCGGCCCAAGCACCCATAGGGGCAGCTACCACTCCGCCCAGGGCTAGGCCGAGGATGATGCCCCAATGAGTGAGGCCAATCGTCATGAAAAAGGTGATGGAAGCTGCAAGGGTCACGAAAAACTCCACCGCATTCACACTTCCCACCGTGATCCGCACGTCATTGCCACGAACGATCAGGTTGGAGGCTACTATGGGACCCCAGCCGCCGCCGCCCAAAGTATCTAGCAAAGCACCCACAAACCCCAATGGCGCGAGGTGAGTCGTGACATTGCGTGGCGGGATGACAACGAAAGCTTTGCCGATAATGACAAAGCCCATCAGGATCAAATAGCCCGAAACGTAGGGCTTGAGCACATCACCGTCAAAGGATGCGAGCGCATAAGCTCCGATGACGGCACCGATGACTGCGGGGAGGAGGAGCTTTTTGAAGAGGTACTTGTCCACATTGCCAAAGGCATGGTGGGAGATAGCAGAGGCACCAGTAGTAAAGCATTCCGCAGCATGAACTGTGGCGGAAGCTGCGGCAGGAGGCACCCCGAAAGCTAACAAGAGCGATGACGCACTGACTCCGTATGCCATGCCTAGAGCACCATCAATCACCTGGGCAACAAACCCAGCGATCAGATAGAGGTGGAAATGCTCCGGTAAATGCTCAAGCATGATGATTCAAATGCCGCTGCCGTCTTTCTCGGTGGTCAGCTTTGCGTGCAACCCACACTCGTGTTTTTCATCACCTTTCGCGGGGTCGTAGTAGGTGCGTTCATTGGGCAGTCCATGCTCCTCCAGATAAGGATCCATCTCGGCTGGTGTCCAGTCCAGAATCGGATTCACCTTCAAGCAGTTGAACTTGGCATCCCACATCACTGGCTGGAGCGTAGCGGCCCGCTGCGGATTCTGCTCTTTTCGCAATGCCGTGATCCAAACACTCGGTGCTAGTTCACGCATTCCGCGCTCAAATGGCTCCAGTTTCATCACCCGGCTGAATGACTCCACTAACTCCACCTGATCCGGCATAGGAATCGCTCCGCCATTGAGCGCCAGCCAGTGAGCTGAGGTCATCAGCGGAAGATAGGGCTTCAGATTGAGGCCAAGCTTTTCGCGGCACTTTTCCGCAAAACGGTAAGTCTCCGGCAAGTTAGTCCCGTGGTCGACCCACAACACAGGAATGTCTGCTTGAGCCTCCGTAGCGAGGTGGAGAATGACCGCCTCGTAAGGCCTAAAGTTCGACGTCACCACGGCCTTTCCCTCACTACGAGCAACAGCCCAGCGGACAAGCTCAGCGGCAGAGCGTCCTTGGACTTCATCGTTAAGTGCGGAAACGGCTTCAGGTGACATGGGATGAGGACTATTCTCCTAATTGTCGATGTGTAAAGTGGGATTTATCAAAACGCATACCGCTCAACTTGTAATTACAATAATCTCAATAATAATTACCCTTGTGAGCCTCCCCTGTCTTCGTCTTTCCACCGCCCATCGTCTGCTGCAACCAGCTTTACTCGTCGCGGTGGCAATCTTGACAGACATCGCGAATGCAGAATCCCCACCTAGGCCACTCGACACCTTTAGCTTCGACACTTGGGACACGCCCTATCACAAAATCACGCCGATCTCCACGGGTGGTTACATCGCATTCACGTCCGGTCACACATGGCCTCTGCGCCAACTTCACTTCTCAGCCGCCGGAAACTCTTGGACTCCAGTTCCTTGTGAGCCGATCTACGATCAGCCAGAATCGAGGGATGGATACCAAGTTGCGCAAGGTGGGGGCCGAATCGTAGTTCTGGGCGCACGGCGCGACTCGTTGGGTTACCCGGGGCCTTTCACGCGCGGGACATACACCAGCATGGATGGGTTAAACTGGACTTTCTCCCCGAGCGGAAATCTTGTCGGCCTATGCTACAATGACGGCCACTTCTATTCCTACCGGGACGGCTACCTCGTGAAGAGCGTTGACGGACTCACCTGGACGGAAGTGTTCATGAAACATTTACAGCGGCTAACCTTCGGCAATGGAGTTTGGATCACGTGGAACGACTGGTACGGGCAACCGGCATCCCTGAGTTACTCAGGAAATGGCGTTAACTGGCGGTCTGCTGATGTCATAGGTGCCTTCGGAAACATTCAACTGGAAGGAGTCTCGTTTCTGGGCGGAAGATTCTTTGGGTGGATGGGACAAATTGACGGGCCATATGCGTACGCGACTAGCAACGACGGATCTCAATGGAACGTCGTAACTCCTCCCGTTCAAGGCGTCAGTGGCTATTTTCGTCGCATCCATTGGCATCGAGGCCAATATGTGGCGCTACTCACTGATTGGGATTCTGGCCATAGACCAGACCCGCATGGACAAAGCCGCTTGTTCACCTCCAAGGACCTAGTGAACTGGACTCCTCAGAGAGCGGTGTTGCCTTACTATATGACGAATCTGGATACCGCGCCCGATTCAGGGGAACTGATCGTTTGGGGCATCGATACGTCAACGCTACCTGCAAGAACGACTCTCGCCACTAGCTTGCCCCCGACCTCACCTCCGGTATTGATCCGCCAACCAACCAGCCCACTGAGAATCACTCCTGGCTCCCTAACAAACCTCTCCGTAGAAGTAGACGGATCGGGACTTTCTTTTCAATGGTATCTCGGCCTCCCTGGTGACACGTCTCAACCGATCTCAAAGGCGACAGATTCTACATTCTCTGGCGCGACAGCCCTCCTTGGACCTCGGAGCTACTGGGTTCGTGTCTCCAACGAGCTAGGTCATGTGGACTCAGATGCTGTAACCATCAGTCCCACTTTTGAAACCCGCATCCAGGCCGGATTTGCCTGGGTCCAAAGCAACAGTCGCGTTGCCCATATTTGGACGCATGAGCCAGGGACGCTTGGCACAAGGATCCCTGGCGCAAGTTATCAATGGCTGAAGGGTGATGAACCGTTAGTTGGTGAAACGGGGACCGCCGTAGCACGGCCAGAAGTGACTCTTAGCGATGCTGGCGTCTATATCCTGGAGGT
Source organism: Verrucomicrobiaceae bacterium (assembly GCA_016795485.1). Classification (GTDB taxonomy): domain Bacteria; phylum Verrucomicrobiota; class Verrucomicrobiia; order Verrucomicrobiales; family Verrucomicrobiaceae; genus JAEUHM01. The sequence goes on along the minus strand of JAEUHM010000005.1, from coordinate 9,612 downwards.
ACGGATCCGTGATGAGGTAGAGAGGCTCGGGCCAGTGGCTTTCATTGTTCTCGACGGCTCACCCAATGACTTCTTCAGCTTGGAAGCAGGCAGCAATCGACCAATTTCATTTTTTACACCACATGGCTTTGAGGTCGACTACGAGTGGCTGAAAGGCTCTCCACCCCAAAGACTCATGGACGAAACGGGCGAGTTGGCTGGAACACGAACGAACACTCTCACATTCGGCAATTTCGGAGTTGATGACGAAGACGTCTACCACCTCAAGATCTACTCGAGGCTCGACAGGAGTGAATACCAACACAGCGCCTTTGTGCGCATCGGCACACCTCCGGTGATCAACGGCTGGGATGGTCTGCCCACACTCCTGCAAGGTGCGGAGGTCTGTTTCACCTTTCACTCTGACAGTGAGGTCACGAGTTGGGAGGTGTCTGGCTTGCCACCCGGAATGGTCTTCGATCAAGCAGCTTGGGCCGTCTGCGGTGCACCGACGAGGCCCGGCACATACATCATTAGAGTCCGCGCCATTAATCCGTTTGGCGAGAGCGAATGCCTGGAAAAGAAGATGGTTGTGGTCAAAAGACCACCCCACCAAGCAGGGCACTATGCAGGCCTCGTAGGCCGCCTGCCTGGCGATGATCCTGGCTTTGGCGGAGCCCTTGTATTTGACGTCACGGCACAAGGAGGCGTGAGCGGCTCGATCGACATCGGAAGCAAACGCTATCGATTCCATGGTAAACTCAAGCGCGAGGGGAGAGATTCATCACCCTGTATCGACTTTGTCTTCTACTACGAAATGATTCGCCTCAGATTGGATTGGGAAGACGCTATATCGAATGTTTTCCGCGGAAACGTGAGCCTCACCGATAGCGACTGGTCTCTGCCGGTCATGGCTTTATGGACCCCACCTACGAGCAGTCGTTGGGTGGTAAAACCCTGGTACGGCACACACCATCTCACCATTAGAGACGGCGAGTCGGAGGCCCCGGGTGTCCTCTTCGTGTCACGCCGTGGTTGGTATTCTTTTGCTGGACACCTTCCAGATAACACCCGGTTCACCATGGCTGGGCGCATCTCTCATGACGGTTCCTTAAGCGCACGGACACTTCTTGTTGGCCGTACCGGATCTCTACAGGGCTGGAACTTTCTGCTGGGAAACGGGGAGCTTTTTGGCAATCTCGAACTTTGGAAAAGACCAACTCCTGGACGACCAAAACATCCCGAGGGTATTCCATTACGGGAGCTGCAAGTGGTCGATAGGGCCGCTATGGATTGATGCTCAATCCAGCGGCTCCACCCGCATCCAGACTGCCTTTTCTCGAACACAGCTAAGGCCTTGGATAGCCGAGATGGCGTCCTTCACGGCTTTAAGGGGTGCGTCATGCAGCATCATCAATAGAGGGATGCTACCAGGTGGGGTATCCTCTCCCTCTGGCTGCATGACAGACGAGATCCCGATCTTCCGCTCACCCAGCAAGGTCGCCACTTGGGCGAGCACTCCCGGAACGTCGTCGACCAGCAACCGGAGGTAGTAATGAGAAACGGTTTCGTCCACAGGCTTGGGCTTCCCATACAGACCATGTGGCACGAATCCGCTGTGGCGGAAGCCGTAAATAAGACTCGCGGCAGCATCACAAAGATCACTGATCACACTACTTGATGTAGGATCCTGCCCCGCACCACGACCATAGAACAGCGTCTCCCCAACGACATCACCTTTGACCACCACGGCATTGAACGAGCCATTCACGGACGCCAGAAGATGACTTCGTGGCACTAGCGAGGGCTGGACACGCACCTCAACGCGACCAGAGCCATCAGCCCGAATCACACCGAGTAACTTCACCGCATACCCCATGCGCTCAGCATAGCGGATGTCCAAAAGTTCCACCCTATCCACACCTTCCACATAAACATCGGCGGGATTGATCCAGAATCCGTACGATAGTGAGGCGAGAATGATCGCCTTGTGAGCAGCATCCCAGCCACTAACATCGAGAGTCGGATCAGCCTCTGCGTAACCCTTGTCCTGAGCCTCTTGCAAAGCCTCCTTGTAGCCCAAGCCAGCCTGTGTCATACGGGTAAGGATGTAGTTACACGTCCCGTTAATGATGCCATGGATGGACTGAATGCGATTGCCCACCAGACCTTCTTGAAGCGTCTGAATGATCGGGATTCCTCCAGCTACTGCGGCTTCAAAGTAAATGGGCACTCCACACTTCTCCGCTAGAGCAAACAACTCCTGACCACGCTCAGCGAGAAGTGCCTTGTTGCCCGTGACGACGATTTTCTTCGCCTGAAGTGCGGTGCTCACCAGTTCAAAGGCCTCATCCACACCACCAATGAGCTCAACAATGATATCGATCTCCGCATCGTTGACCAACTCTCGCCAATCCGTGCTCAAGGCATCAGCTGGCACCTCCACATCACGCGCTTTGGTCAAGTTCCGCACCACCACGCGCTTGATCTGCAAATCTGCCCCCGTACGTTTCTGAATAAGCGCAGAGTTCCGGCCAACATTCTTATAAACGCCAGCGCCAACGTTGCCCAGACCAGCAAGGCCCACGCGCACTGTACGAGTTTCCTGAGGGATCATCATGAGGCGCCCAATGGACTCTTGATTCCATTCCAATCAAGTACTAGGGCTAGCCACAAAGCGCCGGCCTTTGAGACTCGGGAAGAGAATGGTCGGGCTGGCGGGATTCGAACCCACGGCCTCTTCGTCCCGAACAAGAAACTAGGAGTTTCGTCGCATACAGTCTGAGTTGATCTTTCGTCGCCAAACCACGCAGTGTCAAGGGTTTCAGGGCTTTGCAGGCGTGGGACGACCTCATCCCAATTTGCCTCAAATGGCCCCACTTTCTGGCGGGGTGTTACTAATCTGTTACTAAAAGTGGCAGGCCACCAGTCCCACTGATTCACAGTCTTGAAGACGTGCGCAGGAGTTGTCGCTCGTATTGGAAAATTGGTTGCGTACATGATCGACCCTGCAATTGTCAGCGTCATTGCCGGATGGCTTGCCATCTGAAAAAATTTGGCAGTAGCGCATATAAGCCTGCTGCTGCCGACTGCGATGGAGCACAAATATCATGAGCTTCGACATCATCCCTGATCTCGAAACTCATGAAAAAAATACCATATTCCATCCCACCAAAAGACTCACCCGTCACGTTTGATGGGCGTTTGGCACTTCGCATCCCTGAAGTGGCTCAGGCTCTCGGAGTCTCTGAAACTAGCGTAAGAAGACTAATTAATCGTGGCCTCCTAAAGCCGCTCCGCATCCTGCGTCACGTGCTCATTCCGACAGAGCAGCTCACCAACCTCGTGGGCAACACCTGCACATCCAATCACGTCGTTGGAAACGCAAACGTCCCAAAAGCCACGCAACCGGAATGAAAGCCATAAACGAGCAAGTGTTGGCCGTCGCCCAGATTGCGGTGCAACTCTTACCCCACACCAAAAATGCGGACGATCTGTCTGCACGATGCATCTCAGCAGCAAACGCTGCTTGTGAAATGGTGAGCCAATGCAGCTCCACCTTGAGTGATCTGGACTCTAGGGATTGGAACAAGCAGGTGGCCGACATGGAGGCTGACTACTACCGAACATGGGAAGAGATCCAACGGCTCTCGCGTGACGAGCGGCAGGAGATCGACGCAATACGGAAACGCTTCCAAAGTCACGCCAAGGGGAGTGAAGTCTTAGCCGCCGACACCTTTTTGAAACAGGTCCTGTTGCCTGGAAGGAAGCATACAGAGAAAACACTCTTGAAGGCGTGGCGAGAGTTTGCGCGAGATCTGGGGAAGGAGTTACCATTCGACCTCAGATCAGCTGTCCTTTATGGCCCTACGTTTATTCGAGAGGTTGATGCGAAAATCTCCACCTGGCTGAAACGACAAAAACGCCAAGCAAGCAAACGAGGGGGAAGTGCCAAGCAGAGAAGCATGCGGAGAAGGCATGGTGCGTGCCCGGCTCTCTAATCTGCAAATATTTTCACGAATCTGCTTGACCAGGGAGGTGGGCCTAAGCGGCCCACCTCCTCACTCACCAAGGTGCCGATCTCGGACAAACTCGCCCAAAAGGCAAGTCTGCCGAGGAAAGGGAAACGGGCAGCATGGAATCACGCGGAAAATCGGGCGGCCAAGTCGGAATGCGTTGTGCCAGCCAAGTTTGGTTAATTCCCGGCCTGATGAAATCACCAACACTACATTTGCTAACGAAAAGGGAAGCAGCGGACCTTCTGCGCATCTCAACACGCACCATCGACTATTGGCGAGAGGCCTTTGCCCTGCCGTGTATCGAGCGCAGCGGTTATGTCCGCTTCTTAATGTCAGATCTGGAGAGCTTCGTTACCGCGCATCGGGTCGCTTCTGATCAACACCTGAAAGAATCCGCGTCAACCATCGCCACCCAGTAGATCCAAGTAAATCTCAGTTACATGAACATAACACGTCAACCTTCTGAGCAAAATTACATCAACTCCAAGCAAGTCTATCAAAGGCCCGCTGGACTTTCGCACCCCATTCTTCCGGACCCCGATGGAAGCCTGAGCCGACTAGTTTCACAGTACCTCGAGGATGCTCGGAACCGAGATGCCTTAAAGAAACGCATGGAACGGGACAGAACTGAACTCATCTCGCTTGCTCAACCGTTTCATCATCGTCACGACTTTGAACGCCGCGCATTTTCACCAGTGGTTGAAGCTCTTGCCCGAGACGGTGCTCGACTGTCGATTGCGTTTACTAATTCATATAACGCCATCACGGATGAGGCTACGATGCTGACCTTGGCTGGCCCGGATGGGGCACGTCTCTTCGAACATGCTATCACCATCTCGATCCCACTCAAAGATCCGCCAAAGTCTGTTATGGACCTCGCCGTGAAAGAGATCAGGACGGTCTTGCGGCGGTGCGGGCTTTCCCCGTCTCTCACCATCAAAGAGGAGATGAAACCGGTGAAATGGTTCCACCAAGAGCGACACCGTTTGTTCACGCCGGAACATAATGCAGAAATTGATCAGGTCGCTCCATGCAAGGTGATACTTCGCTGCCCCGGTCTGCACAGCAATGCGGAACCTCAAAATCTTTAATGCCTTAACTCAAAGAAAAACGGGGCGCGCCCGCCGGCAAGCAGAAACGCGCCCCATTCCAATTTCAAACGATGAACACAAACTATCACAACCACGCCCACTTTCAATCAACGTCTGAGCAAAACGCCGCTGAATCAACCAACAGCCCACCTACCAACACATACCTTCGAGATCCGAAAGAGATCGCGGAGGAGGTGCTGGGGTCAATCGAATGGCTCGATGAACGAACGGGCTTCGGCACATGCCCTGGAAGGGCAAAACACACGACGCCTGATGGCCCGAAGGACTGCCGTATTCACATTGATGGCACTCCTACCGTTCACTGCCTCCATGCAAGTTGCACTAGCGATGTCACCGATGCGAGTCGTCGGCTTCGGGACGAAATGAATGCGTATCCGGTGCGAAGCATAGCCGCCACTCCACCCGCACCCACAACGAAATCCACGCACATCAAGGGCCGTGAACACGAACTCGGGAAACTGGCTTCCGAGACGCTGCCAATCATTTTAAAGGATCATGCCTGCACCATTGATGGATTGCGCGCTCAATCTCGGCACTTCTCAAGCTTTCCTCCCATTGAAGAACTGTCTTACCTGACACTGCTTCAAATGGTCTATGGTAGAGAGGCAGTGATCTGGATCGGGGACAAATATGATTCCGGATCTCCTGATCACGCAAAGCACTGGCGAACAATCGCCGAGTGGCGGGAAGACCCGGGACCAAATCTTGGGCCATATGTTTGCACCTCCACGTTCAAGCCTGGGGCTTTCGAGAGGAGTAACCACCAAATTGCCAAGAGGGGCTTCTTCGTCGTAGAGTGCGACGCCATTGATGAGATCGTGGCCACCAAGCTTGCTGCAAAGGAAGATCTCACGCATGAGGACAAACGACGGAACAAAGACTTGAGCGTGGCTATACTACTCTGGCTGCGCGATGCTGTAGGCCTCAGGCTGAGAGCTGTTGTTGACTCCGGGAACAAGTCCATCCACGGCCATTTTGAGATGCCCCCGGACGATGTCCGCCAAGAACTGGAGGTAATTCTTCCAGCACTCAAATGTGACCCAGCCGCCTGGCGTCCCTCGCAGCCTGTGCGTATGCCTGGATACACCTCCGAGTCCGGTAGAAGCCAGCGTCTGATTTTTGTCGATGCGAAAGGCGACAACCCACAACCAATGAGACTTCCGAGCGAGGCATTACGGGAAATCGTGGGAATTCAAGAAGTCACCAGCTCCCAGATGAGACAAGAACTGGTCGAGACGATGTATAACGCAGCCTCCATTGGGCGGGAACCACCGAATTCTTTCAGTTCGTCTGGAACTACCTCATGCGAAGGCGATCCTCAAAGGTTGGTTCACGGGGGCTTGTCTGATTCGTCCTCGGCATGTGAAAGGGCAAATGATCAGACGACGAATTCGTCAAATTCGTATGTTCCGGAGGACGGCTGTGGCGATAGTGCTTCAACCGCTTCGTCAGGTTCGTCGCCCGGCCCTGAGCGCAGTGGGGAACCTTCGACGAATTCGTTCACTTCGTCATTTCCTGCTCACAGCTACGAACCGAGCTCAGCCAGCAGTTCGTCGAATTCGTCACCTCATCCATTTGACTTTCCTGCCAGCCTTCGCCCAGAGGCATTTCATGGTGTTGCAGGTCAAATTGTCCGGATGATCGAACCTCACACGGAGGCTGATCCAGCTGCGCTTCTTGTTCAATTTTTAGCGGCCATTGGTAACATCGTGGGGCGCAATGTGTGGATTCGTGCTGACGGTGCCCGCCATCATCTGAATTTGTTCGCCACTGTTGTGGGGTCTACCTCAAAGGGGCGGAAGGGGACATCATGGAGTCAGATTGAGCGCATTGTCGGTGAACTGGATGAAGTGTGGACGAAGGACCGCATAACGAACGGTTTTTCTTCTGGGGAGGGGCTTATCGACGAGGTGCGAGATCCTGTCGTTGAGCGAAAACCAGCGAAGGGGCCATTGGCCAAGCCAGGTGAAACTGAGGAGATCATCAAGGACAATGGAGTCGCCGATAAACGCCTGATGGTCGTAGAGGGGGAGTTCGTCAATGCGCTCAAAGTGATGGATCGATTGGGCAACACACTGTCACCCGTTATTCGGCAGGCGTGGGATGGAAGAACACTGAATACGATGGTGAAAAATAGTAAATCACGATGCGCTGCCCCCCACATCACCATCGTCGGGCACATCACACGGGAGGAGCTGCTCAGTTCGCTTGGCAGGACGGAGATCGCCAATGGTTTCGCCAACCGCTTCCTTTGGGTTGCCGCAAAGCGCAGCAAGATCCTCCCGGAGGGAGGGGACATTGATACGGTCGATTTCGGCCGAGTGATCAATTGCCTTCGAAGCGTGATCGATTTTGCTCAAACGGTTGGCGAGGTCAGACGAGCCGAGGTCACACGCGAGCTTTGGCACGCTGACTACATCCAGCTCTCAGAGGGCAAACCAGGTATGGTGGGCAGCATCACTGGTCGAGCTGAGGCTCAGGTCATGCGACTCTCGGTCCTTTACGCTGTGCTCGACCGATCGAAGGTGATCCTGCCTGTTCACCATCATGCCGCAATGGCTGTATGGAAGTATTGCGAGGACACAGTCCGATGGCTGTTCGGGAATCGCACAGGAGACAAGAATGCGGACAAGATCCTGTCAGCGCTGAGAAACGGTAGAGATGCAGGGTTGAGCCGAACTGACATATCGGTGGATGTATTCGCACGCAACCTGCCGGCGCATGATCTTCACGAGGCTCTTCAAAAGTTAGCTGAATTCGATTTTGCGCACAAAAGACGTGTGCCGACGCGGACAGGGGCCACTGAGGAGCGGTGGTTCTACGGAAGCGCCCCTCCTATGTGACGAATTCTACGAACCCGCGCATGCTCAAACTAGCGGACTGACGAATTACGAATTCAACGAATTCCCGAGCGCTGACACACCCACTTTATCACGAAGTAGACGAACTAGCGGCCTATCCAGTGCCCCCCAACCACCCTTTTTCACATCAAAATGAAAACAACAGCACCCCAAAACCGAAAACAGAAAACCACCCTCCGTTCCCAATCCACGCTACTCAAGCGTCGCCATTATCGTCCACCGACCATCACCATCTACTTGGAAGAGCCTCGCTTCGTGTTCCTGCCATACTTCAACACGCGTCTGCGAGCCGTCATTGATGAGGGGGCCACTTGGTATCATTACGAGGACGTGATGAAGCTACCGGATCTGGAAGAAGCAGCGCGTTCCATGCACCAGCGTCAACGCCTTGTTCGCCGTGTCATCGCCAAATGGAGTCCGTTTTTCGAGAGGATGAGAAAGTATCCAGTGATAAGTGAAAGTGACTTTTTCCGACTCCTGCATGCCATCAAAGTCATCGACGGCAAAGATTCCTGGGATCTGGAGGAATTAAACCCTCACACCGATAAACTGAAAAAGCCAGGTGGTGATTTTGATGTGCATGATCTGGAGTCCTATCGCTCTCAGTTAGATGATAAACAGGCCGACTGGAGGCAGGACAAGACGGGCAGTCCACCCATGGATGACTGGAATGAGTGTGCATGAGCACCCTCGTCTGACGCCATCGCCCTTCGATCCTCTAACCCGGTTTGAGAAAATAATCGAAACGACTACTTCTGAGGGCAAAAATTGGGTCCATCATCAGAGAATTAATTTCCTATCGACTGAGTCTTCTTTGCTGCCGGTAATGAAACATCACTGTGCTCACCTGCTATTTCGTGGATCATGCCTTGATAACAGCAGGTGAGCACTATCGCTTTTTGAAAATGAAAATGATCGACGGTTCGCTCATGAGGGCACCATAATGGTCGGAATTTGGTTTGCGCTGACGTGTAGTTATACCGGGATGATTACCTGCTCCTCCACGGGTGAAAAATCACTGAGGATTTCGCGAATTGTCACGCATTTCAAAATGACGGGGGAATTTTGAAATTCGGGTCTACTCGCAGTATTCGAGACTGCGAGATGCTCCCACTCCTCATTGGCACTTATATTCAAATTGAGCCGGAAGATTGTCTTGAAAGCGTCTCACTCCCACGGCCCTCCCGGGTTCCAGTGAAGTTTGAACTTGGACTTCTTGGCAGCGGCAGATGCAGGCGGGAGCAGGAATGAAGCGGCAAACTGGACAACCTGCTCAAGTGAAAGGGCTGGTTCTGTTTTGACGGATTTCTTCCAGAAGGCCTTCCATATCACCTGTCGGCTCTGATCAGACCAAAAGGAGTCACTGAAGCCGATGGGCGTATCGGATGGCAGGCTGCTGCCACGTCTGTCGAAGGTGGCGCGAATGGAGTCTGCCAACTCTTGTCCATCGAACCTGTGATGACTCGCCAGGAACCAGAAGTCGTAATAATCCTTCATTCGTGAGTTCAGGATGCCGAGTGTCACGGCTGCCTCGAATTTTTCGGCGAGGGCGGTCTCCATGCGATACGCACGAAGCTTCGGAGTCGGCATGTCCAGCAGGCTGGGAAATTCCACCTCCTCCGGTTTGACGGCTGTGGCGTC
>JAEUHM010000033.1 GCA_016795485.1 Verrucomicrobiaceae bacterium | reverse complement strand
ACGAACGATGCCAGCCATGCAAATCGGCTCCAGCAGGGCTTCATCAAACTTCGGCGTGCTCCACTTCGTGGCACCATCCGGGCTGGTGACGATGAGGCGGCGATGTGCTTTGGACTCGCTGCGCACGTTGAGCATCACACGGCCATCGTTGAGCTCCACCGCGACGGTTTCATTCGGATTGATCCACTCGTCCGTGCAGGGCACGGCAATGTCACCAGCCTTCCACGTCTTGCCTTGGTCATCGCTGTAGATCGTGGCAGTCACGCTGGGGCGGTGCGCATTACCGCCTTCGCCGGTGGAAAGCCACACCGGCACCACGAGACGGCCGGTTTTGAGCTGGATGCTGTGATTCGGACCTGTGGCGAGCACTTTCCATGCGTAGTCTTTTTTGAAGGCATCGAAGGTGGAGGTGATTTCGACTGGCTTCGACCACGAGAGGCCATCGTCCTCGCTGCGCTGGTAAAACGCCCGCTCGTATTCGAGGCAGAAGAGCATGTGGACGGTGCCATCTTTGTCCGCGATGAGCACGGGGTTGTTGTAGGTGACCTGCGTGGTGTCCACGTTCTTGAGGCGGAGAGCGAAGGGGTTCTTCTGCTTCGGCCCGGGCACATCGGCGATGCTTTGCGGCTTGCTCCACGTTTTGCCATCGTCGGTGCTGCGGCGCAGCAGGATGCGGATGTCCGACCAATCGCCGCCGCCTTTCCGTGCCTCGCACCAGGCCAGCACGGTGCCCTTGGCCGTCACGACGACGCCGGGGATGTGGTAGATGTTGTAGGCGGGATCGTCGTCAACGGTGAAGAGGTCCTGTTTTTCCAAAAAGGGCGAGGCAGCGAACAGGGAGGTGGTGAAGAAGAAAAGCAGGAGGATGTGTTTCATGGTGGGGAGGTGTTCCAAAGGATTCTGGCGAGCAGGACACGGTTATTTTCGTCTTTTCGAGAATCAGGGAAGGCCATTTCGGAGCTGACGACCCAAGTCTCGTTATCGTTCAAGTTCACCGGTGCAAAGCCACCTGTTAGATCGAGTCCCGTCTCAGGCATCAGCACTTGTTCCGTAGCACGAACAACATGCATTGTTTCCGTATCCACCTTGGCGATGAAAACTGGAGCGCGATTACGAAAGACATGGTCATTAGCTGCTCCTTTGCGGCTGTAGACGAGATAGAGTCCATTCTTTTGCACAATCCAATGCTGCTGGGCATTGGCGCTAAGAAGCGGATTGCCATCGTCAAACTTCCACTCTGTGGTGTCGCGGTAGTTCAATCCGTCTTCACTGTATGTCACATGCCCATTCTGCTCACCGCGCATGGTGAGATAAAACCTCCCGTTGAACTCGCACACCGACGGTTCATAAAGCCCCCTCGGAATCGAGATCGTGTGCTCGCTACCATGCTCCACATAACTCAAGGTTGCGCCCTCAAAGCTGCAGCGGGCCACAATAGTGGTGTAAACGCGCTTCTTAGCATCCGCACGATAGCGGATTGGAAGCAATACATGACCATCTGCCAAATCCACTCTTTGATGACAGCCAGCATTTGGCTCAATGATTGGATTCCCATGGTGATCTGTCGCTGGCATTTCCATGATCTTCATGCCTGACCATTCGTCCGACTCGGGCGACCACACCGCATACGCCACACGCTCCAATGACCGGTCATCTTTTGCGTTGTTGTCATTCGGATTGGCCAGGAAACCGAAGCACTTGCCAGTGACGAGAAGCTTGCCGGTTTTCTCATGCCACTGTGGGCAAACATCACCAAACACGCGCTCCACACCATCTTCGTAAACCTTGCGCTTTAAGGCATCAATCCGTCTGGGTTTACTCCAAGTTTTCGCTCCATCCGTAGTCTGCGTGATGTAGATGTCGCGGTAACCGTGCGAGCCGCGTTTCTCGATCTCCTGGGTCGTAACGATGACCATTCCCGGCACAACAGCAGGACGGGACTGTGACCAATGAAACGACCCAGCACTGGTCAACACAGTGCTACGCTCAACGATGAGGTCGCCTGCAATCATGGACCCCACAGAACTCAGCAGAATGAGGACCGCCGTTCTCATGTCACCATTCTCCCTGCTGCCCAAACTTTGATTTCACATTTGCGCTGAACTCGCTGATCGCAGTGCCAAGGTTTGCGAGCACTTGTTCGCTGCTCAATCCAGCACTGCCGCGCGCGGCGGGAATGATCGTATTGCACTCGTTGGCATCCATAAAGCGAGAGGCCTCCAGGAGCTTCGGGGCTTCATCGGGATTGATGACGATGAAGCCGTGCTTGTCAGCGTGGATAAGGTCTCCAGGTTTGATCTTCGTGCCAAATACCTCCACCTCACAGTTCCAGCGAACGGGATGCACATGCGCGTGACCCACGCAGAGACGGCGAGCGAGAGCCTTGAACCCCGCGTTCGTCATTTCATCCACATCACGGATCGCGCCGTCGGTGATCGTGCCGACACAACCTAGCGTGCGGTGGACATTGCTGTTCACCTCACCCCAAAAAGAGCCAATCACGCGCGGCTTGTCGAGATCCTGCACGATGACGATCTTTGGACCCGGCATGCTGGCAATGTAGCGGCGATACTCTTCGCCCGCGTTCGGATTGGTCGTGCGGTGCGCCTTGTTGGTCGGTTCGATCACCACCGTCACTGCATAACCGACCATTGGCCCCATCTGCGGCATGAAATCACGCGTCTCTTCGATGTTGAACGCATCTGCAGCGGGATCGCGCTTGGTGATTTGTTCCCAGCCGTTATAGATGGTGGGTGTGTTCCAGCGCTTAAGTTGGAGGAGTTCGGAATGAGGAAGCATGGTGAGAATGGCGAACGATGAATCAGCCACGTTGAAACGTTTCGTCGCTTCATTTCTCAATGGTCAAGTGAGTTGACCATGCCAGAATGCAATGGAGATCATGAGAACCTTGCCGCCGCGTCCCTCACTCGTCACTCACAGTGCCGATCACTTCCGCGACTCTTTGAACAAGGGTGAGTGGCCACAAGTGCTGCCTTCCGAACGAGTTCTGTGCCAGCGACTCGGCATCAGTCGGCCCACCCTACGGCTCGTTCTGGCGCAACTAGAACAAGAAGGCCTTATCAGTGCCGTGAATAATCGAACCCGCCGTGTGCTGGTAGGAAGCAGGGTTCAAAAAACATCCATCCGCAGTCAACGCATCGTCCTTGTATCTCCTGTGCCCGGACAACTCATGCCACCCTTTGTGCTGTTCTGGGTGGATGCACTGCGGGCTTTACTCGCCGATTCAGGATATCAGTTGGAAGTGATCGCACAGACATCGTGCTTCACACAGCAACCGGCTGCGGCTCTGCGGCGGCTCGTTACTCGCCTTGAAGCCGATGCATGGCTTCTATTTCGCTCTACACCTGCGATGCAGCGCTGGTTCGCTAACGAATCGCTGCCTGTCGTCATCGCAGGCTCTTGTACACAAGACATCCGGCTTCCGTCTGTGGATATCGACTATCGCGCGACATGCCGACATGCCGCCACGCTGCTACGGCGGAAAGGTCACCACCAAATCGCCCTACTGCTGCCGGAGGGGCAGCAAGTTGGCGATGAAGAGAGCGAGCACGGTTTTCGTGAAGCGCTCGAAGATGCACCGCACGTACTCCGGCACACCGAGGACACTGATGCCGTCACTTCATGCATTGATCACGCCTTGCGCCGCAAACCTGTGCCAACAGCATTCATCGTCGCACGCTCGCTGCATGCGCTCACAGTCGTAACGCATTTACTACGCCATCGTTACCAACTTCCGCGAGAGGTCGCTGTGATCTCGCGTGATGGTGACGATTTCCTCAACCATGTGCTGCCGCGGGTCACCTGCTACACCACCGATCCGGCCACCTTTGCCAAAAAACTCGCGCGCCTCGTGCTAGAACTTGCCCAAACCGGCCACACCAGCACCAAACCAGTACGCCTGATGCCGGAGTATCGCGCGGGGGAGTCGGCGTGAACATTCGTCGTCTCAATGAAAGTCATGCGAGTGGGAGCCGATGGCAGCATCGTAACGCAGGGCTTCAATCTTGAGGGCGTAGACAGAGATTACGTTCTCCTGGTTTTGCAGACGGCCGTGGATGATGAGGAAACGCTCTTGAGTGATGACCATGCGTTCTTTCTCAAACAGCGTGGAGGGAACAAAGGCATTCGAGATGCCCGTCTCATCTTCCAGACTAACAAAGACATGGCCATTTGCGGTGCCGGGACGCTGACGACAGATAACCTGCCCGGCTACGGTGACACGCCTGCCGTTGGGAACATGAGGAAGGTCTGCCGCACGCAGCTTGCCTGACAGCTCATTGCGGATGTAAGCCATGGGATGCGGACCCGTGGTGAGTCCGAGTGTTTGATAATCCGACTCCAGCCGCTCAGTGGGTGACATGCCGGGCAGCACTTCCGAAGCGGCGTCAGGTGCCACCGATTGAAGCGTGAACAAATCCAACTCCCTCACCGCCTCCACTTCCCACAAGGCACTGCGGCGATGATGACCCAGGGCATTCAGCACGCCGGATGAGGCGAGGACGCGCCGTTCATCTTTGGAGAGTTTGCAACGCAGGAGAAAGTCATTCAGGTCTCGCCAGGGCTGATGCTTGCGTTCGTTCACGATGTTTTCCAGCGATTGCTGGCTGATGCCGCGCAGTTGATTGAGACCAAGCCGCAGCGTATCATCGCCTTCGACCGTGCATGGCACATCGGAATGAATGATGCATGCGGGCCGGACGCGGATGCCGCGTTTTTTGGCATCCCTGATCAAGGTAGCGCGAGAATAGAACCCCATGGGCTGGTTGTTTAACAAAGCAGTGAAGAACTCAACAGCACGATGCACCTTCAACCAGACGCTAGCATAGCTCAGCAAGGCAAAGCTGATGGCGTGTGACTCTGGAAAGCCGTAAAGGGCAAAGGAGCGGATGGACTTCTCCACGCGCTCCTGCACCTGCTGCGGCACCGCTTTGGCATCCATGGCGGCACGGAGCTTGGACATCACCTTGGTCATGCGTTCATCTGAGCGATGAAAGCTCATGGCGCGCCGCAGTTCCTCCGCCTCGCTGCCCGTGAAGTCCGCAATGAGCATGGCCATTTGCAAGACCTGCTCTTGGAACAACGGAATGCCTAAGGTGCGCTTCAATACAGGTTCAAAGCAATCCGCGATGTAATCCACGGGTTCTTTTCCATTGCGGCGATTGAGGTAGGGATGGACCATCTTGCCGACGATGGGACCCGGGCGAATGATCGCGACTTCAATGACCACATCATAAAACTCGCGCGGCTTCATGCGCGGCAGAGTGGACATCTGGGCGCGGCTCTCGATCTGGAAAACGCCCACCGTATCCGCTTCCTGCATCATGCGAAAGGTAGCCTCATCATCCATGGGCAAATGAGCGAGATCGACTGGTCTTCCACGTTGCCCACAGAGTCTGATGGCATCTTCCATAGCCGCCATCATGCCCAGACCAAGCAGGTCCACCTTGATGATGCCCAGGTCCTCGCAGTCGTCCTTGTCCCATTGCACCACCACACGGCCAGGCATGGAGGCTGGCTCTAACGGCACGATTTTGTGCAGACCCTTCGTGCAGAGCACCATGCCGCCGCTGTGCTGACCAAGGTGACGCGGCAATCCATAGGCTAAATGGTAAAGCCTTACCAGTGCGGCCATGCGCGGATGCTCACCAGGCATCCCCGCGCGCTTGAGTTGATCCCGCAGCTCCAGCGTGTGCTTGTAGTCGCCATACGGAAAAAGATCACTGAAGCGTGACACCACATCTTCAGGCAGGTCCAGCACCTTCCCCATCTCACGCACGGTGCTGCGACCACGATACGTGATGACGTTTGCGGTCATGGCTGCACCGTAGGGAGCGAATCGACGATACATCTCTTGGATGACACTTTCTCGGCGCTCTCCACTGGGAAGATCCAGATCAATGTCAGGCCATGAATCCCGCCTCTCGCTGAGGAAGCGCTCGAAGAGCAATCTGCCTTTTACGCCTTCCACGGGATCCACATTGGTGATGCCGAGGCTGTAGCAGACAGCGCTATTGGCCGCGCTACCTCTTCCCTGCACCAGGATGCCATTGGATCTGGCGTAACGAACGATGTCCCAGATGATGAGGAAGTAGCCGCTGAACTTCAGTTTGCTGATGAGCCGCAGTTCATGCTCCAGCTGCTTCACCACGGCGTCTGACAGCTTTCCATAACGCTGGCGTGCGCCTTCAAAGGTGCGTTCACGCAAAAACGAGTCCTGATCATGCCCTGCATCCACTGCATACTCTGGAAACTCATAGCCGAGCTTCTGCAAAGTGAAGTCGATGGCATCCACCACCCGTTGCGTGTTATCGACTGCATGAGGCAGATCCGCAAACAGCTCGCGCATCTCCGCTGCGCTTTTGAGGTGACGTTGGGAGTTGGGTGCCAGCAGAAGCCCGGCTGCATCCAGCGTGGTGTGATGACGCAAGGCGGTGAAAGCGTCTTGAAGCAGACGTCCCTCACGTCCGGCATAGCAGGCACCATTGCTCGCAATCAGCGGCAATCCCTCACGCTCTGCCAACTCCACGAGATGGCGATTGCGCCGTTTCTCAAGACGCAGCCGATGCCGTTGAATCTCGACGAACACGCACTTGCAGCCAAAGGTGGACTTGAGCCGCTGAAGCACGTTTAGAGCGGATGCAGGGGTAGCGTGCAGCGCTTGATGCAAGGGAGACTCTTCATCCCCGGTCAGCGCAATGAGTCCCTCCGCATGAGCCTCCAGCTCCTGCCACTCAATGCGACTTTGATTTTTTGGAGCGCGGAGTTTGGCCAAAGTCAGCAACTGACAGAGGTTCTGATAGCCCGTGCGAGTGGCCACCAGAACAGGCTGCACAGCGCCATCACTCATCGTCAGCTCCGCTCCAACGATCGCCTGCAAACCAAGTTCTTTGGCCTTGTGATGAGCACGAGCAGAGCCATACACCCCATCTCGATCCGTCACCGCGATGTGGCTCATGCCGAGTTCCGCTGCGCGAGTGACCAGAGCCTCGGGCGAAGAAGCTCCGCGCAGGAAACTGAACGCGCTGCGGCTATGGAGTTCAGCAAAGTGCATGACCCTCAGCCCAGGGTGCCTTCCAGCACCCAGTCATGATGTTGCCTGGCAAGCTGGTAGAGCACGCCATCATCTGCCTGCACTGCCCAGACCTCCTTTTCCCAACGCCTGCCTGCATCCCACCAGTCACCAGAGAGTAACCATGGGCCATCCGAAGCCACGATGGTGAGCTCCTGGCGATCATGCACAAAGCGAGCAGGCCTGCCCCGCTCCACGTTCACCCGCACCTCCGGCGAGGGCCTCAGTCGCCGCAGCGGCAGCCCCGCTGGCGAGTGAACCACCAGAGGCTCAGTGCGTGGCTGCATAAAACCCGTGACTTCAAAAGCATCTGTCCGACGACTCGGCTGCAACACCGCACGGCCGATGTTTCCTAAGCCGAGAAGCGCCTCCAACTGACTCAGTGTCTCTGAAAAACGATTGGGATCGCGCAAGGAACGCTCGAACAACAGCCCCTGCTGGCCCGATGGACGCGTGGGGCGAATCTCCAAGCGCACCAGCTTTATGGGAGCGGCGGCTGTGAGTCCCTCCAGATAAATGTGCAGCACACGGAAGAGCAGTTCCGTGTCACGGGTGGGTTCCGCCACATGCAGTTCATGACGATGCTCCGTATCATCCTCAAACCGCAACCTCAGCCACATGGCCGCAGCGACCAGCCAGACATCCGCGAGACGCTCGCACAAGCCTTGCAGCATCCGCCGCAGGACAAACAGAAGCGGCTCCAGGCACTCGATGGGATGCTCCAGATCCGTTTCATCATGGAACTCCAACGGCGGCCGCACCAGCTTTAACAGTCGCTCACGTCCACCAGACGCCATGTCATGCAACAGCCTGCCTTCAGGTCCGAGCCTGGAAGCAAGTTCAGCACGCGGCAGCCGCACCAGATCCCCAAGCGTGCGAATGCCCCAGAGTGAAAGCACCCGCAGAGCCTCTGCGGATGGTCGCAGTGCGCGCACTGGCAGTTGCTGAAGAAACTGCTGCGTCTCTGCTTCATCCCGCAGCACCAGCACCGGCTCCTGTTCCGCAGCTTGTGCCGCCAGCGTGGCCAGATCTGCATGGAGGGCGAAACCCACCTGAGCTTCCAGGGAGCGTGCTTTCAAGTAGGCACACATTTGCCGACCTGACTCCTGCTCCCGTCCTTTGATGCGTGGATGACGCTGCAAATCCATCACACAAAAGCCGGGAAGAGTGGCTTCATAATCTGGCGTCCACAGCGAGGCGCAGTGCAGCAGTTCCCGCTGGGCTTCGGCCTCCAACGCTGCATCCCGATGCAGAAAGACCAGTGCGGGACAGCGCGCCTGAGCCTGTGAGGCAGTCATGCCAGGATGCACGCCCAGCTTTTCCACCGCCGCACTCACATGCAGCAAGAGCTCCTTGTCACGCGAGCCAGCTTCACTCTCATCCAGCAGGGCCAGCATGGATTTGCCATGCAACGACGAACGCAACGCGCCTGCCTGACGGAGAACCGCCTGCAGGTGAAAGCGCGGAAGCCAGAGTGCTGCGTGCATGATGCGGCCTCCTCATGCAGTGACCCGCACCGGCTCCGGGGTGAGCACTTTTGTCTGCTGCCTGTCGATCTGGAAGCTCAGTTCCGAGAGCAGCACCGCCCGATCTTGATAAAAATGACTCAATTGGAAGCCCCCCGTCATGCGCACCCTAGTGCGTGCACAACTCACCATGCGCACGGGGGTGAAAGCACAAAGACAGCAGGCGCTTTTCTCCGCCAGCATCCGCAACCGATGCCACACACTAGAGGGAAAACGTTGCAATGCTTTGGGCGCATGAGATTGCAGATCCAGAATGACCAGCGGCATGTTGCCATCGCGCAAAAGCAAATCTGCCGCTTTGATGGCCATGGCGGGTTCTTTACATCGCGCCCAGAGCAGCCGTTCCAGAGCTTCCGGGCAGATGCTCCAGGGATCAAAGGCATCACTGCCATCGATCAGCGCGATCAACTCCCGGCAGGTGCGGTCATGCTGAAGCAACTCGCCGAGCAACAGCCCTGCACCACAGCCCGCAAATGGAGCCACCACCTCTGTGATGGTGCCTTTCCTCAAGTCCAGCGGCCCCAGTTCAAAGGCCCCAGTCAGTACGTGAGGCTGCTCCCGATCTGGAGCAGCCTCATGTGCTTCCGGAAAACGAGCGCGCAAGAAGTCGCGAAAAGCGATGATTTTAGAAGCTTGCTCAATACTGTTCATTAGAACAGTATATGCTATTCAGACATCCTGGCAAGCCCCTCATCAAAAACCAATCATTGCGCACGCTACAATGCGTTTATGCGCTCAACCTCATTCGATTTGGGTCTTTGCTAAAGACCCAAGGGTCCGCTTACCTACACCACGTGGAAAGCGCTTTTCCGCTCGACCCTGACGATGGCTTGGGGCAGGTTAGGCCATGGCAGAACGCATTGCCCTCTACGGAGGGAGCTTCAATCCACCTGGTATTCATCACCGCAAGATCGTTGAGACGTTGTCCCGCCGGTTTGACAAGGTGTTGGTCGTTCCATGCGGTCCAAGGCCCGACAAGCCTACTACCAGCATTGTGCCACCCGTTTACCGGGCAGCATTGGCAGATCTAACCTTTGGTGGTTTGCCTCGCGTACTGCTTGATTTGTCAGACCTAGAGCAAGCCACCTTCACTAGATCGCATGCACTGGAGACAAGGTATTCATCCCTCGGTGAAGTGTGGCATGTCGTAGGTGTCGATATCATCAAAGGAGGAGCTAAAGGCGAGTCCGAGATACACCGCATCTGGGAGCAAGGCCAACGACTGTGGAATGAGGGCCGTTTCGCCGTGTTGACACGCCCAGGGCATCGATTTGATCCGTCAGACATGCCTCCAAACTCGGTAGCGATCGATGTGCAGGTGCCTGGATCTAGTACGGAAATCAGAGAGCTCATTCAGCGTGATGAACCGGTGGATCACCTCCTGCCACCAAGAAGCCTAGCCTACATTCAGCGCTATGGCCTTTATCGTGCTCCGATACCTGCAAGCTGGGCCAAAAGCTCACTGAGTGGGCAGCCATATGAGTTACAGACCGACAAGCGAAACCCAAAAGCGGTGTTGTGGGCAGAAGGCTTTTCCGAGTCACCACACCCGCAGTTCAT
This sequence comes from Verrucomicrobiaceae bacterium, assembly GCA_016795485.1. Lineage (GTDB taxonomy): Bacteria > Verrucomicrobiota > Verrucomicrobiia > Verrucomicrobiales > Verrucomicrobiaceae > JAEUHM01. The sequence goes on along the minus strand of JAEUHM010000033.1, from coordinate 106,373 downwards.
CACAGTGATAGGCGGTGATGGCTCTATGCTGAGAACTATCAGGGAACACTGGAGACGCCGCCTGCCCTTCTACGGGCTCAATGCAGGGCATCTCGGCTTTCTCATGAACTCAGCCGAGAATGCCATGGGCAAAGAGTTCCCTCCACAAGACGTAATCGTCCGCCAACTGCCCATGTTGTATTTAGAAATGGTAGACACCCAGGGACGACTAACAACCGCTTACGGGTTCAATGATGCATGGGTGGAAAGAGATACTTCCCAGTCAGCTTGGCTTTCGGTTGCCATAAACGGCACAACCCGACTTAAAAAACTCGTCAGCGATGGTGCTCTGGTTTCCACTGCCGCTGGCTCTACTGCTTACGCGAGAGCCATGGGAGCAACCCCGCTCCTGGTGGATACTCCCGCATGGCTTCTGGTGGGCTCCAATGTCATGGAACCAATCGACTGGAAGAGCGCTTTACTCTCCAATGACTCGTTCCTGGAAATTAAGAGCCTTGATCCCGTGAATCGACCCGTGCGAGCCTACGTGGATGGGCATGATCACGGCATTGTCACCACGCTTAGAGCACGCATTTCACGGGCAGCGGCAGCAGAGTTGGTTTTCGACTCCAGCCACGACGTAGCTGAAAAGATAGCGGATCTTCAGTTCAGAAACACGGCGTTGTCCGCGAACGAACAACACCCTGTTTCCGGCTCAACGGTCGATTAACGGCCGCGATTGCGGCGGAGACGCATCCAGGTCGGCGTATCAAGGTCCTCGCCTTCCACAACTGCGGCGTCCGTACCGTTAAACCGGCCGCGATCCTCACCACCGAGCTTTAAGCTGACTTGCTCTTCACTGGTGGACGCTGCCTTTGAGGCGCTCGCAGGAGCTGCAGCAGCAGGATTTGTCATCGTTGCGGAAACCGGTTCGGTTGAATCACTGGATTCATCAGTGGGCTCTGGTTCTGGCTCAAGCTGGAAGCTGTTGGTCACTTCTTCCATCACCGCAACAGGTTGCGGAGCTGGGGCAGGAACATGATTCAACTGTCTGGTGACAATGTTCGTCGAGCGGGCAGGAACAACGACAGGAGCCGTCTCTGCCATGGGCTCTACCACAGCTGCGGCACCAGCGCGGGCTTGTGGTGCATAACGAGAAGTGTCTTCCTTTTCCTTTGTTAGCGAGGCGCGAGTCGTGGAACGACTGCTGCTGCCCCCATCACCACCGCTGATGACTGAAGCAAGGCTAAAACCACTCTTGGGCAACGGTGGTGGAGCCGAAACGCGAACGGGTTCTTCTTCGCGAGCCCTCGGTGGTGCTATGGGTTGCGGGGCTGGCTGAACGGGAGGGGCTTCTGCTTTCACAGGGGCCACGGGCTTCGGCTCAGGCTCATCACCTTCATCATCCATGGATACCACAGGCTCATCTTCTTTCTCCGGCTCAGGCTCAGGTGCAGAGACCTTAGCACGGGATGGCGTCAAGATAGGATCTCCAAACAAATCAGATGATGGAGGTGCGACGACCGGGGCGGAAATCGCCGTCTGCGAATACGATGAAGCGGCAGGCTTCAACTGTACCCTTCCGGTGTCTATCATGGGTGCAGGCTCAGCGGTGGCGAGTTGGTCAGCGCTTAAGGCACTAATCAATGTGACGCTGATGGAATCCGTCATGCGCGAGTCAACACCGATACCAAACAGCAACTGAGTTTCGTCGGGAACATGTCGCCCGAGCTGCTTCATGATGCTTTCAACTTCGGCAAGCGTCAGCGTGTCTCCACCAACGATGTGCACAAGCAGATTGCGAGCATTGTTGAGCAACTGGCCATTGTTGATGAGCGGGCTCTTGAGTGCACGCTTCATGGCTTCTGTACCACGGTTCTGACCTTTTGCCTCACCGAAGCCAAACAAGCAGCGACCGTCGGATGCCTTTAGAGCAGCAGCCAAATCATCTAGGCCGAGTTTTACCAGTCCAGGCTGGCCAACCATAGCAGAAACGGCACGCACACTCTGGCCGATCAGTGAGTCGGCTTGAGCAAATGTTTTCTGAATACCCTCTTTGCCTAGAACAAGTTCGCCCATCCGATTGTTATCAAAAAGGATAAGTGCATCAGATGACTTCTGCAGACGATCCAATGCTTCTTGAGCCTGCTGAATGCGCCGACGTCCCTCGAAAGAGAACGGCACCGCAGCAAACACAACGACAATGGCTCCAAGGCTCTTGGCAATCTCTGCTACCACCGGAGCCGCACCAGACCCTGTGCCACCACCGAGTCCTACACTAATGAATACCATGTCATGCCCCTCAAGCGACTCTCGGATGCGATCCTTGGAATATATAGCAGCCTCGCGCCCCAGATCTGGGTCACCTCCTGTGCCCACTCCTCGCATGAGTTCGGCACCAAGCTGCACCTTGCGGGGTGCCATGGATTGGTTGAGCACCCTGACATCTGTTTGAAGAGAAACGAGGGTGGCGTTGAGAGTGCGATCCACCGTCACACGGTCGATCACGTTGGAGCCGGCACCACCAACACCCGCCACACAAATGCGGAGGCTGCTGTTGTTGCCGTCGGTTGCTGGTGTACGTTCGAACTCGACCATAAGGCTGTTGTTTGTGTTGATGGTTATGTTGGTGGTTGCTGGAAAAGGAAGATGCTCTTTACGAGATCAAATCCGCCATGCGGCGGGCAAGCTTGCCGAATGGCGACATGAATGGCTTCTCGCTGTCGAGCATTTGTGCATAACGGATGAGGCCGATAGGCGCGGAAAATTGCGGGTTCTCGAAGGTGGAAGTAACTCCGCTCACCGGAGCAGAGCCGGACTTGGTAACTTTTAACCCAAACACCTCACGAGCGACTGAGTCAACGCCTTTCATGAGGCTGCAACCGCCGGTCAAATAGACTCCACTGGCGAGTTTCCCGAGGTGGTCGCCGACTTTGCGCTTCACCGCCTCAAGGATCTCACGGGTCCGCAGGTAAATGACCTCGTTGAGGAATCCATGCTCAACCTCCCCGACACTCATCCCATTGTCATCTTCAACTCGAATCATCACTCCATCGGCGATGTCGTGATAGAGACAACTTCCACCTTCCACCTTGAGCCGCTCGGCCCGTCCATTCGGAATCTGGAAGGCCTGAGCAATGTCCTGAGTAATGTGATCCCCACCCAGCGGCACGCAGCCAGATGCCGTGACCATGCCATCTTCGTAGAGCACGTAATCCACCGTACCCGCACCAAAATCTAGCATCAGTGAGCCTTGATGTTTAGCCTCACGATTGAGCACTACCTGGGCTGCAGCAATGGGATTGAAAACAACGTCCTCAACCTCAAGCGGGATGTCCCTTACGCAACGAATGGCATTCTGAATACGCCCACGAACGCCGTGAATGATGTGATAATCAGCCTCCAGTGTGCGAGCTTCACGCTCGACAGGGTTTTTTACGGCTTCCTGTCCGTCCACGATGAACTGGCGGGTGATGCTGTGCAGAAAAACGTTCGACTGGGGAATGGCCACACCACGCGCGATCTCTTTGGCCTCTTCCACATCATCTTCAGTGATCTCTGGCTGGTCATCAGGCAGCCTATAGAGTCCACGATTGTTCACGCTTTCGATATGAGCTCCAGTTACCCCAAGGAAGACGTTCCGGATCATTACATCACTGCGATCTTCGGCACGAACGAGTGCATCATTGAGGCAAGTTTGCACCTTATCGAAATCAAGGATCTCGCCCTTGCGCACCCCTCTGGAAGGAGCTTGCCCAACACCGAGGATGCGGATGGCACCGTCTCTCTTTGCCTCGCCAACGATGACACAAATCTTATGAGTGCCGATCTCGAGGCCTGCGTAGATGGTACTTTTTGACATAATGCTGAATAGAGTGAGGGATTGGGTAAAGTTTTATCGCGTGCTTTTGCGGCGCTGCTGGCCAGTTGCACTGCGTCGAGCGGGTTGAACGAGTGGGACTGCAGCTGGAGCATCGCCCGAAACTTTTGGTACGGCCTTAAATGTGACGGGCACCACATTCTCAGCCATCAAGTTGAGAGAAGTAAGGCTCCACTTCTGCCGTTTGGCCTCAGCGATGACGATGTCAAATCTGGCAAGCCCAGCATCCAAATCATCCCAGGCAAAAGACGCAGCCAACCCGCTTTTCATTTTTACCTGAAGCGTGCAGTCATTCACAACCTTGATGACTGAAACTGATTCTCCAGACGTCTTTTCGCGCTTGGTCAAAGATTGAAGCAGCTTAAGGGCGGCCTGGAATCGATCATTGGCGATCAGGCCGCCTGCGGCGACCTCCGCGAGAGTCTCATCCTGAATCTCAGGAAAATCCGAGTACTCTTGTAACATGTTTACACAGGGGACTGCCACTCCCAGGTCAGAAACCAGCAGCCCTGCTCCGGGCTTTTTTGGCACCCATCCTAGGTTTTCACAACGCACCCAACTGACCGGATTATGTTGAGTCACCGTAATGTCCAGTCTGCCGGAAAAGTCTCTCGTCACCGTAGCAGATTTGACTCCATGCAGAGACATCACATTCGCCTTCACGTGCGAGAGGTCTGCGGTCATCAAATTGTCTCCTGGTTTCAAACCACTGGCCTTGGCCACGTCCAACTTGGTCAGCATTCCTTCGGTCTTAACGAAAACGTATTTCAGTTCAAAAGCAGGATTGCTGATCACAGTCTCCTTTACCGAAACATACATCAACGCACCGAGAACCACGGCAATAACCAAGGCTACTGCCAAGCGAAACCCCTTCCGGCGTGATGCAGCCTCCTCATCTTCCCGCATTTTGGGCGTGATGGGATCTAGATCAATCTCATGCCGTTGCGCATCAGGATCAGGACGATGCTTCTTGCCACCACGCTTGAGGTTGTCTTTGCGTGGTTTGCGGATGGCACTTGAGTCTGTGGCTTTTTTCATGATCAAGGACCTGACGGGCGAGCTTTCAAAGACAGTTCAATGATGCGCACACAAAGTTGCTCATAGCTAATGCCCACTTGAGCACATGCCTTTGGCAAGAGGCTTGTAGGGGTCATGCCAGGTATGGTATTCACCTCCAAAACAAACGGTTGCCAGTCACTCTCACGGAGCATCACATCCACACGCCCGTAGACACACCCACCAATCGCCGCAAACGCAGCCTTGGCGGCATGCTGTACTCTCGCGGTGAGTTCCCCCGAAGTCTCTGGGAGTTCCGCAGGGCACTGGTATTCGGACTTACCACTGCCAGTCATCCACGGATACTTGTTATTAATGTCGTAAAAGCCATCCACAGGCATGATGCGGATGATGGGAAGCACCTGATCACCCAAAATGCCGACCGTCAGCTCCCAACCGCTAACATATTCCTCGACCAAAGTGGTGTCGCCATATCTACGTGCATCCTGGAGTGCAGCCTCTAACTCTTCCTCGGTGTGGCAGATATGGACGCCCACACTTGAACCCTCACGTGGCGGCTTCACCACCACTGGCAAGCTGATGGTGAGTTGATCTACTCCATCAAGCTTCAAGTTCTGAGAGCGTGGCGTGGGAACTCCCGCCGAGAGGAATCGCTCCTTGCTCAGCGCCTTGTCAAAAGCCACGCGACTGGTCTCAATGCCCTCACCAGTGTAAGGAATACCATCACGCTCCAACTTGGCCTGTAACTGTCCATCTTCACCATAGGTGCCGTGGATCATATTGACCGCTACAAGCACATCCGATGGCACCTCGAATGAGTCACCGCTCACATCAATCTCGGACACCTTTGCACCGCACGATCGAAGAGCCTCTGCCACACCCTCTGCGGTCTTGAGCGAGACAAGGCGCTCAGAACCAGGCCCGCCTTTGAGCACGGCGATGTGTTTATCCACAATGAGACTCATAACTTTAATCTAGTTAATAAACACAAAACATAGGAGGGCAATAATAAAAACAAAACCAAACTATCTTGTTTGGTTTCGGGATTGCGGCAAGATGCACTACATGTCGACCGGCAAAATACCTAACCAACTGGCACGTGATGACGGCGGTTGGTTTCCAAGTCGACTAGGCAGGGTAAGGAGAAATCACTCCCCCGCCCCTCCAACCAAGAAAATCGCATTGATCCCATTCAGTTCCGCAATCCTCTTCCCTTCCGTCGGCCCCAGAATCATGAGTGCTGTCGCGAGTCCGTCAGCGAGCATGGAGTCTGCGGACTGAACCGTCACTGCACAGAGGTCACTTCTTGCTGGTTCACGTGTCACTGGATTCACTAAGTGGCTTGGCTGGCGATAGCGGCCAGAAGTTGAGATTGTCTCATCGGACAGGGTGATCGCAGCAGCCACTTCCCCAGCAGGCGCCCGAGGGTTTGGCATCTGAATACCCACTCTCCACTCGCCACAGGCCCTGATCTCGCCGCCGATCTCTATTAAATGACGATTACTTCCCTGAGAGCGAAGAATCTCATCGACTCGGGCCAACGCATAACCTTCTACCAAACAGGTGGGATCGAGCACAACATCGACATCGTGTTTGCGAATCGCAGGAGGATCACAGCGCACCTCGAAGCTGTCCCATCCCGTTAGTTTGGCTCTTGCGACCTGATCCCCTCGCCCCAGATGCCCTACTGTTGGATCAAGCGCCCCGTTAGCGATCGCAGTAATGTGCTTCATTTTAACAAAGAGCTCGGCAAGCTCACTGGACACAGCAATCCAGTCCAATGATCTGCTGCGATTCACTTTCATGACCTCGGAGTTGTCTCGATACATCGAAAAAATAGCCTCCAGCCTCTCTAGTTCAGAGCTAACCTGGCGTTCAGTGCTGGTGGGAAGTGGAGTAGCGCGTTCCACCTTCCAACGGGTACCAAAAGCTGAGCCGAAGAGCTTACTTGGCGCGCCTTTCATCAACATTGGCAGTACTGCTAACAGCAAGATCAGTGATGCAACCAACTCGCGCCAGCCCAAGCGATCCGATGAGCCCTTAAATCGCAAAAACGCAAACAATGCGCCTGTAGGACACCCAAATCGGCAGTATCCCATCGGAATCAAGCAGGCAACTACTAGCCCGATGACGAAAACAGCTATCGAGCCCCAACCGGCTACTCTGAGCACATAAGCATCAAAGGGCTCCAAGGAGTTGAAGTTAAAACCCCACCCGAACACACAAATAAAGACTACCGCCCCAAGTAGAACCGAGGGTAAGTGCTCGAGCACAGCCAAAACTCGCGGTCCAGGCCGCCACTGCCACTTGAGGCGCCTCGCGAGCAACTGCTGAAGCGCTCCGTGGGGACAAATGTGGTGGCAGTAAATCTGCCGTCCGGTCAAAACCGGAGCACACAGCGCCACCACAAGCAATAGAGCCAACCCGGGAGCACTACTCCATGGAATCTGGTGGCGTGCCCATCCCACAAATAAAGCCTGCGACAGCATCTCGCCAACAACCCAACCACCATAAACCACAAGGATCCCGTGGTGGAGATGGCGCAACCAAGTGTAACCGCGGAGCGAAGTAAATGCCATCAATCCAGCCATCACGATAACAATCAAATGGCCAGTGTCCTGCCACCGCCACCTAATGACCTCCGACTGCTCCATCAACGTTTTGGCCCTCTTTCTGAGCCCCTCTGCGACAGCATAACTCGTCTCAGTAGCACCACTGACGCCCTCAATGCCCTCCTTTGCGAAGTCCAACTCGGCAAGCTTTGACACTGGCATGTTGGCAAATGATTCCAGGAAGTGCCGGTCACCCGTTACATAACCGACATAAGCCTCAGTATCGAACGACCCTCGCAACCGAACCTTTAGCACCGTGGATTTATCAGGAGAGAGGATCACCAAAGTATCAGACGGTCCCTTGTAGCCGATCACTGAATCTGCGACAGGTGAGGTACGGATCGCGTTGCCAATCAAATTGCCTTCTCTATCAAACACTTTATTGTCTAACATAGAAGCCGCATCTGGTAATACTGAGCGCACTTCCGTTAGGGTAATCTCGCCTGGAAACCGCAGCGAAGAGGCTGAGCTGCCTAAACGCTTTTGGATCCCGCTGGCGATCGCTTGTGAAGTCAATGTGGCACCCGAAACAAACTCCGGTGATTGAAGTGCCTCCTTTTTACGAAACTGCTGAAAAAATCCCCTGTCAGCAATGACCTCTGCCACGTGCTCAGGTGTGTCTTCACTTCGAAGAATACGCACCCCGGCCACCTTTCCTGCCGCGTCCAGGGCGATCAAACTATTCGTAGGACCGGAGTAGCCTACAATGTCGTCACTTGCCGGACTCGTCTGAAGCACATAGCCAATTTTGATGCCTGACTTGTCGAAGACTGTCTGAACTCCTCGGTGGTCCGCAGTGGTAACGTGATCGATCGCCGGAAAAAAATCTTTTATACGATCAGCTGTGATATCGACCGCCTGCGGCAGAGGCGCATAAACCCGGATCACCCACACCGCCGCTGCAACAAGCAACACACGAATAATGCGAGGAACAAGCGACATGGATTATCAATAACTGCGCGTCGATGATACGATTAGGCGATTGAACAGAAGCGGGTAATCGGGGATTGCGCCAGTAGATTCAACCACTGACCAAGAGGCATCAGCATGAGCAAGGCATGGGTCGTCGCCAAAATACTTGCCCTCTGATCCAACTGGTGGCATGAACACCCTTTCCATTACGCACCCGTAGTTAAATGGATATAACGGTGGTCTCCGAAGCCGCAGGTTCAGGTTCGATTCCTGACGGGTGTATTGGCGCTCAAACCCTTATGAAATAAAGGATTGAGCGGAAATAGAGGGCGATTTTTCAGGATGGGTGAAAAGCTCCGAAATGCACGAAAATGCACCAAAAACGGTCGAAAAACCGTTACAAAACCATTACAGGGTTGATACTTCTCTCCCTCAATCAGGGGTTGCTCGTTTCTCTTGGATTGCACTAGAATGCACCTTGATGAAAAACTTAGTGTATCTACTGCCCTCTCTATTTGTCTGGTTAGCTCTTTCGTCGCCTTCATACGGCGAGTTGGTAACGGTCACACTCCAGAAAAGTTCCGGGGTTACGATTGCCCCTATCACTATCAATGTCCCGGCTGGAAAGGTTTTCGAGACGGTGAGCTTCATCCATGACCAATACGCTGGTTGCCTTTCTCTTGGAACCATCGCCTGTGCATATTCTCAAAAGGCGACAGACCAAACTAATCTACCTGCCACGAATGAACGTTGGAGAGCCACGATTGTAGGCCCGGTGAGCTTGACTTTAACGGTGCCAGAAGAGAGCTTCATGCCTCATGGCAGTGGCTGCATTCTCACATACAATCTAACTGACAACGTCACGAATACAGGAATCGTTAGCCCTTCAAACGGTAGCGCTGTAGTCATTCCCACGGATGCTACCGGACCCGTTCAAATCATCTTGGAAAGCAGTGTTGACCTAGTGAACTGGACGGCAGCCAATCCTGGCACGTACGCCGCCTCTGCGGAGAAGCGGTTTTTTCGAGTTCGGGCTGTGAATCAATAGACTGCCAACCGTTGCTTTATTTCGCTAACTGTAGCAGGCGGGGAAACTCCGATTGCTATCTTCCCAACGACTTGCGCCCTATACCATGCCCGCAAAGCCCGCACTCCAGGTGTCTTCAAAAGGCGGCATACGCTAGCGCTGGCAGCTCTTCGCTTGCGGGCATTTGGAAAGGCGGATTGGTAAGCATCTGTCATTGTCTGTAGTGCAAACACACGGTGGCTACCTCGCTTCACTGCTAGTAGGCTTTCAACGACGAAGCGCCAGTGCCGGAAACTGATCGGTTTCTCGATCTCAGTACGCCAAGGCGGGAGTTTTGCGGAGCAAGGTTTGCTAACTTCCCTCACCATCCGTGACGGGCGGCCCGTTCGCGGTTTTTGTGTCTCAATCACCAACCAGCCTAGCGCTTCTGCTTCTTCGATCTCCCAACGATGAACGCCATACGAACGTTCAAAGTCGCGAATGGATAAAGCGCCGTCATGCCTAGCAAGGAGACGCTGGATGCGATGGAGTCTTTCGCGTGAGAGCATCGGAGGCAATTGCTAGGCCGCATAGCTGAGCCAACGCTAAGTGGCGAGGCAGAAGCGCATCAGCCAGGGTTTTCTTCGTCACTCAACACCTTCAGTCTTGATTCTTTGACTAATGGCTTTGTTCACCCGCTCCATTGCTAGCCCATAGAGCCTGTTCCAAAAAATATCATGCTGCACAGCATTCATGTTTTCTGGCTTTGGTCCATGTCGTGCCTCATATTCAGACAATTCAGCTTTAGATAGTGGCTCCCCCCTCATCACTGCGTCTTCGTTTGTCTTTATGAACTTCTCCATTTCCTCCATCCGTATCTCGGACCGCCGTCGAGACTTGCGCTCTACTTCGTCATTTGGATCAACTTTGTTTTCTGGACTTGCGCAACTTACAAGCAACAACACAGGAAGGACACGGCGTATTGGCAGAGTCATAGTCTATAAGCTAGCGCAGTGACATCATCACTGGCAAGCCGTCATTGATGGCTAGAGGGCTAAACTTAGTCTCGGTGGTTCACAAACTCTAGATGGTGCCCCACGTATTATCCGCAAGAGTCGCAGGCTAGCTGCGGACGGTGAATCTTACGGCACTAAGGCGCGACCATTAACCCTTCAGCTTCTGCCAACTCCCTTTGTCTCGCGTCAAAAGTTACAAGCTGCCGCGCTCCAAGGTCAAGAGCGGCGGCTACGTGCAAAATGTCCATCGCTCCGAAGCGTTTGCTCTCAGAGTGATATTTACTCAGTCGTGTGGCAGATGGGTAGAGGCGTTTTGTCATGGGATCACGCACTTCGATCAAGCCTTCGCCGATTGCTCGTTTCATTTTGCCAACGGCCCACAGACACTCATCAACGGTGCATTTGCCCTCCAAATGCAGCGTGCGCATGGAGTTCTCGGCTTCAAATATGACGAGGCGTGATGCCGTGAGGATCACGTCTGCTTTAATCCACCAACGCGAGGCTTTGGTCGTGCATTCATCGTTCCCAAAGAACGAGACGAGAAAACTTGCGTCTGTGATGGTCATCCCCTCACGCCATGCCGTTCGGCCAAAAGGTGGCTCAATGCGCCAGTGCGGGCTTTACCCTTCCAAAACTGGGCCACTTCGTAGCACATGGCTCCCAGTTTCTGCCGCCGTTCCGCTGCGGGCAACTTGCGGCCTGTGCTCGCTTTCCCGGGACCGGAATGCGTGCTTTTGGTAAGTGTTGCCTTTGACATGACTACAGCCTGCCATCAGTCCGGGAGACGTGCAAGGAACTCCGCTGCGAGGTTGACTGATTTACACAAGCCACAGGTTCAGGTTCGATTCCTGACGGGTGTAGTGGTTACTCAATCCTGGCGCAAGAACTGGGCTCGCTGGTCGTGTTTGAATGCATTCACCACACACCATGATTAATCGACGTTCTATCCTCACCCAGGCTATTTCCATTTCCGCAGCTGGCTTAGCAGCCGCTAGAGACTGGAGCGGGCGCAACCCGGTCCGCTATCCTGATGTGGATGTAGTGGCGATTGATCCTTCATTTGCCAAGTATAAACTCGGCAATACGGCGATTCAGCGACTTCACACCGGGTGCTTGTGGGCAGAAGGGCCTGCCTGGAATGCTGTAGGCAAGTATTTACTGTGGAGTGACATTCCAAACGACTTGCAACTACGCCGCTCAGACGAAGATGGGCATGTCAGCACCCTCCGAAATCCGGCCGGCAACAGCAATGGCAACACGTTCGACTGGCAAGGGCGCCAGTTGAGTTGCGAGCACGGAAATCGCCGGGTGGTGCGCTACGAGCACGATGGAAAGACTACAGTCATCGCCGACAAGTTTGACGGTAAGCAATTCAACGCGCCAAACGATGTCGTCGTCCATCCCAACGGCAGCATTTGGTTCACCGACCCTGGATATGGCAGCATGATGAACTACGAGGGAAACAAAGGACCGCTTGAGTTAAAGGAAGCTGTCTACCGCATAGATTCCGGAGACGGGAAGATAACCAAGGTAACTGACATCTTGGCCAAACCAAATGGGCTTTGCTTTTCACCTGACTATAAGACCCTGTATGTAGCGGATACGGGTGCGCCAAAGAACATCATGGCGTTTGATGTCGACGACGAACGAAGTCTCAAAGGGGATCGCGTTTTTTGCGACATGAACAAAGGGTGGGGCACCGAGAAAGGCAAAATGGTGCTGAGCACTGAGAGACCGATGCCCAACCCGGGAGGATCCGATGGCATCAGGTGTGATGTAGACAGCAATATCTGGGCGAGCGCTGGCTGGGCGGGAGATGGATTCGACGGTGTACACATCTTCAACCCAACCGGAACTTTAATCGGGCAAATCAAGCTCCCAGAAATCTGCTCCAACCTCTGCTTCGGCGGCCCTAAGCGAAACCGCCTATTCATGACAGCATCGACTTCAGTTTATGCACTGTATGTGGAAACTCAGGGCGCTCATTTTTGCTAAATCCGAACTTATAGAAAATAGAGTAAAACGAAGAAAAACTCTAAAATCAGCAAAAATTGCACATTTGTGCTTGCCACCGCCAAACCTTTCACTATGGTTTGCAGTCTACTCTGCAACTACTAATAACACCATGAAATCACTCAATACCCTCATCGCGTTGGCCGTTCTCGCTACGTCCGCTGTGGCTGGCCCTTCCTACACCGGCAAAAACCCAAAGGCTCCTGTCCTCCCTCCTCCACCTCCTGCAGGTTGCGCTTGCTTTGGTGCAGGTGGTGCATTCGACGTCTTCGGTGGCGCTTTTATCCCTGACGGTGGTGACACCGAAGTAGGTGGTGGCGTAGGCGTAAACTACTTCTTTAACCGCAACTTCGGTATCGATGTTAACTACGGCCTCTACGCTACCGACAAGGAGCATCATCAATTTGATGCTAACCTCGTCCTCCGCGCTCCTATCGACAGCCTTTGCATCGCTCCTTACGTCCTTGCAGGTGGTGGTTACGCTACCAACAGCAATAACACCGCTACTTACCAAGTTGGTGCTGGCCTCGACATCCGTATTCCTTCCGCTAACTGCTTGGGAATCTTCGCTGAAGGCCTCTATCACTTCGCAGAGAGCGACACACCTGACTTCACCACCGTTCGCCTTGGCGTGCGCATCCCGTTCTAAGCTAGAACAGGTTGGTTAAACTCTAAGTCTTGAAGGGGCGGCAGCAATGCCGCTCCTTCTTTTTGCATTCGCCAACACTTGCCGACAAGCTATCATCTCAACATGAAACCTGGAGGAACCGAAGGCGGCACAGCCGAGTTTGTGGGAGGTATCGGCCTCATCTTGGTCGGTTTGGCGCTCTACTTTCTTTTCGACTCAGTGCACGTGGGAACCCATGGCAACGGAGTGTTAAGCGGTCTGCTTCTTGGTGGCAGTGGAGGGACGGCATCGATGGGCATCATTTTTGTACCGTTCGTGGCAGGTGTTGCGCTGCTCTTTTACAACTCCAAGAACCCACTGGGCAGTTGGCTTCTGTGGAGCGGCCTTGGTATCATCGTCATCGAAATCCTGAGCCGCATCCGATTCTCGTTCGACATGAAGACCTCTCACCTTCTGATTATCCTTGGGATGTTTGGCGCGGGCGTTGGATTGTTACTCAAGTCCTTTCGGACCGAATCCGACAACGGTAAACCGTAGGCGACTTAAGCGCCTGGAATGATTCCATAGGCCCAAGGGCTGGCTCAGGAATCCTCGCCAACCGCTGGCTCTGACTCGTCAGTCATGTCGTTCCTGTGCTCTTCAGGCTTCGAGACATCAACGTTGTCCTGAGCCGGTGACGAAACCTCCCCGACAGCAACTAAGTTGGCGTCAGCCTCCACTTCAGCGGACAGGTCATTAGCATCGTTGGCTGCGGGCGCTTCGACAATTGCCTCGCCCAATGGCTTTGATGCCGCAACTGGCTTCGCATTTGGAGGATCTCCCTGAATCCCCAAAAACACCGGTCCATCGCTATACTCAATGATATACCCTTCATCTGCCAGCCACCGAAGGTCAAGAATGACACCGCGTTGCTCCTCAGTGAGTGCCTTTGGCTCGCTGGAGCCGGTTCCTGCCGAATCCGCAGCGGCGCCAGACTCTGGGCTAATCGGCGCGAACTCCGCCAGCAACTTGGAGGCGATGACGCCAGGCTCCGCACGAACACGGTCGACAATGGCAGCTACACGTGGCGAAAACACCACCGCTGGATCCACCGCCCTTGGTCTGATCCGACTAACGTAGAGTTTACCCCCTCGGCGCTTGAATAGCTTCAGCCCCCGGCGCTCCAACTGTTGGGCCAACCGCTGCGATAGCTCAAACAAGTGCTTCCGAGTTTCCTCCAATGATTTTCGGAACAACCTGCCCAAACCGGCTGAGAGTTGTTCTCTTCTCACCGTTCCTGGGATGACAGCTTCCCTCACCTCTATGGCAACTGAGTCGCAATGGTGGCGCTTGAAGTGAGCCTCCATGTCAGCCTGTTTGGTGAACTCGACCGGAGCCGCACCTTCAGCCACTTCCCCCTTTAACCAGGTCCATTTGGTGCCTTTGCGCTGAAGTTCCTTCCACTTTTCCACCATCTCGGGATCCGACTTGACCTCCACTTTGCGCTTGTAGTCGTCTAACGACATGTGTCCAAACCGTTCCGCATGAAAACGCTTCAGCGCCACGGGGTAACTATGATGGCTCGGTGGACCAAAAATCTCACCTGTGATGCCGCATACCGCCACGGAGTTAAATTGCCCCTTCGGGTCTTCCAACTCGACATCTTCAATCTGGTAGTAGCTCTTCAGCGTATCAGCGTCACGCAGGGCAAACTTAGCCGCCTCTTCCTTGGTCTCGAACAATCCAACTCCACCCTGCAGCTTGTAGAATCCCACGAGTCGTTCGGGTCCACATTCAAACTTCACTTGATGCCGTTCAGCATCCATTGCGATGAGACGCGCGGCATCAAACAAACTGAAAGCTCGGCCCTGCAAGCGGACATAGCTTGCGAGTGCCTCTACACTCTGGGCTTCGGGTTCGATGATGGCCTTTACACCGGCGGGCAAAGCAACACGCTCACCAGCATTAAATGACGGGCCACGATCGCCCCTCGGTCTCCGGTCATCATGACGACGGAGCCCACCAGGCCCTGACCCACGCTGTTCCCGTCTGTCGCCCTCACGTTGCCCACGAAAATCCCGCCTACCACCATCCCCTGGGCCTCGCCCGCCCTGCCCAAACGACCGTCCCCGATCACTTGGCTTTCCTCGCCTTTCTTGAGGTCTGTGAGACGAATCCTCCTCATTTCGAACAGGTCGCACATCTGTAGTCTGCTTTCCAAAGTTAGCCACCCAGTCTGGCATCATGCGCAGACTGGAGAGATCAATGAGAGGGGGATTGTCGTTGTCTTCGGACATTCTAGCTTTTCGTCTATTCGCACTTTCGCGCAAGAGGGCGCGCATTATGAGCCAGCTATATCCCGAATGCGAGCTTTGATTATCGTCCGTGCCACGAAAATCTCCATTCGGCCCGATTCCGACCGTTTTGGTGCTTGCGACTCCTCCTATTTGACGTGTATTGGGCTTTGCAGCGCTGCTGCCTCTTTCCTTACCTATTCCATGAACAAAAAACGTCCGCCTTCCCGCTCTAATCAACGCCCACCAAGTGGCGGATCGGGACCTCGCAATGCTCCGCAACCTGGCCGTGGCAAACACGGTGACACTGCTGAGAAGGAGGAGGCTGTCGAGCTTGAAGGCACAGTGAGTGCGGTGCTCGCGGGCACTATGTTCCGTGTCACACTCAAAAATGGGCACGTCGTCCTAGCGCATATCTCCGGAAAAATGCGCAAACGTTTCATTCGTCTTGTCGTTGGCGATCAGGTGAAGATCGAAATGTCGCCTTACGACACAGAGAAGGCTCGCATCGTTTATCGTCTCTGATATTCCCTGGGCTGCTGATCCATCGTGGAACGGGATATCGTCTATTTTGACCTAGAGACTCAGCGAACCGCTGGGGATGTCGGAGGTTGGGACAAGAAACATAAGATGGGCATCTCGATCGCCGCGACCTACAGCACTAAGTTGGGCGAATACCGTGTCTATCTGGAAGACGAGGTGCTTGCGCTGATTGATCAGCTCATGCGCGCCGATTTGGTCGTTGGTTTCAATCACATCGGCTTCGATTATGAAGTCCTGATGGCCTACACCATTCTTGATTTAAAAGATCAGCTCAAAAGCCTCGACCTGTTAGTCGATCTGGAACAAAAACTTGGCCACCGAATCAAACTTGACGCTGTTGCCACGGCAACGCTGGGGACTGGTAAATCAGGCGATGGGCTTGAAGCTATTCGCTGGTGGCAGGAAGGTCGGATCATCGACATCGCACGCTATTGCTGCTTCGATGTCAAAGTCACTCGTATGGTTCATGAGTACGGGGCCAAACATGGCCATGTAAAATACTTGGACCGCAATCAACGCGAGCAAGTCGTAGAAGTGAACTGGTAGCCGATCCAACCCAACTTCACGCTGGCAACTTTTTGAGCCCACCAAGAGTGCAGATCCGCTTGAACTCAGTATCCGTAATCGGAGTGATCGACAGTCGGTTGCCTCGCTTCAAAATCACCAGATCCGAAAGCATTGGATCATCCCGCAGTGATTCCAGCGATACAAAAGAGGGAAGGTCGGCGGCAAATGAGACGTCCACCATCATCCAACGAGGAGAATCTGGCTTAGCACCAGCATCAAAATACTCACTCTTCTTGTCAAACTGCGTGGGATCTGGGTACGCTGCCTTGGTGATCTTCAATATCCCGGCAACCCCTGGTTGGGGACAACTGCTATGATAAAATAGGCCAAGGTCTCCGACCTTCATGTCATCACGCATGTAGTTGCGCGCTTGATAGTTCCTCACGCCATTCCACGGCTCCGTTTTCTTTGGTCTATTCTTTAGATCGTCGAACGAAAACACGTCGGGTTCAGATTTTAGCAGCCAGTAGCGCATGATTTTGCTTCCTCAGCGCCCCTACCACTTGCCAGTGGTGGCTACCTCGCAAGGATTCGAACCTTGAATAAGAGATCCAAAATCTCCTGTGTTACCGTTACACCACGAGGTAGTTGCATCACCCGTCCGGGTTTGGGCGGGCGGAGATATTAGTCGTCTTCTCGCAGTCTGCAAGAACGCTGCACAAAAAATCAGCTCTTTTTCTCCTCTTTCGAGGTCAATTGCCACACCGCCTGCCTCAAGACGGCCTTGGGTGACCCTGCCATCGCCTCGTACCAGACCGTGAGCAGCCTTCCATCCCCTAACTCCACAGTGCTCGGGTAGCCCAAGTCCCCGCCCTTGCCATCTCCAGACAGAGTGATGGGTTCACTCCATGTTTTGCCGTGATCAGCACTCACTCTCGCCTGATTTCCGAAGGGTTTCCGTCGATGCCCATAGGTCATAATCAACCTTTCATCCCGTAGTTTCAGCAGGTGCGAGGGTAGGCCC
This sequence comes from Verrucomicrobiaceae bacterium, assembly GCA_016795485.1. Classification (GTDB taxonomy): domain Bacteria; phylum Verrucomicrobiota; class Verrucomicrobiia; order Verrucomicrobiales; family Verrucomicrobiaceae; genus JAEUHM01. The sequence goes on along the minus strand of JAEUHM010000033.1, from coordinate 88,963 downwards.
CAAACACCAATGCTATGCGGAACGCTCCAAGTTTTTCCGCCATCTTTGGACTCCGTCTGTAGTGTTTCCCCTTTGTTTTGCTCGTTGTGATTCCGGATGTGAACGATGATCTCACCGTTGGCAGCCTCAACGCCGTGCAATTCATGATACGAACCCTTCACATCGTCTCCGGGCCGGGTGGGAATCTCCGACAACATTTTCCAAGCCACTCCATCATCTTCAGACACCGCAACACCTATCTTGCCCTCCTTCGTCCACAATTGCTTGCCCGGATAGAGCAAGCGTCCGTCCTTGAGTTGGATAGGGCCATGCGGGCTGTTCAACACAGTAGCGATTCGCGAAGACCATGTCTTGCCTCCATCCGTCGAGCGTATGACCCACTCGCCGAGTTCCGCTTTGCGATCTGCATCTGACAAGCGCTCATGAGCCGCTTTCCACTTGGCGAACTGCTCTGCGGGCATCTTTTTGCTGACCCATCCTTTGCTTCCAAGTTCGGCATAAGCGCTCGCCTTCAGATATGAATCTTCGTAGGCCAAAGAAGTGAATGTCGTCACCAACAACGTTCCCTTGCTCGTTTCGAGCACTCCTGAGTCACGATCATCCGTTGCACTATCCAGCAACACCCGAGGGTAAGTCCAAGTCTTACCTTCATCGTTAGAAGTCATCGCACATACCTGCCCAAAGGGACAGACATGCGACTCGCGACCTCCAGACCAGCTTAACCAGAGTGTTCCACTCTTGGTACGCACCACGGTAGGCCATCCATGATACAAATCAGGCTGCTGCGAGATCACTTTCGTCTCTAGCACCGTGCCTACCGGTTGGGCCATTGCAGCCGCACCTACCATCATCAGCAATGAAAAACATCTCATCGCTTCATGCTACGACTGCGGCCAACGCGCTATTGCACCAGACAGCACACCTGAATACCAGGACCGTGCACTCCTTTGATCAAGATACCTTCCACGTCCGCCGTCTTGCTCGGGCCTGTGACAAAAACAGTAGCTTTATCTGAGCCGATCTTCTCTATCGCTTCTGGAATCGTCCCTAGCAGGTCACACTCGTTCAATACGGCCACATGAACCCATGAAGAAAGCGCTCCCAGACGCGATGAACTCTTCTCTTCGGTCAACAAAATGGTCCCCGACTCCGCTATGCCCGCCGTTGCACGGGTCACACTAAACTCATAGCAGTCGATCTCACCCCGATCAAATGTCGTCGTGGTGCCAGATGGCCATGCACGGACATACTCGATCAATACCGGATCGACGTAGCCACAAATCAAGCCTTTTTCGGCAAGGAATCCTTCCAACTCGGCCCAACCATCAACAAATACACCTCCTGCTGCTTCGAACTTGTAGCGGAACTGCTCAACGAGCGAACCAAAAGCCTTTGCTGGTCTCGCTACGACCAATGCAGGGTCCCAATCAGGCAATGCAGCTTTATCTCCTCGCCTTTTGGCGAGAGAAGCACGGACACTGGCCATCACAACAACACGGTCGTCTTTCATGGGTCTGCTCCATGCTAGATGGAGGCAGATTCAATGTCCAGAGCCACCATTTGCAGCAGTTCGTCATTGCTCATCTCACTCAATGACAGTTCACCGCCTCCATCACCAATTAGATTCTCTGCCAAATCACGCTTAGACTCCAAAAGTCGATCCACACGCTCCTCAATCGTTCCTGGCACTACGAACTTATGCACCACGACATTGCGTTTCTGTCCAATCCGAAACGCCCGGTCGGTTGCTTGATTCTCCACGGCTGGATTCCACCACCGATCGAAGTGAATCACCTGCGTTGCAGCCGTCAGCGTCAAACCCGTTCCTCCGGCTTTGACCGAGATCACAAAATAGGGCGGGCCATCCGAGCGCTGAAACTGTTCCACCAACGCAGCCCGCCGTGACACAGGCGTGCCACCGTGTAGAACCAACCCTTCTCTGCCAAATACCTCACGTAGACAGAATGCCAACGGCTCGCACGTCTCTTGAAACTGCGTAAACACCAGCACGCGCTCCTGTCTGGATGCTAGTTCGGTGCAAATCTCTGTCAGGCGTTGGAACTTGCCACTGTCTTCTGTTCTGAACTGGCCATCTCCATTAAACTGAGAAGGGTGATTGCATATCTGCTTGAACTTCAGCAGACAACCCAGCACAAGCCCTCGACGAGTCATGGCATCCGCCGTGGGATCAGCTAGTCGGGTCCTCAAATGTTCGACCAACCGACCGTACAACATCGCCTGCTTCTTGGTGAGATAACAGCGCTCCTTCACCTCAATCTTCTCCGGCAAATCTTGGATGATCTTTTTATCGGTTTTCATCCTCCGAAGGATGTAAGGACCAGCCAACCGCCGCAACGGGCCATAATCCACTCCACGAGGTCCTTCCACCGCTTTGAGATGCAGGGCAAAACTCTCCGCGCTTCCCAGCAAGCCTGGGTTGAGAAAATCAAACAAACTCCAAAGGTCGCCTGGACGATTCTCCACAGGCGTGCCGGTCAGCGCGATCCGATGCCTCGCTTGCAATCGCTTCACTGCTTTCGTTTGAGTTGTTGAAGGATTTTTGATGGCCTGGGCCTCATCCAGGATGACCAGACTCCACGCTCTCTTTTGCAAGTCCTCGCGTTTTGCCACCTGGAGATAAGTCGTTATCACCACATCCGCCTCACTCATGTTTTCCCCTTGCTCTCTCGCGGTGTGATGAGCCACACAGACCTGCAAATCCGGTGCAAACTTTCTACACTCGGCCCGCCAGTTGCCAATGAGAGACGCAGGGCAAACCACCAGGGCACGAACTCGCCTTCCCTGCTCTTTGAGATTCAACAAAAACGCGATCACCTGGAGCGTCTTGCCCAATCCCATGTCGTCTGCGAGACATGCGCCGAGTCCGAGACGATTCATGGTACTCAACCACGCGACACCCCTCTTCTGATACGGCCGCAGGCTGGCGTTCAAGCCCACTGGATCGCTCACTTCATCCGGTTGGCGCACATCATTTAGAACCTTCTCCAACTCCTTGCCTGCAACGACTTCTGCCCAGTCCATTCCCTGCTCTAACCCTGAGCTTTGAAGGTCAATTACACCACCGCGACTACCAAAACCCGCAAGCCATCTCATACCTTCGTGAAAACCCACGCCACCGTCTGCATGCAGGCGTTGAACCCGCTGCCAATGACTCATCATCTGAGACAGTTTCTCGTGATTTACTTCTACCCATTTCCCTTTCAAGCTGACCAATCCGGCTCCTGCCTGCTTGATTTTCTCCAACTCTTCAGGCGTTAGTAGCTCGCCGTTCATGGAGACACCAAGTCGAAATGACAGCATGCCACCGACACCGGTTTCAGACTTCTGCTCAGGCTCCAGCATCACCTGCACCACCGGCCTAGCTGGTTTACCACCGGTCCACCAGTCCGGAACACGCACCACGAGGCCACACTCGCGCAGAAGCGCTAACTCCTTCACCAAGTCATAAGCCTCTGCGGGAGTCCACGCCAATGCTTGGAATATCTGTCGGCTACCCAGCAGTCGACGGATCAAATCACTGCGCTCAGCTGAAGCACGCAGGGGTCGCATCAAGTTATCTAGTGCGGCCGCATCACCTTTGGCCTGAAAGTGCTGAACCGCGCGTGCTAGCGGCAGGTGTTGCAGCCTCCCGCTTTCACTCACCTTCTCCGCAAATGTAGCCACAAAGGCAAACGGACGCACTGGGTCCTGCTTGTTTTCCGCCAAATGAAGCGTCAGCCTGCCAACGCCCTGCCAGTGAGCTCCAACAGTCTCCAACCACCGCTCCAAGTCCCCCGCAGATGTTTGTTCGACACATCGGACCATATCACGCCACAGTCTGGACATCGTCTCGTCTGAAAGGTACTCTGCACCCTGGATGAGCGGTCTTTTTGCCACAAACTCTGCCGACAAGCCTTCTGGCGGCTTGTCCATGCCCGTCAGATTGCGCACCTGACACAGCCTCATCATGAAAGCCCTGCCCCAGTCACGCAGCCAGCCAACCATCTCGCCTTCAGCTCCATCCCTTTCGGATATAGCCAGCGCAAGACAGGCGTCCGCATCACTCTTCTGCCATGCTTCCTCAACCAGCCTCGGCCACTCGCCTTCCTTCACGAGGGTTCCGTCCGGGAGACAACGCATGACTGCCATGCTCATAGTTCCAATGCTTCTTCTAGGCTCTGCGGGCCACGATAAGATGGTTATTGAACGGCGTGCCTCCCCAAAGCGGCGAAACGGTCACGGCGAGCCCTTGCTCACTCAGTAGCTGCCGCAGTTCTTCAGCCGTTGGGTACTGCACTGGCCCCGCCTTCATCCAAAGCGATAGCTTGGCCACCCAGTCACCCAGCCGAGTTACTCCATAGCGCCAGCTATCATCACGAAGGCCAGAGCGGATCACTAAACAACAACCTGCAGCTACCCGCCCTGCCGCAGCCAGTAACAGTTCACGCTGTTGCTCGGGCCCAAGATACTGCAACACGTCCAGGATCACCACGCTGCCACTGAATGCATTCAAGCCCTCTCGTGCATCGCCACAGTGAAAGTGCACGTCCTTCAATGCAGCCCGCCGGGCCATACTCACCGCGCTGCGTATTTTTCGTTCGTCAAAATCAAATCCATCCACGGGAGAACTGATCCCGCAGGCCCGCAGATAATGCGCCAGCAGGCCCATGCCACAGCCAATGTCCAGCACCGGCGAAATCGTAGGGTGCAAAACCTCCGCAACCGCCAAATAGACCGGGTCAGTAGCTAGCTTGCTCCTCGTGTAGTGCCGGTCCCAACGGCGATCACACGCTGAGGCAATAGCTGCAAGTTGTTGTTGGGTCGGTGGCTCCATTATGACCTGATCTTTACGTGCTTCAGCGGATTGCCTCCGCGCACTAGACGCCACGAGAGCACCGGCAATCGAAGAAAGAACCCAATCAGCAGTCTGGCGTGCATCCACGTCAGCAGCGTGTTGTCCCGGAAATAGCGAAACTGCGAAACACCGCCCTCGTCTTTGCTCAAATACTTCACCGCAGTCGGCACATTGACGATCGGAACGCCTTGCCAAGCAATCCTCACCGCGATCTCCGTATCAAAGTCGAACCTGCGGGCGAAAAGCGTGCTCTGAAAGGCCCGCAGGAGCGCTTTCACCGGATACACGCGCATGCCGAACAACGAATCTCCTATGCCCCAGCCCAGCGTCTCCAGGTTGCTCCACGCGTTAGAGATCTTCCTGCCCTGCACTCGCAGTTGCGGTGCTTCCGGGCCAAACACGGGACACCCCAGGAGCATGGCCTCGGGATGCTCACAGGACACCTGAACGAACTTCTCAATGCGATCCGCCGGATGTTGCCCGTCTGCATCCATTGCGAGCAAATGCGTCACTCCCTCAGCATCGGCACATTTGGCTCCATGCAAGATGGCAGAGCCTTTACCGGCATTCTTTGGCAGCTTGAAAACCTTCAGCCCAGAGTAGTCGCGTTCCCATCCATCCAATGCATCACTGCTGCCGTCTGTACTACCATCAATCACCACCCACACCTCGGGATGACGACCTAATGCGGCCCTCACCGTGCTCTGCAAAAGCGCGCTGCCGGTGTTGTAGGATGGGATGAGGACAACCAGTCTCATTCAGGAAGGTCGGGAGAGTGCCCTGATATACTCTGCACGCAACCGTTCCAGAAAGTCGTGAGAACTTTCCTGTTCACCGCAGACCAGTGGATCGCCCAAAAGCATCGTGATGTCGCTGCGAGCCGGGTCAGGCCTCCAGGCAGGAGTTCCCTTGGCTCCAAAGAACGTCGTAGTCGAGACGAACACCGGATAGACGGGCAACCGCGTCTGACGCGCAAGGATCGCCACGCCACCGCGGAACTCGTTAACCACACCCTCACGACGCCAGGTACGCGTGCCTTCCGGAAACAGCAGCAGGGCGCGTCCTTCTTCCAGGCTCTTCACGCACTTTTTCACCATCTCCACTGCCGGTTCGTTGGGAATGAAGCGCGCCAGACGTGCACCTCCCATCGTCAGCGGGTTCTTCAGCAAGGATGCCTTCAGAATGCAGGTCAGACCGCCTTGCTTGGCCAGGATGAACACCGCATCCCAAATCGCAGGGTGATTGGGAGCCAAGATAAACGCCCCATTGACCTCTTTTAGCTTCTCGAAACCTATCATCCGACAGTGGGCGATACCAAACACTCGCAACAGCATCACAAAACCTGCAAACGCGCCTTGGATAAGCCCTCCACCCACACGGCGCCCTACTTTTTCTGGCAGAATAGGACCCAGCACCATCCCCACGAGCAAAAACAACCCGCCCCCCACTCCCCAGTAGATTGCACAGGCCAAAGCGGCCGCCCAAATCCGAATCCCGTTCAGAATGGCAGCCATGAGTGAGGTTGCCGTTTGCCGCGCCCGCGCTTCATGCGTATGGGCGTTAGTATGTCCCAGGACAGCACCCATGATCAAGCCCTTTCCAGCCTCCCACACGGGCCGGAGTTTCGGTTCGTCCATCAAATGGAATCCCTCACGCCAGGCACTGAAGGCACTGCCGTTTGGATCCTAAGCGGGGCGGAACACTATTTCCGGGGCCACTTCCCAGATCAGCCACTTGTTCCGGGTGTGCTCATGGTCGAGTCCATCGCCCAACTCGCTGGCATCGTTGTCCAAAGCGCACGCCTTGAAAACCCTCTGCTCAATGTTCGACTGACCGCCATTCGTCAGTTCAAGATCGGCGGCACTGTGCCACCTCCCGCAACGCTTCGTGTCCATGCACGCATTGACGGCAGCATGGGTGGCCTCATCCAAGCCAGCGGTACGGTCACAGACATGGCCACTGGCAATTTACTAGCCACGGGAGCCATCGTCCTCAGTGGTAAGGAGCCCACAGCTTGATTGAAACGTGCCTTCCCCATCATTGACAGCCGCCCTCATCCGCTGACCATCGAACCCCGAACTGATCCCTGCTCTTTAGCCTCTACTCCATGCTTTCCCCCGCTGAACAACTCGACATCCTGACTCAGGGCACTGTAACCATCCATTCTACCAAAGAACTGGAGGCCAAACTCGCTCGCGGCAAGCCTTTGCGTATCAAGCTTGGTGTCGATCCCACGTCACCAGACATCCATCTTGGTCATGCTGTGGCTTTGCGCAAACTTCGCCAGTTCCAGGAACTCGGGCACCACATCGTGCTCATCATTGGCGACTTCACCGCGATGATTGGTGACCCCACAGGCCGTTCCACCACACGCCCCCCACTGAGCTACGAGGAGATTAGCGCCAACGCCAAGACTTACACGGATCAAGCCTTCCTCGTGCTCGACAAAGAGCGCACCGAGGTCGTCTTCAATGGCTCTTGGTTCAAATCCATGGCGTTTACGGATGTCATTAAGCTCAACGCACGCGTCACCCTTCAGCAGATGTTGCAGCGCGAGGATTTCAAGAATCGCGTGGCAAACAGCCAGGAGGTTCGCCTGCATGAACTGCAGTACCCCATCATGCAGGGCTGGGACTCCGTCGTGGTGCGCTCGGATGTTGAGATCGGCGGCAGCGATCAACTTTTTAACATCCTGGTGGGCCGCGATCTTCAAAAAGAGGAAGGCCAGGAGCCGCAAGTCGTCATGACGCTGCCTCTGCTCGAAGGTCTTGATGGCGTGAAGAAGATGTCCAAGTCCCTTGGCAACTACGTGGGCCTCACGGACGCGCCGAAGGAGATGTTTGGCAAGCTCATGTCCATTCCTGACGAGTTGATGGCCAAATACTACCTGCTCGTTCTTGGCGAGCGCCTGGATCCAGCCATGCATCCCATGGAGGCCAAAAAGCAACTCGCTGCCAAGTGTGTCGCCGTTTATCACAGTGCCACTGCGGCTCAAGAATGTCGGGATGACTGGGATCTGCGCTTCAGCAAGCGCGACCTCACTGCCGCTGACCTCCCCGAACTTACTTTGACCGACCGCACCGACCTGTTAGGCGTAGTACTGCACGCTTTCACTACTCTTGGAGCCACCATCTCAGGTGGTGATGCACGCCGCCTCATCCAACAAGGTAGCGTTCAGCTCAATGGCGAGAAGATGACCGATCCGAAGGCCACTCCCGCTTGGAAGACAGGCGACATCCTGAAGCTGGACAAAAAGCGCACCGTTCGCCTTCAATAAGCCATCTCAAGCCTCAAGGATCTCCACCACAGCGGAGAAAGTGGGGCTTATCTGTATCGTTGCGCCATCTTTGCTACCCAGCAACTTCTGTCCCAGTGGAGAAGTGGGCGTTACCACATCCACGACCACACCTTCATGTTCGACTTGGGTTCCACCTGCGGCTGGCCCCAAAAAACAGTGCATCGTTTCTCCAGGAGCTTTCAATGCTACCAGCGAGCCAATGGACACCATCTGCCCAGTGATGGCTGCCGCACGCAGTCCTTTGAACATCTCTACCGCTTCTGTGACCTCCGCCACACGCTGAGCCTGCCCTCTAGCCACATAGGATGCTTCCAGTGTGCGCGTGTCATACTTGTTCTCCGCGCGGCTATCGGGATCGGTTGCGGCAGCATACGAATCCCGCGCTGCCCGCGTCAGAGTCATCAACTCAGCTTCAAGTGTTGCGATGATTTGCTCAAGGACGGCAGAGGTAGACATAGTACGGCTGGAAAACTTGGGCGGAGACCCATTGGACCACCGTGTATGGCCGCAACTGCCCCTCGTTGTCAATGCCCGTTGCAATCTTGGTTGCCTGCCACGATCACGGCTTCTATCCTGCACCATGCTTTCCGCCTTTCGCTCCTTGTCTGTGATGTCGCTCCTCGTTCTGGCAGAGGCATTCGTTTTTGCAGCAGATCCCGTAGCCAATAAAGAAGACTACTCGGCTTTCTCCCCAGCAAAAGAGTGCAGACCACGAGACGGATGGCCTCATTTTTTCAAGAAAGCACAGACGCCGGGCACCAAGGTCAAAGTCGGCTATCTCGGCGGTTCCATCACTGCTCAGCAGGGCTGGAGGCCCAAGAGCCTTGCACTGCTCAAGGAGCGTTTTCCCAATGCGCAGTGGAGTGAGATCAATGCTGCTATCGGCGGCACTGGCTCGGATCTGGGTGTGGCACGCTTGAAGCAAGATGTGCTCGATCAGCAGCCAGATTTGCTGCTTGTTGAGTTCGCAGTCAACGATGGTGGCTCTCCTCCTGAACAGATCAAGCGCTGCATGGAGGGTATCGTGCGCCAGACTTGGGCTGCTTATCCTGAGTGCGATATCGGTTTCGTTTACACGCTCACGGAAGCTCTCGCTCCAGCCATGGTTGAAGGTCACTTTCAGCGTTCTGCCTCGGCCATGGAGGAAGTGGCAGATCACTATGGCGTGCCCACCATCCATATGGCGATGGAAGTGGCCAAACTTGCCAAAGAAGGACGACTTGTCTGGCGCGCACCACTGCCCAAGTCAGAAGACGAAAAGAAGGCGCTTGGAGACAAGTTCGTCTTTGCTCCAGACTCGGTACACCCTCACGTAGAGACGGGACATGAGCTCTACAAGGAAGCGGTGGCTCGTGGTCTTGATGAGATCATGAAGGTCACCAAGGCACCTTCCGGTCCACACACGCTGAAGCAGCCCCTGATGAACGACCACTATGCCGCAGCCAAAATGCTCGCGCTCAAGCCCACCATGCTCAAAGGCTTCGAGCCTCTCGACATGAAGACCCACGAACTCGGCAAGCGGTTTGCCAATCGCATGAGCCAACTCTTCTTCGCAAATCAACCCGGCTCGACCTTGCAGTTCAAGTTCAAAGGCACCCGCTGTGCTCTCTATCAAGTCATCGGGCCTGATGTTGGCAAAGTGACCGTCAGCCTTGATGGAAAAGAGACCTCACGCACCGCATTTGATTCCTACTGCACCTATCACCGGCTCAGCACCATGATGATTGGAGATCTATTAACAGACGAAATACACAACGTGAAGATCACGCTTGATGCTGAGGCTCCAGACAAAGCAAAGATCCTGTCGGCGCGCAATGAGACCATCAAAGACCCAACCAAGTTCGCCGTGAATGGTCTTTACGCTGGTGCGCTTCTGCTAGTTGGCGAGATCGTGGAGTAACTCGTCAAACCCAGCCGCAATCCCAAACTCTAGCCTCCCATCGTGTAGGCTTGCCCGCGGAACCAGATCAGCATCTCCTCCAGCAACTCCGCGCTGCATCCATTCCCGCGTACATCCATTTGGCCGTGATGGAAGCGAATGACGCCGCCCTTGTGCACATCTTTCCGCAGATGCAGCAGCACCTTCTCCATGTCCTGCACTTGCACACCGCCATCATCGGCAGAGTGGCCTATGACTCGTAGCCCCATCGGATCAAGCGCGGGATGCAACCACGGCGGCACTCGCGTCCCAGGCAGGGCAAACCATTGCAAGGGATAGTCCGGCACAAGGTCGTTGATCAACTCACAGCAATCACTGATCTCCTCGATCACTCGCTTCGGCGAAATCATCCACGATCGCCGATTAGAGAGCGCGCAGGAGATGCCATGACCGCGCGCTACGATCTCCTTCACTAGTTCTGGATGTCTCTTCACCCTGCGGATGTCTACAAGGAACATTCCCCGCGCATTGTAGCGCTCCAGCAGCACGAGCACCGCCGGGGTTTCTTCAGGATCTGGCGCTAGGTCAAAGCTCAGCAGCACCTCGCGGTAGCGGGATGTAAAACGCTGCAGCACCGGGCCCCACCAGTCGCAACGAGGCATCAATGTAGCCCACAAGCTCAGTCCCACTGGAGGCAGCAGCATCAGCAGCGCCCAGTACAGATTCAGCCAGATGGCTGTCGCTGCGACAAACAGGGCACCGACCCAACATCCGAGGATCGCTGCCCGCATCATAATCGACGACGATTACTCGGCTACAGTTGCAGACGTAATGGAGATTGGCTCCAGAGGCACATTTTCGTGGCCTGCCACCGTGCCGCTGCGGGCCTTCACGATGTCGTCCACCACTTCCATCCCCGAAGTCACCTTACCAAACACCGCGTACCCGAAGCCACGTGGATCAGGCGTCTTGAAGTCCAGGAAGCCATTGTCCACCACGTTGATGAAGAACTGGCACGTGGCGCTATCCACCACTCCGGTGCGCGCCATCGCCACCGTGCCACGCTTGTTCTTCAGTCCATTCGTCGCCTCGTTCTTGATCGGGGCATCCGTTGGCTTCTGTTTCATGTCAGCGGTGAATCCACCACCCTGCACCATGAACCCAGGGATCACGCGGTGGAAGATCGTGCCGTCATACTGGCCTTTCTTCACGTAGTTGACGAAGTTGGCCGTAGAGATGGGAGCAGCAGCGGCATCCAACTCGAGTTCGATGGTGCCTTTGGTGGTTTGGAGAGTGACTTTCATGAAAAAGGAAAACGAGAGGGTGAACAGTGGCGCAGAGACTTACTCAGCACCGGTGACGGTGGCCTTCTTCACCACGATAGGCTCAGCAGGCACATTTTGATGGAAACCAACGGTCGTGCTGGGCACTGCCACGATGGCGTCTGCCACTTCCATGCCCTTGGTCACCTTACCGAACACTGCATACCCATGTCCATCGGGATTGGGGTAGTCCAGGCCTGCGTTGTCCACCACGTTGATGAAGAACTGAGCGCTGGCGCTGTCTGGATCACCACGGCGAGCCATGGCGACAGTTCCGCGCATGTTTTTGAGGCCGTTCTTGCCTTCGTTTTTGATGGTGGCCTCCGTGGGCTTCTCTTCCATCTTGTCGGTGAAGCCACCGCCCTGCACCATGAACCCAGGGATCACACGGTGGAAAATCGTGCCGTCGTAGTGGCCCTTCTTCACATACTTCACAAAGTTATCCACCGTGATGGGTGCCTTCTCTTTATCGAGTTCGATCTCAATGTTGCCCTTGGAGGTCTCCAACGTCACCACGATCGCCTTAGCTGCGGGCTTGGCCTCAGCAGCAGGAACCTCTGGCTTCGTTTCAGCGGGTTTGGCGTCTTGGGCTTGGGTATTGGTCAGGCCGAGGACGGCCACGGTGAACAGACTGCGGCAGAAGGAGCGGATTTTCATAGCGGGGGCGAATGATAGCGAGACAGAAAGGAATGCAAATGCTCAGTCTCGGGGCCCTTACGGCTCCCAGGACACCGACTTCCCATCTCCCCAGAGATCCTCCAGGGCGTAGAAGTCACGCTTCTCCTGTTGGAAGACGTGCACCATCACATCGGTGTAGTCCAGCACCAGCCAGCCGCTCTCAAAGTGGTCATCCCGCCACCGCGGCATCTGCCCATGCTCCTGGTGCATCCTTTCGTCGATCTCATTCTGCACCGCACGCAGGTGAGGGCCCGAGCTCGCCGTGCAGAAAACAAAATAATCCACGATGGGCGAAAGCCCGCGGACATCCAGAATGGTGATGTCTTCGGCTTTCTTGTCGTCAGCGTATTTGGCGCACAGTTTGGCGGTTTCTTCAGCGGTCATCAGGACAATGGTAGGGTCGGTCAGCTTTTTGGGGCGCGGAGTGTAGTGCAGATTCTTCAGAGCGCCAGAAGTAAGAATCGCGGGCAGTTGCGCGGTGAACCAGCACGCGTAGTCTCCGGCATGCCCACCCTCTCGCTCCGTTGCCTACTCGCTGCTTCCCTCCTTGGGGTCGTCAGCGCCTTCGGCGTGGAGCTTGCGGACCTGCCAGACTACCGGGGAGCCCTGCGTGCCCTTGCCGACGGCCTTGTCTCCGTCACCAGAGTCAAGGCCCTCCGCCTGCTGGACCGGCCAGACCTCACCGCCGCCCAAAAACTCACCGTGGTAGAGCTCGCCGCCGAGGCCTGTATTAAAGAAGGCCGCCTCGACGAGGCACTCCACCTCCTCAGCCTCCATCCCTCGCCCAACTCCCCCTACTGGGCCGGAGTCGCTTGGTTGGCCAAAGGCAATCCACACGATGCCTACAGTGCCCTCCAGCAGTGCACGCCCACCGCACCCCTCTACCCCTGGGCCAAGCTCGCAGAAGCCCACGCCCTCTTCGGTCAAGGGCGCGAGGCCGCCGCACGCCGCACCGTGCGCGACATGCGCGAGCACCCCGACCCAAAAGTCGCCGCCCAGGCCCGCCACATCTTCAACGAGCTCGAGCTCAACGAAGAGCGCGCCACCGTCGTCCAGGGCCGGCTCAAACGCGAGCAAGGCGGGAAAGACGCACGCGTCCAGTTCCTCAGAGCCAGAGCCGCCTATCAAGAAAACGACCTCGCCACCGCTGAGAGACTCCTCCGCGATGCCCTCACCACCATCGGCCTCGGCGGGCACGGCCACGACGCCATGACCGTCCTCCTCGCCCAAGTCCTAGCCAAGAAAAAACCAGAAGCCGGCATCGAGATCCTCATCACCTTTGCCGAAAGCTTCAATGGCCAGTTAAAAGGCAAAGAAATCCACTCCGACTACTGGACAGACTGCTTCACCACCCTCGAAGCCCTCTGCCACAGCCCAGAGGAAGTCAGCCTCGTCATGCCCTCCCTCACCAAGTGGGCCGCAGACCCCACCGTCCCAGAGCGCCACGGTCACGCCAGCTACATGATCGCCCGCCTCCTCCGCGCCACCGGGCGCAAGTTAGAGGCACTCGGCCTCCTCGAAGGCCTCCTTGCCCTCTACCCACAGCACCCCCGCCACGACGAGGCACTCCGCCTCACCCTACAGCTCTACCGCGAGCTCGGCATCTACACCCGCATCCACTCCCTAGCCCAGCAGTGGAAAGACAACGTCCCCACCACCACCCGGCCCTCCATCTCCTTCGTCCTTGGCATGATGCACTTCGCCACAGGTGACTACCAGCGCGCCATCGACATGTTCGTTGAAGCCGCCGATACCGACCGCATCCTCCTCACCCGCAGACGCTCCCTCTACAACGCCGCCGTCTCCGCCATCAAAGCAGGCCAGGCAGCCCTCTTTGCCACCCTCCTCACCCAGCTCCAGCAAGCCGGAGACGGCGCCTCCCCCGCCCTCCCCAGTGACGGAGCATCCGCAGACGACCTCAAGCTCGACAACCTCTTCGCCCAAGCAAGCGCTGGCGAGACCGTAGCCGCAGAAGCCGCCCTCAACGCCTTCATTCAAGACCCAGCCAACACCGACCACCTCCGCCTAGCCGAAGCCTGCGTCACCCTGGCAGAAATCCAGCTCCTCGACCAGCCACCGCGCGCCGAGACCGCAGACAAAGCCCTCCAGAAAGCCGCCACCTCCCGCCCCAATGCCGCCATCCAAGAGCGGCTCGACTACGTCAAGCTCTGGCTCGAAGAAGCCCGCTCCAACCTCGACGCCCTCATCACCCAAGGCGAGGCCTTCCTCAAAGCCTGGCCCCAGTCCACCCGCGCACCCGAGGTCCACATGAAAATCGCCGAAGCCAGCTACCGGCAGCAAAACTTCGCCACCGCCCGCACCCACTTCGAGATCATAGCCACCGACTGGCCCGCCTCCCCCCATGCCGAAGCCGCCCTCTACTTCGCCGGCAAGTCCGCCCTCGCCATCGGCAGTGCAGAAGGCATCAACACCGCCATCACCCTCTGGGAGCAAGTCGCAGAAGCCAACGGCCCCCTCGCCTTCGAGGCCCGCGTCCAGCAAGCCGCCGCCAAGCGCCTCCAAGACGAGCCAGAGCAAGCCATCAAGCTCATCGACATCCTCATCCCCGAGGCCCCCAAAGACCGCGTCCCAGGCCTCCTTTGCGACAAAGCCGAAATCCTCCTCAGCCAAGCCCCCAATCTCCCCGCCAGCTACACCGCCGTCAGCACCCTCCTAGACCCAGCCCGCCTCCCCGCCAACCTCCCCTTCTTCTGGCAAGCCCGCACCACCTACCTCCGCGCCCTCGCCCTCAAAGCCCAAAAACAGACAGACGAAGCCCTAGAAGCCTGTTACGACACCATCGAAGCCGGCACCAACCCAGAATCACCCGCCTCCACCCCCAGCGACCTCGAGTGGCTCTACCGCGTGGGCTTCCTAGCGCTCGACTACCTAGAAGAACTCAAGCAATGGGAGCCCGCAGCCCAACTCGCCGAGCGCCTAGCCAAACCCGCCGCCCCCCTAGCCAAAGAAGCCGCCACCCGCGCCAACCGCATCCGCTTAGAGCACTTCCTCTGGGACGGCAAAAAGTAACCCACGGGAGAGGTGGTTTACGGTAGTTTACGGTGGTTGGCGGTGGTTTGCAGTAGTTTGCGGTGGTTGGGCTCCCCGTCGCTCAGAGCCAACAACCGTAAACGGCGCGCCAGCGCCCGCACCCCCGGCCCAACGGGCCGGCAGAGCCCAGCCCAGGGCTGAGCGTAGCGATGCCCTGGGTTCCCCATCACGCAACGCGAGGTGCCCTGAAGGGGCACGAGAGACTCTGATCCCTCTCGCGGCCCTTCAGGCCGCACCACATCGGCCAAACCGAGACCCAGGGCATGGCTCCGCCAAGCCCTGGGCTAAAATCTCCGCCCCACCTTGGGGGCGTCCATCCCACAAACCACCTCGCCAGCCCTCCCGCCCGGAGCAACCCGACCACCGCCCACCGCCCACCGCCCACCGCCCACCGATCACCGATCACCGCCCACCGATCACCGCCCACCGCCCACCGCCCACCGATCACCGCCCACCGATCACCGCCCACCGCCCACCGCCCACCGATCACCGATCACCGATCACCGATCACCGATCACCGATCACCGATCACCGATCACCGATCACCGATCACCGAACACCGATCACCGCACGCGCATCAACATCCACCACCCACGGCCCAATCCCCCACCCCCGGCCCAACGGGCCGGCAGAGCCCAGCCCAGGGCTGAGCGTAGCGATGCCCTGGGTTACCCATTGGCAAAACGCCCGGTGCCCTGAAGGGGCACAAGAGGCCCAGGGCATGGGTGGAGGGGAGTTGGCGGTGGTTTACGATAGTTTACAGTAGTTTACGATTGTTGGGCTCCCAGTCGCTCAGAGCCAACAACCGTCAAAGGCACGCCAGCGCCCTCAACCTCCCATAGGAGTGCTACTTTGAGCCGGAGTAGCTCTACTTTGAGCCGGAGTAGCTCTACTTTGAGCCAAAGGAGTCCTGCTTTGGCCCGAACCCGTCACACAGCGCATCGGAGCGATCACCGCGCAAGTGAGTGTCAGGTTGCGGCAGCCCAGAGACGCGTTCATGAGGGCTCCATCGGGTAGAACCAGCGCGGTGTGCAGCCGCTTGTTGACCAGGCGCTTGCGGTGAATCTGTAACTCCGGGAACCAAAGGAGCAGGCAACTCGCTAGCACGAGACTCAGCATCAAGTAGCTCCGAGTTAGGAGTCGCCAAGCTGCTGCCGAGCTATTCACGCCACCACACTCCTCTTTGGATGACTCGTCTGTGCCTCTACAAGCCTTCAAATGGCTTCACCGTTGTGGAAATCGCTCGACCAGGAGCACAATTGCCGTCATCAATCGGCCCGGTAGATCCCTTTTTTGCAACTCGTTCCCAACAGCCCGTGACACTCGAAGACGCACGAATCGCCATAGATGGTATCGACAAGGAGCTCTTGCGGCTGCTGAACGAGCGGGCGCACTTCGTCAACGTCATCGGTCAGATCAAGCAGAGGGAGGGCTTGGATATCTATGCCCCGGAGCGAGAAGAGAAGCTATTGCGCAAGCTGGTGGAGTTGAACGCTGCTCAGGAGGGCAAGCTCCCGGAGAAGTCGATCCGCGCGATCTACCGTGAGATCATGTCAGCAGCCTTGGCGATCGAGCACCCTCTTCGGATTGCCTACCTGGGGGCTCCTGGGACTCGGACGCACCAAGTGGCACTGAATAAGTTCGGCCACGGGGTTGTTTATGTGAGCCATGTTCAACCAAGCACGATGTTCGAGTCCGTGGCGTCCCTTGAGGCGGATTACGCTCTGGTGCCGATGGAGCACGCTCATGATGGGACGGTTTACCACACGACAGATTCACTCGCAGACACCGATCTTCAGGTGTGTGCTCAAGTTAACGTAGAAGCCGGCACTGGGAAGTTAGCCAGGCATTTCATTCTCGGCAGACGTGCGAGCCCAGCCACGGGAGATGACTCGACCTTGCTGCTGCTGGATGTGCCAGACCGTGTCGGGGCGCTACAAGATGTACTGGCACCGTTTGTAGCGCATCAGATCAATGTTAGGAGCCTCGAGAACCGACCAGCCCCAGCAACGACACCTCCCAAAGCGAGGTTTGTGCTGGAGGTGGCAGGTCATGCAACTGAGCCCGCGATCCAAGCTGTGATCTCAAGCCTATCTGAGGGCGGGATTACCGCCAAGATACTGGGGTCCTACCCTGCAAGTGCCTGGGTGGAGTCCCTTGGCTGATCTTGCGCAGAATCTCTCACGAGGAGAGCAGTGAAGCTACCCGCCCCAACATTTTGTTGCGGCCAAAGTCGATAACAAGGCGTCCGGCTGAGATGACTCTGAAAAGCATCAAGCAATGGAACGCTCACTGCCTTGAAGTGCGGAAACTTCTTCAAGAACCACTCAACGTTGCTTTCGTTCTCCTTCTCGGAGTAGGTGCAGGTGATGTATGCGAGATGTCCGCCTGGCTTTACCAACTGGGCGGCGTTGGCAAGAATGCGGCGTTGGCGATTGGCGTTCATGTTGATGGTGGCAGGATGAAAAGCACCAGGAGCCTCTTTCCCTTTAGCCACTAACGACTGACCAGAGCAAGGTGCATCAACGATCACGACTTCAGCTTCAGATGGCATCTGTTCAGCAAGTCTTGAGGGATCAAGGCAAGTGACTTCTGCGACTTGCACTCCGCAACGAGTTAGATTGCTCTTGAGCGCCCCAAGACGCTTCCCAATGGTTTCATTGCAAATCATGCGCTTGGGCGAGAGCATGAGCCAACCCATGATGCTTTTCCCACCTGGTGATGCACACACATCCACCAACAAATCAGGATGAGTAGGCACGGCGGTGAGAACGCACGAGGCAAACACGGAAGAACTATCAAGGCAGTAGTATGCGCCCGTTTCGTGCAACTCATGCCGTCCCGCCTGAGCTTCTCCACGAAGGCGATCCACAAAGCTTGGCTGCCAGTTCTCTGGAGGATGAACGTCAAAAGGCATCGGGCTGGGCCTCGCTTTTGTCCATGCGATGGCCCGAGTATCAAGCACCGGAGATTTGAGTGCTTCCAAAAACGGAGCGGGCTGCTCAAAAAGGCGTGCCGCGAGTTTCCTAACGTTGTTCGACAACTCCATGGCAACCGCTTAGCGCCTCGCACTCTGGGCGCGCCGCGCCTGACGCTCATCACGGTTCAACAGGCCGATGAGCAACCTCTCCAGCACCACGCGCTCGTCCAACTGGGTGGTCACCAATTTGAGATTGGCCTCCAAACACGCACGGAGCGCCGCGTGCAGCTCTTCTAGCGTGAAATTGCGTGCCTCGCTGACCGCGAGGAACAGCGGATAAACATTAAGACCGGAGCCATCCTTCTTTCTGGGCAGATGTGCAGTCGCATGACTTGGTAAGGCCTCCAACGAAGTGCAAAACGCCGGGTAGCCGTAGGTATTGACTTGATGGCGAGAAGTCAGCTCTTTGACCAACAATAAGTTGCGCACCTTTGGAACAATCGCAGCGAGGAGCACTCCCACAGCATTCTGACCCTGGAAAAGCAGTGTTCCGAGCAAATCGAGAGCTCTCGGCAGGTCCCTAGCACCTATGGCATTGCCAATCTCAAACACGACGCCTGCACGTGACATCGACACCATGTTGCGAACAGTAACGAGCCCTGCCCTTCTCCGCTCACCAAGATAGAGATCAATCTTCTCAATCTCATTGTCCAGCTGCCTAGTGTCGTCGCCACACAATTGGACCAAGAGCTCCAAGGCACCGGTTTCAAAGGTCAAGTTCAGAGTCCTAGCGCGCTCCTGGGCTGCGGCCAGCACTGGTCCTTCCCAACCTGTCTTGCTCGTGTCCGGCTTGTCCCAAACTTGCATGTTGGCGATCTTTGCGAGCCGCTTGTAGGTGTTCCGGCGCTTGTCGATGCCGGTGGCACTCAAGATGAAGTGAACCTCGCGGGGCAAGCCCTGCTCTAACACGTCAATGATGTTTTCAAATCCCTGGACTGCGGCCTCTGCCTTCCCGGTTTGACTGTCGGTAAGGAAGTTTGCAGCTTTAAGCCACACAACTTTGCCACCAAAGAAAGGTAGCGTTTGCAGAGCCTGACAGACGTTGCTGCAAATCTGGCCCGCGTGCTCAGCATTTTCAGCCGAACCATCAATGATGTCGTTGCCGAAGTCCTCATTGCCCGGAGTGGTGAACTTCTGAAGCAGTTTCATGGCTTCCTCCTTCACTTTACCTTCGTCAGAGCCAATCACAGCGTGGACATTGGATGCCGATCCCTGGCTAGAGGAGGAGGAAGCAGATGATTTGCGCGGAGACGCCATGAGGGCTGCAGTTTGGGCACTCCTGAGCCGCCCGCAAGCCGCAATCATCGCCGTCAGCGTCACCTCAGTATGATCGAGACCAAGTTACCCAACCTCCATCACGGAAAAACACCTTTACTATCGCAATCATGCCCGCTCGTTATGGGATACACCGTTATGGAACTGAGGCACCTGCGATACTTTCAGGCTGTGGCCGAGGAACTGAGTTTCTCTCAGGCTTCTCGGCGACTACGCATCGCACAACCGGCACTCAGCCGAGCTGTGCAAGAACTTGAACGAGAACTGGGCGCGATCCTGATCCAGCGCGAAACGAGGCCCCCTTCCCTCACTCCAGCCGGGAAAGTACTACTGAGTGACATCGCTCGGATCACGGAACAACTGGACGAGATGATCCGCAGAGTCCAACGGACATCTGTGGGTGCAGAAGGTGAACTGCGTCTTGGTTACATTGGACCGCCTACTCGCGACTTCCTCGCGCCATTGCTGAAGGACTTCTCCAGCAAGTATCCACGAGTCACGATCAACCTAGAGGAGCGGACACCTGAGCGGGTTTGGGAAATGGTGGCTCAGGGCAGGCTCTCCGTGGGTATCACGAGGCCCGTACTGGCCCACGAGGCGCTTGGATTGAAAACCATGATCCTAAGGCATGAAAAGTTCTGTGCGGCGGTGCCCCATGACCACCCCTGGGCAGACCGCGATGGACTGACGTGGAAAAGTCTCGCTTGCCAACCCCTGATCGTGCTGGCGCGCAGAGAAGGTGCCAGTTCTCACGATGCCATCCAAGCTGCTTGTGCCGAGAATGGGTTCCAGCCCAAGCTCGTGCATACACCTAGCTTGATCGGAACAATATTACAGTATGTCCAAGCTGGAGCGGGCATCGGGATAGTGCCCGAAAGCACTCACTCTAGCCAACTGAAGCTCATTCCACTCCGACCAGCGCGTACCATCCCGCTGATGCTTGTTTGGCCTAAACAGACAGACGATCCCATGGTGAGCGCGTTCCGAAAAGTGGTAGAAGCACGCTTCAAGAGCAGCAAGTCAGATTCAAAGTTGGGCGGTGAATAGGCAACCTCAGATTCTGAGTTGCCAATAAGCCATCAAAAGTAACAAATAGCCTCCCCATCATGCCAGCACCCATCCTCAGAGCCGAGTCCGTCACGAAGCGCTTCCCTGGAGTGGTCGCACTCAATGGCGTGTCGTTTGATCTCTACGAAGGCGAGATTCACGCCCTCTGCGGAGAGAATGGCGCAGGCAAGAGCACGTTGATCAAGCTGCTATCAGGCATTCATTCCCATGGCAGTTACGAAGGACGCCTGGAAGTAGCAGGAAGTGAAGCCAAGTTTTCCAGTATAGGCGACTCTGGGAAGTCAGGTCTTGCTGTGATCTATCAGGAACTGGCACTCGTGGATGAGATGACCGTGGCGGAGAACATTTTTCTGGGCCGTGAACCCCTTCGATTGGGCGCGCTGATCGACTGGCCACGGATGTTTCAGGATGCAGGTGTCTTGATTGACCGGTTCGCGGTGCAACTCGATCCCACCTCGCTCGTTCGCAGCCTGGGTGTCGGCCAAAAGCAACTTGTGGAGATTGTGAAAGCATTAGCCAAGGACTCCAAGATCCTGATCCTGGACGAACCTACCGCTGCGTTGGCAGAGCATGAAGTGATCATTCTCCTGGACATTCTTCGTGATCTCCGGCGGCGTGGTGTGAGTTGCATTTATATCTCTCACAAACTTGATGAGGTCTTTGCTATTGCGGATCGCATCACCGTGTTGCGAGATGGCGCTTCGGTCTTCACAAGCCAAGCATCAGCCACTAACAAACAGGAGATCATCAGGCACATGGTGGGTCGTGAGATCGCCGATTTGTTTCCAAGGCGCTCCGGTCAGGCGGGCGATCCGATTTTGCAAATTGAGAGCATCGAAGTCGAAGATGCCACTGGGCAAACGGTACTTAGTGATATCTCACTGGAGGTCCGTGAGGGAGAGGTCTTGGGTATTGGAGGCCTTATGGGTGCTGGCCGGACTGAACTGCTGATGCACATCTTCGGGGCGTATGGCAAACGCACCCGCGGAAGGATTCGTCTCCAAGGCAAGGAGCTTTCTCCATCAAGTGGGCCGAGTGAAGTGCTGAAGGCGGGTATAGGCCTCGTGAGCGAAGACCGCAGGCGCTATGGGTTGATACTAGATCACGAAGTCGGGTTCAATTTGTCCCTGGCCTCCCTCCGAGAGTTCACGAATGCTGGTCTGCTTTCCCTTAGCAAAGAAGCAAAGGCGAACAAAAAGATGTTCGACTCGCTCAAGATCAAGGCAACAGGCCTTCAGGCTGTAGCCGGTAAGCTTTCCGGCGGGAACCAGCAGAAGATTGTGCTGGGCAAGGTCCTGATGACTCAACCGAAGGTGATTCTGCTCGATGAACCGACTCGCGGGATCGATGTCGGGGCAAAACTTGAGATTTATGAACTCATCAATCGCCTCACGGAGGAAGGCAAGGCGGTCATTCTGGTGAGCAGCGAGTTACCAGAGTTGATAGGCATGAGCGATCGGATTCTCATGCTTAAAGAGGGACGAGTCACTGGCGAGTTCACCCGGGCGGAGGCCACTCAGGAGAAACTGATGGCCGCAGCAGTGGCCTAGAAGGTCCGATTTTGGCTCTCCCGCTGCAGAGGGAGCAAAAACAGCCCCCCCTCCAGGGTGGCTCACAGGTGCAAAAATACTTTGAATATCTAAATATTTTACAGTATTTAATACTCAAGACTCATTTCTAAAAAGATGCGCACCGTCCCTTCCACCCATTTCGCCTACCGGGTTGCCATCAGCATGTCTGCTATGCTTTTGGCAGCCATTTCTGCCCGCGCTGACATCTATTTCACGGCGCACCCGCAGTTACAGACGGTGCAATGGGGATACACTGCCAAGTTCAGTGCCAATGCCGAAGGATCGTCCAACATCACGTATCAGTGGCACAAAAACGGCACGAGTATTCCAGGAGCAACAAACAAGGTCCTAGAGATTCCAAACGCCCAGATCGAGGACCAAGGAGGTTATTACGTTACCATTCAAGACGGCAGCGAATCCTACGATAGCGAGGTGGCACCGCTGGTCATTACTCACGACATAGGCTGGCGTTGGGCCAATAGAATCGATACCAAGGTCAGTGCTTCCAATGACTCTGCCCTGAGCATTGACGTGGGAACGCGTGGAGTCTGGGTGAGCGGTGAATACAACGGCCAATTTGTGCGAAAATACGGCATGAATAGTGGTGCGATGGCTGCCGAGTATCCTATTTCCACCACGGGTGACGGGGTCTCCGGCCTCAATGTGAAGGAAAGCGGTCATATCATCGTCGGCGCTAACAACGAGATCACCACACCGGTCTACAGTAGGCCCGGAATGCTCCAACTTCGAGACACCGACGGTGGCGGTTTGCTCTGGACACGCAATCTAGGCACTGAAAAAGGAGGTACTGAAGCCCCCAACGGATACGGTGACGTGGTCGCAGTGGCACCAGACGGCAATGGCAACATTCTGGCGGCAGGGTTTTACCAGGGACGTGGCAAGTTTGGAAGCATCATTGGTGGGGCATCCGGAAACAGCGGAAACAACGGGTACATCGCAAAATACGACAACGATGGCGTGGCGGTGTGGATGCGCGACATCAAGTGTCAGGGCGATGCTGATGACTGCTACGTGCACGACATGGTGATCGACAATCTCGGCGACATTTACATCGCTGGGGTCATCGGGGTAAACGGCAGCCTCCAACGAAGTGCCACCTACACAGATCGCACCGCGAGCCTAGCAAATACCTACCGACGTCCGTTTGTTGCCAAGTACACCACCGCTGGCGTTCTTCAGTGGTGGAAAAGCCCAGATGAGGAAGGCGAGTTTCTCAGCATCGCTGTGGATGCAGCGGGAAGCGTTTGGGTGACAGGCTACATCGGCAGCAATACCGACATCACCAGCCGTTCTGCGCTCATCGAAAAATATCACCGCACCACGGGCAATCTCGTGACCACTGCTACCGTAGACGACCTCACCGGCTGTGCCGTGCGGACAAAGGGAGTGCAGGTGTTCTGGTTGGCGATGGATTCAACGGGCGTCTCCTCGATTCGGGACGTGGTCTGGGGCACGTCTTGTTTCCGCTGCTGCCTGTTCACTGACCTAGATCTCGATCTTGATGATCTCGCATGGGAAGTGCCAGCCTTTGGCGGCATGGGAGAACGGAGCGATCGCTCGGACGCGGTTCTCGCAGACGATGGCTCGATTTTCACAGCGCTCAATTTCACCTCGTCTGACATGAGTCAGCGAGCCAGATTCCCAAAGAGCAGCAGCTACTCGCTCGTCAACCGGGGCAGGGACGGTTTTGTTGCCCAGATCGGCGAGTTGCCGGTCATTGAGAGCGAGCCACAAGACATCATCGTCGAGAAAGGCACCGAAGTGAGCCTTGTTGCAACTGCAGGCGGCATTCAGACTTCGACATTTCAATGGTACAAAGAGGGACTCGGCAAGGTTCCATACGAGACCTACAATGCCATCACCTTCCCGGCCATCACCCTCAGTCAGTTTGGCGGCTACAAGGTCCGCGTCACCAAGGGCGGCAATAGCGTGGACAGCAGCTACGCCTACGTAAGCGTTGTCGATCCATACGTTCCCAACGTCACCCTAGCGCTCAACAAGAAACTCACACTTACCTGCAAGGCATCTGGGGTGGACCTCCAATACCAGTGGCTTAAAAATGGTGTTCCGCTCAATACCGATACGCGAGTAAACGGAACAAGCACACGCACGATGACAATCTGGTTTGTCGTGCCGCCCGATGGCGGTGAATACACCTGCAGAGTCACTGGCCCTGGAGGCTCGATCACGACAGACCCATCCACGGTCACAGTGGTCATCCCTCCGGTCATCAGTGACTTTAGCTTTCCTTCAAGCATGACTAGCGGCAGCTATTCATTCACACCGCCCACGCTCAACGCTGCTACAAGCTACATCATCACGGGGCTACCAAAGGGGATGAGCTACAATCCGAAAACCGGTGCCATCTCGGGACGTCCGACCATTCCAGGAAGCTACCGCATCAGGATTACGGCCACGAATGCTGCCGGCTCAAGCGTTCGGGAAAAGGTGCTCACGGTGTCTCCTCTGCCTAGTTACGTAACTGGAATGCATGTTGGGGCAGTCTCAGCCCCTAGTGCCACCACCGACATTTCCGACCCTTATGGACGATGGACCGCGACTGTATTAGCCGACGGCACCTACACTGGCACTTTCAGGTTCGGAGGTCGGAATAACCCGATTGCTGGGCGAGTCAGCATCAACAACACGTCTCCCTATTCACCCAAACTCACTCCCACGATCGTCATATCACCAACGGAGTCGATTACTGCCAGTATTGACCTGTTAGACACATTTGAGAGCACGGGCACCTTCAGTGCTATCCGCCAAGCTGGGAGCCTTCCGGGCTACAATGCCCAGGGCGATGTCGTGGGTTGGCGGCAAGCGAGAATGCCCATAGGCCGCTCAGGCACCTACAATTTCGCAGTAACCAAACCAACCTCTCAGCCATTGCCGATTCCCGGCGGATATGGTCCTGCTAGCCTAAAGCTTTCCGACGATGGAACAACCATCCTCTCTGGCAGACTGAGTGATGGCTCTGCATTCGCTACGACCGCATTCGCGAGCTTGAGCGGCAAGATTTTGATCTATCAATCGCTCTATCAGGGCCTTGGAAGCCTTGCGGGCACGATGAAGATCGTTGATGACGCTGCTTCCGCTTCCATGAACAACACCGTCACCGGCAAGGTGATGTGGAATCGTCGTGGATCTATTGGAGATCGTTATCGCACCAGCACTTTCAATCTGGAATACGATGTGGTCGGCAGCCGATACATCAAACCCTCCGGCATTGTCATGGGGCTGCCAGCAGCCAACAACAACGCAAAACTGACCTTCCGCCAGAGTGGCATCAGCATGAGCTTCAGCGAGTTCACTCTGCCCTTCACCATCAGTTCATTGAACATTCCGGCTCTGCCAACGACCAACCCAAACTCAGTCACGGTCACAGTTAACGCCATCACTGGGCAGTTCAGTGGCAGTTTCACCCTCGTCGACCCGGATCCTTACATCCCTGGAAGTTTTCTTTACCGCAAAACGCAGTATTTTGGCAACATCTGGTTGAACAGTCAGGGAGTGCGTCGTGGCTATGGCTACTTTGTCGTTGATATGCTCCCAGATGCCAACGCAAATCCGCCGACAACCACTTCCACTTCTCCACGCATTGCTGGTGAAGTCCTTCTAGGCCCGCCTTGAGGTCAATGATCACTGGGAATCGAGTTGCATGACAGAACAACAACTCTGCTGCCAACTCGCTTCCAAGTGACATTCCATTCAGCAATAGCGCCTCGATAGACACGATCAGGCTCATCCTGATAAGCCGGTGCCGGGTTCAGGCTGAGCGTTGCATCAATCAGGCTCCGCACCGGTCCATCCGGGGTTGCACAGTCCCATTCAACTACCAATCGTTCCGGCTGAGCCAAAGCAAAGCCTCCCACAGCATCAGCCACGCAATCCGCATAAGGTACATACGGCTTGATGTCTAACACGGGAGTGCCGTCCACCGCATCAATACCACTCACTAGCAACCTCACACCATCGTTAGACAAATCAATGCGATCCAGCTTGACCACGGAGAGCCCCAGCCGATTGGGTCGGAAGGGAGACCGGGTGGCAAATACTCCCAATCGCTCATTCCCACCCAATCGAGGCGGCCGAGCGGTCAGTCCAGTGCGATCCTCCTCCACGAGATGGAACTGGGTCACCAGCCAGATATGAGTAAAGCCCTCCAGACCACGCACCGCTTCCGGCCTATTGAACGGGGCGATCAGTTCCACCACGCCTTGCGCCTCCGGAACGAGCCCTGACTGCCTTGGAACACAAAACTTCTCAGGGTAGCAGGTGCGGAGCACTCCCACCGGAGTCAAGTTTACGCTTCTGGTCTCGTCGTTCACCTGGCTAATGGCACACACCGATAGATGACATAGCTAAACATCGCTTCAGTGCCTTTGAAGTCCTTCCAGCGTGCGAAATCAGGCGATGCTGTTACTCGCTGATGCACGGAGGGATTCCGGACAGCGGACTCTTTCATTCCCGCAAAGTAAACGAAGACCTCTCTGCGTTGATCAGTGCCCATTTGAATGAGTTTATCCACATCTTCCGGCTTCTCGATCACCATCACATCTGGATCATAGCTTTCAGCTTGTTTGTCACTGACACCGAAGACGCCTGTTAGCGCATTCTGTCGGAAATCGCGCACGGCCTCCACTGTCTGGCGAATCGGTTGCCGATCCACCTTCCTCATGACCTCCCGTGGCACATCCGTAGCAAATCCAAAGCAGCCGACCATGACCCAGCACAGCACAGCAGGAGCTACCTGTAGCCTGACAACAGCCAAGCCTACTCCCAAACAAAGTGGCACCATGAGATAAAGGTAATACCAGGATAAGTTGGGGTGTTTCGACAGATGGGCGTGCAAAAAGCCCAAGCCACCGGCACATACCAACGACAATACAGCGAACCGAGATGGCGCGGACTCAAAAAACGCCGAGATCACTCCAAGGACAACGAACAGACCCAAAAACCAAGCCAGGGGCCCCATCACCATGGGTGCCTTGCCTGCCATATCCAGCCAACTCGTCCCTGAATGATCTGTAGTCATCAGATTGGCGTATTGGACACCCGTCAGCACATGACTGCCGAGGTCTCTTAGCCACTCTCCCGTCACTGGCAGGCGTTTCTGAGCATCATGCAATATGAAGCCAGTCATCTGGGGAACGGAGGGCAGCATCAGAAACATCACAGCCACGGCGGCTAGCGCATTCATGGCGAGCAATGCACCAATCCGCCGTGGTTGACCTCGAAGCGCCATTTCAATGAGCGCGACCACGTTAAGCGCCACTGCCACATAAATAGAACCGGCAAAACTCACTAGCATTCCTGCTTCCCCCACCGCAAACAGCAACCACGCTCTGAGGGAGTGCCCACGTTGCGCCCGAATCAACCCCAGCACGGCGAGTAGCAGGAAAAACAGCATCAAGGAATACCCTCGCGCCTCGACCGCGTATCGAATGTGCCAAGGATGCAGCGCCAGTATCCACGCAGCTGTCACACCCACCCAGCGGTTGCCAAACTCCCATCCCACAAGCCCTATCAGCCAAATCGCAGCTAACCCGGCCAGGAACGAAGGCATTCTCAGCCATCGTTCGCTCAACACCTCCGGCCCCTTGTCCGTCAGAGTCTGCCAAATCCTGATCGAGAAGCGAGATAGCACCGAGTGCAGCACATGATTGTTGCCACTTCCGTTCTCCGCCAGAGTTTCAAGCCAGGGAACAGGACGGAATACCCTTCCTCCGCTAGCATCCACTTTGTAGTCTCCTACGATGTGTTTCCTGGCAGCGTACTCTTCATCATTCCACAGACTGTGGTCTAGCCGAGGTGCACGCAACCACCCGCCAATCACAACCGCCAAGCCCACGAACAAAAGAAACACTGGCCTTCCGGATATCAGCTTTCCAAAGCCAGAGTCGCCGATGTTCTCCTCGTCGGCTTGGGGAACATCGTGAACGGGATCCCCTTCCCTTCGACCATCTGGTCCCCAGTATGGAAGGGTCAGAAACAACACAAAACTAACCCCAGCGCCACCCATTGCTGCCCACCACCAACCTATGGGAGCATGCTCCTTAGCTCTGAGTCGAGGTGGATTCTCCTTCCCGGAATCCAGCCAAGACTTGAACGTAAGTCGTTCACCTTCTTCCAGCCTTGCTCTCACATCTTTGTTATTGGGTGTAGGCCCGTGCCACACCTTCCACGCGCACAGCACAAACACCACCAGCAACAGCCAGCGCAAGATCTCCTGCCCCAACTTCCTAGTGGCCAAAACTCCTTCCGCTTCGGCATGGTCGACATCTTTGCGGTAAAACATAATCGATTATTTGCCCAAAAGACTACCGTCCCGTGGCGTCATCAGCAAGCTACCAATCCATCCAGGCATTAGATCATGACGAATCACTCACTTGCGTGCCGGACTGCTAGTCCCCCGTCCCTCATTACCCAATTAAACCTCGCGCTTGTGGTGTGAGTCGTGTCGGTGTTCATTTCCCGCAGTTCATGACCCTCGTTCAAAAGCTCCTCGCAAAGGACACCCATCCATTCATTCAATTCATCAAATACGGCATCTGCGGCGTCAGCGCCTTGGTCACGCACGTCATTCTGTTCAGATTGCTCATCTCACAGTTTTGGCCGCACTTAATGGATCCAGCCATGGATGCTTGGGATAAGGCGGTTGCCAGTCTCTTTCCCACGTTCCTGGTCTTTCTTGTCACCAATGCACTGGTTTACTTCCTCAATACTCGTTGGGTGTTCACTTCTGGGCGTCACTCACCCGTGAAAGAGTTTTTTCTCTTCACGCTGGTGAACACTCCAGGAGCCTTTGCAGGCGCACTGGGGCAGGCCGCTTTGATTCGATACCTCAACTGGGATATCATGACGGCCATGGTGGGTTTTGTGGTGCCCAACGCCCTCATCAATTTCATCTGCCGCAAGTTCTTCATCTTCAAGCACTGACATGACCGGTAAACGGCGCGCGGTCATCACTGGAATGGGCATCGTGAGCCCACTAGGGATCGGCCTAGATGCCCACTGGAAGGGCCTGATGTTGGGTTTGAGCCCAGCACGACGGCTCACGCTTTTCGATACGAGTCACACCGCCGCTAAGCATGCTGCTTGGATCGAAGATTGGGATGCCGCTACTTGGCTGCCCCCTCATAAGCTCAAGCGCATGGAGCGCTACTGCCAGTTCGCGGTAGTAGCTGCACGTTTGGCACTGGAAAACGCTGGTCTCACTTTCAATGAACCGCAGCAACGTGTCGGAGTCAGTATCGGCACAGCCGTAGGCGGCTTCGGCGTGGGTGAGCAGCAACTCAGCAGGTTCCTCACGTCTGGACCAGACGCAGTATCGCCGAGTCTCGGTGTCATGGGATATCCTGCCACCGCACAGGGCCATATTTGTATGGAGTTCGGCCTTCAGGGTCCCAGTTATACCAATACGAACTCATGCGCTGCAGGCAATAGCGCCATTGGAGATGCCTTGCGCACCATTCAGCGCGGTGAAGCAGATGTCATGCTCGCCGGAGCAGCCGAAGCTCCGATTTCCCCTTTGATCTTCAAGGCGTTCGACAACCTAGGTGCCATGTCCAGCTACGATGGAAATGAGCCACAGTTGGCCTATCGCCCGCTCCACAAAGAGCGAAATGGCTTCGTCATGGGTGAGGGCTCCGCCATTCTGGTGATCGAGGAACTCAGTCACGCACTCGCGCGCGGTGCCACGGTTCTCGCCGAGATCACCGGCTATGCCATTACCAATGAAGCATGGCATATGGCTTCACCCGAGCCATCAGGTGAGGCCATGCTGAGGGCTATGCGCCTAGCGCTCAGCGATGCAGGCATTCAGCCCGCTGATATCGACTACGTCAGCCCTCACGCTTCCGGCACACCCGCCAATGACATCAACGAGCTGACTCAGATTCGTCGACTCCTTGGTCCCCGTGCCAGCAAGGTTCCCATCTCTGGCACCAAACCCTTTACCGGTCACACGCTCGGAGCCGCCGGGTCTGTAGAGGCCGTCAACTGCGTGCTCGCCATGCAAAACAACTGGGTCCCACCGACTTTGGCCTTAGATGACCCTGATCCCGCTGCACTTGATTCGGACCTTGTGCCGCTTAAGGGCCGACACCATGAGATTCGCCACATCCTTAGCCTTGCGCTCGGCTTCGGTGGCATTGACACCGCTTTGGTGATCAGTCGTCCCGCAGACCTCGGGCAATAATGGCATCCACAGGATTGAAGTCATCCGTGAATACCACTCCATTCTTCGGCAGTCGCAACGCCGGCACGTAAGCCCGTGTTAGTCGATAAGATGGACTTCCAGGAACATAATCTTGGCGAGTTAGCACCGGCTCCCAGTCATCCTGGCTCGCTATCAAGATCACGTTCTGCGCCATTCGAGCGCCACCGCCGACGGCACAGACCTCCACGTGTGGGAAGACGCTCTTGAGCGTGGCCAGCATTCCCGCGAGCAACTCCGACTTGCTGCCTTCCAATGCCGTAATCGCATTCATCACAAAAATGCCATGCGGCGTCAGCCGATCCTTTACCAGTTGGAAGAACTCCTGAGACGCCAGATGCACGGGGATCGCTTGCACGCCGTTGTAGGCATCACCGAAGATCATGTCGTAGCGCTTCTCACCCGCCTGACGTAGAAAACGCCTCGCATCGTCCGCATAAGCATGCACTCGCGGATGCTCATTGAGTTTGAAGAACTGTCTTCCCGCCTCGATCACCACTGGATCGATCTCCACCACATCCACCTCGGATCGCGGCCACTCACGCGACACCGCCTCAGGCATGCCAAACGCTCCTGCACCCAAAAACAAAGCCCGGTCCAATTTGAAGTCTTCCTTCAGTTGAGGCACGCGCCAGTATTCTTGATACGCCATGAAGACTTCTCCGGATTGAACCTCCATCCCGCCTTCTTGGGTCGAGTCTAGATTCAAATATCGACGTGCAAAAGAACCTTCACCGACCTCTTGCACCAGCACCCGATGGTAGAACGAATCATGCTCAAACAACGTCTTCATTCCCTCGATGGGCTTGGAATGAAGATCGGCGGTGCCTCCCAGTGCTCCTGCGATGAGTGCACTGATCCACACGGGAAGTTGCGTCACCACTGGTTGCCTTGCGGCAAGGAATGCCAAACCCGCCAACACAAGCAACACAGCACCAGAGCCAAGAAAAATAGCCTTCACTCCAAACGTGCCCAACAGAAAGAAGCCGGTCAAAAAAGTGCCCACAAAACTTCCGAGCGATCCCAACATGCTGATGGTGCCAGCTGCGAATCCCACATGCGCGTCTTTTTGCAAAGAGCTGTAAAGCCTTACTGAAGCCGGTGAGATGGCCCCCAGCAGCACGCCCGGTATGGCAAACACCAGCACCGAGACAATCAGCGGCCCAGCGATCAAACCCGCATCGGTTCTTCCTGGAGCCACCACCGCATGAATCGCAGGAATAAAGAACGTCATCACCGCAGCACCTGCCAAGAGCCAACCAAGCAACGCAAAGTCAGCTCGCTTGTCGGTCAGCCATCCGCCCAGGTAGCCGCCCACACTGAAACTGATCAAGATCACTCCAATCAACGACGTCCACGTGTAGACGCTGTTGCCAAACAACGGAGACAACAAACGATTTGCAGCAATCTCGATCACCATGATCGCCGCACCAGCCAGGAAACAGATCGCCCCCAGCAACCACTGGTGTCGACGCACCGATTCGGGATTCACGGGCGGTGCAGCGGTGCCCGTTGTGGAAGGTGCAGTGGAGGTAGAACGAGAAGGCTTGGCCATGGCAAAACGAATCGCACCAGTGCCAAGGACCCGCCTCTACACAACTGCATCTTGCGCCCAGGCCCTCCCAGGATTCAGCCACTTCTTTCCATCGTCCATCATTCACTTTCAAGATGCGCGGCCAGGGTGCTTCCGCTAACTGCACAGGTGTCACGTTCCGATCAGCTTCCTATCCATGAACTCCGTCCCGCGCTCATCGAGGCGCTGCGGGATCCTGGCTGCCGCAATCTTCTGATCAAAGCACCCACTGGTTCAGGAAAGTCCACCCAGGTCCCCAAGTTCGTGTTGGATTCCGGCATCCTTGGCCCTGAACAGCGCGTCTACGTGCTCCAGCCAAGACGCATCGCCGCACGCATGCTCGGTCAGCGTGTCGCCCATGAGCGCGGTGGGAAGCTCGGCGGTGAAGTCGGCTATCAAGTCCGCTTTGACAATGTCTCCTCCAAAGAGACCCGCCTCATGTATGTCACTGAGGGCGTCTTCCTTCGGCTGCTCATGGACGATCCAGACTTGAAGAAGGCCGGCTGCCTCATCATTGACGAGTTTCATGAGCGCCACATCGACGGCGATCTCTGCCTCGCCTGGGCACATGCTTTGCAAAAGACACGACGCCCTGATTTGAAGATCATTGTCATGTCCGCGACTCTCGTTCCCGGGCCGCTCGTCGACTTCCTCTCCCCTTCCCAGCTGTTCGAGTCTCAGGGACGCACCTTCCCTGTAGAAGTACGCTACCAGGCACCAGGACGTTCAAAGACTGGTGAAATCGAGCCCGTTTGGGACCAAGCCGCGCGCGCTTGTGAAGACCTACTCAAGCAACCAGGCTTTGATGGCGACATCCTCGTCTTCATGCCGGGTGGACATGAGATTCGCAAGACAATAGCCGCCCTCTCGGGTCGCAGTTTTGCTCGTGGCATTCAAATCTTGCCCCTTTACGGCGAACTCCCTCCCGAACAACAAGATGCAGCTGTCATGCCCAGCCAGCAGCGCCGTATCATCGTCAGCACCAACGTAGCAGAGACCTCACTCACCATTGAAGGCGTGCGCGCCGTCGTGGACGCGGGTCTTTCCCGTGTAGCCGCGTATGACGCACGCCGTGGTATCAATACCCTCACCGTCCAACGCATCTCCCGTGCCTCTGCCGAGCAGCGGGCAGGACGTGCAGGCCGTTTAGGCCCAGGCATAGCCGTCCGCCTTTGGCCTGAGCGTGAGCACTTGCATCGCCCGGAATCTGATCTACCAGAGATTCACCGCTTAGAGTTGAGTGAGACCGTGCTGGCCACCCGAGTGGCTGCCAGTCGTGCCAAACTTGAGATCGGATGGTTCGAGCCGCCGCCCAAGCCATCACTCGACCGTGCCGAGCGTCTGCTTCATGACCTTGGAGCCATCAATCACCAGCAAGAGATCACCCCGCTCGGTGCACGCATGGCAGCGTTCCCTTTAGAGCCACGGTTCGCTAGAATGTTGTTAGCCGCTGCAGAACTTGGATGCTTGGAGGATGCAGCCGTGTGCGCGGCGATCGCTCAAGGGCGGGATATCCTCACAGCGACACTCAAAACGTCGAATCGTGGCAATGAAGACTTCTGGGAGAAAGACGACATCAGCGAGTTTCAGGCGCAACTGCGCGCTTTCTACCGAGCCAATGAACTGCGCTTCGATCCAGGCCCATGCCGTCCACTCGGCATACACGCCATGGCTGCTAGAGAAGCCGCGCGTGCAGCAGATCAGTTCCTCCGCCTCGCACGCCGCATCGGCTTGCAGAATCAGCGTGAAGAAGCAGATGTCACCGCTTTGGCAAAGACACTCCTCGCTGCCTTCAGCGATCACGTAGGCGCAGAAACAACACCTGGATCACGCGTCTACAACCTCACCGGCGGCAATCGCGGGCATCTCAAAGATCCCCATATCAAAGCCCCGCGTATGCTCGTAGCAGCGGAAGCCATTGAGATACAGGGCAAGGCCCTCCAGGTGCAGCTCAACAATGTCACCCGCATTGAGGAAGAATGGCTGCGAGAGCTCTATACAGACGACTTTGTGACCGAGAAACGCGCCGCATACGACTCTCAGCAGAAACGCGTGATCAACCAAGAGATCACCCGCTTCCGCGATCTCATTCTCATAGCAAAAGAGCGCGGTGAACCGAATGAGAACGACGCTGCATCTCTACTCGCAGACGAAGTGATGGCTGGCCGCCTCAAACTGGAAGGCTGGGGCGAGCGCGCCGACCAATTCATCATCCGGCTCAACTGTTTAGCCCGTTGGATGCCCGAGTTGGAACTCCCACCCATCACCGATGACGACCGCCGTCTTTTGGTCGAGCAAATCTGTCAGGGCTGCATCGCCTATCGGCAGTTGAAAGACAAAGACGTCTTCCCTGCCCTGCACCAATGGCTCAGCCCCATGCAGCGGGACTTGCTCGATCAGCACGCTCCTGAACGCATCCCACTGAAGAACAATCGCACTGCCAAGGTCACTTATGACGATAAGCAAGCCCCCAGCATCAGCGTGGTGTTGCAGCATCTCTACGACGTCAATCAGAACCCCGTCTTGGCCGCAGGCCGCATCCGAGTGGTAGTCCACCTCCTCAGCCCCGCCCAACGCCCCATTCAGACCACCGCAGACCTCTGCCGCTTCTGGAAAGAAAGCTACCCCGCCATCCGCAACCAAATGAAAGGTAGATACCCCAAGCACGAGTGGCGCTAAGCATCGTCCCCTCGCGTCTCGCATTTGGAATCTGACTGTTTGATCATCCTCCACCACAGAGCCACAAAGCACCCAGAGGCTCGGAACAAGAAAAGGTAGGGCCGCTTGGTCCCCCAAGCGCCGTCATCGCAGTCCAAAAGACATCATCCCCGCGCATCGACCCGTCTGACTTCTTGCCTCCAAATCCCGCATTCTATTGAGCCTATTCTTTTGCGTATCCTCTCCGTCTCCCAAAGTGGGAAGGCGTGCCGACCGCCGTGAGCAACCCGCGACAACAGATCAGTCTCGCTGCTTTCATCTTGCATTTGCACATCCGATGGATTCGTGAACGCCGGATGTCTGGTCTAACTCGCCATGGCCAAACACCCTCGTAACTGTTAGAAACATGCAACAGAAAACACCAGACATCTTTGACTATTGAATATGTTCAAAAACAGTTCCGATTTCTTTATACTCTCTCTCGATCCGTCTGACGACGCCCTCAGTATCACATTTAGTTTGCGCAATGGTAACCTTCGCCGTTTTGACGTTTATGAGCCAACTGAGGGACACTTGCTCGAGTATCCCGATATTGAAGTGGTCGTCGACAAGGATGCGACCATTGAAGACATTGTGGTATCAAACTTTGCATGGCTCATCGTGTCGGCAAAATACAGTCAATCGCTAAACATGTGTGCGGTGACTCTGTTAGGTTTATAGATCTTGGCTTGGGGCTCGCAGATCCGATGCTCTCAAGCTACAAGCTCATGTGCCCGACGCGGATGTATGATTTGGTCAACCGGCAAGAGTCAGAAATAGTTTGGACGGAGGTTTCTGGCAAGCTCTTGGTGGAAAGATGGTATTCACTTGTGTTGGACTCGAATGCGCTGAACTCCATTGGTAGACCCTTAACATTTTTCGCCCTTCAGGATTTCCCATTTTTTGCAGTGTGTAACTCGCAACTCAGGGATGAATTGATATCAATGAATGTGTCGGGCTGCAGTTTCAAACCATTGTACGTGGTTTGATTCGTGGAGTATAACGTTGGGCGTAAATGTAGAAATGGAGAAATGGGGATCATGGTTGGAATCTAGACAAACGGCATCCTCACCGAAGATGCCCGCTGGACGTTGACTCAGGCACCGTCCGTGGTGCCTTTGGGCTACGCCCATCCATTGTGCGGTCTGTCTCTTGCCTGCCTTCGGCCCTCGGCTCACCTAGAATGGCAAACCGGGGCTCGGTGCTAGGGCCAAACTTGCCCGCAGGAAATCAGCCACGCTGGGTAAGCGTCACCCGGACATAAATTGAAGCCGTGTTTTCTAAATCTCGGACATCTAGGGGCCACAACACAGAGGCACGAAGCACACAGAGGATCATCTGATGGCTCACGAGCTGCGTCATCCCTTGGATCGTGCTGGTGATGAAACGAGCCTTACAACTCCTGGATCACAGACCCAAGATACAGTGATCCTCTCACGGAGATGGGGCACCGTGGAGACGCTTCGGCTCGGGCGGAGCAATTGTTTCTTGCCTACACGACCTCGCACTCAATGCGGTAACGGTCCAAGACGGCGTGAGTTGGAGTGCCTAGAACCTTCCCGCGAGTTCTTTGAGCCGGGTGCGGATGCTTTGGGCTGACTCGACCGTGGCAGTCGCATTTGGACGCTCGATCACCGTGCCGGTCTGCTGGAGATGGAGACTTTCGACCAGACGATCATCTGTTTCAGCAGCCAAGGCACCTAACACGAGGATGTGAGTGATGCGGTCGTTCATCTGGATGACATCCGTGTAATATCGACGCACGGCTGCGAGGTTCTCGACAATGACAAATCGGATGCTCCTCGTCTGTGGCTCGCCGGTCATGGCATGCGCGGTGCTCAAAACGACTGGGGATGAACTTGGGTCGACTAAAACCATCACGATATCGCGTGGACGTTGCTGACCTGTGAGTTCCACGTCCATAGCTACAGCCCGGGTGGCATCAGTTCCTTCACCTGATACTTTTCGCAGGGTGTATCCCATGTTCTCGGGCCCAAGAGTGCTCTCCAGAAAGCTCTCTATGATTCTGGCATCCTGGGTTTCCTTCACGATCTTCTCGTAGCGCTCCAGATCGGCGGAGTTGATCTTCTTGGCCAAGCCTGCGGCGTAACGAATGCTCCGTGACTGTGTTTCTTGCTTCTGGGACACGTACCAAAACATAGCCACCACGCCACTGATGATGAGACCTGTTGGGAAAATGACGAGTGCGGCCTTGATCCAGTTCATAGTTCCTTCAGCACCTCCTCCGCTGCTCGGCGATAGGCTCCACCTTCACCTAACATTGCCACGGTTTCTGCCAACTCCTTCTGTAGTTGCTCACGACTAGCGTCATCTTGAAGCCAACGGAGCATTTGAGTCGCCAACATCTCTGGCGTGCAGTCATGCTGGATGAACTCAGGCACCACTTCCTTGCCAGCGAGGATGTTCACGATTCCGAGGTGTTTGATTCGCACCACCAGCTTGCCAATCACGTAGGTTGGCCATGCGATGCGATAAACCAGCGCGTAAGGCATACCAAAACAAGCTGCTTCTAAAGTAGCCGTACCAGAAGCTACAGTTCCGACCTCACAGCGCTGCATGAGATCGTAAACCGTTCCCGTCTCGATCCAGCGCTTGGCCTGCGGGCACTGATGCTGATCCGCCAGTTCACGCATTTGCCCTGCAAGGACCTCATTGGCAGCGCTAACAGCAAAGCGTACTCCAGGAACTGCCTGCTTGATGATCTCAGCGGCTTTCATCATCACTGGAAACAGCCGCCTCACTTCATCCTCTCTGCTACCGGGGAACCAGCCAACCAAACCTTTCTCTCTAGGCCAGGGACGTCTCAGAGACTGCACCCGATCCACCATCGGGTGACCGGCAAACTGTGTCTTGAGTCCGCTCTTCTCATAGAGCGGTTTCTCGAACGGAAAGATGCAAATCATGAGATCCAGGACCTGTGCCATCGTTCTGATCCGCCCTTTCTTCCAGGCCCAGACCTGCGGGCTTATGTAATAAATGATCTTCGTTTCAGACCGCTGTTGCCGAATGGCTTTGGCCAGACGGAGATTGAAGCCAGGATAATCCACCAAGATCACCGCGTCAGGCTTCTCTTCACGAATGGCCTCCAAACATGCCTCAAAGCGCTCTTTGAAGAAGCCATAGCGCTTGAGGGGCTCAACGAGACCAACGACCGCAGCGTTCTCCACCCAGTCTTCGATGCCTCCACCCGCCTGTGCTTTCATCTGTGGCCCACCGAGGCCCAGGAACTTGATCTCCGGTTCCTGTGCCACAAGCTCTCGCATGAGACCTGCTCCATGCGTGTCTCCGCTCAACTCACCCGCGATGATGAACAGACGCTTCATCAAGCTCCCGTGGCGAAACCTTTTTGAATCTGCTCCGTGATCTGTAGAGCGATCCGGAGGGCTTCCGCTCCTTCTTGACCAGACACCACAGGTCGCTTGCCCAAGCGTGCGCATTCCACAAAAGCAGCCAACTCACACTTCAGTGGTTCGTCTTTCTCGATCTGCACCTCTTCTCTCGCGATACTCATACCATCCCTGCGGTAGATCCATCCGCTCTGCTCTTGGTAATCCAGTGACAGATAAGCCTCACTCTGAAAGACGCGAATCTTCCGCATCTTTTCGGGACTGACGCGGCTAGCGGTCAGGTTTGCGATGCATCCATCCGCGAACTTCAATCGGGCGTTAGCAATATCCTCACGGCGCGTCAGCACGGGGATGCCCACCGAATCAACCTCCACCAGCGGGCTCTTCACCAAGTGCAGCACAATCTCAATGTCGTGGATCATCAAATCCAACACCACGCCGATGTCGATGCTCCGATTGGGGAAGGGCGAAAGCCGATGCGCCTCAATGAACTTGGGGCGAGTCATGTGTTGCTCCAACTGCTTCATCACCGGGTTGAACCGTTCAATGTGGCCCACCTGGAGGATGACGTTTTTCGCCGCTGCCAGATTCACCAAGTGCTGAGCATCATCCAGCGTATCAGCGATCGGCTTCTCCACCAGCACGTGGCGGCCCTTTTCCAACAAGAAGCCCCCAATCTCCCGGTGGGCAACGGTAGGCACTGCTACTGAGGCCGCATCGACTGCATCCGTAAACTCACCCAGGTCCGAAACGGCCCGCGTGCCATACTGAGAAGCCAACTCTGCCGCACGAGCCTGATCGACGTCATAAATGGCCGCAAACTGCACCGAACCGCCCGAGTTAGCTGCAAGTTCCGCCATGATACGGGCATGATTTCGCCCAATAGCGCCCACGCCCGCAACTCCCACTCGAAAAATCTGACTCATGCCCCCAGGAAAACCAGCTAGAGGCAGAATGCCAGATGAAACGTCACCTTGGGCAATCTAGGCCACCGTTTCGGCAAAATCCATAAGCCGCAGATACTCCTCAACACACGGTCGATTGGACGAGAGTGCCGCCATCCAGGGCACCCAAGGGACCATTGATCCTAAAACGGGATCTCGTCGTCATCCATGCCATCGGTGATGGGGCCATCTCCGAAGTCGTCGTGTTGAGATGGGGGTGGGGCTTGGCGTTGAGGTGGGCCTGAGCGTTGGAAGCCTCCGTTGCCTGCAGGGCGCTGCTGGGGAGGAGCGCTCCGTTGGAAGCCGCCGCCACCTCCGCCACCTGAGAACTGCCTTGGTGGTGGGGGTGCACCGCCTTCCATGCCTGTGGGGGCGAATCCGCCCTCTTCACCACCTTCACGGCGTCCGAGGAACTGCAGGTTGTCTGCTACCACGCGCAACTTGGTGCGCTTCTGGCCGCTTTGTTTGTCCTCCCACGTGTCCATTTGCAGTCTGCCTTCGATGAAGACGGGGCTGCCTTTGTGTAAATACTGGCCTGCGATCTCCGCTAAGCGTGACCACACGACCACATCCACATAGGTGGTCTCCTGGACCTTCTCATTGGATTCAGTCATGTAAGTTCGGTTCACGGCGATGCCGAGGTCGGCAACAGCGCTGCCTTTGGGAGTGTAACGAACTTCGGGATCACGAGTCAGATTCCCGATCAACATAACTTTGTTTAGTGAGGCCATAACAGCGCTGAGGCTAGCGGAAGTTGACCGCAGGCCAACAGTAAAAACTGCCCGACCAGCAAAAGTTTGTGAACTTCAGGCCAGCCCCGTCCCCGGAACCGACAAAATGACGTCAGTAGGCTGCCGTTTGCTTGCCCCGCAGGCTTTGACCGGGGGTGTAGCCCTTGAAGAACTCTCTGGCGATCTGCCCGCTGGTGGAATAGCCGATGTCCGAGTCGTTGAATCTTCGGTAGGTGCCCTGGTTGGGCACCCCGCCTGTGGCCATGCCTGCTACTGGTATGGGGATATTTTGCGGGGAGTCCGGGGTGGGTATCCCGTGGATCTTTCGCTGAGTCTCAGCCATGGCGTGCTTGGTCCACGCGGCATCTGCTGCCCTGGCGATGATCTTTTGCTCCACGGCCTCGGTCATCAACACATGCTCTCCGGGCGAGATCCGCCCTGCGGCCAGGTCAGCATCCAGGGCGTCGAGCTCGGGCTGGAAGACTGCCTGAGCTGCACGCCGATAGCGGTCCAATCTCTTGCCATCGGGCATGGTGTGATTGGAGGACATGCATGCCGACAGCGTCAGGGCGCACACGATTCCAAGAATGAGTTTCATGTGCGGAAAGTATCGTTACAGAATCAGGGTGCCAACTGCCAATCTGGCAATCTCGTGTCGCTCGCCTCTTTTCCGCATGTCTTCCACCATCCCCTGCCTCATCCAGCTCAACGGTGACAATGTAGCCGCCAATCTGCTACCCATCATGGCCCTCAAGCCAGAGCGCATCGTGCAGATCGTCACCAAATCCCAGCGTGCGGAACGCGCCGTGGCCCAGTTCAAGGAAGTCTTTACCCTCCTGGCCAAAGAAAAGGGCTACGAGGGATACAAGCCACGCATTCAGGACCATACCGTCTCCTCAGGCTCCATGCCCGACGTGCGTGATAACATTGCGCGCCTCTTGCTAGAGAACCCCGGATCCGTGGTGAACTTCTCCGGCGGCAGCAAGCTCATGAGCGTAGGTGCCTACCAAGCTGCTCTTGCCTTGGGACGGCCCAGCCTCTTCTGCGATGTCGAGGAGCAGCGCTTTGTGGACGGCCAGACAGGACATTTACCCTCGCCACCGGCTTACGACACACTGGCCAAGCAGTTCTCCATGTCCCTGCTCATGGCTCTAAGCGGCCGCAAGTTAGACGAATGGAAAGCCTCCACCCCTAACGACTCCCTGAGGACCTTCGGATTGCGGGCCTATGAACTCAGGCTTCAGCACTGGAACGCCATGGAGTCCTTCAATCAATCCCTCCGCACCGCTTTGCCCAATCTGGGCGACAAGCCTCTGCCTCAAGCCGTCACACAAAGTGAAGCCGCGCGCCTTTACCTCTCCGCCGCCTCTTCTGCCGGTCTCGTCAGGCAAGGTAACGACGGCTGGCGCATCGCCACCGGCCAGAACCACGCCGCCCACCTGCTCACAGACGGTTGGCTAGAGCTTGCCGTGCTGGATCGCATCCTAGTGAACCCCTCCTACCGTGAAGTCATGTGGAACCCCTCCCGTGAAGGTTCAGACACCGGGCGAGGCATCTTCTTGATCGACAGTCGCTCCATGAAACTCCGCTACTTCGAGTGCCTGCCCACCTTGAGGAACTCGCCTCAAGACCACGTCGAGGCAGTGGCTCAGCGGGCCCGTGAGCTCGGTGGCTCATCTGCAGAAGCTGTACTCGTCGTCCTCCGCCCAGCTCAAGGCCAGGAGAACACCATTCGCCACGCTGCCAGACGCATCGGTGCCGAAGTCGTCCTCGGTGCAGAGGAAGTGACCAAGCGCTTTGCCCGCGGCTAGCTCTCCCGTTTCGTGCAGATCCAGGCCGCTACGCAACCACCCACCACATCTGCCAGCAGATCCCATGGATCATTGCCACTGCGCCCCGGCGTGAAGGTCTGGTGATACTCATCCAGCACACCCACAGACAGCGCTACCAGCAACCCCAAGATCATCCGTGTGCGTGACGCCACCGCTCGTTCACCGCACGAGAGTGCTGTTTGAAAAAGCATGCCGCCCAGGAAGAAGTAGCCCGCATGCAGCACCTTGTCCAAGTGCGGAATCGCCGGCAGAGCCCCAGAGCCAGGCCGAGATGAAAGCCACCAAAGCACCACCGCCCAACTAACAAAAGCCAGCCACCAAACAGCCGGACGTTTCAACAATCCCGTCATTCACGAGTCTCCTGCTCAAGCCTCTCACTCAGCCACTGCTTGATCATGCTCTGGTAGTTCAGATACCGCCGACGTGCGATCCTCTTGATCCGCGACAGCATCCGCGGGTCAAACCGCAGCGTGATCGTCGTCGACTCCCTCACATCCGGCTTGTGCAGAGACATCTGCATCAGCCGACCATCCAGCTGATGAGCCCCCCAAAAAGCAGCCTCCGCGCGATCACTCTCAAAAGCCGGGACCTCTTTCCAAGACTTCACCAGGGTTAGATTGGCAGCACTCTCCTCCATAGACTCAATTAAAGGTCCTCCACCTTTCTGCGCTCGTAAAAGTGCAACTCCTCAGCCGTCATTGGCCGGGCATAAATCACCCGATACCGTTTACCATCCGTCCAGAACACACTAAAGATCGAGATCCCCCCAAGCGCCCGCCCAAGACAATAATAGCGCGCACTGGCAGAGTCCCCCTCCGTCTCAGGCAACAACTTCAGCGAAAACGGGTCTTCAAACGACTCCTCAATGTCCTTGGGGGACACCTTCGAGAAGTCGAACGTCACGTTAAGCCAGTCAAAATCCATGGGGAGACGGGAAACCTCTAAAAAGCATGATTCAGCCAAGTTGGACACAAAAATCATGTCTCATCGGGAGAATCGTTCCCTTTGATGTTACCGGCTAGGCAGAAACAGCAGAGTCAGTTGCACCCACCACTAAGGACTCAGCAACACGATGGGCCCCTCGTTCTTCGGCACTCCGCCTTTGGCTTCTACGCTGATGGCAAAGTTCTTCGCCTCACTGATGTCGAGCGTTGGTTTGAAGTCCACTTTGGCAAAGCCTTGGGCATCTACGCGGACGATGCCTGCATTGACCGGCGTGTCATGTTTGGGATCGACGACCCAGAGTTGGTAGTCCTTGCCAGTGGCCACTGGGGGCATCTTTTCCAATCGGAGTACGCCTTCCTGTTTCTCGCTGTTCCAGACGACCACGGCAACTCCCTGCTGATACTCAGCCACGGTGGACTTGAGGTTAGCGATCTGAAGTTGTGCGGTGTTGTTGGCACTACTGAGGCGGCTCAACTCTTGTTTGAGCGCCCTATTCTCGGCGAGCAACCGATCAGACTCTGCCTGCTTCCAACTGTAGATGCTGGCCACGCCTACAAGTGCGGCAGCCCAGCCAAGCCAGGAGACGGACCGTTGCTTGCTCGTGGGAGCGACGATTTGCGGTGCCGTGGTACGGGGTTTCTCCTGCACCATGTGACGAATGCTATTGAGCAATGCATCCTGGACATCAGGCGGAGGTACATGCTGGGTTGAATCGTAAGCCATGGCTGCTGCGGTAGACTGAAGTTCGTCAACGAGGGCACGTAGTGCGCTGTCGGTCTGGAGTGCCTTCTCAAAGCTGGTTCGCTCAGCCTCGTCCATGAGGCCTAGAGAGTAGGCTATTGCTTGTTCTTCTTGGGGATGATCAGTGTTCATGCTTCATATCCCTCACGGATGAGTCTGTCTTTAAGTTCCATCAGTGCACG
Organism: Verrucomicrobiaceae bacterium; assembly: GCA_016795485.1. Classification (GTDB taxonomy): domain Bacteria; phylum Verrucomicrobiota; class Verrucomicrobiia; order Verrucomicrobiales; family Verrucomicrobiaceae; genus JAEUHM01. The sequence goes on along the minus strand of JAEUHM010000033.1, from coordinate 45,731 downwards.
ACGGATCGTGGTCTTCACAGTGCCCAGGGGTCGCCCAGTGCGCTCGGCTATCTCTTGCTGCGTATGCCCTGAGAAAAATGCCAAGTTCAGCAAGTCCTGCTGTTCTGACTTCAGAGCCGCTAGCACTCGGCGGACAAGCGTGCAGTCCTCTCTTCGGGTGAGTGCCTGGAGAGCGTGATGCTCATCCGCAACGGGCTCTGGTTCTTTTGCCACTTCCTCCATCACCCTTCCGCGACTCGCTAGCCTGCGGACTCGATCTACCAAACGAGAGCGGAAAATCATCACTGACCAAGTAAAGGGTGAGGAGCGCGCTGGGTCAAAGGTCGGAGCCTTCCGCCAGATTTCTTCCATTCCTTCTTGAAGAGCGTCACGTGCCTCCTGCTCGTTTCCGTTGAGCATCCGCAGCGCCATGCTGTAGAGCGGGCCAGAGACGCGCTGGTAGTAGCTAGTAAATGCAGCGTGATCTCCCCCTGCCACCTGCGTGAGCAGTAGCAAGTCTTGATCTGGAGGTGGATGGACTGGCTCCATGCGTTTGGCGTGTGGACTAATGGCCTGAAGCCGCGCGGGTGTCGAAAGCTTTCTACTCCACGCGACTCCAGGCCCGCTCAGGTTAGTCGTGCTGATGGTTTCTGCCGTTCAACGGTGTGGCGGCGTATGGAAACACCTTGTTGTAGCCGATGTCGTTGCTGGTGACCCGGTCAATGTCTGTCGCTGGGCTACCGAAGATCTGTAGCGGTGAAGTGCGCAGATCACTCAACAGAGCGATGACGCCAATGTCGATCACATCGTCACCAAAACGCCGCCCATTGGGCCAACCACCAGGCACCGTGCCGCCTCCAAATCCTTCCTGCACCGTGCTGGTGAGAGTATCACCGCCAAAGATACCCAAGCGATGAAAGCCCACGTCATCAGGAGCAGCTCCTGGATTGGTGCCACCAGCTAGACGTGCTGGAGAGGTGGAGAGGTCCACCTTGATGACATCAGGGATGAAAATGCCCGCGATGTCACTGCGGTTGACCCTGCGGTCAAGAGGTGCGCCCAAAATGCTCGCCAGTTCAGGCGCCGTGGCGTAATGCCTGAAGCGCAGAACGTCCTCAGTGACGCTGGACCTGTTGTAGCTGTCCTTCACCATGCCAGGGATGAACGCTTCACAGAACAAAGGGTTCCCTTGGCGGCCCACTTGTATCCATGAGCCTGTGCGAGCATCCAGCCCAGTGTTCCGCAGCACATTGGTGGCACGGCGACTGGTATCTGCCCACACTCCGGCTATCTGCTGATCCCCGCCCAGTTCGCTGATCGGGATATTGAGCACGATGGTGTGGACGTTGTAGCCCGACTGGCTGTCGAACGGCTTGCTGGTGCCGGCAAAGCTGAAGTCGAGGTCGAAGATGCTCTGGATATCACCGTAGAAGCCATCGTCACGTTGTCCGGCAAAGACTTGATAACCCATCGCATTGCTATGCACCGCACCCGCCGTGTATCCATCAAGCCCAGCCTCAGCGGCCACACCTTCTTTGGCCGGGTTAGCACCATTCTCACTCTGGTTGTAGAGCGGAGTTACCAGCCCCTGATTGTTCGGCGGCACGATGACGCCTGTGAAGAGCGCCGTGGCTTTGCCATTGGAGGCTATCTTCCGCACGGTGTATCGTTGCACGAGATTCTGACTCGCATCATCCAGAGCGCCTATGACGCCAAGGTAGGATTGAGCGATGGTCCCAGTGTTCTTGTAGCTGGTTTTGAAGCTGAACTCATACGTGCAAGTCGGCTTACTGGCAGGCTTGGGCGTCTGAGCAGTCGGCAGACTAGCGCCCGTGGCCACGTTGATGCGGTAGAGCACATTGTCGTCAAAGTTATACTTGTTTGGCCCTACACCGGGCTCCTCGTGCGGATAGACGGCAAGCGCCACGGTAAGATACTTGGTCGTATTGCGCTGAGAGACGAAGGCGTAGACATCCGTCGTGTTTGCGGCGGGATCTAGCGTCACGAGAGGTGCGTCCATGTGACTGGAACTGAACGCGGCACTGGCCAACAGGCTGGCCGCAAGAGTGAATGCTTTGGTTTTCATGAGTTAGAAAAGGAAGAGTGGGCTGTTTAGTTGTGGCTGCTGTTACGGCCATTGAGCGGAGTGGCTGCATACGGGAAGACCTTGTTGTAGCCGATGTCGTTCTTCGTCACGCGGTCGATGTCAGTGGTGGCACTGCCGAAGATCGTGGGTGGAGAAGTCCGCAGATCGCTGAGCACAGCGATGACGCCGATATCGACCACATCATCTCCAAAGCGCCTTCCGTTTGGCCAGCCGCCAGGAACGACACCGCCACCAAAACCTGACTGGATGTTGCTAACAAGTGTGTCACCACCAAAGATGCTCAAGCGGTGAAAGCCTGCGTCATCGGGTGCAGCCCCTGCGTTCGTGCCACCTGCCAGGCGTGCAGGAGAAGTAGAGAGATCGACCTTGATCACATCTGGGATGAATATGCCCGCCAAGTCCACCCGGGCCGTGCGCAGAGCGGTAGGAGCACCCAGAATGGCCGCCAGCTCTGGAGAGAGGGCATACTTGGCAAAGCGAGCCGGGTCTGAAGACACTGGCTGGCGGTTATACAGATCCTTGTCCACGATGGGGACAAACGCCTCACAGAAGAGAGGGTTACCCTGACGACCGACCTGCACCCACGGCCCCGTGTTGGAGGCACCTGACGATCTCATCACCGTCGTGGCGCGGCGGCTTGTCGTGGCCCACACGCCCGCGATCTGCTGATCTCCACCCAGTTCGCTGACGGGAATCGTTAAGACGATGGTGTGTACATTGAATCCACCTTGGGAATCAAACGGCTTGGTTGCTCCCGCAAAGGTGAAGTCCAGGTCAAAGATGCTCTGGATGTCTCCGTAGAAGCCGTCATCACGCTGCCCGGCGAACACCTGATAACCCATCGCATTCGAGAACACACAGGCTTTGGTGTAAGCGTCCAATGCGGCGTTAGACACCACACCTTCCTTCGCCTTGTTCTGGCCATCATCGCCCTGGTTGTATAGCGGAGTCACCAGCCCTTGATTGTTAGGGGGCACCGCTACGTCGATGAATAGCGGCGTGGACTTGCCATCAGCCCCCACCTTCCGCACCGTGTAGCGTTGCGTGAGGTTCTGCGCTTCATCATCCACACTCTGCACCTGGCCTATGAACGACTCCGCAATCGTTGAGCGAGTCTTCGTGGTGTTCCGAAAAGAGAACTCAAAAGTTGCCGTGGGCGCTGACTTTGGTTTCGGCACGGAAGCGGTTGGCAGACTCGCGCCCGTGGCTACATGCAGCCGGTAGAGCACTCGGTCGTCAAAGTTGTAGCGGTTGGGTCCCACACCGGGCTCCTCATGCGGATAAACCGCTAGGGCTACCGTGAGGTATTTGGTCAGGTTACGAGACGTGACGAAGGCATAGACGTCCGTCGTATTGGCAGCCGGATCTAGTGTGACTAGAGGCGCATCCATGTGGCTGGACGCCAGAGTCTGGCTGAGTGGCAGGGATGATCCTAGCAGCAGAGCAGCTAGGACGGTGCGGGTGTTGTATCGCTGTGGTTTCATTTGGTATTTGAGGTGAAAAGAGCTTCGGATTGATCAAGAAGGGCCTGTTCTGAAGGCAGCAGTTGAAAGCGGAGTGCGCGGGCGCGTGTTAGCAGCTGAGCGGACTGCACGGGATCACCTGCGCTTTGAAATATCAGACCGGCGTGCAACAATATCCGGGCATCCTCCGTCCCCTCCACCAGTGCTCGCCGCGCACTCACCGCAGCAGCTTGAGGTTCACCCGCACGGAGTTGTGCCCACGCTACCGCATCCCAAGTAAAGACATCCCGGCGGGCCAGAGTCTCCGCCTTGGCCAACGCCAATGCCTCCTCACTTAGCAAGCCCCTCGTGGCCAGATAGAGCGCGGCAGAACGACCATCCGCCCTCATGTGAGCCTCATCCATCTTGCCACCGCGCGTATCTTCCAGCGCCCACATCACCTCCGGCAGCTTCAGCGAGCGAGCCGCCACCTCTAGAGACGCGGCAGCCGCTTTGAAGTCTCCTTTAGCAAGATAGACCCGCCCCTTGATGAAACTCGCATGAGCGTAGCCCGCGACCAACTGTTCGGCCCGGCCAGCCGTTTGCAACGCAAGATCCAACTTCCCAGCCTGCCACTGGTAGAACGCCAGACGCGTCGTGACCCACGCCAACGGCTCCGGATCACGGTAGCTTCCGCAAGCAATCGCCTGCTCCGCCATCTCCATCGCACCCTCCACATCACCCTTCAGCCAGCGGAAGTGAGCCACACGGCTGTAGCTCGGCAGGCAGGGCTTGGCATCGATCATTGCCTGATACACAGGCAGCGCATCCTCCAGCAAGCCCTGCTCCATCAGCGCATCACCCAGGAGAGCGTGATCCTGCATCTCCTGCCGCAACTTCAGAAGTCGCCGTGCAACATCCTCCGCATCATGGAAGCGGTGTGCGGCCAGAAGACAATGCCCACGAAGCAGCAACCCAGCCGCAGTCTCACCCAACAAAAAGCCGCAAGCCTCAGCATTGGCGTAGTACTTGTCATCCAGCTTCAGGCGTGCCGTAGAAATGAACAGCCGACCCAACCGCTCCAACAGCACAGCATCCCCCGGCGACTTCTTCAGCGCCTCCTGATGCTTAGTGATGGCGGCATGACCCTCAACTGGAGCAAACGCCAACTCCCCAGAAACAGGCGGCAAATCCGAGACATGCCCAAACAAACCTAGCGGCAACGACCCTACCAAAGCACATGCAAGAATCCGATTCATGCCCCGTCATTCGGAGCCACTTCAATCTTGGATTCAAAAAGACGAACTTTTTTTCAAGTAGATCATCTGGAAGCGACCCAACGCACCCCCGAAGCCCCGCCCCCGGGCAGGGCTCCGGGTACTTCTTCGATTGCCAATCGAAGTGCTGTGCTTCGTTGGGTCATCGGCTTTGAAGTGTCAGGAGACGTTCCTCTTCGAGTGACACTCGAATCTACGGGGACGACGTTCGCGGCAGGGTAGCTTCGATTGGCAATCGAAGTGCTGTGCTCAGTTGGGTCCACCGCCACCTCAGACCCCGCAGCCGTTCCTCTTCGAGTGCCACTCGAAGCTACGTTCAATCCCCCGTAGCGGAATGCGCCAGCATTCCGACCTCCCACCGCTCTGATCTCCCCCCGCGTCATTCCAAGTAGCTTCGATTGGCATCCATGGCAGTCCACATGCCATCCATGGCAGTCCACATGCCATCCACGGCAGTCCAAATGGCATCCACGGCGGTCCAAATGGCATCCACGGCGGTCCAAATGGCATCCACGGCAGCCGTACCTGCCACCTTGGCCGCCGTACCGGCCATTTTCACCGCCGTACCGCCCACTTTTGCCGCCGTACCGGCCATTTTCACCGCCCTGGCACCCACTTCGACTGCCATGCCTGCCAACTCGGTCGCCTTACCCGCCAAATTGATCGGACGTCTCATCGGCAGTTTGACCTCCGCTCCTTTCACACCTTCTTAACGCGATCTCTCGGTGTGTTTACTGGCAGGCGCGGGTTTCAGAGGCAGGATGCAGCCATGAACGACCATCCAACCTCTCCCAAACCCCGCGAGCCCGTGCCGGTGCATGTCGTGGGGCAGTTTAGCTGGGGCTGACGATTCTCTTTGTGCTGGCGTCCGTCTGCTGGGTGCTGCTGCCTTACACAGGCTCGACTTTCTCGGCGCTGGTCTTTCTGCTCGCCATCGTGCTGGCAGGCACGCGGTGGAATCGCGGGCCGGTGCTGGCGATGGGCGTGGTGAGTGCGCTGGTGTGGAATTTCATCTTCATCCCGCCGCGCTTCACCTTTCACATCGAGAAGCCGGAGGACGTGGTCATGTTTGGCATGTTCTTCGTCGTGGCGCTCAGCATGGGGCATCTCATCACGCAGCTCCGCGAGCGGGAGGCGGCGCTGGAAAAGAATCATCGCGAGCAGGAGCAGCTCCAGGCGGCCAAACATCGCGCCGAGCTCGCGGCGGAGGCCGAGAGACTGCATCGCACGCTGCTTGATAGTGTGTCGCATGAGTTGAAAACGCCCATCGCCATCATCCGCACGGCGATTGATGGCCTCGGCACGGCGAATCCCTTCGCGGCGGAGATCGATACGGCCACACGGAGGCTTCAGCGCATCGTGGAGAACTTTTTGGAGATCACCCGAGTCGAATCGGATGCCGTGAAACCTTCACCCGACTGGTGCGAGATCGGCGATGTGCTCCACGCGGCCACCACGCCGTTGCAGCGGGAGCTTTCGAATCATCCGCTGCGCATCACCGGAGCGGAAAATCTGCCATTGCTCAAACTCGACAGCCGCCTGCTCTCGCAAGCGCTCGCCAACGTGCTGCACAATGCCACGCAGCATGCGCCGGCGGGAAGTGAGATCGAAATTGGTGTGGAACTCAAGAATCAGGCTTTGGAGCTGCGCGTGCGAGATCACGGCCCCGGTTTGCCGCCGGACATGGAAGAGCGCGTGTTTGAAAAATTCGCGAGAGCCTCAGGCGCGCCTGCGGGCGGCACCGGGCTTGGTTTGGCCATTTCTCGCGGCTTGATGCGGGCCATGAAAGGTGACATCACGGTGCGCAATCATCCGGAAGGCGGCGCGGAGTTCCTTTTCAGCCTGCCGGTCAAAACACGCCAGCCATGAGCAAAGCCCTGATCATCGACGACGAGCAGCAGATGCGCCGCCTGCTGCGCATGGTGCTGGAATCGCGCGGCTATGAGGTCTGCGAGGCGGATGAAGGCCAGCGCGGGCTGCAAGAGGCCGCGTTTCATCGTCCGGATGTCGTTTTGCTCGATCTCGGCCTGCCGGGCATCGGCGGGCTGGAGGTGCTGAAGCGCCTCCGCGAGTGGAGCGATGTGCCGGTGCTCGTTTTGAGCGTTCGCGATCAAGAGGCCGTGAAGGTCCAGGCGCTCGAAAACGGCGCGGACGACTATGTGACGAAGCCTTTCGGCAGCGCCGAGCTGCTCGCGAGGCTCGATGTGATCCAGCGGCGACGTTTCACGCGTCAAAGCCCCGAAATCATCGCCGGACCGCTCAAAGTCGATCTGCTGCATCACGAGGCTCAAATCGACAATGAAGCCCTCAAGCTCACTCCGACGGAGTTTGCGCTGCTCAAAGTGCTCACCGAGCACGCGGGACGCATCGTGACGCAAAACCAGATCGTGAAGCAAGTCTGGCCTGGCCAGTCCAGCGACCCGAGCGAAGGCCTGCGCGTCCATATCAACCACCTCCGCAAAAAACTCGGCGACCGCGGCATTCGCATCGTGAACGAACCGGGCATCGGCTACCGCTTGGAGGCGTGACGAAAAGATTTTTCGTGGCAAAGTGTAACCGCCCGTCGTTTTTGACCATGAAAGGGCAGCCATGATGCTTTCTCGCGCTTTTCTGCTCTTCGCTCTCGTCTCCACCGCTGCCGCGCAGGTGACGACGACGGGTTTTAACAATGCGGCACGCTCAGAAGCACCGGGGACGCTGCTTTCGCATCCGGTGACGAATGGATCGGAGCCGATCGGGCGGACGACGTCGATCAATTATCTGAATGGGTGGATCATTGTCGGCGCGGAGAATCCGGGATCGAGGCCGGGGTCGGATTTGTCGCTGCGGGTGTATGACATCAGTGATCCGGCAAATCCGGTGCGGCGGTTGCCTTCGGACTTTGGGTTGAGCTATCCGAACAACCTCTGGATTCAGGACAACTACGGCTGGAATGCCCACGGCACGGCGCAATACGGCAATCTGCTGCTGCCCGCGCCGATTCGCGTGAATGCTTTTGGCGGGCTGGTGGAGCGCGGCGGCACGAATGGTGTGCCGCTACTCGCGCAGTTGCCGGTGTGGTATCGACGGCCATCCCAGGCGGGTCCGTGGGATGCGACATTGCTTTGGTATGACACGCCGGACTCAGACATTGAGCTGGCGAAGGTGGAGATGAATGTGAATGGCTTTGCGCAAAGGCGCGTGCTGGCCACTTTTGACCATGTGGGTCAATACGGCGGCGGGGACTGGCATCCGATGTTTTTTGGCGATCTGCTCATCATGGCACGCAGCGGCGGCGCGGGCAGCGATGGCGTGGTGGTGTATCGCCTGAGCTACAACAACATGGATGATGTCGATCCGAATAACGACAGCATCACGCCGCAGGCTTTGGGATCGCTTCAAGGAGGCTTCCAGGGCTACTGGCCGAATCTTTTCAGCGATGGCACCGGCCTCTACGTCATCGGCAGCACCACGGACATCCTCATGGGCGCGGACATCACCTCCGCGACGATGCCCGGCGGCAATGTGAACCTGCAAACGGTGGCGAGCCTGACGGTGCCAAACTTCACCAATGCGTCGTATCCGGCGTATCAGGACAACTTCGGCTTCATCCACAATCGCAAGATCGACATGACGCGCTTCCTCGCGGGCGATGCGAATCCCATCGTGCTCTCGCTGAATGAAGCGAACCCGCCGAGGCCTGCGGGAGCGCCTGCGCTGCCGCAAGGGGCGCTCGTCGGCGTGAATACCTCGCAGATGTCGCTGCCGCTGGGCAATCTTTGGCTCACGGGCGGCTATCCAATCCCCAATTTCAACCAAGGACTCGGCGTGTGGGTGCATCAACAAGCCGCCGACACCACGCCGCCGCGAGTGAGCTATCACATCCCGCAGGCGGGGCGCACAAACTACCCGCGCCATGCGCCGCTGAGCTTCCTCGTGCATGAGCATCCGAGGAATGGTGGACCGCGAAATGGCATCGACTTCACGGTGCGGCCCGTCGGTGAAAATGACACGCTGGGCGCATTCGTGCCTGGATTCCTCATTCACGACTTTTCGGGCAACATGACCTTCACGCCGGATTCGCCGCTGGCGGCTGACACGACCTTCCAAGTGGACTTTTTGAGCGTTCCGGCTTCGCAGATCGGTTTTGTGGATGCGGCGGGGAATTACATCGAGCCGTATTCGTTTCGCTTTTCGACCGGTGGTGGCCTGAATGCCTCCGCGCCGCCGGTTTTCACCAGTTTGACGGCCAGCAGCTATCAACCGGCTCCGAATCAACAAATCACCGCCACGGCTTCGGCGACCGGCACGGGCACCTTGGAGTATCGCTTCAACTTTGACGGCAACTGGACCGCGTGGAGCACCGCTACGACCGCCAACTTCACCTACGCCACCGCAGGCCGTCCGCGTGTGCTGGCGCAGGTGCGGGATGCGCAGGGAAACCTCGCATCGAGCTCGCTGCGCCTGCTCGTCATCACACCGCCCGGCGGGCCGATGCCGACGCAAAGCAGCACGCTGGCCATCGGCGATGATGCGGGCACGCGACGTGTCTGGAGCGTCAATCCTGACTCAAACACCGTCACCGTCGTGAATGCCGTCACAGGCTTCAAAGAAGCCGAAATCGCCGTCGGTGTGAATCCGCGCGGTATAGCGCGGGATGTGAATGGCCGCTATTGGGTCACCTGCCATCGCAGCGATGAAATCCGCATCCTGAATGCCGATGGCACGCCGCATCAGACGATCTCGCTGGCGTATGGCGACGGGCCTTTCGGCATCGCGCCCTCGCCAGATGGCACGCTGATGTATGTCACGCTTTACAGTGCCGGTGCGCTGCATCGCTACTCCGTGGCGGCTCCGGGCACGCCGACGCATACCGTGAGCAACATCACCACGCCGCGAGCCATTGCCATCAGTGGAAATGGAGCGCGGGTGCTCGTCACGCGCTTCATTTCGCCGGACATGCACGCGGAGATTGGCGAGTTCACGGCCACGCTCGGACTCACTCGCGTCTTCACGCTGACCTCGGCGAACACGTTTGATGGCGGTGATCGTGCTGCGGGCATTCCAAACTACCTCGCAGGCATCGCCATCTCGCCGGATGGCACGCGGGCGGCCATCGTGAGCAAGCAGGACAACACGCTGCGCGGCACCTTTTACGGCGTGGGAAATCTCACGCACGAGACCACGGTGCGCAGCGTGATCTCCTTCCTCGATTTGAGCGGAAACTTCGAGATTCCTCACTCGCGTCGTGACTTTGACAACAGCGACAGCCCCAGCGCGGTGACTTACACGCCGCTGGGCGATACCATCCTCGTCATGCATCAGGGAAACAATCGCGTGGTGGGCATCGACGCGCTGAATCTCGCGCCGCTGTCCGAGCAGATCGTTTCAGGCTCCCACATCACGCAGCCGGCCGTCATCACGCTGGAGGTCGGCACCGGACTGGCTCCGCAGGGTGTATTGATCGATGCGGCATCGAGTCGGCTCTTCACGCAGGACTTCATGGGCCGCAGCGTGACCGTTTTGAATGCCGCGCCGCTCTTGAATCAAAATCAAACCTCGCTGCCGCTCATCGCGACGACGAACGCGGTGACCACCGAGCTGCTCACCGCGCCTGTTTTGAACGGCAAACGCATCTTCTACAATGCCGCCGATCCTCGCATGAGCGCCGACAGCTACATCTCCTGCGCGACGTGCCACATCGATGGCGGGCACGATGGCCGCGTGTGGGACTTCACCGGTCGCGGCGAAGGTTTGCGCCGCACCACCGATCTGCGTGGTCGCAGCGGCCTGGGGCATGGCGCGGTGCATTGGAGCGGGAATTTTGATGAGGTGCAGGACTTTGAGCACGACATCCGCGGCCCGTTTGGCGGCACGGGCTTCTTGAACCTCACTGCGCAGCAGTTTGCGAATCAGCATCCGAGTCCTGCGAGCGGCAAAACGGGTCTCAGCGCCGATCTCGATGCTCTCGCGGCGTATGTGAGCTCTTTGACGCCGGAGCACACGCCGCGCAGTCCGAACCGAAATGCGAACGGAACGCTCACCGCGGCTGCTTTGGCCGGTCAGGCCGTTTTCGCCGCGCAAAACTGCGCCACCTGCCACAGCGGCGATTCTTTCACGAACAGCACGCTCATGAATGTGGGCACGCAATCGGCGATCAGCGGGCAGCGACTCGGTTTGACGCTGCCAGGCATCGACACGCCGACTTTGCATGGTCTGCACGCGACGCGTGTGTATCTGCATCACGGCCAGGCGGCGACGCTGAGTGATGTTTTTGCCTACGCGGGCGGCGTGATGACTCCGGGAGCCAGCGGGCAATACATCGGCGCGGCCTTCAACAACGCGGATACTCCCGGTGAGGGCGGCGGCGGGTCAGAGCGCGGCATGTTCGCAGGCGCGGCGGTGTATCTCGATCCGAACAACGCTGCCTCCGTGCGCTACAACAACGTCGATGGCGGTAGCGGCGGCATGGCGCGCATCGCGCTTCGGTATGTGCGCAACTACAACGGCGGCACGGCCAATTTGATCATCAATGGCGTCCCACAGAGTGTCACGGTCGAGCGGCAGTTTCCGGACAATGGTTTTCAAACCAGCGGCTGGCGCTGGCTGGTGGTGAGCGCCGTTCTGAATGCCGGGGCGACGAATACGATCGAATTTCAACGCACGCAGCCATCGCCGCATCAGATCAATGCGCTGCTGGTGGCGAATGCGGATGTTTTGGCGCAAGCGCAGCCGCATCGACTCGTGCAGAACCTCACCACGACGGATCGCAACAACCTGCTCGCCTATTTGACGCAGCTCGATGGTCGCGATGCGAATGGCGTGCCGCTCGCCGCGCCGAGTGCGCCTTCGCCGCAGGCTCCGAGCATCGTCAGCGAGCCTCAAAATGTGATTTTGGCTGAAGGGAACACGTTGAACTTCGCCGTCGTCGTGAGCGGCACGGGGCCGTTCACGTTTGAATGGCGTCGCGGTGTTACCATCGTCGGCACGAACAGTGCGGAGCTGCAAATCGCGAACATGCAGGCCGCGAATGGAGGCAGCTACACCTGCACGATCTCGAATGCCGTCGGAAACGTCACCACCACGCCTGCGAGCGTCACGGTGAATCCGCCGCTGAGCATCACGACGACCACTTTGACGTCTGCGAGGCTCGAACAAGCCTACAACGCCGCTTTGAGCGCGGTGGGCGGCATTTCGACGAGGACGTGGAGCGTGTTGAGCGGTGTTTTGCCGCCGGGCATCATGCTTTCGAGTGCAGGTGTCTTCAGCGGCACACCCACCGTCGCGGGTCGCGCGGACATCATCGTGCAGGTGACCGATGCGAGCGGTAGCGACACACAAGCTCTCACACTCGATGCGCAGCCGGTGGGCGGCTTTGTGAATGATCCCGACCTCGTGCTGCACTACACCTTTGATGAAGGCAGCGGCACCCGCGTGTGGGACAGCGCCACCGGCGGTAACAACCATCTCACCACCGTGAACAATGCACACTGGATCAGCGATGGCCGATTCGGCGGCGCGTATGGCCCTGCGGCGATGAACGCGGGCCTGAACAACTTCACGCCTGCAAATCAGGCCGATCTGAACTTCAATCCGCGTGGCGATGCCTTCACCATCTCGCTCTGGTGCCGCACGACGGCGAGCGGCTACAACACGCTCTTCAGCAAGGATGGCGGTGATCCATATCGCGTGCAATACCGCCTGTGGATCGCCCCGACGCAGCTCCAGGGCATCAATGGCAACCAATACGGCGGCCAGATCGCCAGCGTGATCAACGACGGTCAATGGCACCTTGTGACGATGGTGAATTTCAACGACGCCGGCACCTGGCGCACCCGTGTTTATTACGACAACGGCACGCAAAGCACCACCTTCGACACCGGCGCGGGCACCTCCGTGAGCGAACTGCTGCGCATCGGCGGCCTCAGCGCCGGCTGGAACGACTGGATCGGCCAGATCGACGACTTCCGCGTCTATCGCCGCGCTTTGACTCAAACCGAAGTGAACACGCTCTACACCGCGCCGAACCCCGAAAGCTACGGTGCCTGGAGCACAGCCTACCTGCCGCCCGCTTCCGCCGCGCCTCATCAAGATGCCAACGGCAACGGCATCCCCAACTTGATCGAGTTCATTACCGACAGTTCGAGCGCGCCTTTCACGTTCCAGCTCATCGGCAACACCGCCCGCATTACCACGCAACGCAACAGTGCCGCACGCGGTGTAACCTTGATCGTGGAGTGCAGCCCTGACCTTGTGACGTGGACACCTCTCGCTACATCCGTGAATGGCAATCCGGCCACCGGCACCGCCACCATAAGTGAAGGCAATGGAATCATCAGGACACTGGTTGTGGAGTCGCCAACAGGAACTACTCCAACGTTTTACCGGCTCCGCGCTTACCTCGACTAAGACATCCTTTACTTAATAGCCCAGTAGAGGGTGGCGATACCACCAGACAGCGGACGAGCGTGGGCTGAATGGAAGCCATTCTCCATCATCAAATTAACCATAGCCTCTCCGCTGGGAAATCGTTCGATGGACTTGCACAGATACTCGTAGGCGTCACGCTTTCCCGTTATCAATCCAGCAACTTTTGGCATTACACGCTCAAGGTACCAGACATATGCTGACCTAAACCAACGCGATCTCGGAAGAGAGAAATCAAGAACCACCAAACGCCCAGTCGGTTTGATCACCCGCGCCATCTCCCGAAGTGCCTGAGGCCACGAAGCCATGTTCCGAAGCCCGAAAGCGACAGTCACGACGTCCCAGCTTCCATCTCGAAAGGGTAGACACATTCCATCTGCAGCTACCAATGATTCAAGGCCCCGCTGCTTAGCGTGCTCCATCATTGGGGGGCAGAAATCTCCGCCAAGTACCTTAGCTTCCGGACAAACTCTTTGAATCGTAGCCGCTAGGTCTCCACTTCCCGTTGCGAGGTCCAGCACCCACTTGGGCGACCAATCAGCAACGAGGCTCGCTGTGGCTCGCCTCCACAAGATGTCGATACCCATGCTCAATACATGGTTGGTCAGCACATAACGTCCCGCTATGCCATCAAACGCTTTTCTTACAAATCGAGCATCTTGCATGAGCTTTGACCGCGCGGCACTAACGTTGGACACAGCTTCTTTTCGGAAGCGTGGTGCTCACGAGAGGACTCGAACCTCCACGATGTTACTCACTAGAACCTGAATCTAGCGCGTCTACCAATTCCGCCACGTGAGCACGTAGGGCTGTCAAAAGACAAGCGCGGGAGGAGAAGGTGACCAGTTCCCCACCCTTCTCAACCGGAAAAACAAGTTTCATGCGGGCAGCAGCCTATTGCTTCCGTGCTAGCAGCAGCACCCAAGGTGTTTGACTGGCACACGCTGTGCTGCATGATGCGGCGCTCATGATGGCTTCTCGTCTCGCTGTTGTTTCCCTCCTCGCCACCGCCCTGCATGGGGCAGATTTTGATCCGACTTCGGTCAAGGATTACGCATCGCTTCAAGCGCTCGCTGGTAAGCTGGTGAGCCAGCCTTATGCCGCGCCTTCTAAGCCGCTGGACCCTTTCTTTGACGGGCTGAAGTATGACGATCATCGCCAAATCCGCTTCAAGGAGAATGCGGCGCACTTCGGGCAACTGAATGACACTTACCGGTTGGAGTTCTTCCATCCCGGCTGGACGGCAAAGAAGACGGTGGGGATGTTTGACTTAGCCGGGGGCAAAACCACGCCTATACCCTATGAGCCGGGGCTGTTTGACTGGGGTCAATTGAAGGTGCCTGAGAAGGCGAAGTATCCAGACGGCTTTGCGGGGTTCCGTGTGCTGGCTCCGGACTCGTTCTTGAAGCGGCGCTTCGAGTTCCTGGTGTTCATGGGCGCGAGCTACTTCCGCGCGGTGACGACGGAGCTGGGCTATGGCATCTCGGCACGTGGTCTAGCTGTCAATACGATAGGTGGTGAGCCGGAGGAGTTCCCTGACTTCACGCATTTCTGGTTTGAAGAGCCAAAGGCAGGCGAGCGGTTCTTCCGTGTGCATGCACTGCTGCAAGGGCCGAGCGTGGTGGGTGCGTATAGCTTTGAGGCGATGCCTGGAAAGACGACGGAGATGTTCGTGCGTGGGACGATCTATTTGCGCAAGACGGTGAAGAGCTTGGGTATCTCGCCGTTTAGCAGCATGTTTTGGTTCGGCGAGAACACGCACCCGAAGCCGCTGGACTTCCGTCCGGAGGTGCATGACTCGGACGGACTGGAGATCGTGCTGGGTGATGGGCGTGCGCTGTGGCGTCCGCTGGATAACACGCCGGGGCAGTTGCGGCTGAGTGTGTTTGAGGCTCCTGGGTTGAAGGGTTTCGGACTGGCCGAACGGGATCGTGAGTTCAAGAACTTTGAGGACCTGGAGGCGGTGTATCACCGCCGACCCGCTGTATGGGTGGAGCCGATCACGGGCTTTGACAAAGGTAAGGTGACGCTGGTGGAGATTCCCACGGGCGAGGAGACCTGGGATAACATCGTGGCGTTCTATGAGCCTGAGAAGAAGCCTACAACGACGGAGCCGCTGAGCTTTAGCTATCGCCTGCAGTGGCTGGACCAACACATCGTGCCGGATTTGGCCCGAGTGATCGCCACACGCAGAGGTTTAGTGATGGACTCGGATGATCATCTCTATGTGGTGGACTTTACCGAGGGAAAAGTACCCGCAGCCGCGCTGAACAAAGAAGGTGTGCCTAACGTGGCCGTGACGATCAATGGTGGTGAAGCCAAGCTTCTGGATGCACGTGCGATGAAGAACCCGGAGACGGGCGGCTGGCGTGCTTTCTTCAAGTTGGACATCCCCGAGGCTACTAAACTGCTGGAACTGACTTGCGAGCTGAAAGATCGCGAGAAGAAAGCGGTATCTGAGCGGTGGATGTACCAGTGGAGGAAGTAATCGCTGGCGAGTGCACGTGGGGGCAGAGCCTCTGGCCTGCCAAACGGATGGGCACACGGATAAAACAGATGGTTGAACATCGCCATGGTCTCAGCCAGCAGTGAGGGATGACTCCACCTGATGAGCCGCCGGTCCCGGCACGTATCTCCATCCCGCAATACGCGATGGCGCTGGCGCATGTGGCCAGCTTGCGCTCCGAGGACCCGTTCCGCAAGGTAGGGGCGGTGGCGTTTGATTTTTCCAATCGCGTGATCGGCACGGCTTACAATGGCCTTGCCCCCAAGTTCAATGCGTCCCCGGAGTTCTGGGCTAATCGCGATGACCGCCGCAAATACATGATCCACGCGGAGGTGAATCTTTGTAGCTTGTTCACTCGTGGCAACGTGCGCTTGGTCGCCTGCACCACAAAGCCATGCACGAGTTGCATGCAGATGCTGTGCGCCTACGGCGTGGAGGAGATCTACTTCAGAGAGGACTACGAGTCTTCGGAAGCGGATGCAATTGCGGACCTTTACTCAGTGAAGCTCGTCCAACTCACGGACTATCCATTGATCATCACCGAACCGACCTGAGTCATGGGGTGGAATCGCATCGTGGTGATCATGAATCCCGCCGCGCGCTCCATGCGTGCGGGTGGTTTGGTGGACAAGGTGCGTGCCTTGCGCCCTGCGGCGGAGATCCATCTCACGGAGGCGGTGGGACATGCTACGGAGCTGGCAGAGTCACTCGCAACGGATGGCGCGGACGTGGTGGTGGCCGCAGGTGGCGATGGAACGGTGAATGAAGTGCTCCAGGGCCTGTGCCGTGCCAATGCCAAGCGCCCCGACCCAACAACGCACACCGCACTAGGAACGCTGCCTGCAGGCACGATGAATGTCTTTGCCTGCGAGCTTGGATTCAAGAGCCGTCGTGATTTTGTGTCTCCATGGAAGGCAATCACAGCCGGAAAAGCCCGGCAGATCGACTTGTGGATGGCCAATGATCGTTACTTCCTGCAACTCGCAGGCGTTGGAGCAGATGCCGAGATCGTAAAGAGCACGACGAGTGCGCTGAAGAACCGCTTTGGGCCTGCCGCGTATGGGATATCCGCTCTCCAGGTGTTGGGGCGGCCCTCGCCCATCCTGGAAATGGAAGTGCCTAGCGGCGAGAAGCACTACGGCGCACTGGCATTGCTCGGCAATGGCAAACGCTATGGCGGGCCGTTCAAAGTCTTCACGCAGGCAGATGTCAGTGACGGCCTCCTAGACGTGATTGTGTTCCGAGACGCATCGGTGGGTGTGCTACAGTTTGCCGAACTGGTGCGCAGTGTGCTGATAGGGAACTTCGCTTGCAGCGAGCACCTGGACTATCTGCGGGTGCCTGCCATCACCATCCGAAGCAGCACGCAAGTGGCGGTGGAAGTGGACGGCGAGCTGTCCGGCGCTACTCCGGTCGTCTTCCGCCGCGCCGATTTCCCCTTGAGGGTGGCTTCTGCCTAGAGCTAGGGCCACCCGGCCGCCGAGGGCCATGCTTATCCGCATAGCGCTTCCGTGCGCCTTCACCGAAGGACTTTCCAGGACCGGAGGGCTTTCCTGGGCCAGCGGATTTGCCGCCGGTGCCAGGGCCACGTTTGCGCGGACCTGTCCGCTCACGAAGGAGGCTCTTGCGCGGTGCCAGCGGCTCCTCAGCGCCACCAGACTGGGGCGCATCAGGACGTGGACGGCGCTCAGGCTTGTGGTGGAAGAAATAGCGCTCTACTTCTGACTCAGTCAGCTCTTTCCAGCCGCCCTTGGGAAGTCCATAAAGTTTCAGACCACCGATGCGCACACGCACGAGTCTCTCCACTTCATAGCCGATCTCATAAAACATGAGTCGGATCTGACGCTTGAGCCCCTGCTTCAGCACGACGTGTATTTTCCACGGGTTCTCAGCAAAGACACGCTCAGCGCGAGCAAAGCCCTCTGCGGTCATCACCCCGTGGATCATTTTGGGGATGTGCTCGCTGTTGAACTCAGTCTCCAGACGCACTTCGTATTCCTTCTCCACTCCTTCACTGGGGTGGAGCAAGCGATGGGACAAATCTCCGCGATTGGTCAGCAGGATGAGACCCTCACTGTCTTTGTCCAGCCTGCCAACATGATGCAGGCTCTGATACTTGGCAGGCAACAGGTTATAAATGGTAGCACGGTCATGCGTGTCCTCACGGGTGCAGAGGTAGCCCTTGGGCTTATGCAACACCAGGACCACACCCTTTGCCGGACGCACGGCCCGGCCATCGACGATCACTTCGTCCGTGTCTTTGACTTGGGTGGCTAGGTCTTTGACGACCGCGCCATTGATCGAAACACGGCCCTCCCGAATGAGATCTTCAGATCCCCGTCTAGAACCGAGCCCACACAGGCTGAGATAACGATTTAGCCGCACGAAAGCGCCAGCCAGGATTACTCCGGCTTGGTTTTTGGCAGATTGGTAAGGAGACGGCCTGGAGTCCACTGACCACGGGCCTTCATCAGCTTGATGCGCTCACCACGCTTCAAAACGCTGCGCTTTGAGCCAACGGATGAGGCGGAACGGAGACTGCTGTGCTGGGACATGACAAAAAAGGGGGTCTGGGGTGAAAAACGGGCCGGGAGGATACGGCTCTAGGTCCCCCGCGCAAGTAGTTTCTGCCCGCGCAAAGAACCTCTTAAACCGAAGTGAGGCCGAAGACCTCTACATCCACCCCGGGAGAGGCCAAAGCGGAGCAAGGAGCGCCCGCAAGGGCAAAACCCAACGCACCGGCAGGCCCGGAGCTGAATGTAGTCACCTGAGCATTCATAAACCGATAGGGAGTATGAGACACACGCCCCTGAAACAACCGCCCTCCCCTGCCCTGCGAGAACAACGCATACCGCTCCACCAGAAAAAACTCCAGTGAGCCCGGCTCTGCCTCCTGAAGCACTTCTGAGCGATTCCATTCGTAACTCCACGACTCATCGAGTCCTTGCCGGGTGCAGGTGTAGTGAACATGCCCCTCATGTTTGCTCGCCTCCATGCGAGCGTGTTGGTAGGGTAAATGGAACAACCGGCGCGCTATGGCCACGGCAAGCGGTTGATTGCAATCGAGCGAATAAAACCACACGCCAGGGTTGCCATTCTCATCCAAAACGTAGGTCCGGACATTCAGTTCCAAAAACCAGGATATCCACGGCACCGGAGGCAGAAAGCTAGGCCGGATACGGTCCATGTAGAAAGGGACGATGCCCAAATAGGCCTTCCCTTCGTGGGTATCGACCGTCAGTCCCGGTGGCAGACTTCTTTGGATCACACTTGGCTCGATCTCCCAATGCAGGAACAAAAGTTCCGTCCAACGCTGCCTGCCCACCGCCAACCCAGCAGGCCTCTGCCTTGCGGCCAATCGTTTGGAGATGTCTGGCGTCATGTTTGCCGAGATTCGCGTTGATACGCGGCGGCGAGGAGCAGCACGGGCTGAGTAACCTGCACTTCCTCGTTCATACCACGCTGAATCTGAAGATGGCAGCCAGGATTGGAAGTAGCCACGTGCTTACATCCGGTGGTGCGAATGTGGCCCGCTTTGCGCTCAAGTAACTTTTGTGACTGCTCTGGCTGAGTGATGTTGTAGATCCCCGCACTGCCACAGCACCAGTTGGACTCCGGCAGTTCCACTACTTCCAAGCCTGGAATCGCTTTTAATAGCTCTCGTGGCTGACGCGTCACCTTTTGGCCGTGACAAAGGTGGCAACTCTCGTGGTAGGTCACCCGGTCCACACCACAACTCGCCATCGGTGCACGAAGACCGATCGCTGCCAGCCATTCATGAATGTCTTTGACCTTGGCATCCCACTTCTTGGCCATCGGATGGTCAGGAAGGAGATGGGAGTAGCTCTTCAAATGAGAGCCGCAGCCACCAGCATTGGTGATGATTGCATCCAGTGAGTCCAGATCAAACGCGCTCATCTGCCGCAACGCGAGTTCCCGCGCGTTCTCCACCGCCCCGTTGTGAGCATGGAGTGATCCACAGCAGTTTTGACTGCGTGGAGTGACCACTTCACAACCATTTGCGAGCAGCACATCCACAGTGGCACGATTGACATCACTAAACGCGATGTCCTGCACACATCCAGTGAGCATTCCCACCCGATAACGCGGTTCAGCAGGAGTCTCTAAGACATCAATCAACTCATCCGATACCGCCGCGCTCATCCTCGGCGTCTGCTTCTCCAAAGACTCAAACTTCTTCGGTAACAAACCAAAGAAACGCACCCGCCGCAAAAGTGCTTCAAGGCCGCTCTGCTGATACAAGCGCAGAACGATTCCGATGGCACGCAACATCCATGGCCGCATGAAGATGACATCCAAAGCAAGCCAACGCCAGAAACCGCGCTCGACTCCAGGCAAGACATTCGCTCGCTCGACCTCAGCGCGTGCGGTCTCAAACAACTCCGCGTAATGCACACCCGCTGGGCAAGCGGTTTGGCAAGCCAGACAACCTAGACAGTAATACATCTCGTCTGCAAACGCCTCTGACACCGCACTCGTGCCGTCAGCGATCGAACGCATGAGTGCAATCCTGCCACGCGGACTGTTCTTCTCGCGTTTGGTCTCCACATAGGTTGGGCAGGTAGGCAGACACATGCCGCAGTGCATGCACTGCTGCAGGACAGAGTAATCCATGTCGCGGAGCAGATTCATGATGCCGACTTGAGGTCAAAGATCTTACCTGGATTGAGCAACGCATCAGGATCGAGCGCCATCTTCACGGAACGCATCAACTCGTAGCTACCATCACCCATTTGCTTGCGGAGGAATCGCTTTTTGGCCAAGCCCACTCCGTGTTCGCCAGTGACCGTGCCGCCAAGACGCAGTGTTTCATCCACGATCTCTTCCAGAGCCTCCTCCACCCGATGCATCTCCTCGTGATTGCGCTCATCCGTTAGAAAGGTCGGGTGCAGATTGCCATCGCCCATGTGGCCAAACGTACCAATCATCAAGCCACGACGTGCCGCGCAATCATTGATGAACTTCACCATGTGGGTCAACTCACTGCGAGGCACTGTCACATCCTCTAGGATCGTCGTTGGTTTCATCCTCGCCAAGGCAGAGAACGCACTCCTCCTCGCTGAGGCTAAAGTTGCGCCCTCAGCCTCACTTTGCGCCATCTTCACTTCCCTAGCGCCATGCTTGCGCGCCAAATCCATCATTTGAGATGCTTCCTCCTCGACCGCTGCAGGGTGACCATCCGTCTCCATCAGCACCACAGCCTCCACATCCACAGGCAAGCCGATCCGTGCAAAGTCTTCTACGCATTTGACCGTCATGCGATCAAGGAACTCCAAAGTGCATGGAATAATCTTGGCAGCAATGATAGCAGAGATGGTCTCAGCGGCAGCTTCCATGGTGTCATAGAGCGCGAGCATTGTTCGCCTCGCCTTCGGCTTGGGCACAAGCTTGAGCAGCACCTCGGTAATGATGCCGAGCGTGCCCTCGCTGCCGATGAACAAGTCCTTCATCGAGTAGCCAGCAACGTCTTTGACACACTTGTTCCCCAGCCAAACGATCTCGCCTGTGGGCAATACAACTTCCATACCCATGACGTAGTCACGCGTAACGCCATACTTCAGACCACGCAATCCACCCGAGTTCTCGGCTACGTTTCCACCGATGGTGCTGATCTTCATGGAACCCGGATCAGGCGGATAAAACAAGCCCACTCGGCCCGCTGCATCATCGATCTCCTTCGTGATGACACCACATTGTGCCCGTAGCGTGAGATTGGCCTCATCAAGCTCGATGATTTTGTCCATTTTCACGAGCGTAAGCACCACACAACCAGGCAAGGGCACGCTCCCACCGCTGAGACCAGTGCCCGAGCCACGAGTGACGACTGGGACGCTAGCTGCACGCGCGATCTTCACACAAGCGGCTACTTCTTGGGTGTTGCGCGGCAGCACCACGACTGCCGGCATCTCTTTCAGCGCGGCAGTGCCGTCAAATCCATAAACCACGAGATCCTCGTGCTGCGTCAGCACTCTGGAGGCATCTGTGGCGGCGATGAGTTGTTCAATCAAGGTCACAGACTCACCCAAGCGGCACAGCGCACGGGTGCAATCAGGAAAACGGAGCGCGAAATGTCTGGCGGGCTGTTTCGTTATCCAATGAATGTGCTGCCAAAAACTCCTTCCCGGCATCTTACTTGCATGTGCTGCTGCTCAGGCGGCGGACAACGCTGAAGCGCTGTTTGTTCGGCGCGTTTGGCCTCTGTTTCAGGAGAAGTGCCTCGCCTGCCACGGTCAAGATGAAGCCAAAATCAAAGGCGAGTTCGACATGCGCTCGCTCGTGGCGATCTCCAGAGGAGGCGAAAGCGGAGAACCGGGCCTCGTAGCAGGTGCACCCGACAAGAGCCCCATTTACCTCGCTTCCAAGCGCGACCACGACTCCTGGGAGCCAATGCCGCCCAAAGAAGCAGACAAGCTCTACGCGGAGCAGATTGAATGGATCCGAGAATGGATCACCGCAGGTGCGCCGTGGCCCAACACAGCCAAAATGGAAGCCATTGCCAAAGCAAACGCTGAGAAGTGGAGCGCTGAAGATGGCATTCAGATCAAAACCAGTGGCGGTCTGGCCGGAGAATGGACAAACCGCCGCTACAAACCGGAGTCCGTGTGGGCTTACCAACCCGTGAAGGATGTCCAAGCGACTGGGATTGATGAACTCATCGCACGGCACGCCCCCAAAGACAGCCATCCCGCAGCCGAAACGGACGCGCTCACGTTTTTGCGTCGTTCCACCTTTGACCTCACCGGACTTCCTCCTACTCCGAGTGACATTGAAGCGTTCACAGGAGCTTGGACAACTGACAAGACGGTAGCGATCAAATCGCTCATCGACCGACTGCTAGAAAGTCCGCACTACGGCGAGCGCATGGCTCAGCATTGGCTGGATGTCGTGCGTTATGCAGACAGCAGCGGCTTTGCCAACGATTATGAACGAGGCAATGCCTGGCGCTATCGCGACTACGTGGTCCGTGCTTTCAACGCAGACAAACCCTACGACCAGTTCATCATAGAGCAGATTGCAGGCGACGAGATGGAACCAAATGACGTTGAGAAACTCATCGCAACAGGCTTCCTCCGCATGGGTCCATGGGAGCTCACCGGCATGGAAGTGGCAAAGGTAGCCCGCCAGCGCTTCTTGGATGACGTGACCAACAGTGTGGGGGAAACTTTCCTCGCTCACTCGCTTCAATGCGCCCGTTGCCACGATCATAAGTTCGATCCAGTGCCCACACGCGACTACTATTCCATTCAGGCCGTGTTTGCTACCACACAGTTAGCCGAGCGCTCAGCTCCGTTCTTGCCCGTGGAGAATCAGTCTGGCTTCGAGGAGCGTGCTTACTTGGAAAAGCGCCGCAGCGAATACACCAAAACACTCTCGGACCTCAATAAAGTGCTGCTCAAGAATGCCCAAGAATGGTTTGCCAAGAACGGAAAAGATCCCTCAGCATGGAACGCAGCACTGAAAAAGCCGGGCGGACGGGCGAAAGGCAAACCGAAGGAATGGGATGACTCATTTGACCTCGCTAGGAACAAACTGACGCAGCAAGGCATACCCGAGACCGAGTTCCCGCCTAAACTCGTTGGCTTTACGCCGGAACAGTTCGGCATGGAGCGTGTGGCTCGCAAAGGACTGGAACGCTTGAAGTGGGAACTGGACCGCTATGAGCCATTCGCCCTGGCTGTCTACAATGGACGCACACCCGAACTAAAGACGGTTTATGCGCCCATGAGAATGCCGCAGAATCGAATGACTTCGGGTGAACTGGAAGAGACGTGCGTGCTGACTGGCGGCGATCCATTCTCACCCGGATCAAAGGTCTCACCAGGAGTCCTCACAGCTCTAACAGGCGGCAACACACTCGACCTTAGATCTGAGATCGAAGGCCGCAGACTTTCATTTGCTCGTTGGGTAGCGGACAAGTCGAATCCGCTCACCACTCGCACGATCGTCAATCGCATCTGGATGTGGCATTTTGGTGAACCTCTGGCTGGGAACCCAAACAACTTTGGCAGCACCGGCAAGAAACCCGTCAACCCAGAACTGCTCGACTGGCTGGCAGCCAAGTTCGTGAAGAACGGTTGGTCTTTCAAGTCGATGCATCGACTGATCATGTCGAGCGATGCTTACCGGAGGAGTGCGGAGTGGAAAGACTCAAAAATGTCGCGTGAGGAGGCAGAGAAGGCTCTTCTAGTCTTCAGACCACGCCGTCTAAGCGCGGAGGAACTTCGTGATTCGATGTTAGCGGCCAGTGGTGAGCTAAACCGCACGCTTGGCGGCATTCCGAACCGCCCGGACATCAACTTGGAAGCAGCGCTCCAACCAAGGCAAGTCATGGGCACCTTTGCGTCTGCATGGGTACCCAATCCCAAGCCAGAGCAGCGCAATCGACGCTCATTGTACGCACTGAAGTTGCGCGGACTCTCTGATCCGGCCATGGAAGTGTTCAACGCTCCCGCACCGGACTTTTCCTGTGAGCGGCGGGATGCCAGCACGGTCACGCCGCAGGTTTTTGCACTCTTTAACAGCAAAGCCAGCCTCGCACGCGCTCTGGCACTTGCTAAACGAGTCCTGAGCGGGAAAAAGGACGATGCCGAAGCGATTCGCGAGTGCTTCCTGCTCACATACGGTCGTGAAGCGAGGCCAAATGAAGTCGCTGCCTGCCTGGAACACTGGAAGACGATGACCGCAGTCCAAGAAAAGGCTCAAAGTGAGACGCCTAAGCCCCCGATCAAAGTGCGGCGTGATGCCGTGGAGGAAAACACCGGCGAAAAGTTCTCTTTCGATGAGAATCTTCACGCTTATCAGGACTTTGTGCCCGATTTACAACCTAGCGACTGCAATGTGCGGACTCGTGCGTTGGCAGATCTCTGCCTTGTGCTGCTCAACTCCAATGAGTTCGCCTATGTCTATTAGACTCAGATGAGTCACGATGCCCAAGAGCGGCCTTCTGCGAGATTTCGGCGGAATCCCTCTCTGACCAGTGACAAATCAGAGTCCATCGCCAGCCACTCAAAGCCCAGGGATTTGAGTTTCTCCTTGTCATCAGCGTGGCGCACGAGAATGCCAGTTCCCTTTTTGTGGGCCGCAGCAGCAGCCGATACCGCACTCACACACTCATCATAAGTCTCGCCTGCATTTCTCGCCTTCAAATCATAGCTCAAGTCAGCAGGACCGATGAACAGGGCATCAATGCCTCCCACCGCAGCGATCTCCTTCGCGTTGTTCACGCCTTGCAAAGTTTCAATCTGAGCGAGGATGACCGGACGCGGCAACTCGCCCGCAGGCAGCCTCAATCCGTATCCATAAGCCCGCACGGTCCTTGAGACACCTCGGTGCCCCTTCGGTGGATACCAAGCAGAGTTCACACAATGTTCGGCCTGCTCGGGAGTATCGACATGAGGCACCATGATGCCATCAGCGCCCCAATCCAAAACTCTGCCAATCAAATCTGCATGAGGCGCACTGACTCTCACGATCGCAAGGATATTACTGCCCCTAAGTGCACGCAGTTGATTCGGCAAAGCCGCCTCAGACTCGCAGCCGTGCTCTAGGTCGATCAATACCCAGTCAAAACCAGCCTCAGCGGCTAGTTCCGTCACTGCGGGTGACCCGATAGAGAGAAAAGTTCCGATGCGCGCTTTACGTCCGTTCATGTGCTTCAAGTTGTCATTGGTTCTTCTTGCCGCCAGCGATTTGCATTTGACCGTCCGGCCCATGGGCTGCAAAAGATGCGCCCGCAGCCCCTCTGCGGGCGTTTCACTTCATCCAAATCTACACCTACCCCATGGAAGCTACCCACACCCCAGTCAGCGTTGGAGCCGTTGTGCCCGACTTCGAAATGGAAACCTATGAGCCCACTCATGGCGACTTCGGCAAAGTGTCCCTCGCGGACCTCAAGAAGGCCGGCAAATGGACTGTGCTCGTTTTCTATCCAGCAGATTTCACATTCGTCTGCCCCACTGAGCTCGCAGACCTCGCCGATCAACATGCCAAGCTTGAAAAGCTCGGAGCCGCTGTGATTGGCGTGTCCACTGACACTAAGTTCGCCCACATGGTTTGGCGCAACACAGAAGGCCTCATGAAAAATGTGAAATACACCCTTGCTGCTGACCCTACGGGTACCGTTAGTCGCTTGTTCGGCGTGTATGACTCGGCTACTGGCCTTGCACTCCGCGGCACCTTCATCATCAACCCTGAGGGCAAGCTGGTTTCTTCCGAGGTCAACTTCTACAATGTTGGTCGCAACGCCCAGGAACTCGTCCGTAAGATGGAAGCTAACATTCACCTGATGGCCCATCCAAACGAGGCATGCCCAGCCAAGTGGACCCCTGGAGCCAAGACGCTCAAGCCTGGCAAAGACATCGTCGGAAACGTCGAAAGCGCTCTGAAGTAACACCACAGTTCGATTTACAACCCGCAGATGAGCAATACTCGTCTGCGGGTTTTTTATGGCCTCAGAACCTCTAAAGAACTCCCTTCCCGCAACGCTCTAGCGGCTAAGTGTAGCCTTTCTTCGGTAAACCGCTTCAAGTCAGCACCACTTCCACCCGACCCAATGAGGAAGAAGCCACTGTCACGTTCAAAGTAGCCAGCACCCACGCGGATGACCGCCTTCACGATCATGTTACGCAGCAGGTGCAGCCAAAACCGGCGGCGATGTTCCAGCGGAAGCGGCCGCATGCTCTCATAACCCTCAAATGCTCGCTGTAGAAACGCAACATCGTGAAAACACGCGAGTAACGACAAATCATCCAGTGCATCGCCGCTGATCGAGTCATCGAAATCAATGAAAGCCGCGATCCTATCGCGCGAACCGAGGATGTTCCAAAGCGCTAGATCTTTGTGGACCAAGCATCCTTCGGCCAGTTCCAGCAAGGCTTGATGATCGTCAATGGTGCGCCTGATATCCTCGCTTTGTGCGGAGGAAATGAAGGCGTGCCTCGTGAGAAAAGTGAGATGTTCCTCCAGTCGGGTGAAAAAGTAGCTTGAGTAGCATTGATGCACGCCAACGAAGGCTGTACCGCTACGCCCGGTAGGTGTCCCCAATGGACCATAGCCGACGACGTCGAAAGGCTGCCATTTCGCGACTGCAACACCGATGTCAAATGCAATGCGTTCAGTGTTCAGACCGCCAGCCTTGAACCAATGATTCAAATCTGGTGCTGCAATACGCTCTAGTGCCTGCCACGCAAATGGCACTCGACGGCGAGTTGCATCGCACGCAAAAACGATCGGTGTGGGCACGCCAGCGCCACGCACACTATCAAGCACGTCGGATTCAATGGCTAGCTGACCGTCTTTCTCCGGCCCGTTCTCCACGCGAATAAACATCGCCGTGCCATCCACATCCGCATTCCACGTCACATGATTGCCCTGCCCCACGCCAGCACTCAATTCGATGTACCGAGCATTCAACTTGTCCCGCAACGCCTCGCGCAGAAGTTCCTCCATCTCAGCATCCGCATTGCCACGGACGTGAGTGCCGTGAAAAGCCGCCGGGCGGTCGCATTTCCAATAGTAAATGTCTCGGCGGCTCATGCGGAGGGTGGGCGGCGTTTCCACCAAGCGGCCATGAGGCCACCGACGATGTTTTGCAGCACGCCACTGAAGACCCCTGCTGCAGCGGCGAGCGGCATAGCGGCAAAATGTGTGCGAGCCAGCGAGGCGGCCATTCCGCCGTTCTGCATGCCCACCTCGATGCTGACAGTGCGTGCGACCGACTCAGGATAACGTAGCAACTTCGGCACGAGATAGCCCACCACGAATCCGATCACGTGCAGCACGAAGGCAGCAGCAGCAAGCCGACCAAAGTTCGATGCGATTGCCTCCGCGCTGGCAGCGACTATGCCACCGCTCACGCCGGTAAACGCGAGCACTGCAATCGTCGGTCCACAGGCGCCGATAATGTCGGCAATGCGTGGCAGCCTCCACCGAATGAGCACGCCGAGCACTACAGGCGCGACCGTGAGTTGCAGCGCGGATTTGCACAGGCCCCATGCATCCACTGGTACATACTGGCCGGCAAGTGTACTCGTCCACATCGGCGTAAAGAAGAACGCAAGAATCGTGGAGAAGAGCGTGAGCACCACGGAAAGCGCCACGTTCGCCCGGGCGAGGTAGCTGATCATGTTTGACGCCATTCCGCCGGGGCAACTCGCCACCAGGATGATGCCCACCGCGATGCCCGCCTCCAGATTCAGCATCTTTGACACCAGCCATCCCGTCAGGGGCATAATCGTGTATTGCGCGATGAAGCCCAGCACCACGCTGCCAGGCATCTGGCCGATGGCTTTGAAGTCCGCGAGACTCAAAGTCAAACCCATGCCGAGCATGGACGCTGCCAGCGACCAAAAGACCCAGTCGGAATCAAACCAGATCATCGTCTCCGGCTTGTAAAAGGCGACCACCGCGAGGCTTACGAGCCATACGGGATAGAGATTGTTGAACCAGTCGAAGAATCGCTTCATAAAATCATTTCATCTCATCTTTGCATATAATCGCGCGGCAGTTTGACCTCCATTCGCGCATTCCAGGGCTATGATAACACCAATGTCTACTTCCTGGACCCAGCGAGCAAAAATGCGATCAAATCGGCCATCTGTTCAGGAGTGATAGCAGCCTCGAGTCCATCCGGCATCAAGGAGACTCCAGTTCCGACAATCTCCTTAACATCCGGCCGCAGCACCGTCTCAGTGAGTCCATCAGGTCGCTTGATGCTCAGGCTGGATGCATTCTCCTCAGCTATCATGCCATACAAAGTCTTGCCACTTTTCGTCTCAACGGTGTAAGCGAGGAAGTTCGGAACCACTTCTCGATTGGGGTCCAGAATGTTGATCAACACTTGTTCTGGATTCCATGCGCGGATGTTCGCCAGATTGGGGCCAATATCCTGCGTTCCGATGTCCCCTGCCCGGTGGCATGCCACGCACGATGTCTCAAAAACCTTCCGCCCTCGCATTTCATCTCCCTTCAGAGAGAGTGAAGACCTGTATCTCTCGACAACCTGTCGTCGCGGGCCTGGAGCAGATGCGCTGAAGTATTTTTCAGCCAGCGTCTTCACCTTCGGATCGGCGCTCAAGCCAAGCAAGCGACGTTGAGCAAATGGTATCTGATTTGCTGGCACCAACCCAGCTTCCACGGCTTCCATTAGCGGAAGCGCCCTTGATTTCAAAGACATCATCGCTGCTATCACCTCGGTACGAATCGCAGGAGTTTGCTTCTTCCAATTGGCGAGCAACAACTTAGCCGTCTCTGGATTGGCAAAGCCGCCGAGCGTCACCACCGCAGCTTTCTGCACCTCTTGAGACCTCTGACCGCTCAGCAGTTCGCTCAATGTCTTCTTTGCACTGCTAAAGTCGTCAAAGGAAAGCAGTCGGATTGCCGAAACTCGGGATTCCAATTGGCCTGCCTCATCTAACGCATATTTGCGTGCCTTATTGAGGACTTTCTCAATCACCTCGGCGGCGACTCCAGACAAGCCTGCTTCACGGAGGCTTTTTCCCGTACGCTTGAGTCCTTCCCCAATACCTGTCACCACGGACAAGTCTTCCTCCTTCGTCTCTGCCAGGACACGCTGCATCTCCTCTACCCTTCCACGTGCTCCGACCATTTGCGCCAGTTCACGAATCATTTCACCTGAGTTGCTATCGTCCATAATCCGTAGCAAAAGGTTGACACAGTGCTCCGAAGCTGAACTCAGAACTGCGGACCCTACCCACTGATCAGAGGCATCCATCCTTGCAATAGTCGCCAATCCTTCCACTACAGCGGGCCCAACGAACTCACCCAGACTAAAGGCAACCTGAAACCTTACACGTGGAGAGTTGTCGCGTGCTAAAGGAAGGATCGCATCAAGCATCCGATTCTCTTCTGCCAACTTCACACCATGTTCTCTCACGCCGGGAGACGAATCACGCAACGCAACAACAATGTCATTCTTGTCCAACGAAGTTAAGCCCCGAAGCAGCCACAACGCATGCACTCGTGCTTGCGGAAGTTGACTGTCACGCATCATCTTCTTCAGCGCTCCCGCAACACCTTGACTCTGACGTTCAAACAAAAGTCTTTGAGCAGTCTCACGCCACCACGAGTTAGGGCTTTCCAGGACTCTCACAAGTTCGTCATCACTGGCTTTGCCAAGCATTGGACGCTCAATCGGCTTGAAATCTGGAGGGGTTAGACGCCAAATCCTACCCATGTCCCTACCAGCTTCCAGATCAACGGCCGCGTGGATGTCATCTGGAATGCTCCACGGATGCTCGATGTTCTCGCGATACATATCCAACACGTGCAGAGTTCCATCGGGAGCATTCACAAAGTTCACGGGACGGAACCAGTTATCTCTGGAAGCCACCATTTCCTGCTTACCGTCAACTCTCGTTGCCTTAAATGTCACTCCATCCGGCGTGAGCTTCAGCTTGTAGAAGAGATTGCCCGCACACTCACACACAAAGACATTTCCTTGATACGCCTCAGGGTAAGCCGAGCCACGATAACTCGTCACACCGCTGGCAGACGTCACCACACCCGCGCCAACGAGTTCGCTTTTGGGCATCACGATATCACGCTCGCCAGCCCATCGCTTGGCGCGCACGACTCGCCATGGCTCTGGTGGCGAGATTGAATAGACCGGCAACTGATCTCCTGACTCGGCCATATCATGAATAGCACTGCGTGCGGTTAGCAGCTTGTTGCGAGCCATGTAATGCATGGGCAACACGACGTGTTGGGCCGGGTTCCGTATGTTGCAGAGAAAGCGATTCCCCCAATCATCAAACGATCCACCAAATCGAGCTCCACCTGACATCAGTTCCAATTGCCCCCCGTTTGGCTCGAATCGAAAATCTGCCCTTGCCAGTGTGATGCCAGACGGCTCGATTTTCCCGCCGTTGCTGCCTCCAGCGCCATGAATGTGGTTATCTAGTCCCCACACAAGGTTGTTCATCACAGCCTGCACGTTGAGCTTCTTGAAACCACTGAATACTTTTTCTCGAACATCGGCCTTACCATCATCATCGGTGTCCTTCAGATACCAAACGTCCGGAGTGGCCGCGACAAACACACCGCCTTTCCAACAGGCAACGCCTGTGGGCCATGACAGGTCTTCGGCAAAGACGGTCGATTTGTCGAACATCCCATCGTCATTCTGATCCTCCAACAACCTGATACGCCCTATCGGCATGTCAGTTGGGTTTTCTTGACTTGGCTTGTGCTGTGCCTTGTCAGTGTAGGGATAGTCGCGCATTTCGCAGACGTATGCTCGACCATTCTCATCATACACCATCGCAACAGGGCTTGCCACCAGGGGCTCTGCCGCGAGCAAATCCATACGAAATCCATCAAGCACTTTGAAGTTCTTCGCGGCGTCAATTGCGGGCGTTGGCGGTACTGCCGGAAGTTTTCCTTTTATCGCATCGGCGGCGGGAGCCGACATGATCGTCTTTTCTGCTGCCGGTGCGGTGTCAGATAAAAGCAAAGTGGCAATCGCAGTAGCGGAGTGTCGGAGAAGACGAGTGAACATGACAGAGCTTTCACTTACGCCCCCTCGCTTCGCTTTTTCTCGCCAACGTGCTCCCACGTGCACTCCTCAAGCGCGAATCGGCTGATTCTCCGACTTTTGTCCTACTCCAGAGGTCCTATACCCGAAGCACCGTGAATACCTCATGGTGGGATTGTTCAAACCCAACCTACCAACATGAAAGCCATCACAACTCTCATCTTCTCTGCATTGACCGCAGTCCCGCTCTTTGCTGCGTTTCCAGCAGGTGGCAACAACTTCTCCGCAGCGGGAGTGATTCCATCAACTGCCACACAGAGCCTATCGACACTCACTCCCATCGACACGTTCACAGCAGAGGCAGGCGAGCCAGACTTCACCACTGTCAAACACACTGCGTGGTGGAAGTGGACATCACCTGCCAGAGGTTGGGTGACCTTTCATGCAGGCAACAACCCATCCGCGAATCCGGTCGTTGCGCCTCACCTCGCGGTATTTACAGGGAGCGCAATCGGGAACCTCGTCCTTCTCAACCGCACTGCTTCAACTATCGATTCCGAAGCTCCAAAGGTAACCGTGTATGTGGCAGCAGGCGCAACCATCCACATTCAGTATGATTCAAGGTGGGCGGGCCACTATGGAGAGGCCTCATTAGGTTTCCGCTTCCTCCCTGCCGAGAAACTCAATGTCAACGGTTGCGGTGAGGCATTCCGAACATCTCGTTACAGCCTCAACATGACTTCGCTAGGAATCGTCACTGGTTCGCTCAGCTATGGCTCAGGAGGCTATTCATTCAAAGGCACCGCTGACGCAGACGGGTTCTTTACCGCAATGATTCCAAGAAGTCCCATTAATGGTCAGCCAGTCGCTCCACTTCAGCTCGTTGTTGATCTGGTCCCCGATTCTTCGATGATGCATCGCGCTTGGATTCAGGACGGACTCATCTCTCCAGAACTCATTTGGGGTGTTCGCACATTAACGTTCACGGTGAAAGCACCTCAACCACTCGCTCCTCGTTTTACTGCCGTAATCAATCATCCAGCAGGAATCGGGCGCGGATACTTTACCGCAAAGATCTCCCCTCTCGGTGTCGTCACTCTGGCAGGCCGCATGGGGGACGGAAAACCGTTCACCAGTGTGTCACCCCTCGGGAAGTCTAATCCCTCTCAGTATCATTCCACCCTTGGCCGCGGTGCCGGCAAGTTCACTGGACTGCTTCAATTCCAAGATATGAACGGCTCATCTGACACGGTCGCTTGCGTGGATGGCTACTACGTGCGGCCAGCAAACGCCACGTCAGAGTTCTACAAAAACGGTATCTACGCTGGCCTCAGCGTGACTGGTAGCGCTTACAAGGCTCCCACCAGCGGACAACGCGCTTTAGACTTCCTGAAGAGCACAAACGGCATGGGCAATCTTTTTCTAGAAGGCGCAATGAACGATTACATGGACACCACGATTGCCGTGAACTTCACCACGACGAATCGCTTCGTTTTCTCGATGAGCCAAAACAAGCCCGCCTTGCGCATCAATCCGCAAACCGGTGTTGTTTCAGGCAGTGCAGAGGCTCCGGTTGGCAAAACTCGCACCCTCCGCGGCATTTTGATCATGGACGGCAGCACCCCACGAGTCCGTGGGCACGTGACTGGCAAGACGATAACAGGTGCTTTTTCAGTGATCCCATAATCGCGATCACCAATCTGACAAACTCCAACGGACCGGCCTCCATAGGGATCAATTTGGAGGCTGGCTACGGAATCAGCGTGATCTCTGTTTCGACGAGCTTCAGTGGTTTGGATGCGTGCTGCAGCGTGATTCTGATGTCATTCCAGCCTTTCAATAATCGTTCTACCTGCACTGGCCACTGACCATAGGCCTCGGTGGCAGGGCAAGATGCGATACCGTGACGTTTACCGCTGGTAACCACGATGTATTTCGCTGCTGAACCGCTATGCAAGAGGTGACCATTGATCTCCATGACAAGGGAGACATCGTCGTACGCTTGATTGGCCCCATGGAAACCAAGACGGAGCAACGCAGTGCTCTGTGAGGCATCTTCACCGATCAACAACCGAAGCGAGGCCTCTTCACGGGTCTTGAGAGCCACTGGGAGCTGTTTGCGGTACTCGTAGGTATCCGAGTGGTCGTGAAAATAGGGTTGAGTGACCAAAAATCGTCGTGCACCCTGCTGCGTGGTGAGCGCATGCACAATCTTCGGCTGAGTGTGGAGAATGAGGTTGTAGATCTGAACGCCCTTAGCGCCAAGAAATCGCTGATTGATCGCCGCGCCTAACATCTGTGGAGCAGTCGGTGTGCGTACCACTTCTGCAGAGTAGGCCTCCGAGTCGTGTTGAAGTGAAAACGGCCATATGTAGCCCGAGCGACCATACAGCGAACCAACGACCTCGCAGCCTGCAGGCTCAGCGAGGTGCACAAACTCATCAATTGGCATGTCATGAGCCAATGTCATCACTTGGGCGGGAACCAGCGCATCGATCAACCGGAGCTTATTCCACTCGGAAATATCTAGACCAGACCATAAACAGTTCTTCAGCGAGGGTGGCACTCGGACAACAAGTTTCAGACGCTGTTTTCTCTTTTCACCTAGGGAGTCAAGACGCTTGCGAACCTGAACTAGCATGTCGGTGATGAAATGCGCATTTCTCTCAGCCTCGCCAGGAGGGAAGAATATCTGGAACCGATTGAAATCGAGTTCGATGCCATCCATCAGGCTCGCATAGCGGTCGATCGCCTCAAAAATGATCGAGAGACGGTAAGCCCTAACCTCTTCGTGGGCGAAGTTGAGTAGGTGCTTGTAACCCTCATACTCCGGCACAGGCGAGGCACCAAGACTAGCGTTCTGATGCTCCATCCAAAAGCGACCGGTAAGCGGATAGTTCAACGGATCACTACAGAAATGCGCGTCATTCATCCGGTAGGACGGAAAAAAGGAAATGCCGTGCGCTTTCGCGCGCTCGCCGACGATCCGAGGCGCATCAAGTCCTGCCTCTGTGGCCATACGGCAGCGCTCGATGCGGATTTTCCATTTGGGATCGTCGTTGTACTTGGTCACCCGCCAGCCCCAAGTACTGGCGACTTTCGTGGGATAATACAAGATGTCCGAACCTGCACCAATAGACCACATCAGCGTTTTTGCGGGTCCGCTAGCGATGTCATCGACCAGCTTTTCGAGCTTCTCTTTTGACTCGGCAGGCGTTTCGCCCGTGAATGACAGATCACCATCAAGGTTCTGCATCAACTTGAATGGTTCAACTGCTCCAATCAGAGAAGTGAAGCAGAGCAACGAGACAATACGCATAACGATACGACCAAGTGCGGATGGACACATCATTGTTGCTTCGACAAAGAGTCCGCTTTTTTCAATGAATCTAGCACGAGAGAGATTGGTAACGCTCGTGCGATGCGGCGGTGGCCATCAACAGTCGTAGCGCGGAAGAGGGAATTGACAATTGCTTCTTCGGTTGCTTCTGCGGCAGCTTGGAACAGCGGAGTCATCGCCTCGTTATTGAGTTCGGTCACCGTGTGGACTTTCGCGTTCCGCTTGCGGCGGCACTCTAGCGCGGTGCTGAATGCGATCACGTAGTCGCCGGAACCGTTGCTCATCACCGAGCCAGTGCGAGCTAGTCCTACAAGCGCTCGCCGTGCGAGACGGTTCAGCAGCCGCGGATCCAGTGGTGCATCTGTGGCGACGATCATCATAATGCTGCCATCACCGGATTCCTTCGACTCCTTTTCCAAACTCTTCCACACTGGCACGCCCGAGATGGTGAGCTGGCCACCGTAGTTGCTTTGCACAAGCACGCCAACGGTGTAGCCGCCTGCCACACGCGAACTGGTGCCAATGCCGCCTTTGAAGTCGAAACACACAGTGCCTGTACCCGCGCCTACAACTCCCTCGTCTACAGGACCGGCTTTTCCACTCTCGAGGGCCTCAAAAACATGCTTGGGCTCGATGGGTCTCGATCGAATGTCGCTGAGTTGCCCGTCATTGGTCTCGCCGACGACCGGATTGATCGAGCGCACCTTCTCCATTCCCGGTTGCTGAATCATCCAAGTCGTGAGCGCATCGGCTGCCCGCCAAACACTGAGTGTGCCAGTGAGCAAAATCGGTGTCTCTATCTCACCAAGCTCCGCCACCTGCGTGACGCCAACCAGTTTACCAAATCCGTTGCCAACATGAACAGCGGCAGGCACGCGTTCTTCGAACAAGTTGCCCGCATGTGGACGGATAGCCGTGACACCGGTGTTAACAGCCTTTCCATCACGTAGCGTGACTTGGCCTACTAGCACGCCCTCCACATCGGTGATGGCGTTTAGCTTGCCCGTAGGCAAGGTGCCGATGACCACGCCAGCATCGCGCGCCCGCAGACGAGCCTCCTCCGCCTGAATCGGAGCAAGCACGCACAACAAGAAGCAAAATGTAAAGCGCATGGCAGGTTACTCTTCAAACACAGCGATATACGCAACACCATCTGGGCCCATACGCGCGTGAAACATTCCCTCGCTGTTGAACGGAGTGGAAACATTTCCCTTGGCGTCCACCGCGATGAGTCCACCACGGGCATCGAGCTTTTTGAGTTTATCGTTGATGATGGTGTGTGTTGCATCCTTCAGCGTGGCATTTGCATACTTCATACGCGCGGCCACATCGTAAGCCACGGCGTTACGAATGAAAAACTCGCCATGTCCAGTGCAGGACACGGCGCAAACACCATTTTCGGCATAAGTTCCCGCACCAATGACAGGAGAGTCTCCCACTCGGCCAGGAAGTTTGCCCGCAAGGCCCCCAGTTGACGTTCCAGCGGCCAAATTGCCGTTCTTGTCTAGCGCCACAGCACCTACGGTACCCATCAGCAACGAAGAATCACGCCCAGGCACAGGAATGTAGGCACCTTTAGGCAAATCCTTCTTCTTCGCACGCTCCAGCCGTTCCTTCTGCTCAGGTGTGATGAACCATTCAGGAGCTTCAAACTCAAGTTTCTCCTGACGAGCGAGATTCTCAGCGCCTTCACCGATCATGAGCACATGAGGCGTTCTCAACATTACCTTTTGCGCGAGCAGAATCGGATTGCGCACGCCATGCACATTCGCCACGGCACCAGCGAGCCCGCTGTGCCCTACCATGAGCGAGGCATCGAGTTCCACAATGCCATCGCGGGTTAACGCAGCACCGCGTCCTGCGTTGAAAAGCGGTGAGTCCTCCAAAACCATAATACTGGAGATGACTGCCTGCTCGCTACTGCCGCCTTGCTTCAAGATATCATACCCCTTATGCAATGCCTCATTGAGCACGGCGCGGCAGGCAGCTTCTTTTTCCGGTGAGAGCTTCTTCCGTTCAGCACCAGCACCGCCGTGCAGTACGAGTGTAATCGGTGTGCCCGCCCAAAGACAGCCCGTGATGAGGATGAGAGCGATAAGGGTGCTTTTCATGGTTAAGAGCTTCTTTGATGTTCACGAATCGCAGCGCGAGCAAGTACCTGAGTGGCGTTCACCACAGGAACTCGCGAGCGCTTCACGTCAAATGCCAGTGGAATCTCTGTGCAACCCAGCACAAGCACTTCCGCGCCACGGGCAATGAGTTCATTGGCTGCCTTAGCAAGCAAATCGGCCTGCATCTGCTTTGAGCCTCCAGACTTGATGCTATATACGGCGTCCATCACGCAGCATTGCTGAGTCGTATTCTGGGGCAGCAAGACTTTGAGGCCACGTTCTGTAAACTCGTGTTCGTAAAGCTTACTGCGCACAGTGCCATTTGTGGCAAGCAGCCCTATCGTCCTTGCCTTGGGATACTGTCGCTGAACTGCGTCTGCTGTTTCGGTGATCATGTTCAGTACGGGGATCCTCACTGCACGCTGCATGTCGGCGTGGTAGTAGTGAACTGTATTGCAAGGAATCGCGATAAAGGAAGAGCCGCCGCTCTGCAACTTCCGCACCGCGTGAGTTAGGTAAGGCACAATTTCACGGCTCCCAGAGGCGATGCATGTGCTGCGATCTGGCACCTGCGGAAGACTGTAAATCAGCACGGGCAAATGCTCCTGATCCTTCTTCGCGGGAGTAAGCCTCACGATCTCCGCATAGAAGTTAGCAGTGGCCTCAGGTCCCATGCCACCAAAAATGCCGACGAGCCGTTCAGGCGCCGGCTCCCGTTGCCTCCCACTCACGCAGGAACTCAGAAAGAGCCCCACAACCAAAAAACAAGCCGCGCCAACACGTGAGGTTAACATATGGAGAGGCTAAAGAATACAGATCAACGCATCAAGAACGAAATCTCGGCAAATCAGGCCTATCTGAGATTAGTTTCCAGCGGTCTGTAGCACTTCCAACTCGTGGATAGACCAAAACAGGCCTTTAGCGCTGCCAGTATCAGTGATCCGAATGCACTTCGCGTTCTCAGCTTTCGGAAACATAAACTCAGTGACATTGCTAGCGCTCTTGCCCTCCAGAACAGGCATATCCCACGCCTTTCCGTCCTCTGACAGTTCGATCTTCCATCCCCGCGGCCAGTCTCCTGCAGACGTTGCGGTGTCTAGTTCGACACCTGAGATTAAGGCGATTTCAGGAAGTTCAATCTGCACCCACATGCCTGGAGTCTGCGGTGTACGGCTGTCCCATCGCGTATCCAAGCTACCGTCTATGGCTTTGGTGATGGAAGTTGTATTGTGACTTGCGGTTAGCTTCCACTTACTTCGATCTTCCATGGGCTGATGAGGCCCGATGCGTTTAAGCTCTTGTTCGCTCCAAGGCACACTCCGAGCCGCGAGTTCCTTGCGCAGTTTGGTAACTTCAGCCTTCTGTATGAATCGCCCTTTATTGCCAAAACTTTTGCGCACGTAGGTGGCGATGTCTGCGATCCAATCATCGGGGTTGTTTGCCATTGAAATCATCTGTGCCTGATACGTTTTGCCATTCACGGGCCCTGCAAGACCGTTCAAAAGGACACGGACAATAAAGTTTCCTTTCATAGCGATCTTGGAACCAGCAAGTGAGGGTGCGAGCGTCATACCGGGCTGTAGTCCATCAATCGCAGTGCCTTTTCCGTCGAGACCATGACAAGTAAAACACAACTCTTGGTAGATGACCTGACCTCGTCTCATCTGATCCTTTTGCGCGTTGGTGAACTCACGTGGGAAGCTGAGTTGGTTGTTGACCATCTGAGCGGCGAGTTCCTTCACGCCCTTCGAGGGGGTGCTTAGCGCTGTCAGATTGATGAGTTTGACGTAGTCCTTCCATTTCATCTGCTTGGCGGTCAGGAGAGCCTGAATAACCACTGACGGATCGTTATCCTTTGTTAGTGCCACCACAGCACTCATGAGCGATTCATCGCTTAGCGACTCACTGGCACGAATAGCAGCTTTGCGCACTTGTGGAGACCTATCGTTCAATGCAGTGCGTAAACAGTCTAAACGAAGAGAGCCAAGACCCTCCAGCGTCCACAGCGCGTGAACGCGAGCCAGTGGATTCTCGCTCGTCTCTATGATACCGAGAAGAGCAGGCACAACGCTCCTGTCTTGCTTAAGAACCAACAACTTTTGCGCAGTGTCTCGGTGCCAACCGTTCGGATGCCCGAGAGTGTCGACAAGCTGATCCGGGGTGGCGTCAAGCAATCTTGGTGCCGATACAGGCTTCGTGGTTTCATGCACAAGCCTCCACACACGACCACGCTCGATAATCTTGTCCATACTGTGTTGGAGTATGACTTTCCGCAGGTAGCTGCCTTCACGCGTCCAATTTCCCTCCTGTATGATCCCGCGATACATATCACAGATGAACAATGTACCGTCAGGAGCCGTCTTCATGTCCACTGGCCGAAAACACGCATCTGTACTGCGCAAAAACTCACTCTGTGGATGTGGATTGTGCAGGATGGTAATGCCGTCAGCGACTTCGATCTGTGTACGGCGCACAAGTCGTCCCACTGGCTCGCCAAAGAAAAGGTTCCCTTTCATCTCGGCTGGAAATTGATTTCCGCGATAAACCTCGCCCCCACAAGTTGCGGTAAAGTGATTGAGCGTATGGTCATCGCGTGACTTCCCCGGTCCACCCTGATAATCTCGTAGCCCCATGGCAGGCCAAACGACTTCAAAGCCAGGTTCAAACTGCGCCCGCGCGGCCGATTGACCATAGAGAATGTGATGTTGAAAGTTGAGTGGTCCTCTTTCCCCACCAGCGTTCACCACCCAGAACTTACCGTCATCATCCTGCGTACCTCCCCACTGCCCACCATTGCCAGGAATATCCTGTTTGATGAGTTGGCCATCCTTCCATCGCAGACGATAGTTGTTTACTGCGGTGTAAAGCCAGTTGTCCAATGCCCAAGTAAGGCCGCTGGGCTGATGCTCCAGATTGCCACCGCGTGGACCACCTTTGAAAACACACTTTTTCGCCTCACTAACTCCATCGCGATTGGTATCCCTATAATGATAGATGTCATTGGTATCGGTTTCACCGATCAGCACGCCATCTGCCAGAGGCAAAAGCAGACGCGGAAGCTTCAATTTGTCTGCAAAAACTCGATGCTGATCATATTTGCCATCGTCCTTGCTCGACCAATGCACAGAGACTCGACCTGTGTTGGTAAGCTCGTCTGTGCCATCAATGTCGCGCATGTAACTGGTCATTTCAGCTACGTAGAGTCGCCCATTTCCATCAAAAGCGATGCAAACTGGTTCCGTTATGTCCGGTTCGGCGAGGATCAGTTCCATGCGATAGCCAGGGGGGAGGCGGAAGGTTTTCTGTTCATCCGCAGCCGTGAGTGGTTTCACCGGAGGCATTGGCGGGAAGTCGGCAGCATCATTCGCGAAAACGGATGACAAACTAGAGAAGGCAATGAGCAAGAAAAGTGATCGGGCCATGAGAAACGTGTGCTGAGGCACGTCAATCATACTTCCCTCGCAGAACGAACGTTTGGTGACACGTTGCCAATCTTTGTTAAAATCCGGCCATGCCGCTGCCACGCCTCCAAGTCGACTTCTTCTCCCGGATCGCTGATCCGCAGGGCGTGCGGGCTATTTTCGAGCACATGCCTGGCGTGTTCTTTTTTATGAAGGACGATCAGGGCCGGCACATCGCGGCGAACAGCGCGACTTTTGAGCGCTTCGGCATTACAAGCGAGCGTGAACTTGTAGGCGCGATGGATGAGAAGTTCTTCCCGGCAGAGATTGCAAAGGCTTACCGTGAAGATGACCAAAAAGTTATCCGCAGTGGCAAGCCGCTCATCAACAGGCTCGAAGTTTGGTATGATGAGCAACGGAACTTGAATTGGTTTCTCTGCACCAAGCTGCCAGTGCGAGACAAACGTGGCAAAGTGATAGGTGTGATGGGCATTACACGCCGTGACGAGGATCGCATGCGGCAGCACGATGTACGCGAAGTTACAGCCGCAGTTCAATATGCTCGCGCTCACTGCCACGAAGTCGTCACGTCGGCCGAACTCGCGCGTGCCGCTGGTGTGTCTGAGCGTCATCTACATCGCAAACTCCACGCCTCACTCGGTTTGAGCCCTTATGAACTCCTGCTACGGACCCGCATTCAATCCGCTGCAGAGGCTCTGGCAAAAACTACTTTGCCGATCATCCAAATCGCTCTGGACCATGCATTTTGCGATCAAAGCGCATTCACGCAGCAGTTTCGCAAACGCACAGGAATGACTCCAAAGGAGTTTCGGCGGCGACACCAGTAGTGCTGCATTCAGCGAGATTCCGAGACGCCTGCATCGGGCGCACTACCCTTGAAGTAGCCGTTCTCGCATCCTGGGAGAGCTTTGCCATGAAAGTAAGTAGAGAGGTCAACACCTGCATCGACTGCGGTCTTTGCATCGTTTGTCACAACATTATGCGTCTCCGTGAAGTCGCGAGCCGGTGTGTTTTTATTTTGGGCAAAAAAACCATCGCGAACGTTCAGAACAAGGTTGTTTAGGAAATGCCACCTCGGCGTTGCAAAGTCGCGCCTCGCGTTAAACGATGAATATAGGAGCGCAGCGTCATCGCCACCCTCAATGGTATTGTGGTACACGAAACCTTCTGCAGGTGAGGCGTCCATGCTAAACCAGATGTTGAACGGCGTACCGTCAACGAGGTGATTGTGATGGATGAACACAGGGCCAATGCGCGGGAGCTTGAAGCGCAACCCGCCGTGCGTGTGACGCAGAATGTTGTGATGCACGTTCACCTGGATGCAGCCGACACCAAGCTCAATGCCTGAGTCCCGCGTGTTCTCAATGACATTCTCTGCGATCTCTGTGCCTCTCCCATGATTGGGATCAGGTAGCGCCTTATCGAGAGACTCCGCACTGGAGTCTCCAATGCATATGCCATCAAACGTGCGGTCAAGGTGATTGCGGACAATGCGATTGTCTTCACCAGCGCGAATCAGATTGATGCCAACACGGTCGTAGTTACCAACGTCCTTGTGAATGCGCCAGATCTCGTAGTTCTCTCGGCGTTTATCGTTGGTGGGTCGCCATTCTTCAAGCGCTCCCCGCGTGATCCTACAATCCTCCACAGTGCATCGCGATGCCCCACCTGTGATCAAGATTCCTGTGTCTTCAAAAGACATGATCATGCATTTGCGCACCACACATTCACTAGCGCCCTCACCAAGCCGAATCGCGTCTCGTCCGCCACGGAAAGTGATGCCCTCTATCTCAACACCCTTTGCACCAACGGCGATCAACGCATCACTAGATAGCACCACAGTCACCTTGGCCGGATTAGGTGCCGCTCCACTCTCCAGCCGAAGATAAATGCGTTTCTCCTTTGGATGGTACATCCAAAGCGCGCAAATCTGCTCGAAGCCACTCAGCGGCGTGCCTTTCGCGAACAGTGTCTGCCAGTGCCAGTCGCCCTTCTCAAGTGCCCGATCATAGCGAATACTTGCAATAAACTTTCCATCCACGAGAAGCCCGTTAGGCTTCCTCTCCAAGTCCATGACAAATACCCGAGAAAGGTCTTCCACTTGCGTCCACTCACCTGCTAGTGGCATCGCACCGTCAATGATCGTGCCACTCGCACCTCGAATGCTAATTGATTTATCAATCCGAAGACGTTCGCGATAAATGCCCGGACCTAGATGCAAAGTGTCGCCAGTTTTTGCTTTCGCCACAGCCTCAGCCAATCCTTTACCAGACTTACTCGCTGAGAGACTGATCGTAGCAGCAAAGGTAACCTTGGCGGCACAAGTGAACACCATCAGTGCGCTGATGGCTTGGATACGTGAGAGGGCCTTCCACATGCAAGAAGTCTCGCACGCGATTGATTACTTAGCAGGCAAATCCTTCACGCCATCGAATGCCGGACCACCCGCGCCGACATAGCCGCCGCTGGCTCCGTTTTCATCTGGAGTGACCCAGAAGGCATACAACGAGCCCTTCGTCTGATGGAAGCGGAACTTCACATTCCGTCCGACCATGTCAGACAGGTCCGCCCCGTCAGCCCATTCCACTTTGAGCCTCGTTTGATCCCCCGAAGCCATCTTGGAGCTACGGATGACCTTTCCAACCTCATCGAGCACTTCCACGCGCACTTCGCCGTTCACATTCACAAAGAGATGCTGGCCCTTGAACTTCACCGGACGCGTCGTGAGTTCCCCAGAGCCATCCATCGAGGCAAAGCCATCGCGCCGCAACATGGCGAGGCCGATGCTGCCACCCGTATACATCCCGCGATGACCGCTCGGCGCGATGCCGCTGGTGCCCATGTAGGGAAAGACGAGCTGGTCATCGAGCACGACGAAGACTCCCGCCGCGCCATGTAGATAAGCGCGGTCCCATGAACCCTCCGTGCGTGAGCCGACGATGAATCCACGACGATCCGGGCGATCCCAGTGGAAGCCATCGCGACTGAAACCGAGCTCTAGATCGAGCAGTTTCGGAAACTTACCCTTGTCGCAGATCTCATTCTTCGGGCCGCGATGGATGTAGTGCATGCCGACCATGAGGCTCTCATACGCCACAGCGTTCAGGCTGTAGAGCTGCGCTGGTTCGCCAGCGCCAGGATAGCGATCCGCAGGCTCGGGAAGGTCGAGTTTGTCCGTGCAGGTCCAAAACACGCTTTTCTTCCAGTCGGCACCGGCGAGGAAATCATCGCTCTCGTAGTAGTAACGGCTGCGACCTCGTGAGGTGCCCATCTTGATGCTGAAGACCCATTTCTCGCGGAAGGGATTGTAGAAGAACGAGCAGTAATCATCCGCCGCGATGCTCGTCGTCACCGCATCGGAGAAGGTTTTGCCATCCGAGACATGCAGCGAGTGCATGAAGCCCTGCGGACGCTGCTCCTTCGGCACATGCAGCCAGCACGTGAGGTATTTGATTCGCTCAGCAGGTGATTTGGCATTCAAATCGAGCCACACGCAGTTGTCGGAGCCGCCGGTGACGAGCTTCGGTCCCGTCCAGCGCAGACCTTCACTCAAAAGCTGGCCTTTGCGCGTCCATGTCTTCATATCCGGACTCGTCGCGAGCGAAAGCGGACCGCGCCAACCCGCCACATAAAACATCTTGAAGAGCTTTTCCGCCGGATCGTAAAACACGCCGCCCTGGCCGGTGAAGGTGGTCGCTTCCTCGCCCTTCTCGCCTTGGGTGGCAGCTCCGAGTTCGCGCTCCGTTTCGGCTTTGAAGACCGGATTGCCCTCAAACTTCTTCGCCTGATGAAAAGTGCGCTTGAGCGTGGTTTTCTCGATGAGGAAATCATCCACGAAGAGCTGCCTGCCGAGGTCGATGGGGATCACCTTCGGCTTCTTCTTCAAATACGGCACTTCCATCACCGCATCGCTCGGCTCGCGATAGCGCGGCGGCCATTGATCGGGTAGTTCGATGCCGTTGTAGAGCTTTTCGGGCTTCGGGCCGGTGGCTTTGTTGGCGAGCATGAGCAGCTTCGCGTCCTTCGACACGATTTTGCCCGCGAGCACATCCTCCTCGCGAAATTTCGCCATCAGGATCTCCGCGTCCGTGTGGCGATTCCAATCATAAAGAATGTGGATGAGCCCGTCGGATGCTTCGAAGCCATCGGGATACGACACCGCGTTGCGTTCATCGAGCAGCAGACCGCCTTTCCACGTCTGCCCTTCATCTTCGGAGAGCCACGCGCTCATGTGCGTGCGCTTTGGCAAGCGCTCCGCTGGCGAGCCATTCTTCACCAGCAAAATGCGGCCCGATTTGAGCCGACGCAGGAAGAAGCGCGCATTCACATTCTGCACCGTCGCCGCTTGCTTCGGCTCGCTCCAGGTTTTGCCGCCATCGGTCGAGAAACTCTCGTGCGGCTGGCCCTTCGTGCGGGCGAGCATCCACAGGCGACCATCCTTCAATTCAACCATCATGTGCTCGTCGAACTCCCAATCCGGGAACTGCAAGCTGCCGCGTTGCTTCCACGTCGCGCCTTCATCGGTCGATTCAAAGACGCGGCAGGTCTTTTGATGCCAATCGGATACCGGCAGCAGCCACGCGCCATCTGTGAGCACCGTCGGTTTGTTCAGCGTGCAGCCTTCCGCAAACATCACCGGCTCGCTCCACACTGGCTCCGCCGCATCGGGATCATCGCAGCGCGTGAACCAGTTCGTGATGCGCTTCTGCGGATCACCGAGC
This sequence comes from Verrucomicrobiaceae bacterium, assembly GCA_016795485.1. Lineage (GTDB taxonomy): Bacteria > Verrucomicrobiota > Verrucomicrobiia > Verrucomicrobiales > Verrucomicrobiaceae > JAEUHM01. The sequence goes on along the minus strand of JAEUHM010000033.1, from coordinate 906 downwards.
TGCTGATCGAAAAAGAGCCACAGACGTCCCTTCGGGTCCGTCCAAAGATTCCCCACCAGCGCTCCGCTGATCTTCTGCGCCGCCTCCATGCGTGCACCGACGACCAAACGCGGCTTCGACCACATCGCGCCGCCATCATCACTCGTCGCGAGCAAGAAATAGCCATCGTGCTTGTCACCGGTGCCCGTCCAGCAGCCCCAGATGCGCCCCTTCGGCGTGCGATCCATCCCAATGATCATCGCACCGGGCCGTGCATCATCCTGAAACTCCGCGCCGGGATTCGTGATGACGGAAGGCGTGAACCGCGCAGGCTGCGCGATGGCCAAACCGGCGAGCGATGCAAAGAGAAGAGCAAAGGTGAGACGGAGCATGAGTCGATAAACGCCTCAAACAGCCGCTCCTCGCGGACGAAGCATGCAAAGCGGGTGTTATGGTAACTTCCGAAAGTGTGGTGCAACAGTCCCGGCTGCCCTCAGTTGAGTCCAGATGATTCGATGAATCTACCTCCGCAGCGCATTGATCAGTTCATCCACCTTGTTGATGAGGTCCTGCATCTGACTCTGGTTGTAGCTTCCATCGGCACCCATTCCCAGCGTGCCAACGCCGTTGCTGTTGGCGCTGGTTTGCTGGATGGCATTCGCGACGGCGTTATTGAGGTCGCCTTGAGTGGCCCGCTGCTGGATGTCGGCGTTGAGCGAGGTGAGTTGCGAGCGCATCTCCGCGCTGGAGGCAGGCGAGTTGTTCGCGGGTTTGGTCGGATCGAAGGGCATGGCGGTTTCTGTTCTTGGTTCATGGTTCCTTGTTCATGGTTGGTTCTGGCTCGGTGGCTGTGCTGAACGAAGAACAAAGAACACCGAACCAAGAACCATGCCGCAGGCATCACGGACTGACGGTCACCTTCACCAC
>JAEUHM010000059.1 GCA_016795485.1 Verrucomicrobiaceae bacterium | reverse complement strand
GAGTTGACCATCGACAACGGAACCTTAGGCCAGGGCAGCTACACCACGCCGCCCTTTAGGTTCTCAACGAAATACACGGACCCGGAGACGGCTCTGGTGTATTACGGGTTTAGGTATTACTCCGCAGAGCTGGGGCGGTGGCTAAACAGAGATCCGATTGGGGAGGATGGGGGAATCAATTTGTATGGGATGGTGGGGAATGATGCGGTGAACGAAATCGACTTTCTTGGCATGGCCACTTTGGACTTCAAACCTCACCGTGCGGCAAATGGAACCTGTGGTGTATCAAGGGTGGAGCGCGAGTGGCAAGTACCGGGCAAGCATAAGTCTGGCTACATCATCCAGAAAGTTACTTTCGTCCAAGATTTTCAGAAGTGTGATGGCACACCGGCTGGACAACCTCAGTTTAAGACACCTGGTTACAAATACACAGAGGCATGGCTTGTAGGACAAAATGCGCTGCGCCCGTTGCGGTACGCCCTGGATATCTTTCAGATCGGGTTCTCCCTCGAACCGACTGAATGCACTCGTGGGACTGCAAAGATAACGGGAGAGGCTCAGTTTTTTGAAACTAGCCGACCGTTGCCTGTGATATTTGGAGTGGGGAATGTGCCGATGGCCGGGCAAGCGGCTGCCGCCATCGGACACCACACTCCGTTTATTGCAAATGCCAACGATGGGACTACCGCCAGCAACGTCATTACGTTTTCATTGAGTGTCAGGTGGAACTGTTGCGCTAATGCAGAGGAAGGATATGAACGGGAAACTGTGGTTGTTGAACCTGACTCTGCAGCATGGTGGGATCTATGGTAATAGACACTTGAAAGGTCCGCTATGCGATTTCATTGGCTAAAACAACTCATTGTTGCAACGGCAGTCGCATCTTGGGCATGCGCATTTGCTGAAGAACTCGAGCTTGGCGACACCAAAGCACTTCACCAAGGTGAGAGATACCGGTGGACAATCAGTTCTGAATTGGCTGCAAAAGAACCATCGTGGGGTTTTGGGGAGGCAATACCACTCAGTGTGGATGATGCCATAGAAAGAGCATATGAATGGGTGCGGAAACAACCAATCGGAGGCCCGCTTCCAAGTCGTCCGACCAGCATCAATATCCTGCCGCTGCCAGGCACGGTAACCGACCGGTACTTTTATAAGATTTCGTATCTCGGAAATGGCAGCAAAGACTCTTTTTGGACTGTCCACGTGTTAATGAGTGGTGTAGTCGTGGAGCCACGAAAAGTTCTGCCCGTGAACAAACCGAAATAACTGTAGAATGAGTGCAAAACACGCATCTAGTTGCCGCCTGGAGGAAGGTGGAGGTTAGCGCCAGCCAGGGTGGCATAGGTCCTGGAGGAGGCACCGTGCAGAAGAAGCTCACGGGCTTTGTCTACTTCCCGCCCAAGAACGAGGTCATGCTCCACGATGACGATGGGAACTTGATCCAGGACGGGCGTTGGGTGTATGGTTGGGACGCAGAGAACCGGTTGATCTCCATGGAAACGATGTCCAGTGCAGTAGCGGCAGGTGTTGAGCGCATGCGCTTGAAGTTCACCTATGACTGGCAGGGACGGCGGGTGCGCAAGCTGGTGCAGAAGGCCGCAAGCGCCACGAGCACGACGTGGACGCTGGTGCGGGACTTCCCAGGGGTCAGGTGTTTTCTGTTGCAAAGTTCTAGTGTTTAGACAGCTTCTGGGCCATGCCAAGGCAACCTCGGATTGAATATGAAGGCGCGCTTTATCACGTCATGGCGCGTGGGGATCAGCGCGAGGACATTTTCTTTGATGACAAGGATCGGACGATGTTTCTCAAGACGCTGGCTGAGGCTTGTGCGCGCACGGGCTGGCGTTGCCATGCGTATGTGTTGATGAGCAATCACTATCACCTAGTGATTGAGACTCCGAAGGCGAATCTGGTGGCAGGAATGAGTTGGTTGCAGAATGCTTTTACCCGTAGGCACAACGTGCGCCACAAACGCTGGGGGCATTTGTTTGGTGGGAGGTATAAGGCGATCTTGGTGGATGATGAGGAGGGGTGGTACTTGGGGACGCTGATTGACTATGTGCATCTCAATCCGGTGCGTGCCGGATTGGCTTCCTTGGACAGTGGGCTGGAGAGTTACGGGTGGAGCAGTCTGGCTGCGGGGTATGTGGTTCCAGCGGGCAAGCGGCAGAGCTGGTTGTGCGTGGAGCGTGGGCTGAGGGTGTGGCGGTTCAAAGATAATGCACGTGGACGGCGTGGTTACCTGGAGCACTTGGAGGAGAAGGTGCGCCAGGAGGGAGCCGAGGCAGGAAGGCTGCTGCCTGCTAACCAGAGTGTGCAATCGACGCTTAAGCGGGGCTGGTTCTTTGGAGCGCAGGCGTTTCGGGAAAAGGCGTTGGCGCTAGGCGAGAATGCGCTGGAGGGAACTGCTACCAAGAGAAACTACGGTGCTAGCGCGGGGGTGAAGGATCACCACCTGCGGATGGCCATGCGCTTGGTGGATGCGGGTATGAAGGAGTGCAAGCTGACAGAAGAGGATTTGGTGAGGCTGGCACATGGGGATGAGCGCAAAGCGATGATCGCGCTGGCAATCAAGACGCACACGACGGTGCCGCTGGATTGGGTGGCAGAGAGGCTGCACATGGGCACGCGTAGTACTGTTAGCCGGACAGCGGCGCTGGTGAAGAGGAAGGTGGAGAGAGACGGGAAGCTGAGTAAGGTTTTGAAGAAGATCGAAAGGGTAGTGAAGCCATGAAATTATTAGAAACATACAACGGAAAACACCGACTGACCCCTGATACTCGATCCTAGCGCTGCGAATGAAGTCCAACGCTGTCGCACTCTGGCAGATGCGCCTACGGGGAACACTATTCCCGCTTCAAGCTGCCTGAGCCTTCAGGCAGCTTGATGGTGGATTCTCCGTTGAGGTAGCCGAGGCTGGCCAGGAACTCATCAGCAGCCTTGGCGGTGACTTGAGTCCAGGGAGCACGGTTGAAAAAGCCATGTGCTTGGCCTTCAGCCGTCCAAAGTTCAGCGCGCAATCCCAACGAAACGGCTTTGGCCAGATACTTTTGCGCGCCTTCGATCAAAGCATCATCCGTACCGAAAAACATGATCGCAGGCGGTGTGTCCGCACTAATGTGACGATTCGGAGTGATGCGCTCCGCCATCGGAATCGCGTCTTTGCGGTCTCGGTTGGCAGCGAGTTCGTCAATGTTTAGCGCGGGGTTGAACAAGACCATCGCATTGGGCTTGGCGGAGACAGATTTGTCGTCGCTTTCGGCATCAAACTCAGAAATCAGAGCCGTGCACGCTGCCAGATGGCCTCCTGCCGACCCACCGGCGGAGATGATCTTGCCAGGGTCGATTCCTAGCTCTCTTGAATGAGCGCGCAGGTAGCGCACAGCACTCTTGGCATCCTCCACACACTTGTCAGGCGTCGTTTTGTGGATGGAGGAGATGCGGTAGTCAGCACTCGCTGCTACGAGCCCTCGGGAGGCGAAGTAGTCGCTCTGTGGCACAAACTGAAGGTAGCTGCCACTCTTCCAGCCGCCTCCAAAGAAGAACACAATCGCCGGGCGCTTGTCGCCTGCCTTCCAGTCTTTTGGGAAGGAAAAGTGAAGGCGCAACTCACCTTGCGGCGTGGTTTTGTAGAGCCTTTCCTCATGACTTAAGGTTTCACTCGTGAGGGAGGGGGGAGCGATTCGCCCCTTGCCCTTTCCTTTGTTCGCAGGTGTTTGCTGGGCGGAAAGTAGCCCGGTGATAAGCAGCAGGATGGTTGGGACGAGACGCTTCATGGGATTCAATGTTGGCTGAGTTGCTCCAGGTAATCGAGAAGGCTGGCAAACTCTTTCACCGTAAAGTTGTGCATAAGCATGGGAGGCATCATGGAGATGGGCAGTTTGTCACGCTTGGCGATGTCCTTTGTTTTGTACGTAAACTCCTGTGCGGCGATGTTGCGCATCTTGATTTCCTCTGCGCCTTCCAACGTGATGAAACCCATCTGCATGGTGCCATCCTTGAGTGTGACAGTCTCGCTCGCAAAACCCTGCGCGATGGTCTTGTTCGGGTCGAGAATGTTCTGAGCGAGTTCGGGGCGCTTGTAGGTCTGGGCGATGTTGCCGAGGTAGGGTCCTTTTTGTGGCTCGGACTCCCTGGTGGTGTGACAGGCGATGCAGGTGGCCTTGGAAAAGATTTGCTCGCCGAGCGCGAGATCGCCTTTTTCCTTCAAAACGGCCGCGAGGGCCTCCTCAGGCTTCAGGGTCATGATCTTGGGCGTTTTGTCCTCGATCTTGCTGAGGCGCATGGACTTCGCAGCACGTTCGGCGGCGCCTTTGACCTCGGCATCGGGATCATCGAGCGCGGCGAGCACTTTGGCGGCGCTGGGCATGTGCTTGGAGGCGCTGATGGCGTCGATGATGAGCTTGCGGTGCTTCGGATCGGCCCAGTCCTTGTCGAGTGCCTTCTGCGAGAGCTGGATGGACTCGGGACTGCCCGTTTTGCGGTTCGCTAGGTTCAGCAACGCGGCATACGCATACATCGAGTGCGCCCACTCGGCCTTCTCCGCGATCTGCTCGACGAGCTGATGGTGGTTTTCGAGCTTCGGCGCGTTCAAGAAGGCGGCCAAAGCGGTATCGTAGTCTTTGCCGGAGTCCGGGAGCTTTTTGAGCGCGTCCAAGGCGTGAAGCGTGGCCTGCACGGCATCGGCGTTGTCGGTTTTCGAAAGAGCGATGATGGCTTGGGACAGGAAAGTAGTGGTGGGCTTTAGCCCGTCACCGGATTGCGGAGCCTGTGCGGGCTGAAGCCCAGCACTACTTTTCAGAGCGCCCACCAACAGCGGCACCGCCTCCGCTGGAATCTCCTCCGCACCGGCCATCTGCGCGGCTAGCTCGGGCAGCACCTTCGGGTCCTGCTTCGCCAGGGCCAAGATGCGCTGCTGCGCCTCATTGAACTGGATACGGTTGCGGTTCAGCTCCTTCACCAAGAACGCCGCTTCCTCCGGCGAGGCCTTCGCCAGCGCGTTCTTCAGCGCCACGGCGATCTTCGGCGTCTCGCTCCAGGCCTCCGGCTGGTAATACGGCCCCCGCGTGTCCGGCCGCGTGCCCCACGAATCCCCCTTCCACTCGCCTTCCTTGAAATGCAGGCGGCTGAGGGCTCCGAGGATTCCCTGGCGCAATGCTGGCTCAGTGGCCTTGCCGAGGTGCTCGATAAGGCCGGTGACAACTTCGGGGGTGTGAATGGCTCTGGCAATACCGAGCAACGCAAACTGAGCCTTCGGATCATGGCTATGAGTATCGAAAGCAGTGATAAGCCGCTTTCCACCTTCCTCGAAAGGCTCCGAACGACGAGCCGCATGAGCAAGAACCAAATCATCACTCATCAAGGCATTCACGAAGAGCTTTAACTCTTTTTCATCCATTGGAACGCCTCGCGCTTCTGGATAGCGAACAGCTACTTCATTCATCGCACGCAGCGCTGCGACCTTTGCGCTTGGTGAGCCTTCTTCGAGAACTGCCAAAGCCAGAACCATGGTGCCGGTTGGGTTGTCGATCTGCTCCATTGATCTTAAAGCTGTGCTCCAAAGCTCGGGATATTTCCAAAGAGCCTCAATGGAGAGGTCTTGTTCTTCAAGGTTTGGAAGCAATATGACAGCAGCAGCGCGTGAAGATAAGGACTTTGACTTGTCGGTCCAAATCTGGGCAAGATCACCAACACGAGATCTAGCAGGCTTCCTCCTCACCAGCTCCCTCTGCGCCTCCATCCTCCGGCGGTTGCTCGGTGACTCCATCACCTTCACCAACTCCTCATCCTTCGCCTTCGCAAAATCTGGCAGCGGCTCCGCTTTGAAGCCCTTCGGCTTCACCTGCACGATGTAACCGACATCCGGCCCGGCCCAGCCGAAGGTGGCGCCTTTCCAACTGGCGCAATAGACGTGGCTCAGGCCATCGACATCGGCATCCGTGGGGCGCGTCATTTTGATGAAGGGCTCGGGCTTGCGGGTTTCTTCAAAGGTGGCGCCTTTGGGCTTCACCTGATGATGCCAGAGAGCGCCGGTGCCCCAGTCGCAGGTGAAGGGAGCATTGTTCCAGTCGCCAAAGCCGGGTTCGTCGATGTAAACGGCCCCGCAGCCGCTGCCGCCGCCGTAGTCGGCGAGGGGTTGGATGCACTCATCATTAAAATTTTTGTAGAGGCGCGGGTAGCCGTGGTCGTCGAGGCCGGTGAAGTGGTGGAAGCGCACGTTCCAACCACCGCCATCGTTCGTGTTATCGCGGGCGAAGATGTCCATCAGCGGGCTGATGGCGACTTCCAGGATGTTGCGCGTGCCGGTGGAGTAGATTTCGAGGCCGGTGCCATCGGGACGCACGCGGATGACGCCGCCGCCGCGATGCTGGAGCGTGCGGCCATCGGTGCCGGTGGCCTTCATGAAGCCGAAGTCGCCACCCGCGATGTAAAGCCAGCCGTCGATGCCGAGGCTGAGGCCATTCGTGGTGTGATCGGCGGGGCGATCTTTGAAATCGAAGGCGATGCCTTTGACGAGGATGTTCTGCTTCTCCGCGACGCCGTCGTGATCGGCATCGATGAACTCGCTGAGGTGCGGCGGATGCACGAGGTAGAGACGATCATGGTCCCAAACGAGGCCGCGCGGGCTGTCCACCTCGCAGAAGACCTTCGTTTCATCCGCACGGCCATCGCCATCGAGATCGCGCAGGCGGATGATGCGCCCACGATTGGGTTTGCGCTCCACAGAGCCGTTGCCATCGCTGGAGACGTAAAGCGTGCCATCCGGCTCCGCCGCGAGGAAGACGGGGTAGTTCGCTGCGGCGCTGTTTGCGAATAGGGAGACCTCGAAGCCCTCGGGGACTTTCACGTCCTTCAAAATGGCGGCTTCTTGCTCTGGGGTGAGTTTGACGATCTGGGGCGGGACATTTCCACCATTCTCATAGGTCGAATAGGACTTATCCGACCTATTTGCTGGAGCGAGTGCTGTGATGCCCGGCCCTTTCAGCCGCACCTCACGGATGCTGGCCCAGCCGCCTTGATTCGTGCCGAGGCAGGTGATGACGAGCTTTTTGGCCTGTTTGGCCTGCAAGGCATGGGTGTTCTCGTTGGTGGCTGCGACGACGTTTTTCCCGTCGATGTCGATGGTGTGCTGATACGCGTTGTTTTTGCTCTCCCAGACGATTTCGAGGCCGGTGAGGTCCTGCGGCTTTTCCAACTCCAGCGTGATGGATTGCGGCTTCGATGGGTTCGCGGCGCACCAGCGCGTGCCTTCATCGCCATCGACGGCTTTCCACGCGAAATTGCTCTTTCCCGTTTCCTCGCTGCTCGCGGTTGCTTTGATGCCCGTGGCATTTTTCGGCGCGGGAGTCGGCTTCGGAGCCTCCTGCGGCTTTGCGGGCACGAAGGTCACTTTATTCTGCCCTTTGAACGGCGTCAGAAACTCGGGTGTGAGCTTGCCACAGGCCCAAAGCAGGCCACGCGTGATCAAATCGAGGTAGCGGGCATCGGCGACCGTGTCGTTGTTGTGCCCGATGGTCGTGCTGAAGCTGCGTGCGCCGTCTTTTTCATTCGTCCAGGCCACGATGGCATCCACAGCCTTGCCTTTGACCATCTGGCGGCCCATGGCGAGCGGATGGGCGTCGAAGAGGTTCGCGTTGTTATAGAGCTCCTCTTTGATCGTGGTCCAGTCGGCGAGCGTCTTCGTGATCGGATGCGCTTTATCGACAAACGTGATCGCGATGGGCTCTTGCGGGCCGTGCGAGTTCGATTGCAGGCCGAGGCGCTTGAACCAGCGGTCCTCGCCCGTGCGGAAACTGTGCATGGCGCAGTGAAGCTGGATGCTGGGGATCGTTTTGTGCGCGTCGAGGATGCGCGTGAGCGTCTCCTTGTTGTTCATGCTCGCCGCGCACTCGTCGTGGATGATCACATCGTAGCCCTTCGCCCAATCCGCCTTTTCATAGACGGGCAGCGGCGGGTTCGTGGACTTGTCGTCGGTCCAAATAACATCCACCTGCACATTCGCGCGGCTTTGGATGCCCTGCGAGATGACGAGGTGCTGCTTCGCGTAGTCGTGGCAGCAGCCGCCGGTGATGAGGAGGGCCTTCAGCGGCTCGGCGCTTTTGCAAATGGTGCACGCTGCGGCAATTATTCCGAATGTGAGGAGGATTTTGGACATGAGTCGTCGGTGATTATGACAATCGAGCGTTGTTCATAGCCTGTTGGCTCTCACGAACAAGAGCACAAGTCGCACTCGCTCCGTTTTCAGCGACTAACGAGCCGCTTGGGTCACTTTACCGCTGCTGCGGGCACAGTGCGCGACATGTTCCAAAGTCGCGACTCCAACGAAACCCGCCCCTGGTGCCGCCACTTCCGGATCGACTCGATTTGGGATGCGTTGAATCGTCCGCGTGCGTTCTGAAGTAGCAGGGTGGAGTCGCGGTCGTATTTGTCGAGCACCTTGGTCACGTAAGGTTGATCCACGGCGGTATCGGTGAGTGACTCCAAGTTGTAAGGGTCAGCTAGGCCCTCTTTCCTATTGCGCAAGTCATAGGCGGCTTTGACCAACCAGTCTTCTTGGTCCTGAGTGAGGCCACTGCCGTCATTGTCAAAGATGGCCCGGCCTGCATCCATCAGTTCGCGCTCAATAGCGGTTTCCTCCCAGAGCGCAAATCGAGCAAAGTCTTGGTCGTCGTTGAGGAAATCACGCAATTGGCCGCTGTTAGCGGTCATTGCCGCAACCGCGTCTTTGTAAATCTGCTGGCGCTCCACCGGTGACAGGCCGGGGTCCGCCATTTTACTCATGGCTCCTTTTTTGATGTCGGCACGAGCGGCTACGAGGGCTTTGAAAGTTTCACGCTCTGCAGGGTTGAGGTTGAAGCGACTGATCAAATCAGCATACAGCGCTTCTGCGGTGGCCAACCGCTTGATTTCGCGCGCATCAGCAGGAGTGGCCGGTGGAGGAGCGCTTTCCACTGCCACGTGTGCCGCTCCGTTGGGCATTGGCCGCGCTTGAGTTGCTCCAAAGGTGGGAGCGGTCCAGTTTGCTGGCTGGAGATGAGAGCTTTGAGGTGTAGTGGATGGACCAGCCATGTTGGACACAATGACTGGACTGGTGCCACGTCCTTCCATGGATTCGATCATGGCCTCTAAATCCGCGATGGTTGCGTGCGCGTCTTTCAGTTGGCGTTGGAGTTCCACCACCCTCGCGATAGCACCTGACTCTGTTTCTGGGGCAGAGAACCAGAGTCCTGCCGAGACTCCGAGACAGGCAAGGCCCAAAAGGCCAATCATGACAGCTACCTTGTTCATTGGGTTGGAGTGCTGGTTCGGACTGAGCGTCAGCCTTTGTTATCTGAATGCAATCAAATCTTGTCCCGATCTCTCTTTTCGTCTCGGATGGCCGGTTGTAAATCCCCGACCAGAGTCTAGGATGAACCCCCAGTCACCTTGAGCAATACTTTACCCATTCTTCGCATTGGCGACGTCGTCGTGGACGGCAAGCAGCCGTTTTTCATTCTTGGTCCATGTGTCATGGAGTCAGAGGCTTTCGTTTGGGACATGGCTCGGCGGCTGAAGGCGATCGCCGACCAACTTGGCATTGCCTGGATTTTCAAAGCTTCCTACGACAAGGCAAATCGTTCCGCCGTCAGTAGCTACCGGGGCATGGATTGCGCGTCTGGGTGCCAAATATTGAGTGAGATTGGCAAAGAACTGGGTGTGCCAGTCACCACCGATGTCCATACGGTGGAAGAGATCAAGGAAGCTGCCAAATCCATCGACCTATTGCAGATTCCCGCTTTCCTCTGCCGTCAGACGGACCTGATTCTTGCCGCTGGCGAATCTGGCAGGGCCGTTAATGTCAAGAAAGGCCAGTTTTTGGCTCCTTGGGACGTGGGGAATATTGCGGACAAACTCAAGAGCACAGGGTGTGAGAACTTCCTTTTCACTGAGAGAGGCACCACTTTTGGTTACAACAACCTCGTGGCAGACATGCGCTCCCTGTATTGGATGAGAGAGCTTGGCTATCGTGTCATTTTTGATGCCACGCACTCCGTCCAGCGCCCTGGTGGGCTGGGGAAGGCGACAGGTGGCGATGGGAAGCTCGCTCCAGTGCTTGCCCGGGCGGCAGTGGCCGCTGGGGTTGATGGAGTCTTCATCGAGACCCACATCGACCCGTCCAAAGCACTTTCCGACGGCCCCAATCAAATCCCGCTCGCCGAACTGCAAAGTCTGTTGCAAGTTCTCCTGAAGGTTCATCAAGCCGCTCATGCCACTGCCTAAACAACTACTGCTGGCATCTACATTCATCGTGGCTTTGTCCTGTGCTGCTCAGGAGGGCGAAAAGCCAACTGCGGATGCAAAACCAGCCAAGACCAAATCCAAGGCAAAAGCCGAGGAAGTGGCGGCTGAAACGAGTGGCGGCATGGGAGCGCTCGGTGCCCTGATACCTCAGGGAGTGCGCAACAAGAACGTGCAGATACCTGGGTTCAAAGATGGGCGCCCCAGTTCCATGATCACCGCCAAAGCCGTCACTCGGCAATCGGACTCGGAGTTGTTTGCCGAAGACATGATCATTAAGCTCTTCGGCAGTGAAGAAAAAGACAACGTCCGGGTGGACCTCAATACCGCCATCTACGAGATGAACACCAAGGTTTTGCGCTCCAACGAACGCAGCCGGGTTTCCAGAACTGATTTTCACATCGAGGGCGATACACTGGAGTTTGACACCACCACTTCTCAGGGTCGAATGAAGGGACGCGTGCGGATGGTCATTTATGATACCACCCAGCTCTCACAAAAAAACAAAACAACTACTCCTCCACCGGCATCTACCGCGGCTCCAGTAACGCCAGAACCCGCATCCGAACCCGCCCCCGTTGCCCCCAATCCCACCCCACCATCAGTCAAAGGAGGCTAACCTCATGACTCACTTCCGAACTGCCGCCACGTCCGCCCTTTTCCTGGCTACGACCACACTTTGCTTCCCGCAACAGCCTGCGGGAGATGCGCCTCCTGGCATCATCGCCCCTGGCGATGCCAAGGCCAAGCCACTCCAGCCGGAATCTACCGCTCCCGCTCCCCAGAAAGGCCCCAAGCAGGCCATCATTGATGCCGAGAGCAATTTCTTTGACCCCGCCACCAACGTCACTGTCTTCGAGGGCAACGTGAAAGCTAGGCACCCTGACTTTCAGATCGACTGCGAGCGCCTGGAGCTTTTCATGAAAAAACAGGACAAAAAGAGCGGTCCTGGACCTTCTGCGCCTCCCACCGGAGTGCCAGGCGATACCAAGAAGCCCGATGAAACAGCAAAACCCGTGCCCGCACCTGAGGCTAAGGAAGAAGAAGGCGGAATCGAGAAGGCAGTGGCTACAGGCACCCGCGTTGTGGTCATTCAGCACACACCTGAAGGCGACAAAATGGGCACTGGGCGCAAGGTCACTTACGATGGCAACACTGGCGACATGGTGTTCTCCGGCATGCCCACCATCCAGGAAGGCGCGCGCAAAATCGTTGGTACAGACCCAAGCACCGTCCTCACCATTACAGGCACTGGCAAAGTATTGACCAAAGGCCCCAACCAAGTGCACTACGATGTGGAGCAGCCAGGCAGTAAGGGCAAAAAGTCCAGTTCCCCCGCACCTGCCACCGTAGGTCCGGGGCAAGTCGCCCCCAAGCCCAAATCCAACCCCGTGCCAGTCAGCACCGCCACCAAGAAAGGCTCGCGTTGAGCACTTGCACGAATCCTGGCACCGATCTTGATTGCCACAGTGACTAATAAACGGTTTTTTGCGCCAAATGACTGCCAATGATCCCCGCATTTGGGAAGGAGCCGCCTCGGCTCAGCACATCCCGCCAGCCGCCCAGGACCAGCTTCTCTACACACGGGGACTCAAAAAAGTCTATGATGGCCGCACCGTCGTTAACGGCGTGGACATTGAAGTAGGAGCTGGCGAAATCGTAGGTCTGCTGGGCCCCAACGGAGCAGGGAAGACAACCACCTTCTACATGATCGTCGGACTGGTCCGCCCAAATGGCGGAGAAGTCATTTTCAACGGCTACGACGCAACCAATGAGCCCATGTACCGCCGTTCCCGGCTGGGAATGGGCTACCTACCGCAGGAAGAATCGATCTTCCGCCGTCTTACTGTCCGCGAGAACATCATCGCAGTGATGGAGACCCAAGACTTCTCCAGGGAGGAGCGAGAGGCCCAGTGCGACCTTCTGCTAGAGAAGTTTGGCATTAGCCACGTGGCCAACAACCTCGCCATCACCCTCTCCGGCGGTGAAAAGCGCCGCCTCACCATCGCCAGATCCCTCGTCACTGAGCCAAGATTGCTAATGTTGGATGAACCATTCAGCGGAGTGGACCCCAAAGCTGTCGAAGACATTCAGCAGATCATTTTGATGCTCAGAAATGCCGGCCTCGCCATCCTCATCACCGACCACAACGTGCGTGAAACGCTCAACATCGTGGATCGGGCCTATCTTATCCATGAGGGCAAGGTGCTGCTGCACGGCCCAAGAGACTACATCGTCAATGACCCCCTCGCCCGGCAGTTCTATTTGGGCGAAAACTTTTCTATGTAACGCCGGTAACCCGGCAACACTCAAAGAAACGAAAATACCAAGAGGAAGGAATCCCAAGGAGAAAGGAACACCATGCAAGTCCATAACGTCAACCTACCTATTGTCGTCACAGGCCGTCACGTCGATGTCACTGAGGCCATGCGAGAGTATGCCCGGAAAAAGGTCGAAGGGCTCCATCTGGACTACCCCCGCATCATCGAGGCCAAAGTCGTCCTCGATGTGCAGAAGCACCACAACCAGCAGATGGCGGAGATCGTGCTTTTCTGTGCCAATCACATCGTGATTGAGGCAGACTCCACATCGCCAGACATCTATGCCTCCATCGACGAGACGATTTCCAAAATCGCCCGCCGCATGCGCAAATACAAAACCCGCATGCTCAAGTCACACCGCCCACGCAAGGGCAGCGTGAAGCACATCGAGGAGCATGTCTTTGAAGAAGCTGCACTGGAAGCCACCGATGAGCACGTAGAGGCAGCCTATGTGCACAAAGAGCCCTTCAAACTTCGTCCTCTCTATCCAGATGAGGCAATGTTGGACCTTGCGATGAGCGACCGCTCCTTCGTCGTGTTCGAGAACGCATCTACCCACAAGCTCTCCATTCTCTACCGCCGTCGTGACGGCGAGTTCGGCTTGATCGAGCCCGAGATGGCCGAACACGCCAACGGCAACGCGTCCTAGCAGCGCACCAAGCGAAAACGATCACCCGCTCCATTTTCCGCTCCGCACCCGGGCCGGCAATTGGAGCGGGCTTTTTGTGCATAAACTAGAAGGGCCGAGTTGATGAGAGGAGTCGGAGTGAGCTTCGTTGAGCAGTGGAAAAGGGGCGGTTTACGGTAGTTGACGTGGTTGACCATTGTTGACGGTGGTTTGGAAAAGGAGCGCGGACACTCATGTCCGCCCGGTCTGGGATCTGATGTCTGACCATCTGATGTCTTGCAGCGCGGCTTGCGGTGGTTGAGCTATGGTTGAGCAGTTGTTGAGCAGTTGTTGAGCAGTTGTTGAGCAGTTGTTGAGCAGTTGTTAGACGGGTGGGTCTGGAAGGTAGGTTGAGGTGTCCTCACCGAGCCGTCACCGCAGGCCAAAGGACTTCCTTCACCCCAACAACGGCGGAAATGCCATAATATTAAATGATATTAAATATCAGTATTTATCCAATGTATGACAATCGCAAGTAAACCGCCAACAAGAGGCCCATGCGACAGCGCCAAAGCCCAGCAAAATCAAAGGTTCCACAAGCAAGGCTCCACCCCCCTAAAAAACCTCGGTAAATCCCCAACGGACCCCATTTTGACGCCAACAATGCTCTTTTGAAGAACTACAATGCTCTTTTGAAGAACTACAATGCTCTTCTGAAGAACTACAATGCTCCTCTGAAGAACTACAATGCCCCGTTGAAGAACTGCAATGCCCCGTTGAAGAACTACAATGCCCCGTTGAAGAACTACAATGCCCCGTTGAAGAACTGCAATGCCCCGTTGAAGAACTACAATGCTCCGTTGAAGAACTGCAATGCTCCGTTGAAGAACTGCAATGCTCCGTTGAAGAACTACAATGCTGCATTGAAGAACTACAATGCTCCATTGAAGAGGCTCAAAGGCCTTTTGAAGAGCCTCAAAAGCCTTTTGCAGAGCCTCAAAAGCCTTTTGCAGAGCTTCAAAAGCCTTTTGCAGAGGCTCAAAAGCCTTTTGCTGACCTTTAAAGCCCTTTTGCAGATCTTCAATACTCTGATGAAGAGCTTCATGACGCCAAAATCTCATGTCTCCGCTCCGCGCTCGCTCCAAACCAGAGATGGTAGGCCATCTCTGAGAGGCGGCAGACGTAGCGCACCGTTCCCGCCAAAAGCCTCCGTCGAAAGCGCCAGCAGAATAGCCATCTCGCCCCGCCGAGCTGAGCCAGCCGCACCGCCAGTCAAAAACCCCTTCCACGCCCAAAACCTTGCTCCCTGAACTTCAAGAACCAACCACCAAGAACCAAGAACCAAGAACCATTCTGTTGCCATCACTCTCATAGCTACCACACCCCAGAGCTCTGAACTTCGAACTCTGAGCTCTCGCTTCTACAGATCATCCAGCGGGCTAGTAATCTCCCCCCTCATGGCCCGCGCCAGTTCGGTGTAGATCTCCGTTGTTCTCAC
>JAEUHM010000053.1 GCA_016795485.1 Verrucomicrobiaceae bacterium | reverse complement strand
AATGCATCGACACTTCCAGCTCCTCAAGACTGGCGTGCTCAGCATTCGGTTCGATGTGCGGACGACCCACACTCCTCAACTATGCCACCTGTAGAAAAGTACAACTTCTTTTTTCCCTTTTCTTTTGAGAACCGCTCTAAGCAAAGATTGGCCGCAGTTCGGTGCGAATGACCGGATCCTCAAAGAAGATTGGGTTGGATACCGGAGAAATCGTATTTGTCTTCCAATCGACGGCCGATTCGGGAGCCGCTGGCGGATTTTTCGCAGATGTCGGAGCACCTGCATTGACTGTGGAGTTAAGGGTTGCAGCCGCCAGGAATCCGGTGGCGAGCAACCAACGACTGTTGTTGATCAGGTTAGTGGCCATGCGGGAAAGAAAGCGAGGGCCACACTCTCTTGCCCCGCGCATCTTGTCTTGATTCGGCCTGATTCTGTCACGTGCACAAAAAACGCCCGCTGAGGTACATCAGCGGGCGCATACAAATTGAAAACTTTGCTAAAACTAAGCTGCGTTTGCTTCGGGAGCAGGAGCTACCTCTTCAGCGGATGGCTCTTCGCGATCACCGCGGGCAGCCATTGGCTTGGCACCACTGAGTTGCAGAGGACGCCCCATAAAGTCTTTTCCGTGGAGTTCGACGACTGCACGCTTGGCTTCGTCTACACTGGCCATAGTGACAAAAGCAAAGCCCTTGGAACGTTGGGTGCGGCTATTGACCACCACCTCAGCGTTTTGGACTTTGCCAACGCCATTGAAGAGCTCAAACAGGTCGCTCTCGGTTGCGTCGTAAGACAAGTTACCCACGTAGAGGCGATCCGTGGTCACCTCTGCGGAGGTTGGGGCCGGACGCGGAGGACGAGGTTCAGATGGCTTGCGCTCGGAACGAGGTTGGCCGCTAGCTGTTTCCTGGCGACGTGCGGGCGGCGTGGCTTGTGGGCGAGATTTGGGAGCAGGGGCTGATTTGCCAAGCAGCCCGAAGCTGATGGCGCTCAGGAAGCGCTGAAAGCCGCTAGGCTGAGCCTGTGCGGACTTGCTTGGGCCACGGTTTTCTTCGCTACGACCTGGGCGGAAGTTGCGGTTGCGTCCGCCGCGGCGACTGCGGCGTTGGCCTCCGTCATTGGAGTGGTATTCTGGCATGGATTATGGGTGTCTGTCTGGGTTGTCACACGATCCCAAATGCTGTCGGGACGGGGCGGTGAAGCCGTCCGAGGCGCGCCAAAGGTGCGATTCGGGCTCTGCCGGCCTCGCCCAAACTGGGGCGATGGCAGTCCCGCATGAAGGGGATCATGGTCATATCGGACCGAGGCAGCGGGCACACAGGTGGCCAGCTTGCTGAACGGTTCAGCCAATGCGGCAATCAGTTCTCCCCTGCTTCTCCGCGACAGGCGGGGAAGTTGGTGCTGCGCGTTCTGCGAATCACTGAGGCGCATGTTTTACCAAGAGTACAAGGGACAAGGAGGAAGGCCTGGCTAGGAGCGTGGCCGATACGACAACCTGAGAATACGCCCTAGAACACTATGCGCAACCGGGGATTACGGCCGTGGAGGCAGATTTGCGTCAAGTTGGCTCATTGAGCTTTGGGAGCCTCTGGCGCTACCGAGGTTGGGGAAGCGCTTGGAGTAGCCTCTGGGACGGCTTTCTTGAACTTATCGTCCCATTTGTGAACTTCAAACCCCGCGCCGATTCCGCCAATCTCATTCAGGAACCCGATGCACTTGCTCCGCCAGTCTTCGAGGTTTGGTGGGCCAAACGGCTTTACCCGAGTGCCTGGAAACACGATGTAGCTTACTTTCAAATCGCTGACTGGGCGATTATACGGGGTAGCCTTTTCACTGATTGCTTTTGCCATGAAGAGAGAGGCTTCTCCCATCTTGAAACTGGGCCCGTAGTCACCACAAATAGCGGGATACACCTTCTGGTCATGAACCACGACAGCATAGTCGCCGATCTGGGGCGTAAATGGGTTGGTTCCCTCATAGTTGCGAAACAAAAGTGAAATGACGACAAAGGGATCCGCTTCTGCGATGAGGGAACTGCGGCCTTTGAGGTCTTTGATCTCCAGTTTGAGCTGGTCGATGGTGGCTTTGAGTTGTCGATTCTTCTCGGCACTGAGTCCCTTCACTGCATAATCCGCATTGGCTTTGTCCAAGCGGGCCTCCCAGCGAGCAAGCAGAGGGTTCGGTGTTTTGCTGAGTTTATTCCAGGCGTAACTAGTGAACGGTTGGTAATTGTCTGACATCGAGATGTAGTCGGCCAAACGACTCATCCGATCTCCGTCCGACCCATCGGAGACAACATCCATCTCTGATTGAATCAGCAGCGCCTTTCGACCAGTAGTCTCGTGTTGAAGTTCGAGGATCGTTTCACAGTCATAGAAATTGTGGCGATCCAAGATCTTGTTTAAGCGGGTGAGGTTCTGCCCCACACTCTTGGTCTTATTCTCGTAAAGTTTGTGAAAAAAGCCCGAAACCTTCGAACTGGGCAACATGGACTCTAATCCAGGCAAAATCGCGGGTAGATGAGGGTTTATCCGGGCCAGTTCCGCCACGCTCTGATTCGCCTTGGGTATACGCACATCCACCTGAAATTGCACCTTGTAGGACTCTGGGTCCAAGCGCTCCAAGCTGGCAAATCCTCCAGGGATAGTGACTAAATTGGTATTGATGCTGATGCCATTGAAGAGCTCGGCCACGTCCACATCCTTACGTGGAATGTTTCTGTCGGGAAGAGGGGGAGGTGGAGCCGGTACTTCCACTCGTTTGATTACCTCGCGTGTAACATAAGTGGGTTCCTTGATGTCTTTGAGGGCTTTTTTGATCCGAGATGCAAGGGGCGTGAATGGGACGATGACTGCGGCAAGGATAGCGGCGATCACCATGAGCTTGAACACGCGCTCGAACAGATCTGGACCGCGCCGACCATACTGCCAAGTCGCGCTCTCTTCCTGGTGCTCAGGCGGTGGGAGTTCTTGCGGCGTTTTCATGTCGATTTCATTCTGCGTCCCATGATAAGTCGCAAGAGAAAGCGTGGGACTACCCTGAAAATCCAACTCGCCAACGCAACTGGCGCTCCAGGATAAATAACAGCACGCCCTGCTTCAAGGGAAGCGAGAGCATCTCTCACGACACGTTCTGGAGGCTGCTTCAGTACACCCTGACCGGAGCGATTGGTATCTTCTCCATTTTCGCGACGTGCCGTCTTGCTGAAGTTCGTCGGGGTGGGTCCAGGGCAAACGGCGGTCACGCTGATTCCAGACGGAGAGAGCTCAATGCTGAGTGCCTCAGAGAAACTAGTGACGTAAGCCTTGGTGGCAGCATATACTGCAAGCTCCGGCATAAAGAGAGTGCCTGCGAGCGAACTTACGTTGACGATTCCACCCGGTCTGGCCATCACGGGAATGATCTCTCGAGTCAACAGCGTCAAGGCAGTGACATTGACATCTATTTGCTGGGAAATCTTGCCCGGATCAGCTTTGTCGAATCGCCCGTAATCCCCCAGACCAGCATTGTTGATCAGAACAGTAACCTTCGATTCAGCTAGGCCCACATTTGAAACCACAGCAGCCCTTCCCGCATCCGTCGCGATGTCAGCCACACAAATCGTCACACGAACGGCCGGATTGATCCCGAGAATGAGGTCTCGCGTTTGAAGGAGTTCAGCCTCTCTGCGGGCTACCAGCGTCATTGCGACTGAGCGGCGAGCAAGCTGCCTCGCAAACTCGACCCCAAGCCCCGAAGAAGCACCCGTGATCAATGCATGAACTTTATCGATTCGATAACCCGCCATGATCAAAATAGCTTCCCCTGAAAGTCACTAGGCATTCGCCAATCGCCACGCGGCGATAGGGCTACAGACCCTACCTTGGGGCCATCAGGCATCGACGATCGCTTGAACTGCTGCGTCCGAAAACGTTCCAAAAACTTCTCTAGCCACCCAGAAAGGACCTGGGGACTAAAGCGGCCTTCAAAGGCAACTTCTGCGAGGTATTGAATCTTCTCGGCACGCATTCCATGGCGAACCAAATAATAGAGAAAGAAGTCGACCAACTCATAAGGTCCCACCTTCTCCTCAGTCTTCTGTGCAATCTGCCCATTCGCATCAAGTGGAAGCAACTCTGGCGAGATTGGGGTTTCTAGGATGTCCTGAAGAGTACCCGATGCACCGACAAACCTAGGCTGATGGGCGCACCACTGAATCATATAGCGAACGAGTGTTTTCGGCACTCCAGCATTCACATGATACATCGACATGTGATCACCATTGAATGTGCACCAGCCAAGAGCAGCCTCCGAGAGGTCTCCGGTGCCTAAAACGAAGCCCCCTGTTTGATTGGCAATGTCCATCAACACCTGAGTCCGTTCCCTTGCCTGAGCATTCTCAAACGTGATGTCCACTGCATTTGATGGATGGCCGATATCCCTGAGATGGGCGGCAACCGCAGCGGTGATATCTACCGTACGTAGATCGATATTTAGGGCTTCTGCGAGTCGACGCGCATTCGCGAGAGTTTGAGCACTCGTCCCAGGCCCAGGCATCGTGACGGCCAGAATCTTTGTTCCTACCTCGACCAAGCGGCCCAGCGCTTCTCTTGCGGCCAGCAGTGCGAGAGTCGAATCAAGTCCGCCGGAAAGCCCCAACACTAACGTCTTTGCGTTGAGTTGAAGGACACGCCTAGCCAGGCCGGTAGATTGGATGGCAAAAATCTCAGAACACACTTCATCTCGTGCGGTGTCATTGGATGGAACGAAGGGCTGGGCACTCAGCGGCCGCAGTAACTTAGCAGGTGCAGGTGATGCCCCCAGCGTGAACTCAACGACTCGACAAGTAGGCGCGCCAGTGTCTCGAAACGACGAGCTTAAACAACGATCGTGGACCAACCTTTGTAGATCGACATCGGCGATCACTTGACGCGACTCCATCGCAAAACGTTCTGCCTCCACCAGTATGGAACCATTCTCAGCTATCATCGAGTGCCCGCCATACACGATGTCCGTGGACGACTCCCCTGCCCCTGCCGCCGAATAAACGTATCCGGCGATGCACCGTCCCGACTGCTGACTCACTAACTGGCGGCGATACGGAGTTTTCCCAAGAACCTCATTACTCGCACTCAGATTAGCGATCAAAGTAGCACCGGCTAGGGACAACTGACTAGACGGTGGGATGACCGACCAGAGATCTTCACAAATCTCCACTCCAATGCGGCACTCGGGCATGTTCCGGGCTTGAAAGACAAGGTCAGAGCCGACTGGCACGCATTGTCCTGCACAAGTTACTTCTCGACGAGTAAGTGTGTGCGCGGGAGAGAACCAACGCCGTTCATAGAACTCAGCAGCATTTGGAAGCACCGTCTTTGGGACAAGCCCCAAGAGTCGCCCCTCTCGGAGAACGGCAGCTACGTTGTAAAGCCTATCCATGATTTGGAACGGCAACCCAACGACGACAACCGCTGGAAGTTTTGCCGTCTCTTCCATGAGGTCGGCCAAACCCTTTTCCGCACGAACTCTGAGCCCAGAGTTGGAGAACAAATCCGCACAAGAATACCCAGTGAGACTTAGCTCAGGGAAAACGACGATCTGTGCCCCACTTCCAGAAGCAGCTTTCACGCATCCGGCGATCTCACGAACGTTGGCCGCGACATCTCCAAGGTACACCCAAGGAGTCACAGCAGCCACTCGCACCATGCCGTGCTCGTTGAGCGATCTGCTGCTTTGGATCATGAAACCTGATCAACTTGCCGCTTCAGGCTCTGCATCCGCAGCAGGAGTATCGGTTCCAGCTACCGTAGCAAGATCGTTGCCACGGTCTGGCGTAAACTTCAGCTTCTTGGCTTCTTCATCAAAGGTAACGTTGATGTTGCAGCCCTCTGGTGCATCGCCCTTGAGCACAAGCTCAGCAAGCGGGTCTTCCATGTGTTTTTCAACAGCACGGCGCATTGGACGGGCACCGTACTGCGGATCATAACCCTCCTTCATGAGGAACTCGCGTGCGGAATCCTCCAGTTTGACAGTGATCTTTTTGCTCTTGAGGCGGCTGAGCAGTTTTTCAACTTCGAGGTCTACAATGCGATTCAGATCTCCGCGCTCCAACATGCGGAAAACAACAAGATCATCAATCCTGTTCAAGAACTCAGGCTTGAAGTATTTCTTGGCAGCCTCGGTAACCTTACCTTTGATGCCAGCATTGTCGGCATCATCGCTGGACATGGCTCCAAAGCCAAGACTCGTCTGGCGCTTGATCGACTCAGCTCCAACGTTCGAGGTCATGATGATGATCGTGTTTCTGAAGTCGATTTTCCGACCAAAGTTATCCGTCACCTGACCTTCTTCGAGAATCTGCAGCAACAAATGCATGACATCGGGGTGCGCTTTCTCGACTTCGTCGAAAAGGACGACCGAATACGGCTTGCGACGAACTGCCTCGGACAATTGCCCGCCCTCTTCGTAACCAACATACCCAGGAGGCGCACCAATCAGACGGGAAGCAGTGTGCTTCTCCATGTATTCAGACATATCGAGCTGAATAAGGTGATCAGGACTGCCGAACATGAAGTCAGCGAGGTTCTTTGCCAGGAAAGTCTTACCGACACCGGTAGGACCAAGGAAGATGAAGGTGCCGATTGGACGACGTGGATCTTTGAGATCAGCGCGAGAGCGACGTAGTGCCTTGGAAATGGCAGACACCGCTTCGTCTTGGCCGATGATGCGGCGCTTGAGCTCTTCTTCCATCTTTAACAACTTGGCAGCTTCCGCAGTCTCCATGCGCTGGAGCGGGACACCGGTCCATTTGGAGACAACCGCCATGATGTCATTGTCATCCACCGTAACAACACGCTCAGAGTTGGTGCTTCTCCATGTCTCAAGAGTGTCATCGTAGCGCTTCTTGGAGTTTTTCTCACGATCGCGGAGATGCGCGGCCTTTTCGAAGTCTTGATCCTTGATGGCAGTCTCCTTCTCGACCCTGATGTCCTCGATTTCAGCCTCGATCTCTTTCAACACGGGTGGGCGGGTCATCGCACCGATCCGTGCGCGCGATCCTGCCTCATCCATGATGTCGATTGCCTTGTCAGGAAGGAATCGAGCAGTCAAATAGCGAGACGAAAGATTCACAGCAGCATCAATGGCTGCATCCGTGAAATGCGCCTTGTGGTGCATCTCGTATTTCGTCTTCAGGCCCTGCAGGATCTTGATCGCGTCCTCTACGCTTGGCTCTTCGACTTTCACCTGCTGGAATCGACGCTCTAAAGCAGAGTCTTTTTCGATGTATTTGCGATACTCATTCAGGGTGGTCGCACCCACGCACTGCATTTCGCCACGAGAAAGCGCGGGCTTGATGATGTTGGACGCATCCATGGCACCTTCTGCACCACCCGCGCCAACGATCGTGTGAAGCTCGTCGATGAACAGGATGATGTTCTTGTTCCGACGGATTTCTTCCATCACCGCCTTAATGCGTTCTTCAAACTGGCCACGATACTTCGTACCGGCAACCATCAATGCGAGGTCGAGGGTCACAACCCGCTTATCGCGCAGGATCTCCGGCACGTTTCCACTGGCAATCTCTTGTGCCAGTCCTTCGACGATAGCGGTTTTGCCTACACCAGCCTCGCCAATCAAGACAGGGTTGTTCTTGGTGCGCCGGCAGAGAATCTGGATGACCCGTTCAATCTCCGATGTGCGCCCAATGACAGGATCCATCTCCCCTTTCTGGGCTAGTTCGGTCAAATCACGCCCAAATGCTTTCAGAGCTGGGGTTTTGTTCTCTTTTTTGTTCGAGCCAGCGTTACCGCTGTTCGTAGGCACACTTTCATCATCTTCTTCCTCCTCTTCGCCACCGGAACCGGCAAAGTTGGGGTCGAGTTCACGAAGGATTTCGTTGCGAGCCTTGTCCAAATTGATGTCCAGGTTGCGAAGCACTTGTGCAGCAACACCTTCACCTTCACGCAGCAGTCCAAGCAGGATATGCTCAGTGCCCACGTATGAGTGGTTCAGTGCTTTGGCCTCGCGCCCAGCGAGCGACAGGACTTTTTTGACCCGCGGCGTGTAAGGGATATTACCGACCATTTTGGTCTCGGGACCAGAGCCCACTTGCTGCTCCACTTGCATGCGCACCGTGTCCAGATCCAACCCTAGTTTCAAAAGCACGTTCACAGCTACTCCCTGGCCCAGCTTGATGAGGCCAAGAAGCACGTGTTCAGTGCCAACATAGTTGTGATTGAAGCGATCGGCCTCTTTGCGGGCCAATGCCAAAACCTGTTGGGCTCGAGGGGTAAGATTATTCATCATGGGGGGCTGAAGGGGCCTCTGGTTCTGGAGGCGTTTGTTTATTTGAAACGATACCTGGACTGCCGACGGATTGCAAACGATCCCGCGTGATTTCCGCACGCAAAACGTCCCGTTCCTCAGCGGAAAGCTCTCTATTTGCCCGTAGCTGAAGATGGGCTGGCTGGATCTCAAGAAGCAGCATATCCAGCACGCTACGATCACAGTTTGGAACGATGTCCAAATCCGCTCCTAGCCGGAGCATTGACAGCAGTTCCAGCGCCTCTTTGGATGCAAGGATATGGGCGTGGCTGAGAATGGCAAAGGCCCGCCCAACTCTGTCCCGCACCGTCACCGGATGATCCTCATGCAACTTCAGACGAGCATTCTGCTCCGAGCGGACCACGCTTTCGACAACCTTTTCAATCTGTAGGATAATGTCCGCCTCCTTCTCACCGAGCGTTTGCTGGTTCGAAATCTGGAAAAGGTTTCCGAGTGCCTCGGTGCCCTCACCGTAAAGTCCCCGAACAGCCAACCCAATCTTGTTTACCGCCTTCATCACTTGCCCTACCTGTTCGGTCAAAACGAGCCCTGGCAAATGAAGCATCACGGAGGCCCTCATGCCCGTACCGAGGTTGGTCGGGCATGCCGTCAGGAAACCCAGTTCCTTGTCAAAGGCATATGGCAGTTGGGATGCTAGTTCCGTGTCTACTGCATCAATGGACTCGTAAGCCTGCCTGAGAGATAAGCCTGGCCTAATGCCCTGCATTCTGAAGTGATCCTCTTCATTGATCATGATGGAAATAGACTGCTTTTTGTCCACCACCACCGCACAACCTGCAGACCTTGCAGCGTGCTCACGACTGATCAAATGACGCTCCACCAAAACCTGCTTTTTGATCTTGCTCATGGAGGAGTAATCCTCACTGAAGCCAGACTTCATCTCAGGTAGACCTTCAATCACTGGGCGCACAGCCTGCATCATCTCTACCCGGTCTTTTTCCTGGCTGTAGCCAGGAAAGTGAAAGCCACGGAGATTCCTTGCCAGCCTGACACGGCTTGTCATCACGACGTCGGAATGCAGGCCGCTGCCTTTCATCCAATCGGCGGGATTCTTGATCAATGTCGTGAAACGCATCATGAGAGTGGTTGGTATACAAATGAGCTACGCGTTGGAATGAACATAGGGCACCATCATTGCAAAGCAGTTTTGCAATAAGACTCACCACTGGTCACGAGCATCAGTTCCACGGCTGGGCGGATCCCATCGTGGAGGCGGCAATGGTCCAATGTTTCCATCCCCTTCACTCGCCTGGGCAGATATGGCGTAAGCGATTGCATAGGCTAAACGATCTCGATAACTGGCTTGCCGGATCAATGCTGCTTCACTTCGGTTGGAGAGGTAGCCGCATTCAATCAACACGCAGGGGATCGTCGGGTTCCTGGTGAGCCGCAGTCGACGACGAACCAGCCCTCGGTTGTTATCTCTAGGGGTAACAGAACCGACTGCACGATGAAGCCGACTGGCGAGCCCGAAGCTATCCACCCGCCAATAATAGGTCTCAACTCCCGACAGGGACGATGGCCCAGAGTTGAAGTGCACACTCACCAAGACAGCATCACCTGAACGACTCGCCCGGTTAACCCGATCATCGAGATCAACAAAATAGTCGCCGTTGCGGACGACTTTGACCCGGAACGCGTTGCCAAGTTTTTGTTCTACCCGCCGCACTACATCAAGGGCAACATCCTTCTCCCGAATACCATTTCTTACCGCACCGCTGTCTGATCCGCCATGACCAGCATCCAAAACGACGGTTCTAAATCCCCTTGGCCCAGGCTTATGTCCAAGCGATTTTGCCGATCCGCTGTAACCAAACGATGAATCAGAGGTGCTGCAACCCGTCATCGCGAGGGAAACAATGAAACTCGATGTCAGCAGGACGTGGCGGAGAAATTGTAGAGGGGTCACCCTCTAGAACTACCTACCTCGCTGCATCTCGCAAGCCCAAGAGGCTACCAAGCTCAAAGCTTTTCGATCCCTTCCGCATCAATCTTCCCATCCTTGTCCTCTTCTCCAACAATATGTGTTTTCACTCCAGACAGAAGCCCCAGCAGCCCTGGAATATCACCATACTTCACCGCTCCAGGCACAAACATCGGTTCATACTGATCCTTCAGGTTTGCAAAACGGAAGCCTTCCGTGTCCAACGCCACCGCATCAATCTGAGCCTTTAGCATAACACCAGCGGCAGCCGCAACCACACCCGCGCCTTGGGTGCCAACCAGGATGACCTTTTTCACCGACCATTTTGCGTTGTTCTTCACGCTTGTCACGACGCTCAACACATCATGCACGCGGCTTGCCAAAAGGGTGGGGTTGTAGCCGTAGGTGTAGCATGCGGAGTGGCCCCACGCGTTTGGATCCTTGGCTTTGTCCATCAGTCTAGGTGCAGACTTTGCCCCTTGTAGATAAAGCTCAGGCACGGTGATGGCATATCCTTTTTCAATTAGCTCATCTACCGCAGCTCGCTGCTGAGAATCACCCAGCGATTTGTCACTCAACCATACAACCACCGCTCCATTCCAGTTCTCTTTCGGGAACAAATGATGCGTCTTCGTTTCCTCTGCAGTTGGTGCAAAACGCAGCGTCTGGGTGAGGATTTTGTATTTGCCCTTGTCTTGCTTTTCCGGATCTGTTGAAGTCACTTCCGTCGGGGCTGGCAGTGATCGCCCGATCATCAATTCCCAGGCTCTCAATCTAACCGAGTCACCGTTTTTTCCGGCTAGCAACTTGTCGGAGTCTGCACCCCAATGCTTTAGCATCGCTTTTTCATGCTCGTCACCTGTGCGGTTGCCACTCGGTGCAGGATGATCCGCAGTCCATACGGTTAGTTCTTCATTGCTCAGGACCTTGAAGTCGCTTTCCAGCACTGGTGCCTTAAAGCCAAGTTTGAAATGCTCGTTCATGAACCCATACATTGAGGTGCGGCTCACGTGATTGTAGTTGTGCTTCCAGTGGATGTTAAACGTGGCCATCACGTTCTTCGGCGCACCTAGCTTGGTGTATAGTTGCTTGAGATCTGGGAATCCCTTTGTCTCGAGCTCCTTTGTCCAGTCATCTGCGGCGGTCATCCCAAGCGGGCGGGGCGCTGTTGCGGCCGCAATATCAATATTTCCCTGATTGATTCGCAAATAGCACGCATTCTCGCATGTGCAGCCGCCTTGCATTGCGGTCGAAACCATCACGCAGGGAAAAGACGCTGCCACCCTCTCATCAATCGCACTTAGGATCATGCTCTGAGTGCCACCACCACTCGCTCCAGTGACAGCGATTCGCTTCGGATCGACATCGGGCAGAGTCAGAAGGAAATCTACAGAGCGGATCGAGTTCCATGTCTGCAATCCAAAGTTAGACTGGAGCCTTAGGTCGGCCATCGGGCTATACAATCCGTAGGAGCCTAGCTCAGAGCCGCAAAGATGGGGACGCTTTCCACTGCGATGCTCTGCAATCTGCTTCGAGTCAGCATTTCCCAGCATGTCATAGTGGAAGACCACGCAACCCATTCTCGCGAGTTGAACACACCGCGCTTGCAGCGGAGCGCGCGCCCCAGACTCCCAACGTTCAGCTCCGATGGCGAGATCGCCCTCAGGTGCATCATTGAGGTAGAACCGGCCATTATTCCAATGCCCATGGGGACACAAGATGCCTGGCATGGGCTTACCAGGGTTCTTTCTGGGTCGATACAGGCTACCTGTGACAAAATGCCCCGGAAATGACTCGAAAAACACTCGCTCTACCGTGAAATCATCTCGCTCCACCTTCCCATGAATCACAGGATTGAGCGGAGTCTTCGTTGGCATGGGCAACAAGCCCGAGGCCAGTCGGATCCGATCCCTGATCTCGGCAGCCCGGACTGACCAGCCCTCCGGAATCGCTACGCCCTCGGATTTGAAAGGAAAGTAGGACTTATACAGGTCACGCAGCGGCCGCGGGTACTCCGGTTGGACTGGAGTTTGTGTCTGCTGTGCCATCGCAGAAGCAGCGATGGCGAGAACCGGCAAAAAGCGAAGAGTCATGGCAGTGATAGAGCCCAGAACACGCTGCCAATGATCGGTTAATTGCATCCAAGCGAAAAATCGCCCTCCGGCACTACATCGTGCGTAACATCTTCAGCGCCTCGGCAAGTTGTTGCCTCGGACTGCCGTCAGCTAGTCGAGGAAATCGCCCATTTACATGAACATAGGTCTTGTTCTTCAAGAGCATGAGTTTGCGGTCTTTAATCTCGACTTCGGAGATCCCCGAACTCGCCGCAGCCAGTCGTATGGCCGCCGTTGTCAGTAGATTCTGCATCGCCGGTTCAAGTCTTCCAAATTGATCCCGCCACTGTCGCTCCAAATCATCCAACTCCTTCCGGGTCGTCACTTCTGCAAGCGCACGATAGGTCTGAATCCGCAGCATAGGATCATCAATCAAACTCGACGGAACGAACGCTGGCTCGGTTCCAGGCAGAGCGTTAGCAAACGTTGCTTCACTGAGGCAGAGGAAGTCAATCCGCAGGTGAACATCCACTGGCCGGGTCGTTCTGCGCCCCTGCATCTTGTTCACCGTTTGCTTCAGCATCTGACAGTACATATCAAATCCAACCGCCGCGATGTGACCGCTCTGCTCCACACCCAACAAATTGCCCGCGCCACGTATCTCCAAGTCACGCATGGCGATCTTGAAGCCTGAACCAAGGGCCGAATACTGTTTCATCGCATTCACCCTCTTTCTGGCATCACCACCAGACACAAAATCACGTGGAAGCATCAAATAGGCGAAAGCCCGCTGGCCTGCACGGCCAACGCGACCTCGCAATTGATAAAGGTCTGCTAAACCAAAGCGATCGGCACGATCAATAATGATGGTATTGGCATTTGGGATATCGACTCCGCTCTCAATAATCGTCGTGCAGACCAACACATCAGCATTTCCGCTGACAAATTGATGCATCACACTCTCCAATTGGTCACCTTCCATCTGGCCGTGGCCGACGATAACTTTCGCCCGGGGGCAAAGCAGCATGATCTTGGAGGCAACGTGCTCAATGTCCTTCACTTTGTTGTGAAGGAAGAAAACTTGTCCGCCACGATCCAGTTCCGCATTGATTGCATCCCGAATGATCCTCTCATCAAACTGGCAAACCACAGTTTGAACAGCCTGCTTGTTAGGAGGCGGAGTCTCAATGGTGCTCATATCGCGCATGCCCATGAGTGCCAGATACAATGTCCTAGGGATAGGTGTTGCAGACAGAGTTAGCACGTCCACGAGCCGGAACAGTTCCTTGAACTTCTCTTTGTGCTTCACACCAAACCGCTGCTCCTCATCAACGACTGCTAAGCCGAGGTTCTTGAACTTCACATCTTTAGAGATCAGCCTGTGCGTACCCACCACGATATCTACCGATCCGTCAGCAAGCCCCTTGATGATCTCACGCTCTTTGTCCGGCGGAGTAAGCCTGCAAAGCATCTCTACAGCGACTGGAAACTCGCTCATGCGCTCCCGGATCGTCTGCCAGTGCTGAGCGGCGAGCACCGTTGTAGGCACAAGCACTGCTGCCTGCCGACCACCCATGACACACTTGAACGCAGCGCGAATCGCGATCTCAGTTTTTCCAAATCCAACATCCGCACACAAAAGACGGTCCATGGGACGCTCACCCTCCATATCGCGTTTCACTTCCTCGACGCATCGAAGTTGATCTGGTGTCTCTCGGTAAATAAAAGAGCCCTCAAACTCGCTTTGCCACTTTGTATCTGGCAGATGCGGCTGACCTTGAAGCGATCTACGCTCAGCAGCCACCGTGAGCATACGGGCCGCAAACTCCTCCACCGAGCGCTCGGCTTTCTTTTTGGTCGCCTGCCAGCGTGCATCCCCAATACGATTCAGGCTGGGCACCTTCCCACCAACTCCGACATAGCGTGAGACGAGGTGAGCCTCAGACGTAGGCACAAACACTTTCGCCTGCTCCGCGTATCCAATGACCATGACCTCACTGTCGTCCTTGCCCTGAATACCTGCAAAACGACCGATGCCGTATTCGCTGTGAACGACCAGATCGCCCTCATGCAGGTCCTTGATCAAATCTCGTGCCTGCCTGAGCACCTGCGCTTCGTCCAGCTTTGATCCGCGAATGCGTCTGTGGGTTTGATGTCGCCCAAACAACTCGGCCCCAGTAAGCACTGCTAGCTTGGCGGCGGGAACCACAAATCCCCGATAAAGCAGTCCAAGCAGCGGCTCCACCTGCGGGCGAACTTTGGGATCAATCAGTTCATAGAAGCGTTCGCGCTCTGCTTCATTGTGCAGGAATATCACGATCTTCCAGCCCAGTTTGTGCCACTCCTTCACCTGGGCGTGAAAACTGTTTCGTCTTGCTTCGTGTAAAACGAAATCAGAAGCATCAAAAGTGCCCAACGGATTGTCATGAATGGCTGCTGTGAAGTCTTCTTCACCAGCTAATGATCCGGAGGTAATTATCGCACCTCCACGCTTCGTTGGACCCGGCTCGGGTTCTATTTCAACCAACAGATCGTCATCTCGGATGTGATCTGCAACCGTTCCCCCGTCACGCGCATCATCGCCAAGACCAAGAAGCACCACAACGCGATCATGCGTGCCTGTGCTACCTTGGCCATGCACATCAAAACTCCGGATCGACTCGACTTCGTCATCAAAAACCTCTAGGCGCAACGGCTCATCGGCCTGCCACGAGTAAAAATCGATGATGTCACCACGTCTGGCAAACTGGCCGCGTTCCGCAACCTGAGGCACCCTCTCAAACCCAGCATCGGCTAACTTTTTTATAAACGCTTCTACCTTTAGGCTCTGCCCCTTTGTGAAGGTCAGACGATGGGCCTCTATATCTTTCAGCCCAGGCGCTGGTTCATCCAAACTATCTACCAGCAACAATGCAATCCGCGCATTGTCCTTCATGCGCGTGAGAACGCTCAAGCGCTCCGCTTGAAGATCAGGATCAGGCAGTGCGTCATCACCAGCCGCATGGGTGAGTTTCGGGAAGACCAATGCATGCTCACCAAACACCGCCAAATCAGCAGCCACTTGATCCTGCATCCGCGCATCCGTGCATGTAACCCAAAGTTTCTTCTTTGGATGACGTGCTGCTAGCAGGGCTACGGCAAATCCACGTGCCGCAGCAGTCACATGCTCCAACTGATCACTATCAAAGGCCTTTGTCTTTAGTACATAGCGAACCAGTTCCTCAGCGGAGGAACTAGGGCGTGATTTTGCGGCAGCCTTCTTGGCCATCTGTCCCGTTTAAGAACCACGGGACGCGATACCGTCCACGAAAAACGCGGACTAAGCTCTATCGGAGTTGCAGCGCCCCACCGTCCAGCGTGTAAGCCGTTCCGGTAGCAAAAGATGCCTCGTCCGAGGCCAAATAGAGCGCCATAGCAGCAACTTCGGCTGGTTTAGCCATGCGCCCGATGGGTTGTGCGGCACTTAACTTTCTGAACATCTCCTCTTCTTGGCCTGGATAGTTCTTTGCCAGATAACCATCAACGAACGGAGTATGCACTCGAGCTGGACAAATCGCATTGCACCGAATCCCTTGCGCAATGTAATCTTTCGCGATGGAATAGGTCATCATCAGCACTGCGCCTTTGGTCATGGAGTACGCAAATCGATCAGGCAAACCCATCATGGCTGCGATAGAGCAAAGATTGAGCACTACCCCGCCCCCAGTCTTCACCATATGCGAGATTGCCACATGGGCACAGTTGTAAACGCCCTTCACATTCACGTTGTATAGGCGGTCCATATCCTCTTCCGAGGTGCTGGTCACCGTTCCAATATGGGCGATTCCAGCGTTGTTCACCAAAATGTTGATGGCCCGCTGAGCAGCGATACCTTCGATCACCTCACGGACAGCACCTTGACTCGAAACATCACACGCGTGGGCAGCAGCGCTCCCCCCACTGGCCCGTATCGTTTCCGCAGTGGCACTCGCCTGCTCTAGATTGAGATCGAGCACTTCGACGTGTGCCCCTTGACTCGCAAACGTCTCTGCGATCGCTTTTCCGATCCCCGAGCCCGCCCCTGTGATGATGGCATTCTTGCCTTGAAGTGAAAACATGTTGTCTAAACTAGTCTTGTTTGAATGTGGGCAACAGATTTCCTTCGCCCCAGCGCCATAACGCTCATGAAAGTGCTTCTCTTCCTCTCTCTCGTCACCTTTGCCTCAGCTGAGTGGAAGGAACTACTTGTTCCCGAGTCTCCGATGCAATCGGGCACAGAGCAGATGCAACTGCGGCTCTCCGCAGCAGAGACGCCGCCGCCCTATTCCGTCAAAAACGAGTCCTTTGATCTCCTGGTCCCAGCAACCTATGACAAAACCAAGCCACACGGGTTGTTCATCTGGATCACCGCTGGCGAGAAGCACGGTATCCCTCAGGCATGGGAAAACGTGCTCGCTGAACACAAACTCATCACTGTCGCTGCGAGGAACTCCGGTAATAAGCGGAACATTTTTGATCGTATGAGAATGGCAATCGACGCGAACGACCATCTTCGGAAGATTTACAACATTGATGGCCGTCGGGTCTATATCGCTGGCTTCTCTGGTGGAGCCCGAGTAGCTAGCAATCTCTCTGTCGCGTTCTCAGAGATGTTCAGTGGTGCCATCTGCTTCATGGGCTGCAATTTTTACCTACCAGTCAAAGCAGATGACGGCAAAACTTACGGCGAATCGTATCTGCCGGCCGACGAACTGCTGGACATCGCAAAAGCTGCTTGCCGCTATGTGCTGATGACAGGAGAGAAGGACTTTAATCGCGCGAATATCCGAGCGGTGTTTGACGGCATGGAGAAAGAGAACTTCAGATCAGTGGAGATCTTTGATATTCCCCAGCAGGGTCACTCTCTACCCGGAGTCGAATGGCTTGGAAGGGCAATCGCTTTTCTGGATGAAGGGAAGTAGCCGCTCCACATCCGATTCAGAGACCTGTTTTCCCGCACCAGAGCAGCGATTCACCTCCGATGCTCTCGAATCATAGCGAACTAGGCTTGATGCAAAGCATGGAAAGCATCAAGCTGTGATTATGCGGGTCCTGCTTGTTTCACTTCTGTTATGTCTGTCTTCTGAGCCTGTCGTTGTGGCAGGCGCTTTCTCAGAACCAAAACTGAGAGAACTTGACCAGTCCATAGCATCCTACATCGCTCGCGGCGACACTCCTGGCGCGGTAGTCTGGATGGAGACCAAGGGCACTATTCACAAGCTAGTGTTAGGCGACTCGGCTCTCGTTCCAAAGAGACTACCAATGCGGGAAGATGCCATTTTTGATGCAGCCTCCCTCACAAAGGTACTCGCTACTGCTCCATGCATCATGAAGCTCGTCGATGACGGTAAGCTCTCGCCGGATGACAAAGTGAGCGTTCACTTGCCTGAGTTTATTGGTGACGGCAGGGAATCCATCACTGTTCGTCATCTGCTTACTCATACCTCAGGTCTTCCTCCCGGCATCTCAAAAACCCCTGCTTGGACAGGTTACGATGAAGGCATCAGACGTGCACTTTCGTGTAAGCCATCACCTGCGGCCAACAAACTATTTCGCTACAGCGATGTGAACTTTATTCTTCTCGGAGAGATTGTGAAGCGAAAGGGCGGCAAACCCCTGAACGAATGCGCAAGCGATTGGATTTACAAGCCGCTAGGAATGAAATCGACGAGCTTTAAGCCTGACAGCACCCTAAAGAATCGATTGGTGCCCACGGAGAGCGATGAAAATGGACAAATGCTTCACGGCATCGTTCACGATCCGACCGCACGCCGGATGGGAGGTATTGCGGGCCATGCCGGGCTCTTCACTTCTGCTGAGGACGTGGCAAAGTTCGTCCGCGCGCTTCTGTCAGGCGGAGGTGGCATCCTTTCTCCAAAGACCGTGGCCCTCATGACAAGCGATCAAATCACCGCGCCCATTGCTGAGCGCAGAGGCTTTGGGTGGGACATCGACTCCAACTACACACGACAGCGTGGAAAGGTGTTTCCAATTGGAGGATTCGGCCACACTGGATGGACCGGCACTGCTCTGTGGGCAGATCCCGGTTCTGGAACTTTTTACGTTATGCTTTCCTCCCGGTTGCACGCCGACGGCCAAGGTGAAGTTCGCAGTCTCGGCGAGATCGTCGGAACACTCGTCGCTGAATCTGCTGGCGTTACCCAGACGCCGGAACCTCCTTCCGTTCTCAATGGGGTGGACGTCGTAGCAAGGGATGGACTGCCACGCCTCAGAGGCAAACGGGTGGGATTGATTACCAACCAAACAGGTATCGCGATGGATCGCAAAGCGACGATCGACGTGCTCCAGGCCTGCCCAGGCGTCAACCTCGTGGCATTGTTCAGCCCAGAGCACGGCATTCGCGGCGCTCTAGACCAAGAGAAGATCAACGACGAGCATGACAAACGCACCGGTTTGCCGATCTTCAGTCTTTACGGAGAGCGCCGTCATCCCTCCGACAAGCAACTAGCGCAACTTGACGCCTTTGTTTTCGACATTCAAGACATTGGCACCCGCTTCTACACTTATATTGCCACCATGAAAGCCTGCATGAATGCTGCGGCAAAAGCTGGCAAAATGTTTGTCGTCCTAGATCGAGTCAACCCTTTGGGTGGACTCACCGTAGAGGGCCCAACCAACCCCGAAAAACTCGATTTCACTGCTTGCCACAACATTCCGATACGACACGGAATGACAGCGGGCGAACTGGCAAAGATGTTTGTCGCTGAGGAAAAGTGGACGCTCAATTTGGATGTCGTACGATGTGAAGGTTGGAGGAGACAAGACTGGTTTGATGCAACCGGCCTCCCTTGGCAAAATCCATCGCCCAATATGCGGTCTCTCACTGCAGCAACCCTATATCCAGGCATCGGATTGCTCGAGTTCGTCATCAGCGTGGGTCGGGGCACCAACACACCCTTTGAGATTCTAGGGGCACCCTATGTCAACGATCGCAAACTCGCATGGGAACTGAATCGCTTGGCTCTGCCGGGCGTCCGATTCATCGCCGAACGCTTCACACCTTCGACCAGTCTGTTCAGTGGCGAGTCCTGTGGTGGAGTTCGGGTGCTAATCACCGAACGAGGGGAGTTTGAGCCGCTGAAAACCGGGTTAGCCATTGGATGTGTGCTCAGGCGTCTCTACGGCAGCAAGTTCGACCTCACTAAGTTCAACCGTCTCATGAGTGATGATGCAGCCATCGAGAGTATTCGCACGACCTCGCTATGGGAAGAGACCGAAAGGCGATGGGATGAAGACTCAAAGGTATTTCTTGAGCGGCGGAAGCCATTTCTGCTCTATTGAGCCCTCGATTCATGACGCATCTATTCAACCCAGCACTCCTCAAAACTCTCCGCTCATCCGGTGTGGTAGCCGTGATGATCCTCAAGGACCCAGATAGCGCCGTGCCTGTGGCACGCGCCCTCGTAAAAGGCGGCGTCAACTGCGTGGAACTGACACTGCGGACCCAAGCCGCGATTGAGTGCGTGAGGCGCATCCGGGGAGAGGTGCCAGAAATGACTGTGGGCGTGGGCACCATCTTGTCCCCAGTGCAAGTTGACGAGGCATTGGCCGCTGGAGCTCATTTTGGCGTTTCGCCAGGCACCAATCCAAGAGTCATACAGGCAGCACGTGAAGTGGGATTGCCATTTGCACCAGGCGTTTGCACGCCTTCAGACATTGAGGCGGCTCTGGAGTTCGACTGTCGCCTCCTCAAGTTTTTCCCAGCCGAACCAAGCGGTGGGCTACCCTATCTACGTGCGGTAGCAGCTCCGTTTGCACATCTGGGTGTGCGCTTCATTCCCCTGGGTGGAGTAGGTCCACACAATGCCGCAGACTATCTGCAAGAAACCAGTGTTCATGCGCTAGGCGGCTCATGGCTGGCACCTCAGACGTTGATCGAGAGCGAGCGATGGGACGCTATCGAACGTTTAGCAAGTGAAGCCCGAGCAATTGTCGACTCCACCCTTACTGAAAAAACATGAAGACCATGGATACACTGTTGGTTGCTACCGCAATTAGCCTAACCGCTAGCCAAGCTTTTGGATGGGGCGAGGATGGTCACAAAGCCATCTGGGAAGTGGCACAACAGCGACTCACTCCTGCTGCAAAGACCCGTGTCGACTCAATACTAGCCAACGATAAGCTAGAACTCACGTCGGTATGGCTGGACTTGGTGAGGGACGTGGGCAAGGGCAAAGGTGGCCCGCTTGAGACAGATGCAGAGGCGATTGCTTTCAATCAACAGTTCAAATACAACGCTACCTGGCACTACGTGAATCTTCCCCTTGCTGCCAAAAGCTATGATTCCGCTCCGGAGTTTCACGGCATCGACAACATCGTGACTCAGATCCGTGTCGCAAATGACGTCTTGGCCGGCAAGTCCAATGCAATGGCACAGAAAGCAGCTCTGCGTGTCCTAGTACACCTTGTGGGAGATATTCACCAGCCCTTGCACTGCTCAGCTGGGTTCTTTGACATCTCAGACAAAAGTCAGCCATTACTCTGCACGGAGCCATCGAAGTGCAAGATTCTCGCAGATCAAAAGTGTGGAGACCAAGGCGGCAATCTGCTGTTCTTCGGTCCAGAGAAGTATGACCAACTGCACGCCTACTGGGATTCGGACGCAGTCTACCGGGTGGCACCAGTTGGCGGACTAGCCCACCACCTTCAAAAGCTGGCTCCCACCGTCAAAGCCACCACAGAGGGTCAACCCGACACTTGGCCTGCACAATGGGCTTCAGAGTCAGTGCAGATCGCCGCCAAAGCTTACGAAGGGCTCAAGTTTGGTCGCTGCTCTCCTCCCGTTGATGGCAAGGGACTTGGGCCAATCGGCCGAATCGAAGTCACCCTTCCTCCGGGCTATGACGACTACTCCAAAAAGGTGGCGGCTGACCAACTTACGAAAGCAGCGATGCGATTGGCTTTCTTGTTGAATGGGCTTTTCAAGTGAGCCTGTCACAGGATTTCTCTTGCGGCTTAACATGGAGCAGACACGATTCTGATTGTGCCCCCAATGACCCCAAAGGCAGAGCGCGTTCAGCTCGCCGTGCTTTACTTCATCATAGCGTTATCGCTGGGGCTTTGGACGTTCAATTTCAGTTCAGTGCTGGCCGCTCACGGCTATGAAAGCATTGTCCGCTATGCTTGGGCGGCAAACGGCATCGCTGCGATTATCTCGCCTCTCATTGTAGGTGCCCTTGCCGATCTGCGGTACTCATCAGAGCGGGTTCTCCGATGGATAGGTTGCGGTGCAGCGGTTTTTTTAGCCCTCTTGTTTTGGGCGATTGAGAGCAAGCAGCATTGGTCAGTCGTATTGGGATTGGCTCAAATGCATGCGTTGTGGTCTGTGCCATCGTTCGGCTTAGCCACCAGTTTAGTCATGTCGCGTCTGGCCAACGCCCGCAATGAGTTCGGTCCTGTTAGGATGTGGGCTACGATTGGCTGGATGGTAGGCGGAATCGTGATCAGCATTCTGAAAGTCGAGGATACGACAACTTCAGGCTTCTTGGCTGCGATCTTTTGGCTGGCGGCCGTTAGCTATTCACATGTGCTGAAGCCGCAGCCTCCTCTTGCCAGAGAGCACAAGGGCTGGAAGGAACTATTTGGCCTTGAGGCATGGACCCTTCTGAAGAATCCCGATCATCGCGTGGTGTTCCTTGGCGCGGCTCTGTTCAATGTACCCCTTGCGATCTTCTATATGCACACGCCTCTTCATCTGAAGGATCTTGGTGTCGAAGCCAGATCAGCCGTGATGAGCATAGGTCAGGTGCTTGAGGTAGTTGGGCTATTTGGCTTGGCGGCTATATTGAACCTCTGCCGCCTAAAGACTCTCTTCCTCGCAGGGATTGCTTTCGGACTTGCTCGCTACGTTCTCTTTTCACTCAACACGGTGTGGGCATCAACGGCAGGAATCGCCCTTCACGGTGCCTGCTTCATTTTGTTCTTCATGACCGCTCAGATTTACGTCGAGCAGCGAATCCCATCCGAAATGAGAGCTCGTGCCCAGGCTCTTCTTTCTCTTATGATCTCCGGCCTCGGTAACCTTACGGGGTATCTCCTGTGCGGGTGGTGGAGAGCCGTGTGCCAAGTTGACGGCGTAACGGAGTGGCCTCGCTACTGGCTCGGATTGGCAGCAGTCATCGCTGTTACGTTTGTTTGGTTCGCAATTTGCTACAAAGGAAGGTCCAGAATGACTGTTGGAAACGAATGAACCACAAGAGCCTATCTGCCGATTCCTCTCATCTCTCTGCCACCGCCGCGCGGCGGTTAGCGCCTGATGAGTTTAAGATTCGGCGTCACGAAAAAGAGAAGCAACTGCTCGAGTGCCACGTAGTCTCCGACAATAAAACCTACATGGGTGTCAGCGCGGTTTTGCTTTTTCCCATCAGCCATCCCCGGGAGTTCATTTCTCTTCGATACATTGATGGATCGGACAAAGAATGCGAAATCGGCATCATTGAGCATCTGGATGACCTCAGTCGCCAACAACAAGAACTGATCCACGAGCGCCTAGTGAGGCATTATCATGAACAAGAGATTCGCCAGATCATCTCCGTTCAGCAACATTACGGACAACTCTTCTTCAAAGTGATCACCCAACGTGGGCTTGAAGAGTTTGTCATGCCCTGGCGCCAAGACCGAGCAGAGGACTGGGGAAACAGCGGCAAAGTGCTACTCGATTCTCTGAACAACCGCTATCTCATTCCGGACATCGATCAATTGTCCAACAAAGAGAAGCGGATGTTCAAAACGCACGTCTACTGGTAGTCAATCCGAGCACCCTCAATTGACCTCAAGACGAAAGATCTTGCCCGCCCAATCCAAGCCAAGGATCTCCTTATTTGCATCTTCGCAGAATGCTGTGGGCTTGAACGATCCTTTACCTTTGGCATCAAGTTTTGCGTCAAGGATCTGCTCATTGCTGATGACTTTTTTGGCCTTCTTGTCATAGCGAAGTGCCCAGACTCTACCGTGCCCCCAATCGCCATAAATGTAGGCCCCTTTCAATCCTGAGAGTTTGTCTCCGCGATACACGATACCACCAGTGATACTAATGCCCTGGGTGTGGTCATAGATATGGATCGGGTCAGTGAACTTCATGCCTTCAGCAGGCTTTTCGCCAGCCATCTCCCTTGCATTGTAAGGTCCTGCTCCATCTCTCCAACTCCATCCGTAGTTGCCGCCTTTCTCGATCAAGTTGATCTCTTCCCAGATCTCCTGGCCTACATCAGCTTCCCAAAGAGCGCCATCTTCATCAAAATGAATCCCCCACGGGTTTCGCAAACCATACGCCCAAATCTCTTCCCGAACCGCTTCTTGCCCAACAAATGGGTTATCTGCTGGGATCCCGTACTGCCGTGCACCCTGAGTGCGATTGACATCAATCCGCAACATTTTGCCACCCAGCGTGAACAGGTTCTGCGCACGGCGTAATGGATCACCCCCAGGCTTTCCACCGCCATCCCCCATGGGGATATACAGCATACCATCTGGACCGAACAGCAAGTTGCCACAGTGATGATTCCAATAGGGCTGCTCTACTTCGAGCAAAACACGCTCAGTTGAAACATCAGCCATGTCTGGATCCGCACCACTGATCTTCATTTCGCTGTAGACAGACCGTTTGGGCTCCTGAGCAGAGTAACAAATGTAAAACTTTTTGTTCGTCTTGAAATCCGGATGAAAAGCTAGGCCGAGAAGCCCCTCCTCAAACATTCCATTTTTGGCCTCCATTCCGCGCTTGGTGAAATCAAGAAACACTTTCGCCTGCGTGCTGGATTCGTCCTTCGGAAGCATCAGAACCAATCCCCGCTGTTGCACAAGAAACAGGCGTCCACTGCCATCTGGAGGCGACACAACCGAAATGGGCTTATCCAGGGTCAATCCAGACCATGCAGGCGTGAGTTTGATCTTGTCCTGGGCAATTGCCGCAAGAGAGATGGAGAGATAGAGAGCTGTTCGACGAATCATGAGCGGAGTGCTCTAAAAGACGCCGACAGCCCGCAGTTCCTTACCTTGTTTTCCAGTGATTGAGTCTCCAAGCTCATCTCTGGCACGTTGGGCAAGCTTTCTGAGGCGCTCAGCGACTTCCACGTGCTCTCTAAGCACGTTGCGTGACTCTGCAGGATCAGATGCCAAATCGAACAGGCTCTCCTCAAGCAACTCAACCTTGTAGCCATGTCGACTGGCGATTCCATCAACACCAGACTTCTCAATCTTCTCCGGCTTCATATTCTCAAAGTTTGCCGGCTTTCCACCTTTGCCTGGTGGGCCATTGACGGTGAGATAACGATGCTCGAAATGCAGTTTCCAATCTCCACTCCTCACTGCCTGAAGTTCCGTCCCTGAATAGAAGTAGATGGCCTCATGCACTGGCGTATCAGTCACCTCTCCTCTGAGTAGATGAGCAATGTTTTTGCCATCAATTTTCCGTTCGCCCGCCTTTCCACCGCATAATGCGGTCAAAGTTGGTAGCAAATCCATTGCTGTGACAGGCTCGTCCACAGTTCTCCCCGGCTTGATTACGTTCGGCCAGTGCATGATGCAAGGCACTCTCATGCCACCGTCAAAGGTCGTTAGCTTGCCTTCACGCAATGGCTTGGCACTTCCAGCGTGGTCCCCGTAGGACAGAAAAGGACCGTTGTCGGAAAAAAAGATGAACAGCGTCTCGTCAAGCAGGCCGACATTCTCGAGCTTTCGCTTCACTTGCCCCACGGAGTCATCTAACTCCGCCAAGACATCGGCATAAAGCCCCTTCCCGGTCGTGCCTTTAAAGTCCTCAGAGGCAAAAATCGGCACGTGAGGCATGATATGTGGCAAATACAAAAAAAAGTTCTCAGACTTGTTCAGTTCAATGAACTCAAGCGCCTTCCGAGTTACTCGTTTGGTAAAGGTAGCCTGATCAACATCCGTCTCGACCACCTCCTCACCGTCATACCATGGCAGCGGCGGCATGCCGGGCACGCTAGGATGATACTTGCTGTTGTCGTTGGAATACGGGATCCCAGCAAAATCATCGAACCCATGCCGCATGGGATGAAACGGTTGAATGGTGCCAAGGTGCCATTTCCCATACGATGCCGTGCTCCATCCTCGCTCCTTGAACATCTCAGGCAGGAGCCACTCATCTGGATGAATCCCATTGCGACTCGTATGGTTGAGAGCACCTTGCAATCCGACACGGTTTGCATAACAACCTGTCAAAAATGCGGCCCGGGAAGCGGTACAAACCGCCTGCGATACATAGAAGTTGGTAAACCGAACGCCTTTCTCCGCAATTGAGTCCAACTCAGGAGTTGCCGAACGATTTGATGCGGAAAAGCATCCAACGTCATTATAGCCGAGGTCATCCGCAACAACTAACACAACATTGCGCACTTCTGTAGCGACCGCAAAGGCTACTCCATCCAAAAAAGAAAGGGCCACCATGCAAATGGCAGCCCTTCCAAAGATGTTAGCAGACAAATACAAAACCTAACGTATTACTGCGCCGTCTGAACCGCAACCCTTGTCTCCTCGACACCCTTATTCGCAGCTGCAACTTCAAACTGACCTGCGATTGGCCAAGTGCCAGCCATGTTGAGCTTTGCAGGCGGATCAAAATCTACAACGGCCTTACCCTCTTCACCCATGTTGCACTCATATACGAGTGGAATAACCGATGCACGAAGCTTTTGACCCTCCATTCGCTGGATATGAATCAGATTGGCATAGGTGGTCTTCGTCGACGTGGTGTCGATGGCGATTTTGCTGCCAACTTCATACGGTGCCTTATCCGAAGGCAGGCCGGGCAAGATTACTTCAAGTTCGACGTCATCAAGTTCAACATCCCGTGCTAGAGCAACCCATCCGGACTGAAAAACATCTGATGGCCCTAGTTTCCGCACACCAGTCACTTCAAAGTTGCCACTTACATACACTGGATTCTTCTCTTTGAAGTTCCTGATGTAATGACGCTTCAAGGTGTCGTTATGCACGCGAAACTGCTCTGGAGTGAAGTAGTGATACTCATCAAGGAGCTTCGAACCCGTGTAATACTTCCCATGTGGCACCGTCAGCTTGGAATACTTCCGTATGCCCTCTAGTTTATTGAACTTAACGAGTAGGTTGTAATTGAAGGCCTTCTCGGGGTGCGCAAACACCAAAATCGAGAAAAACCAACTGGCTGTGGCCATCGCCAGCAGCATGGTGATACCAATCGTCCACCAGAAGAGGCCACTATCGCCCTTCTTCTTTGAAAAATTCCCTCCCCCGTAGCTCCGATACTCGGAGCCATCGCTGAGAAACTGTACTTTCATAACTCAAAATTGAAAAAATTAAAATTGGGGGCAAAAGCCCGATGATGAAACAATTAACAGATTACGGTATTTCTGGAAAGCAGTTTTCATCAAATACTGTTTCTATTTTGTAACGTTCCCCTTCGGTTCAAAGGACGTTCCACAGCCACAACTACGCGTGGCATTGGGGTTTTCGATCCGAAAACCTCCATCCGAAAGCGAATCTACAAAATCCAGGGTGCATCCGTCTAGGTAAGGTTTTCCACCCTCACTGACGAAGACACGCACACCGTCCTGTTCGACGACTTGATCCCCAGTCACCTGACCCATAATCTTCATAATGTACTGGAATCCAGCGCAACCACCCTTCTCGATATCGAGACGCAAACCAGCTTCAGACGGAACACTATGGGTGCCCACCAGTTCTCTGATTTTTGTGACGGCGGATGGAGTGAGACTAATCATTTTGCAGGGCTGACGGTGCCAAAGGTAGAGTTGGGACGCTTGATTCCTTGAAGAACAGGTCAAGCCGCCCAGATTCAACGTCTGGCACCAAGGGAGCAAAGCTTCCTTGTACCCTTCCTCGTAACACTCAAACGTTTTTTCGTTCCACATGTCAAAAATCCGGATCATGCCCGATTCACTGGCCAGCCAAGTGGCCGCCGGTGAAGTCGTGGAGAGGCCTGCTGCCGTCGTCCGGGAATTGGTGGAAAATAGCCTGGACGCAGGTGCATCGGCCATTGAGGTAGCCGTCCAAAGGGGGGGGAGCTCGTTGATCCGCATAACGGACAACGGATCAGGTATGGACCGCGAAGATGCTCTTTTGTGCATTGAACGACATGCGACCAGCAAGATTCGGACCAAAGAGGATCTGGCCTCTATTTCCACATTCGGCTTCCGGGGTGAAGCCCTACCTAGCATCGCCAGCGTAAGTCGCTTTAGAATGTTAACCCGGGAGAAAGATGCGATTTCGGGCACAGAGATTGAGATTCATGGAGGACGCCTTGCTGCGGTCCGTGATGGTGGCGGTCCCCACGGAACGATGATCGAGGCACGTTCGCTATTTTTTAATGTCCCGGCTCGCCGTAAGTTTCTGCGCTCAGAAAATACTGAATATGCCCATGTGGAGCAACAGTTCAGGCTACACGCCATCGCAAATCCCCACGTGGCATTCACTTTGATCAAAGACGATGAGCCCGTATTCCATCTTCCTGCCACTCATGACATTCGCGATCGTATCCGCGGGCTAGTTGGCCCAGATCTCGCCGGACAGTTGCTGGAAGTGGGGCCCGTCGAGCGCCATGGAATCGAGATCAGCGGCTACATCGGCGGCCCATCATTTAGTCGGTCGAACAAATCGCTGCAGGTTACATTTCTTAACGGTCGGCCAGTTGAAAGCCAGACGCTGCACTACGCTCTGCGGGAGGGCTATCACAATGCTCTCATGAAAGGTCAGTATCCGGTCACGTTCTTGTTCGTGCGGATGGATCCACATGACTTTGACATCAACGTGCATCCCGCAAAAAAGGAAGTTCGATTTCACAACTCGCAACCCGTGCGCGAGGCTGTGTCGCTCGCGGTTCACGACACCCTTCACCACTC
This sequence comes from Verrucomicrobiaceae bacterium, assembly GCA_016795485.1. Classification (GTDB taxonomy): domain Bacteria; phylum Verrucomicrobiota; class Verrucomicrobiia; order Verrucomicrobiales; family Verrucomicrobiaceae; genus JAEUHM01. The sequence continues at coordinate 15,212 of JAEUHM010000053.1, read as the reverse complement.
GCGCGTGCTCCCAATTGGTCACGCAACCCCTTCACGCCAACCCACTCCGCTCCTGCCGAGCGATTCCGAAGCTCCCCTCCCGTTACCAGAGGTGCCGAGGGTCGAAACTCCTTTGGTGACTCCGGTTTCCACAAAAGCCCTCAACAACCCCCAACATGACGACTCTCCACCGCCCCCCCTTGCCCCCATCAGCAAAATACCTTCCACCGCGACCTCTAAAGACGAAAAAGTCCCGGAGACGTTTCGGATTCTCGGGGTCCTAAACAATCTTTACGTCCTGATGGAGGGCAAAGATGGCTTAGTTCTCATGGACCAACACGCTGCCCATGAACGAGTGCTTTTTGAAAAGATGAGGCGGGCCATGGAATCTGAAGGAGTACCATCCCAGCGGCTACTAATGCCTGTCATGCTTCAACTTAGCCCCCGCGATCACGATTTGCTCGTCAACAATCTCGGCCAGCTTTCTAAACTTGGCATCGAAGCAGAGCCATTCGGGGCCAACACGTTGAAGATCGACACACTCCCGGCATTTCTGAAAACTGACGACCCCCACCGTCTGCTTGGACAACTCGTCGACGAAATATCCGCACTTAATAGCCGCTCATCGTCGCTCAGGCTCGGCGAAGACATGATCGCAACGACGGTTTGCCGTCATGCAGTCAAGGCCAACGATCACCTTCGCGTTCCTGAACTCGAAAGCTTGGTCGCGGATCTCATGGCGTGTGAAATGCCTTACTGCTGCCCTCATGGTAGACCGACTTTGATTCAGATATCGTATTTGGAGCTAGAACGTAAGTTTGGCCGTCGGGCACCATAAAATAAGGGCGGCTACGAACGTAGCTGTAGGCGAATGCGTCTGCCGATTATTCTTTTTTCAATCTCTTCCCCCGCCCTCGCGGTGGACTTCGTGCGCGAAGTGCGGCCTATCTTTGAAAAGTACTGCTACGAGTGCCACGGCGCTGAAAAACAGAAGAACGATTACCGCCTCGACATCAAGGCGGTGGCGCTGAAGCACATCAAACCGGGCAAAAGCAGCGAAAGCCAGCTTTTCCGTTTCGTCAGCGGTTTGGAAAAAGACACGCCCATGCCGCCGAAGTCGAAACTGAGCAGTGCGGAGCTCGCAACGCTCCAACGCTGGATCGATGAAGGCGCGAACTGGCCGGATGGCGTCGATGTGGCGAAATTGGAGGACAAAACGGACTGGTGGGCCTTCAAGCCGCTCTCCAAACCTCCGGGCGGAGGCGTGGATGACTTCATTCGAGCGAAGCTCCAAGAAAAAGGCCTCACGCCCGCCCCACGTGCCGATGCCCGCACGCTCATTCGTCGTCTCTACTTCGATCTCACGGGCCTGCCACCTGATCCGTCCGATCTGACCGATCTGACCGATCAAAAGTATGAAGCGCTCGTGGACAAACTTCTCGCATCACCCCGCTACGGCGAGCGCTGGGCGCGGCACTGGCTGGATGCGGTGCATTACGGCGAAACGCATGGCTACGACAAAGACAAGCCGCGCCTTAACGCGTGGCCATATCGTGATTATGTCATCCGCGCGTTGAACAACGACAAGCCTTATGCCCGCTTCATCGAGGAGCAGATCGCCGGGGATGCGCTTTATCCGGGCACGGTGGATGGCATCACGGCGCTTGGATTCATCGCTGCAGGGCCGTGGGACTTCATCGGACACGCGGAGGTGCCGGAGACGAAGCTCGATGGCAAGATCGCGCGGCATCTTGACCGTGATGACATGGTGCAAAACGCCATTGGAACCGTGTGCAGCCTCACCATCCAGTGCGCGCAGTGCCACAATCACAAATTCGATCCCATCTCGCAGGAGGATTATTACTCGCTCCACGCCGTCTTCGCGGCCATCGACCGCACCGACGTCGATTACTACCCGGATGACGCTTCGATGCAGAAGTTCGCCGCGCTGCAAAAGCAGAAGAAGCAGCTCGCGGATCAAATCGCGGCATTGGAAGACCCCTTGAAGAAAAAAGCCGGTGAAGCCTACACCGCGCTCAGCAAGCGCATCGACGGCGCGGCCGAAAAAGGCTCGAATCCGAACGCAAAGCCCGATTTTGGCTATCACAGCGCTATTTCACCGACGCAGGATGCCGTGAAGTGGGTGCAGGTCGATCTCGGCAAGAGCGTGCAGGTCGAGCGCATCGTGTTGAAGCCCTGCTACGACGACTTTGGGAAGATCGGCGGCGGTTTCGGCTTCCCCGTGCGATTCAAGATCGAAGTGAGTGATGATCCCGAGTTCAAAGCTGGCGTCTCGCTCGTGTGGCGAAAGCACGACGCGACCTTCATGCACGATTTCCCGAATCCCGGTCTCAAACCCTTCGAAAGCGGCACCGCGGGCGATGACGGCGTCACGGGTCGCTTTGTGCGCGTCACCGCCGTGAAGCTCGCGCCACGGGTGAAGGACTACATCTTCGCGCTGGCCGAGATGGAGGTCTATGAGAGCAAAACAGGCCCGAATCTGGCCGCAGGCCGCCCCGTGACCTCGCTCGACAGCATCGAGGCACCGCCACGCTGGCGGAAAGCCAATCTCACCGACGGCATCGCCCCCGAAAGCCGCACGGAAGAGGACAAACTGAAGCTCATCCGCGAACGCGATGCCCTTATGCTCGCTCAGGCTGATGCCGCGACGAAGAAGCAGCTCGTCGCGCTTCGCAAAGAACGCGATTCACTCCCCGCGCTGCCCGCACCGCAAAAAGTGTATGCCGGAGCCGTCCACTACGGCAGCGGCGCCTTCAAAGGCACGCACGGCACGCCGCGCACGATCCAGGTGCTGAAACGTGGCGACATCAAACAACCGGCGCAGGAAGTGGGGCCAGGCAGCATTAGAGCCTTAAATGATCTCTTTCATGTTCCCTTTGCTGTTTGGGGTCACAATGAATCTGACCGTCGTGCCGCTTTGGCGAAATGGATCACGAGCAAAAACAACGCGCTCACCTGGCGCAGCATCGTGAACCGCGTGTGGCAGCATCACTTCGGCCGCGGCCTCGTCGAAACTGCCAACGACTTCGGCCGCATGGGCGCAAAGCCGACGCACCCGGAGCTGCTCGACTGGCTGGCGGTATGGTTTCGAGATGAGGCGCAGGGTTCTCTCAAAAAGCTGCACAAGCTCATTGTGATGTCAGAGACGTATCGGCAGTCGTCCGACACGTCCGACCTGTCGGACAAGACAGACTCCGCCAACCAGTGGCTGTCTCACCAAACCCGCCGCAAGCTCGACGCCGAGGCCATCCGAGACTCCATCCTCGCCGTGAGCGGCAAACTCGACCTCACAATGGGCGGGCCGAGCTTCCAGGACTTCGTCATCGACAAGCCGCAGCACTCGCCGCACTACGAATATCATCTGCACGACCCCGAGGACCCGAAGAGCCATCGCCGCAGCATCTACCGCTTCATCGTGCGCAGCCAGCAGCAGCCCTTCATGACCGTGCTCGACTGCGCCGATCCCTCCATGCGCGTGGACAAGCGGAATGAATCTCTCAGCCCGCTGCAAGCACTCGCCATGATGAACAACGGCCTCACGGTGACCATGGCCAAACATTTTGCCGTGCATGCCGGCAGCGTGAAACGCGCCTTCCAACTCGCCCTCGCCCGCGAGCCAAAGCCCGACGAACTCACCGCCCTCGAAGCCTACGCCAAACGCGAAGGCCTCGAAAATGCCTGCCGCGTCATTTTGAACCTGAACGAGTTCAGTTTTGTAGATTAACGTCATTCTACAGACTCAGAGGTCACAGGATCAAGCATCCGGGGGCTCGATGTTTTGACGTCAAGGTCGAGAACAATGCGGAAGCCGAAGTTGGCTTGTGCGCGGCCCGGGCGGCTTCCGAGATGGAAGTCTGGGCGAGCCTGACGCGCGGAACCTGTGGCCCAGGAGCCGCCACGCAAGCCGTAGATGGGAGTATTGCCCCGCCCCAAGCTGTCAGGTGCGGGCGTATCAACCCATTCGGACACGTTGCCAAACAGGTCGTAGAGGCCCAGTTGATTGGGCGCAAAGCTTCCCACTGGAGCGCTGCGGGGAAATCGATCACGCCGCGTGAAGAAGGGCGCGTCATCTGGCCAAGGCGTAACCTCCGGTGCCTCGGCTCCGGCGAAATTGGCACGTGCATCTGCATCCTCAAGACGCCAGTGCGTGTCGTCATAACTGACAGCAGCGGACCACTCCTTCTCCACTGGCAGTCGATACGATTGCATGGGCTTGAGCCGACCTTCCTCACGCTCTTTCCAAGTCAGCCATGCGCAGAACAGCCGCGCATCAAGCAAGTCCACACCGCACGCTGGATCATCAGGTGTTTGAGGAAAGCCAGGATCGGCTGTGGTAGACAACTTGCTTATTCGGCTGTGGGCCGTCACCCCAGCCTGTTGTTGCAGCGCTGCAAATTGTCTCCTTGGATTGGCTGCACCCATCCGCCAACTGGGCATTACCGCGTTCTCCGCAGCGCTGAAGGCCTGGTAGTCCTTCACCCGCGTCTCGTAGATGCTTATGAGTAGGCTGTGCTTGGGCAGCGGCACAAACTTCATGTCCAGGCTATTAGTCCACGGCTTCTCTTTTGAAGCCGTAGCGGGCGCTAAGAAGCCGGGACGTGGCCGTGGTCGCAATGCAAACCACCAGGCCCCGAGACCCGCACCGATTAGAAGAATGCCAAGGGTGGCGGCGACAAGCGTCAATACGTTTGTGCGCCGTTGGCGACTCACCTCAGCCCGCGCCACTCGGCGAACATCTTCCGCCAAGACCAGCACAGAGGGCGTGCGCTCGTCTGGAGCATCAGCAAGAGCTTCACTAACAATCGTGTCCAGACGTTTGGACAAGCCAGCGCGCTGCGACAATGGAGTGAACTGCCCCATCGGCAAGGTGCCGCTAAGCAACTCATACAAAAGGACACCTAACGCATAGACATCACTACGCGCATCCGCCTGCCCGGCCTGCCGGGTAACTTCAGGCGCGATGTAGTAGGGCGTTCCAAAAGTGTCCCGCGTCTGCGTGAAGCCATACCAATGCGAGCTGTCCACCAGTGTCTTGGCTAGGCCGAAGTCAGCGACTTTCACCGTGCCGTCACTGCCCACCAGGATGTTAGCGGGCTTGATGTCCCGGTGCACAATGCCCCGCTCGTGGGCATGAGCAATGCCCGCGCAGACTTTGTCAAAAATATCAAAGGCACGCTCGGGCTCCAGACGCTGGGCTTTCAGCAAGCGACGTAAATCGCAACCGTCGATGTATTCGCTGACCAAGTAGTGCCTGCCATCAGTTGTCGTGCCTTGGTCCAACACACGCACTACGTTGCGATGGTCCAATTGTGCCATGGCACTGACTTCGTTCTCGAATCGAGCAGTGACCTCGGGATCACGTGTGAGGCGGCCTGCCACGATCTTAATCGCCACGATCTGACCATCGTTCAGTCTTTTGGCGCGATAGACCTCGCCCATGCCGCCACCACCGACGAGCTCGTGCACCTCATATCCTTCGATATCCAAGGCAACGGCTTCCTTCTCTGCGGGAGCCTCGTCGATCAAGTCTAGCAACCCAGAGGTGACATCTCGCGCCACGCAAGCAGGACAAAGGCCGCCCACCAGCAGCGATGCGGCCTGCGCTTGGCCACATCGCGGGCAAAGAATGGTGGAGGCAGCTGTGTCCATGCGAGGGAGATGCAGACGAACCGAGAAATAGCGAGGTCTGCAATCGCGAACTATGGGCTGCCGCTGTTACCTCCATAGGCAATGGGGTCTTCCCAGTTCAGCGCCATTTTTTTGCCATTCGCCAGGGTCAGCACCATCGCAACGTGGTTGCCTCGAACACAGCTGCCGAGACCGCGAAAACCGGAGCCAGTTGTATCCACCGGCAAGGTCATGTCGATGCTCGTAATCGTCGTGGTAGTGCCAAACAGTGCCTGGATCGTGCCTTTGCGCAGTTGCATCCTTGGCATCTGCAGCTCGGCATCTGCGCCCGAGCTGCCGGTGGCATTCATCAGGCTGCCTGAGAAGAACGCCTGGTTCGCAGCGGCCGCGCCACCAGTGAGGGAGGAAACAAAGCCATACATGCCTGATGTTGGGTCCGCGTCCATCTCCTGGAATACACTGTATTTTACTCCAGCGCACCCTGGCGCATAGTCACTTTCACGAGCGAGCACTTTCAAGACGTCGAAGCCGTTGAGCCGCACGATCGCACCATCGTTTGCCGCGGTCACTCCAGTGCCAATCAGTGTGACATGCGCGAGCACCTGCCGATTGTTCATCAGCCAGTAACGCAGGAACTTGCTAATCTTCACGCCCGTGGGCAGACCGGCGTTCTCCTTGCCCTCCTGCAAGGCCGGGGTCACACCATCGCCGCGCCAGATAGCCTCATTCTCCGTTGTCGGCACGCCAGTCATGGTGGCGCGGTAGATGAAGGTGTCATCCGCAGCCAGCAGAGATTCGCCAAGGAATGCACTATAAAGACCGCCCGTGACGCCCGCCGAGAAACCTTTGCGCGCGTGAATGCCAGGAACAGCGGCGTTGTTCCCAGTGCAGGTTAGCAGGGCCGCATTGTCCGCAGTGGTCACGGGATTGGTGGCAGCAACCAAGGCCGCCGGGAACAGCAGGCGATCGCTTGCATAGGTGGGCCTTGCCGTGATCTGGCCTAAAGTAAGCAAGCCGCTGGACGCGCCATCGCCCTCGCGTGCGGTGCTGCGGGTGGAGGCGGACACGAAGTCCTGCAAAATAATCGCGGAATCATTCGACGACGTCACAGTCGCGGTGCCTGTCTTCAGAGTGGTGTAGAAGGCCACCCTGCTAGCGGAGTCGCTCGTGACCATCTGGCCCATGACATTGATTTTCTGCCCACTGAGGCCCCCCGTAGTCAGCTCATCGCCTTCGCGAATGAAGGTGCCTGAAGCTCCCTCGGTGTTGTAGATGCCCACATCGTTCACCGATGTGATGCCCGTGCCGCTGCCCTTGACTTGGCAAATCATGGCTGTGCCTGCGGTCGGCAGCGTTTGGATCATTGATGTCACCTTCAGCGCATCCAAGAGATCACCTGTGCGCAACTTCAGTCGCTGGTAGCCCGCAATCTGCCGCCACAATGCCGTAGTGGTGCCAGAAACGGCACCAGCCCCAGCCAAAGTGCCAAAGGTCACAGGTGCACCATCGCTCGCCAAGGTAAAGCTAGTCAGCACGTTGTAGGTAGCATCGTAGACTTCAGCGGCGGGTGACTTGGTCTCCAGAACGATCTCGGAACCCACTTCCGTAGCAAGCGCGGTATACAAATAACCACCGCCATCACCGGAACTGCCCGGCAAATCAATGCCCGTCGCGCCGACCACAACGGCATTCCCCAACAAACCCACGGAGGCACCGAAGTCATAGCCAACCTGTGCATCTGGCGCTGTCAATTGCGCGAGCAACTCACCAGAACTGGTGTGGAAGACGTGCACCGTGCCATTCTCCTGGTGCGGCGCGCCCACCAGCAGGAAGTCGCCGCTCGCAGCCAAGATTTCGCCAAAGCCCGTGTCAGTTTGTCCGATTTCGCCCGTTAGCTTGGCCATCTCCGAACGGTCATCGGTGCGCATGACATACACGGCACCTAACAACTCTGAAGCTTTCATCGCACCAGGCGCACCAATCATCATCAGGCTGCCGCACATAGCCACCGAGGTGCCGAACGCATCATTGGCGACACCGTCACTTGCTTCGACCTTACTGATCTGGGTGGAGGTCGGGATGCTAAACAAATAGGCCCCGCCCTTGTTGCTATTCGCGCCCGGCGCACCAGCAAGCACGATGCTGCCTTGAATCGCCACCGATGTGCCCAGTGCATCATCAGCATCTGTGTCGTTGCCACCGACACGAACATTCGAAAGCACCGTCTTCCCCACCAAATCGAACTTCAACACCCAGACCGAGCCTGCATGAGTGCCAAAGGCATCATCCCCTGGCGCACCGACCGCCGCATAGTTGCCCTCAAACGCGACGGAGGCTCCAAACGCCTCGCCTGCCGTACCCACGCCCGAGACCGTTCTGAGCAACTGCTTGCCCGTCACCAGATCAAACAGATAGACCGAGCCCGCACCGACAGCGACAAAGTTGTCGTCTCCAGGCGCTCCGATCAGCGCATAGGTGCCGCTTATTGCGATCGCACTGCCGAACTTTTCCTCCGCCCCACCATCCGCCGCCGCAGGCCGCAGCGTCCGAACCCGCTTGCCACTGATCGCGTCAAAAACATGCACCGCTCCACCGTTGTTGAAACTCACGCTGTCATTCGGTGCGCCTACGAGTGTATATTTTTCTGAGGTGGCCACCGCAGTGCCTGCAGCCCCACCACTGTGCCCTGGCGAGGTCGGGGGATACAACTTTAGCGATCCAGGCTGCGATGCTTGAAGGTTACCCACAAACGAAAGTGCGCAGAGGGCGTAACAAAGAAGTGAAGAACAATTTTTCATGGGGTGCTCACGAGAAGCAGCCCCGTTTTCGCAGGCCGGGTTACAGCAGCGGGCAAAAAATCTTCAACTTCCACCCAGCACGCCGAGCAGATAGCGCAGTTCCGTCTCCACATCCCCACCCGCATCGAGCGTAGATGCCACTTCCGAGCGAAGTTCCTCCGCCAGCCGCTTACGCGCACGGTGCATCTCAATCTTCACATGCCCCTCGGTCATTCCCAGAGTCGCGCCGATCTCGGCATAGGATTTCAAGAGCTCCTGGCTAGCCAAGCCAGACTTGAGGGCCTCATAGAGCAACTTACGTCCGCGATCCCTATAGTAAGCTTCCATTCGCAACATCGCTCGGCTGAGCACGGCCCAAGCCCATCGCCGATCAAACCACGCGTCCGCCACCTCAGGTGCGGCGGGCACATCAAAGGCCTCCAGGTCATTCATTGACACAATCTCACGGCCACCACCGCGCTTCAGCCGCGCGGCATCACGACGAGCGTTGGCGAGGTGATTGCGCACTGCTTGCATCATGTAGCTTCGCAGTTTCCCCCGGTCTGGCGCGACCCGATGCAAACCGCCGTCCGCAATGAAGCCGCAAAGAAAATCCTGCGTGAAGTCCCGTGCTTCCTCCCGTTCACATCCCAAAGCTCGGAGATAGGTATAGATTGCGGGCCAATACGCCTTGCAAATATCCTCCAAAGCCTCGCACGACTCCGGCGCTTCGCTCTGGGCCATCAACACCTGAGTCCAAGCAGTGGCGGGAAAGGGAGCGCGTGAAGGCATGAGCGTTGTTTGAAGCTCATTCTAAGCCCAATCTACAACGAAAACGATCATTTTGTAACCTCTGCACCACTGACAGGGCTTCATGCCGCAGAACCCCTTCTTAGCTGCATGAAATACATCCTCTTTACCTTTTTCTTCATCACCTTAAGCGCCCTCGCCCAACTGCCCCAAAACTGGTCGCCGAACTTCCCGGCGGCAAACACCGTCGGCACAGTCTATTCCGTCGCGGAGACGGCGGATGCTTATTACGTCGGTGGATCGTTCACCCAGCTCGCGGGAGTGGCGGCAATAGGCATTGCACGGGTGGACAAAACCACCGGCACCGTGACGCCGCTGGGCGCTGGCTTGACGGGTGGCACACTCATCGTCAATGCGGTGGCGGTGCTCGGCACGGATGTCTATATCGGCGGCACCTTCACCGCAGTGGATGGAGTGATCGCCAGCCGTGTGGCAAAGTGGAATGGCAGCGCGTGGTCAGCACTCGGCAGCGGGGCCAATGGCAGCGTGAATGCGATGGCGGTGCTCGGCTCGGAGTTGTTCATCGGCGGCACTTTCAGCTCCGTGGGTGGCGTAGGGCTGACATCGAGACTGGCGAAATGGGACGGCAGCACATGGCTGGCCGTGGGGGCAGGCTTCAATAGTACCAGCGTCCCCACCGGCGGTCTCGCCGTGGTGGGCACTGAGCTTTTTGTCGGGCGTGGCACGCAGGTGCAAAAGTGGGATGGCAGCACGTGGAGCAATGTCGGCCCCACGACGGGCGGCATCGGCGGCATCGCCGTGCAGAACGCCAACAGCGTCTATATCGTCACCAACACAGATTGCCGTCACTGGAATGGCACGGCATGGACCACGCTGAAGACCTTTGATGAAGTCGCCACGGAGATCGCCGTGGTCGGCAGTGATGTGTATGTGGGCGGCCAATTCACGAACTACCTCGAACGCTGGGATGGCAGCGCGTGGCAAACCGTGGGCACCACTGGCGTCACGAACTATCTGACGATGCTCGCGAGTGTCGGCGGCTCGTTGTTTGCTGGCGGTGACTTCACCGTGACCGATGGCGTGAAGACTCCCCATCTTGCCCGCTGGAACGGCAGCGCTTGGTCATCGATCTTTGAAGATCTCGATGGAGGCCTCAATGCCGACGGCTATTCCATCGTCGAGCTGAATGGCAAAATTTACGTCAGCGGCGGCTTCACCGCAGCAGGCAACATCGCTGCCAACGGTGTGGCCTGCTACGACAATCCCACGAACACTTGGTCGGCATTGCCAGGCGCACCTCCCTTTTCGACACTCGTCGTGCACAACGGCGAGTTGTATGCCTACTACTGGGTCGATGAACCCGCGCCACCATATCACTTTAACGTCGCGAAGCTGACCGGCACCACTTGGGCGACCATCGGAACGCTGGAAGGCACCTCCATGGGCACCCCCGCGAGCATCGGAGGAGCGCTCTACATCGTTGGCAACTTTTCATCGGTGAACGGCACTCCCATCAACCACATCGCCAAATGGAATGGCACGACCTGGAGCGATGCAGGCGCGGGCATCACGCTGAATGCTGACTCGCTGGTGCAATCCATCTGCCAAGTGGGCAGCCAGCTCTACGCCTCCACCTTCAACAATGAACTGGTGGGCGTTGATCAGGTGCAGAGCAGCCACATCCTGCAATGGAACGGCAGCGCGTGGGTCACGCATACCGCCAACATCAATCCCTTGGTGCAAACGATGATCGCCATGGGCAATGACCTCGTCATCGGCGGCTACTTCACTTCCATCAACGGCGTGCCCTGTGACAACCACGTCGCGCGATGGAACGGCAGCACCTGGAGCGCGCTCGGCACGGGCGTGTATGGTTCGGTCAACGTGCTCAAATACACGCATGGTCTGCTCTACGCAGGCACCCAAGTCGATAGTGAATACCTCCGTGAATGGAACGGCAGCACCTGGGAAGAGGTGGGCGGCGGCCCGAGCTGGGACGTGTGGGACATGACCGTCCTGGGTGATGAGTTATTCGTCACCGGCAGCTTCACCCAAGCTGGCTGGGCCGACATCCCTGAAGGCTTTAACTTGGTGGCCCCCAGCTCCAGCTACATCGGCAGCTACCCGCTCACGCCCGAGATCGCCATCGAGCAACCCGTGAGCACGAACCTCGTCGATGGCAGCGCGAGCATCGACTTCGGCACCGGCGGCACGCTGACCTTCACCTTGCGCAGCATAGGAACCATCCCTCTGCTCAATCTCAGCGCCACCAAAGACGGTACGAACAGCAGCGACTTCACCGTTAGCGCGGTCCCCTCCGCTCTCGAAGACAACACCGGCACCACCTTCACCATTACCTTCACGGGCGCAGGCAGCGGTGCACGCAATGCAGCCCTCCACATCGCCAGCAACGATGCGAACGAGAGCCCCTTTGACATCACGCTGACCGGCACAGGCACCGGTGGCCTCAGCGCGATCGAGTCGTGGAGACTATCGTGGTTTGGCATCACCACCAACACCGGTGACGCCGCCGATGACGCCGACTCCGATCATGACGGCCTTACGAACCAACTGGAGTTCGCCCTCAATCTGAATCCCACCTCCAACAGCACGCTCCCGACTCAAACCATTGTCAATGGAGGCACCATTGAGTTCACCTTCACCCGTGCAAAGACCGCTGTAGACGCTGGCTACACGTTCCAAGTACCCTGGACAGAGACGCTCAACGACCTCGACTGGAGTGAGACCGGTGTCACTCAAACCATCCTCACTGACAACGGCACCATACAGACCGTGAAAGCTACGATCCCCATCGGAACCACTGGCCGCCGATTTGTTCGGCTTGTGGTGGTCAGTCCGTGAAGTGTGGAGTGGGGATGTTGTCACGGCTTCCTATACCGACGATTCCCACCCACTGGGTCACACAGTGCCAATTGACACCGCAAAGATGAAGTCACCAGCGACACATACCGAGTCATCTTGAATCGGATTGAGTCCAGCGTTGTGGATTAGACTTCCACTCTTGGAGCCTGTTTGATATTGAAGCTGCCCAACATGTCACGCTTCGTCTTTGTCCTTCTCCTGGTCGCTTCTTTCGTCCATGCGGATGAATATGACGACCTGCGGCTGAAGTGGAAAAACATCATCGTGGGCTCCGGGTATGACACGCTGGATGCGGATGTCGCCTCCAGGCTCACGTCCATCGCGAACACGGCGAACAACAACTGGACCTCCATGGACAAATCGCCCGCGCGCACCTTCCTGTGGAGCGATCTGGCAAGCACCACGATCTCCTCTCATGTCACCAGCACCTACTCGCGTCTCCGCGCCATGGCGCTGGCGTATGCGACGCCGGGTTGCTCGTTGCAGGGCAATGCCACGCTGCTCGCGGACATTGTGAGCGGGCTCGACTGGATGTATGCGAACCGCTACGGAGCCAGCACCGCGCAGTATGACAACTGGTGGGACTGGGAGATCGGCACACCCATCCAGCTCACGGACATCGGCGTGCTGCTCTACGACCAGCTCACGAGCACGCAACTCACGAACTACATGAACGCCGTGAACTTTCAGGTGCCCACGCCGGACATGACCCAGGCGAACAAGGTGTGGAAAGCCCGCGCCGTGGGGGTGCGCGGCTGCTTGGTGAAAAGTAGCGCGAAGATCGTGCTCTGCCGCGATGCCTTCAGTGCAGTCTTTCCTTATGTGACGACGGGCGACGGCTACTACACGGACGGCAGCTTCATCCAGCACGACTACCATCCCTACACCGCGGGCTATGGATCGAGCCTCATCGGCACCATGGCCCCGATCCTGAACTGGCTCAGCGGCTCCACCTGGGCCATCACCGATCCTGCGCAGTCGAATCTCTACCGCTGGATCTTCGATTCGTATGAACCCATCATCTACAACGGCAATGTCTTCGACCTCGTGCGCGGTCGCGAGGCTGGTAGATCGAATGCCTCGCCAAATGGCAATGGCATGATGGACTCCATCCTGCAGATCGCCCAGTTCGCGCCGCCGGACGATGCGCTGCGCATGAAGCGCCTGATCAAAGAGTGGGCGCAGAAGGACTACACGCGGAACTTTGTCACCAGCCGCGGCCTGCCCACGCTGGAGCTGGCGAAGGCGCTCATGAATGACGTGGGCATCACGCCGCGTGGCGAGCTGCTGGCGCACTACACCTTTGCGGAAATGGATCGCATCATCCACCTCGGTGCCGGGCATGGATTCGGCCTCACGATGTGCTCCACCCGCATCGCAAACTTTGAATCCATCAACGGGGAAAACCTGATGGGCTGGTTCACCGGCGACGGCCAGACCACGCTCTACAATGGCGACCTCAATGCCTTCGCAGACTCCTACCACGCCACGGTGGACCACTACCGCCTGCCGGGCGTCACCGCGGATGTCACGCATGTGAAGCTCCCACATCAAACGGCCAGCATCGGCCCACGGGCGCAGGGGCAGAGCACGCGCTCCACGCATTCCTGGGTCGGTGGAGCCACGCTGGGCAGGTTTGGAGCGGCGGGTATGCAGTTCAAAGGCGTCGGCGTCACCCTCACGGGGAAAAAGTCGTGGTTCATGTTTGATGACGAGATCGTCTGCCTCGGCGCAGGCATCACCAGCACGGACTCGCGCCCCATCGAGACCACCGTGGAGCAGCGGAAGCTCAGCAGCACCGGCAACAACGCCTTCACCGTCAATGGCACGGCCAAGTCCACGGCCCTCGGCTGGACGGAAGCGATGAGCAGCACCTCCTGGGCGCATCTCGCCGGGCATGTCACCGGCTCGGACATCGGCTATTACTTCCCCGCCGCGCCCACGATCAAAGCCCTGCGCGAGGCCCGCACCGGAGCCTGGAGTGACATCGACATCGATGGCAGCACCACGCCCATCACGCGGAACTACCTTCGCATGACCTTTGAGCACGGCAGCAATCCCACGAACACGACTTATCAATATGTGCTGCTCCCCGGCCGCAGCGCCACACGCACCGGTCACTATGCCGCCGCGCCGCACATCACCGTCCTCAACAACAACGCCAATGTGCAGGCTGTGCGTGAAAACACGCTCGGCATCACCGCGGCGAACTTCTGGAACGACAACACTTTTACTTACGGCGGCATCACCTCGAACAAAAAGGCCAGCGTGCTCGTGCGTGAGGACGGCCCCTTCATTGATGTGAGCGTCAGCGATCCCACGCAGCTCAACACCACCACCATCGACCTGCAAATCGCTCTCGATGGCGGCACACTCGTCAGCGCAGATGCAGGAGTGACCGTCACTCAGAGCTCTCCGACCATCTCGATGACCATCGCGACTTCAGGATCTGCCGGAAAGACCTTCAAAGCCCGATTTTACAAGCTCACGCCGCAAACCGTGAATCTCACGCCTGTGGCCGACAGCTACGTCTATGATGCCACGGCCTCGCTAAACTCGAACTTCGGAACCGCGACCTCGTTGATCGTCAAAAAGAGCGGCGCGGGCTTCAATCGCGAGGCTTACCTGCGCTTCGATGTGCCGGTCAGCAGCGGCGTTTTCCTTGGCGGAACGCTGAATCTCCCCTGCCTCACCATCTCCACGCCGGGCGTGCATGGCGTGGCGAAAGTGGATGACAACACCTGGACGGAAACCGGCATCACTTGGAACAACAAACCCGCCGCAGGCGCGATGCTGAGCACCTGGACGCCAGTCGCACTCGCCACCAGCAGCACGGACGTGACCAGCGCCGTTCCAGCGAGCGGCCCCGTCTCCCTCAAAGTCTATGCCACCACGCAGACAGCCGATGGCTACGTCACCTACGGCTCGAGGGAAAACAGCACGGCCGCCAACCGCCCGCAGCTCGCCCTTTCTTACGGCCACACGCCGCCGGAGGTCAGTCTCGCCTCGCCTGCCGATGGCGCGGTCATTTCACGCGCTGGAAATGTGACGCTCACCGCCGATGCCATCGCCACCGATGGAGCCATCACCAGCGTGGCCTTTTACGATGGTGCCACGCTCCTCGGCACGGACACTTCACTCCCTTACTCCATC
>JAEUHM010000022.1 GCA_016795485.1 Verrucomicrobiaceae bacterium | reverse complement strand
AGACGAAGAAGTTCTCGATGAAGACGAAGAAGTTCTCGATGAAGACGAAGAAGTTCTCGATGAAGACGAAGAAGTTCTCGATGAAGACGAAGAAGTTCTCGATGAAGACGAAGAAGTTCTCGATGAAGACGAAGAAGTTCTCGATGAAGACGCGGATGTAGACGAACTAGAAGAAGAGGATGAGGAACAGGAGGACGATGATGTTGAGATCATCGAAGTGGTCGATGAAGACGACACCGAAGACGACGCCTCTAAGGCTTGATCGGCTCTTTCTCGAAGTCGGTGGGTGACACCCAACCAGCGTTCGGTTTTTCGCCCTTCATAAACTTCTCGTAGAAGCCCTCACCAGTGGTGGGCTTGTATTCGTCGAACACCTTGCCATTGCCGAACATGCGCGGGTCGCCTTGAAGTTTCAGCTCATCTTCCATGCCACGCAGCAGTTCCTTCACCGTCTCTGTATGCACCGACTCGCCAGCGAGGTTATGGGCGCAATGTGGGTCAACACTCAAGTCGTAGAGTTCCTCAGCGGGTCTCATTCCAAAGTTCAACTGCCAAAACTTGTCTGCGCGATCTTTCCGCCCCATCTCAAGGATGTGGGTCTTCGTGGCTCCACCATCAGTATCGAGATAACCTGTCTCTGGATTGCCTGCGGGCCAACGAGTTGGCTCATAGTTCTTTAGGAAGAGATGCGTGTCCGTTACGATCCCGCGGATCGGATAACCCCAGTCGTTCGGCCGGCCAACATCGGTGCGCTCTTTGCCAATCAGCGTGTGGTTCCGCTCAGCCAACACTCGCCCGGACTTCTCACTCTCCAAAATGGGCCTCCAACTTGCGCCAGTGATCGGCTGCATGCCCGTATCGGCGACATTGATGCCCGCATAGTCCAAGATCGTCGGCGCAATGTCGATGAAACTAACAAAGTCATCAATAGCGCGGCCAGACTTGCCAATACCCTGCGGCCAACGCACTGCCAGCGGCACGTGATTGGAGTCCTGGTAGGCATAACCCTTGCAGCGTGGAAACGGCATTCCGTGATCCGCTGTCACGATGATCAATGTGGAATCCAGAAGTCCACGTTTCTCCAACTCGGCCAACATCCTGCCCAAATGTTGATCCGTGTGTTCGACTTCGAGCGCGTAGTCCAACATATCGTGACGAACCGTTTCATTGTCTGGCCAATAAGGCGGCACGTGATCGATATCCGAAAGCTTTTTGCCACCTTTTTTGACTCCAGACTGAAACTCATAGCCACGATGAGGCTCGGTGGACCCATACCAGAAACACCACGGATGATCCGACGGAGCAGCCTCCAGAAAGTCGACAAAGTTGGCCGCATAATCGTTGTTGCTGATTTCCGAGGTGAGCGGTTTGGCTTTGTGCTTGTTGAACTGTTTCCCAGTGATTTGCCGAGGCTTGCCGTTGGCATCATTCGCGATGCCCGGACCCCAACCTTTCCCAGTGATGCCCATGTGCCAACCTTTCTCCATCAGCACCTCTGGCCAGCTTTTCAGTTTAGCAGGAAAGTGCGACATGTGATTGCCCGCTTGTTCGTTCTGCCATGCATGCCGACCGGTGAGAACGATGGCACGTGACGGGGCACATTTGGCCACTGGCGTGTAAGCACGATTGAAAAGAAGGCCCTCTTTAGCCACACGATCAAACGCAGGGGTTTTCACCCAAGGTGTGCCATAGACTCCGGCGTGTACGCCCCAGTCATCGGCGATCGCAAATAGAATGTTTGGCCGTGGAGCCGCGAGCACTCCAGAACTGATCAGCAATGAGCAAAGGGTGAGGAAAAAGCGCGTCATGGGGGCGAGGTGTTGGAAGGTGAACGCAATCCTAGCCTCCCACGTTTCGTCCTTTTCGGCTTCCAGAAACGAAGCTAGGAATCTACCGCTCATGAACAACATCAAGCTCCCCGCTGCTATCAGCATGGTCATCGCCAACATGATTGGCGTGGGCGTGTTCACGAGCGTTGGCTACCAGCTCGCTGGTGTGCCTTCAGCGTGGCCAGTTTTGTCCCTTTGGATCGTGGGCGGCATCCTTTCGATCTGCGGTGCGCTTTGTTATGCAGAACTGGTGGCGATGCTGCCACGTTCTGGCGGGGAATATCATCTTCTGCGTGAAGCATACCATCCACTAGCGGGGTTCATGGCGGGGTGGATCTCGCTTATTGCTGGATTTGCAGCGCCCATTTCACTTTCGGCCATGGCTTTCGCCAAGTATGCGCAAGCTTTCGGCCTTCAAGCAGAGTCGCGGTTGCTGGCAGCTTCATTAGTCATCTCTGTAGCCGCTCTGAACTTGTCATCTGTGAAGTGGCTGGGTCGTGTCCTGACCGGCTTTACCACATTGAAGGTGCTGCTCATCCTAGCATTCATCATCGGAGCTATCGTTTTGCCGGGTGGCACGCGTAACAGCTTCACCTTTCATCCAGGCGATGAACATCTGCTACTCAGCACACCATACGCGGTCTCTTTGGTGTATGTGATGTTTGCGTACGAGGGCTGGAATGGAGCGGCCTACGTTGCCGGTGATATGGATAAGCCTCAGCGCAATGTGCCGCTGGCGCTGATCATCGGAACCTTGATCGTCATGGCTCTTTATGCCGCTGTGAATGCCGTGTTTCTCTGGCGCACACCGTGGGACGCCATGCGTGGACAGGAGGAAGCTGCTTTGATCGCCGCGAAATC
Organism: Verrucomicrobiaceae bacterium; assembly: GCA_016795485.1. Classification (GTDB taxonomy): domain Bacteria; phylum Verrucomicrobiota; class Verrucomicrobiia; order Verrucomicrobiales; family Verrucomicrobiaceae; genus JAEUHM01. The sequence goes on along the minus strand of JAEUHM010000022.1, from coordinate 37,477 downwards.
CATCTTCGGAGACTCCGGTGGCAAGTTCATGGGATTCCTCATCGCTTTCGGCCTTGTATCGACAGTGGTGAGTATGCTGCTAGCGGGATCACGAGTAAATCAGCGCATGGGCAACGATGCTCCCTTTCTGTCAGCATTGGCAAAAGTAAACTCTGCCGGCACACCGTGGATCTCAGTCCTTGTCGTAGCTGCGGTTTCGCTCGGTATGCTGCTAACAGGCACCTTTCAGCAAATCCTGTCGTATGTGGAGTGCCTGCTGTTGGCGTCTTCCGGCATGGCAGTCATCGGCGTCATTGTTTTGCGCTGGCGTAAGCCTGATCTACCGAGGCCCTTCCGCGTGCCACTCTACCCACTCACGCCACTCGTCTTTGCGGTCATGGTGATCTACATGATCCGCCAGAAGGCGTTTGATGACATCACGGAAATCGTTTGGGGTCTGCTGACCTTGCTCGTGGGTGTCGTCGTCTATTTCATCGGTTCCAAACTCAAGCCCATCCCCCATGATCCAGGCCCTTCAAACACTTCTCGGCCCTGATGCCGTCAGCGCTCGAAACGAAGACTTAACTGCACACAGCGGCGACAAATGGTTCGCCTCTGCCATGCCCCAGGCCGTCGTTTTTCCACGCTCAAGCCAAGAGGTGTCATCCGTGCTAAAGTATGCGCACGCCGAGAAGATCCCAGTGACCACGCGCGGTGCTGGAGTTGGCTATGTTGGCGGATGTGTCCCTCTCCATGGCGGAATCGCCATGTCAATGATGCGGATGAACCGAATCAAGGAGATCAATCCTGCTGACGGAGTAGCCGTTGTGGAACCGGGCGTCATTACCGGTGAGCTACAGGAAGCCGTTAGGAAGCTTGGCTGGTTTTATCCGCCTGATCCGGCCAGTTTGAAGGAGTGCAGCCTCGGCGGCAACATTGCATCCAACGCGGGCGGACCACGCTGTCTCAAATATGGTGTGACGCGTCATTACGTTCTTGGACTTGAAGCTGTGCTTGCTGATGGAACCATCGCTCGAGTGGGAGGCCGCTGTCACAAAAACAAAACGGGGTTTGATCTTGTAGGGCTGTTTGTTGGCTCAGAAGGGCTGCTCGGGGTCGTTACAGAGGCCACCTTGCGCATTTTGCCACATCCGCCGACTCGCTCGATGATCAGTGCTGGATTTGCAAACTTCGGTGCGGTGGCGGCAGCAGTACAACGCATTCTTGGCAGTGGATTTCTACCCTCTGCCCTGGAGATCGCGGACAAGTTCACCCTACGGGCCGCCCGCGAGTATCTCGGCGAGTCTGTGACCCCAAAAGGTGATGCTCACTTGCTTGTCGAGATCGACGGACACGAAGAAAGCGTTCGCTCCGAACTCAAGTTGCTCACCAAGCTCGTCGAAGAAGCCGGAGCAGTGCAGATTGAAGCTGCAGAGGGTGAAGCTGGCTGCGAGCGCTTCTGGAAACTCCGCCGTGAGTTCAGCTACAGCCTGCGAAACACCGGGCTCATCAAATTGAACGAAGACATCGTGGTTCCACGCGGTCAATTGGTCCAACTCGTCGAGTTTGCCGAGCAACTTCAGGCAAAGCACGGCTTCCCCGTGGCATGTTTCGGCCATGCAGGAGATGGAAACATCCACGTGAACGTGATGGTGCCGAACATGGATGAGCAGCCCATCAAAGAGCGCGCTGAAGCTGCCCTCGACGAACTTTTCAAGTTCGTCATCGCCACTGGAGGCGCTATCACCGGTGAACACGGCATCGGAATCGCCAAACAGCGCTGGTTTGCAGACGCCCTGCACCCAGGAGCCATGCATCTTCATCACGTGTTAAAAGATGCCCTCGATGCAGAGGGCATTTTGAATCCAGGGAAGATTTTGTGAAGTGGGTGGGGGCGTTCGCTCCGGTGCAGGCTTGACATCGGACTCGCGATTACCCACGATAACCTCAGCCATGATCTCTCGTCTCGTCATTGCCTCTCTGTTGCTCTCTGGCCCTCTAACTGCGCGCACCTTTACCGACAGTAGCGGTCGCAAGATCGAAGCGGAAATCATGGGCAAGGACGCAATCAATGTGCGGCTCAAACGCGCCGATGGCGAACAGTTCAGTTTGCCAATCTCGAAGTTTTCGACCGAGGACCAACAATTCATCCAGGCTTGGCAGGCACCTGCCGTTCCAGCCCCCGCGGCGGCACCCACGGACCCAAGCAAGGGATCCAAGCCACTCAGCGTTAAACAGATCGAAAGTGTTTGGGAGTCCGTGGTATATGGTCTGGGCAGTGGTGACATCTCACGCCTGACCTACATTTGGAAGATAACACCCGCGCTGTCCGTGGAGTCCTCCGACGAGACGCACAAGACGGAGGCTTCAGCCATTTTCGGTGATCTCTGCCAAACGGCCGGTTTGCGCGCGCCGGACGGCTCGTGCCCACTCGCGCTGCACATCGGCACCAGCAGGGAGCTTGGCAAGAAGGTGAGCGAGATTAACAGGGAAAAGAAACTCCCGACCACTTCTCTTCAGGATGGCCACTCCTTCACCGTGTGGTTCGATGAAGAAGGCTATGCGACGGACGCCGTCGTAATGATCAGCACGGATCACTTCAAAGGTGAGGCGCTAAAGCCAGCCTTGCTACAAGTGTTGCTAAATGTGCTTGGATTCCCTGGTCGCAGAGGGGATTTGGATCAAGCGGCTCTCACCAAAGGCGGGAAGCCCTCCCCAGAGCTGACGGAGATCGATCGCAAGTTGATCGCCTTCCTCTACGCCAACGTGCCAACCCGCACCAAGCCAAACGATCTGAAGAAGATCGTGCGAGAGAAGTGGCCCCAGTGAGGGTTCGGACCGCGCCCTGCCGATGAGCAAACTCCCTCCGCATCAACTAACAGCGCCGAAGGACGTTATGCCAATCATCGAGAATAATTGGGAGGAGATGAAAAAGCACATCTAACAGAATCAGTGCAAGGAAGGCTGCTGCAAGGAGGTGACTTTAAGAGTGAAGTGCTCCGAGCCGGTAAATAAGCTGGTCACTGAACATCACGGGGCTAGTATCTGCGCTAAACATGAAAAGATACCATGCACCAAGTAAGGCATTTTATCGCTAGCGGCTGTAGCTTCATCCTGTTGATGTTATTATGCCTACTTTCTCTGGCCTGCTGCAGCCGCCGAACGAATGACCCACACACGCAATTTGATTTCATTGATCTGGATGCATCCAAAATTGCCGAAATAGCCTTTCTTGCTTACAAAGACGAGTGGGGTGAAAGCGGTGAGCTAGTGGCAGTTGCACCACCAGTCCGAAGTCAACGAGAAATACAAGCGTTTGTGCAAGCCACACAACTTGACCTTCCCCCCAAGCCGGGAACAGAGTATTTGGCAGGAGTTGTATGCACAATAGCCATTCTAGGGGAGGATAAGAAGGTAATTCATTCGTCAACGCTATATGCAGCCAATGCGGTCATTGGATCTTCACAACTGAAGTATTTGCCTTTGTCTGGCACATACGAAAGCATTACCGATACTAGTGTTGTCTCCAGACCAATGCCTCGCAAGGCACCTCTCTTTGGGAAGTATGTGCTGGACTACTTGAGGCGACATCGTCCCGAAAAATACCAAGGGGTGTGGTTCATCAAAGTGGACGACTAGACAATTCACAAAATGGGAAAAGTTTGAGGTGACAGGCTGATTAGTATTTTGCATTCCGCTTCCTGTCTTGTCATTGTGTCCTTATGAGACGCGCTCGATTACTCATTGTCTAAGGGCTCAGTAGTCTTAGAATGCTCAAGCGCTATTTTCAGAGGGATAGGAGAGGTTCAAGCGCGGAGGTGGCCGTGGCGGGGAGCGCTTTTGCTGGGTGCAATGGGTGGCTCCCGCAGAGGCTGGGCTTTGGGATGGCGCGGGTCTGGCGGGGGACTTTGCGTTGTGGGACGGGGGCCGCTGGGGATGGCGGTGCCTTGAAACTGTGGTTTGGCACGGTAGCCGAATACTCTGACATCGTGTCAGCAAGAGCTGCTGCCATTGCCAATCGCGAAATTACCGACGTCCAACCAACTGGAGAACATCTGTGGGCTATCTTCAGCTGCAAGGCAGCGATACCATCGACATAGCCAACCAACTTTGGGGCATCGCAATAATCACCTTGCTTCATGGGACTGGCGTAGCCCGATGTCGAAGAGCTGGTCTTCCTCCTGTGAACTGGATGACGACTTTGCCGCTGAGGCGCGGGAATGCGCCGAGTTGCTAGCTAAGGAGATAGAAGGCGAGAGGTCCAGGTACCTCAGGGATTACGAGCGATCTGAAGCGGAAGGATGGTATTACTCAGACCACGACTAGGAGAGGTCGGCGCAGAAGTGCGATACTTTTTGAGGTGATTCTAGAGCCAATTCCGAAACCCGTAGTGAGGGCACCTCTCTCCATACGGTTGCTTTGGCACCAAATGGAGATGTCATCGGAGTGGTGAAGCCACCCGGACTGCGGCAGCCTGCTGCCGCTCGTCTGAGCCAGCCTTGCTGGCGGGTAGGCCGGTGGACATCCATCGCAGCACCAAGGCTTCGCCCTTGCGGTAGCGGGTCGTCGTGGCAGGCCTTAGAGACGTTACCGGCAGCAGGGCTGCCTTGCACAAGCGGCAGCAGGCTGCCGCAGTCCAGGACTCCGCCAGACAGTGCTGATGCAACGGTAGTACCCGACGTCTCGCTCTCAGGACTGGGTTTTCTACTTCAGTCGCTATTTCAGTTCTCCCGGGAGTTGATCGGCCAGTTTTTTGATCGCTTCTGCCTGATCTTTAGAGGCGACCAAGATCGCGTCTCCCGCTGCGACTACGAGCAAGTTCTCCACGCCTAGCAGAGCGATGTGCTGTGGCGTCTGGCTGAAGATGATGTTGTCCTTGGCGCCATGCTGGGAGAGCGTGCAATTGTGCTGATTGCCATCGGCATCTTGGGACAGATATTTGGCCACGGAGGTCCAGTTCCCCACGTCATCCCAGTCAAAAGTGGCTTCTGCATTGAGCACACGAGCGGCTTTCTCCATCAAGGCATAGTCGATGGAGAGCTTTGGCAGATGAGGAAAGTGAGTAGCCACTGTTTCCTTCAAATCAGCGCTTTCACTGAGTTGTCCCACGAACGTGGCTAACTCAGGGGCATGAAGTTTGAGCTGTTCGAGCACCGTTGGCAGGCTCCAGATGAACATCCCTGCATTCCAAGTGAAATTACCTTGGGCCAGAAAGTGCTCCGCGAGCTTCGAGTCGGGCTTTTCACGGAATCGGGATACTTCATAAACAGGAACGCCTTCGGGTTGGCCCGCGAGAGCGGCGCGCTCCACGTAGCCATAGCTTGGGCAAGGCCAAGTTGGCTTGATGCCGATGGTGACAAGGGCTTCGTGCTTCTCTGCTGCTTCACACGAGGCACGGAGGACCGTTTGAAACGCTGCGGTATCCTGAATGAGGTGATCTGAGGGCAGCACCATCATGGTGGCATGGGGATCGCGTGCGGCCACCCAGCCGATCCCGAGCGCAATGGCAGGTCCTGTATCACGCTTAGCGGGTTCTGCGATGATGTTCTCGGCAGGAAGCTGTTTAGCAAGTTCACGAACCGTTTTTTCCTGCTGGTGGTTGGTCAGAATGAGGGTGTTCTCTCGGGGTACGATGCCTTTGAGGCGTTCGAGCGTGAGTTCGAGCAACGTGTTCTCGCCAAAGAGCTTCAGAAGCTGCTTGGGAAGGGCGTCCCGGCTGACAGGCCAGAAACGTTGACCGCTACCTCCGGCAAGAATGACGGCATAGCGGGATTTGGGTGTGGCGGACATGGCGGCGGATGAAAGCACCTTCCGGCACAGTTTCCACTTTTGATGCGGGCGGTATGGAGTATCGTTTGGCCGTCATGCCAACTGAACCCCCCATTCATCCCTACACCAACTACACGGGCTATGCGGCTACGATCGCTCCTGCGGCTATCGGCTGTGCCTTGGGCATTCTTTTTGGAAGAGGAATGGAACGACGCTCGGCCAACATCACCGCTCTGACGCTCCTTGCAGCAGGCGTAGTGGTAGCTGGCCCCGCGGTGGTCGATATCGTGCAAAGAGCGGCCAACCGGCCCAGCACTCGTCGTGGGAGTCAGCGCCGTTTGGCCAGCATTCGTGATGGCGGCATCCCTGAGCAGGACGTGGAAGGTTTTTTCGCCCCTGAGGGTGAGTTTGTGGTCACTCGGTGACCCCTCACCCGCTGAAGGCGCAAGCCGCCATGATCTACCTGGACTCCAACGCCACCAGTGCGGTAGCTCCTGAGGTTCTGGATGCCATGCTGCCGTTTTTGCGGCAGAGCTTTCACAATCCGTCATCCAGCTACAGTGCGGCTCGCGAGGTCAAAACCGCGATCGAAGTCGCAAGGGCACAGGTCGCTGCTCTGATCAACTCAAGGCCTGAATCCCTTGTGTTCACCAGTTGTGGTACGGAGTCGTTGAACGCAGCCATTGAGTCAGCGTGGCAAACTTGTCCAGATCGGCGGCATCTGATCATCTCTGCCACCGAGCATAGCGCCGTCATCGAACCAGCGAGACGCTGGGCAACTCGTGGCGGAAAGGTGACCTTCCTGCAAGTAGACGCCGACGGTTTGCCAGACCTTGAGCAACTCGTGGCGGCCCTGAAATCAACCCCAACAGCATTGGTTTCTGTGATGTGGGCTAACAACGAAACGGGGGTGCTTGCTTCCATCGACAAGGTCACGCAACTGGCTCACGATCATGGCGCTATGATGCTCACTGATGCCGTTCAGGCTGTGGGCAAAGTCTCGGTGGATGTGCAGAAGACCCCTGTCGATTTCCTAGCGCTGAGCGGGCACAAGTTTCACGCACCAAAAGGCGTGGGGGCTCTCTACGTGAGCCCCCGAGTCCGCTTTGACCCCTGGATGCTGGGCGGAGGGCAGGAGTCTGGCAAACGAAGCGGCACGGAGAATGTGGCCGGCATCGTGGCTTTGGGAAGGGCAGCTGAGTTGGCATTGTCCAAACCCGAAGTGGGTGAAATGCGCGATGCTTTTGAGCAAAATCTGGTGTCACACTGCCCCTGTGCTTACGTGCATGGAAAGGGTGCCCCACGACTTCCAGGAACGAGCAGCATTTGTTTTCCTGGTCTTGTGGCAGCGGAGATGCTGATCCTTCTAGACAAGTTAGGCTTGGCCTGTTCGGCCGGATCCGCCTGCCATACGGCCAACGTTCACCCTTCTCACGTGCTTCAAGCGATGGGCGTGAGCGCTGACGATGCAGCGAGTACACTAAGATTCTCATTCTGCCGCTACAATACACCTCACGAAGCCGAGGAAGCTGCAACGCTGGTCATTCAAGCAGAGCAGCGGCTCCGCGCTCTAGCGGAAGAGGCTGCCGGGCCGGTCGTTTTTTCCTAGCCTGAAGGACAAAGCGTTTATTGCATCTGGGCTTCAGTCCAGTAGACTCCACGCCCCCTTAAACCATCCGATCACAAACCATGAGTCAATTGAAGCAAGTTGCCATTGTCGGTGCCACTGGTGCCGTCGGCGCGGAGATGATCCGTTGCCTGGAAGAGCGTAACTACCCCGTGGGCAGCCTGAAACTGCTCGCCTCAGCACGTAGCGCCGGCAAAAAGCTCAAGTTCAAGGGCGAGGATGTCGTGATTGAAGAGCTGACCAAGGACAGCTTCAAAGGAGTGGACGTTGCTCTGTTCAGCGCGGGCGGCGGCATCTCGCGAGACTTCGCTCCCGCTGCAGTGAGTGCCGGGGCAGTCGTGGTGGACAACTCCTCCGCTTTCCGGATGGATGACAGTTGCCCACTAGTCGTGCCAGAGGTGAATGCCGAGGACGTCAAAAAGCATCAAGGCATCATCGCCAACCCCAACTGCACGACCGCCATCTCATTGATGGCTCTCTATCCACTTCACAAGGCTTTTGGCGTCACCCGCGTGTTCGCCTCCAGCTACCAGGCCGTCTCTGGTACCGGAGCTCAAGCCATTGAGGAGCTAGCGCGCCAAAGCCGCGAGTGGGCAAAGCAAGATCGTGCCTGGGATGCCGCCAAGCTGGATTCCAAGCCGCAGGTTTATCCCTGGCAGATCGCTTTCAACGTTCTTCCCCACGTCGATTCCTTCCTGGATACGGGTTACACCAAGGAAGAGATGAAAATGGAGAATGAAGGACGCAAAATCATGCACCACCCCGGGTTTAGGGCCTCCGTAACATGTGTGCGCGTACCCGTCTTCCGTGCACACAGCGTTGCGATCAGCGCTGAGTTTGAGAAACCCATCAGTGTGGAAGCAGCACGCGCCGTGCTGGAGAAAGCGCCTGGGTTGGACGTCATCGACGATCCAGCCAACAAGCTCTATCCATTGCCGCTTGAGATCGCTGGCAAAGACAACTGTGCTGTTGGTCGTCTGCGAATGGATTGCGCGATGGACAACGGCCTAGCGTTCTGGGTCGTCGGAGATCAGTTGCTCAAAGGTGCGGCTCTCAATGCCGTGCAGATCGCCGAATGCCTGTAATGAGTCTTTCGCTCAAGGACTACCTTGTTGAGCGTTGTGCCCTTGTGGATGCAGCGCTCGATCGTTTCATCCCATCAGCTGAAACACGCCCCGCAACACTCCACAAGGCCATGCGGCACAGCGTCTTTGCGGGCGGCAAACGTCTGCGGCCTGTGCTTTGCCTTGCCGCAGCAGAAGCTTGCGGTGGAAGGGTCGATACTGCCATGGCGGCAGCGTGTGCGGTGGAGTGCATGCACACTTACTCACTCATCCATGACGATCTGCCGTCTATGGATGACGACGATTTTCGCCGTGGCGTGCCGACCTGCCACAAGGTGTATGGCGAGGGCATTGCGGTGCTCGCTGGGGACGCACTTCAGGCATTGGCGTTTGAACTTGCTGCCAAATACGACACTTCAGCACTGGTGGCCGAGTTGGCACGCACCGCTGGCAGTCTGCATCTGGTCGGTGGCCAAGTCGCTGATCTCGAAGGAGAGGGGAAAAAGGTTCCGCTCGAAGATTTGCGCTACATTCATGAGAGCAAAACGGCAGCATTGCTAACAACCAGCCTCAAACTCGGCGCAATGAGTGCCAGGGCCAATGAGGAGCAACTCGCCGCTATCCACGCATTCGGCATGGCCACAGGACTTGCGTTTCAAATCATCGACGACATTCTGGACGTCACCCAGACGAGCGAGAAGCTAGGCAAAAGTGCTGGCAAAGACCTTGCATCTGAGAAATCCACCTACCCTGCCCTGCTGGGGCTGGATGCCTCTCGGGCCGAAGCCAAACGCCTCACCCAGGAAGCGCACGAAGCGACTTCGATCTTTGGCACACAAGGAGAGCGGCTGCGGCAATTAGCAGACTACCTGCTGTCTCGCGACTATTAGGCGCGACCGTCAAACAGTCTCTCTCTCCACATTCTCCCAGTCCACGCGCTCGTAGATGGCTGCGAGAGTGAGAGTCGAACCGATCTCGGGTAGAGTCAGTACGCCGTCAAGACCCTTGATGATCTCGGCCTGCCATTGATTCGACCGCCGATGGACCGTGATCATGGGGAAAGACTGCTCCACAAGCACATACACGGCAAGTCCAGGCACACCTTGATAGGCTAGAAGCTTTTCCCTGCGGTCGATGCGTGCTGTAGACTGCGAGAGCACTTCAAAAACGACCACTGGATTGGTCACGTGCGTTTGGTGTTGATCTTGCTTGTCACACACGACCATCACATCTGGGTAGTAGCCGAACTGCTCATGATTCAGGTCAATCCTGAGCTTGAGATCCGACATAAAAGCCTCGCACGGCTTACCGCGGAGTTGATTCGAGAGAGAGTTAAAGATGTCGCCCGCGATTCGATTGTGATTCCAACTGCCGCCAGCCATGGCGAACACCTGCCCATTCACAAACTCATGGCGCACATCAGATAACTTCTCCTTTGTCTCGTAGACCTCCCACGAGACAAGTTCAGGCTCCTGCAATTTGAGGGCGGCGCTCATCCAACTAAATAATAGCCGTCGAGACTGCCGTGGTCAATCGACTGAACGGCGATCAGGCGTTGGCTTCCGGTGCTGCGTCATCCTTCTTCTTCTCTTTCCAGGTGCTCTGAATGTAGAGCTCACGGAGTTGCTTGAAGTCGACCTTAGTAGGGCTGTCCGTCATGAGATCGGCTGCCTTGTTGTTTTTCGGGAAGGCGATGACCTCGCGGATGCTTTCTTCACCGCTGATGAGCATGGCAATGCGGTCTAGACCCAGGGCCAATCCTCCGTGAGGCGGGGCACCAAATTTGAAGGCTTGAAGAATGTGACTGAACTTGATCTCCTGCTCTTCAGGAGTCACGCCTAGAACGCCGAACATTTTGGCCTGTAGGTCGCTTTCGTGGATTCGAATCGAACCACCACCCAGTTCATAGCCATTCAGCACCACGTCGTAAGCCTCAGCGCGGACATTTGCATAGTCACCAGCCTCAAGCTTGGCCACATCAGCGGCATTTGGACGGGTAAATGGGTGGTGCACCGCCACCCAGCTCTGATCTTCGGGACTATATGCAAGCAGAGGGAAATCGACCACCCAAAGGAAGTTCAGCGCGGTGGAGTCCTTGGTGATCTCCATCATGTTGGCGACCTCAAGACGAACACGGCCGAGAACATTGCTAACCATGTCTTTGGGGCCAGCCACGAAGAAGACGATGTCTCCTTCTGCGAGGTCCAGCTTCTTGATGACGGCCTCTTTCTCGGCGTCAGAGAAGACTTTCCACAGCGGGCTCTTGTACTCACCGCCTTCGAGTTTGATGAAGGCGAGTTGCTTCACGGCTGCGGGCATTCCGGCTTCGTGAGCGAGGTCGTTGAGGCGGTTCATCTGGCCAGTGGTGATGCCAGCAAATCCCTTGCAGTTGATAGCTCGCACGACTTCACCTTTCTCGAGCACGTTCTTGAAAATCTTGAACTCGGTGTTGGCGAACACATCCGCAAGATCGTTGATCTCCATGCCAAAACGCGTGTCAGGCTTGTCTGAACCAAAGCGGTCCATTGCCTCCGCATAGGTCATGCGTGGGAACGGTGTCGGGATGTCGATTCCACGACCTGCCTTGAACATTGAGGCCAACAGTCCTTCAACCAGGGCAATGATGTTGTCCTGCTGAATGAAAGACGCCTCAATGTCGATCTGCGTAAACTCAGGCTGACGGTCAGCGCGCAGATCCTCGTCACGGAAGCACCGTGCGATCTGGAAATACCTCTCCAATCCCGCAACCATGAGCAACTGCTTGTACTGCTGGGGTGCCTGGGGCAAAGCGTAGAAGTGCCCGCCATGTAGACGTGCAGGAACGAGGAAATCCCGCGCTCCTTCAGGCGTTGGGTTCGACAAAATGGGCGTCTCGACCTCAATGAAGCCCTCTGCATCCAAGTAGTTGCGAGCTGCATTGGTGATCTTGTGGCGTGTGCGAATGTTTTTGTTCATTCGCTCCCGCCGAAGGTCGAGATAGCGGTATTTCATCCGCAAATCCTCGTTAGAGAGCTCGCGATCCAAGTGGAACGGCAACACGTCGGACTTGTTGAGCACTTTGAGCTCGGTAACGACCACTTCCACGGTGCCAGTGGCAAGCTTATCGTTCTCTGTGCCTGTGAGACGTTTTTCGACACGTCCTACGATCTGAATCACGTCCTCTGCCCGCAGATCATGAGAGGCCTCAGCGACTTCTTTGTTTTCTTCGGGACGGAATACCGCCTGGGTCATGCCTTCCCGGTCACGGAGATCAATGAAAATGACTCCTCCGTGGTCACGCGTGGAGTTTACCCAGCCCGCGAGCGTCACGTTCTGCCCAACATGGTCTGGGCGGATGGAGTTGCAGTCGAGCGAGCGGTAGATGTTAGGAATCATGGTTAGAAAAACAAGGGCGGGGAAAGTGCGGGCGGATTGAGAAAGTGCAAGGCGCTAAACGAAAAAGCCGCAACCGGCATTCCGGCTGCGGCTTTCTAGAAAACGAGGGCCTCTAGCGGCTTAAGCCTCGGCGCCTTTGTGACCGAGCTGCTTCACTGCGAGGTTGAGTTGCTCATACTCAATCGGCTTCTTGATCACGGTCACGGGACCGTGCGACAAGATACGGCTGAGGATTTCGCTGTCAGGATAGCCAGTGATGACCACGATAGGGAGGTCTGGGTAGATTTCTTTGAGTTGAGTATAAACTTCATCACCCGGGATGTCTGGAAGCTTCAAATCAAGGAAGACGAAGTCAAACTTCTGCTTCTTCGCCACACTGATAGCTTCAGCACCCGAACCAACGACTAGACGTCCGAAGCCAGCCTTTTTGAGGAACTGCTTGAAAAGAGCCTGGAGGGCCGGGTCATCATCGCACACCATGACGGTAGGTTGACCTGACTCTTCTTCTTTGCGGAGCACGTCACGATCAAGCAAACTGCGCTTGATTCTCCAGCGTCCACCGATCTGAACAGCCGGAAGTTGACCACGCTGGACGAGGTAATAGACCGTGGGGAGCGGGATACGAAGGTATTCCGCCGTCTCCTTGACGGTCATAAGTTCTGGTTGGTTGGAGTCAGCCATGGTTGAGAGTTTCTAGCGTGTTTTGGAAGTTTCGGACCGAAATCGGTTTGCAGTCGGGAAGGATTCCCGATAAACCACAATTTCTATACAAATTGTCTTGGCTAGAGTCGTGGTGTATCTGGAATAATACATACATTTGCGAAAAGTGTCAAAAACGCAATACAAATTTCAATATCATACGAAAAAAGTTCATAAAGCCCTAACCACATGAACTTCCATGTGAATAACGATAGACAGGGTTCACCGCAAGAAACTCATAAATATATAATAATAAACAATGGTTAAATAAATACCGATTGCCCGACTGCCCGTGGGCGAGTCCAACGATTGAAATCTCTGTGCTCAATTGGTCACAGCCATTCTATCGAAACTGGTTTCCATAACCATTACGCTAGCCAGCAACGACACGGGTGCGTTCATTTCTTGGGTTGGATCAACTACCCACCCGGTAGCAATGGTCCAATCCACCAACGAACGGAAGAGCGCCCGGTTTGATAGCGTTAGTAAGCTTCCCATTTCCACAACCACCATGAATCGTCGCCACTTCATCCGCACCGCAGTCGCCTTCCCCTTCGTCACCTCAGGAATGCGCGCCGCCTCTCCCAACGGAAAACTCCGTCATGCTGCGTTTGGTGCATCCGGGATGTCTGCAAGTGATTATAATGCGATGTCCAATCACCCCATGTGGGAACTTGTAGCTGTGGCAGACGTGGACACGCGGAACTTTGCGAAACTGAAGCAGAAGTTCCCAAATGTGAGGTGCTACCAAGATTGGCGTGAACTATTGGAAAAAGAGGCAGCTAATATTGACTCAGTCAACGTCTCCACCCCAGACCACATGCACGGACCAATCGGGCTCAAGGCGCTAGAGTTGGGCAAGCATGTCTACGGGCAGAAGCCGCTGGCGCAGAACCTGTGGGAGTGCCGCCAGCTAATGCTCAAGGCCAGGGAGAAAAACGTCATGACCCAAATGGGCATCCAAGTCTCCTCAGACTTCTCAGAGCGCTATGCAGTCGAGTTGGTCCACATGGGCGTGATCGGAAAGATCAAAGAAGTCCACACATTCTCCAATAAGAAGTGGGGAGACATGGACCCCGTGCCAACCCAGGCAGAACCTGTGCCCCAAGGTTTCGACTGGGACCTCTGGTTGGGCCCGGCCGAGCCGCGTCCCTATTTTAAAGGGTACTATCATCCCTCTAACTGGCGGAAACGTCGTGATTTCGGTACCGGAACGCTCGGGGACATGGGCTGTCACATGTTCAGCGGCTGGTTCCATGCTTTGGACATCGCCGCCCCGATTTCAGTGAAGAGCACCGGCTTGGCTCCGGCCAATGAAACGAACTGGGCCATCAATGGACAAGTGGAATACACCTTCAAAGGCACCCAATATACCGACGGAGACGTCAAAGTGACCTGGTATGATGGTGACAACAAGCCACCGCAGTCAATTGTTGATCAACTCAAGCCCCTCACGGGCAACCCGCCCAAGATCGACCAAGGCAGCATCTATGTCGGCACCGATGGCATTATCCATCACCCCCATGGCGGCACTCCGCGCATCTACCCTGCGGAGAAGTTCAAAACGGTGGTCTACCCCACTCTGGAGAAGCGCAATCACTACTTTGACTTCATCGACTGCTGCCTCAAAGGTGGTAGTACCAAGCCGACGGCCAACTTTGATTTCGCAGGCCCAATGACCGAGGCCGTTCTCTTGGGCTGTCTTGCCAGTGTCTTCCCTGGTGAGACCCTCCAATGGGATTCCCCCGCACTTAAGATTCCGAACAACGAAGCAGCGAACGCCCTTGTGAAGCGCAAATACCGCAAAGGCTGGGAGATTGGCTAGTTTTCAGCCCCTCTTTCATAGGCTCATAGCTCCTTTCCACGTTTGACACCCTGTCTCTGGGTGCCACTATTCGCGTTCGGTGATCCCTCTTCCCTCCACCCGATATTTCTGCTTATGAGCCTTGCACGCGCCCTCTTTGTGTCGATGACATTTGTTCTTCTTGCTGCCTCCGTCCAGGGCGCTACCCGCTCCAACGGACTCGCCGCAGTCGTCAATGGGAAGGTCATCACTTGGTCCGAGCTTGAGGATACCATCACGGCTCAGCGTCAGATCATGATGATGCAGCTCGCTAACGAGCCCGTTCGCCTTCAGCAAGAACTCCGCGAGCTTGAAAGCAACGCACTCGACAACCTCATCGACCGAGAGCTCATCCTTGAAGAGTTCAAAAAGATCGGCGGCACCATCAAAAGCCAATATGTCGATGACGACATCGACAACCTCATCCGCGAGCAGTTCAAGGGCGACCGCAATGCCTTCGTCACCGAGCTGGCCAAGAGCGGCATGACGATGAAAAAGTTCCGCGAGCTTCGTGAGAAAATGATCATCGTTCAGGTCATGCGCGCTCAGAAGGCTCAGCGCCGTCTGCCACCCACGCCCAAAGAAGTGGAAGCCTATTACAAGAAGAACATCGACCGCTGGCGCGAGAAGGACATGCTCAAAATCAGCACCATCACCATCCCCAAGTTCACGGGTGAAGCAGGCAGCACTCCCGAGACCCAAAAGCAGCTCGCCGAAGAGCTCCGCACCAAAATCGCTGGCGGTGCAGACTTTGCCACCACTGCCAAGACCTACTCACAGGACAGCCGCGCCGAGAATGGCGGCGCTTGGGACTGGATGGAGCGCAAGCTCATGGACAAAACCATCGCTGACAAAGCTTTCGAGCTCGCAGACGGTGGTCTCAGTCAGGTCGTCGCCTTGGACGCCGCCTACATCATCATTTACTTGGAAGCGAAGAAGCTTGGAGCCGCACCCCCGATCGAGAAAGTCCGTCCTGAAGTCGAGCGGATGATCGAGAATGAATCGTCTCGTGACGCATTCGAGGCGTGGCTCAAGGTTTTGCGCGGCAAGGCAACGGTTAGAAAAATGTCCCGCTGACGCTCCGGCATCGTATCACGGGCATGACGAAACGTTTGAACCCTGAGATCATCTTCGATGTCAAAGGGCCGGATTCAGTGCCGGTTCATGCCACATAGTTCTACAACAGCATTTCCGGGCAAGCTTGCATGCCTCATCAGTTTGGTGGCAGCAAGCCGCCTCATCGCCGCTGACTACTTCGTTTCCACCACTGGCTCAGACGCCAATGATGGCCTGAGCCTCTCCTCCCCGTTTCGGAACATCGCCCGCGCTATCAACGCCATACAAGCAGGCGATACCATCCACGTCCGTGGAGACGGAGCGCCCTATGCCGAGCGTGTCGCCTTTGTTGGTAAAATTGGCACCGCAGAGTTACCCATCACCCTTCAGACCCACGAAGGAGATCCACCAGCCATCCTAGACCTCACCGGCTGGGAAGTACCCCAGACAGATCGCAAAGAAGGCATCCTCAGGATTGAGAACTCACAGTTCATCAAGGTCCACCGCATGGTGTTCCGTAACTTCAAGACCGCCGGCACCAATGCCCAACAAAGGCTCCAGATCCCCACTGGCATCTACGTCAATGCCACCGCGGGCAACACCTGCTCAGACATCACCCTCTCCCAATGCCAGATCCACGGCATCTGGACCAACTTCCCGGTCAAATACGACCTCACCGGCAATGCCCACGGCATTATCGTCATGGGCAGATCCGCCATCCCCATCTCCCGCATCATCATCGACTCCTGCCACCTTCACGACCTCCGCCTCGGCGCATCGGAAGCACTGACCCTCAATGGCAACGTCACCGACTTTCGAGTCACCAACAACGTCATCCACGACTGCAACAACATCGGCATCGACTTCATTGGCCACGAAAGCACCTACGTGGGAGATGAAGTGCCCAACGTCTCTGAAGACCGTGCCCGCCACGGCGTTTGCCGTTGGAACCGCGTCTTCCGCATCGACTCCTCCACCAACCCCGCTTACGGCGGCAACTTTGCCGGCAGCTTCCCAGACGAAGCCTCCCGCACCGCCACACGAGCCGCCGGTGGCATCTACGTCGATGGCGGCAGAAACGTCGAGATCGTCGAAAACGATGTCGAAGACTGCAACATCGGCATCGAGGTCGCTTCCGAGCACTTCGGCAAGTTCGCATCCAACTGTCAGGTCATCAGCAATCGCGTCCACCGTTGCCACGTCGGCGGCGTCTTCCTCGGCGGCGGTTGGACGGGGAATGGAGGGGTAGAGAACATCCTGGTTACTGGCAATACCCTCACCCAGAACGACACCGCCAGAGCCGGAGCAGGACAAGTCAGAATCGGCAACCTCGTCAACTCCACCACCATCTCCGGAAACGTTATGGTCGCCTCCACCAACGACAGCGGTCTCGCACCTTTCTTCATCATGAAGTACCTCAAGAACGGTGCCTTCTTCATCATCGACCACAACATCTACGCCGGCGTACCCGTCGTGAACGGCGTTCCTCAGCGCAACGTAGCCTTTGACTGGAACGACAGCTTCCAAATCACCTTCTCCGGCTGGAAACAAGTTTCTGGTAAAGACACCAACTCCCGCTTCGTCAGCCTCCCCGTCCCCAAAAGCATCACCACCCCCTCCGGCCACACCCTCCGCCTCTTTGAGCCCATGGCAGGGCAGTGATCATCGCGTGGGCTCAGAGCTGCCAAGCAACCAACCCGGAGTGACACCTATTGACCAAGACCGCTCTTAGAGGCATCCTTTCTTATGTCGAAAGCAAACACCGTTTTTAAAGCCACCGTGCCAAACGCCCGGCTGAACAAGGCCAACGCTGTCTTGCACAAGCTGGGTCTCAGCGCGGAGGATGCCTTTAATCTCATGCTTGCCCAGATCGCGATTCATAAAGCATTGCCTTTTTCGTTATCATTGCAGCCAAAGCCAATGCTCTCTCCCGAGGAGCAGGCCGACGAATGGACCCGAGCCTATGGCGCGTACTAGTCCTGCCGTTGGCGAAGTGTGGTTTGCCGAACTCGGCATGGTCGAGAAAAGCCGCCCAGTGCTGGTGCTTGCTCCAGACGAGCCGCGGAACGCGCGAGCCTTGGTGATCGTGGCACCGCTGACCTCACAGATTCGACATGAGCGAGGCGAGGTATACCTCGGCAAACCGCGCTGGCTGCCCAAAGAATCAGCCGTCAACGTGCAAGGACTAGCCAGTTTCGACGAACGCAAGCTCACCCGCCGCCTCGGAACGCTGACCACGGAACAAATGACCGCCGTCAAAGCCGCGCTTCGTGACCTACTCGGCCTTTGAGCCCAGCCGTCAGTAACCGGGGCATTCCTGCCCCGCGCAACGGCCACAAGGTCCAAGAGTGGCCCCTTTACTGGTGATTTCGGAACAAGAGCGCGCGGGGTGGCTATGAGTGAGGGGCGAGTGTCCCGAGCAGTCGCTCGACGTCTTCGGCGGTGTTGTAGCCGTGGAGGGCTATGCGGATGCGGCCGGCGTGGTGCATGACGTGGATGTCGGCGGCTTCTAGGGCGGCGTGGAGTTGGGCGCTGTGCTCGCTCTGGAAAGCGATGATGCCGGTGGGGCGGGTTTTCTGATCCAGGGCGCACATGGGCTGGTGGCCTAGCTTCTTGATGCCTTCGTATGCCTGCTCGACGAGGGGATTGATTTGTTTCTCGATGGCAGAGACTCCCACGGCTTCCAAGTAACGCAGAGATGCGTCTAGCGCATACAGGGCGGCAAAGGAGGGCATGCCCACGGAAAAGCTGGCGGCTCCCGGCTTCACGGCGGCTCGCTCAAAGCGGTCGGCATCAAAGGCGTTGCCCAGGTGATACCAGCCGCCGGCGGTGGTGGTGAGTTTGGCAGCGGCTTTCTGCGGTATGCCGACGATGCCGCCTCCGTGGATGCCGAGGGTCCACTTATGCGTGCTGGAGATGAAGGCGTCTGCATCCAGGCCGCTGACGTCCACACGGCCAAAGGCCTGGGTGAGATCGGCTGAGAGCACGGCGCTTGGTGCGTGCTGACGTACGAGTGCGGCCACCTCGTTCCACGGCAGGCGATAGCCGTTGTAGAAGCTAACAAGGGAGAGTTGCACCAATCTTGTGCGCTCATTGAGCAGGGGGAGGAGATGTTCCAACTCCAGATTGCCCGTGTGCGACTTCCACAGCCGCACGGTGGGTTTTTGACGAGCGGTCAGCCACGGAGTGGCGCCTGCGGGGAAGTCCAGGTCCGAGATGACGACTTCATCGCCAGATTGAAGATCAAGCGCGGTGGCCAGGAGGTTGTAGGCCTCTGAGCTGCATGAGCAGAAGGATACTTCCGCAGGCGTGAGTCCCATGAAACGTGCAGCGACTTCACGGCAGCGCTCCACGCGTGGGAAGTGGTGGTCTCTGCCGCGCATGCCGAGGCGCTTGTGGTGCATGTAGTCTGCCACGGCTTGTGAGACGCAGACGGGTGGCACGCTCTCCGCAGCGGTGTTGAGGTAGGCGATGCCTTCTAGGGTGGGAAAATCTCGGTGTCGACTGTCAGAAGTGAGCATAGTATCCCGTAGCCCAGTTCGGCCGAATCAACCACTTCAAACCACAACGCCACTCCATCCATGCGCGCTTTCCTTTTTGCCCTAGCCCTCACCACCGCAGCTTCTGCGGCAGACAAAATCAAGGTCCTGATCATTGACGGACAGAACAACCACAACTGGCAGGCGACCACACCCGTGATGAAAAGCGCTCTGGAAGCTGCCGGTCACTTTGAAGTCTCTGTCTCCACCGCACCGCCAGAAGCGAAGAAGGCTAAGCCTGAGGAGAAAGCCGCTCTGCCTGAGCGCTGGAAGACTTGGAAGCCAAACTTCAGCGCGCATCAGGTTGTTATCTCCAACTACAATGGGGAAGCTTGGCCTGAAGATGTGCGGAAGTCATTTGAAGCGTTTGTGGCAGGTGGTGGCGGCTTTGTTTGCGTTCATGCCGCAGACAATGCCTTTACCGATTGGCTGGAATACAATCGCATGATCGGTGTAGGCGGTTGGGGTGGACGCACCGAGAAGAACGGCCCCCGCCTCTACGTGGTGGACGGCAAGCTGATGCGCGATACTTCCCCAGGCAAAGGTGGGTCGCACGGCCCGCAGCACGAGTTTCAGGTCACCACCATCCAGCCGGAGCATCCGCTCATGAAGGGGCTGCCAAAAGTCTGGATGCATGCCAAGGACGAGCTTTATAACTCCTTGCGCGGCCCAGCGGAGAACCTCCAAGTGCTAGCCACAGCCATCTCCGAGCAAACGAACCAAGCTGAGCCGATGGTGATGGTCATTGATTACCAAAAAGGCCGCGTGGTGCACAACGTCATGGGCCATGCCGACTACTCCATGCAGTGCCTCGGCTTCCAGGAACTCCTAGAGCGGAGTGTGGAATGGGCGGCAACGGGTAAGGTGGACCGCACGGCGGCTCTGGCGGCGGATTTCCCTACGGCAGACAAAGCAAGTGCCGCCCCATGACGTTTTGGAAGACTGACGAGAATGGCAAAGTCTGGACAGCCCGCCCGGAGCGAGCCCCTCTTCCAATCCTCTCGTCGGCAGCACTAAATGCCACCGTTTCTCATTTTTGAGAGCCTTGGGGAACGGTTGGGACGGGCTTGTGGATTTTCGCAGGGGCCAAAAAAGCCTCTGGAAGGCCATTGCGGATTTTCGCACAGGGCAAAAAAGCCTCTGGAAGGCCATTGCGGATTTTCGCACAGGGCAAAAAAGCCTCTGGAAGGTCATTGCGGATTTTCGCACAGGGCAAAAAAGCCTCTGGAAGGTCATTGCGGATTTTCGCACATGGCAAAAAAACCTTTGGAAGGCCATTGCGATTTCCGCACATGGCAAAAAAGCCTTTGGAAGGCCATTGCGATTTCCGCACAGGGCAAAAAAGCCTCTGGAAGGTCATTGCGGATTTTCGCAGTAGCAAAAAATGCGTTTGGAAGGGCATTTTCGTGATTTTTGTCTCTGCCGGTGGGGGAAACTCGGATTTTGGGCGTAGAACGGACCTTGATTCTCGTCCATTGTCCGCCACTATCCGCGCTCGCATGAAACTCCAAGCCCTCTTTGCCACCGTTGCTCTCTGTTTAACCTCCCTCGCCTCTGCTGCTGAACTGAAGCTGGCGGTGGTAGATATGAAGAGGGCTCTCAATGAGTACTCGAAGGGCCAGGAGCTGGCGTCGAAGATCAAAGTGAATGCTGAGAAGTTCAGCGGTGAGCGCACGACGAAGATTGAGGAGTTCAAGAAGATGGCGGATGGCCTCAAGGCGCTGCAAAAGAAGACACAGGACCCGATTTTGTCGCAGTCGGAGCGCGCCAAGGCCGGTGCGGAGCTACAGTCCAAGGTGAAAGACCTCCAGTCCATGGAGACGGAGATCAAGGAGTTTGAGCAGCGCCGTGCTGGGCAGTTGCGTGAGGAAGAGTCTCAAGTGCGGACCCAGATTCTGGAGGAGATGACCAAGGTGGTGGAGAAAATCGGCAAAGAGGGTGGCTACAATGCTGTGATGGACAAGTCCGGCATCAGCATCGGCACTGTGCCTATCTTTATGTATGTGGACGGCGTGCCTGACCTTACGGATGCGCTGATCGCTGCTCTGAATAAGGGCACTCCTTCGGAGAAGAAGTAAATGGGGCGGCTTTAAGCGCCGAGATAAACCCGCGGCACACGGGTGTTGATGTTGGTCAGCACCTCGTAGGGGATGGTGCCTGCCCAGGAGGCGATTTCGTCAGCAGAGATCGCCTCTTTTTCGTCTGAGCCGATGATGGTGACGGGATCGCCGTTGTAAGCGGTGCCAGTGCCGAGATCCAGCATGGTCTGGTCCATGCACACCCGCCCGACGATGGGATAGCGGTGGCCGCGGATGAGCATTTGGGCTTTCCCCGACAGTGCGCGGAAGTAGCCATCGCCATAACCGAGGGGGACGGTGACGACACGGGTCTGCTGCTCTGGAGCCCAAGTGGAACCGTAGCTGACGGGGCTGCCCGCCTGCACTACTTTGAAATAAGCCACGTGGGAGCGCCAGGAGAGCGCGGGATGGACTGGCACGGTCTTCGGCGTCTCGGGGCTGGGATAGACGCCGTAGAGCATGATGCCAGGGCGCACCATGTCTAGGTGGCTCTCTGGCAGTGCGAGCACGCCGGCACTGTTGGCAAGGTGTCGGCAGGGCGGTGGCAGGCTACGTTTGGTGTAGAACTCCAGCACTTCCATGAAGCGCTGCTGTTGGAGCCGGGCATGAGTTAAATCTGCCGCATCTGCATTAGCAAAGTGGGAGTAGATGCCCTCCACATCGCAATGGCGGCAGGAGAGGCTGGCTTCTAACAACTTGTCGGCGGAGTAATAATGGACGCCGATGCGCTCCATGCCGGTATCGATCTTCAAATGAACGCGGGCACGAATGCCGAGCGCACCTGCGGCTTCATCGATGAGCCGCAACTTGTCCACGGATGGGGCTGTGGCAGAGAGTCCGAGCTTCAATATGAGCGGGATCTGCTTCTGGGCGATGCCGCCGAACACAAGAATGGGTGCGGTGATGCCATGCTCGCGCAAAAGCACGGCTTCTTCCAAGAAAGCAACGCCTAACATATCGGCGCGCTGTTTTTCCATGAGCCTAGCCACCTCGACGATGCCGTGGCCGTAAGCGTTTGCTTTGACAATGGCCATCACCTTGGTGGATGGCGACACATGACTGCGGATGGCGGCCAGATTGGCGGAAATGCGGCCGAGGTCCACCTCCACAAAGGTGGGGCGCATCACTTCTGAGTTGGTAGCTACGAGCTGATGGAGCGGGCGGGCCACGGGGACGGGGTTAGTCGAGTAGGCGCGAGATCTGGAAGCTTAGGTCATCAAAGGCGGCGTCATTCATGGCCACCGTACTGCCTTCCTGCGCTCCCGCAGGTGGCTCTGGCACAGTGACCCATGACCGACAACCGCCGTAACCGCGCTCGTAGGGGAAGGTCCAACGCGCGGGGAGCTTGTAGGCGCGGACTAGGGCCACGTGCAGGCAGCTTTCGTCATCGTAGACAAAGCGCTCTTTGACGATCTGCTCATCCCAGACATGCAAGGGGGCCAGGGCTTCTACTTTGGCCCAGTCTGTGACTTTCCAGACCTTCACCAGACGAGCATGGCCGTCGATGTCCACCGTCTGACGCTCGTCTTCCGGCGGGAACTGGAAGCGCTCTGGCTCTGGAGGTGTCCACTTCAAACGCGAGCCCTGGGTGTGAAACCAAGTGGGAAAAAGAGCGAACTCCGGGTGCTTGAACTCAAAACCACCGCGACCCTCGTGAATGCCGCCCTTGCGCAAAATCACCGCGCTTTGGCCCGTGATAAGCGCCTCACAAACATTTGCCCACTCTTTGAATGCAATCATAGCCTGAGGCGGAAGGCGTTACCAGCCTCCCGGCAGAGCGCAAGGCGATTCAACGAGCGGAGCTTGTGCCCGAACGCTCAATCCCGCCGCCGCATGTTCTGCCACACCCGTGAATAGGTGAAGAAGAGCGCCAAAACTGCCGCGACCATGACGGAGAGCCTGAGCGAGTCCGTGAGAATCGAGTGCACACGATCTGGAGCCAAAAATGGCTGACTCCCAAGGGTAGCAACCGCAGCAGCGTCCTCCGGCTCACCGCCGGTCGCTCCCATCACCGCCATCAAGCTCGCCGCAGCCAGCAGCCAGCATCCAAACTTTCTGTAACTCATTGAGGCTTAAGACAATACATTGGCGGGAGGTGTTGCGGTTTTACCAGACCAGCCCACAGCTGTAACCAACATTTTTTGAATCTTTTGCTCTCGGCCACCTCCGGGAGCCACGGTGAGGATGGACTTTGTGAAATTTTTCACAAAAGCGCCTTGCCGCTCTGCTGGCTGATTGGATAGTCAGCCCATGGCCTCAAACCCCGTCGAATACCTTCCCGGAAAGCAGCCGCATCCACGCGAGCACCGCATGATCTTCCGTAATGTGGATCGTGCGGGCTGGGACGCATCCATTGACACCTATCTCAACGATGGAGGCTACGAGATGGCCAAGAAGGCACTCAAAATGGAGCGCCAGGACATTATCAATGAGGTCAAGGCCAGCGGTCTACGCGGACGCGGTGGTGCGGGCTTCCCCACCGGCGTGAAGTGGGGCTTCATCCCACCCACCAACACCAAGCCAGTCTATCTCATCTGCAATGCGGACGAATCCGAGCCCGGCACCTTCAAAGACCGCTACATCCTGCACCAGGACCCTCATCAACTCATCGAGGGCATGATCATCTCGGCGTTCGCCGTGAAAGCCAATCTCGCCTACATTTACATCCGCGAGGAGTTCCCACACGCGGCAACGATCGTTGAAAAGGCGATCGCTGAGGCCAAGAACAAAGGTTTCCTGGGCAAAGCGATCTTTGGCAGCGACTTCGACCTGGAAATCTATGTGCACCGCGGTGCCGGAGCCTACATTTGCGGAGAAGAGACGGGATTGATCGAGTCTCTGGAAGGCAAGCGCCCCTATCCGCGCATCAAGCCACCTTACTTCCCAGCCGCCCTGGGCCTCTACATGTCACCCACCATCGTGAACAACGTGGAGTCCCTCTGCCACGTGAAGCACATCCTTCAAATGGGCGGAGCGGAATACGCCAAGCTCGGCACCCCCAATAACACTGGCACGCGCATCCTTTGCGTCAGTGGCGATGTGCAGAAGCCCGGCTACTATGAGGTCCAAGTGGGCAAAGTGACCATGGGTGAGGTCATCAATGACCTCTGCGGCGGCCTCAAGCCCGGCCGCACGCTGAAAGCCATCATCCCTGGCGGTTCCTCTGCCAAAGTGCTGAAGGCAGACGAGACCTACAAACTCAAAGATGGCCGCGAGCTCACCATTTGGGACATCCCGATGGATTTCGACACCATGGCTGCCTGCGGTTCCATGGCCGGCTCCGGTGGGGTCATGATCATGGACGATAGCCGCAGCATGGCTTGGGTCATCAACAACCTGAACAAGTTTTACCAGCACGAGTCCTGCGGCCAGTGCACGCCCTGCCGTGAAGGAAGCCCCTGGATGGCCAAAATCAGCGACCGGATCATCGCAGGCAACGCCAGCCCTGACGACGTGGACATGCTAGAGCAGGTGGCCAACCAGATCGAAGGCAAAACCATCTGCGCCTTCGGAGAAGCCGCCAGTTGGCCCACCCAAAGCTTCGTCCGCAAGTTTCGTGACGAAATCAAATCCATGACCAAAGCCGACCTCGCCGGCCGCATCGTCAACGAAGAGACCAAACTAGCTGTAGCTGGGTTGGAGGCTTAGGCCAGCGTCCATACGGTGCCGTCAGCTGCCCATATATTGAGCGCGATTTCACTTTTCTAGCCACTGCCAGGGGCTCGTTGCAGGCGGGAGCAACTTGGAAGTTCCAGGTGGCACGAGGTTCAAGACCAAGTCTACCGGCACCAGTGCTCCGGTGGTGGTTTCCTTTCGGAAGTTCCTAGCGTGAGCGTCCGAGAGCAAAATGCCGTCACTCTGGCGATACCAAGTGACATCTGCCACTTCTGGCAGCGCGACCATTGATGGATCTACTTTTTCGAATCCATTAGCAGACAAGTAGACTGCAATATCCTCGATCAAAGCAGGATCACTATCCGCTTGGTCGACATAGGGTTGGACTACCACCATTTGTGGTTCACCACTTGGATTTGCCACGTTGCCCAAATAGTTGGTAGGGACCCCGAACACGTCAGCCATAATCGCCCAACGCCTCAAGTATTCCGACGGCAAAGCCCCACGTAACGTGAGTTTTGGCCTGACCAAAAACGTCCGTGGATCGAGCAACATCACCTCGTCCATTACCCTTCCATACAACCCTCGGAGCGTGTGTTTGATCACGTGGGTAGGAGGATCATCAATCCAAACCACATGTTCCCCCCCGGTGAAGTTGGGTGGAAGCTCGACCAGCCCGACACCAATAGATTCCTCTTGAAGCAGCTTTAGCTCGGCCTCACGGGCTGCGGGGATGAGCTTATTCCGTTCTGGGCCAAAATAGATTGAATCGCTCGATCCCGAGATACGCGAGGCTGCCTCGATACAATCTCTGCCATTTTTTTTGGATCTGTAATGATCACGGTTGGGCGTTTCATGCGATTAGCCTCTTAGAACTTGTTACTTTGTCAAGCTATCAGCTTGGCCCGAAGCCCGTCATCTGCTGGCACTCATGCGCTGCAAGTCCCTGGTTTGGCCCTCGTTGAGGTGTCATGACCACTCGTCGTCAACATCTTCAGCAGGTTCTTGGAGCGTTTGCGGTTGGGGCTCCGTTTTCGTCCGCACGGACGGCTCCTTCGGCGCGCATCAATCTTGCCGTCATTGGCACGGGGAGCCAGGGCACGACGGACATGAAGGCTTTCCTGCAAGATGAGCGCGTGCAGGTGGTGGCGGTTTGCGATGTGGAGAAGGATAGCGACCGCTACAATCGCGCTTTCAAACAAAACTTTGGTCGCGAGCCCGCTCGTCGCCTTGTGGACAAGCATTACGGCGAGAAAGCTTCCAAATCTGGCAGCGGCAGCGTTTGCGCCGTTCATGAGGACTTCCGCGAGGTGCTGGAGCGCAAAGATGTGGATGCGGTTTTGATCGCCACACCGGATCACTGGCACGTGCCGCTCAGCATCCGTGCGGTGCGGGCCGGAAAGCATGTGTATTGCGAGAAGCCAGTGTCCTTCTGTGTGGAGGAGGGCAGACAGCTCTGTGATGAGGTAAAGAAAGCCGGAGTACGCTTCCAAGTCGGCACGCAACAACGCAGTGACATTCGGTTCCGCATGGCGTGTGAGTTCGTGCGCAACGGTCGGCTGGGGAAGATCAAACACATCACCATCGGCTTGGCCAGTCGCAACCGGGACAACAATCGCCACGGGGCAGAGACGGCACCCACGCCACCGCCTGCTGGACTGAACTACAACCTATGGTTAGGACCGTGTGAGGAACTGCCGTATTGCCCCGCGCGATTGCACAGCAACTGGCGTTGGCTCTGGGCTCACGGCGGCGGGAATGTGACGGATTTCGGCGCGCACCACCTGGACATCATGCAATGGGCTCTCGGAATGGATGGAGACGGTCCCGTGGAGGTCTTTGACCCCAAGGGCACGTGGCCAGAGGCTGGTTCGTTTTACCAGACACCCGAGTATTTCTCGTTTGGCGTTCGCTATGCCAACGGTGTCACGGCCACAGTCACCGATGACAAAGCGAACAAGACCGGTCTGCTTTTTGAGGGCGAGAATGGGCGCACGCTGTTCGTGAATCGCAACAACCTCATCAGCAATCCACCCGAGTTGCTGCGTGAGGTGATCCGTGATGACGAGGTGCGTCTCGAGGTCAGCAAATCTCACTCTGGGAACCTGATCGACGCCATTCTCAGCAACAAGGACCCGATTTGCCCGCCAGAGATCGGCCACCGCAGTGCGACCATCGCTCACTTGGGCAACATTGCGCTCAAAGTGGGCCGCAGCGTGAAGTGGGATCCGAAAACGGAATCAATCGCTGACGACAAAGAGGCGAGCGCGATGCTTTCGCGCACTATTAGAGCGGACTGGAAGCTCTGAGGGCTGCTAGAGGATCAATTGCCCATTGCCCGCCCTGCCTCTGGCTGGCATGTTGCGACCCCCAATGACGGAGGCTGAAGAAAAACACAACATGCAGGTGGCGATTGCCGGTTCGGTGATCATCCACTCCGCGCTGTTGTTCATTCTCGCTTGGCTCATGGGTCTAGATCAGACAGCTCGCGCCTTGTGGGCTGCCATGCACTCGCCCAAGCCCGTGACGGTCAAAGAGGAGCCGAACGTCTCTATGATCTTTCCAGAGCAGATCACTTTGCCGCCGACCGTGAAGCCAATGCTGCGTGACATGCAGAAGTTCATCCGCACGGACGGACTCGCAGACTCAGGCGCCAAGCCCGCACGGACCGACTTCGTCTCTGACCGTAACACCACCGCTTCTGCGAGCCGCGCGCCATTCCCAGGTGCCACCGAGAACATGCCGACCTTGGTGGGCGGCCCCAAGCAGACCGAGCATCTCCGCACCCAGCCTAAGTTGGCGATGGCACTCCCAGAAACCGAGTCCAATCCGCTCACCAAGCCCAAGCCGAAGCCAGTCGCTCAGATGATTGAGGACCTGGACAAAGGTGTGCCCGCCATCAAGGAGACGCTAGACCTCCAAGTGAAGCGCGCAGTCGATCCTGCTGTGTCGCCGCCCAAAGCGGAGCCCGCTGGGGGCGTGCCCACGATGAATGGAGAGGTAAAGGGCACGATCACCAACAAAGGAACGGATTCCGTGAATGCCGAGGCGACACCGATTGGTCGTTTCATGCGGCAAGTCACGTCATCCGTAGAGCGGCAATGGCACACGTTGTTCAAAGCGAGCAACAATGCGAGCACCACGCCTGGCTATTGGCGGGTGGCCTTCTTTGTGAACAAGGAAGGCAAGCCGGAGGATCTTCAGTTTGTGGAGAAGTCCGGAAACGCTGCCGTGGAGGACTTGACGCTCGAGGCGATCTTGAAAGCGGACATTCCGCCGATACCCAAAGAACTGCTTCCAGCCCTTGATGGAGAGCGGTTGAGAGTGGAATACGACATTTTGATTCAATAAGCAGAGACGACAACTACATGGAGATAGCGCTAGGACCCTTGATGGCACAGGTAGCTCAGCAAACGAGCGGCATACATTTGTTGATGGAGTCTCTTCGCACAGGCGGGGTCACCATGATGCTGATCGTGCTGTGTTCCATGGGCGCTGTGACCGTAAGCATCATGACTTGGCTGCGGATGCGTGAGAACTCCATCCTTCCCAAGACGGTGAGCAAGCTCCTGGACTCGCTTCCGGCGTTTGCTGCACGTGGCGACATCAGCAGCATTCAAGACGGCCTCAATGGTGACCGCTCGGTATTGGGCAAGCTGGGGCAGATGAGCCTAAGCGGCCAATTTGCTAACAAACAGGAGTGCATGGAGGCTGTGAATCAGAAAGCGCGTGAGGAACTTCATCAACTGGAGCGCGACCTACCCTACTTGGAAGTGATGGTGAGCGTGGCACCGCTGCTTGGTCTTCTCGGCACCACCATTGGGCTCGTGGGCATGTTTTCCGAGTTGGGCAGAAGCGGTGCCAGCGGCGGCCCAGACATGACGGCAGTGGCGGGAGAGATCGGCGTGGCGCTTCGGTGCACGATCGCAGGTCTCTTTGTCGCTATCCCTTCCGTCGTAGCGCACACGTTCTTTGTGCGGAAGTTGGACAATCTGGCGATGAAACTCGAAGCGCGTCTGCACGATACGATTCAGACGTTTTACCAGCATTTTGAGGTGCAACGGGCTCCATCTAGCAACAGCTGAGCCATGGGAATGAACCTCAGAACGAAGCGGCGAGCCGTTCCGCAGATTCCCATCGTGTCATTGATCGACATCATGGTGATCCTGCTGATTTTCTTCATCGCCACGACGACATTTCGCCAAACCAAGACGCACATGCAGGTGGCGCTGCCCGAAAGCAAAGGCATGGGGCAAACATCGGCCTCCCAGGATGAGCGCATGGGCATCGTCATCACCAAGGCGCAGAAGATTTTTCTCGAAGGCTCCGAGTATGCGCCGGAGAAGCTCGCTGATGGACTCAAAGCGCTGAAGATTCGTGAACCAGGCGTCAAACTGGAGCTAGAGGCAGATACCGAGGCCGCTCTCGGGCTACTGGTCAAGGTCTGGGATGCCTTGCGTGAAGCAGGCTTCTCCGTGGCGGAGGTGCCAGCTCGGATTCAGCGTCTGGAAGAGTAGACTGCTGACGCATGTTCGACTCCACTTGGCTCCAATGGCTGCATCAGCACTCGCTGCTGCCGCAAGACGGCCTCCTCGTAGCCCTGGCGTTTGCCGCAGCGCTTTGCATTGGCCTTTCCAAGGCGGGATTGGCCGGTACTGCCACCCTGACCGTGGTGCTGATGGCCAAGGCTTTTGGGGCTAAGCCCAGTGTGGGGCTGGTGCTGCCTTTGCTCATCGTGGCAGACATCATGGGCTACTTCATCAATCGCAAAGGCGGCTCCTGGAAGCCCGTGTGGCGCATGGCAGCACCCGCGATGCTTGGAGTTGCCATCGGATGGTGGCTGCTGGATCGGATCGATGCCGAAGTCGCCCGCCCGGTGATCGGTTGGCTCATCATCGGCCTCCTGGGCTTCAAGTTGTTGCTCGACTGGAAAAAGGACACTTTTCTGGCGCTCACAGAGCACAAGGCATTCGCTTGGTTCATGGGCTGGCTGGCCGGAGTGGTCACCATGCTAGCGAATGCGGCTGGCCCCGTGATGACGGTCTATTTGTTGTCTCAGCGACTTGAGAAGAAGGAGTGGCTGGGCGTGTTTAGCCGCTATTTTTTGTTCATTAACCTCTTCAAAGTGCCGTTCTCACGCAATCTCGGCATCATCAACAGCCCTTCATTGATCACCAATCTGATTTTGCTTCCTGCGGTCATTCTGGGGATCATTCTCGGCTGGTGGATCTTGAAGCGCATCCCGCAGAAGCCTTTTGAGTGGCTCCTGTTTGTGCTCACGGCCATTGCAGCACTTTGGATATGTCTCGGTTGATTTATTTCGGTCCGCGACTCGTTCCAAAGTCATGTTTCGTTCGTTGATTCTGTGCTCTGCACTGTCTCTGGTCGCTGCTTTTGGAGCAGAGCGGCCCAATGTCATGGTCATCCTGGTGGATGACATGGGTTTCTCTGATGTCGGCTGCTACGGGTCAGAGATACCAACCCCTAACATTGATGCTCTGGCAGCCGGCGGCGTGCGCTTCAGCCAGTTTTACAACACCGCACGATGCAGCACGACGAGAGCTTCTCTGATGACCGGGCTTTATCCTCATCAGGCCGGGATGGGATTTTTGGATGGCATGGTCAACCCCAACTCACGAGGAACTCATGGCCGACTGCATGATCGGTGCGTCACGATGGCTGAAGTGCTAGGCGCTGCTGGCTATCACACGTCGATCGTTGGGAAGTGGCATCTGGGTCAACAAAACGGCACGCCACCCTGGGAGCGCGGTTTTCAGCGCACAGCGACCACTCAATTTGGTGAACTCTATTTCCCGAAGGAGCGCAGCAAGGATGCGTGCAAGTGGGTGTATCTCGACGGGCGAAAAGTGGCGGCCGATTCTATGGAAGTGGGGACGGGCGAGTGGTACTCCACTTTTATGTTCACAGACTGGGCGCTGAAGTTCCTGGACGATGCAAAAGCGAGTGGGAAGCCCTTCTTTCAATACGTAGCACACGGCGCTCCTCACTTCCCTCTGAAAGCGCCGCAAGAGGTGATCGCCAAGTATCGCGGCAAATACAAAGTGGGCTGGGACAAGCTGCGTGAGCAACGTCACCAAAGGCAGTTGGAAATGGGTCTTCTCAAGAAGGAGTGGCCGCTCTCGCCTCGTCCGCAAGATGTTCCCGCCTGGGAAAGCCTCTCAGCCGAAGACCAGGATCGCTACGATCACCTTATGGCCATCTATGCGGCGATGATTGACTGCATCGACCAAAGTGTTGGGCGGCTTGTCGCTGGCCTAAAGGAGCGCGGCATGCTGGAGAACACCTTGATCATGTTCATGAGCGACAACGGAGGCAATGCAGAGTCTGGGCCTCGTGGCATCACTCAGGGCGAGCCATTGGGTGGGCCAGACAGTAGCGTCTTCCTTGGCATGACATGGGCCACGCTCAACAACACGCCTTTCCGCCGCTACAAACACTTCACTCACGAAGGCGGGATCTCCTCGCCCCTCATCGTGCATTGGCCTTCGGGTTTCCCAAAAGAGCGCAACGGCAAAATCGAGCATCAGGCAGGTCATTTGGTCGATGTGATGGCTACAGCCTGTGAAGTAAGCGGTGCGGTGTATCCCGCAGAGTTCAAGGGCCACCGCATTCTACCAATGGAAGGCATTTCATTGATTCCAGCACTCCATGGAAAGCCACTTCATCGCGTAAACCCCATCTTTTGGATGCATGAAGGCAATCGCGCACTGCGAACGGGGCCATGGAAGATCGTGAAGAAGTTCAAGGGTCCGTGGGAGATGTACAATATCGATGACGACCGCACGGAGCAGACAGACATCATCGGCAAGTTCCCCGCTCTAAGTCAGCATTTGATCCGGCAGTGGGAAGATTGGGCCGCTGTGTCATTCGTGGACGAGTGGGAAGGAGAAGTTCGCAACGATTGGGGCGAGGAGATTCATCCGCCTGGGAAACCCAAGAAGAAGGGCAAGTCGAAATAGCGCGCCTTACGCGTTCAGCCGCCAAAGGGTGAAGTTGAGCACTGAAGCAAAGCTCACCCAGGCGAGGTAGGGCACCAGTAGACCAGCTGCAAGCTTATCGACTTTATGGAACGCCAACAGCGTCAGCAGGATCGCGGTCCAGAGCAGCAGGATCTCTACAAAGGCTACACCAAGCCAATGCGCGCCAAAGAAGATGGGCGTCCATGCGGCATTGAGCGCAAGTTGCAGGAGAAAGAGACCCAGTGCCTTGCGCTGTTCGCGAAATCCGCCCTTCAGCCAAACCCGCCATGCCGCAATCGCCATCGTCACATAAAGAAAAGTCCAGACGGGGCCAAAGATCCATCCGGGTGGGTTCCACGTTGGCTTATTAATGCCTGCATACCACGAACCCGGTGGGATCGAGGCGCTGACGGCTGGTGCGGCAAAGCAAAGAATAATCCAGCCAACCAGTCCAAGCCAAGGATAGAGCGTTTTGTTCATTGTGTCCGTGAAGTTACGTTAACCGCAGGCTCAAAGACACGAACTAGCTGAATCAGCAGCTACTTGGCCAAGCTAGCATTCCAGACTTTGATGTCATCGAACCATCCACTTTGACCCGCCACACCGAGTTCAATCTTTGACTTGGTCGGGTGCCCGATACCGGCCGACTTCAGGTAACCCACCGGATTGCCATCGATCAACACACGCATTTCATCGCCTACCGTCTCCACCGTCACGGTGTAAGTCTTGTTCTGCTCCAGTTTGATGGGGAAAGTGGCGCTCTTGCCCATCATCAACTTGGTCACTTCAGCTTTCTTGGATGGATCATTCCTCAAGGCCTTGATGATTTCGTTCTGACTGCCCTCGCGCTCATCCATGAGCGTCACCTTGTCCAGCCGGACTTGCGCACGGCAAAGATGCCCGTAGTGCGAGCCCTTGTATTGCCGATCATCAAACTCCACATCCATCATCGTGCAGCCATCGAAACGCATCTTCACTTCGACGATGCTGTCCTTTGTGGGCACTTCCAGGCCGTAAACCGCAGCGTGAGCCTTGATGACGGACTTTCCGTCCTTAGACGGCGTGTCCACCACTCTCGTCTGAGTCCCCTTCAGCGCCCCGTTTTCAAACGCAAAGGTATCCACCACCCGATGCCACCGCTTATCGTGCTCGGTGCCATTCATATCGTCCGAAAAAAGCAGCACGCCCTTCACTCCCAGTGGAGATTGCGGAATAGGAGTCTTGGTTTCTCCAAACGTAAGAACCGTGAGAAGCGACAGAGCGATGATGAAAGAACCTTTTTGCATGGCGAACGAGAATAGAAGCCGCACGGCTCAAGTCAAAGGTGAGTTATGTAGCCTAGCAAGCCAAGACGGATTAAAAGCACGTCAAAGCCGATTCTGAATCGCCGCCAATCGATCCCTAAAGCCCCTCAAACACCACCTGGGCGCTCTTTGTGGCGACTCCTTCGGGTGCCAGGAGGTAGCCTCGGCCGGCTTGGCCGGTGGCATCGCGGACGACGATGCTGCTGAAGGTGACTTTGCGGGTGGGGTTGGCCAGGCTGAAGCTGCCGGTGAGGATGCCGGTTTTTGGGTTGAGGGTGGCGGTGAAGCTGGTGGGCTTTAGGGTGGCGTCAGGGGTGATTTTGTGTTTGGCATCGACTCGGACGGGCAGGGTTGTGATCGTATCGAAGTCAATCTCTGCGTTGTTGGTGGCTCCGATGGGAAGGCCCATGACGAGGTTTCCGGCGGCTGGGGCATCGTAGCGAGCACCGACGGCGCTGAGGTCGAAGGGACCGACGCCTGCGGGGAAGACCTTGCCGGTGATGGCGGGTCTTAGCCAACCGATCTCGCCTACGAGGGTGTTGTCCTTGTTCTGCACTGCGGCGGCTATTTGCATGGTGCCGATGACGCTGCCTTTGGCTTTGTAGAGTGGGGCGAAGACGAGGACTTCGCCATGGGGGCCCACGAAGGCGGTGGAGCTGAAGGCGGTGCCGTCAGCGAGCTTGCCTGCGGTAGTGAGTGCTCCGGTGGTGTTGTTCACGGTGAAGCTGGCATAGCTGGTGCCTTCGGGTCGCGTCTCAACGAGGCTCAGCGGCGTGTCCATGCCGAGCGTGTAGTAGCCTGCATAGGCGGTGGGTAGCACGGTCTTGTTCCAAACTTTGCGCCATCCGGTGGCGGCGAGACTTGAAGTGCCGTCGGTGAGGGTGATGCTCTCCATGGCATCGGGTCCGAATCCGACCGTGAGTGTTAGCGCGGTGGTGTTCTTGCGTGGAATGTTCACGCTGAGCGTGGGGCGCATGGGATCGGTGGGATTAAAGACCAGGTTGCCTTTGATGCTGTAGATGACGGCTCCAAGCGTGACTTTTCCGGTGTAGGTGAAGTCGGCTGTGGTGGTGAGGCGCAACACACCGCCGAGGTTGGCATTGAGCGCTGTGCTGCGTGGCAGCGGGGCTTCAAAGGCGCCTACAAACCATCCGCCGAGGGTGAGTGTGGCTGTGTTGGAGAAGACAAAACCGGCTACGTTGCTGACTTTGACGCGATAGCGGCCCACCGTGTTGGGCGCGGCAGTGACGGTGATCGTGTCAGCGGTTTCGCCCGCGATGTCCACGCCGTTGCGCTGCCATTGGTAGCTGAAAGGTGCGGTGCCGCCTGCAACGACGCTGAACGTGGCCGTGTTTCCGTTGCTGATGGTCTTGCTCAACGGATGCGTGAGGATGCTGATGGGGTCATTCACGGTCAGAGGAGCGGCAGCGCTCACCGTGGTACCTGCGGGGTTGGTGATGGCCACGGAGTAGTTGCCTTGATTGGCTTCGGTGATGCCTGCAAGGGTCAAAGTGGGTGCGTTCGGAGCGCCACTGATGGGAATGCCATTGAAGCGCCACTCGTAGCTCATGGTGCCGACTTCGGTCGTGGCGTTCACCGTGAAGGTGGCCGTTTGGGTGGGGTTTAATACCAAGGCCGCAGGCGGTGTGAGGATGTGTGGTGGATCGTACACGTTGAGCCGCACAGCGGTGCTGGTGGCGGTGGTTTGTCCATTGGTCACACGCGCGGAGTAGAGCGCATCGTCGGCTTCACTCACGTTGAAAAGTTGCAGTGTGGGATGAATCTCACCGCTGATGTCTACGCCGTTTTTCATCCACTGGAAGAGCCACGGTGCCGTGCCAGTGACGGCAACGGTGAAGTTTGCATTGGCTTGCGGCAGCACAGCGAGTGCGTCTGGCTCATCGCTGATGGCCAGCGCCACAGGTGTGCCATTGATGCGGAGAATGCCTTCGCTGGTGAAAAGGCTGGTGTCCCAAGTGAGGCCGTTGGAGAGCGTGGGTAGTGCGAGGTTATCACTCCAGTCGAGATCGCCCGTGATCGCTCGCGTGGTCCAGTCCACGAGGTCAAACTGCGCGCCTTCTTGCGGGGTGAGATCGCCGAGCTGAACTTCAAACACCGTGCTTGGGTCCACTGGCGCTAGGTCATGGACGATCAACTTGGTGTGCCTGCTTTGGCCCAGGCTGAAACGGATGCGGCTGTGGGCATTGAGATGCAGCGTCTCGCCCACGGTGAGGGATACGATGCCGCTGGTCTGTGCTCCGTTGTCTGGCACGAGTGTGGCTAGCTCGCCCACGTCACCAGTAACAAATACCGAGCGATTGAGGAACCCGTAGCGCGCCACCACGTCGTTGGGGCCAATGAGCAACGGGCTGTCTGGCGTTGTGAAGCTAACGATGTTTTTGGCGGCACTGGCATCGCTACCAATCGCGGCCATGACACGATAGCGATAGGTGGTAAGAGCTTGCAGGCCAGCGATGGTGCTAGTGAGAGCAGGTGCGGTGACGGTGAAGCCCGTGGCTTGACCCGTAGCGCCGGTTTGGCTGAGGAAGTTGCCCGTCACGAAGTCGGCATTGCCCTGCACGAGTTCAACGAGGTAGCTGGTGGGTGTGCGGCCGAGCGCTGAAGGCGTCCAGGCAAGTTCAGCAAAATCAAAGTCGCCGCCCAGTGGGTTCTCCGTGGTGGGTGAGAACGGTGCAGTGGTGTTGACGATGGCCTCGTGGTTGTCGAAGTAAAACTTGTGCGCTAGTTCGCCTTCCTTGGCCCCCTTGATGGTGAAGGCAGCAAACACGGACGTATCTGTGGCAAAGGCAGCGCTGGTGAAAGTGTAGGGGCCATCAGAGAGCACTACGGGACCGGGCGTGAGGCCGTCCGTGCCGAAGTCTTGAACAAAGTAGGTGAGCCCATAGCCTGACAGGCCGAGGCGCACGGCGTAGAGCGTCACCTTGTACCAGCGCTTGGCGTCTTGATTGAAAAGACCCTGCTTGCCGGACTTGGTATCGCTGGGGCCAGAGAACAACTCTGCCTCCACGATGCGCTGTTTGTCCGGCTCGGTGACGCTGTGCTCCACCTTGAACTTGATGCCCAGTGACGCGTTGCCAGCTGTCTTGTTCATCGTGTCATTGAGCTTGCCGAGGTTGGGTGTGTTGTTGGTCATGAAGCCCAGCTTCAGCTCGCCATTGTCTTTGCCTGCGGTGTCCAAAACATCGCCAAAGTTCACCATGAGCGAGGTCACCAGATAACCGGCTGAGCTCGCGTCATAAGCGGTGGGACGGATGCCAACGAAGAGCTTGTCCACGCCTGCGGTGGCACCTTGCATGGTCACTGCGTTGTTCTCTGCGGTGACGGTGGTGCCTGCCTCGGTGTAGCGACCGAGCTTGGTGGTAAGGTCGTTGGCATCGTTGAAGTCAATCAAGGCAGGCGGGCTGACCACGATGATGGTGAAGGTGCGCGTCGTGAGGTTATTGTTGCCTGCACCGTCGTTGACCGTCACGGTGATGGTGGAGTTACCAACGGTATCGGCGGTCGGAGTAAAACTCAAACTGCCCGTGGCATTGGGGCTGAGGTAGCTCACCATTGGATGCGGAATGAGCGCGGTGTTGGATGACGTGGCCGTGATGCTCACCGTCTGGTTCAACTCACCACCGTCTGAGATGCCTGCAAGGTTCACTGTTTGCACTCCAGCGTTGACTGCCAGCGGAGCAGGATCAGCGATGATGTCGATGGTAGGTGGTGCATTCTGACCTGCGGCCAAAGTAGTGACTTCAATGACCGCCGATGGCGCGCTTTGACCATTCAAGTTCACACCGATGACACGGTAGCGATACAACATGCCCGCGCTGAGTGAGGGAATGCGCAATCTGGTGCTGCTGGTGCTCAGATTAGCAACGAAGTTCCCAGGGATAAAGTCATCCATGCCCTGCACCACTTGCACGAGGTAACTGGCAGCATAAGCACCAACGCCAGCGCTCCAGTTGGCATTGAAGCTGGCGGCGGTGACACGATCTGCCGCGAGGGCCACGGGCGTGCCTGCTGGATCATTGGAAATGATGACGCTATGATCATCCACAAAGACACCCTCTGCCGTGGTGTTCTTTTTGTCTAACTTGACGGCGTATCCGGCAAAGACGTTGGCGGCAGCGCCCAGGGTGCTGTGGCTTAGAACCACTGGTGTCGATTGCATGATGGCGGTGGGTGTGTCACTGCCTGTGAGGCCCAAACTGAAGAGCGTGTAGCTACAGCGGAAGCTGCCACCGCCGAGAGGGATGATGGAAAAGCGAGCCTCCAGCCAGTCGTCAAACTCTGAGGCATTCGGCAGCGTGATGACGCTACTTTTGGCATCCAGCAGATTTAAGTTGTTGGAGATCTCGCACTCGAGTGTTCGGAGCACGCCGGCCTTATGTTCGGCTTTGATCTTGAGGCTGAGCGCTTGGTTGGCTTTGTGGAAATACTCGTCGGGTTTGGCGGTGGGCACAGTGTTGGTGGGGCTGATGCCGATGCGGAGTTCCGCTTTGCGCTCCTGACCTGCTGCCACGTTGTCGATCTCGCGGAC